>NZ_CP011040.1:0-1200000 GCF_000238255.3 Pseudoalteromonas spongiae UST010723-006
ATTTAACCACCTTTAAACTTATTTTTTATTCTTTAAGTAAAATTATCACGCAATAAAACAGTATTTTTTTCTTTCAATTAAAACGATGTCGTCATAGAATAGTGAAAACAGCAAATTTAATGGACATTTGCATATTACACGTAAGTGTTAAGGTTTAGCTATGACAATCACTCAAAATGCGTTAAGTACCTATAAGCTATTAAAGGCCACTGCAAAAGTAGCTGAGGAATCTCTTGAAGGGCGTATTCAACATTATCGCGCTCATATTAAGACAGATGAAAAAGAATTAAGAACGTATACGCAAAAAGCAGCTGCGGACTTATTAGGATGTAACAACCGCACGCTTAAACGTCGTCATGACCAAGGCGATTTTGACCACCTTGATATTAAGAAAGGAGCAAATGGTCATTATGCTTATACACTAAGTAATATTTATCAAATGGCCGATATCTTAGGTATTCCTGCAGATAATCGCACTGAAGGTGATAAATTACAGGTTATTGTTGTTAACTCCTTAAAAGGTGGCTGTGGTAAAACCACAAGTCTCGTTAATATTGCTGCTGCATTAGCAACAACAAATATTAAACGCTACCGCATAGGTATTATTGATCTTGACCCACAAGGATCCTCTACAAGCTTCTTTCCACCAGCAGAGCCTGAGCCAATTACCGTTGGCGATCTGATGCGTGATTGTATTGATCTTGAAGACGGTGAGACATGGGCTGATGTAGTATCAAGTGCATTTGCGCCGACGCATATCCCCAATATTCGCTTTTTACCGTCAGGTATGGACGACTTCTACTTTGAGCACGAAACTGCAACAGAGTTAAAAGAAGGCAAAGGGTATGAAGAATCACAGCATTATCATAAGTTGCTCGATAAAGTGATTAAGCCCGTGGAAGATCAATTCGATATTATTTTGATCGACACAGCACCATCACTTAATTTTATGTTTTACAACGCATTAATGGCATCAACATCAATGTTAATACCGGTTCACCCAGAAGCGGTCGATTTTGACGCTAACAACAAGTACTTAAAGCGTTTAGGTGAAATTTATCATACGGTTGCGGCATTGGGTCATAACGGTTGGGACTTTATGCAGTTCTTGGTAACTAACTATGTCAAAGGCAATCACTCACAGCGCGATATTGTTAAAGATGTACGTAGTGCGTTTGGCCGTCAGGTGATGAGTTATCCGATTAATCATAGCTCTGCAATTACCGCAAGTTCCTCGTCTTTCAATACAATTTTCGATCAAAAAACATCTGACAGTCTCGCCAGTCGCGAGTCTTTAATAAAATCACAAGAAAACATCAAAGATGTGGTTGATGAACTAGAAATGTTGATCCGTTCAAACTGGTCGTCAACACAATGTCAGTTAGAAACAGCTTAATTTAGGTTTTACAATGGCAAAGAAACGTAAGAATGATACTCGCATCGATCCATTTGCAACAACAGTGGAGTCGAGCAGTTTAGACGCTTTATTAGAAAACGCACAAGCCGGTGATCAGATCACTATGCCTGCACCATCGGATCCTAACCGTGAAATTAAACTGTACTGCAAACTGATCAAAAATGCAGATATTGCAAAAAGTACAGACGTTTATGGTAAAAACCGCCGTGTACAAGCGTTACTGAACGAAAAGTCAGTCGCTGATATTATTACAAGTATCAAAAGTGATGGCCGCAACCAACACCCTGCCCTTTGTTGGCAACAAGGTGAACAAGAAGTGGTACTGGCAGGATCGCGTCGTCGTAAAGCGTGTATGATCTCTGGCAGTGATTATCTGGTACTCAGCTCGCCAGATTTTACAGATGAAGATGCGAAAATTTTAGCGGTGTCATCTGATCAGTACATTGCGCCAAGTTTATGGGAACTAGGCCAAGCTTACGCACAAACAAAACACGATTTAATTGCTGAAGGGCGTAAAGGCTCTTACCGTGAACTGGCTGAAATTGAAGGTGTTTCGCACACAGCGATAGCTGATGCATTGAAAGCCTATGAAAAACTGCCACAAGAAGTATTATCGCTTTACCCTACTGCAAACCATGTAGGCCGCGAAGTCGCTAAAAAGTTAATTGATGCCCGCGAAAAAGATCCGCAACAATTTGCAGAAAAAGTGGCTGACGTTAAACAGCGTTTAGCTGAACTCGCGCTTGATACTGATGATAAAACAGCTCTAGCAATTACTCGTGAATTAACGTACGCAGAGCCTGTTAAATCAAGCGCTCGTCAAAATATCGATATGGGCAATAGCTACATTAGCGCGCAAAAACACGAAAAGAGCGGTGATGTCGTGATTAAAATTGATAATCGCGTACTGACCGACAAACGTTTGGAGCAATTAACTAAGCTACTTGCTAACTTTAACTAGGTTAGTTGCTAACGTTAACCAAGTACAACTCGCAATAACGAGTAGTCACTTACACTAAAAGCGTGTTTACAGCCCTGTAAGCGCGCTTTTTGATGTCAATTTTTAACCATTCGCTAATCGATATCATAAATTCGTCATAAATCCCCAGAATTCGCTTTGCCCGCAAGCTAAATAACCATATACTGGCAGAATTATTGATTTTTTATAGCCCCGATATGTCACAGCGCTTGTCAAAAAACGATTTACTCGCCTTATTTGATGAAATAAAAAACGAGGAGCTGGCCAGTTTTCCACTAACTGAGTCATTCTTAAAACGTTTTTTTAAGCCTGCAGTGTTCAATAAAGCGAAAGATTACCTTAGTCATGACCTTGTCTTATGGCGTGAGGCCACCGAAGGCTTTAAATCAATCAATGGTGAAGTAGCTAACCAAGAAGGCGAGACTTTCTACCCACAAGCAACCATCAAACAACTTAATGGCCAACCTAAAGTAACCACATCGTGTTCGTGTCGTTTAGGGCAAAAATGCGAACATATTGCGGCAGTGTTCTTATCATTAAAAACCGAGCACTCGGGTGAATTTGGCAAGAACTACTTACTGCATGACTGGTTTACGCGGTTAGAGTCGCTGAAATCAAAATCTGAAAAGCACGCGCCTAATGTGCTGTTATTTAGTTTAGAGAAAAATGGCGACGACATCGTGTTATTGCCTAAAATCGCCCCGCGTAGCGAAAATCAGTACGGATTAGGTCGTGCACTTACAGCCAAACAACTGAGCTCGCAGGTCACACCAAAAGATCTCGATGAAAAAGACTTTCGACTATTTAGTTGGATCCGATCGCAAAATACGTTAGGTAAACTGACGCTACATGGTGAATGGGGCGCGTTGGCACTGGCAAAACTCGTTGAAACTAAGCGCTGTTATTGGGGCGATGAGCGCACTCCGCTTAGCTTAATTCATAAAGAGCCACTGGCTATAGATTGGCAAGAAAACGATTTGGGGGCTGAACTTAAATTAAGCATTAATACTCACCAAAATTGGGTATTAGTACCGACCACACCACCCTATTTTGTTGATTTAGAAACAAAACAAGTTGGTGAAATAGATACCAGTCTTGCCAGTGACGAAATGAGCTTATTACTGACCATGCCTGCGGTTGAAAAAAGCAGTTACGCCCAAGCACAGGATAAACTTAACGGTTTGTACGGTTTTGGCTTTGTGCCCTATTTGGTTGACAGCGACAGCCAATCAACCACCCCACAGCCTTGCTTACGTTTTGAATTAGTGGACGAACTGCCAACACTCGCCCTTAGTTTTAATTACAAAACAGCCGTGCACAATGGCGCGTTTGAAAACACGTGTATTAATCAGCTTAACAACTATGGCTTAGAGCTTGTTTCTAGCGAAGCTAATACGCGATACTTTCGTTTTCCACCGGCCAATGAAAACCAAGTGCAATGGCACTGGTTTATCAATGAAGTATGCGATGAACTAAAGAGTCATTTGTGGAAAGTAAGCGAGCCGACTAAAAAGTTACACATGCCGTCAGAGGCAAAGTTAGTTGCCAATTTATCGCGTGTTGCAAATAACAAACTGCAACTTGATGTTAATTTCTCGGTTGATCAGCTAGTACTTGATTTTAATTTGTTGCGAGAAAAAGCGGCGTTAATCAATAACAAAGCGAACAAAGATTATTACATAAACTATCACCAAGACCGTTGGCTTGTGGTAAGCCGCAGCGATGCGCTAAATCTAAAACAGGTGATTGATCAGTATTATGGTGAAAAACGCTGGCCTAAGCGTTTTACCTTGCCATTGTCGGCGCTTACGTTGCTGCGTGTGTGCGATAGCGCAATGTTTATCATCGAAGATAAGCAACTATCTGAATTGTTTTATCTAGAGCACAGTGAGAGCAGTCTTACGGCAAGCTTACCAAACGGCCTAAACGCCACGCTACGCGACTATCAGTTAAAAGGTCTGGCTTGGCTACAGTTTTTAGAGAAACACGGTCTAGGTGGCATTTTGGCTGATGATATGGGCTTAGGTAAGACGATTCAGGTACTTAGCTTCTTACTCAGCCAAAAAGAAGCAAAACGCAGTACTTTGCCTAGTTTAATTATTTGCCCAACCAGTTTGGTAAACAACTGGCTGCTTGAAGCTGAAAAGTTTACACCTGATTTAAAGCTGGTTGCCGTTCAAGGCGCGAATCGTAAAAAGCTGTTAGCTAAAGCGGCAACGGCCGATGTGGTCATCACCAGCTTCCCATTGTTATTGCGCGATCATGAACACTATTTACAGATGCACTTTGGCAATATTATTTTGGATGAAGCGCAAACCATTAAAAACTACCAATCAAAAGTATCGCGCTTTGCTAAGTCATTGAAAGGTGATTTTCACTTGTGCTTAAGTGGCACGCCGGTAGAAAACAATTTATCTGAACTTAAATCGTTATTTGACTTTGCTATGCCGGGGTTACTTGGCAGTACCGCATATTTTAAAAACCATTTTCAACAACCCATTGAGAGAGAAAACAATGCGTATCGCGCCGAGCAATTAAACGACATTATTGCCGGATATGTACTGCGCCGAACGAAAGCGGAAGTTGCTAAAGAACTTCCAGCTAAGTCGGAAATGGTAAAAGTGATTGAGCTTTGCGATAGCCAAAAATCACTATATCAAAAAGTCAGTGAGCAAATTGAATCAAAAGTTAAATCGATCTTTGAAGCCGGTGAGCAACAAGCTAGTAAGCTACTGTTTTTAGAGTCGTTATTAAAACTTAGGCAAATATGCTGCGATCCGCGACTAATCAGTAAGTCTACTGATCCAGACGAAGCAATTAACAGCGCTAAATTAAACTATTTAGCTAATACACTGCCTGAAATGTTAAAAGAGGGGCGAAAAGTCATTATTTTCAGCCAATTCACCAGCATGCTGTCGCTTATTGAGCAAAAGCTTAGCGAAATTGGTATCGATTATAGCCTACTAACAGGCCAAACTCGCCATCGTCAAAAAGCCATTGATAAGTTTCAGCAAGGCGATGTCAGCGTGTTTTTAATTAGCTTAAAAGCCGGTGGTACAGGGCTTAATTTAACCGCTGCTGATACCGTAATTCACTACGACCCTTGGTGGAATCCAGCGGTTGAGCGCCAAGCAACCGACCGCGCTTATCGTATTGGCCAAGATAAACCGGTTTTTGTTTATAAACTGATTTGCCAAAACAGTATTGAAGAAAAAGTACAGCGCATGCAGCAAGAAAAAGCCGCATTAGCCGAGCGCTTTTTCGATAGCAATAGCCACGGTTTTTCTGATTTTAGTGAACAAGATCTACTGCAATTAATTGGATCGTAATTTTTTTAAATAAATTTGAACTTAACGAAAAACGGTAAGTCTATTACTACAGATGACATGTTGACTTTGCTGTTGTTGTCTCAATCCATCCCTGGATTAAATGATTTCCCGTTGATTACTAAGTTAGTAATTTTTGGCCAGCCCCATTAAACAATGTGGCTGGCTTTTTTCATTTTATTTGGTCAAAATAGTTTCAAATAATAAAAATTGCGTCATCAAAGGCATACACAATGCGCTGGGAAGATATAAAACGCTATCAAGTAATTGAAGCGCTTTTATTATGGGAAGGTAAGCTAAATGCTCGCCAACTTATGGATTACTTTGAAACGAGCCGCCCCACGGCACAAAAATACATTTCAGAATACAAGCAGCTTAATCCAACTGGATTTGAGTTTGTGAGTCAGCAACGTGCACACATTGCCAATGCCGATTTTACGCCGCAATTTATTGATTTAGAATTCTCAAGCTATCACGCGCTTTTTAACACTCAAGGCGAGCATGCGGTGACATCGCTTGTTGAAACATTACCGCAGGTACACCGCAATATTAGCCCGCAATTAGTCAGGCCTATCCTGCAAGCAATCCGCTATCAATTGCGTTTAGATATCGGCTATATTTCACTTTCTAGCCCTGAATTTGAAGACCGAATTATTCAGCCCCACAGCTTAGTGTTTGATGGTACACGTTATCATGTTCGTGCGTTTTGCGAGAAAAACCAAGACTATCGCGATTTTGTGTTGTCGCGTTTTTCCGGAGAATTCGCATTTGAGGGAGAAGCCACGTTTGATGAAGCGCATGATACGCTGTGGCAAACTGAAGTTACGCTCGTGGTGTGTCCGGATCACCGTTTAACTGAGTTGCAAAAAAAGGTGATTGCACACGATTACCAAATGACAGAGCAAAAGTTAGCACTTAAAACTCGCGCCGCTTTGTTAAAATATTTGCTACAACATTTACGACTGGATATTTACCAAGCGGCCGCTGAGCAGCAGCAAATCGTGATCGATCCTGAATGTCGAAAACTGCTTGCACCATACATTAACTAATTCTAAACGCATATTAAAAAGCCATAAGGGTTAAATATGGGATCATTAATATACCAACAAAAGTAACCGCACCCAGAGCGTTACTTTGCAATAAGGCTAAAAGCTGCTGATTTCGGGCTGTTCTCGCTTCGGAACATTGTTTTACTAACTCTGAAATTTGGTACTCTTTTACTGCGCTTTTTATTAATTGCTGCTCTACTTTTAAGAGTTTTTTATAGCCGTTTTGTGCGCTTAAAAAATTATCTAATGTATTCATAATAAAGCCTTTTTATAATTCAATTCGTTTGCTTAAGGTTATTAAAGCCAACTTTTATTTAAAAATAAATAGACTGATTTTTGACCTGTAAAAGATGTTTACAGATCACTTTTTTACTAGCCAATAAACCACTTTTTTACTTACTCAATGGCAATGTGGGTGTAAAAAAGTTTTACAGGTAGTGATGTAAATAATTGATTTGTGTGCGGCATAAATGGCAAAAAAGGTATACTAATCACGTCTTTTCAAATAGGAATCGCTTATGCAAGCCTTGTTAAACCAACCTGAAATAGTGATCACAGCGTTTTTATGTCTTTTTGTGGTGTTTTTAGTGACTATTTTGGTGACTGTAGGTCGTTCTAAAAACAAAACTGCTTTGCTACAAGCCCAGTATTTACAAGAAAAAGCAGGATTAGAAGAAAAACTGGCAGATCTTGCAAAAGCCTCAGATCAAAATTTTACCAACTGGCAACAAGAGCAAGAACGCACCAATCAACTGCGTATTAAGTACAGTGCATTGCAAACACGCCTTACTGAGCGTGAACACAGCTACCAGCAGCAATTAGCGAGCTTACAAGATGCTAAAACTGAACTTAAAAAAGAATTTTCATTGCTTGCTAATCAAATATTTGAAGAAAAAGGACAAGCGTTTAAATCGTTAAACCAAGAGAGCGTGTCTAACTTACTAAAGCCAATGCAAGAAGAGCTCAGAGGCTTTAAACAAAAAGTTGAAACCATTCATAGCGAAGAATTAAAACAGCGCTCAGAACTAAAAACAGAACTCGTGCATTTGCAAAAATTGAATCAAGCCATTACTTCACAGGCTGAGCAACTTACAACTGCATTACAAGGACAAAAGAAAACCCAAGGAAATTGGGGCGAATTAATGCTAGAGAATGTACTAGAAAGTGCCGGACTTCGCGTTGGTGACGACTACCAACGCGAATTTCATGTTAAAGCGTTGGAAGGAAATTACCGACCTGATGTGGTGGTATTTTTACCACAAAAGCGTCATTTGGTCATTGATGCTAAAACGTCGTTGAATGCCTACACTCAATATGTAAATGCAGACAATGAACTGGTTGCAGAGCAAGCATTAAAACAACATGTAATGGCCGTAAATGCACGCATCGAGGAACTTGCAAGTAAAGGATATGACAAACTACCAGGCTTAAATTCACCTGAGGTGGTGATTTTATTTATGCCAATTGAATCGGCCTATGTTGAAGCATTGAAATACCAACCGGACCTTTATCAACGTGCTATCGAAAAGAATATTTTAGTGGCTACGCCAACGACCCTTTTAACAAGCATGAATATTGTGCGCCAATTATGGCGTTTTGAAGAGCAAAGTAAGCATAGCGCTGAACTCGCGCAGCGTGCAGAACGTTTTTATACTAAGTTAAATGGCTTTTTAACCAGTATGCAAGGCGTTGGTAAAACTCTTGATAAAGCAAAAGAAGGTTACGACCGCGCATTTGCACAGCTTTACTCTGGCAAAGGTAACTTAATTAAACAAGCTGCTGAATTTAAAGAACTAGGCGTAGCTGTACAAAAAGAACTGCCAAAAGAACTCATTGAGAAGGCCGAACTTGAATTAAATTTTGAGCAAAGTGAGTAAGTTATAAAAGTACTAAGGGGAAGTGTAAATCCCCTTTACAGTTTTAAATGGTTTGCCAAAACCACCAATAATGTGTCATTTTCAGTAAATAACTTTGTTGACAGTTAAACTTTAAATGTAATTTCTGGATTTTTGAAACGCAAAGGCCAACAAACAGGCTTCGTCAAAAAGCACATTAATTTTATACTCACTCTTTCTAGTAGTAACTCAAAGGATTGAAAATGAAACACTTCACTGCCCTTTTATTAGTTGGTTTTTTCTTAACCGCTATCAACCTACACGCAAATGATCGTCAGCTCAGTAACGCTTATAAAAATCAGCAAAGTGATATACAAGTTAAAGGTTCAGGCACAGTGTTACGTGTTTTGCCTGATGATAATAATGGCTCAAGACACCAAAAATTTATTTTGCGTTTAGCTAGAGCGTGGTGACATTTACGGTCTAAATTCTGTTCAAATCCAAACCGTTTTGATCGCGGCGTCGCTTAGTAGGCCTAGTGGGCTAAGTCAAAAAGTGGCAACAAAGAGCATAACGGTTTGGGTTGAACCTTACAGGCAGCGCGTGTTTGGCATTTATGCTGCGTTATCGCTCATTTATGTAGAATAACTACACCACAATCGCTCTGCCTTGTCTAAATGTCAAACAAACTGCTGCAGAAACAGACTGTAAACGTTACCACGCTCTAAAAACCCTACTCGTTGCACATAATATTGATTTAGCGCCGCGCATTTCGAACTTAAAAGTGGGTGATAAGGTAGAGTTTTACGGTGAATATGAGTGGACTAAAAAAGGTGGCGTGATGCACTGGACACACAAAGATCCGCGAAATAAACATGCTCACGGATGGCTTAAACATAAAGGCAAAGTTTACGAGTAAAAGACTTGAAAATAGGATTAATCACTACCTAATGTATTGTAAACGCGAGATATTATGAGTATATCTTGCATATTAGCTAGTTATACACTTGCTTTTTTAAAAGTGATTTTCATCGGTTTTGACTACAAACACCTTATCATTTGATAAGTATTTATTTCACTAAAGGAGTTGTGAATTATGGATAGCTTTACAGAATTTGAACTTGTAATGATAGGCTTAACAGCTTTACCAGTACTTATTTATTTTTGTTCACCTCTGCAATCGCTATTTGAAAAGGCCGCTCGTGGTGGAGGTGTGTCTATTGTGGTGTTACCTTTTTCTTTATCATGGATTTTAAGTGGTTATGCCGCTGAAAGTGATATTTTTAGGTATGTTATGTTGAGTTTTGGCTTCTGTTTTTTCACCGTATTCTATGGCGCAGGCGTGGCTTTACTTTTAAAAGAGAAACGAAAAAAACGTACACAATAAAAATGCAAACTATGTAACTGTGTTGGTTTAATATCAAACCTTACTCGTTTTGGGATTGTTCTAGTGCGCGAAACGCTTGCTTTAGTATATTTATAATAACTTGGCTGTTAGGTTTGAACGATAAAATGGAGCAAACCTAACAGCACAACAGGCATGAAATAGTATAAAGGGGGTTTACACTTCACCTGCTAGTTAGTGGAACCCGTTTAATCGATTTTAACTTCACCTTTTACATTATCGATATTTAAATCGCCAGAACCATCGTCTTCAACAATCAATCCACCCGCACCGTTTACGGTAATATCGCCGGAGCCATCATCTACTTTAACTGTGCCCGTAACATTTCTAACAAGTAAATCACCTGAACCATCTTCAATGGTGACTGCACCTTTGGTGTTTTCAACCTGGGTATCACCCGAGCCATCGTCAATTTCAACGTCACCTTGAATATTGCTTATGTAAAGTGAGCCAGAACTGTCGTCGACGTATACTGATTTACCGCCATCAATGGTTAAGTCACCAGAGCTATCGTCTACCTTAATGGTGTTACTTAAGCCGTTGATTGTAACATCGCCAGAGCTATCATCGAGTTCGAGTGCTAGCTTGCTTGGCATGGTGATGACAAGGTCGATGCTATGCCCTTGGTTGATGTGAATACGTAAACCATCTTGAATATCGTGTATTGCAACGAGTTTTGCAGTATCACCAGATTGGGTTAAAGAAAGTTCGTAATTTAGATCTTCGCTGGTATAAATGTCGGCATTCACTGTAATTTTATCGCTGCTGTCTGAGCCTATAATTTTAAGTGACCCAGCACCAGTTTCGGCGATAAGTGTAGACAATTGACTTGCGTTTAGCACTAATTCTCGCTCGATGTGAGTATCTGCAGAATTGGTGTTTCCACCGATATGCACAATACAACCTGAAAGCAGTGTTGCCATGGCAATTGCTGAAAATGTTCTATACATGATGTTCCCTTCTAATGAATTATTTTTATTATTCATTGTCGTGTTGAGTGACTAATAGCAATTTAAAGCAATCACTAGGCCAAAATTTAACTAATTGAATAATAAGGTTTTATTCTTATTTAATAAAATAAAGAAAACAATCAAACGAATTATTAGTAATTTTTGCCATTCGAACTTTGTCATTTTGACCAACTATGCGCGTTCACGCCATATTTACTGTATTGAATGTTTTTTAAAAGTGTCATTTATCTTTCATATTTGTTGGCTAGTTTTATCGCCGAATAACAGCCCCAAATATAAGAGAATATTGTTATGACAAACACGATCCGCGCTGGACGACGAAAGTTTTATGACGATGAGCATTTTGCCGGTGGCATTGAGCGTTCTGGCTTTTTTACTATTTCTGAGGCTAATTTTTTAGTTGAATACGGTGACACATTGAATGGGCTAAGCGCAGGTAATTTAAATCCTGAATCTGCTGCTGAATCGGAATTTGTGGCCTGTATGCAGTCTAATATTGCCTCTAACAGCTATGAAGTAAAGCTCTGGCGAAAATACATAAAAGCTGTTCACAGCGTAACGCACAGAGCCAGTGCGAATAGTTCACGTACAGAACAACATTATTCATTTGAGGGATATGATGAAGCGTAGTTTGCAACAAGATAGCTATTTAGAAAAAACAAAAGTTGGCCGAAAATCAAAGCGCGATAAGCTGAAAGCCAAATTTGACAATAAAAATAAGCGTAAAAAATTTGATGATCATGACTGGGATGATCGCGATTAATAAAAGCGCTTAATCTTTGATGATAATTGCGGCCCGAGTTAGCTTTCTGGCCGCTCTTATTTAACGTGGCGTAAACTCGGGCTTTAGTAAACCAAAGCACGTTAAATCGTGATATTGGTTTTTCCAAAAACCACTTGCACGGCGGATCCCCTCTTGTTTAAAGCCAAGCTTTTTAAGCACTGATTCAGACGCGCCATTACCCAACATGGTATCAGCCTGAATGCGATATAGTTCACCAAATGGTGAGTTGTCTGAATAAACTAGTGTAATAATCGCGTTTAACGCTTCGGTGGCATACCCTTTTCCCCAATGATCACTAGCAAATTCATAACCAATCACTGTATTGTGCATTTTTGAATTAAACGAATTAAAACCACATGTGCCAATTAGCTCGCCAGTTTCTTTGAGGCGAATAGCCCAACGAATGCCCTCCTGCTGTTTAAATCGTTGATTAAAGAAATCTATTAAATCAAGAGATTGCTGCTTGGATGTAAATGCTTCAATATTATAAAACTTAACCACAGCTTGATCTGAAAAAATCGAAAATAACCTATCGTTATCATCGATTGTTAGTGTGTCTAGTGTTAATCGTGATGTGTCTAAATTTGGAAATTGTAGATTAGTCTGCATTAGTACTCCTTGTTTCTTTGCACGGGTTACGCTATTTGAATGAGCAAAATAACCCACATTGACAGCACTGACATCACAGCACCCCAAAACGTTAACATGCGATGTAGTACATTGTTATAGGTAAGGTGTACAAAGGCCTGTAACGTTCTAAAAGTAACAAAACTCCAAGCCAAGGTGAGCGCTAAGCCATTCGTAATTTCTAGGCTCACAAACAAGGTAGAGACAACATAAAATAATACCGGTACTTCGAACATGTTGTTAAAGCAACGCGTTGATGTGGTTAATTTTTCGGGCACGTCTTGGCCTTCCATTGTGCGATAATATTTAATTTTCACGCTGCCATTTTTAACGCTTTTAATACGAGTGGTAACGGCCACAATACCAACGGCAAACGTTAATAAAACCATTCCAAACATTGCATAGATCATACAGAGCCTTTTATTTGTTTAAGTATTTAATTCTGATTTGAAAGATCGTTTATCTTACTTATTCTGATTCCTTTTGTAACACAGAGGCGACTACGAAATACATCGCTTTTTACTGTGAAACACTTTTGATATTCAATGCGATATATATTTTGAGTAAAGTCAGGAGAGTATTGGGGACTTTATATCCATGTGATTTAAATTTTCGAGGTCTAGCGTCAGTTACAGTAATTCCGTTTTACACGTTTGTAGCTTAATCATTTCGTCACACTTCTTTCATACACTGCGCTAAAAAGTCAGATTCTTTATTTTTATGCGTATTTTATTTGTATCTCGAAATAGCAGTCATGCTAAATATTACCGAAAATTAGTAGGTAAGCTGAACCTAGACGCGCAACTTCATGTAACTGGTTGGCCGCGTTTAGGGGCGTTGAAACACACAAAACATTTGGCGAATTTTGATAGTAATGAAATGTTAGCGCATCATTTATTAAGGAAAAAAGCGCGTCATCCCGCATTATTCTCATCAAAGCTTGTTTGTCAGGTATTTCGTGGGTACTTAAAAGCAGTAGAAACGTTACGCTTTTTAAAATTTATCGATTTATTTCAAGCAGTGCAGCCAGATAAAGTGGTTGTTTGGAACGGTAAAAAGCTACCAAATCAAACTGTGGTATGCGCCGCTGAGTGTTTAAATATTCCGGTAATGTTTTTTGAAAATGGCTTAGTACCTAACACTACATGCTTAGATCCCAAGGGAGTAAACTATTTATCGAGTTTGCCAAAGCTGCCAGAATTTTATTTAGAACGGGAACTTTCAGGGGTTGCACTCGCAGCGATAGAACAAGCAAAAAACCATAAAAATCGCACTATCGATAGCGCGGAAGTAGCACTTCCTGAACACTATATTTTTGTGCCATTTCAAGTACCAAACGATACTCAAGTAGTGGTTCATTCACCCTGGATCAAGAGTATGGAGCAGCTGTTTTGGCAAGTAATGCAAGCGATTGATGCGTTGCCACAAAGTAACCTTAAAGTGGTATTTAAAGAGCACCCTAACTGGCCAAAAAAATTCACGCATTTACATAAAGCACATGATAAAGCGATATTTGCCAATGGCGTAAAAGCGTCGGAATTGATAAAACGGGCTGAGGCGACAATTACCATTAATTCAACCGTTGGATTAGAAACCTTGCAGCTAGGCGGTAAGCTTATTACGCTAGGTAATGCCTGTTACGCTCTGCCTGGCATGGTATTACCCGCAAATTCGCAGCAACAACTTGTTGAACAATTGAAAGAAATCAACAGTTGGCAACCTAATACACGGTTAATTGAACGTTTTCTTGATTATGTAAACGGGGTTTACGCTATTCCACAAGCATGGCGTCGCGCCGATAAAAAACACATCAAAGCGATAGAGGCAAGAATTCTAGGAGCCGATGAGTTTTCGCTAAAAAATCAAATATAAGAGTAAAAGCAGTTAGTTTCGATTAGGTGGTAGTGTCTGTGTTAATACATACACAGACACTAAGGATAGGGTCTTCTTATCGTTCCATCGCTTCGGTTAATTTGCGTTGATTCGCTCTATCAAGTTCTCGTTGTTGACGCTCGGCATTAAGCTGTTTCTCTTTTCGTTCTTTGCTACCAATTTTATAACCTTTTTCGAATGCAGAGCGCATTTCAAAAGGACAAATTTCATTTGTTTGTAGGCCTTCTTGACCGAGTTTATAGCCATTCTCATACATACAGTATTCTTTTAAGCCATTAGTGTAGCCTGTGATAAATAACTCTTTCGCATCACCTGGCATATTGCTACCGCATTGGGTTTGGTAACTATCAAATTTGCGAACATTTTTACCACTTTGACTTGTTTCATAACCAAGTGTTTTCCAATCGGTATTGGCATTACAGATCGCTTGTTCATCTGTTGAAGCACAGCCCGTTAATAGGCCGAGTAATATAATTGTAGTTATTTTAGTTTTCATTTTCTGTCCCTAACTTTGTGTGTGTTGTGCTTTTGTAATTAGAATATTCTCTAAAATGTCTATTTGCTGTCTGATCCCCTGGGTTGACGGATAGCGTGTAGCAACACTTTTTAACACGGACAAGGCAGCTGCAAAGTTTTGCAGATCTACATACATTTGTGCTCTGCTGAGCATGGCTTGTTTTTGTGTTTTGTCTAACGCCTCAGCCCTTAAGAGTAACGTTTCAGCTTGGGTAAATTGCTTTTGACTCGCTAAAAAATCAGCGTAAGCAATGAGCATTTCACCATGATTAGGATTAAAGTTAAGTGCTTGCTGAAAGTCCTTTTTAGCTGATTCGAGTTGTTGATTTTCTTGTGAAATCTTCGCGCGGTGCAGCAGTATTACACTTTTGGTTTTGTTATCGAAAGTAGCGAACTTAGTTTCAAGAGTATCGATAATGTGCTGGCTTTGCGAGTTGAGTCCACGCTGTGAGAGCCAAGTTAAATAGGTATTTAGGCTTGCTAGATCAAGTTTGTAGTTTGATAAATGCGTATTAATTAACTCAACAGCCCTGTCAAAGCTATCAAGTTGTAAATGCAGTTGTGCAGCAGTCTTTAGATTAGATTCTCGATTATCTCCTAATAAGATAGCCAATTCGAGCGCACTAAGTGCACCAAGACTATCATTTTGTTCGAGTTTTAGTACTGCTTGGTTTAACCATAAACTACTTTTATTTGGTGATTTTGCAATAAGATCTGACAGTAAAGCTTCTGCAGCTTGATACATTTTTGCTTCGGTAAGTGCAACAAATAAACCTTGTTGCCATTGCTCTCGTTCAGGTTCAATGGCTAATGCTTGTTGATATGCGCTTATAGCAGCATACGCGCCAAATTGGGTTAAATTTAAGTAGGCAAGTTGACCATAAATTACAGCGTCATTAGCGCCTAATGCCACTGCTTTCGCAAAATAACTGCGCGCTTTCTTATATTGCTTTTGAATGAGGAAAAGCTGCCCTAAGTCACTATGAGCACGCACTAACTGTGGACTTCGGTTTAGAGCTACCTGATATGCTTTTTCAGCTTTTGAGTATTCTTCTAGAGCAAAATATAGTTGCGCTTTAAGCATTATCATCGCGACACTGAGCTCTATATCGTAGAAAGCTTCAAGCTCTTTGAGTACTGCCTGTTTTTTGCCTTGATCTAGCATTGAGCGAAGCCTTTCTGCTGTTTCAAGTTCTTCTGGTGCTACGGTTGCTTCTCGTTCCCTAAATGGACCAGAAAATTGTGGCAAAACGAATGTGGGTTGATCTACCTCAATCTGGAATTCATTGGGTAATACGTTAGTCGCCGCATTAATCTGTGCTGTTGTTAGCGAAAAGCTTGCGGCAATTATAATTTTATTGATTGTTTTCATGGGTTATCTGCCGTGGTTGAAATGAATGCCATAAAGATAAATTGCTTGTACTGGACGACCATCTTTTTTAGGGATACTAAATCTCGCTTGATTAACCCAGTTTCGGATAACTTCCTCCATCTCAGGGTAAACAGAATCAGTAATACGTTTGACGAAAGGTTTGCCCGATTGATCAATAATTAGCTCAACTTCAGTCGAAACACGCGTTATGCCTTTTTTACGCACAGATTTGGGGATAGGGAAGAATTTCTGTTTTATCACTTTGGGTACACTGTCTAGTTTTTCTACTGCCATTAACGGCATATCGAGCGCAAGGCGCTGTTTTATAATATTTGCATCAATAGTGAAGGTTGGCACATCTAGCGACTTTACTTTCGCGAGTGTCATTCGGGGCTTATCGGCATAATTGACTTTTGGGCCGGCCCCTAACCCTGCGATATTTAGACTTGTTTGGGCGACTTCACTGCTTGTTGCTGATGTTTTTAGCTGTGGCGGCGGAGGTGGTGGTGGAGTAGGCAAGGCGACATCTATTTTACGCACAGATAAAACTTGCTCGGGTTGCTTTGGGGTTTGTTTTAGATAATGCAGTAATATTACGAGCAGCGTCACCATAGAGATGCTAATTAGCCAAGGCAGCACTGTATTCGCTGTCATTTTAAGTGTTGTATCAGTTGTTGTATCAGTGTGGGTAAGCACAGCCATTTACATTGCCTCTGTCGCTAAGCTTATACTGTCAATACCTGCAAGCTTGGCTTGGTCAATTACTTTCACTAACAATTCAGTTGGAACACGCTTATCAGCTTGAATAACTAAAGGTTTTGTTTGCGTGCGGTCGGCTTGCATCAACGTTGAACGGACGCCTGCAATGCCGATATTTGTTCCGGCATACATCACTTGCCCGGTTTCGGTAATTGCTAACATAAGTACTGACTTTTCAAGCTGCTGGCTTGAAACTGCACTTGGTTTATCCACTTCGACTCCCGTTTCTTTAACAAATACGGTAGTGACGATAAAGAAAATTAATAAAATAAAAACAACGTCAAGTAATGGTGCAAGGTCGATATCTTGGCTTTTTGATTCTTCAATTTTTTGTTCGATTAATGAGCGCATTTTTCCTCCACTTTCCAAGTTACTGTTTTGCTTTTTAACAAGCTGTGAAGTAATACGCCAGGCACCACAAATACCAGCCCAAGTTGTGTGGTAAACATTGCTGTAGCTATGCCGCCACTGACCATTTCTTGCATGTCCAGCCCGTTATTGATCGACATAAAATTAAAGGTACTGAGCAAGCCACTGATGGTGCCTAATAGGCCCAGTAAAGGAAGCGACGCAAGTAGCGTCTTTAATGAACCTAACCAATATTGACACCGTGCATACCAGTGCTGATTTTTTTGCATAAAAAACAACAAAGAAAGTAATTTTCCATAGCTAAAAAATGCAACAGCAAGTAGCGCCCACACTACAGCATTATTGAAAAGTTTTAGGTAAACAGATATTTCACTCATATTGTTAAAACGCGTGTTTACTTAGTTGAACTGCGCTGGTTTCCAATCGTGCGTTATGGCTTTTCGCTTTGCGGCTAAGAAGTGCACTTAAAATTAGCGATGGTATTGCGACAATTAAGCCTAGTTCTGTTGTCACCAGTGCTTCAGAAATACCACCAGAGACTGTTGCTGCATCTCCGGTACCGAATGTATTCATCATCATAAAGGTATTGATCATACCTGACACAGTTCCCAATAACCCTAATAGCGGAGCAATAGCCGCCGATGTGGCAACGATGCCTAAATAGTTTTCAACCTGATAGCGATAACGCATTAAAAATGCGACTAATTGGTCATCACGTTTATCTGAGATGGGATGGGTTTTCGCGATATCTATAAGCTGTAATTCTGTTTTTGAAAATAGCTGTTGGTAACTCGTATCGTTTACGACATGCTGTTTTACACGGTCGATAAAATCGAGTCGTACTTTAGGTAAACTAAACAGCTGAATGCTTTTAATTAAAGCAACAATCAGCGATAGCCCACCAAAGAATAAAATTGGAAAAGCCCACACTCCGCCTTTTTCAATATGGCTAATTAAACCTTGTTTATTTTGTTGCAGTTTTGCTGCGTTACCTAATGTGGGATCAAATGTGATTTGGGCTAAACCCGTTTGCTTTAACTGCTGTAATTGTGCGATGTCTTGGTCATTGTAAACCCCTTTTACAAGGTTCGGCATTGCCTGATTTGCACTGTGCTCAATTAATCCACCTTTATTAATATCTGCGTTAAATGCTAAAGATACAGGGCCCAAATCTAACCTATTAAATTGATTTACTTGTCCCATATCGTCAACAATTTGTGATTGTTGCCAGCTTGGAATGAGTGAATTCGTTAACTGAGATTCTAGCTTCGAAAATATCGTGTCTGAGATAATTAGGTCGCCATTGCTATCTCGATAGTTACTAAGTAGTTCGCCTTTTTGTTCAAAATAGCTTTGTAGTAATAATTTTTGGTAATTATCCTGTGCTTGCCATTTAACAACGCGGTCAGCTAATTTTTCGACACTTAATGTTTGTTCGTCGGCTACTCGCTGAATTGCAGCAGCTTGTTTTCGAAGTGCTTTTACTTCGTTAAGTGCCTTATTTATTTTATTTTGGTAACTTAGCGTACTGTTATTAATCTGGTTTTCTAGTTGGTTTAATTGCTGTTTTGACGTCGCAATTTTATTAATTATTTGCTGATTTATCGCTTCTTCGCTTTGACCGTTGAATGCTAACAGTAAAAATGAACAACCTAAGATCAATCGTAACATTACAATAACTCCTTTTTAATCGGCGCAATTGCTAGCGGAGCTTGAATAAAAAATGCATTAGTTGGCTTTTCAAGCATATTTTGAATTTCTAGTAGTTTGTCTCTAAGTTGCTCTTGTGATTGTTCACCTACTAGTTGTAAGGCATCGTTACCGTGATACCATTGCCAACCTGTTTGTTCTACGCGACCGACACCAACAGATTGATTGTTTTTACTGATATACCATGCGTAAGAAAGACCTAAATACATTTGGTTGACTAAAAGTTCGTCAGAGCCATTATTACTGGGTATTGTCATACTGGTATTGTTGATTGCAATGCGTTGATTAAACTCATCAGCAGATTTGAACATGCTTAGGAGCTTTTCCAATTTTTCACTATTCGAAAGTGATGTTTGTTGGTAGGTGTTCAACTTAGACTGCCAGTCTTGTTGAATTGGCGGCGGAAGCAGAGGCGCAATGCGATTAGCAAATAGATATGTTTTTTCTAACGCTTTTTGTATCGTGGTTTGATTACTCTCGAACTGTACTTGCTGCTCGGTAAGCGCAAGACGCTTTGCATCAACTTCGCTTCTCGCTGCGTTTGCGTTTTTTAATAGTTTTTTTAATGACGCTTTTTCCTGATTAAGCAATACAAGCTGATTTTTCAAGGCTTGCTCGTTACTTTGCCAAGCAAGTTGTAACTTTCCTTTTTGACTTTCTATTTCAAGCCAATGCTCTATAAGTTCTATGTTATTTTCGCTTGCATGTACATAAGACAGCGCTGTCAAAAGTGATGCAAAAAAAAGCAACTTCATTATTTTGCCTAATTATTGTTTTTGAATTTATTACCTAAAATTACATATATTTCACAAAAAACAAACAATTATGTGATAAGCGGCATTAAAAAGTGCATATAAAGTATTTATTTTATCAGTGTAAACCTCAAATATAAGCGGCTTTAAAACATGTTTTAAATAACCTGTCGTTAATAGGCTTGATGGCAGCGTTTAATCTCTTCGACAAGTGCTTTGGCAAGCGGCGAAACTGAGCTCATTTTTTTAGTGATTAACATTACAGGGATTTGATAGTGATATTTTTCGGGGTGAATTGCTTTGAATACCCCTTTATCAACCCAGTAATTTGCATAGTGCTCTGGTAAATAGCCAATAAAGGCACCCGATAATATCAAATGTGCGATACCTTCATCATGATACGCCGTTGCACTATTTTGATAATTAAGACCATCGTTGCGCACTTCTTTATCCCGCATATAGTTTGAGGTAATCACTTCGGCTTGCTTCAATAATTTATTCCGCTCATTCGGTTTACAATCAAAAAGGGCATGCCCTTTGGCGCAATATAGATAGTTGGTTTCGTTATGTAGCGGGAAGTAATCTAAACCACGCAAATGATGGCGACTTACGCCCAGCCCCACCAGCGAGCGACCATTTACCACAGAAGTTTCTACTTCCCGCGCCTCACACACATTGATATCAAATTGAATATTATCGCTTTTTTGTTTTAGCTCGCGGATCACCTCACTAATGCCGCAGCGTGGATCGCTTACCATGGTATCAATCACCGAAATTGTCACGCGGCCTGATAGCTCATTCTTAGAGCCTGCAACTGTGGTGGCAAACGCTTCGCACTGCTGTAATAACTCAAGGCTTGCTTGGTATGTAATACGGCCAGGCTCGGTCAGTTCAAAACCACTGCGTCCGCGCTTACATAGTTTGATGCCAAGGCGCACTTCTAAATCCGATAAATGTGAACTGATTGTAGAGCGGCCAATATTCAGTCGAGATTCTGCGGCAGAGAGCCCGCCACATTCCACAATTGCAACAAATATGCGCAATAGGCGCAGATCAACGTCATGAATTTGCATCTTTTTTAGCCTTGTTTTTTAGTTCGATAATATCGGAATAAGCATCGATAATTATGCATTTATAAAACTTGGGTCGCAAGCTAACATTACTCTATTGATTAATCATCACAGTTGATGAAAAAACGTTAGGAGACAACAATGACGTTTAAATACGGCGTAGATCGCCTTAATATTGATATTGTAAATGGCATTGCCGATGGCAGTGTTAAAGCAGAGCTTAGCGCTGAGGCGATTGATAAAATTAATACCAGCCGTCAACGCGTTGACAAAATGGCCGCATCAGACAAAGCAGTTTACGGTATTAACACCGGCTTTGGTCCTCTGTGTGATACGCAAATTACCCCAGCAGAAACAAACCTATTACAAAAAAACCTGCTGATCACTCACGCTGTGGGTGTTGGTAACCCAATTGCTAAATCGATTTCTAAATTAATGCTGATCACTAAAGTGCACGCGTTAAGCCAAGGTTTCTCGGGTATTCGCCTAGAAACCGTTGAGCGTATGCTTAAGTTTATTGAGCTTGATTTAATTCCAGTCGTACCAGAGCAAGGCTCGGTGGGTGCATCGGGCGATTTAGCGCCATTATCGCACTTATTCTTACCACTTTTAGGTGAAGGTGAGTTTTGGGTAGGTGATGACATTGTTCCTGCGGCGAAAGCCCTTGCTGACAATGGTTTAGAGCCAATGGATCTTCATGCTAAAGAAGGTTTAGCCTTAATTAATGGTACACAGTTTATTTTATCGCATGGTATTACTGGCCTAACTAAGATGCGTTACCTGCTTGATCTTGCTGATGTGGCAGGTGCGATGAGTATTGAAGGTATGCAAGGTAGTCAATCGCCATTTAGAGAAGAGCTACATGCAATTCGTGCCTTTGCTGGCAATGTCGAAGTAGCAACGCGCATGCGTCGTCTATTTAAAGATTCGCAAAATATGGCAGATCACACTGATTGTGACCGCGTTCAAGACCCATATTCTTTACGTTGTATTCCACAGGTGCATGGTGCATCTCGCAACGCTTACAATCACTTAAAAGAGCTTGTTGAAATTGAAATGAACTCGGTCACTGATAACCCAATTGTTATTAGTGAGGAAGAAGCAATTTCGGGCGGTAGTTTCCACGGTCAACCGCTTGCTATGGCACTTGATTATGCGTCAATTGCCGCTGCTGAACTGGGGAATATTTCAGACCGTCGCTGTTATTTATTACTTGAAGGTTTACACGGCCTACCGCGCCTACTCACTACATCTGGCGGCCTAAACTCAGGCATGATGATCCCGCAGTACACCACAGCGGCACTTGTTACCGAAAACAAATCACTGTGTTTCCCACCGTCAGCTGACAGTGTACCAACCTCTATGGGTCAGGAAGATCACGTGTCTATGGGCAGTATTTCGGGCCGTAAGCTTAACCAAATTCTTGGTAATCTTGAGAAAATCTTCGCAATTGAGCTAATGTACGCAGCGCAAGCCGTTGACTTTAGACGCCCTAATACTTGTTCAGATATTATTGAACAAAATCATGCACTCATTCGTACTAAGGTTGCGAAATTAGAAGAAGACAGACTATTAAAGCCTGATATTGATGCCATGGTTGAATTTGTAAAATCTCAGGCATTTACTGTTACGCTTAATTAAGGATAACTGACATGAACTTACAAGAATTTCAAAACAGCATAAAACAGGGTATCCCAAGCGAACTGCCTGCGCCTAAAGCATATCCTGCAGGCGCTAACCGCGCACCAAAGCGTAAAGATATTTTATCGGTAGAAGAAAAACAGCTTGCTGTGCGTAATGCGCTACGTTATTTCCCGAAAGAGTGGCATGCGGAGCTTGCTGAAGAATTTGCACAAGAGCTTAAAGACTTTGGCCGTATTTATATGTACCGCTTTAAGCCTAACTATGAGCTAAAAGCGCGTTCAATTTCTGATTACCCTGCAAAATGCGAGCAAGCTGCGGCGATCATGCTCATGATCGACAATAACCTTGATCCAGCAGTCGCACAGCACCCAGAAGAGCTTATCACTTATGGTGGTAACGGTGCGGTATTCCAAAACTGGGCGCAGTACTTACTTGCGATGAAGTACCTAAGCGAAATGGAAGAAGACCAAACGCTACATATGTACTCAGGTCATCCTATGGGTTTATTCCCATCATCGAAAGATGCACCACGTGTAGTGGTAACAAACGGTATGATGATCCCGAATTACTCAAAGCCGGATGACTGGGAAAAATTTAATGCGCTAGGTGTAACACAATATGGCCAAATGACTGCCGGTTCATTTATGTACATTGGCCCACAAGGCATTGTTCACGGTACAACCATTACGGTGATGAATGCATTCCGTAAAGTACTTAACAAAGGCGAATCACCAAAAGGTAAGATCTTCTTAACTGCCGGTCTTGGCGGCATGAGTGGTGCACAGCCAAAAGCGGGTAACATTGCTAACTGTATTACTGTATGTGCTGAGGTGAACCCGAAAGCGGCAACTAAGCGTCACCAACAAGGTTGGGTGGATGAGCTGATTGATAATATGCCAGATTTAGTTGCACGTGTGCGTAAAGCGCAAGAAAGCGAAGAAGTAGTGTCGATTGCGTTTATTGGTAACGTGGTTGATGTTTGGGAAAGCTTCTTAGCTGAAGACATTTTCATTCACTTAGGTTCTGACCAAACGTCGCTTCATAACCCTTGGTCAGGCGGTTACTACCCGGTTGATATCAGCTATGAAGAATCAAATCGCTTAATTCGTGAAGAGCCAGAAGTATTTAAAGAAAAAGTTCAAGCCACGCTTAAGCGACACGCCGATGCTGTGAACAAACATACAGCAAAAGGCACCTACTTCTTTGACTATGGTAATGCGTTTTTACTTGAAGCATCACGCGCTGGCGGCGATGTCATGGCTGAAAACGGCATCGATTTCAAATACCCGTCATACGTGCAAGATATTCTTGGCCCAATGTGTTTTGACTATGGTTTTGGTCCGTTCCGCTGGGTGTGTACTTCTGGCAAGCCTGAAGATTTAGATAAAACCGATGCAATTGCGGCAAAAGTGCTTGAAGAGATCATGGCAAACTCGCCTGAAGAAATTCAGCAACAAATGCAAGACAACATCACATGGATCAAAGACGCGAAAGAAAACAAGTTAGTGGTTGGTTCACAAGCGCGTATTCTTTATGCCGATTCTGAAGGTCGTATTAAGATTGCAAATGCCTTTAACGATGCCATTGCGCGCGGTGAAATTGGCCCAGTGGTACTTGGTCGTGACCACCACGATGTATCAGGCACAGATTCACCATTCCGTGAAACATCAAATATTTACGACGGTAGCCGTTTTACTGCAGATATGGCTATTCACAACGTGATTGGTGACGGTTTCCGCGGTGCAACCTGGGTGTCTATCCACAATGGTGGTGGCGTTGGCTGGGGCGAAGTGATCAACGGTGGTTTCGGTATGCTACTTGACGGTAGTGACGATGCCGAGCGTCGCTTAAAATCAATGCTACTGTTTGATGTAAACAATGGCATCGCACGTCGCAGCTGGGCACGTAACGAAGAAGCTAACTTTGCAATCAAACGCGAAATGGAACGCACTCCTAAGCTTAAAGTAACGCTTTCACAAAATGTCGAAGACGATATTTTAAATAAACTAGCGTTTTAACGAATGTTTGTATAAATAAAATAGAAATCAAAAGCGAGGCATTTGCCTCGCTTTTTTGTATGTATGACCAATTGCTTTTTACGGGGTTGTTATCTATACAAAACAATAATCGTAGTTTTATAAATAATCCATATGTCTTCATTATCAAAAAAGCTCGCGTCCTATAAAAGTGATTTTAAAACAAGAACGCCAGTCGAAATATTAGAAACTATAAATCGCAGCATATCCTTGTTTCAAGAACACTCAGCTTTAAAATCAGTGCTGCAAGTAGGCCAAACATTTCCATCATTTGAGCTGGCTGACATCAATGGCCAATTGTTTAATAGCAAAGCACTAATTCAAGATAACCCCTTAATTCTGACCTTTGTACGCGGTGGATGGTGCCCTTATTGTGTATTAGAAACACAAATGTGGCAGCAGTATTTTGAAAAAAGCAAAAGTACTTTAAATATAGTTGCGATAACACCTGAAAAACCCGAGTTCGCAAAATCAATGCAATCTGAAAATAACTTAAGCTTTCCACTTTTATTTGATTCTGGGCTTTGTTTTGCTGAGCAGTTAGGGTTAGTTTGGAAAACGGATGATGCGATGAAACAGCAATTGTTAAAGTGGGATATCAACTTAACTGAACGACATTGCACGCCAACTTTCAATCTTCCGGTACCAGCTACCTTTGTTATTGATAAAAAAGGAGTTATTCAGTTTCGTTTTATTGAAGAAGATTATTCTTCACGTGCTGAGCCTGATGACGTGCTTGCTATTTATAATCGACTTATTTAAAGCTAAATATTTAATATGAAAAGCGGTTTTTACCAGCGCGCTTAGCGTGATACATTTTTTCATCGGCAGTACGAATAAGTGCCTCTAATGTATCGCCGCTATCAGGGTAATAAGCAATACCTAAGCTAGCACTAATATTGACTTTGTTACCCTGCCCGACTGCATCTTTAATTTGATAGTCTTTCGCGATTTCGTTGATGGCTTTTTCAGCGAGCCTAACCGCGTCTTGTTTGTTTGCAAGATTCGGTAGGCAAATTAAAAACTCATCGCCACCTAAGCGCCCTACTGTGTCTGATTCTCTGAATGTGCTTTTAAGTCTAATCGCTACTTGCTTAAGTAATTCATCACCACTACTGTGGCCATAGCTATCATTTACCTGCTTAAAACCATCTAAATCGATAAACATTACAGCTAACAGTGTTTCATTGCGCTTGGCTTGTTTTAGCGCGCTTGCTAGGCGCTCTTTAGTGAGCCATACCGAAGGTAATTTAGTTAGAGGATCGAAGTGCGCAATTTTCTTAAGCTCGTTTTTGGTGTGTTTGAGCTCTTCAATAGTGTCATGAAGCTCGGTAATGTCATATTCAGTAACAAGAAACACATAATCGCCAGTTAAGGGATGGCGACTAATGCGAATATCAACGTTATGTCGTCTTTCACCAAGTTTTGTAAGCATTATGTGCTCTTGGCAACCCGCTTTGTGCTGCTGAGAGTCCATTAAGCGTTCTTTACCTTCAACCGGGTTGGCAAAACGCAGCTCAAAGTCACTGATAGTGTCTTGTTTTATTGTTGAATACCACTGCGTAAACGCGGGGTTTTCGAACAGTCGCTTACCTTGCATATCGTAACAACTCACTGCAACAGTGGTGTAACGCATCGCTTCTGCAAAAAGCAGGTTTTCTGGTTGGCTGGTGGCATCCATTTGTTCGCTAATGAAGGCAATAATGCCGCGGTGCTTTTCTGGGCCCAGTAACACAGCTACATGACGCATTAACATCACTTTTGGCTCACCATTAGGGTAAGTTGTCCAAGGGTCGTTAGTTAAGCCCTCTTGCGCGGCTTTTACAAAGGTTTGTTCGGTGCGCTTGCGTGCGCCTTCGGTATCAGCAGATAAGTCTTTGTCGATGAGTTGTTGCACATCACTTAGTCCCCAAAAGTTAAGGGCATGATTATTGCCCCACCAAAATCCATGACGGTCTAAGTCAAATACCCAAACAATATCGGGTGAAAAGTTAAATCCACCCAGTTCCTGTGGTGATGTAATTATTGGTAAGTGATTGACAGCGACATCTTGATACACAAAAAGACTCTAGCATTTAGTTGTTTAGAATATATTACTTAATTTGATAGTGGTTACCAGTAGATTATGGTGGCAACTAATGCGTTTTTTTAATCAATAGGTGCATGTAATTTCCCCACTTTGCTGCGCAATTATTCTGATGAACAGGTATGAATAATGGTGTTTTGGCAAAGACGCAGTGCCTTGTTTCAGTTACACTATCAGTCATAACAATTTACCAAAGTCACAATGATTAATCCCAACTTACCCCTTGTTTACCACCCTAATTATTCATTTAGTTTTGATGAAAAACACCGCTTTGTAATGAGTAAATTTGCACGTCTTTATCAATATTTAGATAGCAAAGGGTATATCAATCAGCGCAACTTATATCAGCCGCCGGTGGGGGATTTTAAACCGATGGAATTAGTGCATTGTGAAAGTTACGTACACGACCTTTTTCATAATCAACTTGATAGCAAGGCGATGCGACGCATAGGTTTGCCATGGTCAGAACAATTAATGGCACGCACCTTTACCGCACCGTTAGGTACGCATTTGGCGGCTGAACTTGCGCTTGAACACGGTATCGCCTGTCATTTAGCTGGGGGCACGCATCATGCGCATTATGATTTTGGTTCAGGCTATTGCATGGTAAATGATTTGGCCTACACAGCAACACGGCTAATTAATGAAGGTAAAGCGCGAAATGTACTCATCTTTGATTGTGATGTGCATCAAGGCGATGGTACTGCGGCGATGCTTGCCCATAACCCTTATGTGTTTACCTGTTCAATCCACTGTGAAAAGAACTTTCCTTTTCGAAAGCAACACAGCGACTTAGATATTGGCTTAGAGATAGGGTTAACTGATCCTGATTATTTAAATATCGTATCAACTACTTTTAATGACTTAATTGAGCAGCTAAATCCCTCGCTTGTTCTTTACGATGCTGGTGTAGATATTTGGCAACAAGATACCTTAGGCAAGCTTGATATTAGTTGGCAAGGTATCGCGGCCCGTGATTATGCTGTGCTTGAGATTTGCCAGCGTAAAGGCGTACCAGTAGCCACTGTGATTGGTGGTGGGTACGATAAAGATCATCAGCGATTAGCAGAGCGTCACGCATTAGTGGTTGAGCAAGCAGCTCGCTTCTAAAAGTGACCTAAATTAAGTCGGAAATTTTAATTTTGGTTTCGAGATTTTATGCAACACGCCCTTTCCCCTAATAAACTCTTACACAGTAAATGGACGGCAGTGTCACCGCAAAATAAAGAAAAGCATTTTATGGTAACCAGTGTTGAATTTAATGAAGAAAATAACGTGGTTGAATGTATTATTGAAGCGATTTTAACCAAGCGCGAACAAAGCATAAACTGGCGTAGCTTAAAAGATCCCAAAGTGTGGAAAATGGGTTGGCAATAGGTTTAGCTGTTGCCAGCTCAGGTTAGTTAGGAACTAAGCGTCGTTGCCAAAATTTGGCGTTGGGGTATTTATTTGCGCCTTGTTGATATTGTTGCTGATGCAATGAAATAAATGCATTAAAGTCATTAAATACCAGCGATTGATAGTCTTCCAAAGAGTCTTTTTGTGGTGCTTCAAGCCACTTTTTTACCGCTTTTGCCGCGACACCTGCGTGCTTTAGCGATTTCGTAATTCCTGCCGATGAAATCGAATCGTAACTTGATGCTGCGTCCCCAACAGCAAGCCAATTATGCCCAATCACGTTCGATAAAATGGCAGATGGTGCCGCTTTAGCGTAAAGCTTTACAGGAGTTTTTGTTTTATCTTGCAAAAACGTTGTGCATTGCTGAAAAAACCAGTTATTGGCTTTTAAACAATTTAACCAATTCTCATAGCAAGTTAGCTTTTGTGTTTTTAACTCCGTTGCGTCAGTACATAAGCTGATAATAGCTCTGTTGTTTGGCAAGATAGCACCGTACCACCATCCATTTGGGTCGCTAGCAACAAGAGTATGTGTGGTACTAGCTGATGTGTGTTCAAGTTCAAAAAAGGCGCAGGCTGAAATCACGCTATCAAACACGTTATTGCTAATATTTAGGCTCTTTGCTGCAACTTGGTGCTGCCCGGTTGCATCAATTAAAAAATCGCATGCTATGCTGATGGTGTGATTATCACAGTGTAATACGTAACCTTTTTTTGACGAATCTATTGTCGATACTTTCGTGTTTTCGAAAACTGTTATCCCCCTAGTTTTACATAGTGCAATAAGATCAGCGTCGAAATGTTTGCGATCAAGATGAAAGCCCTTTCCGACTGGCGAAATAAAAAAGTCATTATAACCGGTTACTTCATCTGCCCACCTAGATTTACTACCGGGGCAAACTAAATGTTTATTGCTAGTTAGAATGTGCTCAGCATCGAGTTCTCTTAGATAGAAACTCGCGGCGGGAGGGATTGTTTCGCCGATACTTGGTGCAGTAGCTTGTGGCGCGCAAATAAGTATTATTTTTACGCGTTTGTTACTTAAGGTGAGTTCTTTTGCAAGGGCAAGTGCGGTGGCAGAACCCGCAGGTCCGCCACCGATTATGCCTATTTGTATTATTGGCTGAGCCATAATATGTCCATTTGGCATGTCACTCATAAAGTTTACTTATCACACTGGGTTGGACCACAGCTATCGGGTGCTTTATAACCTGGTTCTGATGCTTGCGGCCATACTTCAACACCATCGCCTTTGCTTTCGAATTGGCTGGCAACTTCAAGAAAATAATCGGGTCCATAATTTTGCTTGGTGCTGTCATCATTGATCTGCAGACCTTGAATAACAAATCCAACTTTATGCCAGTTTTCAACAAAGTCGAAGTAGCATTGAAAGCGACCTTGCTGCTGTGGGTAGAATGTTTTTGTACCATGACCCTCATCGCCGCGCACACTATAAAGTGATACGCCTTTACCCTGCCCGGTATTTGCATCGTACTTAAATAAGAACTTAGGGTAGACAGTCACCGGACGCTGCGCGGGCCAAGACCAGTACAAAGTGTTATCAGCGATTGCTTCGCCTTCCCCATTGGGGTTTGGCATCGTTGGATTTGGGTCAGGCGTGTGTGTTGCACAACTGTTGTAGTCAGTATGCCAAGGTTGCGACATAAATTTACTTAAATCGCCTGGTTCTACTTTACTGTCTCGCAGTGGAATATATCCGACCTGCAAAAAAGGCTCATTTTGAGTTGCTTTACTGTAATCCAGCGTTGCCATATTAATGCGAAATGGCCCTGTTTTACCGTGCCAATCGGTTTTATATAAATGGGTATCACGCACAATAAAGGTTAAATCAATGCCCGGTGAATAACGCCCGCCTAAACAGTTTTCTAACACTACTTTATCGAGTTGCTCCCCCTCGCCTAGGCTCGGTGCAGTTGCATTAAACTTATTGTTGTACCATTGCATCAATAAAAAATATTGGGTCTCAGTAACTGATAAAAAGCTTTTCATTGCATCGCCAAGCGCCAGTGGCATTTTTTTACGCGTACCGTCTTCATTGTTTGGCTCGTCTTTGGTGCCCGGGGCTGATGGCTTTCTTAGCAAACTGGTAAATGACGGGATTTTTTCACTGGGGGTGTCGCTTGGTTTTATTTCTTTCATGCGCTTATGGCCCTGAATGCCTTTTTCAGGTAATGCGGTATTCCATTGTTGCAAGAAAGCACCGTGAAATACTGGCTGAACATCACCATCGAACGAGGCTAAATGGTCATGATTAAAGCCATTGTCAAATATATTTGGCGCTAGAGCTAAATGTTGTATCCATGTATCGTAAACGTCATCCCAGGTCGATACAACATTGCGGGTTTGTGGTGCGTAACTTGGATCTGTACATACAAACCAACCGTGTACAGCCTCTTCAAACGAGCCATCATCAAAAACAATGGTGGCGGTTACTGGGCCATCAGATGTATCGTCAAACCAATCATCATTATCAATCGCACCGTTTAGTTTTGGAATGCAACACTTTTTGTCTTTATCACTTTTATTACCAAGTATGCCACTGGCTTTACCAAAGCCACCAGTGACAATAAGTCTTGCTGTATTTTCTTCAATACGCATTTCACCAAGCGACGAAATTTCACCAAGTGGATTAAACATATAGAAAAAATCATCGGGAAAGCTTTTTGGATAGCAGGACGCTGCGGTTGCTATTTTGCCTTCTTCAATAAAGCTATCTGGTGTTTTTTTATCGAAGCTTAAGCAGGTGTTTGAATTACTTGTAACCGAAAGAGCGCGCGGGCCCGGATCAACCACTAATTGTTGGCGGCGCATGACTGTATTAAGGTCATCGCCAAACTTCGGGTTTCGCACCGGAGGCGTGTTTTCATTTTGATAGGCAATAACCCCTTCTTCTTGAGGCTCGCCGTCAACAATGGAAGTGATTGTAAAGTTGTTGTTCTTTTTATTTGCGGTATGAACCTGCCAAATAATATCTTTAATCACTTTACCGCCGATATTATCGCCAATATTTATTTCACGGCCACCGTCATTTGATGGGTAAGTTGTTTGTTCGTCGTCATAAGCAAAAATGCGAAAGCGCGCTGCTTGGCGTTTTACATTGCCATGACTATCACGAAAATCGTGTTCGTCTATCGGTGTATTGTTTGTACCCGGTTTTATTGGCAAACCGCCAAATAAGCCGGTGCGCTTATCAACAATGGTACCTGCTGCGGTTTCAGGGGCGATGTAATACTCTTCACTATTGCCAACACGTGCAAAGTTGATACTTGGGTGAACTCTGAAATAACTCATTATTTCTCTCCTTGAGATTGTAAGTAGGCAATTGCGGCACGTTGTTCTTTTTCTTGAGACCAAAAAAAGATATTTTGAAATGCATGGCTAATGTTTAAGTTTGTTGCTGGTAGCGGTTTTAATCCGTCTTTACTTGCAAACGCTTGTTCCGTATTGTGGCAACGGAAGCAATTGTTCATTGCGGTTGCTGATTGCGTGTAAGTTTCAATGGTGCTGTTAGAGAGTTTTAAAGAACCGGTGAGATATTCATCAGTGGCAAAGTCGAGCCCAGGTTTAAGTGGCGATACATCCGGTTTACCTGTAGCTGCTTGGTTGTTGATCCAAATTGCGCCAACTTCAAAGTAGTTTTGCCAAATACTTAAGTTATTTGGTAAGTGCTTTTTAACGCTCGCATTAAGTGATTTTATATTATCGGTATTCGATTGTTTTTGGCCCGCTGCATTGCCGTAAGCATAGCGACGACACACTTGAGTAATCGGCGTAAATTTCTGCGTTGATTGCTCGAGTGCTAAGCCGCTAACCGCCGCGTTTTTATTGCAATTCCCAAGTTGCGTGCCTTTTTTGTAAAACAGGTAATCTTGATCTGCGACAATTTGGTCAAGTGTCATGCCGTCGGGCACATCCGGTGCATTGTTATCAAATTCAAAGGTAGCCCAAATCATTTCTGGGTGATTGGCAACGACGCCACCAATATGAAAGCCAACTAAGGCAAGCGTTTGCTTTTCGACTTTTGCAGGATTGATTTTGATACCAGATGGTGAGTTTTCAAACTGCGCGATGTCTTTTTCAATGGTAAATAACTTACTGGTATCGTCATCTTTACCAACGATTTTCCACGATGCTTTCAGCTCTAGCGTGCCTTTGGTGCCGATAATTGGAAACGCAGTACGCGGGTTCATTGTGAGCACATTTGCTGGGATTGTTAAATCGGGTCCACCACTTTTACCTTGCATAAAGTCGGCAAAGGTTTGATTAATGTACTGCGAGTAATAGATGGCACGGTGGTCGTGATCTATCAAGATGCCATCGGTACCCGCTTGTAAATATTCGTCAAATGATGCGCCTGTATGTGGTTGTTTTCGGGTGCGTGGCGAAAGGCCTCGTTGCTCTAATCCGATTAAAGACTGTGGTGAGTCAAATCCGAGAAAGCGAGGTTGGCCATTGTCGTCATCCATTAACCATAAAAACATTTGCCATGACCATTGGTGGAAATCACAATTGTTTGGGTTTGCTGGAAAAGCACTGTCATCAGGCCTAATGACTTTGCCGTTTTTAAACCAACTCGGCTCTATTTCACATGTGTTTGATGTTTGAGCGGAACTGCTATGCGTATAACAAATGGCGAACAATATAACTGCGGGTGCGATGCGACTGAGCATGCATTTACTTGCGTGTTTCATTTTGCCTCCTAGGCGCGGTAACGATAAATCCTTAACGCTCACAAATTGAGCTACATCGATTACTCTAGTTAAGTCGCAAAATACGCGTTTCGTTATCACACTTTATTACAGGCACTAAGGTGAAGTAGCGGGTAGGGCAATGGAAAATTTAAGAAGTATTTTTTGTGATGGCTTATGTGAAATTAATGAGGCATACATTGATGTAAACCCCATTTACAGTTAGGTTTATTGGTCTGCTCTTACGTGATTTATGCGCAATAAAATTTCGGCTGCAGCTTTAGCGTCATCGAGCGCTCGGTGGTGGTTTTTTAGCTCAATATTAAGATCGCAGCAGAGTTTACCTAATGAGTAAGATTTAAAACCGGGTAAATATTTACGTGCTTGCTGTACAGTACAAATTTTAGCGCGCGTGTATTTTTTATTGAGTCGGGCAAACTCTTGTCGAATAAAGCCATAGTCAAAATTAACATTGTGCGCGACAAATATAGCATTACGGCTAAATGTATCTAACTTTTCGGCAATTTGTTCAAACTTGGGGGCGTCTTTAACCATTTCATTACTGATCCCTGTAAGCTCGGTAATCATTTTTGGGATATGACGTTCTGGATTTACCAGTGTTTGCCAGCTGTCGGTAATTTTTCCTTGTTCAACTCTTACCAAACCAATTTCAGTGATGCGATGAGTATCTTTTTTTCCGCCAGTGGTTTCAATATCCACGACAACGTAATTTTGCTCACTATTAAAACGCCATTCGGTGCGCTGAATTGATACGTTAAAACCTGCGTTTATTAATTGTTTGATACTGACCAGTTGAGTACGCCTTAGGCTATCGCCCGGCGCTTTTATTTCCTCAAAAAACACTTCACCTTGTTCAATATACATTAAATCAGGGTAGCCATCGCAAAGCGCTTTAAAGGTTTTACTCATTGCCAATAAATGATGCTTTATTGACTCAAATGGCGCATATTGAATAAAGGTGGTTAACACATCTTTTAGTTCGTCATGCCAGTAGAACAGGCCATTCGGTTCACCTGAATATTGATCAATGGTGGCACTAATATAATCACAGAATTTCTGATTGTTGGTAAAATCCGACAATTTGTGATCAATTTCTGTGTGCAACAAGTCGTAAAAATTATCTTGCTTAAGTACTTTTGGATAATACGAAAATTCATTGGCACGCTGTGATGCTGGGTGTTGAAATAGCTCATGCCAAAAAGTTAATGCAAATAACGCGCGCCAAAGCTTGTTTTCGGTAAAGTAGCACAGGCGATGCTGTTTGATGTAACGGTCCTTTACACCTGTTTCGACCTGACCTAAGTACGCTTCGTCAATACCAATTGGCTCGCCTGATTTTTTGAGCATATCAGTCAATACACTGGTGCGCTTTTGGTTAAACTTTTGCGCATAAAAATCCTCGGCAAAGAGCAATAAGGTTTCACTGTCGGGGTCGTCTAAAATAGCCAGCAGCAAAGTCTCACACTGTGCTTTTCTGTCGCTTTTGTAGAGTAAGCGAATGTATTTTTCTTGTGCTGCAGGGTGTTGTGATTGGCTAAGCAATGTTTCACCGAGAGTTGGCTCGTGTTCGATTAAAACAACCGCCAGCTTATACAAACTGTGGTGGTACTTTTGCGTAGCTAAAAAGCCGATTGGTTTGTCGGAAGCGATAAGTTGCTCTGCAAGCGTTTGTAATAATGGGATGTCGCTCTTATTGGCTTCCTTTATCGCTTTAAATTGGTTTGCGTAATAAAACGCACTTTTGGCTTCATCTTTATCGCTGAAGTTAGCTTGTTGCTGTTGCACGCTTTGGGTTTGCATTACACCTAAATCGCGCATAGAAAATTGGTTGAGGCGACCTGATAAATGGCCAAAATATAAAAACAATAAATAGTGAAACGTGTCCTGCTTGGCAAAGTAAATATGGCTTGTTAGTACGGGGCTTTTTTTAACTTGGTCGTAACTTAAAGCGTTAGACAGCGCGTTGCTCACAAAATTAAGCCATTTGTTTTTGTTTGCGCTTTTTGCTGGCTTATCAATCGTTAATGAGATGCTTAAGTCGATTAAGTCTTGCTTATTAAGCTGGCTTATAAAGTCGTGAAAACAGTGTTTATTTATGCGAGATACAAAACCAACTTTTCTTAAAAGGTTAATTGCCGCGCCAGAGTCAGCCACTTCACTGTAGACTAGGGTGTCTTTTCGCACAAAAGGGGATTTGCGGTTTACAATCCGTACCAAAATACATTGGGCATCTTCTGGTAGTGTTGCAAACTCGGTAAAAAACGCTGTCTCGTCATCGCCTAACAAGTGAGAAGACGTGGATTTTATAAATTCAGCAAATTCGATAAAGTGCGTTAAATAATATTTTTCTGGCAGTTCTTTCATTGCATCGCTGCGACAAACATTGGCATAGCTAATATTTTGCGTTGCTACGTTCGACTTATCAATCATTTTGCACGTATTAACATTTTCTAACTAATTTGCTTTTACTGATAGCACCAGTATTTGATAGTTTATGATGACATACAGTGAGGAAGTAACATGAAAATAATAACAGCATTAGTCGTTACTCTGGGATTTGCCAGTACATCGAGCTTGGCAAATGGCAAAAAAGATTTATTTAATGAAGTGGCAATAGAAACCGATCTAACCTTGTCACACCCTGTCTATCCAATAGATTTATTGCCTAATCCTGGCAAAGAATTAATGCTTATCGGCACACATAGCGGACAGCAATATATTGATATTTTTGCTGCATCAGAGGCTCAGCTATATAACCGCATAAAACGTGTAAAAGTGCCTGATACTATGCTTGGTGTTGATTTTACTAAGTGGCAAGATACCACGCAGCAGGTTTATTTATTTTCATCTAATGGTATTTATCAGTTAGCGCTTGACGGGCCTGAGCTAGTTGTGCCGGTTGTTGACACTCAAACCTACTTGAAAAAAAGTGGTGCACAACACCTAAGCAAAATGGAGTTTGTTTACAACATTAATGATGACCAAAAAGCGGACTTTTTCACGACAGATCTTAATCACAGTTATGTGCATATTTCTGATGAGACTGGCTATCAAATGGCCAAGGTTGATTTACCTGCACGACTAGAAATAGAAGGGCACAGTGCTGAAATTGAACCGCCTCGTTTTGCCTTTTTTGATACAAATGAAGACAACATTTCAGAGCTTATCGGTTTTGAAAATGGCTTATTGAATTTACTGCCGAGTGTCGGAAGCAACCCTGGTCAGGCGATAAAATTGCGCGATGATATTATGGTGGATGACTGGTGGCATACCAAAGATGCCGACGGTGATTCACTTGACCAAAGTAATTTAGTGTATCGCAAACTAGAGCGTGTTGTTGACGTTAATCACGATGGTATTTTTGATTTGGTGGTGCGTTATACACGAAGTAGCGGTGCGCTTGATAGGCAAAATGATTACGAAATCTACTTAGGTGCGATTGAGCAAGGAAAGTTTATCTTTCAAAACCAAACGAATTCGCTTATTCAAGATGAAGGCACATTAACCGATCTGCACTTGCTTGATATCGATAACGATAAACAACTAGAGGCTTTGGTGTCGGGTTTTGATATTGGCGTATCACAAATTATCGGTGCGTTGTTATCGGGGTCGGTATCTCAAGATGTGCATCTTTTTTATCAAAATGAAAAGGGCGAATTTAACCCAAAAAATAAAATTACACGAGAGGTTGAACTAAGTTTTAGTTTATCGAAAGGGCGCAGTGGCTCACCTGTAGTGCTGTTTGCCGATGTAAATGGTGATGGTAAAAAAGATTGGGTGCTGTCGGATGAACAAAAAGCGTTTAACGTGTATTTAGCTAATAATAAACATAGTTTTTCTCGTCGCGCGAGCAAGTATAAAACCACTTTGCCAATGCAAGGTCGCCGTGTTGTAACAAGCGACTTGAACTTAGATGGCAAAGACGATTTGGTAATGAGCTACGGTCGATTAGATGATAAAAATATGCGTAAAACCATAAAGATATTGTTTGCGACGAGCTAAGTTTTCGTATTCAGTCAGCAAATTCTAGACTACACTTGCTAATTATTTTTCCAAGGGCACTACAGTGTTAAAAAAATTACTTACAGCGAGCTTAATAACACTTTCCTTTTCGGCTTCAGCAGGGGCTATTCGCTTTGGCTATAATCAGCAATATTCAGCGCCACATGTGATTAATAATGGAAAGGGTACAAGCGTATCGGGCATTGTGATTGATGTAAGTAATGCGATTTCGCAAGAGGCTGGGTTTATGGCTAAGCAGCTTCCTTTGCCGCGTAAGCGTATTGAACAGTACCTTATTGATGGCAAAATCGATGCACAATGTCATGCTAACCCTATTTGGTACAACGCGCCCTCTATTATATGGAGTGAGGTGCTTTATTCTGATGCTGACATTATTGTGAGTGATCAGGCTATCGCCTCGCTGCAAGCGCTAAGTTCACACAAGCAGTTCAAACTAGGTACTGTGCTTGGCTATAAGTACCCTAATCTTACCGAGTATTTTGAGGCGGGTAATCTTAAACGTTTTAATAGCACCTCATCTAAAGACAGCTTAACGCGCTTTACTAAAGGCGAATTAGATGGTTTTGTTGCATCCTATAGCGAAGCGAATTACTTAACCCGACTAAGGCGTTTTAATGTATTAGAAGTGAACTCGTATGACTTACATTGCTCGTTTTCACCTAAGCTCAATGCAGAAAAACGTCAGCGTTTAATTGATGCGGCGCATAAACTGCGTGATAACGGTGAATTTAAGCGGGTATTTGCTAAATATATTAAGCCTGAATAGTTTAATTCCAATTCACTTAAGTAGCTAATCATCCTAGCGGACCAAGTATCATGCTAACTGCGTTAGAGTTTATTAATGTAGAACAACTAGATAAGAACAATCCCGCCTTGTTATCATGTCATTTATCCAGCGCTATCTCTGATCTCATACTTAACAGAATTGAGACAAATAAAAAGGGCCCATAAAGGGCCCTTTGGTTTTCTCTAGTATCGTTCAAATTTTTTGCCAGTCTTAACCCCTTAAGACAATTAGGCAACCCTTTGCAGGGCTCCAGTACCGGAGTGTTAATCAAGTACTTGGATTTGGGTAGCAAACAGGTTTTGCCTATTTGCTAAATAAAGCGGCTATACAAGTAACTTTATACCCTTAGGTATTAACTTAGCCTACATCCCACATGCTGTAGTTGTTGATTTAGCACATTTATCAACACACTCATTTCTATCGTGCCTGCAATAAAAACGAGTAACTACGTTGCTAAGTTAAGTTACTTCTAGCCGAGTAACCGTTATGCAATTGACAGGAAAAAGCCTGCAATCGCTGCACTCATTAGGTTTGCCATTGAACCGGCTAAAACCGCACGTAAACCTAATTGCGCAATATCTTTACGACGACTCGGTGCCATACCACCAATACCGCCTAGTAAAATTGCAATTGAACTCAAGTTTGCAAAGCCACACAGTGCGAAAGTAACAACGGCTTTCGTGTGCTCGCTCAGCTGCGCTTGGTAGTTCATAAAGTCTAAGTAAGCAACAAACTCATTTACTACAAGTTTTTGCCCAATGAAGCTACCAGCAAGCTGTGCTTCACTCCAAGGAATACCTAACAACCATGCAATTGGTGCAAAGGCGTAACCTAAAATTTGTTGAATTGTTAGGTCTGGGTTATCAAACCAACCCCCAATCCAGCCAACAAAGCCATTACTTAGGGCAATTAGTGCCACAAATGCTAATAGCATTGCGCCTACATTCATTGCCAACTGCATGCCGTTTAATGCGCCGCCTGCAGCTGCATCAATCACGTTTACTGGCTTTTCTTCACCATGATCTAAATCGTTTAGATCTTGTTTTGGTGTTTCTGTTTCTGGCACCATCATTTTTGCCATTAAGAAACCACCCGGTGCCGCCATAAAGCTGGCTGCAATTAAGTATTTTAATTCAACACCTAAGCTTACGTAGCCTGCTAAAATAGAGCCTGCTACTGTTGCTAAACCACCTACCATAACGGCAAATAATTCAGAGCGTGTCATCGTGGCTATAAATGGTTTTACTACCAGTGGCGCTTCTGTTTGGCCAACGAAAATATTAGCGGTTGCAGAAAGTGATTCTGGTTTCGATGTACCTAATAACTTTTGTAGGCCACCACCTAAAATTTTAATAACAAAATCCATCACTCGTAAGTGATATAACACCGCAACAAGCGCAGAGAAAAAGACAATTACTGGCAGTACTTTGATTGCAAATACAAAGCCGATGCCGTCAATTTCATCTCCCGCTAGGCCACCAAATAGAAAGCGAATACCGTCATTCGCGTAACTAATAACGTTGGCAACGCCTACTGAAATACCGTTTAATACTTCACGCCCTGCAGGTACGTACAAAACAAATGCGCCGATCAGCACTTGCAGCGCAAACGCACCGCCTACGGTGCGCAAATTTATTTTTTTTCGGTTAGTTGAGCATAAAAATGCGAGCGCTAATAAGCTCGCGATGCCAACTAAACTCATTAATGAGGTCATATATATTTCCCAAGTTACCTTCTATTGAAGTAATTGTTTTATTTTGCTTTTTAGTATATCAATGGCAACTCGATTTCGCCCCCCGCGGGTCACAACAACATCTGCATTGTGCTTCGACGGGTCGATAAATTGGTAAAACATGGGTCTTACCGTGGCTTGGTATTGCTCAATCACCGATTGTAAGCTTCTACCGCGCTCTTCTAGATCACGTTGCATACGACGCATCAGGCAAATATCTAACGGTGTATCAATAAACACCTTAATATTAAACTCATCGCACAGTTTAGGATCTGATAAAAGTAAAATACCTTCAACAATCAGAATCTTAGCTGGCTGAATTCGACGAGTTTGGTCGCTGCGCGTGTGCTTTGCGTAATCGTATACAGGAATATCGACTGGTTTACCTTCCTTGAGCTGATTTAAGTGCTCAAGTAAAAGTTCATGCTCAAAAGCGTCTGGGTGATCGTAGTTCGTTTGCGTTCTATGTTCGAACGGCAAATGAGACTGATCACGGTAATACGCGTCTTCTTCAATAATAGCGATAGCACCAGGTGCTAGTTCGTTCAAAAGCTCATTGTAAATAGTTTGACTAAACAACGATTTACCAGAAGCTGATGCACCTGCAATCGCGATAATTGTGCGTGTCACAAAAACGTTACCTTTAAAATCATTACAACAGTGACTTACCTTAGCAAAAAAGCGCACAATTATCTTTAGTTCGTGACGCCTACCGGTTCTTTCCTGAATACAGCGGTAAATTTAGCCCCTTTAACTGGTTAAAAACAGGACAAAAGTCCTGTGTAACCCTAGGCACACAGCCTAGAGTATTTATAACGCTGAGCGTGATTAGCTAGGCGAAATGTGAACCAATGGCTAAAATAAATGCAGGCACGCCAATTATTTTTGGCGAGACACAACCGCATTTGGTATATCAGGCTATTTTAAATTGAGGTAACTATGGCAAGAGCGCTAATTTTAATGGCAGACAGTTTAGGCATAGGTGCTGCACCTGATGCTGAACGCTTTGGTGATAAAGGTGCAAACACTTTGGCACATTTACTCGCTGCTTACCATGGTGAAACCGGCCAAAAACTCGCGCTGCCAAATTTATCAAAACTTGGATTAATTGATGCGTGCGAACAAGCAAGCAATACCAATTGCCAAGTGGCTGAGCGTAACGCTCCGATTGCAGCATATGGTTATGCAAAAGAAATTTCATCAGGCAAAGACACACCATCAGGTCATTGGGAAATGGCCGGAGTACCAGTGTTATTTGATTGGGGTTACTTTCACGATAAGCAAAATAGCTTCCCAGATGCGTTTATCGCCGAGTTTATAAAACGCGCTAATCTACCGGGTATTTTAGGCAACTGCCACTCGTCAGGTACGGTTATTTTAGAAGCGTTAGGTGAAGAACACATGCAAACAGGTAAGCCTATTTGCTATACCTCTACCGATAGCGTATTTCAGATTGCGTGCCACGAAGACACCTTCGGTTTAGAGCGTTTATATGAAATTTGCGAAATAGCGCGTGAGTTATTAGATGAATACAATATTGGCCGTGTGATTGCACGTCCATTTTTAGGTGACGCAGCAGATAACTTTGCGCGTACCGGCAACCGCCGTGATTATTCGGTATTGCCACCGGCACCAACATTACTCGACAAACTAGCTGAAGATAATGGTGCAGTAATCAGCATAGGTAAAATCTCTGATATTTACGCACACCAAGGCATTACCGAAAAACACAAAGCGCCAGGGCTTGAAAACTTAATGGCTAAAACCGCCGAGGTATTTAAACAGGCGAAAGACCATAGCTTAACCTTTGTAAACTTAGTGGACTTTGATGAAAAGTTTGGCCATCGCCGTGATGCGATCGGCTATGCCAAAGCGCTAAAGCAATTGGATGATTATTTACCTGAATTTTTAGCCTTACTTGGCAAAGATGATGTGCTAATGATTACTGCAGATCATGGTTGCGACCCAACATGGCAGGGCACAGATCACACTCGTGAATATGTGCCGGTTTTAGCGTATACACCTGGTATGACGCCAGTTAATTTAGGTGAGCGCGAAACTTTTGCAGACATAGGTCAAACATTAGCAACATGGTTTTCACTTGCGCCACTTGAATACGGTAACAGTTTTAAATCTCAGCTTGGCAGTTAACTTAGATAGGAAAGATTATGAGTACTCCACACATTAACGCACAATTAAATGATTTTGCCGAAACGGTATTAATGCCAGGCGACCCGCTTCGCGCGAAGCATATTGCAGAGACATTTTTAGAAGATGCACGTGAAGTAACATCTGTAAGAAATATTCTTGGTTATACCGGTACTTATAATGGTAAACCTGTGAGCATTATGGCATCTGGCATGGGTATCCCATCGATGAGCATTTATGCGCGTGAATTGATTGTGAGCTACGGTGTTAAAAACTTAATTCGAATTGGTACCTGTGGTGGTATTGGTAGCGATATCAAAATTCGCGACGTAATCTTTGCTCAAGGCGCATCGACAGATTCAAATGTTAACCGTGCGCGTGTACAAGGCTACGATTTTGCTGCCATTGCTAACTTCGACCTGTTGGTAAACGGTGTAGAAGCGGCGAAGCGTTTAGGTATCGCTGCTAAAGTTGGTAATGTATTTACGACAGATACTTTCTATCAAGCGTCGAACGATCTTTATCAAAAACTAGATAAACTTGGCGTATTAGCAGTTGATATGGAAACTGCGGGTCTTTATGGCGTTGCCGCAGAATATGGCGCAAATGCAATGGCGCTTTTCACGGTAAGTGACCATGTGATCACAGGTGAAGCTACCCCAAGTGAAGAAAGACAAAATAGTTTTAATGAAATGGTTAAAATTGCTCTCGAGTCAATTTAACGGTTTTATTAAAAAACTCCTAAACAGTTGTGAAGTCAAAAACCAGTAGATAATTCTGCTGGTTTTTTTTCATCTACAACTTGCTGAAAGCACATCAAATACATATTTCATTACAGTTAGATCCTCGGGTTAACACTATGATTACCTCTGTAACAGGCGAAATTACTAGGTTCTGCTAATTTTAAAAGGCGTTCTGAGAGAGTGAGGAATGGAGTATGAAAGCATTAGCAACTACTGCAATAGCGGCATCGCTATTGGTGTTACCTAGCGCGGCAATCGCGTTTGACAAATCGACTATTGAGAGCTTATTAGTACAGGCATGCAAAGATGTAAAAAGTAACAAGGTACTCAAGCTAAAAACTAATTTAAAAACAAATCACTTAACCCTTCCGCTAATTAGTGAAAAGCTTATGTGTAATGGTGAAAGCGTGTATGATTTTGCTATGACGCACAATGCCGATAAAACCGCTAAGCTGTTAAGAACCGGTTCGGTGTCAATTCATGATGTTGCCTATAATAGCTCAGATAAAATTTGGGTATGGCTAGATGATTGAAATATAAGCATTTAAATTATTCAGCCTGCAATCACGCAGGCTGTTTTGTCAACCCCCTTTACAAGCACTTTTCACAATAAATCTAAAGTACTGTCATATAACTGCCATATAAAGTTCATAACATACCCGGAAAAAAATGAGGTATGGCAATGGAACAGGAAAAACAACAGTTAATCGAGCAAATAATCTCAACTGCCAAACGAGAGTTTGATATCGATTTAGCAAAAGAAAAGTTAATCTCAGAAGAAGAGTATCGCGCGTTAGTGTTCACTGAGCTTTTGAGTCTAGAAAACGCTGAACTAAGTCGTCTTATTGAGCAGTTTAATGCGTCACCTAGTCATCAAGCGCACGCTTCACAGGCTGAACCGATTTCACAGTCAAAACAGCGAAACACGGGCGTAATAATTGCTGCATCAGTTGCTGTGTTAGCGCTTTGTGCGGTAGGCGCTTGGTTTGGCTTATCTGGCGACACGACAGCACAATCGAGCCAGGTAGCGGCAGTACCGAACAAAGTGATTTCACAAAAATCAGCACAAATGAGCAAGCCTACTCCGGTGGAAAAAGAGCCAGAGGCGGTGTACCAATCCCTATTTGCAATTCACGGCTCGAACACCATAGGCGAAAAACTCGCACCAGCATTATTAAAAGCCTATTTTGAAGAGCAAGGTGCTAAAGATATTGATTGGCAACAGGGACGCATTGCAACTGAGCGCACCATGCAGTTTGAAATGGATGGTGAAAAGTTGGAAATAGGCTTGGCAGCACATGGTTCGTCAACCGCGTTTAAAGCGTTAAACGCGAATATGGCGCAAATTGGTATGTCTTCGCGCAAAATTAAAACCAGTGAAGTTGAAGCGTTAAAAGGTCAGTCAGGTGATTTATCTAAGCTTGGCAATGAACACATTATTGCGCTGGATGGTCTGGCAATTATTGTTAACCAGAATAACCCGTTAAAGACCATAACAACTGAAACATTATCGCGTATTTTCTCTGGCGAAATTGATAATTGGGCCGAGATTGGTGGTGACCAAGCCCCGATAAAAGTATTTGCTCGTGATGATAACTCTGGCACATTTGATACGTTCAAATCGTTAGTATTAAAGAAATATGGTCGCAAATTAACGAAGCAAGCAGAGCGATTCGAATCGAGTTCAGAATTGTCTGAGCATGTGTCACGCGATGATTATGCAATTGGGTTTATCGGCTTAAATTACATTCGATACAGTAAAGCACTGGCAATTGCAGATAGCAGTGATACTAAAGCAATTTACCCAACGCGTTTTACCATTGCGACGGAAGATTACCCGCTGGCACGTCGACTATACCTCTACACGCCAACCAATAGCGCTACGCAAATAAAAGACTTTGCTAATTTTGCAATTTCAGATCGCGGCCAAGAAATCGTGCAGGAACTGGGATTAATTTCACAGTCTATTCGTGTTGAAGATGTTGTGGCAAGCGAACTGGCTCCAGAAAAATATAATCAGTATGCGAAGCTTGCGAAACGTTTATCACTGAACTTCCGCTTTAATTATGCAACGCGCGACCTTGATAACAAAGGTAAGCGAGATTTACAGCGCCTAGTGTCGTTTGTTGAAGAAAACCCAAGTCGCAAACTTGTACTTATGGGTTTTTCGGACAGCATTGGGGCACGTGATAAAAACACTATGTTGTCGCTAAGCCGCGCTAAAAGTGTTGAACAAGAGCTTAATGCTCGCGGTATTAATGTCTATGCGGTAGAAGGCTTTGGTGAAGATATGCCACTTGCAAATAACGATAACGAAGTTGGTCGTGAACGTAATCGCCGCGTTGAAGTTTGGGTGCTTTAATACAAATTAAAGTAGCCTTATAAATCACACTTAATACTGAGTTTAGTTAACCTAGTCATATATTTGTCATGTTTGTTGACTAAACTCAGTGCCTTATCTGATTAGGGAGGGCTTATTGTGTACAATTTATTAATGGATAAAGCGAGTTTATCGCAAGTTTTTCTGGCGTTTGCACCGATGGAAGCGCTTAAAGTTAAACACAATATTGATTATGCACTTGAGGCGTTATCACTGCCATCAGCTGAGCTATTAGCCGAGATGCAAGTTTTGGGAATTGACCTTCCTGATAAGCCTTCAGCATCAAAAAAAGTGGATTTAACCACAATTAATAGCACAGTGCTAAGCTCACATTTGACCGAATTGTTTCTTGATAAACACAAGTTACTAAAAACGTTTTCAGACTTCTCATTATCTGAGCAAGTTGAGTTGAGGGCCTTTCTGCAAAGCTTGATGCCTATGTTACATTTACCGCCACAGGCGTTAGTTGAAAAAATGCAGCGTGAGGGGGTGCTTGATGTATTGATGGGCGAAAGTGATAAAGCAAAAGCCGTTAAAGATAAAATCGCAGCACTTTCCCAAAGTAAACGCGATCATAAAGTTGATGAAGTTAAAGAACGCTTAGCTAAGTTATCTAATAAGCCGCAGCAGTGTGCCGATGAGTTAAAAATAGCGCGTGTTAAAGCAAATCTTAATAAAGCCTCAGCAACTGATAATGCAACTATCATCGCAGATGCCAAACAGAAGATTGTACAACTAGGTTAAATAACCTAGTTGTACTTGATTGCTAAACTGATTCCCTTCGTTTTTTCTATATCTACTGTACCAGACCGTTACAAACCAAAATTTTACTAACTTACTAGCGTCCCCCCTTATTTTTAAACGTACTCGGGCATATTTAGCGTATTTATTTCTTAGATTTGAATGCAGAGATCATATTTTTACTAAGCTAAGCCAGAAAAATATTAAGCAAGCCCATTTTAGTTAGTAAAATTTTGATCTCAAAGCCGACTTTTCACTAAAAATAGCGTTTAGTTAGTAAAAATATGATCTATAAAAACAAAAAAATGCCGTTTTATTGATTTTAGTTAGTAAAAAACTGATCTATTAAGGTATTTGATCATTAATTTACTAATCAGCTAGTAAAATAATGATCTCAAATACACCGCAACTTAGTAAAAATATGATCTCTAAAATCAACAGTTAGTAAAATTTTGATCTCTATTGTTTGGTTTTGGCTGCGAAAACTAGGTGTTAGCGGTACTTTAAGGGTGTGTTAGGGTTAAAAGTAATCAGTTGTTAACTTTGATTTTACAAATGAGTGTGGTTTTAAATCGCTAGTAAAATCTCGATCTGTTTTTTTAGCGGCAATCTTGATACTTAGTAAAAATATGATCTCTATCTCAAAGTTATTATTTATTAAAACAAAAAAAGGCCGTCAGGCCTTTGGATCACAGTTAGGGATACATAATATCAATTCGCTTAAATAGCTAATCAGTCTAACCGGCTAACTATCATGTTAAATGCGCTGGGGCTTATCGATGTAGCATCACACTATAAGAAAGCTACGCCTTGTTAGCATTTTATTTATCCGGTGCTAAACCTGCTCAAATACTTAACCGAATTGGTATAATAATGGTAAAAAAGCTAGGCAAGTGCCTAGCTGGTTTACTGGCTAAACAGTATTAAGAGAACTGATTCATGGTGTTGTCTTCACCTGCAGCTTTTAGGGCCGCATCTCCAGAGAAGTACTCTTTGTGGTCGTCACCCATGTCAGAACCTGCCATGTTTTGGTGCTTAACACACGCAATGCCTTGGCGAATTTCTTGACGTTGTACGTTCTTAACATAACCCAGCATACCTTGCTCACCAAAGTATTCTTTTGCAAGGTTATCGGTAGATAACGCTGCAGTGTGATAAGTAGGCAGGGTAATTAAGTGGTGGAAAATGCCTGCTTCACGTGCTGCATCAGCTTGGAAAGTACGGATCTTTTCATCAGCTAATGCTGCAAGTTCAGTGTTATCGTATTCCACGCTCATTAGCTGCTCACGGTTGTATTGAGATACGTCTTTACCTTCTTCAACCATAATATCGAAAACTTGCTGACGGAAGTTCAGAGTCCAGTTAAATGATGGAGAGTTGTTGTAAACAAGTTTAGCGTTTGGCACAACTTTACGAATTTCATTTACCATCGCGCCAATTTGGCCTACGTGTGGTTTTTCCGTTTCAATCCAAAGTAAGTCAGCACCATTTTGTAATGAAGTAATACAGTCAAGCACACAACGCTCTTCACCCGTACCAGAGCGGAATTGGAACAAGTTACTTGGTAAACGCTTAGGACGAACCAGCTTACCGTTGCGGTTTAAAATAACATCACCGTTTTTGATATCAGTCGATTCAATTTCTTCTACGTCTAAGAATGCGTTGTATTGGTCGCCTAAATCACCAGGTTCGTTGCTTACTGCGATTTGTTTAGTTAGACCAGCACCAAGTGAATCGGTACGCGCTACGATAACGCCGTTATCTACACCTAGTTCAAGGAATGCATAACGAACAGCATTGATTTTCGCTAAGAAATCTTCGTGCGGTACAGTCACTTTACCATCTTGGTGACCACATTGTTTTTCATCCGATACTTGGTTTTCAATCTGGATACAACAAGCACCTGCTTCAATCATTTTCTTAGCAAGTAGGTAAGTTGCTTCCTCGTTACCAAAACCGGCATCGATATCAGCAATAATTGGTACAACGTGTGTTTTATGGTCGTTAATTTTAGCTAGGATTGTCTCTTCTTCTGTGCTGTTACCTGCTTTACGCGCTGCATCAAGTTCACGGAAATAACCGCCTAGTTCGCGGGCGTCAGCCTGACGTAGGAAAGTGTAAAGTTCTTCGATTAATGCAGCAACCGATGTTTTTTCATGCATTGATTGGTCTGGAAGAGGGCCAAATTCAGAGCGTAGTGCTGCCACCATCCAACCTGAAAGGTAAAGGTAACGACGGTCAGTATTATTTTGGAAATGCTTTTTAATTGAAATCATTTTTTGCTGACCGATAAAACCATGCCAACAGCCAAGTGATTGCGTATATTGAGATGGGTCTTGGTCGTACGCTTCCATATCTTTACGCATAATATCAGCAGTATAACGCGCAATTTCTAAGCCGTTTTGGAAGCGGTTTTGCAAACGCATACGCGCTGCTGACTCAGGGTTAATATTTTGCCATTTCTTCTCGCCTACTTCTTTTAACGTTGCAATGCGGTCGATTTCTTGTTGGTAAGTTAATTGTTTAGCCATCGTGTTAAGTCCTTCATCTTGTTGATTAGATGGCGCTGGTGTTATTACCTTTTTGAGCAACAACATTGAACGGGTAGCGCCTTTACATTTAAGTTAGGCTGAAACGGCATGATTTATAAAATTTATAGTTTTTATCATGAGTATTTTTTTAATGAATGCCAAAAGCAAGCTTTCTTGTGTAACTTAGATAGAATCAAATAACCAAATTATTTTAACGCATACAATTGTGTGCCACTTCAAGGTGAGAAAATTTATGACAACACGTATTCACCATGCAGGGTTAGCTGTTGATCCCAGCTTATACGCATTTATTAACCATCAAGTTATTCCAGGTACGGGCATTGATGTGGAGCACTTTTGGCAAGGCTTCTCAAAAATCGTGTCTGAAATGACACCGATTAACCGCGCACTGTTAGTGAAACGTGATGATCTGCAAGTGCAAATCGATCAATACCATCAAGCGCATTCAAACTTTGAGTTTGACCATTACAAACAATTTCTACAGCAAATTGGCTATTTAAAACCAGCACCAAGCGATGTCACAGTGGTAACTGAAAGCGTTGAGCCTGAAATTGCCACAATGGCAGGCCCGCAGCTGGTTGTACCGGTAAGCAACGCGCGCTTTGCGCTAAATGCAGCGAATGCCCGCTGGGGGTCATTGTATGATGCGTTATATGGCACCGATGCGATCTCGTACGACAATGGCCGTGAAGCTGGACGCGAGTACAACCCGGTACGTGGTAATGCGGTAATTGATTTTGGCCGTGAGTTTTTAGACAAAGCATTGCCACTAACATATGGTTCGCACAAAGATGCCAGCGATTACGCGATTGTTGATGGTAAGCTGATTGTCACGTTAAACAATGTAAGCCAAAGCGCATTGCAATCACCAGAGCAGTTGGTCGGCTATAACGGTACTAAGCAGCAACCTACAGAATTAATTCTTAAAAATAATGGGCTACACATTGTGATTCAGTTTGATGAAAACCATCAAATTGGCAAACAAGATAGCGCGCATATAAAAGATATTGTGCTTGAGTCGGCATTAACCACCATTATGGATTGTGAAGACTCTGTTGCGGCGGTTGATGCAGAAGATAAAGTAGGTGTATACAGCAACTGGCTTGGTTTAAACAAAGGCGATTTATCGGTTGAGTTTGAAAAAGGTGGTAAAACACTTACACGTGCGCTTAACCCAGATTTAACCTACATAGATTTAAGTGGCGATGAGCAACAGCTCAAAGGCCGCAGCTTAATGCTCGTGCGCAATGTTGGTCACTTAATGACAAATCCTGCGATTCTCGATAAAAACGGCGATGAAGTATTTGAAGGCATCATGGATGCGGTTATTACATCATTGATAGCATTGCACGATTTAAAAGGCAAAAGCACCCGGAAAAATAGTCGTGCTAATAGCATTAATATTGTAAAACCGAAAATGCATGGCCCTGAAGAAGTGGCTTATGCGAATACGTTATTTTGTAAGGTAGAAAGCTTACTTAACTTGCCAGAGAATACTTTAAAAATGGGTATTATGGATGAAGAGCGTCGTACTTCGGTTAACCTCGCTGCATGTATCGCTGAGGCGAAAGAGCGCGTTATCTTTATCAACACTGGTTTCTTAGACAGAACAGGCGATGAAATTCATACTAGTATGCTTGCAGGACCAATGTTGCCAAAAGATGCAATTAAAGCGCAAAAGTGGATTGGTGCATATGAAAACAACAATGTGGATGTAGGCTTAGCATGTGGCTTAAGCGGTAAAGCACAAATTGGTAAAGGTATGTGGCCAATGCCAGATGAAATGGCGCAAATGCTAGTGCAAAAAACTGCACATGTGCAAAGTGGCGCAAATACGGCGTGGGTACCATCGCCAACGGCTGCTACCTTACATGCGATGCATTATCATCAGCAGGATGTATTTAGCTTACAACAGGAAATTAAACAGCGCGTTGCCGCTAATGTGGATGATATTTTGTGTCCGCCACTGCATCCAGAGCCAAAATCAATGACCTCTGATGCGATTCAAAATGAGCTGAACAACAATGCACAGGGTATTTTAGGCTATATGGTACGTTGGGTTGAGCAGGGAGTTGGTTGCTCTAAAGTGCCTGATATTAATAATGTGGGCTTGATGGAAGACAGAGCCACATTACGTATTTCATCACAGCATATGACTAACTGGTTATGCCATGGTGTTTGCAGCGAGAAACAGGTAATTGACACCCTTGAAGCAATGGCCAAAGTGGTTGATAAACAAAATGAAGGCGACGCAAATTACCGTAATATGTCAGATAATTATGCGCAGAGCGTGGCGTTTCAAGCGGCACTAGAGCTAGTATTATCAGGTACAAAACAACCAAATGGTTATACAGAGCCTGTGCTACATCGCCGCCGTTTAGAGTTTAAAGCAGCGAATTGATATCAATTCACTTAAATAGATGATCATTCTAGCGGGTTAAATATCATGCTTACGGCGTTTTAATTTATCAATGTAGAATAACTGCATAAGACAAATTTCGCCTTGTAATCATTTTATTTATCCAGCGCTAGCTCTGATCACATACTTAACAGAATAGGTATTAATTGTATTAATCAAGTGGTTTTTCTAAGGCAACCAGTGAAGCGTAAATTAATGCAATTTTTATAAACACTATTAACAAAAAAAGGCCTGAAAAATCAGGCCTTTTTTATATGATTTTGATTAGTCTTGTACGATTGCGTTGTGGTAGATGTTTTGAACATCATCGCTATCGTTAAGCATATCCATAAACTTTTGGAAAAGTGGGATGTCATCGCCTTCAATATCCACACTTGTTTGTGGTACGAAAGTGATTTCTTCAACATCTAGCTTCACATCTGGAAATGCTTCTGCCAGTGCAGTTTTAACGTTATAGAACTCAGTGTGTGGTGCAAATACTGAAACGATGCCATCTTCAACTTCAACGTCAGTTACGTCAACGTCTGCCATCATTAGTGCTTCTAACACTTCTTCGTCGTTGTCGCCGGCAAATGCAAATACAGCTTGGTGATCAAAGCTGTGTGCAGCTGTACCTGGGCCACCAATTTTTGAGTTAGTTTTAGTAAATGCTAAACGTACATCTTTAATGGTACGGTTTGGGTTATCCGTTAAACAATCGATAATAACCATGCAGTTACCTGGACCAAAGCCTTCGTAGCGTGCTGGTTGGTAATCTTCGCCAGCGCCGCCTTTTGCTTTTTCAATCGCTTTGTCGATTACGTGTGCAGGTACTTGGTCTTTCTTTGCTTTTTCGATAAGGCGTTTTAACGACAAGTTAGTATCTAGCTCTGCGCCGCCGTTTTTAGCCGCTACATAGATCTCTTTACCGTATTTAGAGTTTACTTTTGTTTTTGCGGCTGCTGTTTTAGCCATCGCGTTCTTGCGAACTTCAAACGCTCTTCCCATCTTAATTCACTCTCTATTCTCGCAGGAAATTTAGTTGCATGATTCTAACAAGTAAGGATTAAAACAGCTAGTGCTATGACGCTGGCTTTTTATTCAGCATTACCTTAGATAATTAGAAAGGGCATTTATTTAACATAACGTCATTAAAATAAAATTATTTAATGTTTTATATTTTAAATATAAATACTGTGAATAGTGGCAAGTGAAACTCATCAAATACCTTTAATATATGAATAAAGAGGTGTTGCACTTAAAATAAAGTAGGTGTGGATTAGAAGCGATATCCAATACGCCAGCTAACGCTCGACACATTGTCATGTGGTAAAAATGCAATACTGCTATCAATCTCAACCATCCACTCGGGCGTGATATCGTAAGTGACAAATACACTTAGCTCGGCGTAATCATCATCAGTATTGTGAGGATACGACTTTCTACCTGCAAAACTGACAAACTTATCGGTTTGTTTAGTACCATCGCCTTGAAACAGTTCATTCCAGCGTATAACGCCACCTGCAAGTAAATAGGTATCGGGTCTAATTTCAATGATCTTTGACGCCGACAGTAAGGCACTTACTACCAGAGTTTCGTCCTCTAGTGCATCGCGCAAAGCTAGCGCCATTTCATTTTGCTCAATCATAATATCGCGATAACGCCATTCGTTGTATTGCACAAGTAACGACGGCTCGATAACCCACTCGTCAAAAAATATACCGTAACCTACAGACAGGCCGTAACTAGGAGCATACGTTTTGTGTTGTGATGAGGGGAGTTCTAAAAATGATTCTCGGTAATCGCTTTGCCAGTAAGTGTAATTTCCCGATATCGCAAAGTTTTCAATGAAGTAGGTTAGCGTTGCAGCGTAAGATTGTGAGTCAATCTTTAGTGAATTCGCTTTTCGTGAAAAGTGGGTATCTTCCCAGTTTATATAATCTAAACTGACTCGCACGCTCTCACTAAAGTCGTGCGCTAATGAAAAACTCGTGCCACTGGGTGTTACACTGGTCAATGTGCCAGATTGATCTAGCGGTAAATCAGAATGGCTTTGGCCTACTTTAATTTCAACAGCATTCGCACCAGTTGTTATGCCAAGCATTAAAACTGGTAAAAAACAGTGATATGTAAAGCGGTTTAAATTGCACATAGCCAACTCATAACGATACAGCGGTGACGATAATAGCAGCAATTAGCCGCGGCAAATAAGTGAAATTGCTAATAAAGTGTGAAATTTTGTAATCCAATTTAACAGTTGAGTGCTTTTTGAATGCTTGTGTGGTTTTTATTTAATCGACAGCCGAGCAACCCCAAGGAAATTTGCTTAGCGTAGCGTGTGATTCAAAGTTGACGCTTTAGATTGACTGCACTTGAAAAATGAATTGTTACTGCGATTACGTAACGAATGAAAAGGTGATTCGCTTGCTTGGTAAATTTTTATTCACTATTGCTAATTGCGTATTGCACTTTTTTTCTACTTAGTATTTAATGGCCGCCACTTTTTTGCCTTGGGCAAAAATACCGAAGTTAGTATTGGTTAGAGAAATAAAAATAACGGTGCGTTATGGATTTTTATATCCTAAAAAAAGGGGATGAGCTAAAAGCCATTCCTGCTGACAAAGCAATTTGCAAAAGCTATGAAAAATCGGGTTATAGCTATATTGATAAAGTAGCGGCATGTACTGAGCAAGCAGCTATTAACAAGCTAAAGGGAAAAACCTTTGAAACGCTTAAAGGGCCATTGCTCCGTTTAAGTGTTGTTATTTTTGCATTGATTCTACTGTGGTGGGTGAGCTAACCACCACAGCTTCCTTATTTACCCTAGCTGGGTGAAATCTTTCTTTTCTTTTTATTTATTGCCACACGATAACGGTTATGCAGTATGCCAACGCGTTCGACATACGCTTTCGTTTCTGCAAATGGTGGTATGCCTCGGTATTTTTTAACGGCATTAGGCCCTGCATTATACGCAGCCGTTGCTAATCTGATATTGCCATTAAACTTTTCTAATAAATAAGATAAATACTTAACGCCGCCTAAGATATTTTGGCTCGGTTGAGTTGGGCGTTTTATACCCATGTATTTAGCCGTTGCCGGCATCAGTTGCATTAATCCTATTGCGCCTTTTTTTGAACGTGCATTGGCTTTAAATGCTGATTCAGCGTGGATCATTGCGCGAACGAGAGCAGGGTCAACATTATGTTGTTTACTTGCTGTCGATATTTCTAAATGATATTTGTCTGGATAGATAGGAATTTTATGCCAATTTAAAGACGAGCGCAGTTGGCAGGCATAACAGCCCGTACGATAAATACTGTAGCTGTGTTTAATTGGTTTTCGGTCGGTAAAAGCAATAGAACCATCACTTTTAACGTACTGATAAATAGGTTTAGCAGCCGCTGAAAACGCGAAAAACAGCATTATTAGAAGTAGTCTAAAAATCATTTTCGGTAAGGTATAACGTATTATTGTAATTATGGTCTGAAAGAGCAGATTTTCAACTCTTTCAATGGTGGTTACTTTACCTGTTTTTAGATGTGCTTTGTAGCCTAGATAGAGGAATTCGATAAATTCTGTTATTGATAAATGAAATGCTAACAAAGCTGAGTTTATCTTATCGCGTTATGCTATATCGATAAATTAAAACGTAGTGAGCATGTTATGTAGTGCGTAATCATGATGAACTGGTTAAGTGAAGTGTTATAAAGAGTGCAAAAAAGTAAAAAGGCGCTTAACGCGCCTTTAGTAGATGACAGTGTATCCTATTTAAAGGAAGTGAATTTGCTTACACCATATCATCGAAAGGGTTACTTGCAGTTAGTTTTACAGAGTGTGTAAAACCAGGCAAAGAAAGTGTTTCTTGCGTTAATTCGATATCGTTTTCATCAATTAAGCCATCACCAAAGCGGTAAATTAATTGGTAATCACCTAAATTTGCAGCCGCGCTGTAATCAGCTTGGTTTTGTCTAGTTTGTGTGAGTTTATCGCGATACGATGCCATTGCACTTTCGCCATGACGTTTAGTGAGCATCTCTAGCGTAATATTTGCTGAGAACATTGGCGCCGTAGCGTTATTACCGCCAAAGCCTTTTGAGTTAATAAAGGCAATATCTTGTGCTTCACACTCATAGTGTTCAGTACGAATATCAAGGCGCTCGGCGTAAACGTCGTCAGCGACTTTATCGATTGTGGTGATACCCGGCATAATGTTATGGCTAAAAATACCAAGTGCCATGGCCATTTGGTCGCCACTTGCTGGGCCAATTGTATGACCAACAAATGCTTTCGGCGCGGCCAGTTTCCAATTATCAATATTAAATGCTTTTGCAACGCGGTCATAAATGATTGACTCAGTTACACGGTTTTGTGGTGTACTTGAACCATGGGCAAGAATATAGCTACGTTTTTGTACCGCTTCTTCACCGAGAATGCTTGTTGCAAGTGCTACTGATTTTGCCATAGTAATATAATTACCTGGACCTGGCGCAGTAATTGATTTTTTGATGCCATCAGCGTTTACAAATACATCTGGTACAGAGCCCATAACGTCAGCGCCAAGCTCTAATGCTAAGGCGTCATCCATTAATACCGCAAATTGTGCGCCTTCACCTATGGTAAAACCGCAGTTTTCACCAAATGGACGGCTGGTGCGACGTAAATCTGGGGTATCGCTATTATCAAGCTTTTTCAAGCCTTCAATATTTGCCAGTGCGCTCATATTGCCAAAGCCTTCAACAATTTCAGGCGTAATTGCACAATCAACACTGCCAACAATAGCAACACGAGTGCGGCCCGCTTTGATATCGTGCACTGCTGCACGTAAGTTGTATAAGAAGGTAGCGCATGCGCCTGATGTAGTGAAGGTTGTACCCACATTGCCAGTTACATAAGCGTTAATAAAGTCCGTCGACATGGTATTTAAACCAAGTGCTAAGTTTTTGGTGCTAACGCGGTCGCCTTTTAAGCGGTTTTTCATCATGCCGCCGAATGCTTCATCTTGCATTTGGCCTGCAACAGATGCGGAATAAGTACCGATTTGATCAGGGTCGACAACAGCAAGTACATCTTGCCACCCTAAACCAGTTGATTTGATTGCATCAGTTGCGGCAAAAATAGTGGCTTGTAAGCCACGAGGCTGATAGCGACTGTTATAAAGTGTGCTTGGATCAAAGCCCGTTGGAAATTGGCCAGCTGCTTTAATTGGATTATCGCGGTAGGTATCGTGCTTAAGTGATAATTCACCGTTAATCGTTACTTTAACTTTACCGCCTTCCAAGTTTTCTATTTGCCAATCGCGCGGCTGGGGTGACGGTAAGTGACGCGCACTTGTTTCAAATACAATGCTGTCGCCTTCACTTGGCATTACCGTCATTTTTTGATGTCCATGAGTGGCATCAACATCAAAATGATTGTTTTCTATCTTACGAATTAAGGTACCAGCAATAATTTGCTCACCAAATTTAGCTTCGATCTCGCTTGCGCAAATAGCTTGGTTTTCATGGTCAACAAGTTCACCGTTTTCTTGGCGTACTAGATTCATTAACGTTGCAAGGCCAAGAAATGTTTCTTGTCGCGCTTCTTGCGTTAATTTATCTATTACAATGCGACGAAACCCTTGGTGAGCAGATGTGCGCCCTGCGGCATTAATACCACCCATTCCAACAACAATAGGTAATGCAGTCATAAAAACCCTAGATATATACAGTTTGCGTTATTTAGGCACAGTTTATTTTGATTTTAAGTTTTAGTTTGTGTTTAATTGGACATAGTTTTGGTGTATTTGGCCATTTTGAACTGGTTTGAGCAGTTATTATGACAACAAAAGTACGACTCTTATTGTATCCACAAATATTGGCGACCAGTGTTACGCTGCCAGTAGAAATGCTTAAAGCGGGCGAAGCATCATTTCATGACCGCAAAAATCGTAAGCTTGATATTAAGTTTGTAGCCGATAAACAAGAGCTGATCCAATGCCGCGCGGGGTGTGCTTTTTTACCCGAATTAACTGTTGGCTGTGATGACAATGCCGATTTTATTATTGTGCCGGGGATCTGGCGAAATCCTCGCCCTGTTATTAAGCAAAATCAAGCGGCGATTGGCTATTTGAAAGCTCAATGGCAACAAGGTGCAACAATTGTCGGTGTTGGTACCGGTAACTGTTTACTTGCGGAAGCAGGCTTGCTTGACCATCACGCAGCAACAACGCATTGGCATTACGCTAAACAATTTCGCAAGGACTATCCTAAGGTCGATCTAAAACCGGAATTTTTTATTACGCAATCGGAGCGTATTTTTTGTGCGGCTAGTTTAAACTCGCTGGCTGATATTATGGTTTACTTGATTGCGCAATTATTTGGTCGAGATGCTGCGCAAAATGTGGAACGTAACTTTTCTCATGAAATTAGAAAGCCATATGAAGAGCAGCGCTATTTAGAAGGGGCAGTTGATAGGCATGCCGATGAACTGATTGCGCAAATTCAATTTTGGCTCAAAAACAACGCGTCGAGCGAATTATCAATGCAACATGTTGCTGAACAATTTGGTATTAGCCAGCGCACCTTATCACGACGTTTTAAAGCGGCAACAGGCACCACAGCCAACCATTATTTGCAAAAAATGCGCCTTGAAATGGCGCAAGAGTTATTGGCATCGACTAACCTAACGGTGCAAGATGTAGCGGTAGCTGTAGGTTATATTGATCAAGGTTATCTTACCAAAGTATTTAAGCGCGAGTTAAAACAAACACCGTCAGATTATCGTTTACTAGTGAGGAAAAAATTGTTTAAAACGGATTCGTGATTTTTAAATTATCTAGATGTTTGGAATAGCAGTTATCTAAAATTCATTTCTGCAATTGGGTTTACAGTTTCTCGCAACTTACTGCGCGCAAAAACGGCGCAGAAAATTGATCATCTACAAAGGTTATATCGCGAAAGATCAATGTAATAACTGTTATTTTGGTAGTGACTGAACACAGATTCAATATGCTTGTTTGTGATGTTTATTGAGAGGTTTTATGTCTGCGCAGGTAACATCGTATTTCACGCCCATCGACAGGTGTTAAGAGCGCTCTTGTTATAGCTGAATAATCTAACTTATTTTATTTTTGTTAAATTACTGTAAATAAATGTAAACCTTTATTTTTCAATTAGTTAAGGTTAAATTAATGAACCAAAAAAGACAGCGCTGTCATTGTTAATTCATTTAAAATCAATGTGTTACCCTTTTGTGTTATGGTTTACTGTAACTGCTATCGGCATACTTTATTTTTTATTGTTATCTGTTTTAAATGTTCGTCCCGATTAAAGGGGAAATACTAAATCTCAGGGGACAAAATGAAAATAAAAATAAAACCTTCCTTGTTGGCTGCAAGTGTAATACTTGCCTGTACGCCAGCAATTGCGAAAATTACTGATTCAACTTTTCCACTACAAAGTGGCGACCCATTAGTTGCTGAGCAGTGGCACCTACAAAACATTGGACAAACCGGCTTCTCGCAGTCTGTGGGCACATCTGGCAATGACCTTGATATTGATTTCACGCATTTAATGGGTATTAAAGGTCGTGGTATTACAGTTTCTGTGATCGATTCAGGTGTAGAGATTGAACACCCAGATTTAAGAGCTAATGTTGTGGCGGGTTCTCTTAATTTAGGTGACGGTTCAGATTATCCGCAAGATAATAATGGTCATGGTACATCTGTCGCAGGCTTAATTGCTGCTACCGAGGCAAATGGACTAGGTGGGCGCGGTGTTGCACCTCACGCTAATATTGTTGGCTTTAACTATTTACCTAATCAAACTGTTGGTAACTGGCTTGTGTCTCACGGTTTGTCAGAAGATTTTCGTCAATTAGACCGTTTTACCGATCCGAGAGTGTTTAACCAAAGTTATGGCAGCACACCTGCGACACCGGTTGTGCACAATTACGTACTTAACCCGTGGCAAGAGTTGCAAGACGACGTATATCGCTACATTACTGAAGAAAGCCATTGGGGACGTGGTTCTGTTTATGTTAAATCGGCGGGTAATTCGTTCGGAACATATAACGCTTATTACCAAGGTGTGCCTATTTTAGTGCTGCCTTACGAAAACAATCAGTTCTTTAATAACCAAGGTTTACCTTTCCATAATGCGAATATTGCTCCGGATAACAATAACCATTGGAACCTAGTCGTGTCAGCGTTAGACGCGCATGGCAAGCTAACGTCTTATTCTTCTGTGGGTTCAAACGTATTTGTTGCAGCGCCGGGCGGTGAATTTGGCGAAGCTGCACCTGCAATGGTAACAATTGACTTACAAGGGTGTGAAGCTGGTAGTAATGTAGCGGGTGAGCATGGCAATGCATTGCATGGTGGCTCTGAGCTAGATCCGAACTGTGATTATACAGGCACAATGAACGGCACGTCATCGGCAGCACCTAATACATCTGGTGCAATAGCGAATATTATGTCTGCGAATCATGCACTTGACGCTCGTGCGATTCGTCATATTTTAGCGCAAACAGCACGCAAAACAGATGAAAACCACCCAGGTGTTGATTTAACATTTGAAAATGCCGATGGTGAGCTAGTTACTTATAATGCAATTCCATCTTGGCAACGAAATGCAGCTGGCTATAACTTCCATCAGTTTTACGGTTTTGGTGCGGTTGATGTGGATGATGCAGTATATAAGGCGTTGTTCACACCGGTAACACCACTGCCTGAGCAAGTGATTACGCCGTGGCAAACGCAAATCGCAGATTCTGAAATTCCTGATGCAAGTTTGACTGGCGCAACCAGCACATTGGCGTTTGAACAAGATGTGACTGTTGAAGCAGTTCAAGTGAAATTGAATATTGATCATACTCGCTTACGCGACCTTGCTATCGAATTAATTTCACCTTCCGGTACTCGCTCAGTATTAATGAGTGCACGAACTGGCTGGTTAGGTACTACTGAAGGTGGATATACCGATACACTAATGCTGAGCAATCATTTTTATGGTGAATCAGCACAAGGTGAATGGCAGTTAAAAGTAATCGATACAGACAAAGGTAATAGCTTTACTGTTGGTTTCAATGCAAGCATTGGTTTAGTTGGCTTTAACCGAAATAACAATGCAGAAAACGGCGTGTTGAAAGACTGGTCGCTACGTGTAATTGGTCATTAAGGAGTAAAATATGAAGAAATTATTTATCATTGCGGCGTTAACTCTAAGCACGCAAGCTGCAATCGCAAATAGCGCCGAGCAATTTAAAGGCTTAACAATTACTCCGGTAGAACAACTCACCTTGGCGCAATCTGAAGTGGTTGTGAACGATAAAACGTTTAAAACTAATGGTACGAAAACGGTTGTGCCTGGCTTGGATGTATTTGATGTTAGCGGGCTAAATGCCTACACCGTTACGGGCGAAATTATCGTAAAACTTTCAGGTGATGTAGATTTTGAGCAATTTAATAAAGACAATGACCTGATTATTAAACAGGCATTTAAATCTTATTACATTCTTAAATCGCAAAGTCAGCGTGACTTGTTGCCATTAGTTGATGCACTGAAAAAGTTAGAAGGTGTAAGCTCGGTAACATTAGAGCTAGTTGATAAGGGCGTTATTGAAAAATAGCGTTATTAAATCACGCATTAGTATAGTTAACGTCTGCTATTTGGGCTAAATAGCAGACGTTTTTTTAAATGAATTTTGCTTTAACTTTTGCTGCATCGCAAAGGGATCTTGGCTGGCAAGTTCACGCTCAAACAATAGATGGCTAATTGGCTTAGAGACAAAGTAGCCTTGAGCATAGTCGCATCCAGCTGCCTCTAATATGAATAACTGTTCTTGTGTTTCAACACCTTCCGCGATTACTTTTAAACCCAATTTATGCGCCATTACGATAATTGCTTCACACAGCGCTTGGTTTTGTGCCGAACTTTCAAGATTCATGACAAAGGCGCGATCGATTTTTAAAAAGTCGAGTTCAAACTTGGTAAGGTAAGATAGCGCGGCGTACCCAGTACCAAAGTCATCAAGAGATATTGCGACGCCTGCTGAGCGAAACTTCTTAAGTGTTTCTTTTATTTCTTCATTGTCATCAAGTAATAAACCTTCGGTAATCTCGATACAAATACCGTGCTTAAGACTCAGTTGTAGTAAGGTATTAAGCCAAATAACATCGTGCTTACTCAAGCTTGATTGAAATTGCGCAGGGGAGCGGTTAACACTAATTTGGAAGTGTTGATCATAGTTTGATTGCCATTTTTTTACTTGCTCTGCGGCCTGTTGAAACACCCAGTTACCAATATCAATAATCATTCCTGATGTTTCAGCGAGAGGAATAAAGTCAGCAGGGCTCACCATGCCAAGTTCTGGATGATGCCAGCGCAGTAGCGCTTCTGCTTTATGAATTTTTAAATCAGAGATTGATAAAATGGGTTGATAGAGCACTTCGAGCTGTTGATTAATGACAGCCAGACGCAGTTCTTGCGTGAGTAAATGGGCTTTTTCGGATTTTTCTTGCAAGGTTTTGTTGAAATGACGGTATTGTTTGCGCCCTTCTTCTTTCGATAAATACATTGCTTGATCGGCAAAACGCAGTAACTCTTCCATTTTTTCACTGTGATCAGGAAACAAAGTAATACCAATACTGGCCGAAATAAATATTGATTCATTATTAATATAGAACGGCATCTCAATCGCTTGAATCAACTTTGAAGCAATGTTTTCAACATCAGCTAGGTTGTGAATATTGCACAGCAGCGCAGTAAACTCATCGCCACCAATGCGCGCTACCGTATCGGTTTCGCGTAAAATTATTTTTAGGCGCTCAGATACCTCAACTAACAATAGGTCGCCCGCATTGTGACCCATGGTATCGTTAACTTCTTTAAAATGGTCTAAATCAATAAATAACAGTGCAAATTTATCGCCTGAGCGCTTACTTTTGGCGATTTCTTGGTTAAGCCTGTCGGTAAACATATTACGGTTAGGTAACTGGGTGAGTGCATCAAAGTTAGCTTGGTGCCAAATAACTTGCTGAGATTGCTTTTTCTCAGTGATATCAGACATTGAACCAACCATGCGATACGGATTGCCTTTTTCATCGCGCATGGCTTCACCAACAATATGGAACCATAACTCTTGTTGTTTGGCGCTGTACATACGCACTTCAATATCAAATGCTTCAAATGGGTCGGCTAGGTGCACCTCAAGGCTTGCTTTAAACTGTTTAATATCATCAGGGTGGATTTGTTTAGTAAAGGAAGCAAAATCACAACCAAACGCTAGATTGTCAAAGCCAAGTAGCTCGGTAAATTTAGTAGAGTAAAATACTTCGTTATTTGAAATATCCCAGTCCCACACCCCAGCGCTGGCACCTTTTGCAGCTAATTCGTAACGTTGTTGGCTTAAATAAAGCTTACGCTCTGTTTCATTGATGGTTGTTACGTCTTCAACAATGCCGATATAGGCGGTGATTACTTTGTTTTCAATGAGCGGTTCAGCGTGAATCGATAACAGCTTATTTTTTGTTTTTGCAGCAGATCGGAATGTAAATTGAAAATTAGCACCTTTGGCAGTACAGGCATACCAGTGTTTAATGGCTTTTTGCCGATCATCTGGGTGCATTGCGTTAATGTAGCTGCTGCCGACGATATCAGTATTGGTTAAGCTTAACACTCGATACAGCGCATTATTTGCAAACATGCATTCGCCAGTTGGCTTGGCGACAAACAAACCAATCGGGACGTGCTGCAGCACCGCTTGTGTGTTAAATGCAAAACCTTTGCTTAACTTCCTGACCAAAATAGCTATTCCATTATCTAAATATGCTTAGCTTATAGTAAGTGTAGTCAAAAAACGTGCGTATGTTTGAAATCCTTGTCTTTTTCTAACAATAAATTGATGAATTTTTGGTGTAGAGAAAAAGTGCGTTGAGTGGGAAGTTTTTTCCGAACTATTAGCTTAGTCTTTTAAGCTAATAGCTCGCGTTAAAAGCTGCTTTTTGCATGCAAAACTAATCTTAGCATCTGTATCAACGACGACTCGCAGTACAAACGTTGCTTTTAAATGCTATTCGCTACAATTGCGGTAGTTGAAATCGTTCTAACTGAATACTGTTATGTTGAATTAGTTGTTCACACATTTGTGCTAAAAAATCGACTTTACGATTAGAAAGTTGGCGATAGTCTAAAAATGGTGACACCAGTAATTTGTTTTCGATATTGTACGCAAATTCGTCGTTAAGCCAGGTTAAATTGCCACCAAGTAAGTCTTGTGAAGCAAGCTTTTTTGCGTAACCGCGTCCAGCAATAATATTTAGCGTATTTGCGCGTGTGTAGTTTGGCGGGCTGAATAACAATGCGGTAGCAGAGCCTTGCTGCAGTAACTGGCTATCTCGATATTGCTGCCAGGTTGGCGCTGCGGTTTTACCCGAAAAAACACTGGGGCTTAGGTTGTAAATGAATTTAGCGTAAACATTAAACTGTTTTCGCCAGCCATTTCCGCATGCCATGGAAATTTCATTAATCGCACCCGTGGGTAACTCAATTAATGAGTTTGGGGTCGCGTATGAGGAGAATTGGGGCGCGTTTTCAACATAGAAAGCAAGCTGATATTGATTGCAGCCAAAACCGATTTCTGACATGTTTAGTACTGTGTTTTTAAATGAATTTATACCACAAAGCGGATAAGGCTTAAATGGTTGAATCAAACTAAAAGGATCTAAAATGGAGCGTTTGTTTAGCTATGGCACTTTACAACAAGAAAACGTGCAGCGGGCTAATTTTGGACGGGTATTAGAAGGCGAGCGTGCTGTACTTCAAGGATATGTTTTATCGGAAGTAAAGATTGAGGATAAGGGTGTTATCGCCAAAAGTGGTAAGCAGTACCATCCAATTTTAGTACGCACAGGCAACCAAACTGATGAAGTTACAGGCCATTGTTATTGGCTTTCAACTGAAGAGTTAAAGCAAGCGGATAGTTACGAAGTAGCGGAATACACGCGCATAAAAGCGGACACAAAGGATGGTCAAGAATGTTGGATATACGCTGCTAGTAAAGAGTAAAAAAATGCAGAGTAACTAGCAGCGTTAAAGCCTAGTATTTTGCATCATTTGCGCCGTGTGGCTGCTCAACGCTCCATTGACCAAGGTTTAAATGGGTAATTTGATATAAAAACAAATAAGTATCTTTAATTGACTTCATAGTGGCTTCTCCTTTACATGTTTCTTTAGTAATGGAAAATCCGTGCCAGCATCAGTTTGTTATTTAAATCAAATGATTAGCAATATAGATATATCTATTCGAGTTATAATGGTGCAAATCTGCACCATTATAAAACTAAGGTGCAAAGGTGATCTGCCCTAATATCGCTGCCTTGTTAGCACCCGTTACAGAGGGCGCATTAGCTGGCAGATGATTTAACGTGCGATAAGCCATCCAAGCAAACGCCATTGCTTCCATAAAATCGGCACTGACACCAATATTATCGCTAGTAGTAACATGCCAACTGGGTAAATGATGTTGCAGGCGCGCAACCAAGTAAGCGTTTTTAGTACCACCGCCACACAATACCAATCTACCTTCTTTTGACTGAATAGGGTTTGCGATGGTCACGGCTGTAAGCTCAGTTAGTGTTGCTAACACATCGTGGTTGTTGAGCGTATGTTCAGTACACTTCTGCCTAAGCCAAGTCAGATTGAAATACTCTCGCCCAGTACTTTTTGGCGTGGGCAGTGCAAAGTAGTCATCATCTAATAATTGTTTCAGTAATTCTTGATTGATTTTACCTTGCTTTGCGAGGTCGCCATTGCGATCGTAAGGTTGGTCAAATGCTTGCTGTGTAAAACTGTCAATAAGTGTATTGCCTGGTCCTGAGTCAAAACCAAGTAAGGTGTCTTGGTGGCAAATCGTTAGGTTTGCAATGCCGCCAATATTGGCAAAAATCAGAGAGTCTTTATGCTTATTAGTGCTTACTTGAGCTAACAAACTTTGATGAAAAAGTGGCACTAGCGGGGCGCCTTGACCACCAAGGGCAATATCCATTTCGCGGAAGTTATGTACACAAGTAATGCCTGTTTTAGCGGCGAGCACAGATGCATTTAATAACTGGGTTGAATGCGGTGTTTCACTGTTAGGGTCATGGAAGACAGTTTGCCCATGTGCGCCAATGGCTTTTATTTCTTTGGCATCAATTTGCTGTGTTTGCAGTAAGTGATTAACGGCAACAGCGTATTCACAGGCTAGTTGATAGGACGCATTACCTATATCTGCAATATTGCATGTCTTATTAGTAATAATTGAAGATAACAACTGATGCAGTGAGTCTGTAAAGGGGGTTTCCAAGCTTGCCACTAACCTAGTTTGCCCGTTTACTATGTTAACTAACGCAATGTCGATACCATCCAAGCTAGTGCCAGACATAATGCCAATGTAGTAGATAGAGTTCTGTTTCATGATCTCAATTTTGAAATAAGTATTCGTCAATTGTAAAGGTTAATTCAAGGAGATAAAGCAGTAGACGAAAATATGTAAATAAAAATTTAAAATGCAAATATTTGTAAATAGCATGTTGTGCGCTTGGTGTGACCTTGTTAACTTGTAACTAATTTATTAACAAGGGTTGATTATGAAAAATAATAAACTGAAGTTATCAGCACTTAGCGCAGCTATTTTAATTTCTCTAGCAGGATGCGGAAGTGACGATAATAAGCAATCAGTTACACCAGATGTTGCACCTACGGCAAATGATGTGATGGTATCTGATGCGATGCAATGGATGGTTTTCGAAGGCAAGTTAAATGCGCGTGATGGTAACTATGATGAATTAACCGTTAGCTTTAGTGAAAATGGCGAGACGGTTACAGCTCAAGATGGCGTATATACGTTTTCACACGGTGTGTTAGAGCTAAGCGGCATTGACTTTAAATACGTAAGTATCTCGGGTGAAGATGCGGTAATTGATTACACTGTTTCTGCAAATGGTAAGTCTGCGTCTGCTCAACTTGTTGTTTCAGGTGTAAAAGGTGACCCACTTGCTAAGCATCAGTGGCATCTACGCAACTCAGGTCAAAAGGCGTTTGCACTTAGTGACTCGTTAAAAGCACTATTAGTTCAGCTTGATGTAGGACGAGGCTTAAGCGAGGAAGAAGCTAAAGCAAAAAGAGATGCAGAGTTCGCAGCTGATGAGAATTTTTATCTTGTAGCTGGTGAAGATATTAATATAGTTGAAGCCTACAAACATGGCGTGACGGGCGCAGGTGTTACAGCAGTTGTTGTTGATTCAGGTCTTGAAATTCGTCATGAAGATTTAGCGCCAAACGTACTACCAAATCGTTCTCTAAATTTAAATGACAAGGCGATTGATAGAACAGATCCTACAAGCACCTCAGAAAGTGGGGACCATGGCACAAGTGTTGCCGGTTTGCTTGCGGCAAAAGGTTGGAATGGTCTTGGTGGCCGTGGTGTAGCCCCTGATACAGGGCTTATCGGTATGAATTACCTTGGTGGTGATAAAGTACCGCAAACTGAGTTTTTAGTTCATGGTTTCCCAGGCTCAGGTATTTCGCTAAATGAAGAAATTTCTGCGTTTAACCGCAGTTATGGTCTGACTGTACCTACACATATTGTTTACTCTGAGCTAGATGAAGCGATCGAGTCTTATCCAAACAAAGCGTTACGTGGTGGTAAAGGTGCTACTAACATTAAATCAAGTGGTAACAGCTTTGTTGATGGTGGTCGTGAAGGTAGCTTCTGTGAAGATAATGGTGCTAATGCTTTAGGCCTCACATGTTATAACGGCACAAGTGAGAGTAGCCAAGCACATCCATACTATTTCTCAATAGGTGCAGTAAATTCAAATGGTAAGCATACAAGCTATTCTACGGCAGGTGCTAACGTGTTGGTTGCGGCGCCTGCGGGTGAATATGGAGTGTTTGCACCAGCTATGGTAACGACCGATTCAATGACATGTTTAAACGGTTATTCTGGCTATAAAGGCAGAAGTATCGTGCAATATACATCAGACTTTGCGGCAGCTATTTACCCGTTCGACTACCCAGGACATGAAGAAAATACGAGCTGTAATTATACGTCTACTATGAATGGTACGTCATCGGCTGCTCCAAATGCATCAGGTGTGGTTTCTCTTATTCTTTCTGCCAATAATGAGCTTACATGGCGTGATGTACGTCATATTCTTGCAACGACTTCAACTAAGAATGACGCCGAAAATGAAGCGATTAAATTAGCTGTCGGTGAAGGTGAATTTGTTGCTCATGATGGTTGGATTGAGAATGCTGCAGGATACAAATTCAATAACTTGTATGGCTTTGGTCGCGTAGATGCGGGGGCTGCTGTCGCCATGGCTAAATCATACTCAGTTGACCTTGGTGATGAAGTGATTACACCATGGCAAGGTGCAGGCTCTGTATTGGGTCAAGAACCATTATCGTTAGAAATTCCGGATAATAATGCCACTGGCGCCGAATACAAAATAGTCATTGAAGAAGAGCTAAACATTGAGGCTATGCAATTTAAATTTGACGTATTTAGCGCTGAAATGGGTTTCGGTTTTGAAACGGATAATGGTGTACTTCAAACAACAGCGGGCACAGACCTTGCCATTGAAGTAACATCGCCTAGTGGCACACGCAGTGTACTATTATCTTCGAAGCAAGCTTTATCTTTACCAGCACTTGATTTATCTAATGGCTGGGAAGTTGGGTATATTTTGAAAGATGGTGCGTTCCTATCAAATGCGTTCTACGGTGAGTCGTCAAAAGGTGAGTGGACTGTACGCTTTTTAGATACATCTGATGCTAGCTTTACAGCAAAGGATGGTGGTGACAGTTGGGCTGGCTTTGCAGGTTATGTAAATAATACAACGCCATCTACAATGACTGGTATTGCAGTTCGTGTATTTGGTAATGCTGCTAATTAAGAGGTAATTGCAATGAAATTTAAAAACGTAACGATCACTTTAGCAGCTCTAACATTGTCCGCTCATGCGGCAGCTGCTAATAATTTAGAGCTTAATGTGCCAAAAAACGCGGTTGTGAGTAATCAAGTTAAGGGTGTTATTAAACCTGATTTTGGTACTTACAAGGTAGAGCGAAATTTGGCGCTTGTTCCCGCTTCAATTGCATCTGCAGATGCTGTGATTGAAAAAAGAGGTAATGAAGCTGTTGTAAAACTTGATAAACGAAACGATTTGGTTACACCGGGTACATTGGTACGTAATATATTTACCGGAAACCTTGCACCTGTTTCTGGGAACATTACTGTTCTTCTTTCTGAAGGTATAAGTGCTAACGATATTTTGGTTAAAACAGGCTTTAAATTAGTAAGTGAGTTTACTGAAACAGGGCTAGCTGTTATTGCAGTTGGTGACAATCAAGATGTTCTGGAAGCAGCTGAAGAGCTTCGTAGTTTGGGTCTTGTAAAAGAGGCACGTGTTGAAGTATTAGAAACGCGTCATACAGCACGTTAGTAAATGCTTTTTAAATAAAGCCCGCTTTTTAGAGCGGGCTTTTTTTGCAAAATCTTACCCAAATAACTAAAAAAGTGGCTACCTATTATTAGTATTGCCAATATGCAGAAAAAATTAAGGTCATTAATAGAGTTAAGCTTTTGCTCTGCTGCCGTTATTGTAGCAACTAATGAGCCAACAAAGATCTCACATTCGAGTTAATCGAAGTATCAATATTTATTTAAACGCCTTTAGCTGCGCGGACCAATATTTAATTGGTGGTTTAAACTATAAAAGAGCCACAGTGTTAAAAACGAATGAGTATTAGATATCGCTAACGTTGTTGTAGCATTTTCAGTAATTAAGTTATCAACGTCACATAATTAACAAATGGAAGTGGTTGTTACCGATACTGCTGGCAATATTTCTGCGCCTGCGATGGTGAAAATTATGGTGACAGATGTGAATGAAAATCCACTTCCTGAACCAGTAACGCCACCTAAAACGAAAAAATCGTCAGGTTCATTTGGTTGGCTTGCTCTGCTTGCCGCGCCACTGGCATTTATTCGTCGTAGAAAAGTGAAGTAACTATTTCATTTTTATTGAAAAGCCCGCAATAATGCGGGCTTTTTTAGTGCTTTTTTCTGACGTACCAATTAATTAGATAAGTGTATACTATCGGGCCTCTAAAAGCTTAATTAGAGGCTTAGTACAGTGTTTGTTTTCTGTACTACACTTTGTATAACTAAATAAAGAATTAATAAAAAATAATTGGCGTCGTCTTATGCAGAAAAACCAAACCCTTACAGGCAGTGAGGTAAAACTAAAGTCTTCACAACGGATTGTTTCAACCACGGACCTTAAAGGTCGCATTACTTACGCAAACCAAGACTTTATCGACATTAGTGGCTATCAAAGCGAAGAGCTCATTGATCACGGCCATAATATTGTCCGTCACCCAGCGATGCCGTCACTGGCGTTTAAGGATTTATGGAGCACTATCAAGCAAGGTAAGCCTTGGATGGGTATCGTTGATAACCGCTGTAAAAATGGTGATAACTATTGGGTTGATGCTTACATTACCGCTGTGATGGAAGGGCAAAAAATTGTTGGTTATCAATCGGTGCGCCTAAAACCAGAAGAAGAATACCTAAAACGCGCAAAAGCGCTTTACAGCTCGGTTAATAATGGCGCTAGTTTTGGTCAAAAAATTTCGTCAGCACTGTCGTTTAACTTAATGGGTAAGTTAACGTTTGCGGGCGTATTTGCAACGGTTATTCCTGCCTTGATTGCCTCTTTCTTTGTTTCGTCAGTTGCACAACTATGGCCATTAATGCTGGCATTCGTGCTGTTCAGCGTATTTGCATGGGGTATTGCCAAGCCTTATCAGGATGCCGCACGAAAAGCGCGTGAGATTTTTGATAATGATATTGCCAAACAAGTGTATACCGGTCGTAGTGATGAGCTAGGTCAATTGCAGCTTACGATTAAAATGTTACAAACCCAGCAAGAAACCATTGTGTGGCGTATTAACGACGCAACATCTGGGCTTGATACTGTTGCGCACAGCACCATGGACACGGCTGAGAAAACGAATCAATTAATGCAGCAACAAAACCGTGAAGTTGAACAGGTCGCCGCTGCCATCAATCAAATGTCTGCAACGGTAAAAGAAGTGGCGCAAAACGCCTCTCTTACCGCTGATGCAACGCAAGTAGCCGATAACGAAGTAGTCGAAGGACAACAAGTAGTTGATAGAACGACTGCAGACATTAACGAACTTGTACGCGAAGTAGAGTCAGCTGTAGCGGTTATTAACAAACTTGCGTCAGATAGCCAGCAAATTGGCACTGTGGTTGATGTGATTCGTGGTATTGCCGAACAAACTAACTTACTAGCGCTTAATGCGGCAATTGAAGCTGCAAGGGCAGGTGAACAAGGTCGTGGCTTTGCCGTTGTTGCCGATGAAGTACGTACACTTGCTGCGCGCACTCAGTCATCGACAGAAGAAATTCAGCAAATGGTTGCGACGTTACAGCAATCTGCTGGTGAAGCGGTGTCAGCAATGCAGCAAGGGCAAACTAGAGCTGAACAAAGTGCCGATCAGGCGCAACTTGCAAAAGCGTCACTTAGTCGTATTTTAGATGCGGTAAATACCATTACGGATATGAGTGCACAAATTGCAACCGCTGCAGAAGAGCAGTCTGCGGTATCCGATGAAATTACAAAGAATGTGATTAACATTGATAATGCGAGTAAAGAAACACTTGAAGCGTCAGAGCATGCATTTGAGTCAACAGAAAAACTGTTAAACGAAGCAGAGCGATTAACCACGATGGCGAAGCAATTTAGTCAGCACCGTTAATCTATAGTTGGGTTATTTATTAGCTAAGGTTTAAGTTAATAAGATTCAGTGTGAAAAAAATGCCGCGATATTCGCGGCATTTTTGTATCAATTGATAGTAACTCTACGTCAGATTACTTAACTGGGAAGCCACGGTCACGCATTAGTGCTTCAACTTCTGCGTCACGTCCTCTAAATAAACGGTATGCTTCAGCTGGGTCCATTGCGTTACGAATTGAGAATAAGTGCTTAACAAGCTTGTCAGCTAATTCTTTATCGTAAAAACCGCCTGGTGCTTCAGCAAATGCTTCAGATGCGTCAGACGTTAGTACTTCCGCCCATAAGTAGCCATAATAACCTGCTGAATAACCTTCACCAGAGAAAATATGGCCAAAGTGTGTGCTGCGGTGGCGCATTACAAGTTCACTTGGCATACCAATAGCTTCTAATTGCTCTTTTTCAAATTTAGCTGGGTCAATTTTAGCTGGATCGGTTGTATGGTATAGCATATCCATAATTGCCGACGCTAAGTACTCAGTAGTTTTAAAGCCTTGGTTAAAGGTTGCTGATTTCTTAATTTTAGCAACTAACTCTTTTGGCATTGGCTCACCAGTTTTGTAGTGAACAAGGTAGTTATTGATCACTTCATCGGTTGTTAACCAGCGCTCAAGTAGTTGCGATTGGAATTCAGTATAGTCGCGTACACCTGAATGCGATTTAGGGTAAGCAACCGTTGCTGATAAGAAGTGAAGTGCGTGGCCAAACTCATGGAAATAAGTCTCAGCATCTGACCATGAGATCAGCGTCGGTTCGCCTTCAGGGCCTTTAACAAAGTTAGAATTGTTTGACGACAGAACGGTCTTCTTACCATCGAATGTTGTGTGGCTGCGGTAGGTTGTTGCCCACGCGCCTGAGCGCTTACCTTTACGGCCAAATGGGTCTAAATACCATAAACCAATGTGCTCGCCAGTGGTTTTGTCTGTTACATCCCACACGCGCACGTCTTCATGGAATACAGGTACCGAACCAGCTGCCACTTCTTTAAAGTTGAAGTTAAATAAACGACCTGCCACATAGAACATCGCTTCGCGCAGTTTATCTAGTTGCAAGTATTGTTTTACTTCGTTTGAATCAAGGTCGTATTTCGCTTTACGTACTTTTTCTGCGTAGTAGCGATAATCCCATGGCGCAATTTTAATGTTTGCACCTTCGCTATCAGCGATAGCTTGCATGTCAGCAACTTCTTCACTCACGCGCGCAATTGCCGCAGGCCATACTTTATCCATTAGGGCTTTTGCATTCGCCGGTGTTTTTGCCATGCGATCTTCTAAACGCCACTGGGCATAGTTGTCGTAGCCCAATAGCTGCATGCGCTCGTGACGAAGCGTTAAGATGTCTTTAATTGTTTGGTTGTTATCAAATTCATCACCGTTGCCACCACGGTTATAGTAGTTTTTCCATACTTGCTCACGCAATGCACGCTCATCTGAGTAGGTTAAAAACGGATCCATTGATGAACGCGAATTAGTGATTGCGAACATTTCTGGTTTACCACGATCTTTCGCCGCCGCTTTTGCCGCTGAAATTAACGAATCAGGTAAGCCTGAAAGTTGCTCTTTAGTTAAAAACACCACGTAATTTTCTTCATCTGCTAACACATTGTTGGCAAATTTGGTGTGAAGACCTGCAAGCTCTTGGTTAATTTCTGCAAAGCGTGCTTTAGATGGTTTATCAAGCGTTGCTCCATTGCGTGCAAAGCTATTGTAAGTAAGCCAAGTAACTCGTTGCTCTTCTGGTGTAAGTGATTTTAATGCATCGCTTTCGTATACGGCTTTAATGCGCGCAAAAAGCTTTTCATTTTGCGTAATTTTTGAGTTGAAGGCAGATAACTTAGGAGCCATTTCTTTTTGAATTGCACGAAATTCTGCGCTAGAAACGTTTGAGCGCCAAATACCGTAGTAAGTGTAAACGCGTTTTAAAAGGCTGCCTGATTTCTCAAGTTCAACAATGGTATTGTCAAACGTCGCTGGCTCAGGGTTGTTGGTAATGGCATCAACTTCTGCCAGCTTTTGTGCCATTGCGGCATCAAATGCAGGCTTAAGTTCGCTCAGTGTTACTTTATCAAATGCTGGTACACCGTTATATGGACCGCTAAATGCTGCCAAAATTGCGTTGTCGTTTTTAGTGTTTGTGGCAACTGTTTTTTCGGCTGCAGGTGCGTTTGAAACTGTTGGTGCTGATTTTTCACCACAGCCTGACAAAGCAAATACTGTTGCCATCGCAACCAGCGAAAGGTTTAGTTTTTTCATTGTGTGTTCCTAGTGTTATTTGCGAGTCTTAATTGCAATCGTGTTTAGAAAATAAGGCATGCTAATCGTGAATGCTCACTCTTTAAATAGTTAATCATTCTAAGGGCTAAATAGCGTGCTTAATGCGTGTATTTGGCGTGATATCTGATTACATACTTAATAGAATTGATACAAAACAGGCAAATCGGTGAAATGCAAATGTTAGTAAGGGGTTTAATACTAAAAATGTTCAATACACCAAGTTGCTATGTTTAATTCGCTAGCAGAGCGACTCGCTTAATTCGATTGTGTGCTTATGCTAAAAAGCTTTTTGCATAAGCACAATGCTTTTGCGTTAAATGAGCGTTTGCTTAAGGTTAAGCTCAGGTGATACTTCGCACAGTGCACCGTTAATTAAGGTAAGGTTCGGTGGCTGATGGCCTATGTCCATATCGTAAATAATTGGAATATCAAGTTCGGCTTGCGTGAGTGCCAAAGTAAAATCAATTTGCTTGTTAGCAGTTGAGGCCGCATGTCTGCCAACAAAAAGTGCGTTAATGCGCTCGAAATGGCCTTTGTATTTTAGCATTAGCAATGCGCGCAGCCAGGCGGTAGGGCTGAGTTCAGCATTTTCGATGTATAAAATAACGCCTTCTTTTTCATAGTGTTGGCAAAAACCCTGCAGATCACAATACGGACTATCTAAGGTAAAAATAAGCGTATCTAAACAGCCGCCAATTAAACGCCCAGAAACACCCTCACTTGGCCAATTAAGTGTTTTCCAACACGTTTTTTGCGTTAAATTATAAGCAGCATCTGGGCTGTTAATCACGTCAGCGTAGTCTGCTTCAAAATGACTTGATGCGGTTTGTGTAAAGCTATCGCCCTTTTTCAGCGTTATTGCGTTATAAAAAGCAGCTGTCGTGCTATCAGATTGATTAGGAACCAATTGCATTAGATTAGCTGTGTGCATACTTGCCCAATTTAACCGCGTTGACAGTGCAACTTGCAGTGTACTTACATCCGAAAAGCCAATTAGCCACTTAGGTTTCGCACTTTGTAATTGCGCAAAATCAAGCAGGGGCAATAGTTCCATTGCAAGTTCTCCGCCCCAAGGCGGCATAATCGCATCGATAGTATCGTCTAGCAGGCATTGCATTAGTTGTTGTGCGCGAACTTCTTTGTTGGCGCTGACATGCTGGTGGTTATGTTTTAGGTTTGGGTCAAGAACTAGTTCAAAACCCAATTGTTTAAAATGCGCTAGTGCTAAAGATAAGCGGGGGTGAAAGGCTTCGTCGACGCCCGATGAAAATGCACAAACAGCGATTTTACTGCCTGCAACTAGAGCATTTGGGTACTGCATTATCTGTCTCTAATGTAATGATTTTGCACCACTTTATCGATATACTTTTTGCTTGCCAAGAGTTTAAAGCCCAATGGCTCAGGTAAATCGCCAAATAATGGGTAGCCACCACCTAACAGCACAGGAATTCGTGTCAGGATCATTTCATCGACTAAGTCTTCCTTTAAAAAGCTTTGAATGGTTTTACCGCCGTCAATATAAAGGTTGTGATAGCCAAGTTTAGCTAAGTTTTTGACAATTTTTTGTAGCTCACCGTTTACCAGAAAAACCTTGCCTTCGTAACCCTTAGGAACATGTGTTAGGGAGTTAGAAAGTACAAAAACGGGTTTGCTGTACGGCCATTCCACGCCAAATGACAACACCATTTCAAAAGTGTTTCGGCCCATTAACAGTGCATCGATGCCTGCGATAAATGCATCGAAACCAAAGTCATCGCCGTCAGGGTTAGGTAACTGATGTAGCCAATCAATTTTGTTATCTTTATCAGCAATATAACCATCGAGACTAGTTGCAATAAATACTTTGTTTGTCATCAGAAATTCTTCTTTTTATTGTTCCGAATTCAATTTAACGTAAAAATTTTAATCGGGCTAATAACTCTTTGTTGTAGTGAACTAAACCCATACGACTTATTTTGGCATAAAAATAGTTTTGTGATGGGATTTTCCTCATAAGTAGTCATGCCACTTTTACCTGCGTAATTACATTGAGCTTCTATACTTAAAGCGTTATCAGTGAGGAAGTTAGCCATGTTGCGGTTATTGGTTTTTATTGGGTTTTTGTATGTTAATACAAGTTACGCAGAGAGCTATACGGTATTGAGTTATCACGGTGCCAACCCGCCCTACAGTTATTTTGAAGGCGATATTATGAAAGGTATTTTTCCTGATATCTTTGCGCGTATCTCGGAATTATCTGGGCATCAGTTTACGTTCGTCACATTTTCTGTTGCCCGTGGTTTGCGGCTGTTCGATCAAGGCAAAGTTGATATTGAACCGGGCATAAATCCAATATGGCGTAGCCACACCAAAGTACCGGGTATCTACAGTGAATTTTATGCCAGCTCACGAGAAATTGTCGTCGCGTCGCAATATCGTCAAGAAAGAACACCGTTAGATTTGTATCATAAAGTACTCGGCGTAGTACGTGGTTATCGCTACGGTGAGTTTGAACAACACTTTGCACCAGGGAAAATAGTGAAAGTAGATTCCCGTTCTGAGGTTGAGTTATTGGCGCAAATTGAACATGGCAATATTGATTACGCCATTTTAGGCGAAGCAAGTGCGCTGTTTTATATAAATAAAAACAAAAGAACCTCGTTTAAACCGGTATTATTAGTGAGTGATTTGCCAGTTGCCATGCGGTTTCAACCACATTTACGTGTTTTGCGCTCAGAGCTAAATAAAATTTTGGATGACATGAAACAACGCGGTGAAATAGACACTATTTACGCTAAATATGGCGCAAAGCCGTAACATCTAACGGTCAACTTAACAGCTGAAAAAACGAGCTTAAAAGTGCAACACACAACAAAGATTTAGTATATGCTACAGGCCCCTGTTATTTAACGTTAGCATTGTGTATGTTGCTTTGTTTTTCCTTTCTCAATGGAGTGTTATTTGCTCCGTTTATTAGCCTATTGCAAAACCTTACTGCTTTAAATAAGCAGCGTAGTATCGCTTTTCTCACCCTAAACGTATCGCTATTTGGGTATAAATATGACCAATAAACAGTTTTTTCTTTTGCTTTTGCTCGCTGCAATTTGGGGCGCGTCGTTCTTGCTGATTCGTATTGCCGTTGACAGCTTTGCACCGGTTTTTTTAATTGAGGCGCGGGTATTATTTGCTGCACTTAGCCTATCAATTATTGCGCTATTGATGAGGCGTAAAGTGATGGTAAAAGGTCTAGTTGGGCATTACTTTTTTGTCGGGCTTTTTAATTCGGCAATTCCATGGATGTTATTTGCCTACGCGGCGCAAACCTTAACTGTTGCGATGTTAGCTATTCTAAATGCCACCGCACCAATTTGGGGCAGTTTAATTGGCCGATTTTGGCATGGAGAGCGAATTTCTCGGCAAGGTTGGTGCGGACTCGGTTTGGGTATTTTAGGCGTTGTTTTAATGGTTGGATTAGCCCCGAATATGATCAATGCCGAAAGTTTAGTCGCGTTACTAGCCGCTACGTTTGCGGCGTTTTGTTACGGTATTGCGACAAATTACACTAAGCATGTAAAACACAAAGTGCCGGGTTTTGATACATCTCATGGAAGCTTGTGGGCAACGGTCATTTTATTGGTGCCGCTATTGCCGTTTTTCCCAATGAATCAAATGCCATCAACAGATGAAATATTGGCGGTGGTATTGCTTGGCATAGTGTGTACTGGCATCGCGCTTATTTTTTATTTTGATTTAGTTGCCGAAATTGGCGCAGCGTCAGCATTGTCGGTCACCTTTTTAATTCCGGGATTTGCTGCAATTTGGGGTTATGTTGTCCTTGGCGAAGTACTAACTATAAATGTGTTGGTAGGCATTATTACGGTGTTACTAGGTACCATGTTAGTAACCGGGTTTTCACCCATGCGCTTTTTAAAAAAACGTAAAGGGGATTTACAACCATCAAGCAAACTGTGACATATTGTCGCAGTTTGCGGTTTTTACTTTGTGATGTGGTGCTTTTTTTAAGAAAATTTCCTTAGTTTGTATATGGAAGTTTTTTATGAAAAGCACACTTAACACAATAACGCTTTGTATTCTCTCGTTATCGTCATCTTTAGTATTTGCTAAGTCAGATATGGAGGTGATCACTGTTTCGTCTCACATTAATCAATTTGCGCTATCTACTGAGCAGGCCAAGGCCAGTGTATCACTGCCTGATGTATCAGATTGGTTACTTTCAGTACCTGGGGCAAATGCCAATAAAAATGGTCAAATATCGGGTATAGCTCAATATCGTGGGTATTACGGTGACCAAGTCGCTGTTGCCATTGACGGCGTAAAGCAAATTGGTGCAGGCCCTAATGCCATGGATGCACCGCTGAGTTATGTTTCGCCGCTTTTAATTAACTCGGTAGATGTGTATCGCGGTATTGCACCGGTGAGTAGCGCGTTAGATTCGTTTGGTGGTGTGGTTAAGGTGCATCAAAAACGTGCTGCTGATATTGATGCAGGTGAGCGTAATTTAGCACTTACCGGTACTTATTTATCTAATTACGCCGGTTACAATGTGTCAGCCGTGGCAGGCGCAGGGTTTGATGAATTTGCCTTAAATAGCTATGTCGCATTGCAGAATGCGGATGATTATGAAGATGGTGATGGACGAGAAGTTCACTCATCAAAAGTCGAACGCTTGCAGTATGGCGTTGATGTGGCGTATCGCCAACAAGCGTCTTCAGTTTGCTTAATTTGGCAGCGCACTGACACCAAACCTACCGGCACAATCGCATTGCCAATGGATATTGATTACGTAGAAAGTGATCGCATTAAGCTTGATTACCAAACGCAGCTTAACGAGCTTGCATTAGATGCATACATTGCCTACCACACAGCAGAGCATGGTATGGACAATTATTCACAGCGAAGTAATGCAAATATGCAAAAACATCGCTACAACACAACAGATGTTGAGAATTTAAGTTATTTTGTTGCAGGCAAATTGGCACAGTGGCAATTTGGTTTAGAGGGCTATGTGAGTGAGCATGGCTCACGCATTACTAACCCAAATAATGCAATGTTTTTTGTTGAAAACTTTAATCAAGTTGAAGACAACCGCCATTCAATCTTTACTGAGTGGCAATCAGAAGCCAATGACTTTAGCCAGCGTGTAGGTGCGCGTGTTAAATACAATCAAGCAAATGCAGGTACTGTATCTAGCTCAATGGCGATGATGAATCCGCATATTAAAATGTTACAACAGCAATTTAATAATGCCGACCGCAGTGTTAACGATACCACAGTTGATATTAGCTACTCGGGCAGGGCACAGCACTCAGAGCGCTACTCTACGGAAATCAGTTTTGGTTTAAAACAACGCGCGCCATCTTATCAGCAGCGTTATTTATGGTTACCAATGCAAGCTACAGGTGGCCTTGCTGATGGTAAAACCTATATTGGTAATATAGATTTGAATGCAGAAACTGCTTATCAGTTAAATCTTGCATGGCATTATCAAGCTAATGGCTTCAGTATCTCACCACAGGTTTTCTATCATCAAATTGATGATTATATTCAAGGTACGCCATCAAATAATATGGCTGCGAATATGGTCGGTACTATGATGGGAGGTGAAGCGCCACTTCAGTTTAATAATATTGATGCACACTTATTTGGTGCGGATGTAAATCTTGTTTGGCGTTTAAATGATATGTGGCAACTAACCGGGGTTGTTAGTTACGTCACCGGTGAGCGAGAAGACATCGACGATGATCTTTATCGTATTGCGCCGTTAAACTCGCGGATTACTGCTCATTATCAAATTGGTGATTGGCACTCGCAGTTAACACTGAGTGGGTATGCCAAACAAACAAAAGTGAGCGAATTAAATAACGAAAAAGAGTCAGCAGGTTACGGCACCCTTGATTGGCAATTGGATTACGATTTAACAGCACAACTAAGAGTTAACTTTGGTGTTAACAATTTGCTAGATAAAGCTTATCGCCCTCATTTAAATGGTGTTAACCGTGCTATGGGCAGCGAAATAATGGTGGGTGAAGGTGTACCTGAGGTTGGCCGCAATGTATTTGTTGGGTTTAACGTGAGCTTATAGCGAGCTACTGTAAATATTAAAAAAGGAGCGGTAGCGCTCCTTTTTTTGTTGGGTATTGAAAGCTACTCGTTAAACTTTAAAGATACTAATATCGTTATTAAGCTTGCCCGATAACTCCGACAGCGTACGACCAGTTTGCGCCATATCAGATGCACTAATTGTAACGCTGCGAATACTATCGCTAAACTCGTTAATATTTTGCGAAATTTCAGCGGCAACCGTCGTTTGTTCTTCAGTTGAGGTGGAAACTACGATATTCATATCGGCAATTTCGGTAATTGCTTCGGCAATAGATTGAATTGAACTGGCTGATGCTGCGGCAATTTCAACACTGTGGCTCGCTTTACCTGAGGCATCCTCCATGCTCGAAACTGCGCGTTGAGATGCATCTTGTAAGGCGATGATCATAGAGCTAATTTGCTCTGTGGCTTTTTGCGTATTGTGAGCAAGCTGGCGTACTTCGTCGGCAACCACAGCAAAACCACGGCCTGATTCACCTGCGCGTGCTGCTTCAATTGCCGCATTAAGTGCAAGCAGGTTAGTTTGCTCTGCTACATTTTGAATAATTTGCACCACTGAGTTGATTTCATTGCTTTTTTCACTTAGTAAATCAATGTCTTCTTTGGTGTGACGGATCACTTCGTTTAACTGATTAATTGAATCAATGTTCTCTTGAACTTTTGCTAATCCGTGTTTAGCGGTGTCGTCAGATTCGTTGGCTTTATGTGATGTAGTTACTGCATTGGACGCAACCTCGCCAATAGCTGCGCTCATTTCGGTAATAGCGGTGGCAATCATGGTGGTTTGGTGTTCTTGTTGCTCTGTGGTTGCCGCTACTTGGCTACTACTACGCGACATTTGCTCTGATTCGTTACTAAGGGTTTTAACCGCGTTTAGTAGCTCTTCAATTAGTGATTTAAAATGGTTAAGCATGGTATTAATGCTTACCGCGGTACGAGAAAATTCATCATTGCCGTATTCTGAAACGCGTAACGTTAAGTCGGTATTATTGGCAATATTCGCCATGGTAGAACCAATCGCTCTTAACGGGGTGATAATAGATTTATAAATAACTAGCGCCATTACTATGGTGGCGATAAGCAGTAAAACACAAGCAATGATAAAACTCAGTTGCGTAGATTCGTAGTTTTCTGTTGCATCATCGGTAAATTGCTGCGATGTGTTTAACTGTAAATCGATAAGGTCATTTAAACTGGTACTAAAAGGGTCAAACACATCGTACATTTCTTTTACGAACATTTCTGGAGAACTGGCGAGAGGCTGCTCCATTGCTATTTGATTTTGGTACCAATTTACTTTTTGTTTTACTTTGCTAAATAGGGATTCGCTTACACCAATAAGTCTTTTTTCTTCGCTGGTAAGTTCGGTATTTAAGTAAGCCTGCCAGTTCTGATTAGCAACGTTTTCAGCGCTTTCAATGGCTGCAAGTAATTGGCTTTTAGAAAGTAACTTTGCGTTGTATTTATGCAGATTATCAACAATGCTTACGGCGTAATTGTCAGACACCACTTTTATTTGTTTTAAGGGGACGACACGATCGTTGTTGATACTTTGAATTCCCATCACCAGTGACTTAGTCATCATCAGCGATATGATAGCAAGGCCAATAAAAGCAACAATGGGGACGGTTATTAGAATGGTAAGTCTAGTTTTCACACTTACGGTATTGAGCATAGTAATTACCTTTTAGGCTTATTAAATTAACCTGAGCGAGTCAGGTTAACGGCTTTAATATATACCCTTCGACCTTACTGTTTTGCTGATATGGTCCTCCCTATCCAATGTAAAAAACAAAACAAGCCATAAACCAGTTTTAATTATGGTTTATTGTTGAGAAAAGTACATTTTTGAATTCACTAAAAATTCATTTTAAATTTATTTTATTTCATCTTGATTAAGGAATGTCGATAAATCAAAGGGTTATTGATTCTGATCAAATTATGCTCGTACTTATTTCTGGGTTCGGTATTTTAGTTTTTACAATGAAGGATGTGTTGTTTGAAATGTAAACGATTTGATTTTTGCAGCACAATTAATGAATGTACTGATAGTACTAAAGTTATACGAGCTAATTGCTGTAATATGACTTAGTCTAGAGTTACGCACATAAATAAAAACGAAAATAATGCTTACAATTTGGTCAGTTAGTGCAATTGCATTTGTTTATTTAGCACTGTTATTTGCGATTGCTTATGTTAGTGAAAAATATAAGTTCCAGTCATTTAAGTCCATGGTTTATGGGCTAACATTAGCGGTTTATTGTACCTCTTGGTCGTTTTATGGCACCACAGCGCAAGCAGCGAATAATGGCTGGTGGCTTGCGCCCACTTACGTGGGGAGTTTGCTTTTATTTATTTTTGGCTGGCAAGTTTATTTAAAGATAAGCGAAATTTGCCAGACACATAAAATCACTTCTATTTCCGATTTTATTGCTACCCGCTATGGGCAATCTAGTTCACTGGCGAGCTTAATTACCACTATTTCAGTGTTTGCCATTATTCCTTATATTTCGCTGCAGCTAAGCGCCATCAGTCAAAGTACCCAATTAATTGCCGGTAGCGCTGAAACGCAGTCAATTTGGCACGATGGAACGTTTTATATAACGCTAGTTTTAGCGATTTTTGCGATGTTATTTGGTGCTAATAAACTGCGCCCAAATGCGCATAACTTAGGCTTGATGAATTCAATTGCATTTGAATCATTAGTTAAGTTGTTCGCGTTTTTAGCAATTGGTTTGTATGTATGTTTTGAGTTATTTGAAAGCCCAACAGCGCTGTTGCATAGCGCTAAATCTGCGGGGTTACAACAACAAGTTGCTGATCATGGCAGCGCCAATTATGTGTACATTAGCCATATGATTTTAGGCGTACTGGCAATGCTGTGTTTACCACGTCAATTCCACGTTAGTTTTGTTGAGCGCGACGATAAAACTGACATTAAAAAAGCACGCTGGATATTTCCTATATATTTGCTTTTACTAAATATTTGTACGCTGCCAATTGGATATGCTGGGCTATTGCTACTCGAGCCACAAAGTGTTGCGTCAGATACTTTTGTACTAGCGTTACCGCTTGCATTTGAAAATCAAACTTTGGCAATGGTGGCCTATTTAGGTGGCTTTTCAGCCGCAATTAGCATGGTGATTTTAGCGGCCATTGTGCTTTCAGTGATGATAACAAACGACATTATTAACCCATTACTGTTAACTAAAAATAAAGAGAAAAGCGCCGCAGTAGGGCTTTCACCCACAGGGATTTTACGTGCGCGAAAAGCGGTTATTTTGGGTGTGCTTATTGCCAGCTATTTTTGCCACAAGTTGCTCAGTGGCACCAATAGTTTGGCAAATGTGGGGCTTATGTCGTTTACGTTGGTTGCTCAATTTGCCCCTGCGTTATTGCTGGGGTTAGTATGGCGTGGGGCGTCGCGTAAGGCCGCAAAATATGCCATTTTAACGGGCTTTGCTGTGTGGGTTTATGCTTTATTTTTACCCTCAGTCGCTACCAGTTTAAATTGGCAAAGTGCGTGGTTAGTAGCAGGTCCATTGGGATTACAGTTCCTAGCACCAGCTGACCTTTTAGGACTCGGTCTTGATAGCATTTCGCAAACTTTGTTGTTATCACTCACCTTTAACACGGTCGTGTTTGTTTATATTTCACTTAAACGCGGCGCAGAAGTGGCAGAGCAGCTGCAAGCTGAAAAGTTTGTATTTTCAGTAGAGCAACAACACGCCAACAATACCAAACATCAGCTAAGTGTTGATGAATTGAGCCGTTTATTACTGCGCTTTGTTGATGGCGCGACCGGCAAGCAAATTATTCAGCAGTATTTTCCATTAGCGATAACAGGCTGGCAAAAACCCGCTAGCATGGAGTTAGAATCTTTGGTTGCCCGAGAAATGGCTGCGGTGATTGGCGGCTCGTCAGCAAATTTGGTGCTCACGGCTGCGAAGAATAAACACGGGCAATTAAGCGAAGTGGCAACCATCGTCGATGAAGCTAGCCAAGTACTTAAATTTAATCGCGATTTACTGCAATCGACGATTGAAAACGTTAACCAAGGCATTAGCGTGGTAGATGGCGATTTAAACTTAGTGGCGTGGAATAGCGTATATCAAACCATGTTCAATTACCCTGATAACGCCCTTTATATTGGTCGCCCCATTGCCGATATTATTCGCTTTAATGCCGAACGCGGTTTATTTAAGGCTAGCGACATCGAAAGCGAAATAGCTAAACGTTTGGCGTTTTTAAAAACTGGCAGTGCCTATAAATACCAGCGTGCTCACCAAAATGGGCGGGTGTTTGAAATGCAAGGCAATCCGCTGCCAAGCGGTGGCTTTGTAACAACCTTTAGCGATGTTACTGAGTTTGTGAATACCCAAGATGCGCTGAAAGAAGCCAATACTAACCTTGAGCAAAAGGTTAATGAGCGCACCCATGAATTAATGCAGGCCAATTTAGAGTTAGCGCAAGCGACCGAGAGTAAAACCCGTTTTTTTGCCGCTGCGAGCCATGATTTATTACAGCCTTTTAATGCCGCCAGCTTATTTTGCTCGGTAATGGAAGAAAAGTCGCAAGGCTCAGAATATGCAGAGCTTGCGAGTAATATTAAAAACTCCCTTACTTCGGCTGAAGACTTACTAAGTAGCATTTTAGAGCTAACCAAACTTGAATCGGGTAGTTTAAAAATTGAAAAAAGTGAATTCTCGATTGCCAAGCTGATCACGCCACTTAGCGCTGAATTTTCCGCCCTAGCGTATGAAAAAGGCCTAATCTTTACATCGCAATTTGATGACGTGACTGTTAGCTCTGACCGTACTTTACTGCGCCGTGTGGCGCAGAATTTGTTAAGCAATGCGGTGCGCTATACCCAATCGGGCGAGGTATCACTTAGCGCTGAAAAAGTGGGAAAACAACTCGTGTTATCAGTAAAAGACACGGGCCCCGGTATTGCAGCTGAGGATCAAACTCTGATATTCCAAGAATTTAAACAACTTGATGGACATGATAAAGCGCAAGGGCTTGGCCTTGGTTTAGCCATTACAAAGCGTATTTCCGATGCGCTCAATCTAGACCTAACTTTACGGTCAAATATAGGTAGCGGCGCGCAGTTTTCTATTTCTTTGCCGCTTGTTGTAGAAAATAAAAATCGACAAGAGTTTACTCCAACACCTGTAAATACTGAGCAAACAGCGAGTTTTGTTGGCTTAACAGTTTGGCTAATTGATAACGATGAAACAGTGTTACAAGCCCTAGCCAAGCGTTTACAAACGTGGGGCTGTAATGTGCAAACGGCAACCAATAAAGCTCAGTTAACCGCGCTTAAAGAGAAAAATGTATTACCTATGCTAATAATTGCAGATTATCACCTAGATGATGGGGTGACAGGGGTGGAATTACTCGACGAATGCGGTTTAGACCATTTGCCTTGTATTATAAATACCGCGGAACATGACGAGTCGGTGCGCGAATTGATAAGCGATGCGGGATATCCGCTTCTTTATAAACCGGTAAAAGCGCCGGCGTTAAAGCGCTTAATTAAAAAGTTATGTGCCTAACGGAAGCGTTACGCAACCACTTAAGTTTAATCTATATGATAATTTGTATTCCGGTTGCTAAAGAAGGAAATAACTGCACGCTACCAAGTTAATGAAGTTGCGTTTTGTGAAAAAGTCACAACTCGGTATATACCAGTAATATCCTCTTTTGAAGTCTTTAGATACAAAGTCAAACTAACTCTTCGACTTTTAACATAACTTTTTGGTCGGGATTAAGCTGTGTTGCATCGCTTTGCTCAAATGTTTAGGTAGTCTAAAGCGATTGATGAGACAATTTATGTAACCTCACCAGAGTGCTTATTATTTGGCGTGTTAAAGTAAATTAACGATCAAACCATAATGTTTGATTAATATCATGCCAGATAAAACGAGTGTGATTAGCGCGGGTACTGCATCTTTAAACGTGTCATATCGAAAGTGAAAAAAAAGCGCGCCAATAGATGTAAACGCAATCCCTAATGCGCCTAACACCATGAGTAAATCTAGCTTTAATATTAGAGATGCAACTAACAAAATAGCTGCAGCCATTTCAATCAATCCGACTAAATACATATGGGTACGCGTGAGCCCATACTTTTTAAAAAAGGCTAATTGAGTATTAAAGATAAACGGTTGCCAACCCAGCACTTTGATTGAGCTTGCAAATAGAAAAAATAGAAATAGCACGCAAGTAATTATAGTCATAATGTGACTCCTTAAAGTAATTGTTAGCGCTATTTAAGCATTCCTACTTTCACTCATAAATGCCTATATAATGATTTATAGTATTCCCAATTGGAATGTATGGGTGGAAGATGGATAAACTCGAATGTATTAATTTATTTTGCGTGGTGGCAAGACTTAATAGTTTCACAGCCGCAGCAAATGAGCTTAATGTGACGCAAAGTGCAGTGAGCAAAAAGATTGCGTGGTTAGAGCACAAATTGGGCTTTAATTTATTTGAAAGAAGTGCTCGCAAAATAAACTTAACGGATGCAGGAAAATCTTATTTAGCATTTTGTGTGCAATTAGTTGAGCAAATTAATGTCACCGAGCAAATGTTAAAGGGTGAGCAGGCAAAAGTTTCGGGAAGATTAAAAATATCCGTTCCGTCAGCGTTTGCAACGCACATGCTGTCTCAGCCTGTGTCAGATTTTTTAAACCAACACCCAAAGGTCCAGTTAGAAGTCTCTGTAAATGATCAGCAAGTGGACTTATATAAAGACGATGTTGATATTGCACTTAGAGCCGCGCACCTGCCAGATTCTGGGCTGAAAGCAAAAAAGTTATTGGATCATGAGCTATGTTACTTTGCTGCGCCTGATTACTTAGAACAAAATGGCTATCCTTCAACGCCCTCAGATTTGGCGTACTATCAATGTATTACTTACTCGCTTAGTCGACCATCGAATGTGTGGTTTATTAATCAGCAAAAGCATTCGGTTTTAGAGTTTATTAAAAGTGATAGCCCAGAATTTATTGTGCAAATGGCCCTGATGGGCTGTGGAATTGCGGGAATGCCTAAATGGATGGTACAAGATAAGTTGAATGAAGGTGCATTAGTAGAGTTATTTACTGATTGTGAAAAGGCTTCTCTCCCGATGTATGCAATATATAAAAATGCAGACTATATCCCGTTTAAAATCCGCGCTTTTGTGGATTACTTATCGCGTTATTTTACTGAACAGGTCTGAACCCTTTTGTGCAAGCTAAGTGAGGGGGCATTTAAGACACGGCTTTAATTCATCAACATGTTTTGTTTGCTCAAACGGCTTGGCTGGCGTAGTCTTAATGAAATTGTTGATAATTTAGTCAGAATCATAGTTGATACAATTTAAATCACTCTGTTAGAGCTTTCACTACTCAATTGGCTGTACTTATGACGAAACCTGTAACCCAGTTTATTGCACGACAAGCCATTCTTGATGCATCGAAGCAAATATTTGCTTATGAGTTGCTGTATCGAGATTCAGACAATAATGCTTTTCCTGTTGGTGTGACCGATGAGCAAGCAACGGGACGAATGTTTTTTAACTCACTGATTTTAGTTGGTAAAGATAAGTTAGTTGCTAACCATTGTGCATTTATAAACTTATCTGACACAACGTTATTACAAGAAATTCCGCGTTTACTAAAACCCGATAATTTGGTGCTTGAAATTGTTGAACGCTCGCAGAATATTGAAGAATTGCTGGCGATTGTAAAAACGCTCAGAAAACAAAATTACAAATTTGCGCTTGATGATTACGACAAAGATCCAAGATGGGAGCCTTTGTTACCTTATATGTCTTACGTTAAATTAGAGCTTGAGCACCCGATTTTAAAAACCACCACCTTAGCTAAGAAGCTAAAGCGTTTATACCCCAAACTTAAAATTGTTGTCGAACGAATAGAAACCTACGAAGACTTTAACTACTTACAACAAGCTGGCGTTGATTTGTTTCAAGGCTACTTTTTTGCCAAACCCGAAATGCTAACCCATGGCAATGTTGAACCATCAAAGCTGGTGGTATTTGATTTATTAAAATCGACCACTCGACCTAACCTCAATTTCAAAGAGATCGAAAGCAAGATTGCCAAAGACTTAAGTCTGACTGCGCGCGTGCTAAAACTGGTTAATGCCCATTCAGGCCTTGATAAGCAAGAAATGAAGTCAATTTCGCAGGCTGTGGTGTATTTGGGAGAAGATACCCTTAGGCAGTTTATACGAGTATTAGCACTCAGTGACTTGGGGGTTGATAAGCCTTCAGAGTTGACCAAATTTGGCCTAATGCGCGCCCAGTTTATGTCGCTATTTCTTGCACCGGGCGGTAAAGAGATGGCCGAGCAGGGGTACCTGATTGGTTTAATGTCTATTTTAGGCGCTGTATTAGATATGGATCTTAATACAGTTATTAGTGAGTTTTCATTGGATAGTAATTCAAGCGGGGCACTATTAAATTATGACGGTCTTCTCGGTGGTGCATTAAAAATCGCGATGGCGATTGAGGAAAATAATTGGCAAGCAGCCGAGTCCATTTTAGCTGAAGTAAGACCTGCAACACCCATTTCGAGCATTTTTGAATTGGCAGAGCAAAGCCGCACTTATGCAGATGATGTGTTTGCAGTTGTATCAGGGTAAGAAGGCTTAGAGTTCGCGCGTTAAAACGTTAAAGAATCGGTTTTAAACTGCTCAAGTGGAATAAAGGCCGCTTTTCCACCCCATTTAATTTTTGATATAGCATTTAGTCATATTGGTTGCTGCTTACTACAGCTGTTAAAAATTAGAAGTAAGCGAAACGCGGTTTCGTTGTAACTTTATCTGAGTTTAGCAGTGACCGATGGAACCAAGCCTTATGGATAAATTATTACTCAAGACTACTTTGTGCTAGTTACCTTAAGGCAGCTAAATGACAAATACTGGAGGTCGATTGCAGCGCCTTATTATGCCGTTATTCACTGGGTATAAGGGCCAATAGATCAGTTTCACCAACATCAATGCAAGATTGAAATAGCATTGTCGTTACTTGCCCTCTATGATGCGTTTGATGATTAAATAAGTGCTGGATAATAAAGCCAAGATTTTTTGTAAACTTATTGCCTTTGGTATTGATGTAGTCTAACTCGCTCAAGATTGATTCTTCCGAAATCTCATTAATGAAATTAATTATGGCTTCATCAATAACTTTTCTAGATTGAGCTAAAGACTCTAAATCTGGATGAACAATCTCACTCAAAGAAACCGGATCAGCAAATTCCTTCATCAGTTTAAGCGATTTAAAACTATCTGGATGATTAGATATGCGCTTAAGCCAAATAATGTCACCGACTAAAATATGATTAAGGGTACCAATAATTGAACTGAAATAGGCTCCCTTATCTTTCGATAGGTCTTCGGGATCTAGCTTATTGGCAGAATCATAGATTCTTTGATTGATCCACAAATTATAGTTGGCTAATAACTCAAAGTTTGATTTCACTAAATATACTCTCCAAGGGCATAAGGCCCGCATAACTAGCTGGCTAAAATTAGCGACGTAGGAGCACAAGCCAGCTGTTTTGCATCCTTTGGTTTAGGCACTTGTTAGAGTTTCTGAAACTCTTTTTTGAACTCTTTTTGAGAACCATGAAAAGGAACCTCTTCAACTCGGTGATTTATTGCTTCACCATTTCTGTCAAAATCTAAGAATATATATTGAATCATATGCATTTCAATTTCTTGGGCTTTACCATCGACATAAACTATACGTTTATGGCTTGAGCCCTCTACAAGAGAATCAGAGTGCATGAACATAACATTCAGATTGAAATGTTGGTGTTGAAACGAATAACTTGCATTAACCTTAATTAGTTTAATCTCGACATTCTTAAGCTCGGGAAACGTTGAGTTAATGTAATCACTTGCTTTCATGGCGAGTGTATGATGATTGATTTCAGCAACACCTTTCCATTTTATATTGTCTGATGCATTTGTAGCGAAAGAAGCAACTAATGTTAAATAGAAAATAAATATCCAGAAATTTTTCACAAATCTTCCTTGAAACTCTAACGCCATGATAAGCGGCGTTTTAATGTTGGCTAAAATTAGTGAGGGACGAACGCCTAGCCAACTTTAAGACGTCCTTTTGGTTTAGGCACTTGTTAGTTGCCTATTTAATCAAATTTAGATTGCCATCCACGAACCCAACAGCAAATGCTTTTGCTTGCTTTAGTTTACTTGCATTAACGTAATTTGATTTGAAATAACCACGAGCCATATTAACTATATTTTGCTCTGCAACTTCCCAAGAGCTGCCAAATAAATCGTTTGAAACCTCAATAGAACGAACTTTAGGAACCCAATCTTCGTTGCACGCCCAATCTTCATCTTCGGCATCGAATTCATTGGTGCCAACAATTTCAACAATAAATGGTGACTCATAAACGTTAATATTAAACGCAATTATGTGCGCTGGTATTTCAACACTGAGCTGGCTATCTAACCAGCTTGAAAAGTCCACCTCGTTTCGAATCATGTACCTAATTCTCCTAGGCAACTAACAGCTTATTAGTGCGCATTTCGATTTAAGGAAGTTATTCACAACCTAAATTTGGCAGACTAATAAGCAATTTTATTTAATATTATCAGTAGATTATCAGTAGTTTTTTGCCCTAGCAATTTATAATTGGGTTTAGATAATCGAGTCATCACTTAATCGCGTCAAAAAAATTTATATAAAGTGCCATGTTCATAAGCAAAAGTGGATGTTTGATTGGGTAATATGCTGTTTGAGGTTAGTTTGAACAATCATCAGTATTGTTCATTACTTCTTAGCGCTGTTTTAAAACGGGTAACACTTCAGCTATTTCACTATCTAACATATCCAGTACACTCGCGAAGCCATGCTTTGGCTGCCAACCTAACTTGGCTTGTGCTGCTGATGAGTCATATACGCGGTCTAAGCTTGTTGGTAAACGCCATCCTCTTTGCTCAAATGTTGCCGCTAATTCTGGGCACTTTTCTTTTATGACTTCACTTGCATGATTGTAAAGGTGTTCGCAGTCATTTTGATTAAATGGGGTAAACCCAGAAATTATGAAACGATTAAAGCCGTTTAATCGTTTATTTATGGCACATGCATGCGCACTTGTGACATCACGCACATCTATACCGCGAGTAAGGCGATAAATTGCCATTAAATCTGCAGGTTCGGGAAAACATCGAGACATTTGTAATACAGTAACTGGAAGATTGAAGAGCTTTGAAATTTCATTCAACTTGTTTTCTGCAAGTATTTTACTTCTATGATAGATAGACTTAGGTTGTGGCTCGACCTGCTCTGTAATCCAACTGGTTTCGCCTTCAGAAGATGAAGCATAGCCATAAAGCGCGGTTGTACTGGTAAAAACAAAGTGCTTAATGCCTGCTTTGATGCCAGCTAAGGCTAGCTTTTCGGTTGCATCGACATTGATGGTTAGAAACTCTTCATCAGACATTAACCCAACATGGGGTGCATGAAGTGCCGCGGTATGAACAATAACGTCCACACTTTCAAGTGCTTTAGAAATTAATTCGCCATCGCAAGTATCACCGATAAGGTCTACCGTTGAGCAAGGGGTTTTATCTAAACCTACTACATCATGATCTTTCATCAATTTGATATAAATAGCACGCCCAACTCTACCTGCAGAACCTGTTACCAATATTTTCATTTTGTGCCTTTTACTATGTGAATCGCGATGCAGCCATCCAAGTATTATGAGGTAAACTGATTATTATTGTCACTGAGCGAAGTGTTAATTTTTGGCAGATTAATGGACTGAATAACCAAGCAAAGTAAAACTAACAATGCGCCCATCCAACCCATTAGCTTAAAACTTTCCCCCAACAGCAAAACCGCCAATATTGTTGCTATTAAAGGCTCCAGCAACGTTATTAATGTCGCATTGCTTGTTTCAATAAATGTTAAGCCATATGCAAATAATAAATATCCTAGAAACATTGGGATAATTGCCATATAAAGTGAAACAGCGCTATTGGTGATGTTTAAAAATAAATTCTCACCTGTAAAAAATAGAGAAGGTAATAGCAGAATTGCCGCTCCCCCGAATAACCCTGACATGGCGGCTTTAGAGTCAATGCATTTCTCTATAAAGGATTTTGCGACCCACGAATAACACGCGTAAGTTAACCCAGCGATACAGCCTAAGACAATTCCTAATGAATTGAGAAATAAATTAGATGTGTCATCAAATGCGGGTTTTTTACCGTGAGTGAGCAAAATGACACCAATCACACCAAACGTAAAACTTACCCCCCATTTTCTTGAAATTGATTTTTGATTAAAAAGACGCTCAAGAAGGGCGGCAAACATGGGCGCAGTGGCTATTGACACAATAGTACCTATCGCAACGCCAGATAAGTGCATAGCGGAATAAAACGCCAGAGGATATATTGCAACTGATAAGGCGCCAGCAGCAAATAGTCCCTTTCGTTTGATAAGTTGTCGATAGTTTGCAAGTAGACTTCGAATGTTGGTTAGTACCATCAATACACCGCCCAAACCCATAGCGAATGCGCCAATGGCTAGGGGGCTTACATCATTTGAAAAGCTTGCAACAGTGCCGGTTGTACCCCAAAGAAAGCTAGCAATAACAATCGCTAAAGTACCTTTAATCATTTTTGACTCAACAAACATAACAACCTCTCAGATTAATATTTGAGGACTAAATAATATGTTTTTTAGAGATTGTATTTTTGACTATTCGGACGGAATTCTTATCAAATTGGACAGACATTAATTTTTGAAATTTTTAGGAGATAAACCAAAATATTGTTTGAATTTACGGCTAAATGCCGATAAATCTTTATAGCCTACTTTCTCACCAACTATCTGTAGCGAGTAGTCTGTATGTGTAAGTAATGCTTGTGCTTTTTCCATTCTAAGTTGGGCAATATGCTCAAGCACAGTTACGCCCAATTGTGTTTTAAATATTTTTTTAAATTGAGTAGGGCTTAAATAAGCGACTTTAGCCAGTGTCGCAATATTAAGTGGTTCAGCAATGTGTTCAGTAATGTAAAGCAGTGCATTGTTAATTCTCGCATCTAGCTTAGGCAGCAAATTCTGGCTTTCTAACAATAGATTAAATGTTTCGTACATTGACTGTTCAATAAGCGGGTTGATTTGATTTTCTAACTGGCTCTCGATAAAAAGTAGATAATTTAACAAAGGCTTATTTATTTCAAAAACAATCTGCTCTGACGAAATAAGATTGTTAGGTAGGCAGCGCATATCAGCAACAATAAAGCGTGCCTCCCGTTCTGCTGCAAATAAATGCTTCTCATTGGCTCGAATAACGACACATTCTCGCGGCGCGACCTTACCGCTAAAATCGTCAACGTGTATGTTGATGACTCCTCGCAAGGGTAAAACAATTTGATTGAACTCATGAGAGTGAGAGACAGGGTTTGCACTATAAGAGCGAATAGATAATAGGTTTGGCATGCCAACTACATCAAATTGTGATAATTCATAGCAATTTAATCGGTAATTTACGCCGCGACAAGAGGCGTTTTACCTTTGAATGAGTTTTAAACCGATATCACAATAGCTGGTCACGCAAAGCCTTCTGCAGGTTTGGTATCTACTTGGCTGAGTTGATTAAATAAAATACCGGCTTGGGTGCGGTTGTTTAGGCCAAGTTTGCGTAAAATGGCGGATACATGTTGTTTTACTGTGGTTTCTTGTACTGACATTTCATAAGCAATTTGTTTGTTTAACAGGCCGTCGGCAATCATCGCCAGAACCTTGTATTGCTGTGGCGTAAGCTTTTCTAGGTTTTGCGCAAATTCAGTTTGTTCGTTATCGATTGGGTGGGCTTCTAGGTCTAGGTCTTCAGGCAGCCATGTGTCGCCATCAATCACGACTTCAATGGCTTTGCCAATATTGCTCAGCGAGGTCGATTTTGGAATGTAGGCGCAGGCGCCTGCTTCCATGGCGTGGTTAATTATTTTGGCGTCTTCCGTTGCCGATACCATAATCACTAAAATATCAGGGTATTGGTTGCGAATTTGCGTAAGCCCTTGCAGGCCTTTGGCGCCAGGAATATTTAAATCGAGGAAAATGAGTTCGGTTTCTGGGTGAGTTTCCAGCAAAGAAAACAAGCTCGCTAAATCATAACACTCTTGAATATTGTCTTTTTCGAGATAGTTTGCCGCCGCTTGGCTTAAAGCACTGCGAAATAGCGGGTGATCGTCTGCGATAATGGCTTTCACTTGCGTTGTCATCCAATTAACTCCAATTCTTCCTGTTATAAGGTATTCGAAATACGGTTACAAGCATTTCCCCAAAGCTGGGCCACCGCACTAGGTGTTGGTGACCCAAGGGGGAGTGTTAATCAAAAGCGGTAATTAACGGTGAGCGTAACGGTACGCGGGTCGCCGTAATAACCAATCAAAGTATTGTCACCACCTAACCCTGGCGTATATTTGCTTGTATCCGTTGGGTCGGTAGGATCAGGGGTGACAAATTGGTAGCCACCAACCAGGTATTCTTCGTCGGTGAGGTTTTTACCCGCTAGTGATGCACTCCAGTGGCCATCATTCGAGTACCAAGTCACACCCAAATTCACTAAACCGTAGGCATCTTGCGAAAGCAGGCTGGCTTCTTCAAACAGCACGTAATCGCCGCGGTGGTAGTAGTTACCGTTTACTACAAAGTCACCAAATGTTGATTCAATTGAATAATCAAATCCTAGGTTAAAGGTTAAATCTGGGGTGTTAGCGATATCAAAGAATTCAGATTTATCAAACTCTTCGCCCGTTTCTGGGTTGGTGTCGATCACCTCAGTAAATTCAGCATCGATATAACCAAGCGAGGCATTAAAATTAAGGTTGTCAGTAGCAACATAGGTAAATTCAGCTTCAATACCTTGCGACTCTGAGCGGCCAATATTGCCAAGGCGCTGGTTAAGATCGGCTGAGGTTTCGCCCGGTAAAATCGAAATATACTGGCGGTCTTTATGCAGCAATGAGAACAAGGTGATATTGGCGCGCAGGTTATTGTTCCACTCGCTTTTCATACCCAGTTCAAACGAGTCTACAATCTCAGGGTTGGCAGCGGGCTCTGCGGTTGTTGCACGCGGGTTATAAGTACCTGACTTAAATCCTTGTGCGTAGCTTGCAAAGAACATCATGTCATCTGAATGTTGATATTCCACACCAAGGCGTGGCGTAAAACGTGACCAATCTTCGTTATCGTTCAGTACTTCTGGCACTAAATCGCCTGCTGGGCGAACATAACCTGGGATCCAGCCCGAATACGGATAAACCGTTTCATAGACTAAACCGTTGCTAACATTGGCTTCTTTTTCATCTTGGGTATAACGGGCACCAAGGGTTGCCGACCACTGCTGGTTAAAGTAATAGCTGCCTTGAATATAAGCGGCTTTACTTGATGAGTTGTTACAACCCGACACTTCACGGGTTAAGCTTGGTAATGAAATCGCATTGCCTAGCACTTCTAAAATGGCTTCAAACTGGCCGCATGATTCGCCATCATAGTAATAAAGGCCCGACACCAATTTGTAGTTTTCACCTGCGTGGTTCAGTTGTAATTCATGGCTGGTTTGATTGTCGTCATACACAGCTGGTACATCAAAAATGCGAAGCGGTGTATTATCAAAGTCGATATTAGTTGGTGAATAGCTTTCACGCTTAGATGCAACGTATTTTACGCTGGTGGCATCTGTTAAGTCCCAGTTAGCAAGTAGGCTATAGCCTTCAAGTTCTACTTTGTTCCAGGTTGGTAAGCTGGTGTACGAGTCGTATACGCTATTTGGCACTGGCGCATCGGTTAATAAACTCGGCAGTAAACGGTAGCCACCTTTGGCGTTTGATGTATCGTCAGTTTTATCCCAATTTAAGCGGAAGAATAAATCGTCATTGGCATGCCATTCGAGTGTAACGCGAGCTGCTTCCACTTCTTTGTTGTAGTTTTCGGTATCTTGATTTGGTAAGTCTGATTGTAAATATTCACCAAACCCATCGCGGTTTAAATTGGCATAACCAACGCCAACATAAAGGGTATCTTGAATAAGTGGGTATTGACCTGTGAGTTTAATATCGCGCTGGTTATAGCTACCTACGCTTGCCGATACGTTAAATGTTGGGTCGCCCGACATCTCTTTGGTTACGTACTTAATGGCGCCACCTATGGTGTTTTTGCCATACAGTGTGCCTTGCGGACCGCGTAATACTTCAACGCGTTCAACATCAAGTAAATCGAGCACGGCACCTTGCGGGCGCGCTAAATATACATCATCAATATAAATGCCCACACCTGGTTCATAACCCCAAAGGGGGTCTTGCTGGCCTACACCACGAATAAACGCCGTAATGGTTGAGTTTGTGCCGCGGCTGCGTTGTAGCGTGGTATTTGGTGAAAACTGCTGTACTTCAATCAGTTCAGCAATGCCTTTTTCGGCAAGCTCGGTTGCACCTATTGAGGTAACAGCCACTGGCACTTGTTGTAAGTTTTCGACGGTTTTACGCGCGGTTACTTGAATGCGCTCAAGCTCTGCTTTTTTCTCGCCGTTTTCCTGTTGATTTGCAAATGTAGGGGTTGCTAATGCCAGTAATACAGCACCACTTACTGCAGACAGTGAGCGCAGGCAAGCGTGTTTGCTGCTGTTGATATTTGCCTTGGTCATAATGTTGTTCCTATCTTTATTGTTATACGTTACATCGCACAGCCAAGTCAGTTACCAATCTAGTGGGTAATCTTTAAAATAGCTTTAGCACTATAGTACTATTCACTGTTAATCTGTTGTTTTTAAATAATAAATCATTCACGTATAACTATAGTGCTATTGTTTAAATCGCCACCGTTATCCACATTGATAGTCAGCAGTAATTTGACGCACTAGCAGCCAAGTCACCCTTGTTAGTGATTCAAATAGGAAGATTTTATGTTAAGTATGCTTGGCCTGATTGGTGGTCTGGCGCTTTTGATTGTATTAACGCTGCGCGGTATGAATTTATTTATTGCCGCGCCAGCATGTGCACTCATTGTGGCGCTCACCAGTAATTTGGCGATTTTTCCAAGCGCTGGCGCTGATAACTTTATTCAAGGCTATATGAATGGCTTTGCTAATTTTGTTAGTGCATGGTTTTTTATGTTTTTGCTTGGCAGTTTGTTTGGCAAATTTATGGAAGACACCGGCGCTGCCGACAGTGTAGCTCGTTATATTGTTGATAAACTAGGTATGAAGCACGCGGTATTGGCAATTGTCATTGCGTGTGCCGTATTAACTTATGGCGGTGTTAGCGTGTTTATTGTGGCGTTTTCGGTGTATCCAATGGCGCTGTCGCTATTTAAAGATGCCAATTTACCGCGCCGTTTTATTCCAGCTACGCTGGCATTTGGTTCGGTTACCTTCACCATGACATCCGCAGGTTCGCCTGAAATTCAAAACTGGATCCCCATCAAGTATTTAGGCACTTCGCCTTATGCTGCGTGGGAAGTGAGCCTAGTTGTAGCGATTTTTATGGCGTGTTTTGGCTACTGGTGGCTGAAAAAAATGATTGGCAAAGCAGTGGCTAATGGTGAGCAATTTGAAGCGCGCGATGACGATCCAGAAATCCCCGAGCGTGATTACCCGCACCCAGTAACGGGGCTTATTCCGCTATTAGTGGTGTTGGCACTGTCATTTATTTTGCACGACAGCTTACAGCAGGCGGCATTGATTGTGGCGTTATTAGGTGGGGTATTGTCAATTGTGGTGATTAACTTTAAACACTTTCACAATCTTGCCAAAGCCACCACCGAAGGCACTAATGGCGCACTGATTGCGATTGGTAATACCGCCGCTGTTGTGGGGTTTGGTGCCATTGCTAAATCGTCTGAAGCGTTTACCGTGGCAGTTGATTTAATGACGCAAATTCCAGGCAACGAGCTGATTGGTGCTGCGGTAGCGGTCAGTGTGATTGCGGGGTTAACGGGCTCAGCCTCCGGCGGGCAAGCCATTGCGCTGCCATTAGTAGCGCCGCACTATTTAGATGCAGGGGTCAACCCTGAACAATTACACCGTGTGGTGTCAATTTCGTCGGGTGCGCTCGATACCTTGCCACACAATGGGTATGTGGTAACTACCATTCGCGCAATTTGTAAAGAAACCCATCAGGCGGCATATTGGTCTATGGCGGCATTAAGTGCGGTGGTACCGTTACTTGGCGTTGTGTTGGCGTTGTGTTTGTTTATTTGGTTTTAAGGGCTGATTATGAAAATAATAAAAATGATTACTTTGGTGTTTTTGCTACTGTGTTTGCACGTAAATGCTAAAACGCTACTTGTTGAAAAACAAACATTTACTACACAAAACTTTAAAACCTTTGGCGGTAAAAGCATTGCCGAAGTAAAGGTAGGTTATGAAAGCTACGGCACGCTTAATGCCAAAAAAGACAATGCTATTTTAATTACCCATTTCTTTTCGGGTAATTCCCACGCTGCAGGCAAATACGCTGAAAGCGATGCGCTACCAGGTTATTGGGATGCGATTATTGGCCCTGGCAAAACCATTGATACCAATAAATATTTTGTCATTAGTGTTGATTCACTCGCCAATGCCAATGTAAATGATGGTCGCACCATTACGACAGGCCCTGCGTCAATCAATCCTGCTACAAACAAACCGTATGGCCTTGATTTTCCTGTGGTGACCATTCGCGATTTTGTTAACGTGCAAAAGTTAGTGCTTGAAAGCTTAGGCATAAAAAAATTGCATGCTGTGATGGGGGCATCAATGGGGTCGTTTCAAGCGCTTGAGTGGGCGGTAACTTACCCAGATTGGGTTGGCAAATTAGTCCATGTGATCGGCGCTGGCCAAATGGATGCATGGAGTGTATCGGCGCTAGAGCACTGGGCATTGCCAATTCGTTTAGATAAAAACTGGAATAATGGTGATTACTATGGCAAAGCTGCGCCTATCGACGGGTTAACTGCCACTATGCTCAATATCACCCAAGATGCAATGCACCCGAATATGTTTGCGCTGAGCTTCCCTAATTTTAAAGTGCTGGATAAAGGGGCACTTAACGATATTCGCACCCAACCTGAGGTAGTGCAAACCCTGTTAAGCCGCGCCAAGCTTCGCGCTAAAACACAAGATGCCAACCATGTGCTTTATTTAGTGCGCGCATCGCAGTTGTTTGTAGCGGGCCATCAAGATGACTACTTAGCAAGCCTTAGCAAAATTAGCGCGCCAAGTTTAATTATTCCTGCCAGCAAAGATTTATTGCTACGCCCAGAGATGGGTCGTGCCCTCAATAACGCATTAAAAGCACAGGGCAAACAAACCGATTTGGTAGAGCTCACCGGCGATTGGGGTCATTTAGAAGGGGTATTTGCAATCTCAGCACAAAAAGAACGCATTCAAGCGTTTTTGGAGGCCGAATAATGAATAAACATATTTTGATCACCGGCGGTGCCAGTGGCATTGGTTTGGGCATTGCAGAAGCACTTGCCGATAGCGACACCTTAATTACCGTGACGGATTTAAACCAAGAGGCTGCGCTTAAGGCGGCAAAAAAACTCAGTAGCAAAGGTTATCACGCGCTGGGTGTCGCACTAAATGTGACCGACGAAGCTGCGATTATTCAGCTACTTAGCGAGCTGCCTGCACCGGTTGATGTGTTAATTAATAATGCAGGTATTCAACATGTTGCGGCGCTTGAAGAGTTTCCGCAAAACCAATGGCGTTTGCTGGTGGATGTGATGCTTACTGGCACAGCACTAATGACCAAAGCGGTATTACCAAGTATGCGCGAGCGCAATTTTGGCCGCGTGATTAATATTGGCTCAATTCATAGCTTAGTGGCATCGCGTTTTAAGTCAGCCTATGTGGCGGCAAAGCATGGTTTAGTGGGCTTTTCCAAAGTGATGGCATTAGAAACCGCCGAGCACGACATTACTATTAACACCATTTGCCCAGCGTATGTAAAAACCCCACTGGTTGAAAAGCAAATTGCCGATCAGGCAAAAAACCATGGCATTAGCGAGCAACAAGTGATTGAGCAAATTATGCTCGCACCTATGCCAAAAAAATCATTTATCGACATTGCAGAAATCGCCCACACAGTGCGTTTTTTAATGGCGAAAGAGGCATGCAATATTACCGGGCAAACCTTGGCGCTAGATGGCGGCTGGACCGCACAATAGGAGTTTAAAATGGCAGGATTTAATAAGGTAGTTTCAAGTTACAGTGAGGCAATGGCTGGGCTTGAAGATGGTATGACGGTGATTGCGGGTGGTTTTGGCCTGTGTGGTATTCCAGAAGGTTTAATTAGTGAAATTAAGCGCCAACAAACCAAAGGGCTTACGGTCGTTTCAAATAACTGTGGTGTTGATGGCTTTGGTTTGGGCATTTTGCTTGAAGACAAGCAAATTAAAAAAATGGTGTCGTCGTATGTGGGTGAAAACGCGTTATTTGAGCAGCAACTATTAGCGGGTGAATTGGAGGTAGAACTTACCCCACAAGGCACTTTGGCTGAGAAAATGCGTGCAGGAGGGGCGGGTATTCCCGCATTTTATACGGCAACAGGTGTGGGTACTTTAGTTGCCGAAGGTAAAGAAATTAAACAATTTAATGGCCGCGATTATTTGCTCGAGCCAAGTATTGTCGGTGATTTTGCCATTATTAAAGCGTGGAAAGCTGATCGATATGGCAATTGTGTTTATCGCCATACTGCAATGAACTTTAACCCCATGGCGGCTACCGCAGGCAAAATTACCGTGGTAGAAGCAGAAGAAATTGTGGAGCCTGGTGAGCTTGCGCCAAGCGACATTCATACCCCAGGTATTTATGTAAACCGCGTTATTAAAGGTGTATTTGAAAAACGCATTGAGCGCGTTGTGACACAGGAGCAAAACTAATGGCATTAACCAGAGAACAAATTGCACAGCGTGTGGCGAGTGAACTTGAAGACGGTTTTTATGTAAATCTTGGCATTGGTATTCCAACACTTGTGGCGAACTTTGTACCTGATGGCATCGAAGTGATGCTGCAATCAGAAAATGGGTTACTCGGTATGGGTCCTTACCCAACAAAAGATCAAGTAGACGCAGATATGATAAACGCGGGTAAAGAAACTGTTACCGCAGCTACAGGCGCTGCTATTTTTAGCTCGGCAGAAAGTTTTGCCATGATCCGCGGCGGCCACGTTGATTTAACCGTGTTAGGTGCATTCGAAGTGGACCAACATGGCAATATTGCCAGCTGGATGATCCCCAAAAAATTGGTTAAAGGTATGGGTGGCGCGATGGATTTAGTGGCAGGCGCTAAAAACATTATTTGTGTAATGACCCACGCGAACAAACACGGCGAGTCCAAATTACTTAGCCATTGCAGCCTACCGCTAACAGGGGTTAACTGCATTAATAAAATTGTCACCGATTTAGCCGTGCTAGAAGTAAAAGACGGTGCATTCTATTTGTTAGAGCGCGCACCGGGCATTAGTGTGGATGAAATCATCAGCAAAACCCAAGGCAAGTTAGTGGTGCCTGAGTGTGTGCCAGAAATGGTGTTTAGTTAAATTAATTTCCAGTTGTAGCGCAAAATAAAAGGGGAACGTAATAGTTCCCCTTTTCATCGAAACATGCAGTCAAACTATTCTGATGTTTCAGTGTCCGTTTGTTGATTTGTTTCATTACTCAATTGATGTGAATTTTCGTCATCATCTGGGGTAATGAAAAAATCATTGGCATTGATATTAGCTAGGTTGTCAAACTGCGCTTTGCCAAGGCTAAACCAATGTGCAAAGTCGCTACGTTTTACATAATAGCTGTCTTCATGTTGAGCGAATTCAAAGTCGAACTGCTTGCCGTCGGCATCTTTCACGCTGAGCTTTTCAATCTCTGAAAAAGCGATTTCTTGTTCGGCGATTGCCGTCACCGTTAAACTCGAAAATTGCTCAAGCAGCTCATCAATACGCTCGGTATCGAGTGTTTGACCTTCAGGCAATTTTGCTGGCGCTTTAACTTGCCATATTGTTTCAATATTGCTCTTTGAGCTGGCGTTTGCATTAATGATATCTGGTAAGACAGCACTTTTATCAACACTTGCATTTTTAACTGGCTCTGTACGCTCGTCTAGGTCAGTGTCTTGCTGTACTTGCACTTTTTCAAACGCTAACCCAGCTTGGCTGATTTCGCTGATATCTTTTACCAACAACAACGACTTATTTAACCAATCATTTTTCTCAACACTAAGCTGATAGCCGCTGAACTCTATGGTGAACACATCATTATTGTCGCTATTACGCGCGTAGAGCTTTTTAAAGCTGGGTGACTCACCTAATAGCACTTCAACTTCATCATCACCTAGCTTGTAAGTGATGCGTTTTTCAAAGTTGTCATCGGCCACTTTAAAGCGTTCGTGACTAGCTTCAGTGCGTGATACAGGCCAATTCACCTTGCGGTTAATTAAAGTGTCGGTCAGGGCTGATACTTTATAATCAAGTAAAGGTAAATTTGGGTAATCAGCCAAATGCCAATTCTCACCGTTTTTCACCAATGTTAGCGGCTTATCATTATCACCTTCTTGCAAGGTAATTTCGTTGATGGCTTGTTGCTCTAGGCTTAACAATGACACTGGCGCTTGTGTCTCAAAGCTATTTTGGCCATTATAAAATAGTGCGCCAGCTAGAATAACCTGTGCGCCTAAGACCACAGATAAAATAATTACTGCTTTATTCATGGTTGCACTCCTATTGCGAAATCCAAGTTAAATACTCACGCTGCTTGCGCTTTCTACGTTGACGTTCAACTAGTGCTAGACCCATTAGCAATGCAAAGGCCAGCGCATAGTTTCCGTATTCCCACATAAGCTGCTGGTCGTGCTCCATCGGTGGTAGGGTGCGGTTGAAATTACCACGCGCGCGAATGCTCATTAACGCTCGGTCTTCCAGCGACCAATCCACGGCGTTCATCATCAGCTGCAAACTATTTAAATAATCATTTTGCGATACGCCTGCGGTCAGTTGCAGCACTTGGTCTTGTACAAAGTCATTTGAGCTGAACAAGATAATGCGTGCACTGTCTGGCGCGTGCTTAATCACACTGCTGACATCAAACTGTGTGTCGCTCTGAGTTTCACTGTTTTCAGACTCATTCTCAGTGTTGTCATCCGATGCTGTATTTTGAGAGTCAGACTCTTTGCTGGCTAAAAACGGAGAGTTTTTATCCGCAAAGTATGAGGTAAATTTACCTTGTGCCATCACACCCATTAATTGCTTCGCGGTGTCACCTTCTGAGATGTAACTTGTCTCGCCTTGCGCGTTTAGTTGTGGCATCACATCAAGAGACGATGACGTCCACGCTTTGTCAGAGCTTTCAATCAATTTAGTGAAAGTGATATTGTCTTTATTCTCTGCAAGGGTAATGGGCGATGACCAAGCCATGGTCAATTGTGGTAGCTCAGAGGTAATTAAATTATCTTGATTTAATCCATCGCGAATATCTGCAAAGTACGGGTAATCCAACATACGCATTTCTTGCAACTGGAAACCACCGACATTACGGGTTACTGGAATTGGGAATGCCGCATTGGTAGCATCCATCACTAGGCTGTTTTTAATGTTTAAACCATGATGCGCTAACCAGTCTGTCAGCCCACTGTCAACTGAGTTCATGTTCAAACTGCCACCAGCAAGATTGATGCTGTAAGGTGACGTCGCCGCTATCACCGTCCCACCTTTCATTAAGAATTGGTCTACGGCAAATAACTGTTTTTCATCCAGTGATTTAGGGGCGACAAGCATTAGAATATCGGCTTCACCCGAAACACTGCCATCGCTTAAATCTTCATTGATGATGTTCAATTCACTGCCTAGCATACGCTCTAGCTCTCTAAAACTGCTGCTTGGCATACCGTAGCCATAACTCGGGGCTGAAGCGGGTTTTACCAGCGCTAAGTTTTTAGTGAATCCAGAGGCAAACCGCTTAATTGCCGCATCGAGGTTGCGCTCAAAGCTTGCGTCGCTAAAGTCATCCAGTGGAATTTGTACAATTTGATCTTCACCCGCCAATGTCAGGTAAAAGTAGAAGGTTTGATCTGAGAAAAAGCTGGTTGCCATTGGCTCAAAGCCATATTCTTCAGCTATTTGGGCTGCAACTTTACCGCCTTCGGCTTCTGGCTCAATAAAATTAACAGCCAACTTATTGTAAGACTTAGCTTGCACATCATTTAAGTGCTTTTCAATGCCTTGCTTTAAGGTTTGTAACTGCTCAGGCAGTTTCTCATTTGCCGACACATAGGCGTTAAAGGTCAGTGTTTGCATCACGGTGTCGAATAAGTTACCACCGCTTTGATAGTTTTGCAGTACGGTTTTAATCGCACGGGTAATGTCGTGTTCAGGGTTACGTAACAGCACTTCAACATCTGACTCGGCGCGGGCATTAACCTCAATTAAGTCTCTAAACCCTAGTACTTGATGCTCGTCACCGTATTGCACCAGAATATTAAAATAGGAGCTGACAATCGACGCTTGATAACGGTCGGCAACCTGAAACGGCATTGGCTTAATGCCAAATTGGGTGTTGGCTTCTTCTTCAAGCTCTGGGTGCATTTGCGGATCAATAAACTCAACGCGCACTCTGCCATCGGCAACAACTTCGTACTCTTGTAATAAGTCTTTCACTTGCGGCACCAGTGGCGCTAGTAATGGGTGGGTTTTGTTGCTGAAATACCCTCGGATCAACATAGGCTCTTGTAATTGCGCCAAATAAGACTCAGTTGCCTCAGAAATCGAGTATTGTTTGCCTGCGGTGGTGTCTAAACGCAGCTGTGGTAACTGACTGAGCCACACGTTAGCTGTAAGTAAATTTACCACCAGCAAACCTGTCACTCGTTGCCAGGTTTTATGAAGCCTTGATTGTGTATTTGCTCTGTTGTCATTTTTCGCCCAGCGCTCTTGCTCTAAAAAGTAAGTGTTTAAAGCCAAAAACACCAAAGTTAACGACACATAATACACCAAGTCTCGCACATCAATGACACCACGGGTGATGTCGTCAAAGCGCGCGCCGGTGCCGAGTTGTCTTAAAAATTCAGCCCCTTGATGGGAGAAAAAGTCAGTGATTGCAGCGGTACCAATAAAGTAAAAAATACCACCAATCACGCATGCGGTGATCAAACTGACAATTTGATTATCACTGCGCGCTGATACCGCTAAACCAATGGCAATATAGGCACTGCCCAGTAACAACACCGCCAAATAACCCGAAATAACGGGGCCCCAATCTAACTCGCCTAAAAAGCTAACTGTGATCGGTAAAGGCAATGTGATTACTAACGCAATCGCCAACAGCGCCAAGCAACCCAAAAACTTGCCTAGCACAAAATGCCACAGCGGCACCGATAAGGTATGAACATATTCAATGGTGCCGCTGCGTCGCTCTTCACTCCAGAGCTTCATGGTTAAGGTTGCCGATAGGAAGATAAGCAAAATAGGCATCCACTCAAACATCGGGCGCACATCGGCAATGTTACGAGAGAAAAACGCCTCAGCCCAGAAGAAGATAAACAAGGTTAACGACACAAATGCGCCAATAAACAAGTAAGCAATGGGCGATGAGAAAAATAGCGCGATTTCTTTTTGCGCAATACGAACAGCATTAAACTGCGCAGATTGACTAGGCTGCATGCGCGGCTCCTCCCTTAGTGTTATTCGCGGTCGCGACAAATTCTTCGTTATTGATTTGGTTAAAGACGGTTTCTAGGTCACGTTTTTGCGGGTAAATGGCAAACAATTGCGCGCCACTTTCAATAATGGTTTTGCTGATATTGGCTGCTACTTGCTGCATGTTCGCCTTGTCTTCTAAGCTCACGATAAATTTTTGTGGCTCGTGTTCAACAGCAAAAATGCCTTTAATATCTGTGAGCTTTTTCACGTCTGCTAAGTCGCTTTCGACCACCAGCTGTTTGCTGTGCTGCAATGCTTCGAGTTGTTCATCGAGTACCAGTTGACCCGATTTCAAGATCAACACGCGATCACATAAAGCATTCACCTCTTGCATAATATGGGTCGATAAAATCACCGTGGCTTTTTTGGCGATGTCTCTGATCAGCTCACGCATATGTTGTGTTTGCTCTGGGTCGAGGCCATTGGTTGGCTCATCCAAAATTAATAGTTTTGGTTGCCCCAAAATAGCCTGTGCCACACCCACACGCTGCTTGTAACCTCGCGATAAGGTTTCGATGGGTGCCAATAATTTTGCAGATAAATCCGTAGCTTTGATGGCGCGTTTTATTTCGGCTACTTTAGTGTTGCCCTTTAACCCTTTTAAATCAGCGGCGTAATCTAAGTATTCGGCCACGCTCATTTCTGGATAGACAGGCAAACTTTCGGGTAAATAACCAAGTTGGCTTTGAAGTTTTTTAGGGTCTTTAGAGAGCGTTACGCCATCTAAGCTGACCTCGCCGTTGTCGGCTTCAAGATAGCCGCTGATCATTTTCATTATGGTGGTTTTACCCGCGCCGTTGTGCCCAAGCAGCCCGATAATTTCACCTTTTTGGATTTTAAAACTCACAGAATCTACAGCTTTAAAACTGCCATAGCTGCGAGTTAAATTACTCACCTCTAACATGGAAGTCTCCGAATTAAGCTTATTACTGGTTGTTTATAAATAGATTTTTATTTGAAAAGAGTGCTTGAGACGTTATCGAAAAATACATTGTTATTATCTCCATAGTTGCAGGGTAAATTCCCCAAACAAAGTAAAGAACGAATCGTATTTTCTGATATGGGCAAATTAAAAAAGTTCAAGAGGGAAGACTATTTTTATTTCGGTATCAATTTAGGTTATAGCGGGAGTCATAAGTAGTAGATAGCGACTAGTTAGTTTGTGTCGAAAACTAAGTATTTCTTTTGTAGGTCAAGTAAAACGGGCCTGAGGCTAGCTCATAAAAATGTTGACGCCATCAAATATTTTATTGTGTATTAACGTTTAGCTAATTATGTATTGGGGTAGCTTTCAATCTCACTTACTGCTTTAAAAAATGCGATATTTTGTTACTTGAATGCACAATGGGTATTGGTGTCAATGAATTAGTTAGTAAAACACAAGGTAAGCTGAGCGCTGCTCTTGTGCTTTTTAAGTGTTTTATTTATGGCAGTACTACTGTCGATAAAGTGAGAATGTGGCTTAGCTACGAAGTGCTGCTTGTTATGAGTACGGTGTTCTTTTGTGTGGTATTTTTGGTTCCGAATAACAATGTGCTTTTGGCAAACCGGTTTGGTGATTTCATTGGCAAAATATCGTATTCATTGTACTTATTACATATGCCGATCATTACTAAAGTGAATCAACTTCAACTGTCTATCGAGATTAAATTGCTACTCTCATTGGTTTTAAGTGTGCTTGTTGCTTTTTTATCGTATCAATACTTTGAAAGACCGATTCCAAATTTAATAAGGCGAAATGTAAATTTTCGAGCTGCTAGTTAATAAAGCGAGCACGTTAATAGCTCGCTTGTTGCTACGCTAATTTACGTTAGTAATTAGGTGTTTTAGTCGAGCATACCTTGCAAAGCAGTAATACAGCTTTCTATGTGTTTTGGGTTGTACCCAGAGACTTGTGTGCTGACAATAGCACCTTCTTTCATAATACAAATTACATCGACTAATAATGGGTTAGTGCCTTGTAACTTATTTTCAATTAAGGTTTTTATTTCGGCTTTATGTTGCTGACATAGCGCATAAATATTACATTGGGTATCGCTAAATTCAGCTGACGTATTTATAAAAAAACAGCCCCTAAAATCCCCTAATTTGGGTTCATTGTGTGTAAACCAACTCGCCAACGCGTTAAAAAGCAGTTCAATAGTGTGCTGATCCGAATTTGCACCATCTAACTTATCATTTAGCCATGCCATAAAGGTGTTATGGCGCGTTTCGAGTGCCGCCTCTAACAAAGCGTCTTTACTTGCAAAATGACTATATAAGGTGCGTTTTGCCACGCCAGATGTAGTTAGTATTTCATTGATCCCAATAGCGTGAATGCCTTGCTTATAAAAAAGCGTTAGGGCGGTATCAATAAGCAATTGACGTTTTTTACTCATATTCATCTTTGTATGGCTTTGTCTGAAAAGTATATTGACAAAAGTAGACCGTTTTGTCTACTCTAAAAATGTAGACAAAACGGTCTACTTTTATTTGGAGTTGAAATGAATACATTATTTTTACCGATACTAGCAGGTATGGGGGCGTTTTTAGGCATCGCTTTACTGTCGTTTTTTGATGCGTCTGTTATGGACTTTGCCTTACTTATGGCGCCGTTTGGTGCAACCGCCGTATTAGTTTTCGGTGTGCCAGAAAGTCCATTAGCACAAGCGAAAAATGTGATTGGAGGCCATCTAATTACGGCTTCTATTGGTATTATATTTACCTTGTATATTGGCGTTTCACCGCTCACTCTGGCGCTGGCATCAGGTCTTGCGGTAACCGCAATGTTATTGACTAAAACAACACACCCGCCAGCGGGAGCAAATCCAATATTAATAATGTTGGCGGGAGAAGGTTGGAGCTTTTTAGTGACTCCGGTGCTGATTGGCGCGGTGCTGTTAGTGTTAGTTGGAAAATTAATGTTGGTTGTAAAACGCAATGGGGTAAGCGTCTTAAAGCGTGCTTAAATGCCTGTCTGATGCGAAAGCGATTTTTATTCTGGGCGCATTGTGATGAGTTGCATCGGTATATGTGAAATACGACTAGATGCTACTTTTTTTACTCTGCTTATGAAGTGATTATCTCAGGCAAATATTGCAGTGAAAAATTAATGCAATTCGGCTTCTAGCCAGTCCTGAGCTTCATTTACTGTTTTAAAAAAGGCGATGTTTTGCTGTTTTAATGATGGCGTACGCGTTAGCAAAATATGTTTTGTGACGTTGTCATCAATGATAAATGCTTTCGCCACGATAGCTTGCTGATTTAACCAGTGATTGTAGTTATCGAGGGTTTGGTATGCCTCTGGCGTGCCACCCTCAATTTCTAGATTATTGATTAGCATTGCAAATGGTTTGCCGGCAAAATCACTGATTATTGTTTTCACCTGATTGATGTAATCACTAATACCACGCTCACTAAAGCTGCCAATAAGTTTAGCGTAAATAATGCGCTCACTTAATAGGGACACAGTGAACTTTCCATAGCTGCTTGATGAATTAACTTTCATTTTCGGTGATAAGGGGTGAAAAATGTAATTGTAACCGAATTAGTGACAGATATCAGTTGGAATTTAATACGAATTTATTGGAGAGGAGCTGAGGCAAATAGATTACTTGCCTCCGGAATTTTTGCTTATAAAACCACTAGGTTTTCAGCTTGAGGTCCTTTTTGACCTGTCGTTACAGTGAACTCAACTTTCTGACCTTCAGTTAAGGTACGGAAGCCGTCACCAGTAATAGCACTAAAGTGTACAAATACGTCTGGGCCTGATGCTTGCTCGATAAAGCCAAAACCTTTTGATTCATTAAACCACTTTACAGTGCCGTTTACTTTTTCTGACATGATATAAATCCAGTATATAAATAGGGGTGTAACAATTGCTCACAATGAGCGTGAATAGCGTCAAAATAAAGCAAAGTGTTAATCACAACAGGACGACGTACATCATATTCGACGAAATGAAGAAATAATACTGTAACTCAACTTATTAGCTACTAACTCAAGTTAACTGGCATGCAAGTCAAAGTCAATGATAATTTAATGACAATGTTGGGAAAATTTTACTCAATTTTTGTTTGATAAGTGAACAGTTGTTGCGTGTTAATGCTTACTTTAAGACTAGCTTGTCTGATAGTTTAATTATTAGAAGTATAAGTAATTAGTTCAAATGTTTTGATAATGACAAGACGTTACATTAGTTACAGTAGTGTTGAGTGTGCAAAAGATACCGCAGTGGCATTTGTGAAGCGCTTAAATGCAGCGTCAACACGTTGCAGTTTATTACCTTAAACTGCAACAGGTAGTTCGCTTTGAAGCTACTTCGATTAAAGGTGCATCCCCCGAATTGGATAGTTATTTTCAGGGTTACGGATCCATGCTACACCATTAACGAGCGCTTCAAGCTCAGGGCGAACAAATGGGTTGTTTGATATATCGACAATTTGAATATCGCCTTTTGCATTTACAACAAATAATCCGGGCTCAGCAAAAGGGTGATCGGTTTCTTGTTCAGAGCGAGGATCAGAAATATAAAGCCCCAGTGTTTTCATTTGCTCTATTGTTAAGCCATAAGCAATTGGAAAGTTCACCGTTAGCTGCTCCAAATGGGAGGTTAATTGATCTTTACTGTCAGCTGAAATGGCCACTATATCCACCCCAATTTTAGATAATCGTTGTTTAAAGGTTGCTAATTGATTGAGGTATTTAGTGCAAAGCGGGCAATGACGACCGCGATAAATCAAAACTAATTGCCAATCATGATTCTCAGTTGGTAAGCCAATCTTAATAGTCTCACCAGATAACTGCGTTGCATCAAATTTCGGAAATACCGAACCAGCGTGCAATTTTTGTGTGTATTCAAAAGGCATTATTTACTCCGTTAAAAGTGATCATTCAGGTGGGCTTTAAAACGTTCTAAATCGTTTTCTACATTTGCGTTTTTCATCACATCAAAACAGGCAAATGTTGGTAATGCGCGCATATCAAAAAATTTAAAATTCATGTGCATAGGAAAGAGTAGATCATCTACCGATTTCCCGATAAAAAATTCACTTGGATCATTAAAGGCTTCTTCTGGCGCATTAAATGTAACTGACATCATATATTTAGTGTCTGTTAGTGTGCCGCCACGTCCATAATGTTTTTTAGGTTCATCTGCGGTTCTGCCATCGCCATTACACAGTGCGCCACCCATACCGGCTGTGTATACCTCATCCATGTATTTTTTGAATGACCAAGTCACGCCCATCCAATTAATTGGCGACTGAAAGATAATAACGTCTGCCCATTTATGGTTTTCAAGCTCTTGCTCAACATTGATTTCGTCTTGCATTGTTACTACGCGTGTTTCGTGACCTTTTTGCGTCAAGAATGAAACGGCTTCGTCTACTAAGGTTGCGTTTAACTTACCTTCTGAGAACGGGTAATACTGGTGACCATTAATAATTAAAATATTGCTCATTGTTCTTTCCTAATGTTAGGTTTCATCAAAAATGTATATGAGGTATATTTTAGGGACCTAGTATGCCAATTCAATTAGTATACTTTTAGTAACCTAGTATTTAGAGGCATATTTTTAATGGAAAGTTATGTAAAAACAGATGCTAAGGGCAGGAAAAAAGTTTTTAACGTGTGTGATGAACCGTGCGCAATTGAAAAAGGCATGCGTTTAATTGGTGGTAAATGGAAAGGCTCAATTATTTATCATTTAAAAGACGAGCCTGTGCGTTTTAACGATTTAGTAAGAATGTTAGGTGGCGCAACTAAAAAAATGGTTGATCAACGCTTAAAAGAACTTGAACAAGAGGGCATGGTACTGCGTAAAGTCATTAATGAGCGACCAGTAGCTGTAACTTACGAATTAACAGAATTTGGCCGCTCTGCGCTTGATATTTTAGAGTCGCTGAGACAGTGGTCTGAATCACATAATTTAGTCATTAAATAAGACTAACCATAAATGCCTAACGGGTTTTTAGGCAGGTTATTAAGGCATACCATTATCCATTAATGCACAGGAAAAATGTAAATTTATCAACTAATGTTAAAGGCATCTCATAAAAAGAGGCTAAGCAACCCACTTGCTTAGACACTTTTTAGTTATGTAGCAAACATTAGGTTGAGAATGTTATGAAATTTGTTCATAAGGTTGCAATTGCATCTTCACTGTTACTGATTATCACCATTGCCTTTCTTGGCACCATTCAATTTTTCACTGTTAAATCAAAACTTCAAACAACCATCGAAGAGAGCATTGAAGACATTGTGCACGGTGTTAAAAATACTGTTTCGTCAGAGCTTGGTGGTAAAAAAGCAATTGCCAGTTATGCTACATCGCTTGCACAACTAGACCCCTCTCATCAGCACATTACTGATGTCATTCGTATTCCTGAAATTAAACAAGAGTTTTTACTGATTGGCGGCGGCTATGAATCTGATGGTTCAAACTTTAAAAGTGACCCTGATTGGGAGCCAGGAGCTAGTTGGGACCCAAGAGTAAGACCTTGGTATGTAAAAGCAAAAAATGAAAGGCAACTGATTATTACTGAACCTTATGCGGATTCGGCTACAGGTGAAATACTCATTTCCGTTGCCACTCCGTTGATTAAAGCGAACGAATTTATTGGCGCGATCTTTTTTGATTTGAGTCTTTCTGGTTTATCGGATCTGGTCAATCGCGTGCAATTATTTGATGCAGGTTACATTTTTATTGTGTCTGAAAGTGGTGTGGTAATCGCCCACCCTGATGCCAGTAAAAATGGCAAAAATATGAGTGAGTTTTTACCAAATTCTCGCATTCAGGTTAATAACATTGAACACCCAATCGTTGATGGCGAAGAGTTTAACCTAAGGTTTGCCAAAATTCCTGATCAGGATTGGTACATTGGCGTGCTACTCAACGAAAAAATTGCCTATAAAGCGGTTACCGATATGCGTAACCAAGTTGTCATTTTTAGTATTATTGCCTTAATTGTAAGCGTGTTAGTGCTGCAGTTTATAATTAAAAAATTATTGACGCCGCTTAATGCACTAAACAGTGCGATAGAGAATATCGCAACTGGCGAAGGGGACTTAACAAGACGGCTATCTACCGACACAGATCAAGAATTTGCTGAATTGGCCACCGGATTTAACCTGTTTAAAGAAAACCTTAGAGAGCAAATTAAGCTGTTAAAGTCGACTGGCGATGATGTTCTAAGCAGTATGAGAGTATCACAACAAGGCGTACACGATTCGAATGCTGCGGTATCGACGCAGTTGCAAGAAATTGATTTGCTTGCCACCGCGATGAATCAAATGACGGTAACCGCTTCTGAGGTTGCTAATAATGCACAAAGTGCCGCTGAAGCCACGAAAGAAGCTGATAACGCCACCCAAACAGGCGTGCAAATCGTAGAACAAACAACCTCATTGATTGATACATTATCGACGCGCATTGAGCATGCGGTTGGTAATGTCGAAATTTTAGAAAATGCGACCCATAACATTGAAACCATTTTGCAGGTGATCAACGAGATTGCTGAACAAACTAACTTGCTGGCGCTTAATGCCGCAATTGAAGCCGCAAGGGCGGGTGAACAGGGGCGTGGTTTTGCCGTGGTGGCCGATGAAGTTCGCACACTTGCCTCTCGTACCCAAGATTCCACAACTGAAATTCGCGCCATGATTGATCAATTGCAATCGGGCGTAAAAACGGTTGTAGAAGCGATGAAAGTAAGTCAAGGCGCTGCACAAGAAACCGTTGAACAAGCAAAAAGCACACAGCAAGCACTCGATAGAATTTGCGCTGCAATTAATTTAATTAATGACATGAATACGCAAATAGCATCAGCGGCCGAAGAGCAAAGTTCGGTGTCGGAAGAAATTAATGAAAACACCGTTAGGATCCGAGATATTTCCGTCAATGTTTCTAATTATGCACACCAAACTAGCGAATCAATTGAATTGCAGGCCAATAGTATTCAAGAGCAAAAGCAAATATTAGACCGCTTTAAGGTGTAACGGACAATCGCCTGTTTAATCAATGGACAGTAGTTTAGTCAGTTAGCCATAGTGAGGATACACCGATGAAACGCTTTAACTTACTGCTTTGTGCACCGTTACTTTTTGGCCATATTGCACATGCCAATAACAACCAAGCAAATGAAATTGAGCTTATAAAACAGCAGTTACTTGAGTTGCAAAAACGTTTGACAGATTTAGAAGCAAAAGCCAAGCAACAAGGCGCTACGAATAAAAACGATATGCCAGAAAGCCCAGAGGTTTTACAGCCGAAGAAGCGCGAAGACGGCAGTATTAAGCTGTATGCGACATTGCGGCCAACTTACGGTTATATTGAAGATCAAAATGATGACTTTTGGGATATTCAGGATGCGTTGTCTCATGCTGGATTTAAATCTACCTATCGATTTAAGCCCGGTTGGCAGGCAATTGCTCATGGTGAATGGAGTATTGACCTTGGTAACAATGGTGATTTTGGCAAGGCCAGACAAGTATATGTAGCGCTAGATTCGCCAATCGGCCAGTTTGGTCTTGGTAAACAAAGACCGGTGCAATACACCTTAATTGCGGAATATGTGGATATTTTTAACCATCGCAGTAGCCCCTTTGCTTACGATGTTGAAAGCCCGTTTTTTGTTAATAACCTTGTCACTTATGAAAACCAAATCAAGGATTTTAAGTTTATAATAGGTGGACAGTTTGACGGTGATAGTGGCGATGATTTTGCCGACTTTATTAATACTGGTTTAGGTTACAGCCGAAATGGGCTGCATTTAGCGTTAACCTATTCAAGACAGGATGATTATAACCAGCAACAACTTAAAATTGGTAAAACTGAAGTGATAGCGGGCATGGCAGCGCTTGATATTAGCGACAATCTTTATGCAGCCATTGCGTATCAAGATGTTGATTATCAGCGTGTTAACTCAAGAAGCGGCTCCACGCTCGATGTTTCACTGGCCTATCGTTTTCATCCTTTGTATCGCGCTAAATTAGGCTTCTTTGATTTCGACGATGGAAATTCAAAACTTGAAACTAAAAGCCATCAAGGAGCCAACTTAACATTTGAGTGGCTGCCAAGCGATAATCTACGCTTTCATTTAGAATATTTAACGAAAGACTTTGATGCCTTGAACGATACTCAGTCAATTTCGGTAGGCTTTCGCTATGATTACTCTCAGCAGTGGGCGTATTAAAACCACATGATAATTAAGTACCATTTGCGTTTGCGTCCATTAGTTGCATTGAGTTTACTGCTTTTTTGCAGTGCCCATTTATTTGCGGTAGATAGTCAAGAAGTATGCATTTTAGTTGACGATGATTACCCGCCTTACAGCTACATTGAAAATGGCAAAGTCAAAGGCATCTATATCGACTTTATACGCCAAGTGAGCCGTGAACTTGCACCTAATTATCATATTCGTTTTTTGCCACTGCCATGGAAACGTGCATTAATGCTTATGGAACAAGGTAAAGAGCTTGCCATTTTACCTCCTTATAAACACCCTGAAACACGCCCCTTTATTTCTCATTATTCGGAAAAAATTGGATTAGAAGAAGTCGTAGTGTTGTGCCATAAAAATGTGCGATTAGTTGATTATTTTTCTCAAAATAAAACCTCAAAGCCGCTTAGTCTAGGCATTAATGCGGGTTATATACTGCTCAATGATAAATATTCTAAAGCAGTTAAACAGGGCACAATTTTGCTAGAAAGCAATAAGAGCACAGAACATAATGTTGAAAAATTACTGAAACGGCGAATTGATTGTTATATAAATGATAAAACATCAACCTTGTTGGTGTTAAAAGATGCGTTAGCGCAAAATAATATGCCGAATAATGCCGATTTTATTGTTATGGAAACCATTTCTTCCCAATCTGCACATATTGGCTTTTCAAAAGAATATGTGAAGCATTTTACTGATTTTGAGTCGTTTTTGGCTGAGCTAAATAACGCCATTAAACAGATATCTAATCAGCAGCGAACGACTGACTCAGTTGATCAGTAAACTTAATCTATAAAGTGGTACATAAGGATATGACGTTTCTACTCTACATTTCTGCTTGCTTACTTACTGTTACTGGTATCGTTTGCACACTCTTACCTTGGTGAGCGTTACATTCTGATAAGGTTATTCAAGCGAGATAATTTACCTAAGCTTTTTGGTAACGATGATTTTACCAAACGCACATTGCGTTTTGCTTGGCATTTAACCTCGGTAACTTGGGTTGGTTTTGCCGCGATTTTGTTGGCACTTGCAGAGCCAAACCCTAGTAAAGTTGCGCTGTTTTATATTATTGCAGTGACGTTTGCTATTCATTTTATCGTTGCATTAGTGGGCTCGAAAGCCAAACACTTGTCGTGGATGTTATTTGCGGTAGTTAGTATCTTGAGTGCGGTTGCGGCAAATAGTTAGCGTTGTGTTGTTTTTTGATTAGCGATAAAAATAGCGCGTTACGCGCTATTTTCAATTACCGTAAAGTGGCTTTGCGTTAAACGTTACACACCGCCGGTTTTTCCCGCTTTTTTGCTGCGATTAAAGCGTTTTTAATTACCCGCTCTAATAATGCTTTATCGCTTCCTGGGCCAATGGTAAGTAATTTTGTTCCGGTGTCAGGTTTTCCGCGATAAGGTCTAACATATACTTCTCCGTCTGGGCAGCGCTCAAAATACACATAATGGGGCTCATCGGCGACAGTGGTACAGCCCTTTATGCGTAAAATGGTGCTGGGTAAAGCATCGCAAATGTCTTTTACGCATCGGTAATCGGGTAAATGTGGTAAATCGGCCGAACTCGACGCCCAATGCGCTTTATGATGCGCTAGTTTTGTTATTGTGTTGTTCGATGGAGCAATTTCAGGCAGCTGCGCAATATCTAAATCAGCAAAGCTAATAATGTGAGCGCTTGAATTGATCTTTTTGAGCTCGGCTTTTACGTGATTTACACGATTTGCATCTACTTTATCTTCATGGGTGAGCACTAAAATCGACGAGACTTGGATTTGATTTGCTTCGAGCTCGTTATACTCATCGCGCTTTTGCCAATTGTTTACATCAACCACTGATATTTGAATCGGCGGTAAAAAGCGCTCGTTAATACCAACGCCTAAAAATCCCATTAATGAACACGCATCGGTTGTGCCGTTTGCTTCAATAAAGGTAATGCCGTTAGTGCGCTTAGGAATGCGATTAACGCTGTCGCGCAGCTCTGAAATACCGCTGCAGCAAATGCAGCTGCCACTTAAGGCTTTTAACCACTGTTTGTCTAGTTTATCGCTAAGCTGAGCGATATCTAACTCGGCAGTTTCATAGTCGTTAAGCACAATAAACGGCTGCCAAAATTGCGCAAGTGCATTATCGACTAGCTTTTTAAGTAGGGTTGTTTTGCCGGCTCCTAAAAAACCAACAATAACTATAATTGCTTCCATAAAATTCTCTTGATGAAATGTGAAATGGTATTAATACCTTGTCATAATGGTTAACGCTAAACGCCAATTTTTAACTGAGCTAGGCGCGTTAAATCTGCCACTTTGGCAGGGCAGCTAATCGATAAAATCGAGTGTGATTACTAGGCGTTTTTCATTATTTGCAACGTGAGGTGAACGATGAACAAGTGCCGCATCTTGATTATTTTGCCAGCCTGAACCTTTTAGCAATGCCACATCACCAGATTGCATTTGTTGTATGGCATTTTCATGCAAATACACGCCAGACTCATCATCGCTTAGGCCAACACTGGCTAAACCTAGCTTAGTGTAATCAACATCTTCAAAAGCGAGCCATTCAGTCGCAGGCCCGCCCAAGGTTGAAACCAATCGACACGGGATTTTGTCAACATGGAATTTGGGACACATTGCTTTATCAAGCAAGATTAGGCGCAGCCCAGCACGTTTTAATTCAAATAAGGTACAAAACATATCGAGCAATATTTGAATATGCTGACAAAGTGCTGTTTTATCCGCAAGGGATTGATTTTCCATTAATTGCGCCATAACGTTGTCTGGTGTTGCCGCCAGCACCATATTTAAGTGTTCGCTATTTTGGCGCAAATTATTTGTTTGCTGTGTTGCGAGTTCGCTCAATTCGTTTTGCCAAATTGTTATGTTTACATCGTCTTGATAAATATCAGCTAGGATATTTGGTTGGTCAGAAATGGCAGCGTGGCGGTAAAGCGCGGTGTTGTTTTCTAAAATGGCATGATTACTCATAAGTTACCCCTGTTAAATCGGTTTATTTGCTAAAAATTGCGTGTCATAGGCATGACAAATAAACGCTACATTTAGCGGTTAAAAATTAGCGGCATTGCGCTGGTGGTTTCGTCAATAATGTCGCCATGGTTGTAAACGCATTGACCATTTACAAAGGTGTAGCGAATGCTGTGTGAAAATTGATGCCCAGCAAATGGCGACCATGCACAGTGATAATGGGTGTTGTCGTGTGTTACCGCTTCGCTCGCGCTACGACTCACCACGGTTAGGTCGGCAAAGTAGCCTTCACGGATAAAACCACGTTCATTTATTTTGAAGCGTTTAGCTGGGTTATGAGCTGTTTTTTCAACAACTTGCTCAATAGTCAATGCGCCGCGTTTTACTTGGTCAAATAAACTCAGCAGAGCATGTTGCACTAGTGGTAATCCTGCAGGTGCGTCACAATAAGTCACTTGTTTTTCTTGCCATGTATGCGGTGCATGATCGGTGGCAATAATGTCTATTCGGCCATCGTTTAACGCATTCAATAAAGCGAAGCGATCATGCTCTGATTTAATTGCTGGATTACACTTAATTAAATTGCCAAGGCGGGTGTAATCATCTTGGTTAAACCATAAGTGATGAACACAGGCTTCTGCGGTAATGTGTTTGTTATCGACGGGGCCTGCTTCAAATAGCGCCAGCTCTTTAGCTGTTGTGATATGCAGCACATGCAAGTCGCTACTATATTTTTTCGCCAAATTTACAGCGTAAGAAGACGAGGCATAACAGGCTTCAACATCGCGAATAATCGGATGATCGTGAATCGTTAGTGGTCTATTTGCCAATCCTTTTAAATTGTTGGCAATAATATCGCCCTTCTCACAATGTGTGGCGATAAGTGTTGGGCACTCTTTAAAAATTGCTTCAAGCGCAGCTGGGTGCTCTACTAATAAATCACCCGTTGATGCACCCATAAATACTTTTACACCACATACGGTTTTTGGGTCACACGCCTTAATTTGATCAAGGTTGTCAGGCGTTGCACCTAAGTAAAATGCGTAATTTGCCATTGAATTGGCTGCGGCAATATCGCGTTTATGCCTCAAAGCCGCATGGTTTGTAGTTGCAGGGTTTACATTGGGCATTTCCATATAGCTTGTAATACCGCCCGCTACCGCAGCGCGCGATTCGCTAGCGATGTTTGCTTTCCACTCAAGGCCTGGTTCGCGAAAATGAACTTGATCATCAATCATCCCCGGAAGTAACCAATCACCTTGTAAATCGATGACTTGTTCGTTTGGCTGTGCACTAAGGTGTTTTTCGATGCGCTCTATGCGGCCTTTATTTATTCGTAAGTCGGCTTCAAATATGCTGTTTTCATTAACAATTTTGGCATTTTTTAAAAGGGTTAAATTCATTTATATTCCGCAAAGTGTCAGTGTTAAAGGGTCAAGACGAACATGCTTGGCAAATGCCTTGAAATTCGTATTGAGGTGATTTGAGTTGAAATCCGTGTTTTGCAATATGCTCACTTAATTCATTTGTGATGGTGTGGGGAATATGGATTTCGGTGACTTTTTGGCACACATTACAAATTAAAAATTGGCTGTGAGGATGATGTGATTGGCACTCTAAATGGGCACAGGCAATGTATTTGTTTACAAGGTCGAGCTTATGAACAAGGTTAACCGAAACGAGTAAATCGAGCGTGCGGTAAATTGACACTACAGGAATTGACAGTGAGAAATCGTTCTCACAAAAATGTGCTAATTCGTAAGGTGAAAGCGCCCGATTAGCCAGCACTAAGGTATGGAAAATTTCCATGCGTTTTTGTGTTGCTTTCACACCTGCGAGTTTGAACCGCTTTTTCAGTTCGGCTTCCTTTTCAATTGATAACATTTTCGCCCCTGTTATGAATTTGTGAAATGTTATAATATAACAAAATAAATCAAAGGCAACATACACAGCGATTTAATGAAAATGTCGTCTTTATGGGGTAGGCTAAAATTTATAACGAGAGAGGGCATTTATAATGGTTTCACGCAGGCAATTTACTAAAAATACCGTGACATTAGCGTTTATGGGGTTGAGCAGTAGTTTACTCGGCTGTGCAATTTCGCCATCGAGTAATTTAAACCGTGTTAGCACCCCCAGTGTGCGCGGCTATGGTGATTTAGTTGAAGATCCAAAAGGGTTAATTGATCTGCCAAAAGGATTTAGTTACCGCGTTATATCTTCTTTGAATAATGAAATGAGTGATGGTTTAACAGTACCCGATCGCGCCGATGGCATGGGCTGTTTTGCACTTGATGAAAACCGGGTTGCGCTTGTGCGCAATCATGAACTAAGCCCAAAGCATTTAGATGATGCATCAAATGAGATTAAACATCACATAAGCGACCTTGCTTATGATTCACAACATGGCAATGTTGCACTTCCTGGAGGGACCACTCACATCATTTACAATTTGCGTACGCAAAAAGTAGAGCGTGAGTTTTACAGTTTAGTTGGCACGATTCGAAATTGTGCGGGCGGCACAACGCCTTGGGGAAGCTGGCTAACGTGTGAAGAATCGGTGGCGACACCCGATGGTGAAATAAACAAATCTCATGGTTATGTATTTGAGGTGCCGGCAACTGCTACGGGTTTGGTTAAGGCACAGCCACTTCGCGCTATGGGCCGTTTTAATCATGAAGCGGCTGCAGTTGATCCGCGTACAGGCATTGTCTACCTCACAGAAGATAGAGGCGATAGTTTGTTTTATCGCTTTATTCCTAAAGTAAAAGAAAAATTGCACTTAGGTGGTCAATTACAAGCACTTGTTTTTAAACACAGCAAACAGTTCGATACACGCAATTGGCAGTTAACCACTTTGCCAATTGCGAAGTGGTTTGAAGTGGAATGGATAAACCTTGATAACCCTGAAAGCCCAGAAGATGACCTTCGTAAACGCGGCTATGAAGCGGGTGCAGCGGTTTTTGCTCGTGGAGAAGGCATTCATTTTGGCGAAAACGAACTTTATTTTTGCTGCACCAATGGTGGTACAAAGCAGCTTGGTCAAATAATGCGATATCAACCGTCTGCTTTTGAAGGCACGGATAACGAGGCAGAGCACCCCGCATTATTACAACTGTTTTTAGAAAGTAGCGATGAATCACTATATAACTTTGGCGATAACTTAACAGTGATGCCAAATGGCCATTTATTGGTATGTGAAGACCAATATAGTTTATTTCCTGATAACTATTTACGCGGTGTAACGCCAAGTGGGGCAGTTTATCCATTTGCCAAAATAAATATTAATACAGAGCCTGCAGGGGCGTGTTTTTCGCCAAATGGTGAGGTGTTATTTGTTAATTTGTATTCGCCTACGCGCACATTGGCAATTACGGGTCCTTGGCAAAATTTTATAAATGAAGCAGCCGAAGCATAAACTGTTAACAACATAAGTTGACCTTTGTTGTTTGTTTTTGCAAGGTAATAGCTTTATTTCTCGTTACTGGTTTTTACATGTTTAGTTCAATTAATGCGCTGGGTAAATCTATGCTATATGTGCTTTTTATTATTAGCTTTAATCTTAACGCCGCGGATCCGAAATTAACGATAAAGCCAATACAAAATGGGGTTTATGAGCATATTTCCTATCAGCACGTTGGTCAGTGGGGCAATGTTTCTGCACGTGGGTTAGTTGTTGTTGACGGTAAAGAGGCTTACATGATTGATACGCCTTGGTCGAACAGCGACACCGAAAAACTGATTAATTGGACAAACGAGCAAGGCTTTACACTGAAAGCCGCTGTTGTGACGCATTTTCATCAAGATGCAAGTGGCGGATTGACTGCACTAAACCAGCGAAATATTCCAACTTATGCCTATAAAAAAACGAATCAGTTATTAGAAAAACATAAAGGGCTGTCGGCAACACATATTATTGAAGAGGATAAGTTTTCGCTGCTCAAAGATAAAATAGAGGTATTTTATCCTGGTGGCGGGCATACCGCTGACAATATTGTTGTATGGCTTGAAAAGCCACAAATTCTCTTTGCAGGCTGTTTTGTAAAGGGGCTTAACAGTAAAAATTTGGGCAACCTTGAAGATGCGCGTGTTTCAAAGTGGCCAACATCAATTGAAAATACGCTCAGTGCGTATCCGAATATCAAGCATGTATTTCCGGGGCACGGTCGCGCTGGCGATCAATCGTTACTACTTCATACCGCCAAACTAGCCAAAAACTACTTGGCAGAGCAAAATAAATAATTAGCTCAGGGGCAATAATTTAAGCGCACTAAGGTGCGCTTTTTATATTCGCCAGCAAGTCATTAATTAGTTCTTCGCGGTCGTTTTTTATACGCGTTAAAAGCTGCTCTGGTAGGTTTAAATTCTCACCGTGTTTACTGCTCCACACAATCATTTCAAGCAATATTGGCAAGGTATCTTTACCCGCTTGAGTAAGTGTATACAGCTTTTTTCGTTTATCGCTTTGCGCTGTTTGCTTACTTATTAAACCAACACTTTCTAGTTTTTCTAGCCTGCTCGATAAAATATTTGTTGCCATTTTCTCTTCAGAGTTTTGTAACTCCGAATAAGAACTTTTATTGAAGAAAATCAAATCCCTTAGGATCAGTAAGCTCCATTTATCACCAAGGTGATCCAACACATTCGAGATAGGGCAAAGTGATCGTTTACTCATAAGTATGCTCATTGAATAAGTTTTAGAGATTTTAATTTACTTGCAAACTGCAAGCAAATAATTTAACTTGCAAAATGAAAGTTAAATTTACAACTATATTTGAGAGTATTTATGAGCAAACCACATATTAATGTTGCAGCGTTAATCAAGCCTCACTGGTCAGCACAAGACAGAGAAAAAGTTGAGGCCGTTATCGCCTTTGTTCAACTGATAATGAATGACCACAATTTTGACCAAGTGACCAAACAATACGGACAAAATAGTTATAGGCAACATAATCGCACCATCGCTGATAATATTGAGGGTGTAGTTAAAGCGGTAAGCGATCTTGTAAAAACGGCGCCGGAGTTTAGTTACGATGTTAAACATGCGTTTGTTGATGGGGATTACGTTATTATTCATTCGCATGCAACGCTAAAACGTAAACATCGTGGCGATGATACCCAAGGTTTTAATATTATCGATACATGGCGCTTGGAAAATGGCAAATTGGTTGAGCATTGGGATGCCGTGCAAGGTTTAAGTTTTTCGATGCGCCTTTATAGTTTGATGGTTGGCGGTAAAATGCGTAATAGTAATGGCGTGTTTTAGCTTATAGGTATTAACTTAAAGGTGTTAACAGTAAAGATGGCGTTAATTTATAGCTGTTTAGATATAAAAATTCTTTTCTAACCATCCATGATGCATTCTTGTCTATTTTTGTTACACAACAAAAATGAAACACGAGTTTATTGGGAATAAATTTGAACAGCGAAGCTGGCCGGCAGGAAGCCTAGAATCATCTGAGCTTCGTAGCTTGAGCAAGTGAGGTGTGTGGCATACATGGTCGTAAGGCATTAGAATAATGCAGGAGCGATTATCGAGGTGACCGATGGAACAAAGCTTCATGGATGAATTCTTAACTCAGCTTCATAACATGCTTAGTTGCGATAAGGCAGATCAGAGCGAATAGCAGTCATTAGAAATTTATTTTTCAGCACCGACTTTATGTCCAGTTGCTATGAGTTTCTCCTATATTCAGGAAACGACCCATTTGGTCGTCTTTATCCTCTTCATAATTTCTATAATGATTAAAAGTATATCTGTAGCAACAAGTTAGTAAGTGTGATAGAACTGGTGCAATGACAAAAATAACCCGTGGCTCGGTAAAAAAACAACCCATTGGGTCGATATTAAATTGTTATGTATTCAATCATTATACGGAGATTCAATGGCACAAGGTGTAGTTTCAGACAATTGGTCACTTCAAGATATTTCAAGCCTTTTAGTATCAGGTATGGATGATAGCTCAGCAGATGAGATCATAGTTAAAGATAAAAGTTATTCATATAATCCAATTTCATTTGCTTCTGTTCAAACAGAAGCACTTTTTGATTTTATTACTGACTTAGTCCTTCGCGATGAAATTTTGGTTGATAAGAGCTTCACACATGCTTGGACTGCTTCAAATAGTCCGATTTTAAAAGCGAAAGAGCAAGGGGTTGTTAGAAGCTATCCATTTTTAAATGAATCTGAAAAATTAGCCTTACCAAAAAGTCGAATAATTGAGCATATGTGCTCAAATGAGTCTCTAAAAAAATCACATCAAGAAAACATAACTAGTTGGAAAGAGACCCAACAAGTTACGCATCCGCTACTCTCAGCAACTATGTGGGGCGGAGCTGGAATGTGTGCAAGAAGTTTTGTTTATGAAAAGAGTTATACACCACACCCTTTGAGAAAAAGATTTTTTGTTAATTCAGGTTTCATGTTGCCTGCTGGTGATGCACTTCATCAGGTGACGTCATTTTTGAATGATGAGCAGATGAAAGTTTCTAAGAAAATTTATGGAATAGACTCTCTGTATTCTTTGTTTATAAATATGCCTGCGATCCCGCTCCGAGTGATACAAGACTCATCGTCAATACCTCAACTTATTGAAGTAGCTTTAGAAATGAGAAACGATTTCTTAAATCTCCGGGAATGGCTTAAGCAATTTCAAAATGCGCTATCAAATGATGATATCAATGAGATTAATAATTACCGAAAACAATTGGATTCGGTATCACAAAATGTAAGTGCAAAAATTGGGTTAGGGGCAACAGGTAAGCCAGTGACAATGGAAGCTGGCATGGGGATTTTTAAGATTGCAACTCAAGTTAATCCTATCAATGCTCTCAAAAATCAGTTTGGTGTTAGAGCAACTCTGAATAAATTAATTTTTGGTTCAAATGGGAAACCGGAAATGAAAAAGTTTGTGAAAATGTTCGATCAACATAATACAGCCATCGGTTATGACATTGAACGCCATTTCACTAAAAATACATAACAAGTTGCTTAAACGGAATAAAGACAGTTGGTCATCGCTTCGCGATTATAGCCAACTATTTTTATCCGCTTAACGCGGCGTTAGGGTTATAGGGAAATATTAATTATGGATGCAGTATTACCAAGAGAGCGCAATTACATTCAGATCTTCATGGCATCCTTAGCGCCTCTTCCTGTTGTATTGTTTATGGCAGCTCAAGCTAAAAGCTTAGGGGCATTTATGCCCATTGTTATCCTAGTAGTTATGTTGGCTTCATTTGTGTTTTGGTTTAAAAATGGTACAAAGCCATCAGCCTGGGTTAAAGCCGGTACTTTGTATATTCGTGATGGCGCTTTCAGTGAGATCAGAATTCCGCGTAACAAAGTCCAATCTATGCGTTACGAGTCTCACCACTCTCAGTACATATCAAAAGGGCGCACCGGTGAAACCGTGCCGATGCATAAGCTATTCGTCAAAATGGAAGGGTTCCAAGAGTGGGAAGTTCCTATCAAGGACATGGTTGAGCTAGGTGCTGAATTAAGGCTGTATAAGTTTATTAAAGACAATTTTTACGATGTTGCTTTGGCTAAAAAGCCCTAACAAACGCATCAATTCGCGCCCCTTATGCGGGAGTTAGTTTTCATCGACCATCGATCAAGGATTCAGGTAATAAATGTTTATAAAAATAGTTAAGACGTTTTTGATTTGTCTGTTTTGCATAATTGCTCTAGGAGTGTTTAATGCTTATGTGTTCGTTCCTGACTTACAGCGACATGGCGAGATTGTGGCCTATCGAGGAGGCGGAAGTGCAGTTAACTATGAAAAATTAAAAAAAACTGGCTGTACCTCCCTTTCAATAGAAGCATCAAAGGGCAATTCAGTTGAAAACACACTAGAAGCTGCGGCGTCTTCCGTTGCAGCCGGAGCTAACGTAATTCATCTAAATGTTCACAGAACGCGTGATGATCAACTGGTTGTTTTTCATGACTGGACGTTAGATTGTGCTACAAATGGGTCTGGGCCAGTACATAAAACATCGTTTGAGCAGTTGAAAAATCTTGATGCAGGATATGGGTATACGTTTGATGATGGTGCGACTTTCCCATTTAGAGGAAAAGGTTTTAGGATTTCCAAGTTAGAGGCGTTTTACGAACGGTATCCAAAGCATGAGTTTTGGCTAAACCTAAAGAATAACGACATACGATCATTCGAAACTCTATATGAGTATTTAGCTGGAAAAAAATCTAGCCATATTGTAATTACCTCTTCAAAAGGTATGGAGTGGTTTCGAAACAAGGATTCGTCTTTACGGTTAGCAAGCGTTGGTAGTGTAAAGAGTTGCGGATTAAATTATCTTTTAGTTGGATGGGCTGGACTAGTTCCTGAGTCCTGTAGGAATGCCATTCTTTTTATACCTCCCTCGATGACAAAGTTTTTTTGGGGCTATCCTGAACGCCTCGCATCAAGACTACAGAGTTATGGTTCGGATGTTTATCTTTGGTCTCGACATGAATCGATTACCCAATCCTACGATGACGCTGTCGCATCGGGTATTGGTGTTATCACGAGTGATCTTGAGTTTATTCGTGCAACACAAGCTAACAAACGTGTCAATCAAGACGCTCGCTAGCTCAAAGCTATTACGGCGTTACGAATAACATTTGTTGGCACGTAAGCCTTTAATGGCAACTGTTAAAGGGGCTGATCACTTAACTAACTGTTAAATAATCAGCCTAGCAGGAGTGTAAAAGTTAGTTATAGGCACCACTTGCATAGTGTAATTCGTAGCTGTGGCTGTATATTTCTAAGATATTGCCAAATGGGTCTTCCATATAAATCATACGGTAAGGTTTTTCACCAGGGTAATAATAGCGTGGTTTTGCCATGCGTTTTTTACCGCCAGCGGCGACAATTTTTTCAGCCAATCCTTCTACATCTGGGTCTTGCACACAAAAGTGGAAAATACCTGTTTTCCAATATTCAAAGTTATCTTCGGGGTTTTCTTGGTTTTTAAATTCAAATAGTTCAACACCAATGCGGTCACCAGTAGATAAATGGGCAATGCGAAAACGTTGCCAGCCAGCACCAAACACATCGGTGCACATCTCGCCAATTGGCGAGTCGTCTTCAATAATTTCAGTGGGTTTCATAATTAAATACCAGCCTAACACCTCAGTGTAGAATTTTACTGCGGCTTCTAGGTCAGGTACTGAAATACCAATGTGTGAAAAGCTTCTTGGGTATGTGTGTGACATTGTGTTTCCTTTTCAAACAAGAAAAATTACTTGTGCTAAGCCTAGTTGATCAACTAAATTAATTGAAATTATTAAATTTTAGAAAACCTATAATTTAAAATTATGATGTTAAATAACATATGGTTAAAAACTTATATCACCCTAGTTGAGACAAAAAGTTTTACCAAAACCGCAGATTTATTAGCAATGACACAACCGGGTGTTAGCCAACATTTGCAAAAGTTAGAGAGTTATTGCGGCCAAGCCTTAATAAAGCGCTATGGCAAAGCATTTGAAATTACCGAGCAAGGAAAGTTGGTATATGACTATGCATTGTCGACGTTTAAGGGGCAGATTGATTTACTCGAGCAACTTAACTTTGATGATAAACACAGTGGGGTGTGTCGTATTGCATGCTCTGGCGCAAATGCATTACCTCTGTATGAAAAGCTTATTGCACAACAAGTTAAGTTACCAAAGCTGGTGTGCGAGCTTGAAATTGCGCCAAACGAACGTATTTTAGAGCACATTCAGCAAGGCTCAATTGATTTAGGCATTGTTAATCATTATTCAGCTGATAAAGGGTTTTCAGCAATGCGCTTAAGTCATGAAAAAATTTCTGTGGTGATGGCAAAAACTTGGCAGGGCACGATTACATCGTTTGATGATTTATGCCAACGCGGGTTTATTAACCACCCAGATGGTAAGCACTACCTAAGTATGGTGTTTAATCAACTTGATAAACACCCTAGCAGTATGGAACTTATGCCAGTTAGCGGTTATATCAACCAGCTCAATCAAATCCTGTTACCAGTATCAAAAGGGTTGGGTTTTACCGTTTTACCGCAAGTAGCAATTGCTCATTCACCTTTTAAAGACGTGCTTTGTGAATTTGAATTACCTAAACCAATTTCACAGCCAAGGTATTTAGTTAAAAAATATCAACGGGACTTACCTGCTCGTTTCGATTCAGTCATGGATTTGATAAGTGAGCATTTTGACGGTTCAAGCGACGTATTATTTAAGTAACTGGGAAATAATCTCGTGCATTACCGGTAATACCGATAACACCAATAACCCAGCCATGAATAAATTAAATATGCGCCTGTGGCTTTGGCTATTGAGTGCGTTTTGCAGCATAGAGCCGAACAATAACCACACACCAACACAAGGAAACGACACAATAAAAAATGTCAGTGAGATAATTAATTGCTGAGTTAATAAATCGCCACCACTTGAGGTAAATGCTGCAATAGCACCTGTTGCAACAATCCATGCTTTGGCATTTACCCATTGAAACAGCGCACCTTTCATAAACGAAAAAGGGGTTGCTTGACGGCTTTTTTCAACTTCTGAGCTGCTACTTGCAATAAGCCAGGCTAAATAAAGTAAATAGCCAACGCCTACGCATTTAATAATGAAATGCAAGGTGGGATAAAGGGCAAACAGCTGAGCAAAACCAAACCCTACAACCAGCAGCATTATACTAAAACCAAGGCAAATCCCTATTAGCAAGGGCAGGCTTTTCTTCACCCCAAAATTTACCCCAGAAGTCATCACCATAATATTGTTAGGACCCGGTGTAACCGATGATGAAATTGCAAAAAGCGTCACTGCCAGCAAATAATCCATGTAAATTCCTTAAATTGACTCAGCGTGAGTTAAGCGCGCATTTTGCTCACGGGTACGCAAATATAAATAAAGTGGTAAGCCACATGACACGCCCACACATAATGTGCCCACAAGCGCTAAGTACCAATACGCAACTTTATTTGTTTTTGCATCGACAATAATAAACACAATTAAGGCAATTGCGGCAATTAACACATCAAGCCAAGCGAATAGACTAATAGGATTGGCCGTTGCCAATTCAACAAATAAAGGTAGATTTGCGCCATTTTCAATGACCCAAGGAAGAAAAGCACCATAAGGAATAATGCTGCCTAAAAGTGCAGCTGCGAGATAAAAGTACTTCATATTATGTTGAACATCCATTTCATGTTTTATGCGATAACCAAAATTAGCCAAGGCGTATTTTGCGTTACAGATTAATTTATAGGTTGCCAATGCTCAATTGAACAATTCTTATTCATTTATCGCAAGTTAAAATTTTTTATGAAATCGTGATAATTTTGTGAGATTTCGGTGATGGCATTGAGAACTTTGTTTTTCATAGTGAAAGGGTCAATAACAACCGAGAACAAATTATGAAGACACAAATCCTTTCACTTTTTGCTACGAGTGCACTTCTTGCCGCGAGCAATGCAAGTGCTGCAGATATAGATGTAAAAATTACTAACTTAACCCAAGGCATTTATTTCACGCCGTTACTTGTTACGGCACACTCTAGCGATGCCATGTTGTATAAATTGGGTGAAGCGGCTTCACCTGAACTGCAAGCAATGGCTGAAGGCGGCAGCTTAGATGGGCTTGTAGCTATGGTAAATGGTATTGGTGCAGATACCATGGCAAACCCAGCGGGTGGTTTACTTGCCCCAGCCATGAGTACCATGACCAACTTAATGACAGCTGACGGCAATACCCAATTATCAATTGTCGGTATGATGCTACCAACCAATGATGGCTTTGTTGGCCTAAACAGCTGGAGCATTCCAAGCGAAGTGGGTACTTACACAATTTATTTAAATGCCTACGATGCGGGCACTGAAGCCAATAATGAGTTAGTAAAAAATGGATCTGGCGCACCGGGTGAACTTGGTATTCCGGCGTCTCCTGGGGTTGCTCCTGGCGAAAATGGCACAGGCGTTACCACTAGCGAAGAGAATAAAATGATCCATGTTCACCGCGGAAACCTTGGCGATGACGATGCTTCTGGCGGTAGTAGTGACTTACATAACACAGTTCACCGCTGGTTAAACCCAGTTGCGAAAGTAACAGTCACTGTGAAGTAATTGGGGGTCATTATGAGACTTAGTAAAATTTTGATCCCAGCAGCATGTTTAGCGCTTGTTGCCTGTGGGGACGACGATAACGACAAAATGACGGTTGAGCCTCCAGTAGTCACGCCGCCAACCACAATGACTTATGAATTTATGGTAACCGCTGTGAATTTAACGCAGGCGCAACCCATGTCGCCGTTAGGCAGTGCTTTACATACCTCCGGTCAATTTTGGCAAATTGGTGAAATGGCATCTGAGCCACTCGAAGTACTGGCGGAATCCGGTGATAACTCGGGCCTTTTGGCATTAGATGTGGTGAATGCAAGCACATCAAGTGACGTAGTATTAATGCCGGGACAAAAAGTTGAACTGATGCTCACAAGCGAGATGCTGGAAGGCCAAAAATTATCATTAATTTCGATGATGGTGAATACAAATGATGGCTTTACCGGTCTTAATGCCATAGATGTTTCTTCAATGAGTGTAGGGGATATGCAGTACTATAAAACCTTTGCTTATGATGCGGGCACAGAAGCCAACTCTGAAGCGCCAGGTACCATACCGGGCCCTGCTGACGGAGGTGAAGGCTTTAACAGTGCACGCGAAGAAATAAATAAAGTTGCGATGCATCCAGGTGTTGTTGGACAAGATGATGGGCTGAGTACTTCGGTATTAACCAGTCTTCATAAATTCGACAACCCACTATTGGCTGTCACCGTAAAACGCGTTAAATAGGCCGGCGATTTGTTTTGCCACGTTGAATAGTGTGCTGCAGTAAACCCGAGTTAGCACTTTAAACCACTGTAGCGCACTTATTTAGTGTACCTTGTTGTTGTCTTCGTCGGCCTATCTTATTTTTATGATAAGCAGAGGTGTGATGATGCAACACTCGGTACTGATTGTTGAAGATGATCACGATATTGCGGGGTTACTTCAGGTTCATTTAAATGAGCTTAACTTGCATGTCGATCATGTTACAACTGGTGAAGCGGCACTAGCCCAATTAGCAAAACAAGATTATCAAGTTATCTTACTGGATATAATGTTACCCACGGTAGACGGGCTAACCTTATGCCGCGAAATAAAAACCAAAATGCCCGAGGTGAGCGTGGTACTACTCACATCTAAAAGCAGTGAAATGGATCGGATTATCGGCCTTGAAATGGGCGCAGACGACTATATTTGCAAACCGTTTAGCTATCGTGAATTTCAAGCGCGTATCAAAACGCAAATTAGGCACATCCGCTTATTGCAGCAAAGCCAAGCACAAAGCATGCAAAACAGCGAGCAACAGCAAGTACTTAATTTTGGTGCATTACACATCGACCCCTTTAGCCATGAAGTGCGTTTTCAGGGGGAAGATTTACCTCTTACCGCAACCGAGTTCGACTTAATGATGTTTTTTGCAAAACACCCTAACCAAGTGTTTTCAAGAAGCCAATTATTAGAGTCAGTTTGGGGTTACGACCATAGTGGCTATGAACATACCGTAAACTCACATATTAACCGGCTGCGAGGCAAACTCGAAAAGCATGCTAAACAGCATGTTATTGAAACGGTTTGGGGCGTTGGTTACAAACTCAATGCTAAGTCTTTGGCAGTTGCGGCACTATGAAAAACTCGCTTTATACCAAGCTCTCACTTACATTAGCGAGCATTTTCATTCTTACTGCCAGCCTTTTTTTATGGTGGACACAAAGCGTATCGCAAGTAAGCCGTGCACAGGCAGAGCAAGCGCTGCACTTGGGTTTGGCTGAACATTTAGCCAATGATAATCCATTGTTAAAACAAGGAGTATACGACTACAAGGCATTGGAGAATTTATTCCATACCTTAATGGTACTTGGCCCTGCATTTGAATTTTATTTTGTTGACCCAAGTGGCAAATTACTGACGTTTTCAGCCAAACCAGGGCAAGTTAAACGCCAGTTTATCGATTTAGCGCCACTTGTTACCTTAATTGAAGATCAATCTAATTTACCCATTTACGGTGATGATCCGCGCAATTTCGACCACAAAAAGATTTTTTCAGTGGCCCCTGTGTATAACGGCGATACCCTACAAGGTTACTTGTACGTGATTATTGGCTCGTCTATTTATGACTCTATATTTGCGTCGATTAAAAGCTCAGAGCAAATTTTAGTAAGCAGTATCTGGTTAGTATTAGGTTTAGGGTTTTTGCTGATTAGCATGCTGGTGGTGTTTCGCACTATTACTAAACCACTCAGAACCTTAAGTAGTTTTATTCAAAAAGTGGATAAAACGGAATTTGATATTTCAGAGCTGCCTTTATTAGATTGGCCAGAACACCACAATGAAATTCATCAATTAGGTGCGGCAGTAAATCGCATGCTTATCACCATCAATCAGCAAATGATGCAGCTAACAGCGCTTGATGAGCAGCGCCGAGAATTACTTGCGCATTTATCTCACGATTTACGCACGCCACTTGCCTCACTGCAAGGCTATTTAGAGTTACTTAACAAAGAAACGCCCAATGCTAATGAAAAAGCCGCGCATTATTTAAATGTAACGCTTAAAAATTGCGGCCAATTAAAAGCCTTGATTGATCAAATTTTTGAACTCGCTCATCTTGAGTCAGGCCAAACCAATATTAATCTGGAAGTATTCAACTTAGGTGAGCTGATTTACGATGTCATGGCAAAATTCGCCCTACGCGCTGAAAAAGCGGGTATCCAATTAAAAGTGCATCCGAAAGAATGCGATTTTAGTGTTTATTCAGATATCGCAAAATTAGAGCGTATTTTAACCAATCTAATCGAAAATGCGCTGCGTCATACTAATCAAGGAGGAACGATCAGTATCAAGGTTGTTTTAGAGTCGCAGCAGTACAAAATTGTTGTTGTCGATACCGGCGTGGGTATTAGCAGTGAAGATTTACCCTATATTTTTGAAGCGCGATATCGCGCAAGTAACAGCCTAGGCTGTAAAAAGTCGCACGCAGGACTAGGGCTTGCAATAACAAACCGTTTAATTCAGCTGATTAAATCCGATATTAAAGTAAAAAGTGAACTTGGCAAAGGCACTGAATTCGCATTTGCCTTACGCCCCAGCAAACCAGTTTAATGCTCATTTGGTATTAGTGGAACACGGATGTTCGCTATTTTAATTATTTGAACATTTTTGCCAGAAGGCTTATCTTTAGGGCATGTATGAGGATTCCCCTTATCCATTAAGCGTTTAACGTTAAAAGGTATTTCACTTCTATGATCTCTCACCGCGGCTTTACCTTAATTGAATTGATTTTAGTGATTGTTGTAATCGGCGTTTTAGCTGTCGTTGCAGCGCCTAAATTCCTTTCACTTAATCGTGATGCAAACATTGCAACACTTAAACAAGTAGCTGCAGGGTTAGATCAGCTTACCGATGGCATTTATGCCAAAGCTGTAATTCAACATAAACACAAAGTCAGCAATGAATCCGTTACTGTTAATGGGGTTACTATTAATACCTACTTTGGTGCGCCGCAAGAAATTTGGAATAACGCGTTGGGCGATTTAATGGACGGTGATTTTAGTTATGTGGGCAATGGGTATTTCGATTTAGGTGCAAGTTTAGTTGCAAGCTATAACTGCCAAGAGCGCTTATGTGTGATAGATCAAACTCCGGCATCTTATGTAAATAGCAGTATTCAGGGCTGGGGATTATTTATTTTCCCTAAAGGCTACAGCCTACAAGACGAATGCTATGCCTATTACGCTTTTGCCGAAAATGGCAGCCAAGTGACCAGTAAAGTGGCCTCTACCGTTGATACTGGCTGCTAGTTTAGATTAGCTGAATTACTTGTGCTGAATACTAACACCTTCAAATTCGGCGAGTACCAATGCCTGCGCCTTTAAATAGTGATTAAAAAAGCGCTGCATATGCTGTTTCACAATGTTATGCATGGTGTTTGTATCAACCTTGCTCGGATAACCAACAATCCAGCGGTTTTGGTCGGTAAAGTCATTATGTTGGCTGCCGTGTATTGATACCAAAATGCTGTCATTTTGGTTCGCGTGATAAATTGGCTCTAGTTGTGAGAAAGGGTTTTCCGAGCGAAATAGTAACAGTGGTTTGTTTAGTGGATTTAGTGCCACGTCACCCAATACGATACCATCCATATTTGCTGCGGCCTTGCATACTAACAGTTGCTGGCAGGCATTCATTGCCGCACTTGCACCTAAGCTAAAACCCAGCATGCCAACATTGTTTAAATTGAGCTGATGTTCAAATTGCCAGCTTTCTTGCGTTAACCACTGATATGCAGCGAGCACGTCTTTGGCAATTTCAGGGGCAACGTTATTATCAAAGTATGCGCGACCAGCAGGTGTTTGCACATCGTGTTTGCCACTTGGTAAATACAGTCCTTTTTGCTCGCCCTTTTGAAAACTGGTAACGCCAGCCAAATAAGTATGGTTAATTGAAACCACGGCAAAGCCATGACTTGCAAGCTCTTCTTGTAGCTCGGTGTTGTCAGCATTAAAAAGTCCTAAGCCATGAGAGTAAAAAAGCACCGGCCAGCCATTTTCCTGATGATATGCAATTGGCGCTTTTGAATTTGACCAAGACAACATGCTTTGCAGCGCATGTTGCTCGGGGTGAATTGGGGCATCTTGTGGCCTCTGTGCAGATAGGTAGTCGACTTGGTGTTGCCATTTATCAAAGTACGGGTGGTAGAGCGTCGAACGTAATTGGCTTGGGTAATGCACACGAACGGTAAACTTACGCAGTTCGCCAAGCTCTGGAGCGAGTTTATCTTCGCGGTAGTCGGTAATATCAAACTCCATAATGCCAACACGATATTGCCCGCTTGGTGCGGGGTAAACTTGTTGTGCAGATGGTTTATCAAACAGTGCATCATCGCTATCACACGCAATTAATAACAGCGACAAACAAAGCGCAAAAAGTTTTTTGTAGTTCATAAAGTTCTCCTTTTGTTTAAAGGCTTTATGGTTCAGCGTTTCGCATTTGATGTCGTCTTATTGGCGTTTTTGTACGTACATATTCGCTAATCTGTACTTAATACTTGGGATTTATACTCGCTTGGGGTGAGATTGCGATATTTTTTAAATGCCGCATTAAAGGTCGATTTAGCATTAAAGCCCGCTTGCATCGAAATTGTTAACATTGGCATATGTGGCTTATTTTTAATTAGGTTGCAAACATATTCAATTCGCCGTTGATTAATTAAATCAATAAATTTTATCCCCAAATGATGGTTTAACACCTGCGAGAGCAAATAGGGTTTCATTGCCAAGTGATCGGCAAAGGTTTGTAAACTCAGGTTGGGATCGGTAAAAAGCTGCTGCTCATCAAGTGAGGTTAAAATGTGCTCGGCAAGTAATGCATCTTCACTCGCGTGTAATTTTTCTTTGTGAGTGTTTGCCACTTGCTTAGCTTTAAAATCAAGTAGCTGGGGTTTTAGTAACAGCACATAGGTAATGCCATACATCACACAGCACATTAATAGTTGCGGTAAAGGCAAGCTGGTTTGCAAGAGGTATTGAAATGGAATAACAGAAATAGCTAAAAATAAGCTGGCGCATATTCCCCATAACAACAGAATATTCACGTTGCTAAGTGTGGTTGAAAACCGCGCTTGTTGTTTGCAATATCGCCTTACTGTTATAGTTGCCCAAATGGCAAAATAAAGATAAATAACCAGTAAAAAGTAGCCCGATAATTCGTGACGCAATGACAACACTGTGCTTTTCGGATCGTAAAGAAAATCAATAACAGAAATGTTAAGTGCCAGCCAAGGCGCGAAGTAACATATAATTTCGCGCTTTGACGGCATCAAACCGATGCAGCTGCGAATAAAAACAAAAAATAAAATGGCGTAAATTGCTCCCCAACATGCATTTAGTCGCGATGAAAGCCAATTAAGCTGACCGGCAAATACTAAAAAGAGATCTAAAGCAAACACTAAATGGATCAGCATCAAAATTTTAAACTGCTGAATTTGTTTCGATTTATTGTACAAAAAGCCAGATAACACCAAACTCTGTGCAAAACCGGCTAATAGAATCGCTGTGATCACGTTTACTTCCCCACTCATACCGCTAGCGACAAACAATACCAAGGCTAATTGACAATAATGTTTAAACAAGCCCTTTGTGATAAATGCACAATGCTATGGGGCGGTTTAAAAAGGCGGGTTGTTGTTTTGAACTTTTTAACTTTGAATTACGTATCTAATGCTACAGTTCGTAACACGCTCGGTTGAAAATAGTGCTTAAAACCCTTTACTGGTTTACCCATGATTTACGCTTAAGTGATAATTCTGCGCTAGAATATGCGCTGAAAAACAGTGAACAAATCGCTTTTGTTTATGTGCTTGACCCCAGTACAAAAATTGCCAATAACTATCACAGCCAACTGCTAGGCGATCATCAAACGCGATTTATTTTAAATGCTCTACAAGAACTTGCCGATGAGCTGCAAGCACTAGGTCATCAGTTAATAGTGTTAGAGGGCGCGGCTCAAAGTGAAGTAAGTGAGTTTATTCGTGAGCATGACATAAATCAGCTGGTGGTTGCAGAGCAAGTGGGTGAATTCGAAAAGCGTAAGCTAGCTGAATTGCAAAGCACCCATTCAAAAGTTAACTTCACGCAGTTTTGGCAACATACACTGTTTTCACAGCATCAAATTGCTACCCTCGATTGTATGTCGGGCAGTTTTAGTAAATTTCGCAATAAAGTTGAGAAAAAGCCATTAACAGTTTCGGCACCAACCTCGTTGGAAAGCCCATTAACGCCAGAGCATTGGCCCAAAGCTATTAAGGTTGACAACAATTGTGCGCTGCTTGCTTGGTTTGAGCGTTATGGTGGGGCTTATACAATGCCCAATGAAATGCCTTTTTTTGCGGGAGAACACGCGGGTAAATATCACTTGGTGAGTTACTTAAACAGCGGCGCGGCAAAAACATACAAAGAAACCCGCAATGAACTTGATGGCTGGCACAACTCGACAAAATTTAGCCCTTATTTAGCGATAGGTAATTTATCGCCAAGGCAAATTTGGCATGCGGTATTACAATATGAACAATCAGACGGCGCCAACGAATCAACGTATTGGATTAAGTTTGAACTGTTATGGCGTGAATATTTTCAGTGGCTGAGCGTAAGATTAGTCGAGCGCCTTTATACGTTTTCAGGCCTCAGTGATACAAAACCGCTCACCAGCTTTTTTGCTGAGCGATATCAAAAATGGTGTAGTGGTAATACACCTTACCCGTTAGTTAATGCACTTATGAAGCAACTTAACGCGACTGGTTATATGTCAAATCGTGGCAGGCAAATTGCGGCAAGTTGTTTTGTAAATGAGTTACAGCTTGATTGGCGCTATGGTGCTGCTTATTTTCAACAGCAACTGATTGATTTTGATGTGGCGTCAAATTGGGGTAATTGGCAGTACATTGCAGGCGTTGGTGTTGATCCGCATGGTGGGCGGCATTTCAATATTGAAAAGCAAACCGAGTTGTTTGATGCAAACGGCGTGTTTATTAGAAAGTGGCAAGGCTCAGCGGTTGGCTCACAGCTTGATGCCAATGATGCGGCAGATTGGCCAATCTTAAGCGATGTAACTTAAATGAGCATTGCAGTTGTTTGGTTAAAACGTGATCTTCGCTTGTCTGATCACGCCCCACTGCTTGAAGCAGCAAAAACAGGGCTACCGATATTATTGGTGTACTGTTTTGAAGACATGTTGCTTGACGATGCGCACTATTCTGAGCGCCATTGGCGCTTTGTCTCGCAGTCATTGCGCGATATGGCAAACAAGTTGCCAGCAGGCGCTTTGTATGTCGCAAAGGGTGATGCTCTAGCGGTATTTCAGGCGCTTAGTCTTAAATACGGTATTTCGCAGGTGTTTTCTCATCAAGAAATTGGCCTTGATAACACCTTTGCGCGCGATAAAGCGTTTGCTACTTGGTGTAAAAGCAATCAAATAATATGGCATGAAACCCCTTTAGGGGCGGTGCAACGGGGATTAACCCATCGCACTCATTGGGATGAAAACTGGCAGCGGGTAATGCGCGCGCCTTGTTTGAATCTTGATTTAAACAAGGTTAACTGGTTTAAAAATAATGAGTTTGAATGCCAGTTGCCACACTTTGAAACACGCTTTCAAAATATTCAGGGGCAGTTTCAAAATGGCGGCGAAAGCGAAGCATTTAATGTGCTTAATGATTTTTTTACCGCTCGCGGTAAAGAGTATGCATTTACCCTTTCAAGCCCAAGTTTAAGTCAAATTCATTGCTCGCGATTATCGCCGTATTTGGCGTGGGGCAATATTAGTTTACGCCAAGTGTATCAAACGGTACTCAGTCACTGGCAAGTTCCCGGCTGGCGACGCAGCCTTGTTGCTTTTACATCGCGACTTCATTGGCATTGTCACTTTATTCAGAAATTTGAAAGTGAATGCGAAATGGAATTTCGCCACGTTAACAAAGGGTATGACGACTTACCACGGGTGACAGGTGAATTAGCAGAGCAAAGATTACACGCTTGGAAAACGGGACAGACTGGTATTCCAATGGTTGATGCCTGTATGCGCTGCCTAATTGAAACTGGTTATATAAATTTTCGCATGCGCGCCATGTTAGTGAGTTTTTTGTGTCATCACTTAGAGCTTGATTGGCGCGCAGGTGTAGCGCACCTTGCCAGTTTATTTTTAGATTTCGAGCCCGGTATTCATTACAGTCAATTTCAAATGCAAGCGGGTGTGACAGGTATTAATACCATTAGAATTTATAGCCCCGTAAAACAGGGGGAAGAAAAAGACGAAAAAGGCGTCTTTGTTAGAAAGTGGGTGCCTGAACTTTGTGAAGTACCAGCACCATTGATCCACAGTCCGTGGCAGTTATCACAAATGGAACAAATGATGTATGGCTTTACATTGGGTGAAGATTATCCTGAGCCGATTGTTGATGTAAAACAAAGCTATAAAGATGCACAAGCGTTACTTTGGTTATGGCGTAAAAAGCCAAAAGTCGTGATTGAAAGTAAGCGGTTACTTTATCGCCATGTTAGGCCAAATTAGTGAAAAAATCAGAACTACCAACAAAAATATGCCAAGTGTGTGAACGCCCATTTACATGGCGAAAAAAATGGCAGCGAGATTGGCACAATGTGAAATATTGCTCTAAACGCTGTGCGGGTAATCGACAAAAAGGAAAGCATAATGACCAGTGAGCTTCGTTTAATTTTGGGCGACCAGCTTAATGCTCAGCATTCTTGGTTTAAAGAAAAGTCGCACAATGTAACGTATGTGATTGCCGAGCTATATCAAGAAGCGAGTTACACCACCCATCATATACAAAAAATATCGGCGTTTTTTGCGGCAATGCATGCATTTGCTGGCGCATTAGAAAAAGCTGGTCATAAGGTGATTTACTTAACCTTAGACGACACGCAAAAGTACGCTGATTTACCCGACTTATTAAATCATTTAATCAAAGAGCACGGTATTCATACCTTCTGCTATCAATTGCCCGATGAGTACCGTTTACGTGCCCAGCTAACTGATTACTGTCAAAGCCTTTCTATCGACTACAAGGTATTTGATACCGAGCATTTTTACTTGGCTGATAATCAATTAGCCAGTTATTTCAAGCATGGTAAAAAACACCGGTTAGAGCATTTTTATCGCAAAATGCGCGTGGAATTTAATTTATTAATGAATGGCGATGAACCCCTTACGGGGCAGTGGAATTTTGATAGTCAAAACCGCAATAAGTTAAAAGCAAGTGATCTCGCCGATATTCCTGAGCCACTTGTTTTTGCTAATGATGTCAGTGACATTTTGGCGCGCATTGAAAGGCATGGCATTAAAACTATGGGTAAAGCGGAAAAACAATTGCTGTGGCCAATTAATCGCAGTCAAGCAAAGCAGCTGCTCGCCTTTTTCTGTAAAACGCTATTACCGAAGTTCGGTCAATTTCAAGATGCAATGACAGGCAAACTTATTGAGTTTGGTGAGGATAAAGGCTGGAGTTTATATCATTCAAGGTTATCGTTTGCCATTAATGCAAAAATGATAAGCCCCCATTGCGTTGTGAATGCTGCCATAGAGACCTTTGAACAAAATGACGACATAGATATTGCACAGGTAGAAGGCTTTGTTAGGCAAATTTTAGGCTGGCGTGAATTTGTGCGCGGTATTTATTGGGCCAATATGCCCAATTACGCATCGCTTAATGCCCTTGATGCAAAATTGCCACTACCAAGTTGGTTTTGGAGTGGAAACACCAAAATGCGCTGCCTGTTTCATGCGATTACCCAATCACTTGATTATGCATATGCTCACCATATTCAACGCTTAATGGTTACGGGTAACTTTTGCTTAATAGCAGGTATTCACCCTGATGAGGTCGATGACTGGTATTTAGGCATTTATATCGACGCACTTGAGTGGGTAGAAATGCCAAATACGCGGGGGATGAGCCAGTTTGCCGATGGCGGTATTGTTGGTTCTAAAGCCTATGCCGCAAGTGGTAATTACATTAAAAAAATGAGCGACTATTGCAGTGATTGCCATTATAACGTAGCAAACACTGTGGGTGATGATGCTTGCCCGCTTAACTCACTTTATTGGCAATTTATGGATAAACATAAAGACAGTTTTACCAATAACCCACGCACTAAAATGGTGTTAAGTAACTGGCTTAAAAAACCACAAGGTGATCGCGATAAGGTGCTTAGTCGCGCGAACTTTTTACTGCAAAATCTTGAAAATTTGTAATCGATAACTTGTGGTTAAGCGTATAGCAAAGCAAATGATTTTTAGGCAAATGCAATGATAAAACACATAACTCAAGATGATATTAAAGCGATGGAACAGCGCGAACGCGCTCGGTTAATTAATAGTTTATCAGGCTTTAAAAGTGCGAATTTAATTGGTAGCCAAAACGCATCTGGCATAACAAATCTGGCGATCGTCAGTTCAGTATTTCATTTAGGTGCAGATCCTGCGTTAATTGGTATGATCATCCGGCCAGATACCGTGCCTAGAGACACGTTAAGCAATATTAAAACTACGGGTGTCTACACCATAAATCACGTAAATTCATTGATTTGGCAACAAGCCCATCAAACATCAGCGCGTTATGACGAAAGTGAATCTGAGTTTGAAAAAGTAGCGTTGACGGAGCAATTTGAGAAAGGCATAGATGCGCCATTTGTTGGTGAATCGCAAGCCAAATTTGCCCTTAAATTACGCGAAATTAAACCGCTCGAAATTAACGGCACAGTATTAGTCATTGGGGAAATAACCCATATTATTGTGCCACAAATGGCGCTTGCAAAAGATGGTTTTATTGATATTGAAGCGCTTGATACCGTGGCGATTTCAGGTCTTGATTGCTATCACACAACCGAGCGACTAGGGCGATTAAGTTATGCTAAGCCTGAGACAAAGCCAAAGTTACTGAATATTGAAGGTGACGTTTGCTAATAACATTGGTTTAACCGATTCCATAAAAAAGCCCTACTCAAAAAGAGTAGGGCTTTTGCTTTTAAGGAAATAATAATTAGAACACCAGGTCCACACCAAAGGTCACTAAGTCGGCGTCGTTGTTGCTTAAATCATCTTCAAAGTGGGTGAATTCCACTTTAAACGCTGCTGATGGATGGAAGTCATATCGTACGGTAAACGAATATGCATTCGATTTAGCAGCTTGTGATGCGAGCGCTAAGTTAGTGGCATCTTGTAAATACAGTGGTGGATTTGTACCAGGGGCAACAACAGGTATTTGTACACCGCCAGGGCCTGTTATGCTGCGTGGTACTTGGTTAAATTGATCGTTTGAGTTTTCATCATCGTTGCCTTCATACGTTGCACTTAATGTGACTAAATCCATACGATAACCAAGCGATACATAATATTGTGTTTGCTTGGCTAAAATGCTGTTATCAATCTCAAATTGCGTGTATTCGGCGTCGAATAGAATATCGTTGTAATCAATTCCAATTCCAATTGCTGCAAAATAAGCGTCGTCTTCTTCGATGGCTAGATTATTGTATTGCTGATTCAAGCCATAGGCTTGCAAGCCATTTAATAATCCTGAGAGTTCGCTACTACCGCTAACATCAATACTGGCTTCAGAAACAAAGTAAGCAACCCGTCCAGTTAGCCAACCATTTGATAAACTCCAGTTAATACCAATTGTGTCTTTAAGTTCAGCAGCGTCGGAATCGGTAATTGCGGTTATATCTGTATCAACCGCACCCACCATTAGCTGTAAGCTGCTATCAAGTTCACCTATGGTCGAGTTATGCAGGTAGCTTAACCCTTCATAGGTTGAAAACGACAAGTTATAAACTGATTGTGGAGGTCTTACCCAGCGGTAGGCGTAACCTACGTCAAGAAAATCGGAGTACCGATAAAATGGAATTCGCATTTTACCGGCACTTAGTTGTGAATTTTCAGATACTTCATAGGTTAAATATGCCCACTCAAACTCGGCATTAAAATCATCACTGCCTCGGGCTAACAGTTGTGCGGTTGCGGATAGCCCATCCATCACATCGGCGCTCACTTGTACCGCAAACAAACTGTCGTTCTGCCAGTCTAGTTCATCTGAGTAATTGTATAAGGCATCATCACTACCAAGGGTTTGCCCACCGTAGATAGAGGCAAAACCATTAACTCGGATATCTGCATAGCTTGATGTTGCAAATCCAGTTAATAGTAATGAAGCAATTAAATAACGTTTCTTCATATTAGCTCCACCTCAACTAGAAAGATTGAACAACCTTGACGCTACCATCGGCGCTGCCTTTTGAAACAAAACCAATTAAATTGGGATTTTTTGATACTAAGCTCACTACTTCTGCATCATTTGCCGCTTCTTCCGGTGGAGTGCCTTTGCCAGTAAATACTAACTTTGACCAATATGCTTTTAATTGGCTAGACGATTTGTTTAACACGTTTTGGTTAAACTCATCAGTAGCAGGGTTGCCATCGGCCTGAGTAATGGGCAGCGCTTTTGAACCATCGGCAAACGATTTTGCTTTGCCTGTAAAGATTTTCTTGATATCACCCGCGTCAATTGCATTTGCATTTGATGGGTGAACAATAACATCTACCGCAGCGCTTAATGAGCAAGATGTGAATAGAATAAGTGTTAAAATAATAAAATTTTTCATCGTATTACCCTCAATTAAAATACCATATCAACGCCGATAGTAATGGCCTTGCTATCACCTGCTACAGCCAGTTCATATGAGTTGTCTTCGACCTCGTCGTATTGAATTTTAAACGCTGCGTTTGAGTGGAAATCCCAACGGATACCAAATGATGTAGTGTTGTGATCTTCGCCATCATCACCATCTTTTTGATCGAAGGTAGAATAAGAGACAAAAGGGGTGAACGAATCGATACGGTAGCCTAATGTCAGCATCGCGGTATCTAAATTACCATCAAGATCGAGACGGTTTAGTTCGCTTAATACAAAAAAGTTACCAAAATCAGCGTTGACAGCTAACCCATAAAAGTTGCCATCGCGCTCATCTTTACCGTTCCATGTTGATGGTTCGCCACCGATATAGCGTTGGTTGGTATAGCTCATAGCTGTTGCGCGAATTTCTAACCAGTCATTACTGGTTTGAATTACACCGCCAATAATGTCTTTCCAAATTTCACGTGTTTGTTCTTTAAAAAAGAACTCTGAAAGTAGTTTATTTTCTTTGTCGTCCTCGCGACCAAAATAGATATTACCGGATAATGACCAATCACCGATTGATCCTGTGTAAAGGGCGTTTACACCGTTGTAGTTAAAAATCTGCCAAGTGTAGTTATCTGCGGGGGCACGCATCCAAACGTAGGCATAGCCAACGTCGTAAAAATCAGAGTAGTAAAATAATGGAAGGCGTTTCTTACCTGCCTGTATTGTCCAGTTGTCGTTTATCTCATACGACAAATAAGCCCACTCAAACTCTGCGTTAAAGTCATCTGCACCGCGGGCAACAATTTGTGCTGTTGCGCTTAACCCTTCACCGACATCGGCACTAACTTGCAAGCCAAAAAGGGATTCGGGTTTAAAGGTGATATCTTCGTTATATACGCTCACTATAGGATAGTCAGCGAGAAAGGTGGGTTCATTAATGCCGTAGTGAGGAACACCTGTGCCACTAAGTACTTTGCCTGCATTTATGCTAGTAAAACCAGAGATATTAACATCTGAAAAGCTTGGAAAAGCTGCAAAACACAATGCACAACCTAATAAAACTCTATTATTCATAATCGTTTCCTAAATTGCTTAATTTGCGTTATTAGCGAGGTAAGTATAGTTAAATAAACGAGATTACTAGCAAAAAATAAAAAATAGACGACAATTTAATGGTAGTGCTTAAAAGGGCTTATTTAAAACAATAGCTTAATGTAGGGTAACAAGCAGAATGAATATTATTAGCAATTTAAGTATAAACAAGAAGATACACCTAATTACAGGGTTAACTGTGGTACTGTTAATCGCTATTTTGGCGGTTAGTCGCAGTACCATGGTGGATAATGAAAAATCCATTAACGAAATTTCGAATGTCAGTTACGAAGTAGTGAAATTTGCAACTGCTAACAAATATTTAGTGCAAAAATTGGATGAGCTTTATACTCAGTCGGTTACATTTGGCGATGAAGAATTGATTGGTAAAGCAACAGAGACCGGTGAACTGATAAAACAGAACCTTGAACAACTTTCGCGTTTATCGCCTGAGGATGCCAGTGGTAGAGATATTAAACTACTGCAAGAGTACAGTAAAATAGCAAAAGACATAGCGTCGGGTATGATTAACGGCACAGCCGACTTTTCAAAAATCCAACAACAAGCACAGGAAAAAACCGCAAAATATGAAGAGCTAGTGAGTCATTTTGAAACATTTCAAGCTAAATCAGATGAGCGTTTTCAGGCACTGATTAGCGATACATTAGAGCGTTCAAGCGATGCGATTAGTGTAACCATCGGGATTATTGTTATCGCCATCATTATGTCTGCGTTATTGGCCATTTACATTGCGCAAGCCATTAGTCAATCAGCTAAAGAAGTTGCGTCTTCACTTGAACAACTTGCCAATGGCGGAGGCAGTTTAAGCAGTAAGTTAGAAGTGCGAGGTGAAGATGAAATTGGTCAAGTATCGCAAAACTTTAATGGCTTTATATCGTTATTGAAAGACTCGGTAGAAAACGTTGTGTCAGTGGTTAGCCCGTTAATGGAAAACTCAACACGCTTGGTACAAGGTATGGAGCGCGCTGAAAACGCAACTAACCAACAATCACATGATGCAGAGATTGTACGTCAGTCAATGGAAGAGATGAAATTAAGCGTAGGTGACATTTCTAACTCGGCGGCGAGTGCCGCAGAAGCAGCAAGAAGCGCCGAAAAAGAAGTGGAAGTCAGCGCGCAGCAAATTGAATCTTCGGTAACAGAATCAAATGCACTTCGAGATGAAATCGAGGCGGCATCGGGCACCATTGATCAATTAGCCAATGACACTCAAAACGTAGGCCAAATCTTAAACGTGATTACCTCTATCGCTGAGCAAACGAATTTACTTGCGCTTAATGCGGCCATTGAAGCGGCGCGTGCAGGTGAACAAGGGCGTGGTTTTGCCGTGGTTGCTGATGAAGTGCGTGAACTTGCATCGCGTACCGCAAAATCGACAAACGAAATTCGCGATTTATTAAATGTTTTAACAGTGGCTGCTAATGACTCGGTAACAGCAATGAATTCAGCAATGGAAAAAGCCAAACAGAACTCAGACAACGCAGCAAAAACAGGTGACTCAATTCGTAAAATCGCCGAACAAATATTGGCGATTAATGGTATGAACGCACAAATTGCTACGGCAACCGAAGAGCAAACGTCGGTCGCTTCAATCGTGGTTGATAATGTGTCAAATATGCACTCGTCGTTTGAGTCGACATTAAACTCACTTGAACAAGTACGCAGTGTTGCAACAAACTTGCATGATTTATCAGACAAGTTACTGGATGCAACATCGCGCTTTAACCTTTAACTAAGTACTTTAAAAACAAAACACCTACCATTTTCTGTTGTGGGTGTTTTGTTTTAAGAAAACTCGTTTTTCAACATGCCAAACTTCTGATCGTTAAACCACTTATCATCAATTTTATAGTTGTCTCTGATCACGCCTTCTAGTTTAAACCCCAGCGCAGTTAATAATCGACTTGATGCGTCGTTGCCCTGCGTAACCGTAGCAGTTACTTTGTGATAATCACATTCATCAAATGCAAACGCCGTCACTCTACGCGTTGACTCTTTTGCATAACCTAATCCTTGAAATTCAGGGTCAAGCATAAAGCCAAGCTCGGCTTGCTGATATGGTTGCCACTGTGATAAAAATCCGGTAACGCCAATAGGTGTCATGGTATTTTTATCGAACATAGTAAGTGTAAGCCAATCATTAGATTGTTTTTGCCAAGAAATACAGCGTTCATCAAATCGTTGCTTAATTACATCAAGCGTAGGCATATCGCTTATAAAGCGCATCACATCAGGCAGCTGATGTAAATGTTTGAAAAATTGCCAATCGTCAGAAGAAAGCGATCTAAGAAGAAGTCTTTCGGTTTCAAGTTCCATTTTGTAGATAGGTTGCTCGTTATGTTTTTAGCATAATATGTCAAAATTATTAAACTAGCTCAATAAATTAGGGGATTAGTTGTAAGAAAAAGCGTAATCAATTATTTAATAACATGATGAGTTGCATGTTTTTTAATTTGTTTGAATACAATATTCGCTTATCTCGGTCTAAACTCAACATGATGTAATTTAATTTTTAAGGTGCGCTATGCTTGAAAATGTATTTAATTATATGTTTTTAACAGTACTCATTTTTTTATCATTGCACGCGCATGGAACCAGCAATAAACAAGTCACATTAACTTATTGTTATGAAAATAAACCGGTTTTACCTCATTTTTATGGTGAAGGCCCATTAGTACCTGAGTCTAAGCCCGGTCCGGCAATTGATATTTTGAATCAAGTTGAGACTTATCATCCCGATTTAACCATTAAATTTGTTCGATACCCTTGGAAACGTTGTTTAAACGACCTCGCTAGTGGCAAAGTAGACGCTGTGGTGGGGCGGTATCATCCGCTTAGAGAGCAAATAGCCCGTTACCCAAAAAATAGCGATGGCGAATTAGATAACCGCTTTAGTTTTTCGAATTCCGCATCGTGTTTGTTATACAAAGCGGGCAGTATAAATTGGGATGGCGAAACACTGGTTTTTGATAAACCAATGAGTATGTCTATTCCAAATGGCTATGGTGTTGTTGGCGAAATGCGCAAAAAAGGCTTTGATATATACGAATCACCATCAATAAGTAAAGCCCATGAGTTATTGTTCAAAGGTCGTGTGGTTGTTTCGCTGAGCAATTGTCATATGGAAGATGTGCCAACTGGCTTTGAACAAAATATGATTCCAATTAATCAAAGCATTGGATATTTGATGTTTAGTCATCAATTTTTTGAACGTCAGCCTCTATTGGCGAATAAGCTTTGGCAAACGCTGTCTGAAATTGATGCTGAGGCGTTTTATCAAGAGTATTTTAATCAAGCCCTAGCACATTAAGCTGGCAACAATGCATAAAAAAAGCGGGTTGCCCCGCTTAAACTTTCCCCAAATATTATTTTAGCGTGTGAATACTCCGATTTTTTGTGTAACAACACCTTTATTATCAATGACAAATAGATGTTTAGCTTGTGGTAGCTCGATTATCAGTTGTTTATTTTAAAGTAAGAGTAATTGTTACATTTTGTTTTGATTACTAAAAATTAGTTTTTTATTAAACCTTTTCCCTTTTGCTCGCGACTAAGCTTTTAAACCAATACATTTACTCAACAGGATTAAACGCTATGAAACAGTTCGCCCTTGTTATGTTAAGTTCGGCTATTCTTACCGCTTGCGCGGTTGCAAATGCAACATCAGACAACACATTGGAGAATGATGCACCGAACATCTATGTGTTTAAGGATTGTAAGCGCCTAGATACTATCGCGATGACAGATTTGCAACTGACCGCTTACCATGCAATGAAAGCGGATGAAGTGAAGCTAAAAACGCTTGAAAAGCCGATGAAAAGTATGGAACGTGAACTTGCAAAACATGAGCATGCATTAGATAGCTTATCAGGTGATATGGTTATTGAAGATGGCGATACTGTGGTTGTGAATAAAAAATTAATTAAGCAACACGAACAAATCGCTGAAAAAATGGAAGCGATAGTCCGTTCTCATAGCAAAGATATTGAAGCCCTTGAACTGCATGCGCGTCAGTTTGAGCGCACCGCTCGTGACTTTGAAGCGGCAATTCAGCCGTCAATTAGCAAATTTGGTGAAAACAATATTCAAATCACAATTGGCAACAAAGCACCTAATTGGCAATGCGAAGCCTAAAATAAACGCTATCAGTTATGGTGTGGTGTGCGTCACCCACCTATTGTAATTTTCATTCAGCAAACGAACATAATTAACAGCATTAGCGTTTATAATCGCGCTATGTTAATTCCGTTCAGGGTTTGGCTTTTTGGTTAGCTGAATTCTTAAGGTTTTTTGGAAAACCAATCAGCGATAAACTCTATGCACTTTGCAAGAATAGGAGGGGTATGCTTGCGGTTTGGATATAAAGCGTACAAAATTAAATCTGGTTTCGAACAGTTGCTTAGCACCTCAACAAGCTGACCTTTTTTAAATGCGGGTTTCGCAACAAAGCTTGGTAAAAAACCGATACCTAAACCCGCTACAATCACATCTTTCATATACAAAGTAGAATTAACTTTTAAATTGCCTGTTACGGTCACTCCTTCATTTATTGGCCATTTATTACCCCCTTTAAAGTAGCTGTAGATAAAACAGTTATGTGTTTTAAGTGACTGAGGCGTTGTTACATCGCCATGTTTTGCTAAGTAATTTGGCGAAGCGCAGACATGATAAGTAAATTTGGTGAGTGGTTTACCAATGTAATTGGAATCAAATACAGTGCTGCTAGCACGAAAGCCTAAATCAAAACCATGTTCCAATAGATCTAATGCTTCATCGCCTAGGTGAATATCTAATTCGACTTCTGGGTATGCACTCATAAAGTCACTTAGCACAGCATTTAAATCGGTTAACCCCAACGCCATTGGTAAATTAATTCTAAGTTTACCTTTTACGCTGTTTTGCATTTGCTGTACATAGGCATCAGCATCATGAACTTGAGCGAGTATTTCTCGACAGCGGTTTAAGTACCCCTCACCAATGTGAGTTAGTTGAATTTTACGTGTTGAGCGGTGAAGTAAGCGAGCGTCAAGCGTCATTTCAAGTTTTTGAATTTCTTTACTCACCATCGATGGTGTTACGCCCAATTCTTCAGCGACCGCGGCAAAACTGCCAAGATCAGCAAGACGCGCGAAGAGGTGCATGCATCTGAGTTTATTCATGCTGATATGCTTTCTGTTGAAACTGTTTCCATTTTGGCATTAGTTTAGTTCCATTTCTATTATTTTTGGATTTAATTCTTTAGCACATACTGATTTTAAATTTACTCAATATTAAAAAATAAAAGGAAACACCAAAATGTATCGGCTTTTTTATTCTCCTGACGCATGTTCATTAGCAACACATACAGTACTAAACTTACTCGATCAATCGCCTCAATTAGCTTCGGTAAATGCGTTGGATTGCTTTGCTAAGATAAATCCTGCGAAGCAAGTGCCGGCCTTGCAATACGGTGAAGAGGTTATGTGCGAAGGCGCGGCAATTTTACTTTATTTGTTAAATAAACATGAAAATGACCTGCTGCCTGCAAATGGTGTTCAACGCCAGCACGCTATTGAAAATATAATGTTTGCCAATGCGAGTATGCATCCAGCCTATAGCCGCTTATTCTTTATTAATAACTTAGAGTTAGACCAAGAAACAAAGCTTATTTTGTTTAATGCGGCACGTGAACATATCAACCATTTATGGCAAGTAGTAGATCAGAAATTACGTGGTAACGCATTTCTTGGTGGAGAATCAGTATCGGCCGCTGATATTTTGTTGGCTGTTTATTCGCGTTGGGGAGCGTATTTTCCGGTCGATATTCCATTGAGCGAACGTATCCAAGCAATGCTCAAAAACGTATTTGCACTTGATGCTTTTAAGCTTGCATTAAAAAATGAACAGGCGGATCAGAAAAAACATGGATATTAATGCAAAAGAGGCTGTGATCAACACTGTAAATGCTTATTTTGAGGGATTACATTTCGCGGATATTGAAAAGCTACATGCCATTTTCAGCCATGATTGTGTACTTAAAGCCCCCGGTATTCGCAGAGGTTTAGACAGTTGGCTTTCGCTAGTTGCTGCTCGTGAAACTCCCCATGAAAAAGGTGATCCGTTTAGTTATAAGGTGTTGCAATTAGAAGTTATAGGAGAGCAAGCACTTGTTAAAGTGTACTGTCCTCTTTTAGGACAAGAATATATCGATTTTTTAGGGCTGCTTTATGAAAACAACCGTTGGCGTATTGTGAATAAAATGTATGCACCCAGAGTAGGAGAATAGTTATGCCATACGTAAACATTCAGGTAACGAAAGAAGGTGGTACACATAATGTAGGCCCGACTGATGAGCAAAAGCGCCTACTAATTGCTGGTGTTACCGAGTTACTGCAAAATGTATTAAATAAAGACCCAAAGACAACGCATGTTGTTATTAGTGAGGTTGCGCTGGCTAATTGGGGGGTAGGGGGAGTGCCTGTCATTGACTACCGAGCGCAAAATAAAGAGAGCATTTAACTAGTAATGCGAGAAATAGCAGCCTAGTGGCTGCTATTTTCATTTTACACTTAGAGAAACTAAGTCGAAGCAATTACCAAGTATAATTTGCAGTAACCGAGTATTGTTCACCGCGACCTGGTGTACCTGGTACTTCTTCGAATTTTTCATTCCATAAATTATCAACGGCAAACACCAAATTTACACCTGGTAATTGTCTTGGTGTGTAGGTGGCTGTTAAGTGGGTGAACAGCGCGTTGTCATCGCCGTTACGCAGGGCATTTTCTTGCTGTTTGCGCCATTCATTATCAATGCGCAGAACTACACTGTCATGCAGGTGCCATACGGCGCCAAGCGTTACACGATGCGGTGGATAATTTAACGCATAAAAACTGGCGTCTACCGTGTCGTCAAAGTAGTTTTCAGATTTATCTAAATAAGTGTAACTAGCGACAATATCGGCGTTACCAAAACTTTTAATCGCAAAAAGTTCAAAACCTAGCGTGTCAATATCAACAGCGTTGGCTGCACGCGCTGAAGTTGCATCAAAACTATATGTCCAGTCAGTTAAATCGTTATCAAAACGATAAAAAAGTGCAGAATCGAAGCGCCAGTCTAGGGCATCAAGCGACATCCCAACTTCAATATTCTTACTTACTTCACGTTTTAAATTGTGATTACTTCTAAATAGGCCGCCTGTTTCGCTGCCACCAATTGCGGTGTAGCCAGCAACTTGTGTAGCTTCGGCGTACGATAGATAGAATTTACGTGTTGAGTTATCTTGATTACGTGTTAGCCATGAAATATCACCAATCACAGATACATGAGAGTCATCACGATTAGTGTCGTCAAATGCAACGCCAAGTCGGGCGGTTAGGCTTTGGTTTGCATCAAGTGAGGTGGTGTATTCAGGTACAAGGCTCAGTTTGTAATAATCACGTGAAGTAAAATTGTTTTCAAGGGTAGTTGATTCAATTGAATCAGCCATCGCTTGTGCCGAATACAATACGTTAAATTGGCTATTTACACTGTGCGTGCCTGATAAAGCAAAAGCATCTACTTCCGTTTCATGAAAAGCCTCAAACATTGATGGGTTTTCTCTTGAGAACACATAATGATCTTGATGTTTTCTGTGGTACGCGGTTAGCTCAAAGTGACTATCATTTGTGTATTGCTGCGTGTGATTTATCATAAACAGCTTAGTTTTTAATGCTTCTGTTTCGTTCACGTTAAATGGCGTATACATATTTGGCCAACCGAAGAATTTCTCTTGTTGACCATAAAAAACATCGGTTTGAGAATGTTCGCTGGCGAGTTGCACGCGTCCAGAGGCACGGTCAAAATCATGGTCGCCAAACTCGATGGTACCATCACTTTGTGAGTGAGAGTATTCACCTTCCACGCCTAAAGTCCACGAACGGTTAGATTCAAGCTGTGTGCTGTATGCACTGTGCAATCTAAACAGTTTAAACCCATTGTTACCAGCACCTGCTGATACATTGCCACCGCTATTAATAGTATTCCATTGATAAGCGATTGAACCTACAGAACTATTAACACCGTAAAGGGCGTTATCTACGCCAGTGAGTACCTGTGGTTTAGATAGCATTTCAGGTGCAATAGGAATTTCAGCAAAGTAATGGCCTGTTTGCGGGTCGTATAAGGTTGCACTGCCAATGCGAAAACCTGTGTTTTCAAAAATCCCGCCGCGGATGGTAACATCCGCCTGCGCTTCAGCCATATTACGCGATTGCAAATCAACGCGCGGATCGTATTCTAAATTTGAAACAGGTGAGTCAAAGGTGCCGACAGGACGGTTATTTGCCGTGGCGGCGCTTTGAACGGTGATTTTTTCGATTTCGGTAGAAGAGATAAGATCGTTTGACGCGAAAGAGTAAGCTGACAGCGTGCTTAAAAACAAAGCGTTTGCAACGCGAAACATGTGATTTCCTTTTAGACGTAAGTAACTACATTCAGTTGTTGTAAGGGCTACTTGCCAACTAGCTTGGCTCAAATAAAACACAGGGGACTACCCATATAACAACATCGCTAATTTGGCGCGCATTGTATATGATCTCACTCCTGAGGCATATACGAATCATTCTCAACTTTATATATTTATGAATAAACAAAACAAACAGCGCTGCGTTGCTAGCGCAAACACGTTAGATCACGTTATCTACTTTGCAGGTGGCTGTTTATGGGGGGTGCAAGAATACCTAAGACATCTTCCCGGTGTAATAAACAGTGAAGCAGGCAGAGCAAACGGCACTTCCAACAGCACACATGCGCCATACGATGGGTATGCAGAGTGTGTAAAAGTACAGTTTGATCCCGCATGTATCACGATTGAGCAATTGATGGCGTATTTCTTTGAAATTATCGACCCGTACAGTATTAACAAGCAGGGGCAAGATATTGGGGAGAAATACCGTACGGGAGTTTATAGCCAAAACCCAACTCATTTGGGCGCTGCTGCTGCGTTTATTAATGCTCGAGATGATAAAGAACAGATTAAAGTAGAAGTATTGCCCCTTACCAATTACGTAAAAAGTGATGAAGAACATCAAGATAGGCTTACTCGCTGCCCTGATGACTACTGCCATATTCCGCAATCGCTTTTACATAAATACAAACAGTAAATTGTTGACCTTATAAGTTGTTTGTCACAAGGCCGGTATGCAGAAAGGTACTTACTGAATATTTAAGATGTCTGGCGCTACGTATTTAGCTCGGTTGATGCAGTTTGCAATAAATTAGGGTTTGTTGATCTTTGCTGTTCTATTTTTGTTCTCTTTAAGCGTGCTTTTATCGCGGCGCACGATGTGTGGCCTAGCAATCTAAGCGAATATCGAGCAAAGCTTCCGCGTCCTGCTCACGCCCCTTACCTACACCCATATAGGCAACAATGAGAAAAGTGCGCTCAAAAGAACCGTTCGGCAACGCTTGATTGGGTTTTCTACTGTGTTATCGGCTGATTCACATAGAATAACTATGCCACGCAGCCTCTGCCTTGTATATAACCCAATCAAACTGCTGCAAAAACGAACTTGAAAGGTCAACAGACCCTAGGCATCAACCTCAAAGCTATTTTTTTGGTGATTGTTAATTATCTTGTTGTTGGTTTGCATCATTAAATTTGTGGAATGTTATACGTTGCCAAACAAACCACTGTGCGAATAAAGCGACAATTAATACAGGTACAAATGCTTGCAACATAGGTATATCGTTGGCGGCAGTGAAAAGACCATAAATAAACCCTAATCCCGCTGAAATTAGGCTGATATTCTTCCATTTTTTACTGATATCGATACGCTTTCTACAGTTTGGACAGTGGTAATTCCACGGATTAATATTTCTAAAACTTTGCAAAAAAGTGATTTCATTATTGCATTCTGGACATGTAGGTTTCATTTCAATACTCCCTGTTATTATTATGTTTATGAGTTTAATCAAACACCTGCTAATAGCCAAAGTTATGTGTTTAACGGTTTGGTTAAGTGATTAATGGCAAGTACGGACAGAGTGTTGTAACAGCCCTATGAGATTACCCGTTACGCATTTCAACATTTTGAAACAATTATTCTTATTTGACGCTTGTGTCTATAAATTGTTCAGGTAACAATCGAAAGCGGATAATTTACAAGGAATAATTACAATGAAAAAGCATTTTCAATTAGCCGCTGTCGCCTGTGCGCTGGGGCTTGCGTTGGCAGGCTGTTCACAAACAAGCAGTACATCGAAAGCGGCAGAGGCCGTACAACAAGCACAAACATTAAAACAATATGATGCTGAAACTTTCTTTGACACCACCTCTATTATGGGCAGCAGTTTTTCACCAAATGGTGACAAAATTCTGGTGAGCAGCGATGAAAGTGGCATTTATAGCCTTTATGCTGTTGATATTAAAACCGCTAAAAAAACACGCTTAACAGATTTTCAAGACAGTACTTACGCGGTGCGTTATTTCCCAAATGACGAACGCGTGATCTTTACCAAAGATTCAGGCGGTAATGAGCGTTTTCATGTGTATGTACGCGAAGTGGACGGCAGTGTTAAAGACTTAACACCGGGTGAAGAAACCCGCGCACGCTTTGCCGGTTTCACAGAAGATGGCAGTCATTTTTACATTACCAGTAACCAACGCGATGCAAAATTTATGGACTTGTACCGTGTTGATGCCAAAAGCTATGAAGTAACCCCTGTTTATCAAAATAAAATGGGTTTAGATGTGGGGGCAATTAGCCCTGATGGCCGTTTTATTGCGCTTTCTAAAAATAACTCAAACAAAGATAGCGACGTGTTTATTCTCGACACGATGAAAAAAACACTTAAACCAGAGTTAATTGCAGGCAAAGATGTTGAAGCCACATTTGGCCCAGAAACCTTCTCGCGAGACAGCAAGGCACTTTATTACTCAACCAACGCAAAAGGCGAATTTGCGCAAATTTGGCGCTACGATTTAACCTCGGGTGAACATCGTCTGGCACTCAAAGATGAGTGGGATGTTAACTTTATTTACTTTTCTAAATCAGGGCGTTACCAAGTGAGTGGTGTAAATGCCGATGCCAGCACAAAAGTCACTGTGATGGATACAAAAACGGGGCAATCGATTGCAATGCCAAGTTTACCTGCGGGGAATTTACGTGGCGTAAATTTCTCAGCAGATGAAAAAACCATGGCGTTTTACTTAAATTCCGATACGTCACCGAATAATTTATTTGTTTGGCAGGTAGGAACATCAAACGCATCACAACTTACAAACAGTTTAAGTGCAGCAATTGATCAAAATGATCTGGTTGAAAGTACCATAGTGCGTTTTAAAAGCTTTGATGGGCTAGAAATCCCTGGCGTGCTATACAAACCAAAACAAGCAAATAGCAATAATAAAGTACCTGCACTTGTGTGGGTGCATGGCGGACCAGGTGGACAAAGCCGCACCGGTTATAGCGCCATGCAGCAGCACTTGGTAAACCATGGCTATGCTATTTTTGCGGTGAATAATCGTGGTAGCTCGGGCTACGGCAAAACCTTCTTCCATTTGGATGATAAAAAACACGGCACCGATGACTTACAAGACATTGTTTACGGTAAAAAACACCTGCAAAGCTTAGATTGGGTAGATGGCGATAAAATTGGCATTATGGGCGGCAGTTACGGAGGCTTTATGACTGCGGCAGCGCTTGCGTTTGAGCCGGAAGAATTTAAAGTAGGTATTAATATTTTTGGTGTAACTAACTGGGTCAGAACGCTTAATTCTATTCCACCATGGTGGGAGAGCTTTAAAAAAGCGCTTTACGATGAAATGGGCGACCCAGCAACAGATGGTGATCGTCACCGCGCTATTTCGCCATTATTCCACGCTAAAAATATCACTAAACCATTAATGGTAATTCAAGGCGCCAATGACCCTCGCGTACTGCAAGTAGAAAGTGATGAGCTGGTGGCAGCGGTAAAAGCCAATGGCGTACCGGTAGAGTATGTATTATTTGATGATGAAGGCCATGGTTTTACTAAAAAAGAAAACCGCATTGAAGCATCTAATGCTTACCTTAAGTTTTTAAATACCTATTTAAATAACTAATTAACATTTTTAAAATTGCAAAAAGCCGGAGTAATCTCCGGCTTTTTTTATCTCGTTAGCGCTTTAACCGCTGCAAGTACGTCCTCAGGTTCAGCTCTTAGGGTGTAATCTTCTTTTGCAAAGGCAAATTGAATTACGCCATTTTGATCGATGACATAGGTTGCCGGTAGGGGCAATTCATAACTGTTGTCGCCATTCGCTTTTGGAATATCAAGACCAAGTTGGTGATACACCGGAACTAAACGCTCATCAAGGGTAAATACTAAACCACAGGCTTTTGCTAAGGTATTTTCAACATCCGAAAGTACAGTGTAGGCAAGCTCATTTTCGTTTTGGGTAGAAAGTGAATTGTCCGGTAGTTGTGGAGAAACAGCAACTAACTGTGCGTTATGTGCTGCAAATTCATCTGAAAGTGCATTAAGCGCACGCAGTTCTAAATTACAATATGGGCACCATCCACCACGATAAAAACTAAGTACCAATGGGCCTTTTTCTAGTAACGCGTGTGAACTTACCAAAGTGCCATCGCTATTCGGTAAGATAAATGCTGGCAGCGTATCACCTACTTTAAGTGCATGCTGGCTTAACTGTGCCGCAATTAGTTTATCTGTAGTGATATCCATTAAATCTAAAATATCGCTACTAAGGTTGGCTTTCTTTTCGACTTCAAACGCGTCGATTTGACTTTTTAATGTCATGTGTATTTCGCTTCTTGAATAAACAATGTGCTCAGTATAGAGTTTTATTTTTTTAGATATACAATAGAAAAACGAAACCTAAATTCGAAAATATTAAATCAACGCTATGTACAGTTTATGTGATTTAGAAACCTTTATTGCCATTGTTGAAAATCAAGGGGTAGTGGTTGCTGCAAAAGCACAAAGCCTTTCGCCTGCAACGGTAAGTCACCGTTTAAATAAGCTAGAAAAATCGCTTAATACGGTACTTATTTTTAGAGATAGCCGGCGTATGCGGTTGTCGCCTGCAGGAGAGGTATTTTATCAACGCGCGGTGGCAATTTTAGAGGCGTTGTACGATGCAGAGCATCAAATTGGTGCCCGAGGTTCTGCCATTTCGGGTGTGCTGAGAGTGACCATGCCACCGTGGGTTTTTTCCAAATTTGTATTGCCCGCACTTGCAGCGTTTGAGTCACACTATCCCGATTTAAAGCTGGATTTTATGATCACCGATCAATTTGTGAATGTGGTGGATGATGCGCAAGATGTTGCAATTCGGGTAGGGCTATTAACCGACTCTAACTTACTGTCACGCAAGATTGCTCGTAATTCACGTATTTTGTGTGCATCACCCGCTTATTTGGCAAAGTATGGCACACCAAAATCGATAACCGATCTTACTAACCACCATTGGGTGTGTTTGCCGTGGCAACGGCAGCTTAAATTTAAAGACAATGACCGCGTTATTAACCACAGTGTAAGCACTCAACTGACGATTTCTAACTCAGATAATATGACACAAGCTACAGTTGCAGGGCTGGGTATTGCGATTAAATCGCGCTTGGCAATACAAGATGAATTAGCGACAGGACAATTAGTTGAGATTTTACCAAATACGTTAATGGATGATGACGCACCGATATGGTTTTTAAAACCACAAAACAGTTTAGTTACACGTAAAACTGAAGTGTTCTATGAATTTATGAAGTCGTTGTTTGAAAAAACTTAGGGTATATATTCAACGGCAAGGGCTAGCTGAAATGCTAGCCCTTGGCATGTTAAAGCGGTGAAACGATTAGCCCTTTGGTTAAGCTACTAAAACTGTAGGTTCGACTGCCACCTAATCGTTGCCCCCCGTTTTTAGCGTCGTAATAACCACCTAACTCAAGTGTTGAGCGTTTGCTGCAGTTGAAGCAAGATGCCGAACGGTGACGCACAGTAATTAAATCTCCATTTTGTACGAACCCTGGCGATGTTGTGTAAGGTTCATTATTAATGGAGTATTCGCCTTGTTCAATTGTTGCCATAACTTTGGCACCAGACGTTAAGTCACTTACAGTAAATGGAATAGAGTATGTCCAAGTATTAAGTGCGACAGACATTCGGCGTCCAATTCTTGCTGGACGCGGGGATACATTAAGAGCTGTATCTTCAATAGCTGTCACAGCAAAATTGTTTAAATAAGGGCGTTCGGTAGTGGCTACCTGAATGTGTCCATTTGATTGTAATACTGAAAAGGCTGCGCCATAAGCATTCACGATTCCGACAAATGGCGGTTGACCAACGATAGCAACACCGCCGTTTGCAAAGTTTGCTACTGGTTGACCTGAGTTATCAAAGCGTGCGACTAAAAGTTGATGGTTATTATTTTGTTGAATACTTCCTGTAACGATAGGTGCTGAAGTCGGTCTCAATGTAAGACCTAAGCATAGTGACGAACTGCCATTAGGCACAACAACGTTTGCTGCTCCGTTGTTGCCAAAAGAAGTATCTAACATACCATTTGCCGTATATCGTGACAAAACGCAGTTTTTGGTAAGCAATAAAGTGCGGTTATTTATATCGCGCTTTACACTGACTAACTCTTCACCATTTGCAGCGGGTACAATTATATGGCCTGAGTTACCAAAGTTAGTTACGAGGTTTCCGTTAGGATCTAATTGTGTCACTACTTTGGTTGTTACCGCAGTTGATGAACCTGTAAGTACCCAGTAGCCATATGTAATAATACCCAGTGGGTCTATTTCTAAACTAACGGGCATATGAGGAAATTGACCACCAAGTGGATATGAAACGGCCAATACTCCGTTATTTGCAAAGCTATTATCAAGTGTGCCAGATGGCGTAAAGCGCGCAACTAATGTGCCATATAAGCATCTTGTGGCAACCAAAATGTGGTTATTTGCATCAACAGCAAGAGCATAAGGAATTATATGACCTTGACCAGTAAACGGTGCGAAACTTCTTAATGTTAAGGCTCCTACACCATTGGCAAAAGTGCTATCTAAGTTACCGTTTGCATCTAACTTAGCAAGTACGCCATCGCCACCAATAGAGCCAAGGTTATATCCTGTAATAATTGTTTCTTGATTATTGGTGCGCGCCATATCGGTTAAATTGAAGTTACTAATACCGAGTACTGAGGGTAGGTTTATTTCAACATGCCCAGAACTGCCAAAGCTTGCATCCTCAGTTCCGTCACTTAATAGTTGGGTTATTCTAAAGTCGCTAGGATGATGGCCTATTCCAGCAATGATAATCCCATTATTTGAAGTGGCAGATGCAGCAATAACGTTAGCACCCGAAGGCGTATGAACTATGCCTCCAACACCATAATTAGTATCAACATCCCCTTGAGCCGCTGTTGCATTCCCAGAGAACAAAAATACAAAAATGATCAGGTGACTTAATAGATTATGTTTTTTCATATTGAATTCCTTTTAATTAATTCCTTGCTCGGGAGTGTCCCGCGTTTAAAAAGTAGTCAACCTGCGCTTCTTTGCGTACAGACAAATGCCTAAAATTGGGCGCGTTATCTCTTAAAAATCAGGAGGGATTTGCGAAGTTTCAACAAAGCACTAAATATTCTTTTAAAAATTAGTTAGTTACGTTTTTTTATTGCATTTTTAGATTGAAAAGGCACTCCGTTTTTTGAAAAAATCAAAATAAATCTCGTGGTGATAGATAGAGTAGGATCCAGTCAGAATTTACCTGACTGGGTTTTTGATTAGTCTAAAGCACTTTTATTATTGCTATCGTAAACTAACGCCGCGTAACGTTTTTCTATATCATTAATATGCATTTTGAATGCGTGTAACTTGTCGCCCGTTAATTGAATATTGCTTGGTTGCTTCATTTTTAATGGGTTAATTACCTTACCGTTTTTATGCACTTCATAATGCAGATGGCGTGCGCTAGAAAGCCCTGTATTGCCTAAAAAGCCAATCGTTTGCCCCTGGCTTACACGAGCACCATGCTTGATACCTTTAGCAAAGCCTTTTAAATGTGCATACAAGGTGCGATAGCCGTTGCCGTGATCAATTAGCACACGATTACCAAAGCTTCGGCTGTAGCTGGCTTTTAGTATTTTGCCTTTACCCGCTGCCATAATTGGCGTACCAACTGGTGCGCTAAAATCAATGCCTTTATGTTGCCTTGTGTAGCCTAAAACGGGGTGCTTTCGTTTACCAAAGTTTGATGACAATCGCGCGCCATTAAGTGGGGTTTTCATTAAAAAGCTCTGTGCTAGCTTGCCATCTTTAAAGTAAAAAGCGTCTTGGTAATGGTAAAGTTCGTAATGTTTACCTTGATTGACAAAGGAAATCGCAACCAGTTGTTGTGGGTTACTAAAGGTGCTAAATAAATGTGCATCTTGCGTGAGTTTTACGCTATTAAAATTTAAGGTAATTTGATCGCCTTGTCGAATCTCCCTTTGAAAATCAACAAAATGTGACATCGCTAATATCGCGCTGTTAATCACATTATTGGGTACTTCAGCATCGCTCGCCGCTTGATAAAGGCTGTGATTAATTGCAAAAGAGCGGCTTACTTGCTCCGTTTGGGTTGTGATTGCATTTTGCGTAATTTCCCAATTTCCTTTTACTAATTTTGCGTTAATTACTTGTGCGAAACTCGCTGCAAATCGAATGGTTTTACTGTTTGGCGTTTCAATTACATCAAACTGAGTGTGCGACTGAATTTTCTTAAAATCATAGAGTGGTTTAATCGCGTCGGCTAAGGCGTAAATCTCTGAAAATGAAAATCCCGCCAAACGTAATAAATGGGTCAGTGTATCACCTTTATTTAGGATATAGGTTTGACGTGTTATCTCAGTGTTATGCGGAGCTGTATTGTCTTTTTCCTGCGAACTTACTTGCGTACGTGAGTCTTCTATGTCGATGTTGTTGTTTTGCATTTCATCGTTACATTGGCTTTGTTCATCACAGCCTACGAGTAATAATGCTACTAAAATAATACGTGAATAATGCATGTTATTTCTCGTTTAAATAAATGAGTGGATCAACTGTTTGGCCATCTTTTGCTAGTTCAAAATGTAAATGTGTGCCTGTTACTTTGCCGCTATCGCCCATTTTTCCTATCAGCTCGCCGCTTTTAACCCACTGACCTTGAGTAACTGAAATTTCGTCTAAATGCGCGTAGAGCGATTGCCAGCCATTGCTGTGTTGGATCACAATGGTGTTACCAAATGCAGCTGCCATAGTTTTGTTGTCGGCAATAATCACTTTGCCAGTTTTTGCGGCAACAATGGATGCGCCTTTTGCATCAACTAAGTCCACGCCGCGATGAGGCCGGTTTTTGCGAAACGAAGTAACGTGGCCATAATGAGAGCTGATATCGATATTTGCGACCGGATACTGCCACTTATCTTGTCCTGCATATACTTGCGATATTGCGCCTTTTGCCAGTACAACAATTAATAGCGCGCAGCTGAACACATAAAGTGATTTTTTAATTTGGACTGGCGCGTGGCTAAAAATAAACGTAAAGCGTTGCTTGTAGTCGGCTACCTTGATGGTTTGCCCTGTAAAATAAGCAGCAAATGGGTTTAACGCGCCTTGCTGTGATAATTTAATACTGAGCAACAAGGTATTAGCGTAATCTTGCGGCATATAGCGATGGCGCGAGATTGTTTGTAAATCGCAGCGTTGTTCCATTGCATTTACATACAATTCGCTGAGCCGTTTTATAGCGGGATTAAACCAACAGATTTCAACCAAAACTAACCACAGCCAAGTATGAAAATGATCTCGGTTAGCAATGTGCATTTCTTCGTGGGCGAGAATAATATCCTGTTGCTGTTTGCTCAAATGCATAAAATACTGAGGTAACACAAGCGTAGGTTTATGAAAACCAATAACAAATGGCGATTGATTCATCGGCATCACCATACAAGGCACAGTACTTAAGTGATACGGAGTACCCGTCGCAATTAGTGCCTTAGCGTTACGATACCGTTTAGTTAGTCTCATTAGGCGATATGCAGATGGGATAAAAAGCCCCCCAAAAAGCAACCAATTAATGTTAAAGCCGTTTTGACTGGTGGTTTGCTTCGCCACTTCACCAACAAATTGCATTTGTTGTCGCGCACTAGAGTTAAGCCAAATAAAGTTGACTTCTGTCACCTTAAAAACGTCGAAATTTGGTAAAAATATGGCACATGGAAGGATGAGTGCGGCCCAACAAAAGAGCGGTGAAAGGCGTTCTTTTTGCGCTATTTTTTTTAATAAAGCAGCTAGTGAAAAGCTAATTACTAGCCAACATAAAAATGAGATTAACCACATAACTTAGTTGTTTTTCTGTTGTTGTAATGTATTTAAATGAGCCTCCAATTCAGAGAGTTCATCTTGTTCAAATAATTGGCTGCCAGAGAACATGGCAACGGGTAAATTGCCGTCTATTTCAAGTACGCGTTCAGAGAAGTCTTTCACAAATGCGGCGAGCGTAGGCACTTTATCAAGTAATGCTGAATAGATTTTTTTATTCCCTTGCGTTTCTACACTGACATAGTTTTTTTGCGCCATGCGCTCTAATGTTTTGCGTGTAGATGAATAACTCCAACCGTAAAGTGACTCCATCCGTTGGTGAATTTCTTTACCCGTTAGCGGCTGTTGCTGCCATAAAGACTTGAGTATTTCGAGTTCTGGGCCGGTAAGTTGCAAAACAGTTTCCTTTTTATATTTATTCGAATGTGAGAAGTCACAAGTTTGTGTGACAGATGTCGCAATTTAACAGTGTTTTTAGTGTGACACAAGTCGCAGTTTGCGTTTTATTTGTTGGCGAACGCCTAAAATAGCGTTTTTATAAACAAGATGATTCTGCATGTTATTTGTTTGAATTAATGATTGGTTTTTAAGGAGTTGCTGAGCGTTAGATGGAGGATAACTTCGGTTTACATAAAAAACTTGTGTTAAATTAGTTTTTAAATATCTGACTAGTAACCACTAATTAATAGTGTTATGTGTTACGTTAAAATACAAATAGGCGAAGCTGCGGCAGAAAAAGTTTTGCCGAGCATCATCAGCCTTTGTTTGGAGCTAGCTTGATATGCATATTCGAGAGTACAACGAGAAAGACTTCCCAAGTGTTTTGCAGATTTATGCGAAATCCAAATTGGATGAGCTGCGCTTTGAGCAAAGAGCGTTTAAACTCTTACCGTTAGAGAACGATGAAAAGAGACTGTCAGCGTTAAAAGAATCAAAGATATATGTTTTTGATAATGGTGAGATTCTCGGTTATGGGGCAATATTCGAGTCCGAGATCAGAGCGTTATTTGTGTGCCCTAGTGCAAGAGGAAAGGGAATTGGAAAGCAAATTTTCGAATTTCTATTGTCACAAATAAACGGCAAGGCTAGCCTATTTGTCGCTAAAACAAATGAGCCCGCAAAGGAGCTCTACAAAGCATATGGATTTAAAGTGTCTGCTGAGTTTCTTACTGATTATAATGGTGAGCCAGTGTATGCAAATGAAATGATTCGTAACAATGTGTCGCGCAATTAAAGCATGGTTACTGACCGACTAATCTATACCTAATCCCCATATTTAAATTTCTCTAACCTGAAATTATTTTCTTATAGAAAAAGTCATACAATGCCTTAAGCAAACTAAGAATTAGATTTAGACAGCACTGTTAAAACTTCAAGCATATTCAGTAAGTTAGATTTAAGCTTATATGGCTAAAAATACTAACTTTTGGTTTTTTTGTTTGGTATATTTCACCGTGCATATTATTAAATAATTAAATATCATAGAGTTACATTTTGGTATGCGGCTTGCCTTAAAGCGAATATATTCTAAAAACAATAATGGATTACAATTTTATGCACACATCTCTTTTTAAATCGCTTCACCTTACAAGCTTAGCTGCCATCGTTCTTATTGCGTCAGGGTGTAGTGGCGTTGTGAGTCATCAATACATAAAAACCAACTCAAATGGTGCAATTACCGAAATTAAAAAGAATTATCAGCAATTTGGTGATGAATATCAGGTTATTGCCGAAATTAACGGCCCAATCATCTTAAGCTCAGACGCGGTAACGATAGCAAGTATGAGTGAAGGCAGTTTTGTTAAGATTAAGCATTTCAAATCAGATGACTTTTTGATGATCAGCGAGAAAAATGGTGAAGTGACGTATGGTGATCAAAAAGGGAATACGCCTAGTAAACATGAAATTGAACAGTTTATGACAAGCGTGTTTGATAATACCCCATTATTTGCTGTTGAGCGTACGAAGGCATTAATTGAACAGCAGGGAATATCTGCAGCACTTAACCAAATGGAACGGGCAAATAACGATGATACAAAATCGGCGTATATCACAGCAATTAGCGCTAATAACTTAGACTTACCGGCTCAAAAGCGAGTGTTGGCAGTACTTGCTCAAATAAAGAGTGATTACAGCCAAAGAGTGACGGCAGAGCGTTTTTTAGATAAGCAAAAGCAGCTTCCAGAGCAAGCATGGCTTACGTTTTTACGTGGATTAAATGGCATGAGTTCAGATTATGAAACACGTGTTTTGCTCAGCAAGCTAGCACCACAACTGCCTAATACGCAAACGATTCATCAAGCTTATTTTGATGTGTCAAAAACCATTGATAGTGATTATGAAAAATTCAGATTAATAAGTGAAATATCATCACAATCAACACACTTATCAATTGCTGATATGTTTACTGCAAGCGCTGATATTGGTTCAGATTATGAGGCTTATCGCGTCGTAAATGCATTAGCGAGCGAAGTTAAAACACCAAATGATTTTGAAGCGATGCTAACCTTTATGCAGCAAATTGATTCAGATTATGAAATGAAAAGGGCTTTTCTTTCGCTGCCGTATCAAACAATGGACCGCGCAACTACTGCTCAGTCGATTGAATTAGCTAGCAAGTTTATTGACTCCGATTATGAATTAAGCAAAACGCTGATCCACATTTGTCAAAAATCACCTCATAAAGCGCAACTAACTGAAACGGTTAAATTAGCTCTGCAGTCTATCGATAGCGATTCTGATAGGGTGAAAGTGTACGATGTTTTGTAAATAACCTTAGCTTAGGTTAAATCGCTAAAAGGCACGTATTCACGTAACTATTAAGTGAATTTAATGCGCCTTTTCGTTTAGGTTCCATTTAGTTAACAACATTTGGTATTGCCCGTTGTGTTTAATGGCGTTGAGCGAGTTTGTTAGTTTTATCGCGAGCGTATTCTCTAATTTTCTGTTTGCCGTGATATGCAGTTCATTTGGAAAGTCAGGTAAATGCAGTTTTTTCTCAATTTTTGTTGGATCAAGGCCAATACTGTTAAGTTCTTTATCGAGATGTAAGGTGTTAGTTAGCACTAAATCGGTACGATTTTTATAAAGCATTTTCATTAAGCTTTCAGGCTCTGGTGCAAGCACTAAATCGCGTTCAAGTGAAAATCCAGCGTTTTCTAAATAGCGTTGGCTAAAATACCCTCGCACTGTGCTAACACGTAATCCTCGTGCACTGTGTAGGTTAAATAACTCAAATTGATTGCTTTTCAAACCAACTAAATAGGCGTGGGCGTTAAATACTGAACCTAGAAATAAGTAATTTTTTTCACGACCGGGCGTTTTAAGCAGCGACATCATTACTACATTCGGCTGCGACTGTAGTTCACGAAACGCTCTTGCTTGCGGCATGATTTCAATTTTGCCAGCGCACGCACAGTCATCAAGTACCGCGTTAACGACATCAACTAAAAAGCCGTCTGGCTGGTTATTTTTATCTTTAAAATGAAGCGGGTATAAGTCTTCAGCGACAAAGCGAAGTTGTGTAGCAGAGCTAGTGACACTGAAAAAAAGAGTGACGATAAGTATGACATATACAAGAACTGAGTTTTTCATAAAGAACACACAACAATTACAACCCATTGCACACATTGCCTAAATGTATGCGCTTTTTCCAGCCATTTAGCCTGATATTAGTCAGGCTTTAATTGTAGCTCAACGCAAATTAGTGCCAAGTAGCTTAATCGTCAGGGCCTTTTAAGGTAAATACTAAGTGCTTGCGCATATCTTTTAGCACAACACCTTTTTTTACCAGCGCTGCACTTAAGCGTTTTTGCCAAGTGAGCAGGTTAGGTTCAGCAGCGGCTAAAGCTTGCTCATTTTCGAATTGAAAGCAAAGTAATAGTGAACCTGGAAACAAGTGATATTCAACATCAAACCAGCATTGCACCATGCCCGGAATTTCAGTCAAGGCTTTTGCCTCTAGCGCATCGGCAATACTAAGCACCAAAGCTTGTTGTTTTAGTTGAACTTTTGAGAGTTTTTTCATTGTTTTGTAATGCTCACTAAGAAAATATCAAATGGGGGAAGCAGGGCGTTCAGCCTACGAAACGTCAATTATACCAATTCTGTTAAGTATGTGATCAACTACTTAAGTGAATTGGTATTATAACCAAGGATTTAATGGGCTACCAATGTTGGATTATCGGCTTTTAAATATTTGGATTGCGAATTAATAAGCGCCAACAGCGTTACCTGCACCGTTGGCGCACAAGGGATTAAGAAATTGAGGGTAAATAGTGCGCCATCAGCTGCTTTGCATCCGCTTGATACTCTTGGTACGACTTCACCTTAAAGAAAGTGCCTGCGCGATAATCCTCTCCTTGTCTGGTTTGATACATTTTCTCTAGTACTGCTTCATCATTCAAAAGTGCAAACAGTTGCGTCGCAGATTTGGCATCTTCTAGCGGATTATAGGTTTCTTGGTTGTTTTCATCGCGTTGGATAAGATTTTCTAAGCCAAGAGTAAAGGTGTCTAGATAAGCGATTTGCTGCTGGCGTGGATGATTTGTTAAGTCTTCGCCAAATTTGCTTAGCTGCTCGTCAGAAAACTCGTAATCTTCTAATAAATTAACGGTTTTACTTACCATATTTTGCACTGTTGTATACATGTTGTCGCCATGGCCCTTACGGAGATAAAGTGGGTTATCGGGGGCACGAGACGAAAAGGCGGAAAATTCTAAAAAGGCACCCGATTTTTGCGTAATATCACCTAAAAATGAAACGATGTTTTGACGTGCGGTTTCATCTTTGTCGTGTAACTGATCAAGTAAACGTGTACCAAGATGATTATCAAACCCCAGTACATTTAACATTGCACCTTGCTGCTGCTCACTAAAATTACTGAGTTTGTCTACTAAATCACCTGGGTTATCTGACGAAATGACACTTGATACAAAATTTTGTAGGTTATTCGCGCTTGAATCGGTACTAAAGTACAAATTGATTTCCGAGTAGGTACCGTCATCGCGACTATTTTTTTTGTATGTATTTACGGACTCGCTATAAAGTGCCGCTTGCGAAATAATTTTGTCTCGGTTTACTTCATTTTGGTTGGCAATCGCGTCAATAAATTGCGCAATTTTTTCTTCTTCCGTGCGCGGAGGTTGGTATTCATTCACATGCACAAATAACATGCTTGCAGGCACAGACAAGCCCGCAATAGCACTTACTAATCCATTTAAATGCTCGTCATCGAGCTGCCCTGACAATGATAAAAATTTTTCGTTTTTAAGGACATCTGTTTTTGCTAAATTAATGAAGTCTTCTTCAGAAAGTCGCTCATACAACGACGTAAGCTGCTGTTTTTGCTCATCGGATAAATTGGCTTGGTCGGGTTCAGCTAACCAACTGTTAAAATCAAAATCAACAAGGTAAACCTGGCTAATAAATACAGAATCTGGCGCTATTTGGTCATTAGCGTTTACTTTTGCTGTGTTTACAGCTTGTTCAATACTGGTGTTTTTATTTTGCACCGCATTTGAGAGGTTTTCATAACTATTTATGCTAGGTAATTTCATAATCACGTCCTTGTTTGTGAATCAATATGTTATCGGCAGGTTAGCCCAATAATTTAGTATTTATTTTGGCTTTGATTTTACTTGCTAGTTTGTAGATTCAGGCAGATACTTGCAGTTAATTCGGTGCTTTAAATTTAGCCATAAAACGCTTGTGCAAAGATATCGAACTAGGCAAAAAATTACGGCTTCTCGCTAAGCTTTTAAACTTAGTAGGGGCTATTTAGCGTGTTTTAGAGTGAAATTAATGAGCACATTAAGCCAAGAGTATATCGATTTATTAAAAGAAATTATTCGCCATCCGAGTGTGGTCGGGGCGGAGCATTCGTTTTTTCGTGTATTGCAGCGCGAGCTTGAAGAGCGAGGGGCCACTGTAACTTGGTACGAAGGACTATTAGTTGCGCAGGGTAAAAAGCCGTTCAGTGCAATGTTTTCTGCACATATCGACCGCCACGGTTTAATTTGTACTGGGCCGAACGAATTTCAATATGCAGCATTTATTGCTGCAAACCGCACTGATTTGCTCAATAACTCAGTATCTGAAGAACTCATGACTAAAATCACCGAGCGCTATAAGTCTACCCCGGTGTATGCTTACGAACCTTGGTCTGGTGCGTATCGCGGGCAAGGCATGATCAAGCATTCCTATGTGTGTGAGTATCGAAATAATCTTATTTTTGAAATTGACGGCCTTGAAAGTGCCGTTGCCGGAACACCGGTTGCGTTTAAAGACAAACTGCGTATTTCCGAAGAGCGATTAACCGGACAGCTCGATAATGTGCTGTCAGCGGCAGCGCTCGTGCATTTATTTAGTTTGGGCTTTGAGGGCACCGTGTTTTTCACCGCGCAAGAAGAGGCAGGTAAAAGTTGGCGTTATTTATTGGAATGGTTTCGTCGTTTTGGTGGCTCAACTAACCGCTTATTTGTGGTAGATACTAGCCCGTTTCCCGATGTTGAATCTGCCAATAAACAACATTTAGTGCTGCGAAAAAAAGATGCCAACGCTTCGTTTAATTCAGCGGCAACTAAGTTAGTGGAAAAAATCTGTAAAGAGCAGCAGTTAAGCTACATCTATAAAGATGAATATATGGAAAAAATAAATAAAGAGCTTGCCGCGCGGGGGGAAGCGCCACGCTCTATTGGTAGTACTGAGCTTGGTCGTATTATCGCCAGTTCGAATGGTTTAGTGGATGGTACTACTATTCAAGTGCCAACAACCAGCTACCACACAATGGATGAATCGGGCTCAATCGCATCGGTAGAAGCCTTTTTGAAAGTGTTAATGGCCCTCTCAAAAAGAGGCTAATTATCAATAAAAAAGCGCCAACATATTGCTGGCGCTTTTTTATCAGGTTACTGAATTTATGCCAGTAGCAAAAAGCCAATAAATGCGATTGCAGCTGCAAGCAGTGCGTAAGGTAATTGAGTTACAGCATGGCTGACTAAGTTACAATCTGAGCCTTGCGCTGCCAGTACCGTTGAATCAGAATAAAAACACGCTTGGCTACCAAAAGATGACGCTGATAATAGCGCGCCAATCACCAGCGGAATGTTCGCATCAACCGCAACAGCAAGTGGCATTACTATTGGGATTGTTACTGCAAAAATACCCCAACTCGACCCCGTAGCGAACGCTAAAATTGCCATTGATAAAAACACCATCGCAGGCAGTAATTGTGCTGTCATATACGGGCTTAGCGTGTCCATTACATATTGTGGCAATAGCAATTTGTCACACACATCTTTAAAAATAAATGCAGCGATAACCGTACCAATGGCAGGTAACATACATTTAAAGCCATCAATCATTTGCTCCAACATATCGGCCAACGGCATTAAACGCTGTGCCATATAAAATGGAATGGTCACAGCCAATGTTGCCAGTAAGCCTTTCCACACATCAATATCAAAGTACACGGTAAAGCCTACAAGAAGCACTATTGGCACTAAAAAGTTGTAGAGCTTACCGCTATTATCGGCATTTTCGAATTCTTGCTCGATTGCTTTTGCAGCGTATTCATCGGGTGTTTGCACTTCGCTTAAATCGACTTGCTCAAGTGCTGGTTTACCCGCTTTTGCTGCAAGTTCGGCTTTATTCATAGGGCCAAACAGTGGGATCACCTCTAAAATAACCAATGGCACCATAAACACGGCAACCCAGGCATAGAGCATGTAGGGGATCGCGTCGATGTAAACGCTAATGCCTTGCCCTTCTGCGGCAACACCGTTATCAACCAACAAGCCACCAAAAAACACCGCCCAAGTAGAGAGTGGCACCAGCACACAAATAGGTGCGGCGGTTGAATCAACCACATAGGCCAGCATTTCGCGGGAGATTTTAAACTTGTCGGTAACGCGGCGCATGGTTTCGCCTACAGTTAAAGCGTTTAGGTAGTCATCAATAAAGATCACCACGCCCAGCAAATAGGTCATAAGCAGTGACGACTTAGCGCCTTTGGCAAGTTTCAGTGCGCTGCGACCAAACGCCAGTGCACCACCAGTTCGCACCAATAGCGCAATAAGTGCACCAAAGCTACCGCATACTAAAATTAGCCAACCTATGGTTTCGTCGGCCATCACTTTTAATGATGCCTCGGCAAAATTACTTAAAATGGTCGTAAAATCAAGCAGGGCTAAGCCTACTAACGCACCTAACACAAGGGCTAAAATAGGGCGGCGAAGTACTACAGCAAGTGTCAGTACAACAATGGGTGGAATTAAGCTGATAACGCTCGGCTCGGTCATTCAAATGGTTCCAATATTATGGTTACTTTTAAAGGTGTAAATCGCAGCAATAGGCATGCGGATATCTGCTTAATATTGGGTTGACCAGCGCTTAGTATGGCCCTTCTTGAAACATCACGGCGAAAATAAACAGGATTACGTTTTGCGTCAATTTAAAATTTTTGTCTTATCAAAAAATAGTTTTAATCAATGGGTTAAATTATTAAATTTCAATAGGTTATTAACCATTAAATGTTAGTGTAGTACTGAGTGTGGTGCTACGGCATTTTTATTTTTCACTTAACAAAAACAGTTTAATTTAAACACCTTAACGCAAACTCAGTTACTTTAATTTATTTGAATAGCATAATGCGCTAACACTTTGGCTTTTCTTCATTACAACAAGGATCGTAACAATGACAAAAACGTTTTTTAATACTGAGCTTGCGCTTATTCAAGCGCCGATGGCGGGAGTACAAAATGCCAAATTGGCCGTTGCGGTTTGCAATGCAGGAGGGCTTGGGTCGCTGCCGTGTGCTATGTTGACAAAAGAGCAGCTAGTTAGCGAATTAAACTATCTAACCTGCCATACAGATAAGCCCTACAACTTAAACTTTTTTTGCCACACCACGCCCAATTATAGCAAGCAGCAGCAAATGGATTGGCATCAATTACTCACCCCTTATTTTGCCGAGTTTAATATTGATGCATCAGGATTTTCAAGCAGTGCATCGCGCACGCCTATTGATCAAAGTGTATTGGAGATTATCGCGCCATATAAACCGCCAATAGTGAGCTTTCATTTTGGCTTGCCAGCCAAGGAGATTGTGTCGCAAATTAAAAAGTGGGGTGGGCAAGTCTGGTCATCGGCAACCACGTTTGAAGAAGCGTGTTTTTTAAAAGAAAACGGTGTTGATGCCATTATTGCACAGGGCATTGAAGCCGGTGGTCACCGCGGCCATTTTTTATCGACTAACATCATGCAGCAGCCAACAACCAAGCAATTGGTAAAACAATGTGTCACTTTAGACGTGCCAATTATTGCCGCTGGTGGTATTAGTAAACCTGAAGACGTTGAGGCATTTCAGCAGCTAGGGGCTGGTGCGGTACAAATTGGCAGTGCGTACTTATTAAGTAATGAAGCCACAACAAGTGAGCTCCATCGCGCGGCACTAAAAAAGCCGCACCAAACAGTGCTGACGACTATATTTTCTGGTCGCCCTGCGCGCGGAATAGTCAACCGTGCGATAACTGAGCTTGACAGCATGCCGTCACATGTACCGCCATTCCCGTTTGCGTCAATTGCGATGACGGCGATCCGCGCCCGTGCAGAAGCCGCTGGCAAAAGTGATTTTTCGCCACTTTGGTGTGGTCAGCATTTTGTGGTGCGTGATAGCGTGAATGCAAGTGAGATTACTCAATTATTAATGCGAGGTTGGCACCATTGAATACGCCAAAAATCCTTGAACTAGGTGATAGTTATCAGCAACTTGCAAGCTTATTTGAGCAAAAGTTAGCAGGGCAATTTGATATTAAAACCTATGCCAAAGGCGAGGTACTATTACAACAAGGCGAAACGCAACACGCGGGGTTTTTAATTTTGTCAGGGGTACTTGGGGCTTTGCACGCAAGTTCCGATGGCGGGCAAAAATGCAAAGAGTTTTATTTTAAAGATGAATTTGCACTTTTGTATGGCAATTGGCTAACGCACAGTCCTGCGCTTTATCAGCTAAAAGTAATACGTCAGGCTCGCGTAATGAAGGTGCCATTATCGTTAATGGAAAATGCAGATTGGCAGTTTATAAAACAACAGCTTATAACCCAACAGTTATTATTTAAAGAAGCCAAAGAGGCTTTTTTATTGCTCAATACGCCCGAGCAACGCTATCAATATTTACTCGACAATAAACCTCATTGGTTAGAAACGCTTAGTTTGAACGAAGTGGCAATGTACTTGGGAGTGTCGGCAATATCATTGTCGCGCATTCGCCGTCGTTTAAATTTAACCAAATCATTTTGACGGCAATTAACTTAAGTTAAGGTTTTTACATTGGCGCCTGATTAGACTGCCCCTTTTTACAGGAGCCGTTATGTTTATTGTGTCGCAGTGTTTGGTAGCAATCGCTACTTTACTTGATTTAGCCTCGTTTCAATTTAAATCGCGCAGTGCGATTTTAACCTGCTTATTTACTTCGGTATTGTTTACCGCAGTGCATTTTCTGTTGCTCGATAAAATAAGTGCAGCATGTTTAATGCTGTTGGCGGCATTGCGTTATGGCTATTGTATTTTTGCACGAGATCCACGTGTAATGCTCGGTTTTATGGCGATGAGTATTGCTGCGGTTTATATTACTTGGCATAGCTGGATAAGCCTAATTGCGCTGCTTGCGGCTTTATTGCAAACCTATGCGTCGTTTCAAGCAAATGATTTTACTTTGCGCTGTTTTATGATTGTTGGCACGGTATGTTGGATTTTGCACAATGTGTTGGTTTTTTCACCAGTAGCTGTACTGATGGAAAGTGTTTTCTTAATCAGTAACCTGATTGGCTTGTGGCGTTTTTATGCCAAAAAGCGATTATCTGCTAGCGCGTAGTTAGGCTGTGAGGATTGGCGTCTAAGCTCAGGTTTATTGACTGCAAATCCAACGATCTGTTTAAAAATAAGGCATACAGTGTAGAGTTTAGCTTGGTTACGTTGAATTTAGTGCGAATATCGGTAAAGTCAGCCTCCACTAAAATTTTGGAGCTGAACTTACCATGAGCACTGCCTTTTCTCGCCGCTTTCTTTCGTTAATTGACCAAATCACAGAAGGCAACAAAAAGCGTTTTGCTGAAGTAACCGGGCGTTCGGCTTCAACTATTTATCGTTTGTGTCGTGGTGGCAGCCGCCCGTCGCTTGCTTATTTAGAACAATTAAGTGAGCAATTTAGCATTGATTTAAATTGGCTAATTACAGGCCAGCGCGCTACTGACGACGTTACCAATAACACTAAACCCGATATGGTACTTGCACCTAAGTTTGATGTAGAAGCCAGTGCGGGCTTTGGCCAAGTTGGCGCAGGGGAAGAAATTTCTGACCATTTTGGTTTTTCGAAACAGTGGTTATCATCGCAATTAGGTGTGCATTCAGAGCAGTTGGCGTTTGTTTCTGTACGCGGAGACAGTATGCAACCAACCCTAGAACACGGCGATATGATTTTAGTGGATATGTCGCAAAAGCAAGCGCATAAAGAAGATATTTATTTAGTACACACCGAAGATGGTTTGTTAACTAAACGCTTAAAACCATTTAGTGGCGGCGTAAAAGTAATAAGTGACAATCCAGAATACCCAAGCTTTGAAATCACCCATGCCACGGGTGAACAAGCACGTATTGTTGGTCGCGTTGTGTGGTTTGGTCGCGATATATAACATTAAAAGTGAGCAAAAAAAACCGAAGTCACTGACTTCGGTTTTTTGTTTAATCTAGCCCGCGATTGCGAAGTAGTGCATCCGTGGTAGGCTTTCGGCCTCTAAATCCTTCGTATGCTTCGAAGTAATCTAATGTATCACCACGGCTGTAAATAAAGTGATATAACTTCTCTGCCGTTTCTGGGTCAAAAATATTTTTCTTTTCCAAGAAAGCATCAAACCCGTCGGCATCTAAGATTTCAGACCACATATATGCGTAATAGGCTGAAGAGTAACCGCCAGCAAAAATATGGCCAAAGTGCGTGCTGCGATGGCGCATAATAATTTCACTAGGTTTACCGTACTTAGTTAACACGTCGTTTTCAAAAGCACGTACATCCAAGTGTTTTACGTCTGTTAGTTGGTGATATGCCATATCGACAAGTGCAGATGCCGTAAACTCAATCGTTGCGAAGCCTTGGTTAAAGGTACTTGCTTGTTTAATACGCTCAATAAGTGCTTTAGGCATAGGCTCGTTGGTTTTGTAATGACGAGCAAACTTTTCGAGCATTTCTGGTTGCGCAATAAAGTGTTCATAAAGTTGCGCAGGGAACTCAACCCAGTCACGAGGTACACTTGTGCCAGCAAGCGTTGGGTAAGTCACGTTAGATAATAAACCATGAAGTGCGTGGCCAAACTCATGAAACAAGGTTACTGCATCGGAGTAACTCATTAACGTTTTTTCGCCTTCAGCTGGTTTATTTAAGTTCATATTGTTGACGATAATTGGCTTTACATCGCCAGCAAGCTTTTGCTGGGTGCGGAACGAGCTCATCCAAGCGCCTGAGCGCTTGCTTGAGCGTGCGTAATAGTCACCAAAGAATAAACCGATGGCGTTGCCTGTTTTGTCTTGCACTTCCCATACACGAACTACTTCGTTGTAAACAGGAATGTCGTTACGTTCAACAAATTTAAGGCCAAATAATTGCTCAGCAACATAAAATTTTGCTGCAAGCATATTTTCAAGCTCGAAATACTCGGCAATTTCACCTTGGTCTAAGTCAAATTTGGCTTTACGTACTTTTTCTGCGTAATAGCGCCAATCCCAAGCAGCTAGCTCGTGCTCAACACCCTCAGCTGCCATTTGCTCTTTTATCCAACTACGCTCTTGTTCTGCTTTTTCAATTGCTGGCTCCCACACTTTTAACAGTAGGTCCATTGCGGTTTCTGGAGAACTTGCCATCGCGTTTGACAGTACATATTCAGAGTGGTTTTTATAACCAAGCAGTTGAGCACGTTTGGCGCGTAACGATACCATCTCAGCAATAATTGCCTTATTGTCGAACTCATTATCGTTGTCGCCACGGTTTGCCCAACCTTTGAACGCTTTTTCGCGTAGATCGCGACGGCTCGAAAATTGTAAAAACGGTTCAACGCTGGCACGGTTTAGTGTAATCACGTATTTGCCTGCTAAGTTTCTCGCTTTTGCCGCTGCGGCTGCTGCATCACGTTGTGCTTGAGATAAACCGTCTAAATCTGATTCTTCTAATACCAATGTAAACGCACGCGAGTCATTTAAAGAGTTCTGCCCAAACTGGGTTGAAAGTTCGGAAATACGTTCATCGATGGATGCGAGTTCAGCGCGTTGTTCTTCGGTTAGGTTTGCACCTGTTCTCACAAAGCTGTCGTATACACGGTTTAACAAACGAGTTTGTTCAGGGTTTAAATTTGCACCAGAACGGTTGTTGTAAACGTGCGCTACACGTTTGAACAAGGCTTCATCCATGCGAATTTCATTGTTGTGACGCGTTAGCATTGGTGACACTTTACGCTGCAACGCTTGCATTTCATCGTTTGATTCTGTGCCAGTTAAATTAAAAAACACACGAGAAACGCGTGTGAGTGACGCACCTGCAAGCTCCATAGCGGCGATAGTATTATCGAATGTTGGTGCGTATTCACTTTGTGTGATCGCATTGATTTCTTTTTTATGCTCAGCCATGCTTTTTTCAAAAGCGGGTAAAAAGTCGGTTGTTTTTATTTCATCAAATGGTGGCGAACCAAATTGCGTATTCCACTCTTTAAAAAATGGGTTTTGCGTGAGCGCGTTTTTGCTCTCTTTCGAAGTGGTTTCACTTACTTCTGTATGTGCTTTGTTAGGACTCTCAGGTTCTTTGGAGCAACCTGTCAGCATAACTGCTGCAGATATTGCCAAAGCTAGGTAGGTTTTATGTTGCACAACTTTCCCCTTAAAAGGCTTGTTATTAGATTATTTATAAAATGATACATTATAACAAAACAAATAAAATGAATTTTATCTCATAAATGATGGTGCTTGTCTGAAATTTTAGGTGTTGGCGTTAGGTGTTTTAACGTGTTTGAAGGGGAGTGGTGCGTTTTTACCTAAAATAGTGTTGGTCGAGTTGTGTGGTTTGGCGCGATATTTAATTTAACCTAACTTGGGTTAAATTAGAGCGTGTTGACCTTTGCTGTCTATTTCTGCAGCATTTTGTTTGGCATTTAGACCACAAAGATCAACACGCTCTAGTCGTGAGCTAAGATTTGCTCACGGCTTAATTGTATGTGGTGCCAAAAGCGCGCTACATCGTCTTTATTGTTGTTATAAAAATCTCGATTAAACGGTACGTACCAATAGGTGCGTTTTAACACTCCCTGACTGCTGATAACAATACCTTGTTTGTTAAGTGCTTCAACACGTTTTAACCCTGCGCGTTTTTCAACTACATAACCGTCGAGCCTGCCATTAGCGACTTGGTTGATGCCCAAATCTAAGTCATAGTTATCATTTGCGGCGACGTTATGCTGTTTTAAAAATTGATGTAATACATAGCCAGTGGGTGCTTGTAAGCCAAATTCTTGTATGCGTTTGTAATAATTAAAATTAAACTGACCTTGTTCGTTAAACAGTTTGCCGTTCGATTCGGCACGATGCAGCGGCGAGCCTTTTTTATACAAAATGACATAATCTACTTTATTTAAGTAGTGCTGCTCATTTGTTGGGTATGCAAATTGCTCTGCGCGCTTAGGCGTTTTAAGCATTACAAACAAGCCGTCATATGTGCCATTTTTAACGCCTTTCTTGCAGCGTTTCCATGGACGAGCAACAAAAGTAATCGGTGTATTAGCGTGCTTTGCTGCCCCAGATAACACGTCAATTACAAGCCCTCCAGGCTGAGTGTTTTGCACTGGCTTAGTAAGGTAAGGCGGGTACTCTTTATCTTCATGACAAAGTCGCCAAGGCTTAGCATTAATACTAAAGCTAACTACAAGCAAAAATGTGAGTAAGGCGTTTAAAAGCATAGTATTTCTTTGTCGTTGAGTAGTGGTAATTATATGTGACTTGCCTGAAATAGCTATGCAAAAAAGCAGCTTACAAAACGAGTTTTGGTCAACATATGGTTAATTGTGTAAAACATAGCTAAGCACTATGTTTTTATGTTACTAACATATTTCAGTGTGACAGCGCTTATCGATTTTAGTTTAGTTACTTAGCTTCGAAACAAGTAGCAATTTGGCATCTTTGCCATCGGTTAAAATGGCGATATTACCGCTATTGCTAACAAATACATCACGCAGGCGGCCGCTTATTTCGGGGAAAACGGCGGTTTGTTTAAAGCGATTATTGTTAATATCAACTGCGTACAGTTTTCTATCAACGAGCGTGGTAATTAATACGTGCTTTTGTAGTGATGGGAACGCGTTAAAACGTGTGCCGTAGTAAGCCATGCCCGAGGGAGCAATAGAGGGTGTCCAATTAATGCTTGGTTGTTTCATATCCTTGTATTGAGTAAACGGCGAAATTCGCGCTTGTGAATAGTCTTTACCGTAGGTGATCACCGGCCAACCGTAATTTTCTCCAGCACTTAAAAAATTAAGTTCATCGCCGCCAGCAGGGCCATGTTCATGACTTACAATGCGTTTTGCATCGTAATCGTACACAAGCCCTTGTGCGTTACGATGGCCAAGAGAAAAAACCGCATGAGCGTTTGGGTTTATGTGAGCTTTAAATGGATTGTCGTTAGGTATGCTGCCATCTAGGTTTATGCGTAGCATTTTCCCTAATTGACTCGTTACAACTTGTGCTTGTTCACGATAATCAAAGCCGTCGCCACTTGAAAACAGCAAGGTATTGTCTGGCAGTATTAGTGCGCGACCAGCATAATGTTGAGGTGTGCCTTTATCGGTTACCACCGTATACACAATTTGAGGTTTTGAAAATTCTGTGCCATTAAACTGTGCTTTTGCGATCACTAAACGGTTAGCGCTTAAGTTGCCTTGAGCGTAGGTAAAATAAACGGTGTTTGATTGCGCATAATCAGGTGCAAGCAGTATATCAAGTAAGCCGCCTTGCCCTGCAAGGTACAGGCCTTCAAAGTTAAGGTTTAGCCTTGTTTGGCTGTTGTCTTTTACTATCACTACATGGCCGTCTCGTTCAGTAATTAGCCATGTTCCATCGGGTAATTCCACCATGCTCCAAGGCGCGTTTAATCCGGTTGCAAAGGTATGTATGTTGTAAGTTTCTAACGGTAAGGTGGTGTTGTTTGCAATGGCGCTTGTTGAAACACCTACAGATGTGACAAAACTAAATGCGATACAAAGCAACCATTGTTTACAACCTAAGTGTTTGCTAGTGTGAGGGAATATACCTTTGTTGAGTTGCGCTAACCTTGTTATTTTTAACACGTTTATTACCTTCGTTTTTAGTTGCGTGGCTGCTGAGCTTTACCATAGCTAGCTTGTTCCATAGCCAATATGTTGTCAATCAGTTAGTAAATGTTGGGGTGGCGGTCCCATTGGCTGTTCGTCTTAATGTAATGGCGCAAGATTGGCTTGGCATGATCACAACTTATGGCGTGATCATCGCAGTTGCATTGGCAATTGCGTTTACGTTTGCTAATTGGCTTAGCAAAAAATACGTTATTTCGCGCGACGTATGGTTTACCTGTGCAGGTATTGCAGCGCTTGCTACTGTGTTAATTGCGTTTGAACTCATTATGAAAATTAACGTGATTGCGGGCGCAAGAGGTTGGGGGTTTTATACCCAATTACTCGCTGGCGCCGCAGGTGGTTTTGTGTTTTCAAAAGTAAGTGCAGCGCTAACACGTAAATAATAAGCTGTTAGCTTTAAAGTAAGCTTATTTAGTACAGCTTATTATCTCCAAGCGACACTTCCATCTCATTACTCCCTTTAACTGGGCCGCCAATCATTTCATCGTAGGCGCTGCTTTGACGTACCACCTGTTTTTTAGCTTTTACATTCTGAAAACGCTGTTGCAGTGCTAATAAATTATGGTGTTTTATGCGTTCACCTTGCTCGTCAGTAATGATGTATTCCTGTCCTTCAACTACCGCACTTACGTTGTAAAGCGCTAAATCAAGGCTATTAAAAACAAGTTTTTCAACTTCAAAGTACTTTTCTAATTTGCTCAGTTTCATTGTTGTATTCTTATTTAAACCATAACCTTGTTTATTACGTATACCACTTCAAATTAGATTAACTAGTAGCGTTAATTTTTATGTGTTAAACAAGCTAATAGTTTGTTCTATTTACATATTTAGTAAAGCCAATAAAATAGGCAAGGCGACAACGGAATCGCCGTTAATCAAAACAACCATCGCTAGCACAAATGGATTTTATATGCGCTCAATTGCAAAGCACTCGCTCGACCTTGATTTAACCGACAAAGATTGGTTTAGATACGCTTCCTTTCAGGGTAAATCATCGCTACAAGCCGATTCAGTAACGCGACTTCAGTCTTTGCCTGCATTAGCGGTGTTATCAGGTTGGGCTGAAGTGTTTTTTGCCCTTTTGGTGATGGCTATTGCGCTATCAAGTTTGTATTTAGTAGAACGTTACCCACGTGGCATCGCTTTTTTAATTTGTTTAGGCAGCTTTTTAACGGTGTTTATTATTAAGCGCTTAGTAACAATTAAAAAGTATGGTTTTGGCAGTAAAAAAGTGATGACCATTAGCCAAAACCACATCGAAATTGAAGAACTTGCTAAGAAGGTAAAAAAAGGTGGCAGTGAGTTAGTTAATAAAAACGATATAAGCGAAGTGGTTTTTAACTACACCTATATTCGCAAAAACAAGCACCGAGTCGGTGGCGTTGCTAATAAAACACGCGCTGTTTTGCATACTTGCGATATTCATTTAAACGACGGTAAAACCATCTCCCTCGACGCTATGCGCGTTGGATTATTTAACGTACTGTACTTATTAGTATTTCATCAATACCCACTGAAATTTAGAAACACCTCAGCCGGTGGTATCGGCACTATGTCGATTATTTTACTACGATTATTCGCACTCGGCGCAATCGGCAATGCGTTAATTTTGTTGGGTAATAAGTTGTTTTAACTTATTAATATTTCACATTGATTTACATTTACTAAAATGAATATAGATCTTTTGATTGCAGGGTATTTACATTCAAAATAAAGTTGCGGGCGATAATTATAATAAAACTCGCTTAAGGAAAAAGAGTGAACTTAAAACATCTATGTTGCGCCGCTATCATCTTCTTTTTAGTTGGCTGTCAAAGTACACCGAAAGACCAAAACGCCCAATTACTCTCAAACTCACATGGTTATTTAGTTGTAAATTTGCCACGTTTTCATCCCAATGTGGAAGTTACAAATATAGCTACTAAAAAGAAGTACACTCTCACCACGCGTATCAATAACACTTCTGGTTTATGGCTACCTGAGGGGGAATATGCTATTAGCAAAATGGGTATGCAGTCCAAGATAAAAGGGTTTCCAACGATTAACGTAAAAACAGGTACGTTAACTGATATGGGCTCTTTGATTTACTTTGATTTAGGGGACGATCAAGAAATTTGGATTCCAAAGCGTTTAGGTAACGAAGAACAATTAATAGCCCCACATATCGCAAAATATTCTCCTTACTTGTCGAACCAAAATAGTATCGTTTGGCAGCCAAAAAAAATGCCTTTGCCTAGCAAAAGTGTGATGACAAGTTCAGGACAAGGCTTAGTGGTTGATCTAATAAATGTTTATGTGCACAGTGTTCAAGAAGGAGCGTTGAAGAAAGGTTTGTCAGATGAATTAGATGCTGATCAATTTTATAATTTAGCAATCAAAGCGTTACCACCAATACAGTCGCAAATTCCGGCAAGTGATAATAATCAAAACTTATATTATGGTGCCGAGCTTGGTGTAATCAAAAAGCGTGATGCAAAAGGGCAATGGGACATTATTCAAACAAATCAAGTGAGCGACATTCATACCGTTCGAACGCTTTCAAATGGAAAGCTATTAGCGGCAAACGAAGCGCAACAAATGATTGTTGAAGCGCAAGAACAATGGCAAGTGGTAAGCAAGTTTGAAAATAATGAAAAAATTCAAGATATCGATATTTTAGGCGACAAAGTTTATGTAATCACAGCTGATTATGAAGACGTAAACTATATTCCATTCGGAGGTAATAACTATACATTAAAAGTTTATGAGTTTGACGCTAGTAATTTCGCATCTAAAAAAGAAATCTATTCGAATTTTAGAAAATGGGGTGCAAGAGCACACGGCAAAATTGTAAATAATAAATACTATATTGGCTTATCGCCAGAGCTACTTGATGTTATCGACTTGAATACGTATCAGACAGAAAATTTAAACGTGCCTCAAAAACTCACAAACTTTAATGTGATAGGTGAAATAATTACGCTATACAACCAACAAGGCGCATTTTCTGATCTATTTGTTTCAAAAGATTTAGGGCAAACGTGGCAAGAACTTAGCACACCACCATACACCATTGGCAGTATTTTGTTCGAATCACCGACTAATGGAACAGCATACCGCATTGCTGCTAATTTAGCAGATGTGAGCTTTTTCTTGCAAAAATATGATGCGCAAAAGAACAAATGGCATAACTTTTCTGAAGCGCCACGTGAGTGCAAATTTATCTTACACGATGCAGAGTATTTCCCTCGTTTTTGTGTGACTAAATCAGATGAAATTATGTCATACCAGAATAAACAGTGGTCAAAGGAGTCCAGCTTTCTTTAATTTATTACTTTCTAATAAAAGCACCCTTGCTATTAAATGAGTTAGGGTGTTGTCTTTTTAAGCAAGCCCGTATTGGGTAAGTCTTAATCTATTGTTTCTATTATTATTGGATTAAAGTGATAGAGGTGGGCTGTTAGCAGAAGTAATGAAATGCTGTTCCGCAAGCAATTGAAAATATTCGCTTAAAGTCAAAAAAGGGGGGGGGAGCGTTGTTAACTGCCCCGTGACTATTAATTTTCACCCAGATCGCTTTACTAATCAAAACGTGCCGCTGGTGCTCGTAATGCAAAAAGCAGGTCACTTGCAATCGCAATTTGAAATAGGCACCAGTAATGGCGGTTTAACAGCGTATGCTGTTGTAGAGCGCTAGCTTTGGGAGCAGAGCGTATTTGATGGTGCTTCAAACAGCTAACCAAATTGAATTTGTGAGCGTGCCAGCACTGAAATTAAGTGAGAGACATAAAACACCCATGTGTAATTAGCATGAGTGTTTTTTATGGTATTCTTAGCTGTTGATTATGAATTCCCTGTAATCAAACGTGGTATCTTCCAAAACTCTTACTTTATTGTTTATTAATTACTTTTTAACGCTGTTACCTTATGCGCTTTTGTTACAGCGCGAAAATCCAACACTAATAATGTTGCGTGTAACTGCCCATACTCATTTTACCGTTCGTGATAACGATAAGGCTTGCCCGAGTCTGTAAGCCTTTTTTATGGTTTTGCTAAACCAATACTACTGATAAGGCCCTTATTAAAAATAGTGTTTGACAACGCTGTCAAAAGGTACCAGTATTCGGTACGTTAATTTATTGTTAACGTTTCCAAGAATAACTAACCTCAGGCTCAGATAACAAATAGTGAAAGTACATAAGTTTGAAATAGATAAAGTTGTTTTAATGTGCTTGCGACAAGTGTTTTCAAAGTTCAAGGCATAGCCCTTGAAACAATAGCGCGCATTAAGAGTGAATTTATTGCCAACACCTTTTACGGTTAAGCCAGTAAAAGTAACCGTTAGAAACACATTCGTTATCTCCACTTGAGGTTAACCAATAAGGGCAGAAAAATGAAAAGAACACAGTTAGCGTTGGCGCTAAATTTAGCGCTGTTAACGCCACTTGCGACGCACGCACTTAATGTGCAACCCGACCCACAAAACCCCAATGGTTATGTGCTATTAAAAAGCGAAGTAGCGACTGCGGCGCAAACTAAAACCGCAAATCCAATGTACGCAATTTGGTCAGATGCGCTGCGTACCGCTGATAACACGTTAGTTGAGGCGATTGTGCCAAATGCCGCTAGCAACCCCGCCAATGTAAAGCGTGCAGAGCGGGTTTTTGGTCAGGCGCAATGGGACTTTTTAACTCAAATGGCTGCACCTGAGTATACCTACACGCGTTTTTTACGCGCAATTGGTAAGTTCCCAGCGTTTTGTGGTGATTATAGCGATGGACGTGATGCCGATGCGATTTGTCAACGATCAATCGTTACCGCATTTGCCCACTTTGCCCAAGAAACGGGCGGCCATATTGCAAGAGACAATACTTCAGATAACCCGCAAGGTTTGGAAGAATGGCAACAAGCGCTTGTACACGTAAGAGAAATGGGCTGGTCTGAAGGGCAACCCGGTTACACCACGGGCTGTGGTCAGAATGACTGGCAAAATCGCCGCTGGCCATGTGCACCAAATCAAGGCTATTTTGGTCGCGGTGCAAAACAATTGTCGTATCATTTTAATTATGGCGCGTTCTCAGAAGTGATGTTTAATGGTGATGCCACGGTATTGTTAAATAACCCAGCACTGGTTGCAGACTCATGGTTAAATTTAGCCTCGGCGATTTGGTTTTTCTTAACGCCACAAGCACCCAAACCGGCAATGTTACATGTGATAGACCGTACATGGACGCCGTCAGAGCGCGAAACATCTGCTGGGATCGGGTACGGCTTTGGCACTACCATCAATATTATTAATGGTGGCATTGAATGTGGTGCACAAAATAAAAATAAAGGCCAGCCGGTAAATCGTATTCGCTACTGGGAAGGGCTTTCAGCGCATTATCAAATACCGATTGAAATGGATGAAGAAAATACGTGTTGGCAACAAACCCCGTATGGCAGTTTAAATTTAGAAGGCGCAACCGATGTGCTTTACACCAACTGGGAAGGCGACTGGGCGTATTACGCAGATAGACCCGGCGGTTATGCGTTTGAGTGCAAACTAGTGGCATATCAAACGGCGTATTCGGCGTTAGTACCGGGCGATTATGAAAAATGCGTAACTAATTTCTATGCCTCACACGCAAATTGGCCTGAAGTAAGGTTAGTTGATACCTTGCCCGATCCCGTCGAACCGCCATCAACAGGCAACGCTTGGTCTGCGGATAAGGTTTATGTTCAAGGCGATAAAGTGGTGTATCAAAACGCTGAATACCAAGCAAAATGGTGGACACAAGGTGATGTACCAAGCGCGGGTGGTCCATGGCAACTCATTGGTGAGGTAACTCCGCCAACAGAGCCACCTAGCAAACCGCCTGCTGAGCCGCCAGTTGAGCCACCAACAACGGTTGCACAGTGGCAATCAACAGCAGTTTATGTGGGCGGCGACAAAGCAGTGTTTGAAGGCAAAACCTACACGGCAAAATGGTGGAATCAGGGCGAACAACCAAATACCAGTAATACTTGGCAGTAATTAAACCGGCTTTTCAGCAATTAGCTGATTTAAAAAAATGAAAAAGCGCACATACATGAGTGCGCTTTTTTGTTCACATGGCGAAGGGGTAGTTAACTTGGCTAGTAAAGGTGGGCTACACCTTATCGACCCTTCATTTAGTTAAACGTTATGATTTTCAAAAGCGATCAATCAACCTTTAAATATATAAAGAAAATATCCAGGGGATTGTTTTTATAAATATATTTTTACTGTGTACTTTTTCGGTTACCCTAGTCACTCATGTTTCTTTCAACCCAGGATGCGCATTATGCCTTTCACTTTGCGACCGTTCGGTCTTTTCTTTATTGCAACTATGGCTCTAAGTGGCTGTGGCGAAACGCCATGGTATGAAAAAGACACTGACGGTGACGATATACTGGACGTGATTGATGATTACCCATTTGATGCAACCAAACATCATTATCCGGTATTTATTGAGCAAGAGCCGAATGATAACCCAGGTATTGCGACACCAGCGAAACTAGATGATGGCTTTATTGCTGCTGGCACAATTTCATCGCGTGTTGATAAAGGCGATTTATTTGGCTTTGATGCGTCAGAAGGAACGATGATCACTGCGTTTTTTACGACACAAGCAGAGCGCTTTTCTCCACAAGTGTATATTTCAAATGCCGATGGCTTGGTTATCGATAGCTATGTTATGAAGCCATTTTCAAAAGATGGCACCTATGTTGTTCACTTTCAATTGTTTGAAGCGGGTCGTTATCAGCTAAGCGTAACGGATAACAACTATGCGGGTGGCGAAGATTTAAGCTATAAAATTACCGTATTCCACGACACAGATGTCGATGCCTTTGACGACCGAAAAGAGCGCAGGTTAATGAGTGATGTAAATAAAAACGACCAAGATAATGATGGCATTATTGATGGCTTAGAGTATTTGTTAGCACGCTCAGTAAAGCTGCTTGACGCTGATAATGATGGCCAATTTAACTGGCAAGATGACGACTCAGACGGTGATGGCACTGCCGACAAGCAAGAAAGTAAACAAGATAAAAATAATAACGGTCAACCAGATTTTTTAGAAAAGGGTTAGTTAACTACCTTCGAATCTGCTATTAGCGCTTTTTTTCGATTTAAAAGTCTATGATTTTTTTTTAGGTTTTATTTAACGTGCGCCTAAAAATTTAATTATTCATTATTTTATAGCCCTACGTGTATTGGATTCAGGTTTGTATTTGAAAGAGAGCCAACTTTTAAAATTTGCGTAGTATTTTAGCGTTGGCTATTTAGTTACGAACGTTATCAAATTAAAACATGCTATTTAATAATCACTGATGTTTTAAATTTGATGATGAAAAAGTACTTTTCACAAAAAAAAGTAATTGCAAACAGTATTGAGAATGGTTTCCATTAACTGTAATATTCGCGCTTGATAATTCATCTTACTCAACTACTTACAATTACGTGATCAACTATGAATAGTTTTAAGTTTAAGTACCCAAATTTATTATTGGCGACCAGTATCGTTCTTTCGGCTAATGCAATCGCTAACGAAGAAATTCAATCTACAAAAGAAGAAATGGAAGTTATTACGGTAAGTCCTAAAGGGCTTATCTCGTATGTTTCTGCGTCAGCGTCTAAATCGGACACACCGATTGTGAAATCGCCCGTATCAGTATCGGTATTGACCGAGAAGCGTATTGCTGATTTAGGCGCCGAAACACTTCAAGATGCGATTGGCTATGTTGCTGGTGTTTATAACGGACCTTATGGTGTTGATACACGAGGTGACTGGGCTCACATTCGTGGTGTTGCGCCTGTTCAGTACTTAGATGGGCTACAAATGATGTTTGGTTATTACAATAATGCACGTCCAAACCCATATAACTTTGAGCGTATTGAAATCCTAAAAGGACCTTCATCAATGTTGTATGGCCAAGGCTCAACAGGCGGTATTATTAACTCTGTGAGTAAGCGTCCAAAGCAAGGGACATCGGGCGAAATTTGGGCTCAACTTGGTAATTTTGATCGTAAGCAGCTTGCATTTGATTTTAATACAGCAGTTGATAGCAATGAAGATGTGCTAGTACGCACAGTAGCTATGTACCGCGACAGCGAAACGCAAACAGAATATGTTGATGACAATACATTGTTCTTAGCACCAAGCCTAACTTGGCATGTTACTGACAACACGAGTTTAACGGTACTAACAAATTTCCAAAAGAATGAATCGGGCTCAAGCACACAGTTCTTCCCGCACGAAGGTACAATTAACTCTGCACAGTATGGTCAAATTCCAAGTGAACGTTTTGTTAGCGAACCAGGCTGGGATCAGTACGATACAGAACAAAAAGCTGTTACTTTAATCGTAGATCACTACATCAATGATATGTTCTCCGTTCATTGGTCGGCGCGTAAAATGGACTCTGAGGCAACATATCGCACCATGTATGCATGGCCACCAAAGCTTCAAGAAGACAAACGTTCGATTGTGCGTAACTTTAGCTTAAGTGATGCTGTTGCAGATTCAATCACAACCGACCTACAACTACGCGGTGCATTTGATACAGGCATGGTTAGTCACACGATTGTAACTGGTATTGATTACCAAAGCGCAGATACTGATACAGATCGTTTATACCTTACACCAGCGTCTATCAAGCAGTTTGTCGGTATCGACGTAGATACTTCGCTTGATTTATACGACCCAGTTTATGGCCAAATTGGCTTCTTGCCGACGGGCGATATGATCCCAGACACACCAGGGCAAAACGATAAGCAAATTGGTATTTACTTCCAAGACAGCATGGAAATTGGCAACTTTATCGTAAACGCCGCCCTTCGCTACGATGAAGTTGAAACAAAAAGCGATGCTGCTGGAGCTGTAAAAGACGAGCAATCAGCAACTACAGGTCGTTTAGGCATTCTTTATACCTTTGAAGATTACGGCATTGCACCTTATGTGAGTTATTCAGAATCATTCTTACCTCAATATGGCTCACGCCCTGATGGCTTAGACGAAAATGGCCAAGTAAAGTATGGTACTTACAAACCACGTGAAGGTGAGCAACTTGAGGCGGGAATAAAATATCAGCCGAAGGGCACAGAACACCTGATCACAGCATCTGTGTTCGACATAACACAAAAGAATGCACCGCGCAGTATCGCACCAAATCATGAAGTTCAAGATGGCTCAACTGATATTCAAGGTATTGAATTAGAAGCGCAGTTAGAGTTCAATGAGTTTGATGTGTACGCAGCCTATGCCTACACTGATTCAGAACAAAATACCTCAGATAAGTCTAAAGAAGAGCTACTTGGCTTAATTTTACAAGGTCAAACATATCTGCAAAATCAACTTATAACTGATTCAGCTTCACTTGCCGCAGTGCCTGAGCATTTATTTAATATTTGGACTACTTATCGCCCTGAAAGCTTTTTACCTGGGCTGAAAGTAGGTGCTGGTATGCGTTATGTGGGTGAAACTTTTGACGGGAGCCGCACAATTGAAGCACTTGGCCAAACGTTACACACAGCAGTTACTACAGATGCATATACTGTGTTTGATCTGATGGTTGGTTATGAGTTCAACAATTTCGACATTAGCTTAAACGTTGATAATGTTGCTGATAAAACAGTGGTCACAAGTTGCTTATACCGTGGCGATTGCTTCTATGGTCAACAACGCACAATTACAGCGAATGTAAAATATCGCTTTTAGCAGCTAAATACTGTTAACGTAATTATGCTAACACTTCAAAGGGCATGTAAATGCCCTTTTATCCACTCAAATTTGACTTTGTAACCCGCTGTAAATTGACGACTCACAGAATCACATTATTCACCGATTGCTTGGAAATAAAAGAGGTTCTGCAAGCAATATGCATAAATAAGGTTAGCTTTAGCTTACCACCCTAATATTAAATAAATACAAATGAAAAACCGAATAGACACTTTTCTGCTTCTGCACTGTATGTTGCTTTGGCATGCCTCAGCAAGTTGAGAATTTTGAACGCGATAGATGTTTAGGTAAATGATACAAAATAGCGAGACTAGACTATTCGTTTGAGCTAGGGATAACTCAAGTATCGGCTTAGAGTAAGCCCTATTTTTAAAATACTGAAGTGGCAACGTTAAAGTATCGTTTTGCTTGTATCGGAATTTGTATAAGTTAGGAACATCAACCTTTAGTAGGAGCCGCAGTAATTCCTTTAAAGCGACTTAATTTTGTTTATATAGTTGGGCCAAACTATGCGTTGGCCCTTTGTCTGCTTGATCCGTTAAAGTTGAGCTGGCTTTGCTGCTGCAAGTTTGCTCTCTAAGCGTTGTAACTGTTCTGCGAGTGCATTTTGCGTCATTTCTAATTCGGCTATGCTGCCACCAATTTCAACTTGTTTGGCGTCGCGGCCTTGTGATTTAGACTTTATTTGGTCAAGTTCGGTATTCACTGCAGCTAATTGATTTTTAAGTGCTTTAGTTGCTTGCTGTTGCTCTTCAAGTACCGAAAGCTTTAACGTGAGTTCAGTATGGTTTTGCGACAGTGTTTTAAGTTCAGAGCTAACATTTGCTTGCGCTGTTTTCTGGTTTTTAGTGATGTCGCTAGCTTGATCTTTTAACTGTTTAATTTCAGATTGGTTGCGTCGCCACGCAGATGCCCAAAGCTTGTCCATTTGTGTCCAAAGTTCGTCTGTACGCTTACTAAGTGCGCTTACCTTGGCTTTAATGGCGCCTGCCGATTCACCCATTTCTTCGCCTGTTGCTGAAAGTGCGCTTTCTAATTCAGCAATGCGTTGATTTGATGCAGCAAGCTGAGCTTGGGTTGCAAGATTTTGTTGGTAAAGTGTGTATCCACCTGCTGCTAACGCAATAATGGAAATAGCACCCAGCCAGGTAAATACATTGCTACTTTTTTTAACGGCAGGTGTGTCAGGTACGTTTTGCGGCGCGCTTGGCGCTTGCTTACTCGATTGTGCAATCGGCTCTTTTGATTGCGCAACCTGATCTAGGTCGGGCGTACTACCAAATAGTTCAGGTTCAATTCGTTTATTCAACACGTACTCCTAATGTTGTTACTTATTTCTGGCGTTGAAGCAGCTTACTGCAAAATGCTGAAAGATGGAATTACTATACCTAAAATGTTCGGCATACTTAAGCTGGTGGCAATGGTTGTATTTGCTTGTTATTGCTAGATTGAGGCTTGAAAAACGTCTTTTAAAACCAGATTATGCAAATCATAAGTTAGTTTATAAATTTACACTTAAATGGAATCAACAAATCCCTTTCTTTCTAAGTTAACAACCTTAGTTGAAAATAAGCTGTTCAATAACTTTTTAGTGGCGGTTATTTTATTTAATGCCGTTACGTTAGGTTTGGAAACCACACAATTTGGTAAGCAAAACGCAAACATACTGCACGCGTTAGATTTTATTATTTTAATCATATTTACCATAGAGCTGGCACTTAAACTGATTGTGTATCGGCTGCGCTTTTTTAAATCAGGCTGGAATTGGTTCGACTTTTTAATTGTGGCAATTTCGTGGGCACCAACCAGCGGGGCGTTATCGGTACTGCGTGCGTTTAGGATTTTACGGGTGTTAAGGCTGTTTTCGGTGGTGCCACAAATGCGCCGTGTAATTGGTGCGTTGGGTCACTCACTGCCAGGTATGGCGTCGGTAATTGGCGTACTGGGTATTATCTTTTATGTTTACGCGGTACTTGCTACTAAGCTGTTTGGCCAACACCCAGATGCGAATATGCAAGAATGGTTTGGCAGTATTGGTGCGTCGGCGTACACCTTGTTTCAAGTAATGACGTTAGAAAGCTGGTCTATGGGGATTGTGCGCCCAACAATGGAGTTGTTCCCGCAATCTTGGCTGTTCTTTGTGCCGTTTATTATTATCACCAGCTTTGCGGTGCTTAACTTGTTTATTGGTATTATTGTTGATGCAATGCAAGTAATGCACGAAGAAGAAGGCAAGCCAGAGCAAACCTTTGCCACCAAAGAAGATATATTACGCCTTGAGGCAAAAATTGATGCCTTAATCAATAAGAAACAGTAATCACCCGCCAAAAAAGCTGAAAGTGAGGTTCGGATTTTCGGACATAATTTCAGTTTTTTTGGATATAGTTTGACTAAATGAGTGCACGTATCATTTCTAAGCATTAACAAAAACGCATTAGGAGCACGTGTTATGACATTTTCTCATTCATTAAAAACAATTTTAGCGGTGGCTTTTATTGGCCTTTCGAGCTTTGCTGAAGCAGGCTACGACACTGAAACCGACAAAAACGGCGTAATTTTAGCGGGTCACGATGTGATTGGTTATTTTACTGAAGGCAAGCCGGTGTTAGGTAGTGCCGATTTTACCGCCGTTTATAACGATGCAATTTATCGTTTTAAATCTGCCGAAAATCGTGATTTATTTACACAAAACCCAGAAAAATACGCACCACAATATGGTGGTTTTTGTGCCTACGGCATGACCTTTGGCAAAAAGTTTGAAATAGACGGAAAGGCATTTGAAATTGTTGATGGCAAATTGTTTGTAAATAAAAACCAAGATGTTTACAAAGCATGGGCAAAAGCCGTACCTAAACATATTTCTGAAGCAAATAATTTATGGCCAACGGTTGAATTAACTAACCCAAGCGAGCTGTAATCGTTAGTGGGCACCATTTCGCACACTGCCAGGTGCGTGCCCTTGATGTTGTTTATACGCTTTACGAAATGCGGCTTCCGATTCATAGCCGCTTTGCTCTGCAATTTGGGCGATGGTCAAATCGCTCGTGATCAGTAATTTTCGCGCGTTGATCATCCGCCATTTTATTAAATAATTCATCGGACTACTGCCTACTAACTTGCTAAATTTATCGGCAAAATTAGAGCGACTCATGGCGGCTTTTTCTGCAAGCTGTGCCAAATTCCAGTTATGCTCTGGCTGTTGGTGAATAGCGTTTAACGCGCTACCAATACGTGAGTCAAAAAGCGCAACCAATAAGCCGCTTTGCAGTTTGTCGCTTTCTACTTGTACGCGTAACACTTCAACAAACAATAAATAGGCAAGCTGATCCACAACTGTGTAGCAGCCAGCGCGTGATTCACTTAATTCCATAATCATTAAATCAATGAGGGCAAGGGCTTTACTGTTACTGGGTGTTGCAGGCAAATGAATAACGCTTGGCATTGCATCTAATAATGGATTGATAAGGGTGTTTTTAAACTCGAAAAAGCCGCACACCATATTGGTGGTTTCGCCATCATTACTCATTGGCGCATTGATTAAATGCGGCAGAGGTGTTGCTGCACTGTTGGCAATAATATGCTGATGATCATGAGGAAAAATAACCAAATCGCGGGCGTTTAACTTGTGCTTTTCATCGCCCATATGTAGCCACGCTTCACCTTTACCAATCAAGTGAAATGGTATTCGCCGACTGCCTGATGTATCGACCGCCCACGTGCCACAAAAATCACCGTTTACATACACTTCGGCGTTTAACGACAAACGCTTTAGCAATACGCTGAGCGGATCAGGATCATTTAGGTAAATATTCGGACTTTCAGACATAAATTTAATCAGATGCGACATGTTCTTAGAGTAAGCCCCTATTTAAACTTGGTATTGAAATTTAATCAAACAGGAACTCCTCCAATGAGCAAGATTAAGATTTATGCAAAAGATTATTGTCCCTACTGTAAAACGGCGAAATCATTGATGGATGGTTTAAATTGGCAATATGAAGAGATTGATGTCACCCACAATTCGCATGAGTTTAAGCAAATGGTGTTGTTAAGTGGTCGTAAAACGGTTCCCCAAATTTTTATTGATGGTGAGCATATTGGCGGTTGTGATGACTTTAAAGCTTACCTTACTAAACACGCCTTGTAGGTTAATGTGTAATGAAGCGGCAATATTGGCGAGCTTCGCACTCGCTAATATTGCCGTTTTGGTATTTATTGCGTACCTAACTGATGACCTTTTTTTAGTGGGTTTAGATTTAGCTAGATCTCAATTACGGCTTAATATAAAGTGACAAATATCTGTATTTTTCTAACTAATTCTAGTTATTAATCATTTGATTACAGATGAACTTGTAGTTGGTTGCTTACGTACAAACTACAGAACACTTTTTAAGGAATTTAGATGCGTCTTTTTTCTGCCGGTCACATGTTATTACTACTTACCTCTATGGCTTTATTCAGCAGTTCACTTGCTGCAAACCAAGCCAATTCTCCAACTGACACTACGCAGCAAATACAGTGGCTTGATGCGCCTGAATTACCGATTGCGTTACAAGAAATTTATCCTGCAGTATTTGAGGAGCGCATTGTGGTTGGCGGCGGTTTTACGCCTTCTAAAACACCCTCTTTTTTTGGTTTAGGGCCAAGTGATAAAGTATTTATTTTAAATCCTGCCCGAGCGCGTTGGCAAAATGCCCCAGATTTACCTGAGCCCAGACATCATCTCGGTATGGTAAGTAATCATCATTACTTATATGCCATTGGTGGTTTTACTGGCAATAAAGAAAACGCTTGGCAAATTCAGCGCTCGGTATTTCGTCTAGATGGTAATTTGCAGCGTTGGCGCAAGAGTGCGTCACTGCCGATCCCATTGTCTGAGTCGGTTTATGCTAATGTTTCGCAAAACATTCATGTAATTGGTGGTAAAACGTTGTCACCTGACACTGGCAAACACATAGATAGCACATCGCATTATGTGTTAGTGAGCAATGCGTATTGGCGAAAAGCAAAACCGCTCACGATAGCCAGAAATTCGGCCGCTAGCGCGGTAATTGGCGATAGAATTTACGTGATTGGTGGGCGTACTTCAGGGCAAGATGCGAAAGCACTAAGTAATGTAGAAGTTTACGACGCAAGCACCGATTCGTGGTCTGAGGTTGCGCCGTTACCCGTTGCTGCTGCTGGGCTTTCGGCAAGTGTGGTAGATGATAAAATTATTGTTACAGGTGGTGAAGTCTTTGCAAATAATGGTGATTGGCGCGCTGGCAAGGCGCTCGATTCAGTATGGCAATACGACCCAGCCCTTGATAGGTGGACGGCGCTTGCTAGTTTGCCTAACACACTTCATGGACACGGTAGTGTTACGCTAAAAGGTAATCTTTATATTCTTGGTGGTGCAGCAAATGTTGGGCCACAAGAAACAACAAATAAAGTGATGACAGCAGTTCCTGTAGTGCAGTAAAAGCGGCGGATGCAAGCTGCTAGTGCTTATACTTTAAAGAAAAAAGCTAACGGAATACGTTAGCTTTTTTTTGCTTTTACTTGTTGCGTGAAAAATGGCGTTTTACCAAATCATATCAACAAATTCAGGGTGGTCGACAAATGGGTTGCGGTTACCTTGGTAATCATAAGCTGCTTGGTTGCGGTCACGCTCAAGTTGGCTTACAGGGTCATTGTTGTGCCACTTTAATAAAAGTGCCACTACCCAGTTTTCAAATACCTGATTAGTTGTACCATTTAGCACATCATTGGCGCTGCTGCTATTTCCTTGCCATGAGCCAATCACGTTTTGATAACGCGTTGCCATGTAAAAATAGGCGCGTGCAAAGTCACCTTTAAACTCGTCAATCGGTTCAAATACAGTACCGTTATAACCTGTTGATGAGGCAGCGCTACCGAGTTTACTGCCATTGTTTGACACAAAACTAGCGCTGCTGACTTCACCAAATGGATAGCTGCCACGTTTTGCGTTGACATAACCATCGGTTGCAAAAATATGGTGAATATCTGAATTCATTGGCTCTACTTTGCCACCAAACCAGCTTTTCGGGAAAGAGTGTTCGCGGTTGTAGCAATCGGCTTCGCTATTGTAACTGCCGCATTGGTTGGTAACAGCAATATAATTGTAGCTATCTTGGCCGGTTGGGTTTTCAGAGTATCTATCGAGAATGGTGTTGTCGTTCTCGAAATATTTATCGCGAGATGCGCTATCGTAAAATCCCCAAATAGCTGAGTAGCCACGTGAATTATGACTTTTGATAATATTATGTAGCTCGGTTTTTAGCGCAAAACCTGTTAGCCCTTGGGTTGATGCATAATAACCTGTTGGCGTTGTTGGAGGTTCAGGGTCGGTTGAGCCGCCAAGTGTAAACGCTGTTGTTTGTGAACTTTGAAAGCTTGCACCACTTGCTAACACAGTACTTGCATTGGTTAAACTGTAACTGCCGTTACCGTGGTTGCAGCAAATGCCATCGCCATAGCTATCAAAAATGGTGAAGCTGTAGTCGCCTGATGCTAAACACATATCTTGGTTGTATTGGGTGTTTGCTTGATACCCGTTGCCAGATTCAACTACATTGTTTTGGCTATTGGTAATTTGCCAGCTTGTTTCTTCGCCGTAACTGTCGGTTTGTAGCGACAGTGATACGCTATAATCATTACAGCCAGTACTTGGTGGCGGTGTGCTGCCTGAAAAAGGTAAAAAGGCATCAACATAAACCACTTCGCTGCCATCAAACCCGCTTACATCATAAAAACGCAAACCCACATCAATGTTTGTGGTTGTTGATGCAGTGTATTGGTAGCTTATTTGCTGCCATTGTTGTGTAACGGCTGCATTAGAATAATTTTGATAGCCATCAACAACTAAGCGCGCTTTTATACCGCCTTCAGTGTGATAAACCCAAGTAGAAAATTGATAGGTTTGACCCGCTTCAACAGCAACGCTTTGACGTATATCTGTGCTACTTTGCGATGCGGTATTTACCGTTACTTTTGCGGCATAACTGCCCGATTTTACAATATTGCTTTCTGGTGCAAGTGTAATACCGCTATCAATAGTAGACCAAGCACTTGGTGTGTTACTTGTCCAAGTTTCAAAATCACCATTGTTTACAGTAGCGAAACTCGCCCCTGTAACACTCATTAGGCTACTTGCAAGCAGTAGCTTTTGCCATTTTCCGTAAATCATAGTGTGTCCTTTAAACGTGTTTTTGACGATAAATCAACCAACAGTATAAGCTAAATGAAATTTGTTACAATAATGTTAAAATTTGCGTTTGAGATTGCTGCGAATTGAGATGGTTTAATCCATTGCTAGCGAGTAATGGAACCACAAATTAATAAGCGTCATTTATTTATAAACAATGGCTTAACGCTCTAGTGTGAGTGCGTTAAACTGGCGTTACTATTTCGATTTGGCTGTATTTGTTTTGGATGCAATATCTCACCTTAAAACCACGTTAAACAACTATTATTCCCTTAGCGAAGAAGCGTTTTTGGCTTATAAAAATTGCACGCGATCACGCACGGTAGAAAAGGGCGAAGTGCTATATGAGATTGGCCAAACTCCTAGCCACTTTGCGTTTTTGCACCGTGGGTTGATGCGCGCATATGTTATTGACGAGCAAGGTAATGCATTTAACAAAACCTTTTTTGCTGAAGGGCGATTTCCCGGCAGTATGACAGCGTTACTTACTAATAAGCCAAGCTTTATGGCAATCGATGCCCTCGAAAAAAGCGAGATTTTAGAAATAGACTTTAAGCAATTTCGCCAAGCGATGTTTGAAAATAATGAGTTGATGGCATTTCATATTAATTACCTTGAAACCCATTGGTTACTTGAAAAAGAGCCAAAAGAAATCGGCTATTTGCAATTTGAAGCAAAACAACGTTACTTAAATTTTTTTGAAGAGTTTAACCCAATAATCAACCGCTTAACGCAGTATCATATCGCCAGTTACTTAGGTATTACGCCGACTCAGCTAAGTCGCATTAAAAAAGATTTAAAATAATTTTGGTTTATCAACATATGTAAAGGAGATAAGAATAAATAGTGCGTAACCTTGCCGTATCAACTTAAACAAGGGCAAGGCAATGGACTTTATTAATTCACTTAATTGGCGCTACGCGGTCAATAAATTTTCTTCACAAAAACTCTCACAAGCGCAGTTGCAACCACTTATCGATAGCGTGCATTTGAGCGCAAGCTCTTATGGCATGCAGCCCTATGAGTTACTTGTGATAAGCAAGGAACACATTAAACAGCAGCTAGTGCCGTTTAGTTACGGGCAAGATAAAATTGCACAGTGCTCACACTTATTGGTGTTAGCAAACCGTGTATCCACTTCACAGCATGATATTGATAGCTATATTTCGGCGCTTGCAAAAAATCAGCAAATTGATGTTGAAAAACTAGCGGGCTACAAGCAAACCATTAGTGGTGATTTGTTATCGCTCTCACCATCTGAGCAACAAAAATGGAGTGCCAACCAATGTTATATCGCGCTTGGCAAATTGCTCAGTTGTGCTGCAATAAATCACATTGATGCGTGCCCAATGACAGGCTTTGATCAAAAAGCAGTAAGTGATGCCCTTGGGCTGACAGAGCGTGGGTTAAACGCTGAAATATTATGTCCTGTAGGCATTCGTAGCAGAGACGACCATAGTGCGCTGAGAGCAAAATATCGTAAGCCAATAAATCAATTAGTGAGTCTATTATGAACGCCCTTTGGCCTGTCGCTTTTATCGCAGGGGCGTGTATTGCAATGCAAGCTGCGATGAATGCGCGCTTAGGGCAACTATTAAAAAGCTCATGGCTGGCAACAAGTTATGCATTTTTAACCAGTTTTATATTGGTTTCGCTGGTGCTTTTGGTAATCAATGCAAAAACGCTCTCGGTCACGTTGCAAAATGTACAACTGAGCAATGTGCCTTGGTACTTGTGGGGGTCATGTGTATTAAGTGTTTTAGGCGTTGGTAGCATGTATTGGCTTATTCCCAAAATGGGGGTAGGCAATTTAATGAGTTACGCGTTAACTGGGCAAATTATCTTCGCTATGTTAATTAGCCACTTTGGCTTATTTGATAGTCCACAAAAGCTCATTAGTATTACCAAAGCGTTAGGCACTGTGTTGTTGATTGCTGGCATTGTATTGATAAATAAGGACTAAATTGATTATGTTATTAGATAGGAACCTCGCAAATTTACACCAGTTTTGGTCAACATTAGCGCATACTAAAGCTTCGAATGTGCATCGTCACACAAGCTGGCCAAACAAAGTATGGCGCAGCGATTTTAAGGCAATTGACCAAAATGCGTGGCAGCAACATGTATGTGTAACCATTGAACCTAATGATTTTCAACGTGAGAACTACCGTAATAAACTGATTGCAATGGGTCTTGAAGGTACGCAAAAACTCGCAGTCTCGAATAAGTATATTGAACGCATAACGTCAGAAGAGCGCTTAAAACAGTGGGCCAACATATGCGGTGAGGCTTTTGGTTATTTGATTGATTATAAAACCTTGCGGCCACTACTTTGTGATAGCAATGCAACAATTTTCGCCTACATTGAAAATGGTGAAATTTGCGGAACAGCCATCGCCTATATCACTAATCACACGCTAGGTGTTCATCAAGTTGGCGTGCCAAAACGTTACCAAGGCAAAGGCATTGGCAAGGCAATAATGCAGCACTTACTGTGGTTTGCAGAGCAAAATAGTTGCGATTTTATTAGTTTGCAGGCCTCGCAAGCTGGCCTGCCAATGTATCTGTCAATGGGGTTTCTAGAGTTAGGTGCTTGCTACCATTTAGCTGAGCAGCAACAAGATCATAATGTAAAGCCCAGCACCAAATGACAAATGTGCGAGCAGGCTTTTTAGTCTGACTTGCAGCGGGAGTGGTGTTTTACTGGCAGCGATGCCAAAACCAAAACACGGTTGCATAACAAAAAAGGGCATTACCAGCGTTGAGAGCGTAAATAGTAATAATAATGCTATATTGCCAGCGCTAAGCGTGAGTATGTTCGCTAGTATCAAATACATATATGCGTAAATAACCCCAATTGCATAATGGCAAAACCAACCAATGGCAAGTTCATGCTTTTCATTTGGTGATGCCATAATCGGATTATGACGCAGTTTTCCACGCGTGATACCGATTAACCAACGTCCGACAAAAGCATAATTTAATGGCTGAATAGCGAATAATCGCAAACATAACCAAGCGATCAAATCCATTACAAGCGTAGCGCCTACACCAATTATCAGGCTATTTAATAAGATTGAAGTCATCATTTTATCCTTAATTCTCAACTAAAAGGGAATTTTGCAACTTCAAGTCAGCTTTAAGTCAAGGTGTAAGTGCAATAAAAAAAGGAAGCAAATGCTTCCTTTGGGTGTGACAACAGAATCCAATTTTTGGCTAGAATTGGAACTAGGATTTGCGGTTGTAACTTAGCGCAATTAAACACGCAGTAAGTAACAACAACCACAGCAATTGCAGCGCATCTTTAGCTGTATTTGCCAAATAGCTAAACTTTGGTGCATCGGCAATGGCTTGCGGTGAATACGCTTTATTAAAAAATAGGTAAGGGTACCAGTGGTCTTTTAGTTTGTTATACCAATCAGTTACTTGCGCTTTCATATCTAAATCGCTTTGCCTATCGGTATTGGCAAGGCGGGTTAGCAATAAATCCACATTCAGCACAGGCGATAGAGCCCTAAAAACAGGGGCTTTGTTGGCGTTTTCAATATGGGCTAAGTAATCATTTGCCATTGGTTTGGCGGCATCGTCACTTAACGTTTGCATGGCGTAATACCATTTCCAGTCGAATGCTTCGCCTAGCTTGCTGGTTTCTTGCCATTTTGGATAAGCCGCTAAAAAGGTGTCGAGATCTGCTTGCTTATCTCGGTCCCAGCTATCGTTAATACTTTGACGCTGCGTCATTAATAGCGATACGCCAGTATTACTTTGGCTTACGTCTAGCTGGCTTGAAAAGCGCGCAGAAGGTATGGCAATTGCGAGTACCAGCCAGCTCACAACAAAAGCCAGCACCGATAAATTAGCCTGTTTTACCAACTTGCTAATGAGATAACTAACACTTGCCCAAAACAGCATATAGCTAAACAAAATAGTGATTAACCACACGGTATCGAGCGATAGCGTGATATCCGTAAAAGCAGTAGCCGCTAATAGTACCAATACATTTAAGATAAACAGCACACTTACGCTAATAGCGATACGTGTTATTAATAATTTACTGCCAGTTGATAGGTTGGCAGAAAATAACTGCCAGCGCCCAGTTTGTTTATCTTCAGCAAGTCGCGTTACGGTGATAAAGCCAATCAGCAATGGCAATAAATAAACCCATACAAAGCCTAAATCTAACCATGTAAGACGCAAATGTTCGCTGTTATTTATTGGTTCGTTGTAGAGCTGACCTTGCAGTGCTAACAAACGAATGCGATTGATGGTGAGTAACTCTTGGCTTTCACCTTTAAATAAAATTGACCATGGGCTCGGTGTTTTAACCGCAGGGCTATGTAAATAGTAACCAAGTCCACCTGGTGTTGCTTTATCGCCAGCGGCTTGCCACTGAGCTATGTCTGCCGCAGCAAACTGATGTTGTTTTTCGATTTCGCTAAGTTGCTTGTTGTAATGATTAAAGCCAATAACAACCGCACCAAGCGATAAAACAAGGTATACCGCCAGTTGCAAAAGAAATCCACGATTTCTAAATAGCAGCTTTAGTTCTAAGTTAACTAAATTCATGATTGCTCTGCTCCTACACGGTAAAACAGGCCAGCGATAAGCACTAGCCAGACTAAAAACGGCAGTAAGTTTTTAAGCGGGAGCTGAGCAGGTTTCATTTCAAATTCAAACAGCGCCATATCACGCCATACATCGCCACTTATTTTTTGCGCGCGATCGTTATGGTGATCAATCTGCTCAGTATGCACTTTATTGAGCGCTTGGATCAGTGATAAACGATAGGCTTCGGCTTGTTTCGCAAACTCATCAATACTGGCGCGGTCGTTACCGCTTAGTAACACCGATACTTTGCTTAGCACTAGGGTAGGAGAAAGCCATGATAACCATTGATGGGTGCGTTCATGCTCTGCGAAGGTTTGCTCTAACGTGTGTAAATGACGCTGGTAAATATCGCTTGTGATGCGCTCGCCCTCGGCCATGATCAAGCCGTTGTAATTAACGGGCAGTTCTTCAATTGAATCTACGCCATATTGGTCAAGTACAGATTGTTTAAAGCTATTGAAATATGGATCGTTTGGATTGTGCGAATCGCCGACTGCCTTTACATCTTTTTTCAGCTGACTGACAAAGTTAGCGTGCTCAGGAACAGGCGCTAAGCTTTGCCCAATTGGTGCAGCCATTTTTGGCACGAGCACACAAATAAACAGCCAAACTGCTAAGCTGCTTAACAAGCTTTGCAGGTTGTTTTTGGCAACGGCCGACACAGTAACGATGATCAGCACCCACATAATGCTGTATAACCAAAAGCTCGCCATCATTGCTGCAAAAGAGGACCAATGCTGGGCAGATACATGTGCAGTTAAAGCAATAAAGAGTGCGGCAACGCAGGCAATAAACGCCACAATAATCGTACTTAACACGATGTAAAACACCGCTTTGGCAGACATTAATGTACGTTTTGTTAGGCCAAGGCTTAACAGCCAAGTGTAGCGATTCATTTGTTTTTCGTCGCTAATTGCGCCGTATGCCAAAATAATTAGTACCAATGGCCATACAAACCAAAAGAAGGTGGCAACAGACGGAAAACCAATTGCGAGGCTAGAGGCGTTTACCGGGTAACTTTTGATTGCGCTGGCATTTTGTTTGTGTGCTTCTAAAAATAAGAAGTTGCCATTAAATGGCGCGACACCAACATCGAGAAAGCTAAGCGGTGAGTGTTCGCGAAATACCACGTGGCCGTAGTGTGCAACGCGGTGCGGATGGCGCTCAGGTTGTGCTTGCCAAAATTCATCGGCGGTTTGCTGCCATGTTTTTTGTGCATCAATGGCATTTTGTTGTAGTTGCCAATGACTCAATACAATGACACTTACCAATACAACAACTAGAGTTAACACGGCTTGTGCTAAACGGTGGCGACGTAATCGCCGCCATTCTTGTTTGACTATTGTTGTTAACATAATTTAGAAACTCATAGAGAGGGAAAGGCTGGCATTACGGCCATCGCCAGGTGAATGAACGGTGTCAGTTTGGTACACGCCGTTGCTATCTACACCACCAAAATCGTATACATATTCGTAGTACTCATCAGTGAGGTTATTAAGCTGCAACTTTATGGTGGCCCAGTCTAGATGGTAATCGGCGCTGGCATTGAGCAAAGTGTAATCACCGTATTTTTTGCCGGCATTTTCTTCATTTACGTAATAATCGCCTTGGGCATCTAAGTGAACGCGTAAAACGAGTTTTTCTGTGGCGTCGAAACTTGCGCCAAGCGATGCGGTAAAATCAGGAATACTTCTTAATTGATTGCCTTTAGTTACGTTTGCGCTATCACTTGGCGTGACAATTTCAGTATCGATATACGAGTAGTTTGCCCATACTGTAAATGCGTTAGATACCTGCCAGTTACCCGCTAAATCAATACCGTTTCGCGTTGTTTTGCCAACGTTCTTTTGTTCACCATCAATTAATACAAACTCGTTTTTGGCTTTTTGCACCCAATACGAAGCGCGTAGTTCAACTGCATCAACACTCCACTGCGAGCCGATTTCTGCACCGTCGTTGTGTGTCATTTCGCGGGCGTTAATATCGCCACTGGTAAACGCGGCTTTGCCCGTTGGGTGTTGAAAGCTTCTGCCAGTATTGAAAAATACCGCTGTGTTATCGGTGAGCGCGTAAATCACATTAAGTTTAGGTTGAACAACTAGGTCAAAATCATACATTTCACGGTCGCTGCGCGTACCATCTGCGGCAAACTCGCTGTAATCACCTGAAAGGTCATCAACACGTAATGCTACATTCCAGTTCAGTTTGTCGTTTGGCTGATGCTGAAGTTGCAGGTAACTGCCTTTTGTGTCGTAACTAAACTGACGGTTACGCTTAACAACTTGATCATCACGCTCTCGCGTTTGACCCACTGTGCCAAAACGTTGTTCAATAATCTCTTCGTTTTGTAGGTCAACGCCCCACAGCAGCGCCCAATTTGGGTCAATTTGCCATGTTAACGTTGAAATTGCACCGAGCATATCTTGATCATCAAAGCGGTTTTGAATATCACTGTGCGCTGAAAAACGTACCCAACGATTACGCTGAAAGTTTTGGCTATAAACTTTTACTGCCCAATCAACTTGGTTGTTAATGGCGGTATCGTAATGCAGGCTAATGTGATGATTTTCTTTAACGCCACCATCTTGGCTCGCATAATCAGCCGACATGGTTGGGTTATCTCTTGCTTCTTGTTCGCTCAAATAACCTGGGGCTGAACCTTCATATCGGCTATAGCGCGCGATTGCTCCAAGTGTTGAATCGCTATTTAATTGCCAGTCCCACCGGCCCGAAATGGCTTTTTTGGTAATATCGGTATGGTCACGATAGCCTTCATTTTTACGATAACCTAATGAGTAGCTATGTGATAACGTATCATCTTCTTGGCCAAAATAACCTTGAATTTCACGGGTATTAAAGCTGCCTAGGGTTAGTTCTAGGTCTGCACTGCTATCACTACGCGATTTTACTTGATAGTTACCGGCAATATTAAATAATCCATAACGGGGATCGCTGGTGGCACGAAACATTTCGATATGATCAATGGCAATCGGGAATAACTGATCGAGTTCACCGTAACCTGCGTGCATATTAGCTGGAATGCCGTCGATCAATAATTTAGCGTGAGGACTGGCTCCGTCTCCGGCAAAACCACGAATTGATAAAATGGTATTCACAATGCCTTGGTTAAAACGCGAGAGATAAACTCCTGGCACTTTAGTAAATAATTCTTTTAAATCATCAATATGTTGATAACTAATTTCTTCACGGCCCATATAATCAAATGAACCCGCAAGGTTAGATGAGCTAACCGAAGACGATTTACCAATGACCACAATTGATTCAAGTGATTTGTCTTGATTTGCTACAGCGAATTGAGCGCAAAGTGCAATCGATATAGTGCTCAGAGATAAAGGAAGGCGGCTGATTTTCACAAACTACTCCGAAAATAAACAGTTAAACAAGGGATAAATAGGTGCTTTCAAGTGACTCGAACGATTCGCTTTGCGGCAGTTCGGCAACTTGTTTTCCTTGATGCAAAATACTGATGCGATCTGCAAGTAAATGAGCACAACTCAGATCGTGTGTGATCATCACGGTCATTACCCCTTTTTCGCCGAGTTGTTTAATTAAGGCGACAAATTCGCGCGTAGCAACCGGATCAAGGCCGCTAGTTGGTTCATCAAGTAGCATTAGGTTGGCATTTTTTAATAGCGCCAATGCGATAGCGGTTTTTTGGCGCATGCCTTTTGAGTAAAAACGCGTTGGTCTATCGAGCGCTTCTTGATTTAAGCCACATTGGATAAGTGCATCGCGCAGGGTGCGGTCATCAACATCAAGCGATGCTAATGACGCAAGGTATGCAAGATTTTCTACTGCTGAAAACTCTGGGTATAAACTAACGTTTTCAGGTAGATAAAAGATATGCTGATCTAATTTGAAATTGCTGGCAAAAATTGATTCGCCGTTAAGCAGCACTTCACCTGCATCGGGATGAGTATTGCCCAAAAGCATATTAAACGTTGTTGTTTTACCGGCGCCGTTAGAACCAAGTAGGCAGTAAACCTCGCCTGAATGTAAGTTAAAGCTTAACTCGCTCACTGCGGTTTTGTTGCCAAACTGCTTGGTTAAGGCCGAAACACTAAGAGTGTTGTTTTGCATAATGCTTGTACAACCAAAAGTTATTAATGAATGAAACAGCACTAAAACGGGACTGAAGATAACAAGTGTTTTAGTGTTACTGAGAAAAAACGAGGTATGTTATATTATAACATTAAAGTAAAGTAAACCTTTGTGCGATGAGAATCGCTCGCATTACGCTTTGTGTGATTAGCGCAATGTAATTGTCTTTGTTGCGTTGCCACGCTACAGTGAGTTCTTCTCAGAACCAGTTTAAAGCAATGAAAATATGATAGATTTACGCAGTGATACCGTAACCACACCGTGTGCAACAATGCGCGAACTGATGGCCAGTGCTCCTGTAGGTGACGATGTGTTTGGTGACGACCCTACGGTAAATGCGCTGCAACGCAAAGCCGCAGAATTAACCGGCCACGAGGCCGCATTATTTGCGCCAAGTGGCACGCAAAGTAATTTATTGGCTCTTATGGCCCATTGTCAGCGTGGTGATGAATACATTGTTGGTCAAGACGCCCATACCTATAAATATGAAGGTGGCGGTGCAGCAGTGCTTGGCAGCATTCAGCCACAGCCAATAGAGTTTGAAAAAGATGGTAGCTTGTCACTCGAATTAGTTAAACGAAAAATTAAGCCGAACGATCACCATTATGCACGCACGCGTCTTTTGTCGATTGAAAATACGGTTTCGGGTAAACCGCTGCCAATGGCTTATTTATCTGACGCCCGCAAGTTTTGTGACGAACATGGTTTAGGTTTGCATTTAGATGGCGCGCGGGTATTTAATGCCGCGGTACATCATCAAGTTGCGATTAAAGACATTACCTCGCAAATGGATTCGGTATCGATTTGCCTATCGAAAGGCCTCGGTGCGCCGCTTGGTAGTGTGCTATGTGGTTCAAAAGCCTTTATTCATGAAGCACATAAATGGCGTAAAATGCTTGGTGGCGGCATGCGCCAAGCAGGTATTGTTGCAGCTGCAGGTTTGTATGCGCTAGAAAACGATATTGACCGTTTGGTTGAAGATCATAAAAACGCCGAGTTTTTAGCGACAGAGCTGTCTAATATCGACGGTATAAGTGTTACATTGCAGGCAACCAATATGGTGTTTTTGCAATATCAGGCAACTAAGCCAGTTACTGAATTTGTCGACGCACTTTATCGTCAAGGCGTTAATATTTGCCCAGGCGAGCAAATTCGTTTGGTACTTCATAAAGATGTGACACGCGAAGATTGTGTTTCAGTGGTTTCTGCAATAAAGAATGCACTTTAGTTATATTTGCATTGAATTGTTAAAATAAACGCTGAGGCAGATATTGGTTATCTGCCTTGGTGTAAGTGTAATTTGTTACTAAGTTACGCTCTAGTATTTACCAGTAGTAATCGAAGGTGAGGTACCACGCCGCAAAGTCCCCTTGATTGATTTGCATATTGCGGTCGAAATACGCATCTTGATTGAGGTATTCAAGGTATAACCAACCCGGGCCATAGTCGTAGCGCACGCCCGGCGCAAACGCATAAACTGTGTCACTGTCTACACCATTGGTGTTTGATTTAGCTAAGGTTACATCTAATACAAAATACCAATCACCCAACGTATAGCCAAGTTCACCTGCGTAACGGGTGTTGTCGATTGTGCTAGCGACATCTGGGTTGGCCGCAAGATAGGCTTGTGGCAAATCGCGCTTACCGTCAATGTAACTGAGTTTGGTAGTAAGCTGGTCAAATTGGCCTTGGTAATAAATTACATAAGCGCTGTGATCGCCATCGGTACGTCTGTCTCCTGTGATCAGCTCCTCTAATTTACCGTTTTGGTAGGAGGCGGCAAAGGTGTGTTGCTTATTAAATGTATAAGAAAAATCAACAACTGCGGTGTCTACCTTTCGGTAGGTTGAGCTGCTGCCCCAGTGGCGGTTGTCATCGGTGCTGTCGGTTGATTTACTTGCCCAGTCATCAGCCAAATAATAGGCAAGTTGGTAATTGAATTGGTTAACGCCGCCTTGGTATTTTACGCCGACATCCATTTGGTCACCGTAAGCGGCTAAAAACATGTCCCCTGGCCAAAAATTAGCGGTTTTCCAGCCAAATGGCACTTGGCTTTTGCCAAAGGTCAGTGAGTTATTGTCATCGATAGCATAACCTAGCCATGCTTTGTGCATCACGTATTTTTGCCCGCTTGAATTGTTATCAACGTCGGTAAAACTGCCGGGCCCTAGGCGAAATTCTGCAGAGTAAAACCAAGGTGACTGATCTGATTTTGCACGATCCAAGTAACCAATAATTGCTTGGTCGCCAAAGTCGGTTTCGTGGGTGTCTTCGTTAAAGCTATAGTTAACCCAAAAGCCGCCTGCCAATGAGGGCGATGCTGCGAGCTGCGTCGAAATTGTAAGTGCAAACAGCGAGGTAAATAAAAGGGGTTTAGAGTTCAACATAAATACCGTGTAAATAGATGACTTTAAAATAGCTTAGACCATAACTTATGAAGTTGACTAGCACTAGATTGCAAACCATATTTAATTCAATACTAGCCATATGTTGTTAGCTCAATGTCGATTTCAAAAAAACTTATCATTGCTTTTTTAGTCACTATGACACTGCCAATTATTGTGATTGCAGTGATCATGATTAACCAGACCCGCAATTTAGCGCACGATAATTTTACTATTGCCAATACGCGAGAAGTTACGCAGATAGATAAAGCGATTTCGCTTTTTTTCGAAGAGATCAGTAAAGACGTTGTGTACATAGCGAAACACCCCGATTTAGTGGCGGCCAAAAGCGGTATTAAAACATATATGAATAGCGCATCCGCCAGTCAAATTACGCCAGAACAAAACGACGTAATTGAACAACGGGTATTCGATTTGTTTTCGCAATTTGGTGAATCACACGAGGGCATTTCTTATATTTACATGGGTAATCAACAAGGTGGTTATACGCAATGGCCAAAAGGCAGTGTAAGCGCTAACTATGACCCACGACCGCGTCCTTGGTTTAAAACAGGCACAGGCGCGACAACTAAACCGATTCGTACTCAAGCGTATTATTGGGAGCCAGATGACGCGGTTATTGTCTCCACCGTGATGTCGATTAAAGATAGTGCGGGTAGCAATTTTGGTGTAACGGGTATGGATGTGTCGTTAAAAGGGTTAACGAGCATGATCCAAAATATCAAAATGGGTGAGTCGGGCTTTTTAATGTTAATAGAAGATTCCGGCAAAATTTTGGTTGATGCCAAACACCCTGAAAATAATTTTAAAGAATTTGCGAGTGTTAAAAGCAATCTATACGCTGGATTAAGCCGCATGGAATCTGGCGATACCACCATAGAAATTGATGGCGATGTTTATCTTGCTAATGTGTATACCTCGCCCAAACTCAATTGGAAGTTTATCGGCCTGCTTAAAAAATCAGAAGTAATGGCGAAAGCAAATACGCTGATGGTGATAATTATTATGGTGAGCTTAATTCTGATTGGTATCTTCTCCGTACTCTCGGTGTATATTTCAAAATTAATATCTCGTCCGATTGTTGAGGTGACCCGTGGTCTTGAAGATATTTCGCAAGGTGAAGGCGATTTAACCCAGCGTTTAAAAATTCGTACGCAAGACGAAACCGGACAACTGGCTAATAGCTTTAATCAATTTTTAAATTCGATTGCTGATTTGGTGCGAGAGATTAATGGTTCTTCTGCTAATGTAAGCAACGCATCGGAAGTAAGCTCACGTTTAGTTACGTCGATGAATTCATCGTTAATGACGCAACAATTAGCGCTTGAGCAAGCTTCTACCGCTATTAATGAAATGGCGGCAACCGCCAACGAAGTTGCATCAAGCTGTGCATCGGCAGCAGATTCAGCCAATTCAACTAAACAATCAGCCATTGAAGGGCAATCGTTAATTAATAAAACGGTATCTAGTGTGTCGGGACTGTCAGACACTATCGCAAGTACAGAGCAAAATGTGCGTGATTTAGACAGTGAAAGTGAAAGCATTACCACAATTTTAGATGTGATCCGTGGCATTGCTGAGCAAACAAATTTGTTAGCACTTAATGCCGCAATTGAGGCAGCGCGCGCAGGCGAACAAGGCAGAGGCTTTTCGGTGGTAGCAGACGAAGTACGTGCGCTTTCACAACGTACATCCGAATCAACAGAAGAAATTGCACAGCAACTTGGTAAACTTAGAAATATGACCCAAGCGATTTCAAAAGAGATGTCACAAAGCCTCGATATATCCTCGCAAACCGTTGAGTTCACAAAACAAGCGCAAACCAGTTTTGATTCCATTACGCATTCGGTTGACCTTATTAGTGATATGAACTCGCAAATAGCCACCGCAGCAGAAGAGCAGCAACATGTAGCGGAAGAGATTAACCGCAACGTTGTGGATATTAAAACCGGTGCTGATGAAATTTCAGGGCTTGCTAATGACGCCGATGAAAATGCCAATAGCCTGGCATCGCTCTCAGCCGCTTTAACTGCGTTGGTTAAAAAGTTTAAAACTTAACGCTTGTTTGTCAGTTATGGTGAGAAGAGGCAGTAGCTGCTGGTAAAATAGCGCGAGCTAATCTAAGCACTACAGCCTCGATGCGTTAGAGGCTAGTGTGCTGCTTGCGATATTGCATTGGGGTGATACCGGTGTATTTTTTAAAGGCGGTGTAAAACGCCGACTTAGAGTTAAAACCCGCATCCATTGCAATATCGAGTACCGTTTTATTGCTGTTTGTGAGTTCATTCTTAGCGTGTTTTACACGGTAGCCATTTACATAATCAAAAAAGTTGACTTGTAAACGCTCGTTCAATGTTTGAGAAATATAGTTGGAAGAAGTATTGATACTTTTTGCAAGTATAGGCAGTGACAAGGCGGCGTTTAAATAGATTTTCTCTTGCTGCATTGCGTTTTCCAATTTGTTTGCAATGTGCTGTAAATTGTCTTCACTTAATGCCGAAGTTTTATATTTATTCTGCGTTGCTGACAACACTCTAGGTTCATCATCCTTATTAATATCATCAAATATTTCTTCAAACCCAGGTTTTTGGCGAAGCGCCCAAGTCGCTAAAAAGGTTACAGCAATCAGTAATAGTAAGCTTGAAAAGGGCGTATACATTTCACTTGGGAACAGCAAATTATTGAGCGTTAGATTGATGGCAAATAACCCCCAAGGAATGCCTACTAAAAGTGCTAGTGCTGTAAGCCAACCCATTTTTTTTGTTCTGTTGTGGCAAAAATATCTTTTAAATGTGTGCGGTAGCGGTTTAAACGAACAATGGTTTTAACCACATAAAATGCCGATTGTAATACCCAGCTTATCACCAACAAAAAGGTGATAATTAACCCAGCATACACACTATATCGCAAGAAGGGGGATACGCTTTCAAGCACCGCATCATCACCGACAACCAAAAGCCCGTGTTGAATCTCGTTAGGTAAAACTAATGTAAAAAGTGAAATAAATAGTCCGATTACAGGCAAAGCAAAATGCCATTTGTCGTGTTTGGTAAGCGTCCATTTCGATTCTGCTGTAAGGCTTTTAATGTAAAACCAAAAGCTTGGGGCGATTAATAATAATGCAGGTAACGATACGATAAGTTGCGTTTGCCGCCACTCTGGTGCGAGTAATTTTAAGCTGGGTTGGCATATCACAATTGCAATGGCAATAAAGCAGCAAGAAAGGGAAGCATAGCCGAAATTTTGGCGTTTTTTAGTAATAAGTAAACTTGCGTTAAAGCCTAATAAGGTCATTGTTGCAATGTTAATCGCAAATAAGTAAATCTCTGGTGGTTGCAAGTTAAATCCTTTTATTTCTTTATAAACAATATCTTATTTGTTTTTGTTGTTTCTTTTTGGTTCTGCTCAACAGATTAGAACGATATTGCTCTAGGTATTTTACATAATCGTTTCTAACTTAACTAGCGTATGGCGTAAGGATTAAAAAATGACATACCAAAATGCAATGATGATAGAACCAAATGAATTTAAAACACCGTTTAATTGGGCTGGTGTTAGCTTTTTACTCTTTATGATAGGTATTCCTGCAATACCAGCAGTATTTATTGTTGCCTTAGTTGTAATGGGTAGTGGTATTGAGTCGCCGCTCAGTGAAATGATTAACGTGCGCTATTTTGATATGCCACTTGTGATTATTTGCCATGGCATATCAGGTATTGTGTTTTTTTTAACAATGCCATTTCAGTTTTCACCAAAGTTAAGACACACAAAACCGCGCTATCATAAAATTAATGGCTACTTTGCTTTTATTTCTGCGTGTGTGATGGCGGCGTCTGGCGTGTGGATGCATCATGTATTTTCGCCTAATGAATTTGGCGCGCGCTATGTGAGTTTGGTGATAGTTGCGATAGCTATTTTCTTAACGTTTGTTATTGCTGTTAAGTATGCAATTAAAAAGGATTTCAAACAGCATCAGCGTTGGGTGTATTTTGCAGCAGCTGCCAGTTTAGCGGTTGTTAGCCCACTATTTTTAGAAATTATCGCGATGTTAATGGGTAATGTGGGAGCTGAAGTTATGCATGACTATGGGCGTTTAATCGGCTTGGTTTTGAATCTTCAAATTGCACATTGGTTATTTAAAAAGAACCATAGCTAGCGATTAATTGGTAAACGTTGAGGTATTTAAGGGAACATGAAGATGTTTAGAGTTAGGTACTAAAGTGTGAAGATACATCAATTAAAGCAGTTTAGAAAAAAGCCAGTAACACGGTTACTGGCTTTTTAGGCTGAAACTTATAGAGCTTATTTTTACTGTGCTTCTTTTTACTGAGCTTATTTTTACTGAACGAGGCTAATAATCAGATTAAATGCTGACTCTTTATCGTGAGCGGTCTCGGCATGTAAAATAAGTTGCTCACCTAGGATTAATGTTTGCTGTTGTACTTGCAGTCGTGCGGTTTCATCTTCAATACCATCAATGTCTGATACATGGGCAAGGCCAATGGTGCGGCGAACAAGCTCAGTGCCGGCAAAACCAAGTGCATCTTTAATGATTTGGTTTACAAAATACTCTGTATAGCCTGGTGCCTGAAGTGATAAATCACGGGTATGCGCTTTAGCAAGTGACAGCCAGGTTGCTGCAAATTCGTTGATCACTTGCTGAATCGTCGTCAGTAAGTAGGTTTGCATTTGGCGGCGCTTTGGAATTTCACTAATTCGGGCATTTTGCGCACAATAATTAAGTAAAAAATTACCGATAAACGAGCCTAAATCAAAACCAATTGGGCCAAAAAAGCCAAACTCTGGGTCGATCACCTTAGTTGATTGCGCATCAACAAAAATACTACCTGAATGCACATCACCGTGTAATAAGCTTTGTGGCGACGATAAAAATAGTTGCTTTAATTTAGCCACTTTAATGTGAAGTTCGGTGTTTTGCTGAAGCTTCTCTACCTCACCTTCAAGTGTCGCCGGGTAGTTATTGCGCAGAGATGTGCGGTACGGATCATCAAAGAATAAGTCTTCAGTGATGGCGCACAGCTCAGGGTTTGTGAACTCAATGACCAAGGCTTTCTTTTCAGCAGGTGTTAAATAAAAGTCTGAGTAATAAAAGCTGGTGGTTGCCAGGTAGTTTGCAAGTTGGCTGCCTAAATTTGGAAAGGTTGTTGCTTGGTTTAGTTCACCACGCAAAATCGTCATATGGCCTAAATCTTCCAAAATGGTTAGGGCAAGTTCGGTATTTTTGTGCAGCACTTTTGCTGTGTATGGTTCGCACACTGCACCATGTTTTTCAAGCACCGCCGCTTCAATGCGCGCTCTATCAAGGGTTAAAGGCCACGACTCACCAACACAACGGGCATAGGGTAATGCCTGCTTTAAAATAATGCTATTACCGTTTTCATCAGCAATGCGAAAGACTAAATTGAGATTGCCATCACCAAACTCATTACAGGTTAATTGAGCATTAGGGGCAAAAAATTCGTTTAACTGTGCAACATAGTTAAGTGCACGCTCATTATCAAAAGCAATATAGTCAGCCATGGTGTTCGCTATTCAAAAATACAGATAATTACGGAATTCTATACTGATGAATGTTTAGATGTCTATACTTCTTTGTGTCTTGGTGTAAAATGATCGCGTTAATAGTTTGGAGTTTCACAGCATGCAAAATTTGCTCGCACGCAGTCTTAAATATCAAGGCGGACAGTTATTCGTTTTAGATCAGTACCTTTTACCACACCAGCAGCATTGGCATGTGTGTAACAGTGTACCTGAGATGCAAGAATTGATTTTGACGTTAAAAGTGCGTGGGGCGCCGCTAATTGGTTTAGCTGCAACCCTGCTAGTTGCTCATTTAGCTGAGCAAGGTCTATCGCATAGCCAACTTGCAGAGGCAATAAATGATTTAGAGGCAACGCGTCCAACTGCGGTTAATTTAATGCACTGCATGAAGCGTATGCGCCAAGCATTAGCTCAAGATAATTTTGTTGACGCATTAGTAGTAACTGCAGAGCAGCTATTTAATGAAGATGTTGCGCTGTGTGAATCCATGGCAACCCTAGGTGCTGCGCTTGTAAAACCGGGCGATAATATTTTAACTCACTGTAATACGGGTGCATTAGCAACAGCAGGGGTAGGTACGGCACTTGGGGTAATTCACCACGCCCATCAAAAATACGGTGATATTCATGTTTGGGTGGATGAAACACGCCCATTACTGCAAGGCGGTCGTTTAACGGCATTTGAGCTTGAAAGCTGGCAAATTCCGTACACCCTTATTTGTGACAATATGGCCGCCAGTTTAATGGCTGCGGGTAAAGTAGATAAGATTTTTGTGGGTGCAGATCGCATTGCAGCTAATGGCGATTTTGCCAATAAAGTCGGTACCTATAATTTAGCCGTGTTGGCACATTTTCATAATGTTGAGTTTTATGTGGTTGCGCCAATCACCACCTTAGATATTGACTGTGAAAGTGGTCAACATATCCCGATTGAAGAGCGTGCTGATGCTGAAGTAAAAGGTGTCAGTGGTAGCTTTGGTGAGTGCCAATGGGCACCAAACAATGCCAAGGTATTTAACCCTGCCTTTGATGTAACGCCAGCACACCTAGTAACGGGTTGGGTACTTGATACCGGCGTTTACAATTTACAGCAAGTAAAAGATGGCGCGTTAAAACAGCTCTAATAAGCCTTATTAAATATAAGAAGAGCACCATTCGGTGCTCTACTTAGAGCGTGTTGACCTTTGCTGTCTATTTCTGCAGCCGTTTGTTTGGCATTTAGACAAGGCAGAGTGATTGTAGTGTAGTACTCTACATAAATGAACGATAACGCAGTATAAACGCCAAACAGACGCTGCCTAACAGGTTCAACCCAAAGCGTTTTGTTCTTTGTTGTTGCTTCTTGACTTAGCTTGCTAGGCCTACAAAGCAACGCCGCGATCAAAACGCTTTGGATTTGAACAGAATTTAGACCATAAAGATCAACACGCTCTAATCCAAGATTGGAAACTCATTGGCAATTTTGCTTTCGGTGCTTTGTGCCACCCAACCCGCTTCGTTATTGAAAAAACGAATTGCGGTAAACTCAGGATCGCTGCCCATATCAAACCAATGCTTAGTGTTAGCCGGCACTGAAATTAAATCACCTTGCTGGCAAAGCACTTGATACACTTTGTCGTCTAAATGCAGGCAGAATAAGCCTTGGCCCTTTACAAAAAAGCGTACTTCGTCTTCGCTATGCGTATGCTCAAATAAAAATTTCTGTCTTAATTCAGCCGCCGCTGGATTACCTTTAGCAAGTGAAATTACATCCACCGTTTGGTAGCCGCCGTCGTGCTGCACACGTTTAATATCGGCGTCATAGGCGTTTAAAATATCATCTGAACTGTGGCTTGCGTCAATTTCAAATGCTGCTTGCCAGTTCTCAAATACCACGCCTACTTGATTAAGTTGTTGCTGAATTTCAGTAAAGTTTTCGCTCTGTAGCAGAGTGCTTACTGCATCGTCGTGACGGTAAATAGTTAGTTTGCTCATACAAATAATGCTTCATCAAATTGGTTAAAATCGTCAATTGCTGGGTGTTGGTCGCTTTTTTCTTGGTTATCACGCCATAACTGCAAGGTGTGCATGCCCGCACTTTTAGCGGCATCAAGCTCTTCAACGATGTCGCTTAAAAACAACACCTCAGAGCCTGAAAAGCCAATCTTTTCAAGAATATTGGTATATGAACTTGCGTCTTTTTTACCGCCAACATGGGTATCAAAATAAACGCTGAACAGCGGGCGAATATCACCATAGTCAGAATGTTCAAACAACAAATGTTGTGCTTTTACCGAGCCAGACGAATAAACAAAAAGGCTTATGCCCGCGTCTTTTTGCTGGTTTAAAAAGTCATAGGCATCTGGGTAAATATGGCCTGTGAAATCACCTTGTTGATAACCCGTTTGCCAGATTAGTCCTTGCAGTTGTTTAAGTGGGGTAATTTTTTGATCCGTTGCAATCCAATGTTGCAGTGCATCTATGACCTCAGTAAGGCTGGCGTCTGGTTTGGCAATTTCCGCTTTTACTGCATTAATTTGCGTTTTTACCGTGGCATCGTTTTGGTTTTCTTCAACAAATGCAGCAATATGTTTTGCCGCATAGGGAAACAAAATATCTTTTACAAATGAAATGCGGGTAATTGTGCCTTCAATATCGGTAATGATGGCTTTAATCATAGTGATGACTCCAACTTAATGCGCTCAAGCTCGCATGCGAATAAAAACTCCAACCCTTCAATGTGACGACGTGTTTCAGCCACACTGTTGCCCATTGCATATAAACCATGACCGCGAATAAGCACACCATGAACAATTGGCTCTTGCTCGTGGCGTTTTGCAACAAGTTCCGCCAAGCGGTCAATATCTTGGTCATTATCAAAAATGGCAATAGTAAGCGTACTTTCGTGACTGGTGATGCCGCGTAATGATTTTTGCATTTCATAGCCTTGAATTGCCAAGGTATCAGCTTTTATAAAACGCGATAACACAGTGGCGGCTATAGAGTGGGTATGTAATACACATTCAGTGCTTGGTTGAAGTTGGTACAGTTTTAAATGAAGTGCCGTTTCGGCAGATGGCTTTCCTTGGCCTTTGCAAATAGCGCCTTGCTGATCGAGCTCTAAAAAGTGTTCAGGGGCAAGGTGTCCTTTATCATGGCCACTTGCGGTCACAACAAATCCCGTGTCTGTTTTAATTGAAAAATTACCACCAGTTGCTGGTACCCAGCCTTTATCGCTGACCCAACGACCCGCTTCAATCAATGCACTTTTTGCGGCATCATTATGCATAATAGGTTACTCGAATATAAAAACTCAAACTTTTAGACGGCTATACATCCGTTTTCGGCAATGATAGCATCGCTTTTGTTAAAGCACCATCAAGATTAGAGGTATCGTGTGCAAAGTAAATTACCAAATTTAGGCGTCAGTATTTTTTCGCAAATGACCGCATTGGCAAATGAGCATCAAGCGCTTAATTTATCACAAGGTTTTCCAGAGTTTGATACGCCAGAGGCGCTTAAAAACAAACTTAATTTTTACAGCGCACAAGGATTTAACCAATATTCGCCATCCAGTGGTGTACCCGCATTACAACAACAAATTGCTGATTTGGTGTTGCGAAAATACGCTTTAACGATTTCACCAGAGGCATCGGTAACCGTTACATCAGGTGCAACTGAGGCGCTTTATGTCGCAATTCAAGCTCTCGTCAGCCAAAATGATGAAGTGATTGTGTTTGACCCTGCCTATGATTCTTACCAGCCAGCGATTGAACTTGCCGGTGGTAAAGCGGTTCATATCGCGTTAACTGCACCAAATTACCAAATAGATTGGCAGCAGGTCGCCGGCGCAATTACCGATAAAACCAAAGCGATTATTATTAATTCGCCACATAACCCAAGTACTAAAACGCTAAAACAAGCAGACATTAATGCGTTAACGCTACTGCTTGAACAGCATGATTTGTACCTCATCAGCGATGAAGTTTACGAGCATATTTGCTTTGATGGCGCCACACATTTAAGTGCGCTTGGCGATGACGTACTGTTTGCCCGCAGTTTTGTGGTATCGAGTTTTGGTAAAACCTTCCACTGCACAGGGTGGAAAATGGGTTACTGTGTGGCTCCTGAAAAGCTGATGGTGGAGTTTCGTAAAATTCACCAGTATGTGACGTTTTCTAGTTTTACCCCTGCGCAACTGGCATTAGCCGACATGCTTAAAGAGCAGCCAAACCATGTTGATGAATTAAGTGCGTTTTATCAGCATAAGCGCGATGTGTTAACTAATGCATTAGCAAATAGCCGTTTTACACTGTTACCAAGTGAAGGTACCTATTTTTTACTGCTTGATTACTCCGCCATCTCAGAGTTAGATGATGTGGCATTTTGCGAATATTTAGTAAAAGAAGTTGGTGTTGCTGCGATTCCTCTTAGTGTGTTTTATGAAAATGCCCCCGGCGACCGTGTGATTCGTTTATGTTTTGCTAAGGAAGACGCCACCTTAATCGCCGCAGCGGAGAAGTTATGTCAGCTATAAATAGCAGCTTAAACGTCGCGTTAGTGCAAAGTGATATTGCATGGCTAGACGTTAATAAAAATTTAAACACCTTGAGCGAACAACTGAGCAATCTAGAGTCGGTTGATTTAATTTTACTGCCCGAAACTTTTGCTACTGGTTTTGCCATTAATTTAGATGTCGCAGAGCCAAGGCAAGGGCCAATTTTAGATTGGATGTTGGCACAAGCAAAACGCTTAAATGCGGTAGTGGCAGGCTCAGTGTTAGTGAACCAACAAGGTAAAAAAGCGAACCGCTTTTACTGGTGTTGGCCAAATGGCGCGGTGGAATTTTACGATAAACGCCATCTGTTTTGTTTAGGTAACGAAGGTGATTTTGTTAATGCCGGTGTTGAGCGAAAAATCATTAGTATCAATGGTTTTAGGTTGTTGCCACAGGTGTGCTACGACTTACGTTTTCCGGTATTTCAGCGTAGTCGCAACGATTACGATGTGATGGTTAATGTGGCAAACTGGCCTGCTGCACGTCGTCGTATTTGGGATACTTTGCTGCAAGCTAGAGCAATTGAAAATCAATGCTATGTACTTGCTGCCAATCGTGTCGGTGATGATGGCAATGGAGTTGCACATAATGGCGGTACAGCTGCCTATGATTTTACGGGTGAAACGCTCGTTGCCGCCGAGGATAACCAAGCGCAAGTAATCACAATTGAACTGACGAAATCGGCGTTAACTCAGTTTAAAGAGAAGTTTCCAGCCCATCTTGATGCGGACCAATTTACACTGCCTAATATTAAGTAGGCAAACGTGAGTTTGGTTACCACTCGTTAGGCAATGTTTGTTTTATTAAACCTAAAAGCTGTTTTAAGCGTAATAATTTTATAGCTCAAAACAGTTTAGGTGTTCAATGAAATCGTCTCTTGCTACAGGTTTGTTGTTTATGGCAGCAAACGCTCACGCTAATATAAATCTTAACCAACTTGAATGGATGGTGATAAACGACTCGGTGATGGGAGGCGTTTCAAATAGCCGCGTAATTGTTGGCGATAACAATTTAACGTTTAAAGGCGATGTGTCACTTGCCAATAATGGTGGTTTTGCATCATTTCGAGCGCCTATTTCATTTGAGAATACCAATGTTGATTCCCTTAGTTTTAAGGTTGTAGGTGATGGCAAACAATACCAACTGCGCTTGCGGGTAGATGGATATTACGACGGCCCTGCGTTTGTTTATCACTTTAAAACTAAGGCAGGTAAAGAACATACTTTTAATTTATCCGAACAAGACTTTGTTTTAATGTTTCGCGGTAGGCAGTTTGAGTCGGACTATCAACTTCGTTTTGATGATGTACGCTCGCTTGGTTTTATGATTAGTAATAAACAAGCAGGTGATTTTAGTTTGCAGGTAAAGCACATAGCACTATTACAAAAAGTGTAGTTATCGTAGAGCCGTTAATTTTAGGTTAAGTTTACTATTGGCATACTAGCCACAAATTCAACGAATTGTTTTTTAGAATTTGTTCAAAGTTAGTTTTCCCAAGTAGTTGTTTTACACAAGTACACCATTTGCCCACAACCTTTTGTGGGCTTTTTTTTTGGCTATAAAAAAGGCGCTAAATGCGCCTTTGTTTGATTGTAGCTTCACTCATTATTTAATATCAAAACGGTCAAGTTGCATTACTTTTGTCCATGCTTTTACAAAGTCGTTTACAAAACGTTCTTTCGAATTATCAAACGCATATACTTCAGCAACAGCACGTAACTCAGATGAAGAACCAAAGATTAAATCAACCGGTGTCGCTGTGTATTTAACGGCGCCAGTTTTACGGTCTTTACCTTGGTAGACATCGCCTGCTTTTTGCCACTGAGTAGACATATCAAGCAAGTTGACAAAAAAGTCATTGTTTAGTGTGTCTTTTTTATCTGTAAATACACCGTTGGTTGAGCCATCTGTATTGGTATTTAGCACGCGCATACCGCCAACTAATACCGTCATTTCAGGTACCGTTAATGCAAGCTGGTCTGCTTTATCTACTAAGGCGTCGGTTGGTGATTTGTAATAACCTTTTTCATAGTAGTTTCTAAAACCATCAGCACTTGGTTGAAGTAACGAAAATGAGTTTACATCCGTTTGTGCTTGGGTTGCATCACCGCGTCCTGCCACAAATGGCACGCTTACTATAACCCCTGCATTTTTAGCTGCTTTTTCAACTGCAGCTGCACCGCCGAGTACTATCATATCAGCAAGTGAAATTTTGCTGCGACCAAAAGTACGGTCATTAAATTCATCTTTAATTTCAGTCAGTTTGGCAATCACTTTCGCAGTTTGTGCTGGGTTATTTACTTGCCAATCTTTTTGCGGCGCCAGTGCAATACGTGCACCATTTGCACCACCGCGCATATCAGAATCCCGGTAGCTTGATGCTGAAGCCCATGCGGTTGCTACGAGTTCCGATACTGACAGGCCTGAATCTAAAATTTGCGCTTTTAGTTTTTTAACGTCTTTATCACTTACTAGTTTGTAATTTGGCTTGTCGATAGGATCTTGCCAAATATGCGCTTGTTTTGGATATTCGTCACCTAAGTAATTATCAAGTGGACCCATATCGCGGTGGGTTAATTTAAACCACGCTTTGGCAAATGCGAGGCGGTATTCTTCAGGATCTGCCAGGAAGCGCTCTGCAATTTTGCGGTATTCTGGGTCAAATTTTAACGCCAAATCTGCTGTATTCATCACAGGTGGATTGTACTTGCCCTTAACGTGTGCATCTGGAACTGACTTATGTAACGACTCATCGGTAGGGACCCAAATAATCGCACCCGCAGGGCTACGTGATTGTTTCCACTCAAAATTAAGTAAGTTTGATAGGTATAGTGATGTCCACTTTGTTGGTGCTTGTGTCCATGCACCTTCTAACCCGCTTGTCACGGTGTCTTCCGAGTGGCCTTTACCGCATTTGTTTTTCCAGCCAAAACCTTGCTGCTCAATTGGCGCTGCACCCGGTTCTTTCTCTAAACACTTATTCGCTTTGTGAGCGCCGTGCATTTTACCAAAGGTGTGACCACCTGCGATAAGAGCAAGCGTTTCTTCATCGTTCATTGCCATACGTGCAAATGATTCGCGAATATTTTTAGCTGAGCCAAGTGGATCGGGTACGCCACCTGGGCCTTCGGGGTTTACGTAAATTAAGCCCATATGGACAGCAGCCAGTGGGCGCTTTAATTTGCCATCGCTATCGCGACGATCGCTTGCTAACATTTCAACTTCTGGTCCCCAGTAAACCATATCCGGCTCCCAGTCATCATCCCGACCGGCAGCAAAACCGTAAGTTTTAAAACCCATGTTTTCTAACGCTACGTTACCTGCAAGTACGATTAAGTCACCCCAAGAGATAAGCTCACCGTATTTCTGCTTAACAGGCCACAGTAAGCGACGTGCTTTATCTAGGTTACCGTTATCTGGCCAGCTGTTTAATGGGTTGAAGCGTTGTTGACCACCGCCTGCGCCACCTCGGCCATCAAGCGTGCGGTAAGTCCCCGCAGCATGCCAAGTCATACGAATAAAAAACGGGCCATAGTTACCCCAGTCGGCAGGCCACCATTCTTGTGAGTCAGTAAGCACAAAATCGATGTCCTTTTTAAGCGCATCCATATCAAGCTGTGTAAACGCTTTTTTATAATTAAAGTCTTCACCTAATGGGTTTGAGCGAACATCGTGATCGCGAAGTGGTGTTAAATCGAGTTGATTTGGCCACCAAAATAGGTTTGATTTCGCTTGGTTAGGCATTACTTTGCCCATGCCAATTGCGCCTTTTGGCTTGCTCATTGTGTCTTTAGCAAATGCGGATGTTGCGCCTAAAGATAGTGCTACAACAGCGGCAATAGAAGTATATTTTAATATCTGAATGGATTTCATTTTTGAATTCCCCTTATTATTTATGGGTGTATTAACGCAGCTAAGTATAGGGAGGAAATCAAATAACTAAATTTGATAATAACTAAGTTGATATTCGTTTTTTTAGATTGTTGTTGTGTAAATACTTTCCTTGCCACATTGATTTTGAAAACGCTAATCAAAAAAACATATGATCACCATCGGTATTTTTGAATAATGTCTTAAGATATTGATTTTTAGTTTCTTTTGTTTTTATTTGGTAGTGAGTGAAAGAAACGACCGAGTTAGAGATATGGTCATTTCGTATAAATTGATTATTATTTAAAAAACATTCGATTTATAAGAACTACAATGATCTCACTGAAACAGCTTCATTACGCCTTAGCCGTTGAAAAAACGCTACATTTTAAAAAGGCTGCGGACAATTGCCACGTATCGCAATCCACGCTTAGTACCGCGGTACATGAGCTAGAAAAACAATTAGGTGTGGTTATTTTTGAGCGTAACAATAAACATGTGTTTATTACCGACGAAGGCAAGTTAATTCTTGAAAAAGCCAAGCGCATTAAACTTGAAGTAGACGAACTGACGTTGCTGGCAAAGTCCAATAAAGCGCCGCTAGCAAGCCCGATGACGATTGGTGTGATACCTACAATTGGCCCTTTTTTACTGCCAAAGGTATTGCCAAAAGTGCGCACTGAATACAGCAACTTTAAGCTGAAAATCGTTGAAGACCAATCACATGTGTTGGTTGAAAAACTGCGCGAAGGTGAGCTTGATGCTGCAATTTTAGCCTTGCCATACGATATTGACGGTTTAATGGCATTTAATTTTTGGCAAGAAGACTTTTACTGGGTGAGTCATAAAGACGAATGTTCACTAAATTTGCGTGAAATTACCACCAATGAGTTTGATCTCGACAAATTAATGTTGCTAAAAGATGGCCACTGTTTAAAAGAACATGCACTAGCGGCATGTAAATTAGAAAACACCAACAACGACAATCAACTAGACTCAACCAGTTTACACACATTAATTCAAATGGTTGCCGGTAAATTAGGCACAACCTTAGTACCTCAAATGGCCCTTGATCAACTCGTGAAAAACGAAGGTGAGCTGGCTGCGGTACATTTAAACGAGCCAGGTCCGCATCGCACGATAGCACTTGTGGTAAGGCCTAATTACGTAAGAACCAATGATATTGTGCTACTACAGCAACTTTTTGAAAATGAGTTAAAAGATAAATGCTATACAGGTTAACGCAGTGATTTAAACATCTGCTAGATCATGAATTTTGATGTTTTTTTGCCCTTGGCACTGCAAAACAGCATTTGATCTTGTATAACTAATTGAGCGTATAAATGTTTTTACGTTCACCGACATGAATTGTTAACTGATTTTAACGAGCGAAATAAAGAAATTTTGATACGTTTAATTGAGGTATAAGTGGTTCGGTTATCTCAATTAAGAATGTTTCCCCTGCATTCTTGCCTAGTATTATTTTCACATAGGCAATTGGCACACAGTTTCTTTTAAGCGTGAAAAAACGCTGCTCGTTAGTCGTTTTAATAAAAATGTCGTCTCAATGAACCCGTCAGACCAATAAAGGAGATGTGCGATGTCATCAAGTAAATGCCCATTTACATCAGGAAGTAATACGCAAATTGGAAAATCGAATACCGATTGGTGGCCTAATACCCTCAATCTCGATATTTTGCATCAACACGATTCAAAAACTAACCCACTCGGAAGTGATTATGATTACCGAGAGCAATTAAAGCAGCTTGATTTCGCTGCGCTGAAAGCCGATTTAACCGCACTTATGACCGACAGCCAAGATTGGTGGCCGGCCGATTGGGGCCACTACGGCGGTTTAATGATCCGTATGACATGGCATGCGGCGGGAAGTTATCGCGTTGCCGATGGTCGCGGTGGTGCGGGTACTGGTAATTTACGTTTTTCACCGCTTAATTCATGGCCAGATAATACCAACCTCGACAAAGCGCGTCGTTTACTTTGGCCGATTAAGAAAAAGTACGGTAACAAGTTAAGCTGGGCAGATTTAATTGCGTATGCTGGCACCATCGCCTATGAGTCGATGGGGTTAAAAACCTATGGTTTTGCGTTTGGCCGCGAAGATATTTGGCACCCAGAAAAAGATACTTATTGGGGCGCAGAAAAAGAATGGCTTGCCCCTTCAGAAAATGACAACAGTCGTTATTCAGGTGAGCGCGACTTAGAAAATCCATTAGCAGCAGTAATGATGGGCCTAATTTATGTTAACCCAGAAGGGGTGGATGGTAAGCCAGATCCACAAAAAACAGCCCACGATGTGCGTGAAACCTTCGCCCGTATGGCAATGAACGATGAAGAAACAGTGGCGCTTACCGCAGGTGGTCATACCGTAGGTAAATGTCATGGTAATGGTGATGCCGCGAAACTTGGCCCGGAACCAGAAGCAGCTGATATTAACGAACAAGGCCTTGGTTGGAATCACCAAGAAGGTAATGGCTTAGGTGCAGATGCAATAACCAGTGGCCTTGAAGGGGCGTGGACAACCAATCCTACTCAGTGGGATAACGGTTATTTCGAATTACTACTTAACCATGAGTGGGAACTTAAAAAGAGCCCAGCAGGTGCGTGGCAATGGGAACCTGTCGCGATTAAAGAAGAGGATAAGCCGCTCGCGGTTGATGGCAACGGCAAACGTAATAATCCCATTATGACTGATGCTGATATGGCGATGAAGGTTGACCCAGAATATCGCAAAATTTCAGAGCGATTCTATAACGACCCAGCTTATTTTTCTGAGGTATTTGCACGTGCATGGTTTAAATTAACGCACCGTGATATGGGACCAAAAGCCTGTTATATCGGCCCTGATGTGCCAAAGGAAGATTTAACATGGCAAGATCCTATTCCAGCTGGCAATACAGCTTATGATGAACAAGCGGTTAAAGCGGCAATTAAAGCCAGTGGTTTATCTATTGCTGAAATGGCGACAACCGCATGGGATAGTGCGCGCACTTTCCGTCACTCAGATAAACGCGGAGGGGCAAATGGCGCGCATATCTGCTTGCAGCCGGCTAAGGATTGGCAAGGCAACGAGCCTGAAAAGCTTGCTAAGGTGCTAAGCGTGTATCAAGCAATCTCAGATGAGCATAATGTAAGCGTTGCTGATGTGATTGTGCTTGCGGGTAATGTTGCCATTGAACAGGCGGCAAGTGCAGCTGGCTTTACAGCAAGTCTAACCTTTAACAAAGGCCGTGGTGATGCTTCTCAAGAGATGACCGAAGTAGACTCATTTGCTTATTTAGAGCCTGTACATGACGGTTTTAGAAATTGGCAGCAGCAAAAATTTGCAGCAAGCCCAGAAGAGTTATTACTTGAACGTGCTCAACTATTAGGACTAACAGCACCAGAAATGACGGTATTGGTGGGCGGTTTACGGGTATTAGGCTGTAATTATGGTGGTTCTCAAGCAGGTGTGTTCACCGATCGCGTTGGACAACTTACTACCGACTTTTTTGTCAATCTAACAGACATGCGTTATGAGTGGCAGCCAACAGGCGATAATCAATACGTACTGCGTGATAGAGCGACTAAAGAAGATGCTTGGCAAGCTACGCGCGTTGATTTAGTGTTTGGCTCAAACTCAATTTTGCGTGCGTATGCAGAAGTGTATGCACAAGATGATAATGGTCAGAAGTTTGTAGATGACTTTGTAGCGGCATGGAATAAGGTAATGAATGCCGATCGCTTTGATTTAGCAAGCTAGCATTTCGCCTAATAAAAAAGCCTTTCTATTTAATTGATAGAAAGGCTATTTTAACTGTTTTCTGAAGATATAAATTAGCTTTTTGGTTTTTGTCATAGGCATATTTCCTAATAATGTGAATTTATTTAAAAAGTAAGTAACTACCACCTACGGCTACACCTGTTACAATTGCAGCTGTCATACCTGCGGTTACTAAACCAACTACCACAAATGCAGTAAGTGCTGTGGTCATTCCAATATCAAACACGTTGCTCATTTTTTATCTCCGATGCGAATTACGATTATTTAGTTAACATGTATGTGCCGCCAATTGCTGCACCGGCCATAATTGCGGTTGTCATGCCAGCTGTTACAAGACCAGCTACTACAAATGTTGTTAAACCAGCTGCCATTAAAATCTCGATTGCGTTTGATGTATTCATTGTTCAATTTCCTTTAAGTTTGAGTAAAGCGTGTTGCTTGAGTTAAATAATAGGCAATTGAGATGAGGAATCTTTTGCTTTGTGATTTTTGGTCAATCGTGGTGATATTTGGTTTTATTAAGTGATGAATGATTTTGAATTGAAGGAGAGTTGCTATGTTGCGATACTTTTTCAAAAGGTAATTTACAATAAAAAGGTGCTCTAAAGCACCTTGTTGCGTTTTATAATTGCGCTAAACGCAGTTAGTTTTAGGTTTATCCAAGCATACTCGTCAGCCACGAAGGTTGTGAGTGCCAGTGATGTGTTATTTATGGGGCGTTAGGCTGCTTTTATATTTTTTGTTTATTAACGCATCGCAAAGTTTACAAACACGGCTGTTAGCATAAACCCCACACCGACAATAAAGCCTATTAACGTAGCTTTTACTAAGGTCGATTTTTTGTTTTCTTCTGTTTTTTCTAGTTTATCGCTCATAGTTACATTCCCTATTTAAATTAAAAATGTAGTGTTAGGTGTTTTAGTATTTATTAGAGTGTAAAGATCAACACGTTCTAAAAATCATCAATATTTTGTACACGATTTTGTGAATTTTGTAACCTAGCATATGCTGCTTTTTCAACTTTTTGTATCGGGTTTTAAAGCGAATGAAGGTTAAGTTTTGCTTTATGGAAGTGAGACAACTCTTTTGCTTAAAAACAGATTGTCACAGTTTAGTTAACGTGACACCTTACCAAATCGCATCCGTGTATTTAAATTAACAATGATAAAACAATCGCGCAGTGAATCATCTCACATGGTTTCACTTATCAGCTTGCGCTTTAACGTTAGGAAAAAGCAAACAAAATAGCCTTTCTATGTAATTGTATAGAAAGGCTATTTTGTTTGCTTTTTGAAGGTATAGAACATTATTTGGGTTTTTGTCATAGGCAAATATCCTTTAATTATTATGGCTTAGATTACATTACTTAAATAATAAGTAACTACCACCCACAGCAACACCCGTTACAATCGCCGCTGTCATACCTGCGGTTACTAAACCAACTACCACAAACGCGGTTAAAGCTGCTGTCATTACAATATCAAATACGTTGTTCATTTTTTATCTCCGAGTCGTTTTAAAGTTATTTAGTTAACATGTATGTGCCGCCAATTGCTGCACCGGCCAGAATTGCGGTTGTCATGCCAGCTGTTACAAGACCAGCTACTACAAATGTTGTTAAACCAGCAGCCATTAAAATCTCGATTGCGTTTGATGTATTCATTGTTCAATTTCCTTTAAGTTTGAGTAAAGCGTGTTGCTTGAGTTAAATAATAGGCAATTGAGGAGAGGATTCTTTTGCTTTGTGATGTTTGGTCAATCGCGGTGATTTTTGGCGCTATTTCGGGATAAAAGAATTGTGTTATTGGTGAGAGGTTGCTTTTCAGGTTGTATAAACAAAAACCGATGCGGGTGCATCGGTTTTTTCAGTGTTTATTTATTGAAAATTATTCTTCGACTAAAACTTGCTTGCCGTCGCTATTTACAACCAGCAGGTAAGACTCACCAAAGTCGCCGGTGCATAAATCGATTGCGCTGCCATTAATGGTTAAATCAAGGGCGCAATTATCGAGAGTTAAAAAGTCAGATACTTTGCCGCGTTCAGTGGTCATCACTTGGCTACCTTTTAATGTAACGGGGTAAACACCATTAGCGAAAATGCGTACGTTGAAGGTGTTGGCGTTATCACGTTCTTTTTTCTTAAGTAAGGTGATGTGTTTTTCAACACCATTTTGCCAAGCGATTACCCAATGTTCGTCATCGTCGCTTAGCGTTGTATGCATTTTTACTTCATTTTGACTGCTCATAGCTGAGCGCATACCAATGTTTACCATGTTCATTACCGCTGGGAAGTCATAGCCGTATTCGCTTGAATAACCATTAACTTGAACATTACCAGCCACGCGATTTTTACTATCAAATAAGCCGCTTGAACCTGCGGTGATGGTGCGTTTTTGCAAATGAAAGTCGATACTGTAATCCATTGCATTGATAAACGAAAACTCTGCTTCATGGGTTAATGCATCGTCTAAATCATCTGTGATTGAATCACTACAGCCAATTGCCCCAAAACACAGCGCACTTACAATAAGTGCCACCTTCCCTGAATTTTTCATCATAATATGCCTACTTTCAATCTACCCCAAAAAAATCTAGCGCGATAATAACATAGTGCTAGTTTAAAAAGCGTGAAGATGACAATAAACACGTTAATCTTGTGTAAGAAAGTATTTAAATTTATTACAGATTCTTACGTTTATAGGCTAGGCGCAAAGATGCCCCCAATAGAGGGCATAGCATATTTATAGTCAGTCCTTGTTATGCAATATGCGATAAAGCGCTGGCAAAACAAAAAGTGTTAGCAAGGTGGATGAAATCACCCCGCCAATAACCACAGTCGCAAGCGGTCTTTGCACTTCTGAACCAATGCCAGTGTTAAGAGCCATTGGAATAAAGCCAAGCGTGGCAACAAGGGCGGTGGTAAGTACTGGGCGCAATCGCGTTAGCGCTCCGGTTATAATGGCGTCATTTAAACCAAGCTTATTTGCTCTTAACTCACGAATAAACGACACCATTACTAAGCCATTTAAAATCGCAATGCCAGACAGGGCAATAAAGCCCACAGCAGCCGAGATTGAAAATGGAATATCTCTAAGGAATAGCGCGAAAATACCGCCCGTAAGCGCCAGTGGTACACCGCTGAAGATAATCATTGAGTCTTTAAATGAGCCAAGAGCGATTAACAACAGCGCCACAATAATCGCCAAGGTTAACGGTACAACTAAGGTCAAACGCTTAGTTGCTGATTGCAGTTTTTGGTAAGTACCGCCGTACTCTACCCAGTAACCTGCTGGAATATCTGCATTTTGTTCAATCGCCATTTGCACATCTTTAACAAATCCGCCCAAATCGCGGCCACGCACATTGGCTGTTACCACAATGCGGCGTTTACCATTTTCACGGTTTACCTGATTTGCCGAGTTAACTTTTTCAATGCTCGCTACTTCTGATAGCGGCACATAATCGCCGTTAGCTAAGGTAATGGGTAGGTGTTTTAGGTTATCGATATCACGGCGTTTATCATCGGGTAAACGCACCACAATATCAAAACGGCGATCGCCTTGATAAAACTTACCAACATCCACCCCGCCAATGCTAATGGCGATTTGCTGTTGTAAATCGGCCTTGGTTAAAGCATAACGCGCTAACATGTGATCAATTGGATTGATGGTTAAAATGGGCAAGCCTTTAATTTTTTCAACTTGCACATCACGAATACCAGCAACGCTTTCAATTGCACTTTCAATGCGCAGGCCAACAATCGCAAGGGTATCAAAGTCATCGCCAAAAACCTTAATCGCAAGCTCTGAACGTACCCCTGAGAGCAGTTCATTAAAGCGCATTTGAATCGGTTGCAAAAACTCATAACGATTACCTGGAATGGTTTGAACTAGTTGCTTAAGCTCAGCTACCAGTTGGGTTTTTGGCTTGGCTGGGTTTGGCCATTCAGCACGCGGTTTTAGCATAATAAACACATCCGCAACGCTTGGCGGCATAGGGTCAGTGGCCACATCTGGTGTACCAATTTTTGAAAATACACTTAACACTTCGGCTTTTTCAGCAATTTTTTGCTCTAACAGTTCTTGCATTTTAATCGACTGAGTAAGTGAAGTGCCCGGTATGCGCATGGCATGCATAGCAATATCACCTTCATCTAAATTAGGCACAAATTCACTGCCGAGTTTGGTACTCATAACGCCAGCAAATGCTATTAGCGCAATTGCTACACCAACAACTAACCAGCGCATTTTTAGCACAAAGGTTAAGATTGGCTGATAAAGTGCAGTGCTTGCCTTCATTACGATATTTTCTTTTTCTTGTACTGGCTTTTTAAATAACAGAGCAATACATGCAGGCACAAACGTAATTGATAAAACCATGGCACTCACTAGGGCAATTACCACTGTCATTGCCATCGGATGGAACATTTTGCCTTCCACGCCAGTTAGGGCAAAAATCGGCAAATACACTGCGGTTATTATAAAAACACCAAACAGGGCAGGGCGGATCACTTCACGGGTGGCATCAAATACCAAGGCCAAACGCTCGTTTAATGGCAAGGGTTGCGCTGTGTTTTGATCATTATGAGCTTGGCTTAAGCGGCGCATACAGTTTTCTACGATAATAATTGCACCATCAACCAGTAGGCCAAAATCGAGCGCGCCTAAACTCATTAAGTTAGCACTTACTTTACTTTGTACCATGCCTGTAATGGTCATTAACATGGCAAATGGGATCACCATCGCAGTGATAAGTGCTGCTCTAAAGTTACCGAGTAATAAAAACAAAATCACAATGACCAGCAGTGCACCTTCAAGCAAATTGGTTTTAACGGTATCGAGGGTTTTATTCACCAGTTTTGTGCGATCGTACGCAGGGTTAATCACCACCCCTTGCGGTAAACTTTTACTTATATCTGTTAAGCGTTCGCCTAACTCTTTTGCCACTTTTTGACTGTTTTCACCAATTAACATAAAGACGGTACTGAGCACCACTTCATGGCCATTTTGTGTCGCTGCACCTGAGCGTAGCTCTTTACCTTCAATCACATCGGCAACATCTTTAATGCGGATCACCGCACCTTGCAAATTCGTTACGGGTACATTTTCAAGCTGGGCTAAATCGCTTAATTGACCTGGAATGCGCACTAGCCACTGCGAACCATCACGTTCAATAAAACCCGCTCCACGGTTTTGGTTATGGCTGCCAATAGCATCAATTACATCCTGTTGCGACAGACCAAATGCCAACAGTTTTTCAGGTTTTATGGCGATTTGAATTTCGCGCTCAAAGCCGCCAATGGGGTTTACTTCAACAACGCCTTCTACTTGCACAAGTTGCGGACGAATGATCCAGTCGTGCACGGTGCGTAAATCGGTTGCGGTGATTGGGCTGCCATCGGGGTTAGTTGCTCCTGGCAAGGCATCAACCGTAAACATAAAAATTTCACCCAGCCCAGTCGAAATAGGGCCAAGCTCTGGCTCTACACCAAAGGGCAACTCAGATTTTGCCGAAACCAAACGCTCATTTACTAATTGGCGGGCAAAATAGATATCGGTGTCATCACTGAATATGGCAACCACTTGCGATAAACCATAACGTGAAATAGAACGTGTGTAACTTAAGTTGGGCACGCCAGCCAATGCGGTTTCAAGCACGTAAGTTACGCGTTGCTCTACTTCCAGCGGGGTGTAACCGGGTACTTCGGTATTGATAACGACCTGCACATTGGTAATGTCGGGCACGGCATCGATGGGCAGTTTAGTAAACTGCCAAGCACCTAATGCTGCAACTAACATTACCATGGCAAGTACTAACTTACTTCGCTCAATCGCGAATTTTAAAATGGACTCTAGCATAAGTAATTACTCACTTTTAGTGGTCGTGTGACGCGCCTGACTTTTCAATGTCGGCTTTTAAGATATAACTGTTGTCGGTGGCGTATTCGTTGCCAACATCAATGCCACTTAACACTTCAACCCACTCACCGCTGCTGCGACCAAGGGTTAACATGCGAACCTCAAATTGGTCGCCAAATTTGGCAAATACCACATTAAAATCACGAAATGCATGCAGTGCTTTTTTCTCTATTGCCATCGGTACCGTAAAGCTTTCAAGGGTGATGTCGGCGCTAACAAATTGTCCTACTTGCAGTTGGTTATTGGGGTTGGGAATGAAGGCGCGATAGGTTTTTGCTTGATTGCCAGCAACTGAAAAAAGGCTGTCTTTAATGGTGGTATTTATTGGCGTATTTAAGCCATTTACATTAACGCTTACTGCTGCGCCTTGGCTGATTTTTGCTGCGTCGTTTGGAAAAACCTGTAGCTCTGCAACAAGCTCAGTCATATCGGTAATTTCTATTAAGCTGCGCCCAGCCGTTTGCTCACCTAGCCCCACATTTTGTTTAGTTACAATGCCATTTATTGGGGAAATGACACGGTAGCTTTGTAAGCTGTCGTTACTTTGAATGGTCATTATGTGCTGACCTTTTTTCACCTGCATACCCAAAAGCGCATTGAGTTTGGTAATTTCACCATCAAAACGCGCGCTTATTTGGCGCTTTGCGCCTGCTGGCAGGGCGAGTTTGCCATACACCGGCAAAGTTTTTGTCAGGGTTTTTGCTTGCACGATATTGGTGTTAATGCCTAGTTGCTCAGCAATGGGGGCGGCAATTTGAGTGCGTCCTTCAAAATTATCAAAATGCCATTCATAGACTTCACCTTGATAAGTGGCGCTTATTTCAACGCTAAATGAGTGAGGTTCGTTAATCGGTGACGTACCCTTTAAAAAGGCGCCATTTGGTTTAAATGAAATGGTGTCTTTTTTGCCACCTAATCGGCTAAGGGTAACGGTAACGTCTAAATTTTCGGGCGCTACTGTTTTTTCGTGATCTTTCACAAATACGCGGTATTCGGGTGCTGTTCCTTGTTCAACGAGTTGCAGTTCCAAAGAGAAATCACCTGTTTTGAAAAGTCGTCCACCGTTTGGCCCTGTAGCTGCATCGTTGTGCTCGCTATCATCTTGCTGGTGGTTGTGGTCGCTTCCGGCAAGCGCATCAAAATTTGGCACAATGAGTAATAGGCTCACTAAAAATGCATTTAATAGATTTGATAATTTCATCGCAATCTCACTTAATTGTTAGGCTAGCGCCGGTTAAGCGCTCAAGTTCAACATTGAATCGTTGAATATTGGTATAGGCTTGTATCAGCTCCAATCGGGCTTGTAATAACTCTTGTTTTACTGCGTACCAATCGGTGTATCGGTAGCGCCCCTGCTGGTAGGCAAGCTCGGCTTGTTTACTTGCGGTTTCGAGGGCGGGAAGTGATTCTTTTAAAAGGGCATTGGCAATGTGGGTATTGTGGGTTAGCTTGTGGTTAAGTAGTAACGCTTGTGTTTGGGCGCGCGCAAGCCAGGCTTTTGCCTCGGCTGCTTGCTGCTGTTTACTGGCGTTAAGCGATGCAATTTTCCCTTCGCTACGAGACGCACCCCCTAACGGAATTGAAACGCCAGCACTTAGTGAAAAGTCATTAAGCGCTTGGTCGCGCGTAATGCCCGTATTGATTTGCCAAGCGGGTTTGCTCTCAGCTTGTGATAGTGCAATTTCTGATGAGATTACACGCTGTTTTGATGCAAAGAGTGAAAAACGCGGCGTGTTTTTTAATTGTACTTTGGCATCTTCCAGTGAAAGGGCATTAGGTAATTGGGTTAAATCGCCTGTTACATCAAATTCAGTAGTGCCTTGCCACTGGGCTGCCAACTGTGATTTTGTTGCTTCAATTTCAAAGTAAAGATCTTCAACTACTAATGTTTGCTTTGCTAAATCGGCTTTTGCACGGTATTTATCAATACTGTTTACGCGGCCTGCTTCGACCCGTTTGGTAATCTCTGACAGGGCTTTTTGGGCTTGTTTTTCCGCCAGAGTTGCCAATTTTAACTGGGCTTGCTGCGCTAATAAGGTAATAAACAAATTGGCAGTTTCAGCTGCTAAATCAAGTGCTTTTGCCTCTTTTTCAACGGCATAAATCAGCCCTTGTTGTTTGGCAAGGTTCACTCGTGCATCCACTTGCTCACCATCGAGCAACCACGCAATACTCAACCTTGTTTGGCTATTGGAAAAGCCCTGATAATCGCCAGTGCCAAGTGCGTCTTCAACGCTTAAATCAAGGATAACTGGGCCTGCAACCCCAGCCTGTTGAATAAGCCTTTGATTTGCTTGTTGCAAATAAATTAGCGGCGTTAAATCAGGATGGTTTTGTATGGTCTTACTGATGGCGGTTTTTAAGCTCACGACTTCGCCTGCGCTAGCACCCTTTGGTGCGAGTAATAGACTCGCGACGACAAGGTTTAACCCTATCAATAACCGACTGTTAATCGGTTTTCTTGTTGTGACAAATTTTATAAGCATACGCTCACTCCTAAAATTTAGGCTTTATACCGATTGTTAATCGGTTTTTTGAATTTGCAGAAATACCTTTAAAGTCCATGATATTAGTGACTCGTAAAGGTTTCGATAAAGTGGTGGATGCTATCGACTGAGGTCAAGCATAGGAAAAATGCGGCAATTGCGAGCAGCATCATAAGCAAGTGATTAACTGGTTTTAGCGATAATTGCCCAAGTAAGAAATACACTCGTTGCTCTAGCACATCTGCGCCAAAATTTGCCACCATATCAGTGTTTTTAAGGGTACTGCCAGTGGCATTTAGCCTTGCTACTTTTACAAGGGTGCCCGCAATATCAAGCGATGACGTAGTGTTTGAAATCACGGCGTTGTCTGCATCTTGCTCCATTGCTAAGGTCATATGCAGGACTAAACGCTGTTTAATGTTAGGTATATAAAACGCCGCCAGCAGAGCAAATAACCACTTTTTAAATGGGTCACGCTTATTTACATGGGCAAGTTCGTGTTGCATAACTATATGGTATTCAGTCTCGCTAATTTGCTCGCGCATGCCTTTAGTAACAAAGCACTTAGGGCTAATAAAACCTGCAGTAAATGCTGCGGCATCATTTGAATCGATTTCGAACGAGTTGTTATCAAGCTTACGAGAAAGCGCCATTAAGCTTTTAATTTCGTGCTGATGGGCACGCAGCTTTAGCAACCTTGAGCTAATTACATATGCTAAAAAACCAAGTGCGCACGCGGTCACTGCGCCGTGCCAACTGAGCCATGAAAAGCTATCGATATGATGCCAATGACTAATACTTGAGGCACTTTCAAACGGTGACAAGCCATTGGCTGCGTAAACAAAATAGGCGGCGGTCGAAAAGGCGCTAAACCAAGGTAAGGTCGCTAAAAACCACAAGGTGATTTTGCGAGATTTAACCTGTAACTTTAAAAATCGCGTACTTAATAAAGTGACAAACGCAGACACCGCAATGTTATGTAGCACAAAGCACACAACGGCAATGGCTAATACATTTAACAATAAAGTGAAGGGTTCTGCGCTCATAACTTAGCCTTGTTGCTTAAGTTTTAATTTTTGCTGTTCGATCAGCGATTCTAATTTGTCCAGTTGTTCTACGTTGAACTCTGATGACATCGAACTAAATGCGGCAATTAGGCTGCTACCATCGTCTTCTCCAACAAAATCTGTGGTGACTGATTTTATTAGTTGGCCTATTAACTCGTGACGCTCAACGCGGGCTTTATAATGAAATGCATGCCCCTCTTTATGACGCGATAACAAACCTTTTTTGTAGAGGCGTTCAAGAGTGCTTTGGTAGGTGTTTAAACTGCCACCACGGGTATTTTCAAAGTGAGCAAAAACGGTTTTTACGTCAGAGCAACCGTGTTGCCAAAGGTAGTGTAAAAGCAACTTTTCTAAATCGCCGAGTTTCATTGTGATCACCTTAAACTAAAAACCGATTAACAGTCGGTATAATAGGTTTAATAAAACCGATTTGCAATAGGTTTTATTAAACCGCTAAAAAGCGGGCAGCAATAAGTCTAACTAAAATGCCGTCAGGCTTTTTAATTGAAGCGAGTTTATTAAGTTTTATACGCTTTGGTGAGTTGAAGATTGATTACGATGCAGCGAAACAAAGCCTATTGCAAAACAGCAACCTACATAGAGCCAAACGCTACTGGCGACGAGTTGCCAAAGGTCGATTTGTGTTGCGTTAATGACTATTGTAAAACCGAGTAAACCACGCAGTATGCATATTATAGCAATAACAACTAACGCAGATTTTAAAAAAGGAACTCTACGAATAATGCCCATTGCTGAGAATGCAAATATCGCGCATGCACTCATTAACAATGCAACTAGTGTAGTTGCAATAGGTGCAAGCAGGGTGTGTTGTTTTGATGATGCGATTATAAATTCAGGCGCACGCGCAAACAGATACCAGCTCGGACCGCCCATACCAATTCTGTTAAGTATGTGATCAGAGGTAGCGCGGGATAAATGAAATGATAACAAGGCGGAATTTTTCTTATGTAGTTGTTCTACATTGATAAATTCAAACGCAGTTAGCATGATATTTAACCCGCTAGAATGATCAGCTATTTAAGTGAATTGGTATAATACAGAGCAAATGCCAAGCGGCAGCTGCTAACGCAATTATGCCAGCACTGAGCAGTAATTTAGAGCTCACAGGAGCGTGTATAATCTGTTGATTTGAGGACAGCAAATTAAGTTACCTATTTGCCCTAAATTGACAACATTTCGTTATTTTTATCTTGTTTGTTTTTATACGCTAGTCAATACCGACACAGGCTGTGTAGCGTTTTGCGATTTTAACGACCTTGTCTTTGGATTCGATAATTTCATTATCGTTTTTGAAAATACGCTGTTCACACATGCCACGCATATTCGCGTATGTTTTTAAGCATTCTTTTACGCTTTTTCCGCCTGATGTTTGATATGACTCATCGTTGCAAAATTGTAATGCGAGTAAGTTAGAACCGAGCTTGACTTCACCTAAGCGAACATCGCTGGTTTCAGCTTTTGCCAAAAGGTCTTGGTAGTTGGCGATATGTTGTGAGCTTGCATTGCTATAAAAATACATTCCGCCTAAACATAGGCCTAGAAGTACAATAAACTTCATAATCATTCCCTTGATATTGTTTTTATTGAATTTAAATCGGTGACGATAAATTTAGCGCATTACGTTACCGCTTTTTTGGTTGAAAAGCGAACAGTTTTTTAAGCGCTTAAAATTAATTCACCTTAATAGTGTTATTTTATGCAATTGTTCTTATTTAAGGTATTCATTTTAATGAACTTATGGTTACGTTTTGTGTTCTGATTGGTATAAGCAGTAAAACCGCTATCACAACCTAGTAAGCTTCTTATTAAAGCCAGGAGAAAAACGAGAGCGCAAAGGTCAACACGCGCTAGATGAGTTATGACGAAAACGAAAGTAAGCGTATTGATACTAGCCGGATTGTTTTTTGGCATTCTATTTATGCCCGTATCTCAAATAATCCCGGTTCAAGGTGCAACACACAATGATTGGCATGCAAAAACCTTTTGGTATGAGCCTTGGGGCAGCTCAGGTGTGCACAAAGGTATCGATATTTTCGCCAAAAAAGGAGCGCCCGTAATAGCGTCTACGGCAGGAATTGTGATTTATTCTGGCACTTTGCCTAGAGGCGGTAAGGTTGCTTTGATTTTAGGGCCTAAATGGCGAGTTCATTATTATGCGCATTTAGAGCAAAACCAAAGTAAAACAGGTCAGTTAGTTGCGAAGGGAGAGGTTATTGGTACTTTGGGCGATTCGGGAAATGCCAAAGGTAAGCCTGCACATATCCACTATTCGGTCGTTACATTAATACCTTACCCGTGGCGGTTTACCACAGAAACGCAGGGTTATAAGAAAATGTTTTACTTAAACCCTGCCGAATTATTCACACATCACTAAGCTAAATTATTAACAAGCTTTGAACTATGCTGTGATTGCTCTAATTTTTCTGCGGCAAAACTATTAAATAGCCAAAGAGCTAGCGCGGTTACAAAGGCAATTGCGGCGCATAAGAGCCAAAAGTTCGCGGGTTCATTGGCTTCAACAGCCCATTTGTTGTAACCCCAACCAGAGAGCTTACCTGCAAACAAAAAGCCAATGGCAGATGCCGTGTAAAGATAGCCTTGATACATCGCTGCTTTATCTTTTGGCATTACTGAGGCTACATACTCTTGTTGTTTTGGCGATGCCATCATTTCACCGAGCGAAAAGATGAGTAAAGCAGCTACCGCAAGCGCGCCGCTTACTATTACCCCAGCCTCTGAATTTGCTAGTAATAAATAACTGCTGGCAATCATTAAAGCACCCGCAATAATTGCATAAAAGGTTTTAAAGCGTGCGCTCAGTGCTGATACCAATACTTGTAATAGTACAATAGAGCCAAAGTTTACCGCTGCAATGTATTCAGGTTTAAACTGGCGATAATCACTTGCCCACTGGGTTGCGAGTGTGCCGATTTCAGCTTGAGACAATGTACTTAAGCTTGGTAAATGCGCTTGTAATACCTCTTTTGGAATGCGCACATTGTAGTTAGTTAATTCAAGATAGGCTTTATGAAAGCTGTTTGCTTGGCTGTAATCAAATTGGCTTGCAAGCGCAGTGATTGCAGTTGTTAGCTGGGGCACATTAACAAACGAAGCGGCTTCGCCAAACCCCGCATGAATTGAATTCGCTAGCATCACAAGATCACTGCTATCAACGTAGTCGCGAATAAAAAGCGGAAGGGTAATAAAAATTTGCATATAAACCAGCCAAAACCCGCTCAAAATCAAAATAAGTAACAAAAAAGGTTTATTACCCATTTTTATTTTGCTGCTATACCAATGTGTTCCAGCTTTTGGCGCTAATATGTGCCACACTAAGTTTAAACCTAGCCAACCTGCAATAAACCCGTAAGCGAGTGACTCGGAAATTAATTTTGTACCGGGTAACATAAACGCAATAAGGATTGGAAAAACAAGTAACGCAAAACGACCATTGCCCAGAACTTCACGCATCTCGATCATAATATCTTTAAGTGGTTTGGCTGGCGTGTTTTTGCGAATTTCAGCAGTTGGATCTTTATAAAAGAGGGTGACAGGAATAAAGTTAATGGCAATCCACACTGCGGCCATAATAAACACCATATCCCAGCTTGTGTCTCGCATAATACCGGCAATAACTGGCCCTAAAAAGCCACCCACATTGACCATCATGTAAAAAACGCCAAAGCCTAAACTGCGATTGCTATCGTTGGTTGCATGAGTCACCGTGCCGGTGATCAATGGTTTGAAAATGCCAGCACCAATAGCAACACCCATAAAGGCTAGGAAAAACGCGCTATAGCTTGATACTTGACCTAGCAAGTAATAACACGGAGTCATCATGGCAAAGGCAAGTAATAGCATTTTTTTGTAGCCGTAGCGATCGCCTAATGCTCCGGTTAATGCTGGCAGCAAGTAGATGCAAAATGGTACAAGCCCTTGTAAAAACCCGCGTTGTTCATCACTAAACCCCATACCGCCTTGTAGCACTGGGCTAGTCATATAGAGGGACGATACGGTAAAAAAACCGTACCACGCTAATCGTTCAAATATCTCCATAATATTGGCAATGTAAAAGCTGCTGCCAAATGGACTGCGCACAGGCTTGCGTGTTGTCATAACAATTTTTCTTTTTGCTTTTGAATATTGTATGCAATATATCAGAGGTGGTTTTTTTAGCAACAATGATGCGATTTTCTGTGTTGAATATGGGATTTTTAGTTAGGTAAATTTAAATTAAATATTTGCTAACTCATTAATAAAATGAAATATATTTCGCAAAAGTGAGCGGTTTATGTAAAAAATCTGTATAACAGAAACATTGTTTATTAATTGAGTAACTTAAAATGAATTATAAAAACACATTACTACCTCTTTCACTTATTGCTGCCGCCGTTTTCTCTTTCTCTACCGTTGCCAGTGCACCTGCAGGTATTGATAATAGCCACCGTAGTGAAACAAACCAAGCACGCGATACATTTCGTAAGCCATACCAAACGCTTGAATTTTTTGGTGTAAAAGCTAATTCAAAAGTGGTTGAGATTATGCCAGGTGGCGGCTGGTACACTGAAGTACTTGCGCCAATGCTTGCAGCAGAGGGGCAGCTTGTAGCAGCGCATTACCCAATTACAACAAGTTCAAAATACCGTAAACGCTCACGCGAAAACTTTGAGAAAAAATTAAGCGATAACAAAAAAGTTTACGGCAATGTTGTTATCGCTGATTTTGATCCAAATGCATCAATCGATGAGAAAACAAAAAATGCAGATGTAGTTTTAACCTTTAGAGGCTTGCACGGTTTACAAAATGGGAATCAGTTAGCGGCTGCATTTAGTCAGTTTAATCAGATGCTTAAACAAGGTGGCAAATTAGGCGTTGTACAGCATCAAGCACCTGAAGGCTTTGACCCAGTAGCAACAGCGAAAAAAGGTTACTTGCCAAAATCACATGTAATTGCAGTGGCAAAAGCCGCTGGATTTGACTTAGAAGCTGAGGCGTATTTCCACAACAATGCGAAAGACCGCATTATTATCGATAATGTTGAAGCAGGTGTATGGGCACTGCCGCCTTCACTTAATGCAAAGGAAAATAAAGATCAGTACCAGTCAGTTGGTGAATCTAACCGCATGACATTACTTTTCAAAAAGCGTTAATTGAATAAGGCCTAAACCTTTAAAACGGATTGGGACCTAATACAAATCACGCATTTAGGGCTTGAAAATTGGCCACTATTGGCTTAGTTTTTCAAGCCCGTTTAGTTTATATTGAAAACAATAAAAATAAGCATAAGAAGACGAAACGTGGCACAAGCAGTTAAAAAAATCGTTATTGTTGGTGGGGGCACAACGGGGTGGATGGCAGCGGCGAGTTTATCGCGCTACATTCAAGACAAAGACATGTCGCTTACGCTAATCGAATCACCCAACATTAATACGGTTGGAGTAGGCGAAGCAACCATTCCTAATTTTGTCGATTTTAACCGCAATTTAGGCATTAACGATGCTGAATTAATTAAAGCCACACAAGCGACATTTAAGCTTGGTATTGAATTTGAAGAATGGTCGCAAAAAGGCGAGCGTTTTTTCCATCCCTTTGCTGCCTATGGCGCACCCATCGAAAACTTAGATTTTCACCAATATATCAACAAGCTCAATGCTGAAGGCAAACAGCTTGATATTGAAGATTATAGCTTCCCAATTCAGCTTGCTAAAAAGGGCGGATTTGCACAGCCAAACCCCAATCAAAACAACCCACTAGCACAATATTCTTACGCCTATCACATTGATGCTGTGTTATATGCGAAGTTTTTAACGGAGTTTTGTTCAAAACGCGGTGTAAACCATATTTTAGCCAATGTGAGCGAAGTTAAACTCAACGCTGATAACGGGTTTATCCAAGCACTCACCCTTGATAATGGCACGTATATCGAGGGCGATTTATTTATTGATTGCTCTGGTTTTAAAGGTGTATTAATTGAAGGGGCAATGGGTATTGGCCTTGATGATTTGAGTCATTTGCTACCATGTGACAGCGCTGTCGCAGTGCAAACAGAACTGGTGGGTGAACCTACACCTTATACCCGCGCAATTGCAAAAGAAGCAGGATGGCAATGGTGTATTCCGCTGCAGCACCGAATGGGCAATGGCTATATTTATTCAAGTAAATTCACGACAGATGAAGAAGCGAAACAAAGCCTGCTCGATAGTGTAAAAGGGCGCACAATTACGGATGTAAAAACCTTTAAGTTCCCACTTGGCAGGCGCAAAGTAAGTTGGCATAAAAACTGTTTTGCCCTTGGTTTAGCTGCTGGCTTTTTAGAGCCGTTAGAGTCACTTGGCATTTCGTTAATTCAAACAGCGCTTGCTAAGCTGATGACTTTCTTCCCAGATATGTCTTTTAATCAAGCTGATATTGATGAAGTTAACCGTTTGCATAATGATGAGTTAGATCGCATTGTTGATTTTTTACTAGTGCATTACAAATTAACGCAGCGCACCGACACCGCTTTTTGGCGCTATTGCCAAGAGATGCCCATTCCAAAAACACTTGAGCACAAAATTGCCATGTATAAAAATCGCGGTCATGTGGTGATGTATGATAACGAGTCTTTCCAACAAGCAAGTTGGCTTTCAATGTTCTATGGCTTTAACGTTACTCCTTCACGTTACGATGTACGTTTGGACCACTTTAACTCAAGCGCTATTGCTGAAAACTTGGCACAAATGAAAGCGCAAATTGCTATGGCCGCGAATAATTGTTTGAGTCATCAGGCATTTATTGATAAACATTGTAAAGCAAATAATGATGTGAAAAATCGATAATGTTAGTACCGTTTACAAAAAACCACATAGAACCACTTACGAGTTGGTTTAAAGATGAAGTTAGCCTTTCGAAGTGGTCTGGTCCAGGATTCCGTTACCCTTTTACAGAAGACACTTTCTTTCAAGATTTAAACACAGAGAAGCTAGCTTCATTTTGCTTGCTTTGCGAACAAGGTGAGTTTGTTGCGTTTGGACAATTTTATAATCGCCTAGATCGAATTCACCTTGCGCGCTTGGTGGTAAACCCAGCGTTTCGTGGTAAAGGCATCGCAGAGCGTTTAATTAATAGTTTGATTCAAAAAGGGAAAGCTCAACTTCAGTTAAATAGCGCTTCATTGTTTGTTTTGTCGGATAATTTACCTGCAGTTGCGGCCTATCAAAAATCGGGTTTCATTAAAGCGCAGTACCCAACGCGTATACCGTTAGAAAACTGCGAATACATGGTTAAAACTTGCTAACTTAGCGATGTTTGTACTGGGTTTTGCAATATCCACGTGAAATGCTCGGGTTTCGCAGCTTTAAATGCTTAGTGTTGCGGCCAGTTACACGCGCTCGCCATAGTCGAAAGCTGGCTGGTTTTAACGTCTGCCTCATTAAACGAATTACGTTTTTCTCAGATAACCCATAGAGTGTTTCGATGGCTTCAAATGGGGTTCTATCCTCCCAGGCCATTTCGATAATGCGTGATTGATCAGATTCAGTCATTGGTGTGTAAATTAATAAAATGAATATTCTGAGTACGCAGACAAAAGCGTTTTTGATCAGTTGTTAAGGCAATTCGTTGTAAAGTCGTTTTATGATGAGATTAAAGGAAAAGTACTTCAGCAGCTCAAGCAAAGGCACTATGATGGGCATTATTCAAAGGCAACTAATGGCGCTCAATATACCGCAAAAAACCATGACTATTTCATTGCACACCTTGCGTAATTATACGGGGCTTTCGTTATGAACTCTTGGACACCCGCAGTGAGAGTTAACAAAATTGCCAATATGCAATTTTCACAGTCGCAAGCGTTGCAAAAGCTGCTGCATAACGCATATGAAAATGAACCGTTTACCTATCTCAACCGGTAAATGCGAAAGCAACGTGCTTAAGCTTAATTGCTTACGTTTTTATTGTGATAAATAGATGTAACGTATTTGTGGTGTTGTGCATATTAATTGTTCAAATGTTACTTGTGAGCAGTTATGTAATTTCACCCGATGCACAAACCTGTTACCCTACGCTCATTGATATTCTAGAGCAGCAAATATGATTAAAGATAACGAACTTATTAATACATTAGACGAGCTAGAAGCGTTTTTATTGTTAGTTGAAAATGGTGGTTTAGGCCTTAAAAATGTTGAAGGTGTGGCACTTGCTACAAATAACAGTGATGGTCGCCCATTTATTGCGGTGTTAGATGATAAGCATCAATTATTACTAGGTCGTTGGGTATCGCAAGATGTGTATGAAAATGGCAAAGATATGGTGCGTTACGGAGTGAAGAAAACGCATTAATACGCTTTACTATGATAAAAAAGCCAAACATGCGTTTGGCTTTTAACGATTCAACTTTAATTTTACTCTTTTTCTTCTGTTTGAGTATGCCAAGACCAAGGGCTTAACTCAAAAATCTTGTCTGAATCGGTATTGCCATTATCACATACATTGTCATAGCCAATTATCCTTACAGGTAACTGATCGACAAATGACTTTTTAATGATGTCATATTGGAATGTGGCAACAGGCGATGACAAATCTAACGCCCAAGTAAGGGTGTTGCCATCCACTACACAGCTTTCAAATGATGAATTCTCGCTGATTACGTTTAAGCGAAAATAAAGTGATGTATCACCATTATCACCAGAACGGGTGATTAACTCACTTACCGTACCGTATACGTCATTTGCTGCATTAGCTGACACTGATAGTAGCGATAATGCGCCAAGTACTAAACTTTTAACTCTCATTGCTATTCCTTTTATGAGATGAGTAAATAATCTAAATTTATGCGTTTAAACGCAAAGTTATAGTTTAATCAGCGTAATTATTGTCTAATTTTCTTGTTAAGTAAATTGGTACAATCAGTTGGCGTATTGCTTATTGGAGCTATATTGTATTGAAATGTAAACAAATTGAACGGTGATGTCTGCTCGCTGTGGCGAGACTGTTTATATACATTACGATAGAAGCGAAAATAAAGCAGCTATTCGCGCTTTTGTATTGAGCCAGTCACGGATAATTGAACGAATGGGGCCTAAATTAGCGCCAAAGCGTCAATGGCTAAGCGTAATTGCTACTTACTCTTTTGTCGCTCTATTATTTATGGCACCATCCAAGATTACTTAACCTAATTTAAAGCCTTGTTATGAATCTTAATTTTTCTGACTTTTCACCAGTGCAAATTTACCACTTAATGACGCAAACCATTATTCCGCGTCCAATTGCATGGGTTATGACTGATTCGGGCGAAGCTAATTTTAATTTAGCGCCATTTTCTTATTTTACGGCAGTATCGAGTAACCCACCTTTAATGATGTTTTCAGTTGGCAAAAAGCCGACAGGTGAAGTAAAAGATACCGTTAAAAACATTATCGAAACGGGGCAGTGTGTGATCCATATTGCGTCAGTAGATGATGCTAATTTGGTAACGCAAACCGCAGCAACTTTAGATCATGGACAGTCAGAAGTCGCAATTAATGATATTGCGCTATGTGAATTTGAAGGCTTTTCTATGCCGCGCGTGGCAGGTTGCAATATTGCTTATGGTTGCGAGCTTTATAAAATTAAAGAAATGGGCGAAGTGCCTCAAACGTTAGTGTTTGTTGAAATTAAAACCCTATTTTTAGGCGATGAAGTTGTATCGCTTGATCATAAGAAGCGCATTAAAGTTGACGCCGATAAGGTAAATCCATTGGCGCGTTTAGGGGGCGGCGAATACTCAGGCATTACATCAGCATTTGGCATTGAGCGCCCAGAATAACATGAACGTTTACAGTGAGCGTACGTCCGCTCACTGTGATGTTAGGCTAAGTTGATTGAGTTTTTGCCTAAGCTCGGTATTTTCTTTTTGTAACTGACGTGCGTTCAGTACTAAGCGCAGTACGTTTTTTAGCTCAAAGTTATCCCATGGTTTTGCCAAAATAATTGATGCGATATCATCGGTTATCGCGCGTTGGCAAAGCTCCATATCCGAATACCCCGAGAGCAGCACACGGCCTATATCAGGATCATATGCTTTTACTTGTGACAGTAGCTCTACGCCATCAATCACTGGCATACGAATATCAGACAGCACTAAATCAATGTCATTTTGCTTTACAATTTCAAGTGCGTTTTCTGGCTCGCTACATTTTGTGATGGTGTAGTCTTTACGCAGTAAACGCGCAATTGCATTGGTTACTTCTGGTTCATCGTCTACCAGTAAAATATGGGCCATACGTCACTCCTTCTTATTAAGAATAAAACATTTTTTATACTTGGCACAATGCATTCACGCGTAAAACCGCCAACCGTTTTAGATCAGAACACAGATGTTTTAAATGGCGCTTATTTGGATACTGTTTAAACGCCTTATACGAAAATGAAATCGCAGTGGTTAAATCGCCATTCTCTCGATGCATTTCACCGTAAGACTCCAGTAAGCGGGCATTGGCTTTACGGCGAACGGTTTGGCTGACATTTCCTAATGTGCAGATGCGTTCGGTGATTTCGGCCATTGCATCAATACGATTTTGTTTATTGGCGGTTATTGAGTTGGGTCGCATCAGGTAATCCATCGTGATGTCTTCACTAAATCCAACCTCGCTAATCAGTGCGATACGAAGCCAACAATCCCAATCACTGGCGCTACGAAGACTCGGGTCAAACCCGCCTGCACGTTCGATAATGTCTTTATTAACCATGACACATGATGTACCAATTACGTTGGCAATTAAGAGCAATCCAAGGGCATCGTGCAAAGGCTGATAATCACCGTTGTTTTGAGTACGATGGGCTGCAAATTCAGGCCAATACGAATAACAATCAATGATTTCTTGGTATTGAGTATCAACGTGTTGATAGTTGGTGAAAGTTAGCCCGCAGTTGGGATTTGCTAGCATATAGTCTACTTGCTTGCGCAGCTTGTTGGGGGACCAGTAATCGTCTGCGTCTAAAAACGCGATAAATTGACCATTCGCTTTTTTAATTGCCCGATTACGTGCAGCGATAACACCCTGATTAGGCTGGGTTAAAACGCGTAACTGATTGTATTTTTGCTCAGCTGCTTTTAACCATTCAAGCGAACCATCAGTCGAACCGTCATCCACCACAATCAGTTCAAATCGCACATCTTGCTGTTGTAATACACTGTCTATGGCTTTTGGTAAATAGTCTAAACAGTTGTAGTTAGGCATGATAATCGACACTTCTTTACACATAACAAATCCTCCATAGTCTGGAGTACTTACGCAAAGTGTGTGCCGCGCTAAACAGGGTCAAAATGCACGCAAAAAGCAAAATTGCTTTGCAAAATGCGAATGGTTGATTGCAAATCGGCAATTTAGTGGGGTTAACATGGTATTTTTATCGGCATAAAGATTGCGATGTGCTCTTTACATAGATGTGAGGAGAGCGTTATGAAACATATTGCTATTTATGTCCCACAGTTTCCGGTCGCGTCCGAAACCTTTGTGGTCACCGAAATTGAGGCGTTGCGTGCTGCAGGTCACAAAGTTAGCGTGATCACGATGGAGCATTTAGACCATGAAAGTGACTTTGATTTTGATGTATTCGAACTAAAACGCGAGCGCATTACAACCACACTTAAAGGGTTATGCTGCACCAGTATTCAAGGGGTGGCGAATGCGTACAAAGCCGCATCAAGTCAGCATGCGATACGTAATTTATCACTGCTTTACTTTGGTCTTCAGATTAACTATCTGATTAAAAAACAGAAAATCTCACATATTCATTGCCATTTTATGCACAGCAGTTTGGCGTACGGCATTGTTGCTGCCAAGTACGCAGGAATTAGTGTGTCGAGTGTCGGACATGGACATGATGTATATGTAAACGCGAACGACCTGAACGCTAAGCTGGCGTTTTGCGATTTTAATGTGGCGGTTTGCCAAGATATGTACAACCTGCTGCAAAATATTAAAACCCATTCTGTGCATTTGTTGCATTGCGGTGTAGACGTTAACAAGTTTCAGCATTATGACAATCCAAACAACAGCACGGTAAAGCTGCTATTTGTTGGCCGCTTGGTTGATAAAAAAGGCATTGAGTTTGCACTTAATGCGCTCTCTGATATTTCACCTTCGAAACGACCACAACTTGATATTATCGGCAGCGGGCCCAAGCTCGCGGAGTTAGTTGATTTGGTGAATCAATTGCATCTTAACAATTGGGTGCGTTTTTTAGGGCAGCGTACATCAAGCGAAATTATTGCGCTTTCAAAGCAATATGATGCGTTTATCGCGCCTTTTTGTATTGCTGATAACGGCGATAAAGATACCGGCCCGGTCGTGCTCAAAGAAGCCATGGCTATGGGGTTACCTGCAATTACAACCAATATTATGGGATGTACTGAAATTGTCGATGGTAGCTGTGGCTACACTGTACCAAGTAGAGATAGCGATGCGTTAAAACAAGTCATCTTAACATTTTGCCAACTGCCTGAAAACGAACGTATAAAAATGCGCAACGCTGCACGAGACCGTGTTAACAGGCATTTTAATGCAATAAAGCAAGGTGTTAAGTTATCGCGCTTAATTGAGCAGGTGGCGTATGAACGTTAATGCTGCATTTGTCCATTACGGTATCGCCATTGCTGGGCTAAAAGGGATCAGCCTATTGATGTTGCCGATAGTGACGCGCTTTTTGGCGCCAGAAAGCTACGGCATGCTTAACTTTCTCGTCAGCATTGGCGCCATGTTGAGTATTTTCTTAGGTTTTGGCATGGCTGAAGTGATTTTTCGCTTTGCGGTAAAGCTGCCAAACGAGATGCTCGACTCATTCATTGCCAGTAGTATTAAGTTTACGTTTTTGGTGAGTTGTGTGTTTTTGTTCTTTGCAATCTTTGGCGCGGATATCTGGTTGGCTCTAGTGCCGCTGCCAATTGAAAAGTCGTACTTTTGCCTGTTGATGTTTAATTTGGCGCTCACTACATTGCAGGCCATCTATTTAACACGCTATCGCGTATTGCAACAATCAAAACCCTACATGTGTGTTGCCCTTGCTCAAGGCGTAGTGCAAGCACTGCTTACTTACACCTTATTGTTAAATGATTACGGTATTTTAGGTGTGCTAATAAGTGGTTGTGTCACCAGTTTTATTATTACCTTAGCTTTAGTGATTTACCATCGTTCGCTGTTATTGCTAAAACAGCAGCCATTAACCAGAGAGCATGTTCGTTACGGCGGCTTTATTGCGTTGTCAGCGCTATGTTTATACGGGCTTGGTGGCGCTGAAAATTGGTTTATTGCGAGCTATTTAGGATCATCGCAGCTGGCATATTATTTTATTGCAACGCAATTTTCATTGGCATTGTCGTTAGCGTTTGAGCCATTTCGCTTATGGTGGTTCCCAATCCGCTTCAAACGTTACTTTGAAAATACAGAATTAGCAGCGAGTGGTGCTGTTACAGGGTGCTTTATCATCACTATGCTGGCACTAGCAATGATGATAATCGCCCCTTACCTTATTAGTTGGTTGTTACCTCAAAGCTATCACAACAGTAGCCAATACATTGGGTTGCTGTGCGTTTTATTGGTTATTAAAAGTTATGCGGAGTTGCTGAATTTAGGCTGTTATCTCGATAAAAACGCGCAATACGTACCACTTATAAACGGCATATGTGCCACGGTAGCAATATTAATTATAGCGTTTTTGACCCCAAGCCAAGGCATTAGCGGCGTGTTTGCGGGGCTTTTTGTTGGGCATACAGTGCGATTTTTAGCGTTCTATATAATTAGTCAGCGTATCGCGCCGCTCACATATCATCTCGGTACGGTGTTATTTGGCTTTGGCTTATTGCTACTGCAAATCGGTATTGTGGGCAATGTGATTTGGCTAAATGTAATCTTGCTAATCGTCGCATTACTGCTGTCATTTAAATACGCAATAAAATGTGGCGCGATAAAACCTAATAAAGTGGGAGGTAAGTATGGATACTCTTAGCCAACAGCACTTATCGAAATCGCCGATTAAACTTGCACTGCTCGGTATTCTAATCAGTGTAACTATTATCGGGCTGTTTAAAGTTGCGGGGCCTGCAGCGCCTTTTGCTCTATTGATGCTGCCGTATGCGCTGTATTTCACCGTGCGATTTAGCGTTATTTTTGTCATTTTATTTATTCTTTTTAGTTATTTCCGTATTCACGAAGCATTTCCCGTATTAATGCCGCTTAAGATCCCAAAATTATTGGCTTTGGCGTCACTGTTCGGCATTGCGTGGCATTTGTTTTTAAGTAAAAAGCTCACACCGTTTTGGCACCCAGCGCACAGTGCGTTTATGTTCTTTTTTGCTTGGTTAACCTTATGCGTAATGATGGCGACAAATCGTGGTATGGCCATTGAGTATTGGAGTTCGACCCTAACCAAAGTACTGATTATGGTGTTTGTTATAAGCTGGTGGATCAATACGCCAAAAGCGTTCGGCATTGCCCGGCTTGGTATTATGGTGAGTGGGGCGTTAATTGCCTGTGTTGCAGTCTTTAACAAGCTTAATGGTATTGGGTTAGTGGAAGGTTCACGGGTCACGATTTCGCGCCACTTACAATCGCAAATTGGCGATCCAAACGATCTTTCCTTGGTGCTATTGTTTCCGGTCTCGTTTTTGTGTGCCGAGCTTTTTAACAAAGAAAGCAAAACGATTTACCGTGTATTTGCGTTTATTGCACTGTGCTTGGTGGTGTACGGCATTATTGCAACACAAAGCCGAGGCGGATTATTAGGCGTAATGGCAATTGTTGCGTACTTTTTGGCGCGCACCATCAAAAACCCCGTGGTATTGGTGTCTATTTTAGGGTTTGGTTTAGCGGTGCTCTTGGTGGCAGCGGGGATCAGTGACAGACAAAGTGGCGGTGCAGCAGAAAGCGGTATTGATGAATCTGCAATGGGGCGAATTTATGCGTGGCAGGCGGCAATTAACATGGCGCTATCAAATCCACTCACAGGTGTGGGGGTCAACAACTTTTACGTTAACTACTTCTTTTACAGCCCGCATTGGGATGGCAAAAATCATGCAGTGCACAGTACCTGGTTCCAAGTGCTTGGTGAAACCGGGTTTGTCGGAATTTCGCTTTTTGCAACGCTAATCGCAACGATTTATCGCACATTGAAGCGCAGTGGTTCAAAAGTAAAGTTTTGTCATCAAGCTAATTTGCTTGTCAACGTACAAGCGCTAAAGGCGGGATTAATTGGCTTTGTGGTGTCTGGCACCTTTTTAACTCAGGCGTTTACCTGGCCTATCTACATTATTTTATCGCTCAGTATTGCCTTGGAACAAATGCTGCAAACGTTAAGTAAAGATACGCAGGAGAATCGTCATGATAGCTGATGTTAAAAATTGGGTGAAAAGCAGTGATTCGGGCTTTGGCAAATTTTGTCGCGGTAGCTTTTATGCAATTAAGCATATTGAAATGCCGGTTGTGCCAGTACTTTACAAAATATTGTTCGCACTTCATCGAAGTAGTAAAACGATTTGGCACAATACACTGCAGTTTATTTATTTTACGCCCATGTTTAAAAGCCAAGTAAGCGGCAGTAAAAAGCGCTTAACCTTACAGTGCGGTATGCCACAAGTTATTGGTGCACTTGCAATTAGCCTAGGTGACGATGTCAGAATGTCGGGCATTGCAACCTTTTGTGGGCGCTATCACTCAGAACGCATAGCAAAGCTAATTATTGGCAATAACGTGGACGTGGGCTGGCAAAATGCATTTTCTGTCGGCACAAAAATAGAGCTACAAGATGATGTGCGTTTAGCTGGAAAAGTATTTTTAGCAGGCTTTCCTGGTCACCCGTTAAATTGCGCCGAGCGCGCCAAAGGTAAACCCGATTTACCAGAGCAAGCGGGCGATATCATTATTAAACAAGGTGCTTGGATAGGCACAGGTGCAACGGTTTTGGCAGGCGTTACTGTTGGTAAAGGGGCGATAGTTGCTGCAAATACGGTTGTCACTAAAGATGTGGCCGACTTTACACTTGTTGCTGGCAATCCGGCCAAAGTGATTAAGCGTTTAGATTAAGGAGTAAGCTATGAAATTTGTCGTATTTGCAGAAGACTGGGGGCGTCACCCAAGCAGTACCCAGCATATTTTTAAAGTGATCGCCAAGCGATACGATGTAACTTGGTTTAACTCCGTAGGCATGCGCAAACCTAAAATTAATTTTACCGATATTAAGCGTGTGTTGAGTAAGGTTAAATTGATGATGGCTGGAAACGTTAAGTCACCGGGCGATAAATTGCCAGTTGAAGCATGTAACCCCCTAATTTTCCCTTGGCATGACAACAAGTTGGCGACGCTTTTTAATAAGCGTCAAGTTGCCAAAACTCTCGACTTGTCGTCCCATGAGCCGATTATCTATTGGGTGAGTGTACCAACCGCCATCAATATGATTCAACTACGCCCACAAGACCGCTTAATTTATTATTGTGGCGATGATTTTTCCAGCTTGGCTGGAGTTGACTACGACTTGGTTAAGGCAAGTGAACAGCGCCTAATTCATATGGCACATAATATTTATGTGGTGAGTAAGGTGCTACTCGATAAAATGCCAGCGCACAAAACTCAAATGCTTGAACACGGCGTTGACTATGACTTGTTTTGTGATATGACAAAGCCTCATATGCACCTTCATAATCTTAGTAACGTGGTTGGTTTTTATGGCTCAATATCACAATGGTTAGATGTCGATTTGTTAATAAAGCTTGCCAAGGCGCGCCCACATTATCATTTGGTACTGATTGGAAAAGCCGATATTGATATTAGTGCGCTCGTTGCATTGCCGAATGTGATTTATATTTCGCAAATTGCTCATCATCAATTGGCGAGTTTTTCTCAGCACTGGCAAGTCTCGTTGTTACCGTTTTTAGATAATGGTCAAATAAAAGCGTGTAACCCACTAAAACTAAAAGAATATTTAGCCGCCGGTAAACCTATTGTGTCAACCCATTTTCCTGCGGTTGAACGTTATAAAGACATGGTGCTCATCGCAAGAGACCACGCAGGCTTTATCGCCCGAGTTGACCATGCCATGGTAATTTCTAAGAGTCCGTTCCTTGATTGGAAAACGCCATCTAAACAGCATGTTGTACGACACAGCTGGCAACAAAAAGCTGCGTTTGTGTTGGAACAACTGGATTAAAGCGTTGCATATTGCAACGCTTTTTGTTTTGGACTTTTTTTTGCCTTAATAATCAATGATTTATTTTTGGTTTCTAACTTGCAGCACTAATGTTAATAGGCTCAAAGTTAGGAGAGTTAGATGAAAAGCTCAATTGTTAGTTTATTATTTATTGCTGCAGGCAGCAGTGCTGCGCCGTTCGATACCTGCCCGTCTAAAGCATTTTTGGTTCAAGGGAGCAGCGCCACAATTTTTGGCGTTAACCTTGTGTCTGGTTCATACGATCAGTTTGCTGCTAATGTCGGCACTAACCAAAAAGTAAATGGATTTGGTTTTAGTGTGCATGACAGATATTTATACGGCTGGGATTATAGCCGGGGCAATATCGGTCGCATTGGCAAAGACTACGTGTTAGAGCCACTTAATGCATCTGGTTTACCAAATACAAACTTTTATGTAGGTGATGTATCTGTACAACAAAATGCTTACTACGTCTATCGAAAAGGCGCAGATTACGGTTTATATCGAATTGCACTTGATGAAAACGAAGCTGATTATCTGGTTGCCTCAAAGGTTATTGACGGTGGTAGCCTTAATCTAAATATTTTTGATTTAGCGTTCCACCCTGATGAAAATCTCGCCTACAGCGTTGATAACAGGGGTAATTTAATTGCTATTGATGTGATTTCTGGTAATAGCACTAATCTGGGATTTACTGGCGTAATAGGCACATTTGGAGCGGTTTATTTTGATGTAGAAGGTTACCTATATATTAGCCGAAATAGTGATGGACATATCTTTCGTGTTGAAATTAACGACCCGACTTCAACAACCTTATTTGCATACGGACCAAGCTCGGGCAATAACGATGGTGCCCGTTGTGCTACTGCACCAATCATTGACGAAAGCGAAGCACCAACCCTTGATTATGGTGATGCACCTGATAGTTACGCTACGTCTATAAGTGCCAATGGAGCACGTCATGGAAAAGGAAACCTGTACTTCGGTAATAGCGTGAGTGCCGAGCATACTCCAAAATCGTTTGATGACGACGACGGCATAAGTTTCTTAACAGGTTTAGAAACAGGACTGGACACCCTAGTGTCATTTACGCTCTCTGCTCCAGGCTATGTAAATGCATGGGTTGATTGGAACGGTAATGGCCAATTTGATGAATCTGAACAGATTATTGCAGAACATCTCGGTAGCGCCGGCGAAAACCGCATGCTGATAGAAGTCCCTATCGATGCGAAAGAGGGGGCAACATGGGCACGTTTTAGAGTGTCAAATACGCCATCGATCGCACCAATTGGAGGTGTGGACAGTGGTGAAGTAGAAGACGTTAATGTATCAGTTATTGCGAATGGTTTAGTGGAAGTTGCTACCGCGTGGCAAACAGCTGCATTTGAAGATTTATGGCCGCAACAAGGCGACTATGACTTTAATGATGTTGTTGTGAGATATCGCGTGTTTAAAAGTCAGATAGGCAATCAGATCGTGCGTTTTAAATTCGAGGGTGAATTACTTGCAGTCGGTGCCAGTTATCACAATGCTTTTGCATTTCGTATTGCCAACATGCCACGAAGCGCCGTAAATGAATCCCTGGTTAGGTTAACGATTGATGGAAAACAGGTTGCCAAAAATCCATTAGAGGCAGGTCGTAGCGAAGCAATTTTAGTCGCTTTGGATGACACAAAGGTGATTGCGACAGCAAAATCAAATTGTAATTACTTTAGAACTGAGTCGAACTGTTTAAGTCAACAGCCCATCTCGTTTTCTGCAACGTTGCCGTTGCTCAACAGCATTGCTGACAATGCAAGTATATTAAACGATATTTCTCCGTTTATCTTTGCCGTAAACGGATTCGATCATGGGCCGTACGTTGATAGTGCGAATGCTAGAGGCTGGGAAGTACACCTTAAAAACCACTCACCTACAGAAGCATTCGATTCAACCTATTTTGATAAGGGAGATGATGCATCGACCACAAATGGTAATTTTCAAACAGTAAACGGTCTGCCATGGGCGCTTATTATTGGTACCCGTTGGGATCATCCAACAGAAGGTACCGACATGTTGTTTGCTTACCCCCAATTTAAAGCGTTTGCGCAAAGCGCTGGCAGCACAAACACCACCTGGTTTAACAATCCGGTTAACCGTTATTCGGTTCAGAATTAGGAGACAATTTATGAAACAGTTTTTTATAACATTATTTGCTCTGTCTACGATTGCATGTGGTGGTGGAGGCGGCGAAAGTACACCTCAAAAAACGCCAGACGTTGTTACTGATGGCGGAAATGGTAGCGACAATTCAGGCACTGCGGGTTTAAATGTGGCACCAGAGTTCGACTTTAAAACAGACGTAACTGTAATTGTTGATGTGGCAGCAAACTTAGTTAACGAGCGAGCCTTTATCAATATATGCCAAGTTGAGGCTATATTAACTCATGAAGATAATTGCTTCTTAAGAGCACCGTTAACTTCAGATGGGTTACAAATTTCGTTGACTTTGCCACATGCAGGGCAAAAGATAAAAGCGGATATTTGGTATTACGATACCTCAATGTCACCAATGCGTTATGAATGGCAGTACGATGTCAGCCAAGACCAACAAAAGTGGTTAATTAACTGACCACATTGTTAACTTGGAATTTAAAGCACTTGCTTAAACTAGCCCAGCGTAATACCCCTGTTAAATTGAATTTAAAAAGCGCCTCTTTAGGCGTTTTTTATATGTTGATGATTCTAAATCCCAACGGATTATGCCGTTAGCCATCACTTTAAATAACATAACCATCTAATTTTAAGTAAAAATTTTACGTTTTATGAGTCAGTTTTAGTTAAAAAACCCTACAGTTCCAATAGTTGGCGCTGAACTTGCGATAGTTATATCAAAGGGGTGAAAAAACGGTGTTTTTCACATTTTGATATAGCAAATCGCTAAATTGCGTTGCAATTTGCGAATTAGGATTAGAAATGGTTTTTACGATTGCGCAAATTAAAAAGCTTATCTACCTAGCCTTATACACCATGTATGAGCGCTGGCAGCTTATTGCGTTACCGATGATCATTGTGCCGATTGCTGTGATTGCAATTTCACTTAGCAGTGAAAAGCAATATACCAATCACGCGACTATTTTGATTGAAGAGTCTGCGTTGTTAAATCCTTTCTTAGATGAGCTTGAATTCTCATTTGAATTATCGGCCCGTATGGATGCGCTACGCACTTTGGTACTGAGTCGTAAAAATTTAACTGAAGTAGTAAAAGAGGTTGGTTTAGTGGATGACTTAACCAATCAACTTGAAGTTGAAAAAATGCAGCAAAAATTAGCCAGTGCCATTTCAATTTCACTGGTGGGCGATGAGTTAGTGCGCATTCACTTTAAATGGAACAAACGCGAACAAATGAAGCCAGTGCTTGAAGCACTGGTTGAGAAATTTATTGAGCGTTTGTTAGCGCCAACCAAAGCATCCCTTGATACGTCAGAAACATTTTTGAAAAACCAACTTGAAGAGCTGCGCCTGCAACTAGAACTTGCTGAAGATAAATTAGCAAAGTTTAAGCGTGATAACCGTGAAGCGCTGCCTGAGTTATTAAATGTGAACCAAGATACCCTGGCGCGTTTAGAGCAAGAAAAACAGCAAAAACTAGTTGATCTAAGTGGCGCAAAAGCACGCCTAGCAACACTTAAAAAGCAACTTGCCAAAGCGAATCCAGTTAAGGGGCGCTTAGTTGATAGCATTATGCGTATTGAGGCAGATATTGCGCTATTGCGTACCCGTTACACAGATCAGCATAGCAAGGTTCAGGCTAAATTACGCGAACTCGAAACCTTACAAATTCGCAAGCAAGAAATGGAAAGTCAAGCAAAGCCATTTGAAGAGGCTGATTTAGATTCACTGTGGCAAATCGCCAACAGTTTACCGTTAGGTGCTAACGCCAAAGACAGCGCATTACTGGTTGCGCAACTTATTACTTTGGAAGAAGCTGAAAATAATGTCGCACAGCTAAATAATGAAATTGAGATGCTAAGCGAACAGTTATCGGTTGTCTCAACACGTCTTTCAAGTTCAAGCGAAATTGATAAAGCACTGCGCCAACTGCAACGGGATTATCAAGTGAAACAAACCTTGTATTCTGAAATGCTTGAGCGTTATGAAATGTCAAAAGTGACAGGGCAATTAGTACGCTATGAGGGCCCTGATAAAGTAAAAACCATTGAACGCGCATACAGCCCAACATCACCGATTAATCAATCGTTGGTGGTAAGCATCATTTTGGGCATTGTACTTGGCCTATTTAGCGCTGCGGCACTCACATTTGTTGCCATGATCACCGACTTACGTGTACGCGATGAAGCAACGATAGAAACGATTGCAGGGCAACGCGTATTAACCAAATTACCCATTGTGAACGATGTCACTGTACATCGAATCGACTAATTGGAGGCATTATGAATAACATTATTCAACTAATTCAGCACCCACAAGTGGGCGGGCTTGAAAAAATGGCATTTGGCCTGTGCTGTAGTGAAATAACAAATTCAAAAATGTTTTTAGTAGCGATGGAAGGCACTAAAAAAGGGGCGATTAAAGCATGGCCTCAGCTGGAAGAATTAAACAACTTTTACTGTTTAAATAAAGCGCCGGGCGTGAGTTGGCAAACAGTTAAAAAGCTCGTTGCTCTTATTGATAAGTTTGATATTAACGTAATTCACAGCCACCATATTGGCCCCATGTTGTACGCCAGTTTAGCCAAAATGCTAAGACCCAAAATACAGCATATTCATACCTTGCATGATGCGTGGTATTTAACGGATTTCAAATACCGTATGTTCACTAAAGCGATTGGCAAATGTACTCCAATTACTATAGTGGCAGATGCAAAAGCGGTCGCAGAGCTTGCTCAAAAACAGGCCAAAATTAAGCCAGATCATGTGGTGCACAATGGTATTGATACAGACTACTTTACGCCAATCTCACGTTACAGCGCTCGTAACAAATTAGGGCTACCACATAATTACACGCTAATTGGCTGTGCCGCCCGTGTTGAAGAGGGCAAAGGTCATAAGTCCATGTTGCGAACGCTCACAACACTCCCTTATAAGGTACATATGGTGTTTGCCGGTAGCGGCAGTCAACTTGAGAAAATGAAAGCGTATGCGGAACAACTTGGTGTTGCGGATAGGGTTTACTGGCTTGGGTGTGTATCAGATATGCCAAGTTTTTACTCGGCCATTGATGTGTTTTGCTTGTACTCAGAGCGGGAAGGGTTACCACTATCGATTTTAGAAGCGATGGCTTGTAATCGCCCCGTCGTTGCCAGTGATGTGGGGGGAATTAGCGAAGTTGTAAATACACCACATGGGTTTGTATTACCTATAAATGAAGAACAGTTACTTGCTCCAAATTTAATAAAAGCACTTTCACTGAATTATGGCACTCGTATTCGTCAATATGCGTTATCACAAGCAACACTAAAAGTGATGGCAAATCGTTATAACAAAATCTATCAACACGCGATGGTATAAGGAGTTCATTATGCTTTGGTTTATCATAATATTTGTTGCTGTTTTATTTGTTTATCATCATTTTATTTATCCAAAGTTGCTGGCGATATTGGCTGCAAAAACGCCACGAAAAGTGATTGACGGCACGCCGCTTAGCCATCGAGAAACGCCATCAATTGGGGTTTTTATCGCGGCATACAATGAAGCAAATTACATCGAAGAAAAGCTGCATAATTTAGCGTCGCAGCTTTATCCAAATGATAAAATGGGTATTCACATTGTCGGTGATGGCTGTACTGATGCAACTGCTGATGTTGTTAAACGTGTTAGCGCGCATCTACATGATCAATTTATTTATTGCACATACGATGAGATTGCTGTTAACGCGGGCAAAGTAAACGCGCTCAATACACTAATAAAACGTTATCGCGATGAGTACGATATAATTGTGTTTACAGATGTCAGTGCATTGATGAGTGTAAATTGCCTTGAGCAAGTGGCTAAATCAATGGTTAATAAAGACATTGTTGCTGTTTCAGGTAACTATTTACCAAATAGTTCTGCTCATGGCTGTTTAGATAAATATTGGCAATACCAAAACGCCGTGCGTCGACTAGAAGGGCAGCTTGGTGCAGTAAACGGGTTCGCAGGTGCCATGTTTGCTATGCGTGCAGAAAAAGTAACACCACTTTTATCAAACACTATTAACGATGACTTTGTGCAGTTGGTATCAGCGCTTGGCAAAGAGCAGTGTGCCAGTTTCAACGATGAAATTGCCATAATCGAATGCGAACAAGACAATCAAACACAAGATTTCAGCCGTCGTATTCGCATCGGTGCAGGAAATTGGCAGCAATTAAACACTATATTTAAGCGCGTAAACCAGTTTAGTTTGGCGCAAATTTTCAGCTTTTTTTCTAACAAAGTACTGCGTGGAGTAATGCCCGTAATGCTGTTTAGCGCATTTGCCGCATTAACTATGTTAGCTGTTTTAGGTGATATCGCGGCGCAGCTACTGCTGGGCAGTATGCTGCTTATAAACCTAATTGGGGTGATAAAAGCGATGTTTAAATGGCATACAGACTTGCCATTAATTGATTCTGTAAACTATGTAATCACCAGTTACCTAGCGGGCTTAATTGGCATTGTGTCACTGTCTCGATACAAAACAGCTTGGCGCAGAGTGTCGTCATCTAATCCGGGAGTTTCAATGATTGCGTTTTGCAAACGCAGTATTGATATTATCGGTGCAGTGGTTGGTTTAACCTTATTCTCGCCAATTATATTGCTTGCTGGTATTGCAATTAAACTTGATTCAAAAGGAGGCGTAATTTACAAGCAATTACGTGTCGGGCGGATTAACGAAGATAGAACCGATTTAATTTACGTTTACAAGCTGCGTAGCATGCGTTTTGACGCCGAAAAAGCAACAGGTGCCGTTTGGGCACAAGGTAACGATCCTCGCATTACGCGTGTTGGTCGCTTTTTAAGAAAAACGCGCATTGATGAATTACCACAGTTTTGGAATGTACTTAGAGGTGATATGTCGCTAATTGGCCCGCGTCCAGAACGCCCTAGCTTTTACACTAAATTAGAACGTGAAATTCCGTATTTTATTCAGCGTACCTATGGTATTAAGCCAGGTATTTCGGGGCTTGCTCAAGTGATGAATGGCTATGATGAAAGCGTGGAAGATGTACGCAATAAAATTGCGTGGGATTATTCGTACGTATTATCAATGTCGCGCTTTTCAACTTGGCTTAAAATGGAATGTGATATCTTATTCAAAACCATTAAGGTAGTGGTACTTGGTAAAGGACAATAGCATTGCAAAATGCAACGGGCTGGATCTAGCTTGTTGCATTTTGCTATTTCAAACATTTTTTAAAATATAAATAACTGAAATATAAGTAAATAAATTTTGGCACTCTATTTGGTTGTTATTAGTCATAGTCTCAAAAGAGGATATGATTATGAACAACTTACTTCCCACTAAAGAGCAAAACAACACGTTAACGGTTGAGCTTCCGCATGACTTTTCGGGCTTAAATGTAGATAAATATCGCGAGCATTTTGAGTGTTTTGCTGCGACACAGCATGATTCAGTAGTGCTTGATTTTGGCAATACCGAATTTATCGATTCATCAGGTATTGGTGCCATGGTGTTTTTGTTTAAACGCATTGAACAGCGCGGTATTCCAATGTCTTTACTTGATGTGTCAGGTCAACCGGAAAAGCTAATGAAGCTGTTACGTGTTGACGCAACCATTCCATTTATTAGCTCTACAGAAACTGCTTAAGAAGGAATTGTCGCTATGGATAAGTTACTGCCTATCGCATGTATTATCGGTGTGTGCTCTGGTTGTTCCACGTGGCCTGAAGAAGGTCGCGGCGGTTGGGCAGAGCAATATCATCCAGATGCCCCGCAAAGCACTAATGGCTTTGAGAATGCCTTACCATTTCAGGTGATGAACGAGTTCGAGCACCTTTCACTGAAACTTGATTGGCTAAAAAGTCGTGGTATCAAAAACTGTATGCCGGGGCAGTTATATCAAGCCGAGTTAATGTTGACACGAATCAACCGCACATTAGCTGCTGAGATGTATTCGCAAGCGCAATTAGATATGCGTACTTTCTACCATCAGTTACAGCAGTTAGAGAATCACTTTGAGCGCGTGATCAGTAATACACATTGCATTGCGGATACGCGAAAAAACGATTCAATGTTGTTTGAAAAGTTGGAAAACTTGCTTAATAGCGACAACCAATTTGCGTTTGATAGTTTCGAAGTAACACCTAAGTATCGCGTGCGATTGGCGCAAAGCGCTGAGCTGCTTAAAATGTCGCCTGCTACCAAAATTTTGTTAGTTGGACACACAGATCAACGTGGCAGCAAAGTGAGTAACTTTGAATTGGCGTATAAACGCGCTGAAAGCGTTAAAAGTTGGCTTACCCTTTACGGTGTCAATCCCGAACAGGTCAATACGTTAGCGCAAGGTGCACAAGTACCATTTAGTAACGAGGGTGAATCAGTACAAAAGCAGCATTCAGACCGCCGTGTAAATGCGTATATTCTTGCAAATTCTGCAAAAGCCGCAGAGCTCACTAAAGTAAAGCCTTTGTCCGAGTGGACAAGTGCTTTGGAAGATAAGGAGTGATCGTCATGAAATCAATCATCTATTTATTGCTAATGTGTTGGTTAGTAAGCTTTTCGCTCCATGCCAATGATGACGAGGCGGTGATTGAAGTAGGTAACAAAGTCTACTTCAATGTACCGGGGGAAGTTGAATTTGAGAGCACCTTTGAAGTTGATGATAAAGGATTTGTTGAACTGCCTGAAATTGGCAAGGTAAAACTTGCAGGTAAAACGCCTAAACGTGCTGAATCAGAAGTGAAACTTAAGCTTGCTGGTGTGTACAAAGCGCTCGGTAAGTTTTATTTAGAAGTGCGTTCACGCGACTTACTGGTTACGGTACTTGGTTATGTAAACAATCCGTCGCAAGTAAGTATTCCAGCTAATGGTAATATTCAAATGGTGATAGCGAAAGCCGATGGCATTAAACCAGGTGCCCAGCTGAATAAATTACAAATTCGCCGTGATAAAAACACTACTACGTTCGATTACAAAGCCTATCTCGATAGCGGTGATATTGCTTTGTTACCTAAATTACGTTCGGGCGATACCGTATTTGTACCTGTGTCACCACTTTTGGGTAATGTGCAAATTGACTTTGATGCTCAAACACTTTCAAGCGCAGGTGATGCCGACGGTCAAGGCCAAGCTGTAACTTTATTTGGTGAATTACATAGCCCTGGCAGTTTTTCGTATAAACCAGACATGAATATTATCGATGCATTAATGCGTGCTGAGGGCGTTACGCGTTATGCTGATGTGACTAAAATTCGCGTTATTCAAAATAACACGCCAACTATCTTTGATTTGAAGCAATACTTGGATTCAGGCGATACCAGCTTGTTACCAAAAATTGGCGCTGGCACCACGATTTTTGTGCCGATTATGGTAGATGATGTCAACACCACAGCACGTACCGTTTACATTATGGGTGAAGTGCAAAAGCCGGGTGCTTATGAGGCGAGCAATCAAATTGGCTTTTTAGATATCCTGGCAAATGCAGGCGGCCCAACGCGTTTTGCTGAAACTCGTCAGATTAAAATTTTAACGCCAGCTGGCAAGAACACGCTGTTTGATCTGCAAGCTTACAGCGAAGGCTACCAGTCTATGTCGATCCCTGAAATTGCGCCTGGTGATGTGATTTTTGTTCCCGAGAAAACCGATTTAAATGAAAAAAGCTGGCTTAAAGTAGCGCCGACTCGTGCAGTTAAAATTATGGGCGCAATCCATCATCCTGGTCGTTACGAGTGGAGTGACGAAATGGACTTTACCGATTTATTTGCACATGCGGGAGGCCCGACAAAAGGTGCTAATGTGAACGATATTAAGATCATTCGCCAAGGTCAGCTATTACAGCGTTTTAGTTTGGATGAATATGCCAATAGCGACAGTGATAGCTACCCACTACCAACCATTATTGCTGGCGATACCATCATTGTTGAAGAACTGCCACACGATCCAAAAGACAACAAGTCGCAGTGGGTGCGTCAAGATGCAAAAAGCTCTATTTATGTATTGGGGCAGGTTGGCGCGCCGGGTCGTTATGCATTTGATAAGTCACTACATTTTCTTGATATTATCTCAGCAGCTGATGGTCCTACGGATGATGCTGACTTGCGCAATATTCGCATTACTCACCGTAACGGCACACAATCACGCGTGAGCAAACTTAACTTAGCGCTATACTTTGAAACAGGTGATGAAACTTTATTCCCAAGAGTACTACCAGGCGATACGATTTTTGTTCCAGAAAAAAGTAAAGATTGGTTACGTCAACCTAAAGATCAGGTAGTGCGTGTTATGGGGGCCATCAAGCAACCTGGTCGCTATAGCTTTGATGACTCCATGTCACTGCTTGATGTATTAGCCGAAGCCGGTGGTCCGTCATCGAATGCGCTTATCAGTAAAATTGTGGTGATTAATCATGGCTGTTGTAAAGAACAATCGCGCCGTTTCGACTTAGAGAAGTTTATTAAACAGCCAAATTCGGCGAATATCCCGTTATTGCGCGCAGGCGACACGGTATATATTCCAGATCAAGGACAAGATTTTACCCAGCGAGCGAAAGATTCACTCATTGATATTTTAACTATTGTGGCTATTGCGGTGGGCTTATGAAAATTATTCCAAAACAGTATCAAGAGCTTGAGCTTATTTTTGAATCTATCAATAGTGAAAACGCGCGTTGTATAGCATTTGCATCACCTAACGGAAACTCGGGCGCCACCTCTTTGGCCATTAGTGTGGCTAAGCGTTTGAGTGGGCGCAATGAACGCGTTTTAGTGATTGATTTAAACACCTGTAATCCGCTTACTGATAATGACTTAATTAGCATGCCAAATGCGCTTGCTAGGTGGTCATTTGGTGATATTAGCTGTCAGTTGAATGCGCAATCAATTGATGATTTTTACTTTTTAAGCATTACGCAACTGCAAGACTTAGCGCTAGTGCGCGAGAAAGACGTGTTCGATATGGCGGTTTTGATGTTGAAACAAGAATTCGACTATATTTTGTTTGATATGTCGCCAATTTGTAAGCGTAATCATGCGAATTTCCCACTACATTTATTAATGTCGGTGACCGACTTATTGTTATTAGATATTGCACTTGGCCATACGACTCAAGAAACATTAGATACGGTAATTAGTGAATTAAAATCGGCTCACTGCAAGCGCTTTGAAATTGTGGTGAGTCAAATGTATATGCCACCGCTCGGAGAGCGTTTGATTGACAGCATTAATCGCCGCTTTCGACGATTACCTAAAGTGAAACATCGTCTGATCAATTTAGTTAATCGCCAAAAGTGGTTGTTCCAAGGGGTGTAACAATGAATGTATTGTTTTACAGGCGCTTTAACTTAATTTGGTCGACCTTACATTCAGTGCGTGAAATTTTACTCACCTTGCTTGCAACCATGGATGTTGAAAACGATGATATTGATAATACTGGCCTTGTTGTCACCGAATATTTAACAAATCTTATTCGCCACAGTGAAGGGGAAGACGAAGCGGTTACCTTAGTCATAGGGCGCACGCTCAACAGTATTAAAATTGAGTTAATCGATCCAACAAGCTATTTTCACCCAACGACCTCAAAAGCCCAACATACTGACCTAGCAGATGGCGAACTGCGCGAGGGTGGAATGGGGCTTGCATTAATCGAACATTATTTTCCTGATTTCCGTTATTTTGAAAAACACGGTAAAAATCACTTTAGCTTTGCTTTACCGCTTAAGAAAGTGAAAAACCGTGTTGTGATTATTGATGATGAACACGCCAGCTTACAGTTAGTAAACGCCTATTTAGAGCGTGATTATGACTGTCACGCCTTTACGGATGAACAGCAAGCGTACCAATATTTAATGGCGCATAACGTTGATTTGCTATTAATTGATATGAACTTAAATGCCATGTTGGCCGATGAATTTATCTCTAATATTAAACAGCTAAGTCACCTAAACAATATTGGTATTGTGGTGATTTCGGGCGATGGTAGTCGAGAGACCATGCTAAAGGCCCATTTATGTGGTGTTGATGATTATTTAGTTAAGCCTGTAAAAAAAGAGCAATTAGAAATTGTTTGTGAGCGAGTTAAAAGCCGTTGTGTCTCGCGTTCGGTTAATATTTCAAAAGGCGAGTTGGCAGCCCATAAAGACCAATTTAAGCTCGGAGCGCTATCGGCAATTTCATTTGGCAATGTTGCTGCGGGTAGTGGCGGTGATGTGTTAGTTTCGGTAAACAAAGAACATCACAGCTATGTGTTCTTTGGCGATGTTATGGGTCATGGCGAAAGTGCAAACCGCGTTGCGCTGCAATTAAAAGGGTACGTACTGGGTTTGCTTAACTGCCCATTTGAGTCACTTGCTGATTTTGTTAACGGTTTGGCAAAGAGCTTACCTAACCAAGATTTTATGCAGCAGAGCCTCGTCACCTTTATCGCACTGGAAATTAGCGAACGGCATATTTCACTTGTAAACGCGGGGCATCCGCTACCGGTTGAATTATCACAGCAGCAGACAGTTACAAATATCGGCAACAGCCAACCCTTACTTGGGCTCGACCGAGACTATGAATATCACAGCGAGTGTTATCAACTTGAGCACGGTCATTCACTGGTAATGGCGACCGATGGTTTGTTTGAAAACCATGAAAATTGCTTTGAGCTGCAGCAGCTAGTTGATGCTATTAACACTGCTAATATTAGCGCAATAGGCACTGATTTAAGTCAACTTTGGTATAAATGTTTGCCAAGATTATCAAAAGAAATTGACGATTCGTCTCTACTAGTACTTAATTAGACTAAGGAAATACTTAAATGTGATCAGGAGTTTGCCTATGCCAAATAAGATCTTAATTGTCGAAGATACGGAATCGTTAGCGTTGTTGTACCAGTCATACCTTATTCCCACTGGCATGCACAGCGATGTAGCGTACACAGGACAAGAGGCCTTAGATTATTTAGCAAGCAACAAACCTGATCTGATCATGCTAGATGTTATGCTGCCCGATATGAGTGGTATGGACATTTTAGCGCAACTGCCCGTTAACGATAGACCAAAAGTAGTGGTACTAACCGCCCATGCGAGTAAAGAAATGGCGGTTGATGCTATTCGCTACGGCGCCGCCGATTTTATTGAAAAGCCCGTCGATGCTGAGCGTTTTCGCATCACAGTTAATAACGCATTAAAACTTAACTCGCTAAGTGAAACGGTTGAAAAATACCAATCACGTTTTGAAAATGGGCGATTTTGTGAACTGATTGGTAGCTCAGCGCCAATGCAATCTGTTTATCAAATCATCAACAATGCCGCTAATAGTAAAGCGACGGTATTTATCACAGGTGAAAGTGGCACCGGTAAAGAGCTGTGCGCGCGCGCGGTGCATCAATGCAGTGAGCGCAGTAAAAAACCATTTATCGCGATAAATTGCGCGGCCATTCCAAAAGATTTGATTGAAAGTGAAATTTTTGGTCATGTAAAAGGCGCGTTTACCGGTGCAACAAACTCTCGTGAAGGTGCCGCAGGCATGGCCGACGGTGGCACCCTGTTTCTTGATGAGTTGTGTGAAATGGATCTCAATTTACAAAGTAAGTTACTGCGTTTTATTCAAACGGGCTGTTTTCAAAAGGTTGGCAGTGAGCAACAACAGCAGGTTGATGTACGATTTGTCTGCGCAACCAATCGCGACCCATGGCTTGAAGTGCAAGCAGGGCGTTTTCGCGAAGACTTGTATTATCGACTTTATGTGATCCCTGTTCAGTTGCCGCCACTGCGTCAGCGCGGTACCGATGTGATTCAAATAGCCGAGGCGTTGTTTTCACGTATTGCTAAAGAAGAAGGCCAAACGTTCGAAGGGTTAAGTGATGACGCCAAACAACATTTAATGGCCTACAGTTGGCCTGGCAATGTGCGTCAGCTTGAAAATATGATCCGCAACACCGTGGTATTGAATAACCAACCGTGGATAGAAAAGCGCATGTTTCCGCCATTTCCACAAAGTAGTATGTCAACAGAGCCTATAGTTGCTGCGCAGCCAATGGCAAATATGACGCCGCAATCAACTGCCGCGAGTATCGAAACCACTAACCTGTTACGCAGCTCCGATATTGAACCTTTGTGGATAGTTGAAAAGCGTTATATCGAAAAAGCGATAGCTTCGTGTAACGATAATGTGCCAAAAGCCGCAGCGCTTTTAGATATTAGCCCTTCCACCATCTACCGAAAAATGAAAACTTGGGAGCAAATGGAAGAGCAAGGTGTTATTAGTTAACGAGAGCGTGTTGACCTTTAAGGTTTGAAATACAGTTTACTGAGTTGAGTAAATTGCTCGCGGCCTGAGTAAAATCGGTGCAATTTGCTGGTGGCATTTTTAATTAAGTAATTGCGTTCTTGCTGAGACATAAATAACAATGTTTTTAAGCGGTTAACTAGTGCGACATGGCTTTGATCATCGGTTAACAGCCCGGTTTGATTATGGGCAATTACGCTGTCGATGGCACCTACTCGGTTAGCAATGCACACTATTTTATTGTCCATGGCTTCTAACAGCACCATTGGTAACCCTTCTTCACGTGAACAAATAACTAATACATCAATTGATTGCCAAAGTGACTTATCACTTTGATGACCGTGAAACTGTATGTTCTTTGGTGCATTACGTTTAAGCTCAGACGCCATATCGCCGTCACCATAGACATGAAATTGTAAACGCGGTTGCTGAGTGAAATGCTGCGCCAGCGCGACAAAACGGTCAGGTCCTTTTTCATATGATAGCCGGCCAACAAAGGCAATATTCAGTACGCTATTGGGCTGTTTAAGTTTAGGGTTGTTTGGCACGATAAAATTAGCAATAAATTCACTGTTTTTAACCGTGTTTTTAAGATGTTGGGCAACAACTAGATTTTGCGAAAAGCCACTGGTGAGATGATCAAGCCAATTGTATAGCCTTACTCGGCCTGCGCCTTTTTCACCGGCATGATATGTTGAAATACATAAGTTTCCGGTTACTTTGCAAGTAAGTCGACCAATAATGCCCGCTTTGTAACCATGGGTATGCAACACTGTGTTGCTGTGCTGTTTTAAATATTGATGCAAGCTAAGTGGTTTGCCATCTAAACATTGGTAAGTGCAATTTAAGGCTTCAAGTAATTTATAGAGTTGCATATTGTGATGGTCTTGGTAAAACAGTACTGACACAGGTACGTTGTTACGCTGCATTAGTTTCACTAATTCAACAATATGCGATTCAATGCCGCCAAATAGGCTAGAATCTAAGAAGAGCACAAGATTTCGCATAAATACCTCCCCAATAAGGAATGCTATGTTTAATCAAACAACTGTAAAACAACTTGAAGCTGACGTTGGTAAAGATGTTTTAGGCCAACTTTTCGCAGTATTTAAAAGTGAAGCAACCAAACTCACCGAACAGATTATGGCCGTTACTACCCTCGATAACGACGCTGTGCGTTTTAGCCACAGTTTAAAAAGCTGTGCCCGTTCATACGGTGCAGATGAGCTTGGTGCCCTTGCCGAAACCCTTGAGGCCCATGCCAAAAATAACGACACTGCCTTTTTTACCGAGCGTGCATTACTACCCGAAATACATAGTGCCACCATGGTTGCAATACCCATTTCTTAATGCACTTTAATACTGTAGTTCGGCTGTGTGTCATCTTGATACGGCAGTAATTGCTCAATAATGTGTTTTAACTGCGACTTATTATGTGTGCTACTGTGCTGTTCTTTTTCAATTGCTCTTAAGTCCATCGCTTCAAATGCGTCTGGGGTTAAGCACACATCAAAAAACTTATAACCAAGAATTTCCACGGCTTTCGTTACTTGTTCATTTGCCGGAATAGAATCAACAGCGCTGTGTTCAGGTACCAAATTTTCAATAAAAATACGACAGCCTGACGTGCGACATAACGCGTCACGAATATCGCTCAGTAAAAGCGGAGGCATAACACTTGTTAATAAGCTACCAGGGCCGAGTAAAATTAAATCTGCGTGAAGAATTGCCTCTACCGCTTGTTGATTGGCAACCACCGCTTTAGACAAACTTAAGTGCTTAGGAAAGGTTGAAAGCGCATCGACGTGGCACTCGCCAAAAACACGCTCGCCACTTTCACTTGTTGCCACTAAATCTACTGGGCCGTTAGCCATGGGTAAAATGGTGTGTTTTACCCCCAGCATGGCACAAAAAATCTTGATGGCGTCGCTGGTGTTATGCGTGACTTGGCTTAGCGCGCTTAATAATATATTGCCAAAACTGTGGCCTTTTAAGTCGTTGTTTTGTTCGAAACGTTGTTCGCTCAAAATAGTGAGCATATTTTCAGGGTTGCCAAGTGTTTCAGCGCAGCGACGAATATCGCCAAAGGCAATTTGGCTTGGGTCTTGGCGCAGTCGGCCTGTGCTTCCGCCGTTATCTGTTGTAGTTACAATTGCTGTGAGTTCACATGGCATATTTTTTAGCGCATCGAGCACCTGTGAAAGACCATGACCACCACCTATACATACAATTTTCATAATACGCCCTCGCCAAATTCTCTCAATAGAGTGATACAAGTTATGTACCAGCAAAAAATGGGCAAAAAAGTGACTTAATTTGCATTTTGCAATGCAGCATGCAGGTACTTTCGCTAAACTGAATAACACTAAGCAAATTCATTTGTTTTAAAGAGGTGTCATGGAAAGACTAAATGCGAGCGCCATACTGCGAGTGGTTAACGACCTATTAAGTAGTAAAAACGCGGCTGAACTATTATTGAAACTACAACTAGGTTTAAGGCCAATTGCTGAAATTGGTGATATTTTGGTGCTTACCCAAGATGCAAACGAGTTATGCGCGTTAACCAGCACATTTGAACCATTAAGCGGCGTGTGCTTGCTTGACTCTTCTTTTGTTAACACGGTATTCGAGCGTAACATTTACGCCGCTAATATTTGTCAGCTTCCGGGTGATTGGATATTACCTAGCCACTGCCACGAAACCGTTATTTTTGTGGCTAATAACTTTGCAGAACGAAAAGGCGTTTTTGTTTTGTTTGTTAAGGGCGACGTTGATAATGGGCAAATCGAGTGTGCGTTGAGTGCGGTCGATACTTTGTTTCGTCAAGCATTTTTACAACTTGATCAGCAGCATCAAATGTCACAAATGTTACTAGACCGTACATATGCGTTAACGCAAAGCCAGCAACGCTTTCAAGCCTACGCAGAGCTTGCATCAGATTGGTTTTGGGAAACAGATGAAAGTATGTGTTTTACTTATTTGTCGTTCGTGGAACAAAAAAAACCGACTAACTTTTCACACTTTTTACACAAAAGCCCAATAAACATTCGTAGTGACAGTGAAAGCGCGCAATTTAAAAAGTGGGAGCATTTTCTGCACCTTGTAAGGCAGCACAGTGAAATCCATGAATTTGAGTTTGAAGCGATTGATAATCAGGGGCATCGTGTTTGGATATCAATTAGCGGCAAGGCGAAGTTTAACCCAGACAACAGCTTTGCAGGATATTTAGGCATTGCAAAAGACATTAGTTTTGCCAAGCAGCGTGAATACGATTTAAAACTTGCAAAAGAAAAAGCCGAAAGTGCCAATAAAGCAAAATCGCATTTTTTAGCTGTGATGTCTCATGAAATTCGTACACCCATGAATGCTATTTTAGGTATTTTAGAGTTGTTAGAAGACACTCAGCCCAATGAAAAACAGCTTGAGTTAATTGATTTTATGCGCGATAGCGCCAAGTTATTACAAGGTGTGATAAGCGACACGTTAGACTTTGCGAAAATTGAATCTGGTACCTTGGCACTTGAAAATAGTAATATTAATTTGCATAAACTGGTTAAAAATTTAGTGCAGCAGTATGAAACTCAGGCAGTTAAAAGGGGCATTCATTTTAACGCGATTTTAGGCAGTGGCGTGCCAGAGCAGATAAATATCGACGGTGTGCGCTTATCACAGGTGTTATTGAACTTACTCGGTAATGCGTTCAAGTTTACTTTAGAGGGCGAAGTAAGCTTATTGATAAACCGCAGTGATACAGAATTGTTTATAACAATTAAAGATACTGGTGTAGGTATTGATGAAGCACATATTCAGACCCTATTTGAGCCATTTTCACAATTGCATGATAAACAAGTTGGCAGGCAACAAGGTGTTGGACTAGGCCTCAGTATCACTAAACGTTTATTGGAATTAATGGAAGGTAAAATTGAATGCATCAGCGACATTGGTGTCGGCACCGAGTTTGTTGTCACTATTCCATTAACACCATTAATAACGACTGACGGACATGCTAAGGACACTAAAGTTAAAGATAGCATTCCTAGTTATCGCATTTTGGTTGCTGAAGATAACCCCGCAAACCAGTTTATAATTAAAGCTATTTTGGAAAAACGAAATCACTCGGTTGTACTTGCTGATAATGGTGAAGTTGCAGTTGCAGAAGTGAAAAAGAAGCGTTTTGATTTAGTTCTAATGGATATGGTAATGCCAGTTATGGATGGCGTTACCGCTGCGCGTACAATTCGCGCTGAACTTGGCGAGGTAGCGCCGCCTATCATTGCACTGACAGCAAATGCAGGACTTGCTGATAAAACTAAGTGTTTAAACGCTGGTATGCTAGATGTGCTCACTAAACCACTCAATAGTAGATTGCTCGATGAGAAGATAAAAGCCTTGTTCTCCTAGTTAACCTGATATTGGGATAATAAATTACGTTTTAATAGCTACTTGTACTTATTAAAGCGTTAAAGTTGTTTATCAAGGGCTCGCCGCTAACGTACACATTTACCGTGTTACTATAAAAACTATCAAGCTAGAAGGTGTGAAGCAATATAGTTAATATATTTCAGATGGTTAGTTAACTTTTCAACCCGAATTCAGGTTAGTTGTAAGCTCGGTTGGATGGTTTAAAAGAAGGGACCCAACCGAGTCAAGTTGCCAGCATTAGTTGTACCCAAGAATACAATCATAATCCTCACGTACGCTTGGCTCAGCAAATTCGTCTTTAAGTTGTTGCAGAGCGCGTTCTTGCTCTTTAAAGCTAAAAATTACTTTGCGGCGATAATCAATTGAGCGGTTAAACAACTCTAGGTCAATGTAAGGTCTCATCGCTTGCAGCTTTTGGTCAATTGAAAATGGTTGGTTTCTGTTTCGCATAAAGTTTCTCCAAATGCTTGCTCACTTAAATGACAGCAAGATGCGAACCAAATTTAATATATTGAAATTTATTAGGAAATTAATAACGTCCGAGTAGTTCATAAAAATTGCATTGCAAAATGCGAAGTGGTTTGGCTTAAAATAAGCCGTACTAGTTAGCGTGTGATATAAACATTAATGTCATATCGATTCATAAAACGCAATTTCAAATTCAGTACCCACGCCAACTTCACTATGTACTTTTACTTTGGCGTTGTGCTGCTGCAAAATGCCATAGGAAATAGCGAGGCCCAAACCAGTTCCTTCACCGGGCGCTTTGGTAGTAAAAAATGGCGTAAAAATATCGGCGATATGCTCTTTTTCAATACCATGCCCCTGATCTTTAACCCGTACAATAATTTTATTACGGTCTCTCTCACAGCTAATAGTCAGTGCCCCGCCATTTGGCATGGCGTGTTTTGCGTTAACAAATAAGTTAATAAACACTTGCTGCAATTTACCGGCATTGCCAAGAATATTCGCTTCAGGTAGTAGATGTTTTATTACTTCATGATGATATTTGAACTCGTTACTGACTACGTTCAATGATTTCTCAATCACTACATTTAGGTCGATACTATCAAGCTCGTCGTTATCCATGCGTGAGAAGGTGCTAAGATCTGACACTATGTCTTTAACTCGCTCAAGTCCTTGCACTGAGGATGTTAATATTTCATGGCTGTCATCAAACAAGAAATCTCCATCTAATGACTGCCACTTGGCTTGCATCGCAACAATTTTTTCCTGTTCAGATATGTTGTCTGCGTTAAGTGGCGCCATAATTTCAGCAAAATCAGAAAAGTACTCACGCATTGTATCTAGGTTACTTAATACAAAGCCAACAGGGTTATTAATCTCGTGTGCTACACCCGCCGCAAGCTGACCAAGTGATGCCAATTTTTCTTGTTGCACAAGTTGTTGCTGTGTTTGTTCCAGCATTTTATTACTGGTTTCAAGGTCAACAAGACGTTCTTGTAGCGCTTCTTCTGCGCGTTTACGTTCAATTGCAACTGATAACATACTGCGCGATGATTCAAGTGTTTGCAGCTTAACTATATTGATATCGTCTTGTGATTCATACAATAAGATGGCAATACCCACACCTTTACCTGAGGGTAAATCTAAGTTGTACAAGGGCACTAAAACGCAATCGCTAAATCGCTCGCTGGGGCTATTACTAATACTTTCAATTTCAAAAATTTGTGATTCGGACTCACTGGTTACTTGCTGATACAGTTCATCACGCTTAATTTGACGCAATACTTGCTTATAAGAATCGGGCAATGAGGAGGCTTGCTGTTTTGTACTCTGGCAGTGGTACTGAAATTGGTGATACGACAAATCTGCGTGTATTTCGACAAACAGATTATGGGCGTTAGTCATAAAGTTATTGGTGCGCTCGAGATAATTTGCGACAATTTTATTTAAGCTAGGTTGGCGCCATGTTTCTGCTAATAAGCCCGTTAGGAATTCAAGCTGTCCTTGTTGGGTTGCCACTTCTTGTTGAGTTTGGTTAACCGCCTCTTCCTGCTGGTAGAGCTCGCGGGTGTAGTCTTCTAGCTGTTTTTCCGCTTCTTTTCGCGCTAAACGCTCACGGGCTAAAATACGTTCTAGCGCTGCCAATTTGGCAAGTGTTTCATTATTTTCCATTGAAAACGACTTCTATCTCGCAGTGTTCGCCACCTTGATGCATACATACAGGTTGAGAAAGGCTTACGGTTTCACCAAAATGTTGTGCAGCGCCTAAAATTAAGCCTTCCGATAAAAAGCATAATTTGCGTGGTGATTGATAAATCATGGTTAGTTTGTCATCAATATGGTCGTCGTAACTAAAATCGGGTAGTTGCGCGTCTTTATAAAGCTTTTTAACTTCAACGTGAATGAGTTCGTCCACCATCATTAAAAATGCACGTAACGAAGGCGCATTTTGCGCTTCTTGTGGCGCTTGCGGCATTAATAATGGAAATAAGAAAACGCCAAAAGCACGCACTAAGTCAGGAATTGGCACCTCTAAGCGTTCAGATAAGTAGCCTACTATCGTAAATAATTCGCTGTCATCATATTGTTTTGTGGACGTGTAAATGCCGTGCGAGGGCAGAGTGTTATTACTGAGTGCGTCGTCCCAAACTTGGTATCCGTGCCCTTGCTCAACAAATTCTTGTAATGCATTAAATATCGCGCCTTTCATAACAGCTTCCTTTTTTACACATAATCAGGTTGATCTATTTAAAAAATAGTGTCACTTTTTAGTTAAGGCAATGTTTTTAGAGTAAATAGCGTATTGGCTTCGTTCGAGGATTACTATGACAGATAAGTTAAAATTAATGATCGTCGATGATGAAATGGAAGTGCTTAATGCACTGAAAAGGCTATTCAGAAAAGACTTTGAGGTTGAGTCATTTAGTGATCCAGAAGCTGCAGCACAACAGTTATCTGAATCTACCTATAGCGTGATTATTTCTGATATGAAAATGCCTAAAATGAGTGGCGCTGAGCTGCTTTCTAAGGCGTTTGACGTTTGCCCCGATACCCCTCGCATCTTATTGACCGGTTATTCAGATATCGATTCTACAGCGATGGCGATAAACCAAGGCAAAATTAATAATTACGTGAGTAAGCCATGGAGCAACGACGAGCTCAAAAATGTGGTATTACAAGCATCTGAGCAGTTTCAATTGAAGCAGTCAGTAATGCGTTTGGAAAATGAGTTGCAACTTAAAAACGAATTACTTCGCAAGCAAAACCAAGATCTTGAAAGCAAAGTGCAAGCGCGCACACAGTCACTATCAAAACTCAACGATAAGTTAAAATCAGCCAACAATCGTCAACGTAGCTTGTTTTATGATGTCATTGAAATGATCAACTTGATCATTGAAGACACAACCGGAGGCGGCGAAGGGCACGTAAAACGAGTTGCTAGCCATTGTCGTACGCTCGCAGCAGCCATGGGACTTGAGAAAAACCAAGTTACGCAAGTGTACCTTGCTGGGCTTATGCATGAGATTGGTAAGGTCTCGCTGTCAGATACGTTAGCAAAAAGTATTGAAAATGAATTATCTCGGGCAGAACTGGTAGAAAAACAAACCCATGCAGTAAAAGGTGCTGAAATATTACAAACGGTACCGCATTTAAAAGCGATTGGCACGGCGGTAAAGCATCAGTACGAGCGCTTTGATGGCAGCGGTGTGCCAGATCATTTAATTGGCACTAATATTCCAATTGCGTCGCGCATTCTAACCATAGTAAATGAGTTTGATAAGTTGGTACTTGGGCGAATTAGTGAACAAAAGCTTTCACAACAGCAAGCGATTGATTACTTGAAACAAGAAAGTAAGACGTACTTTGATCCCGAAATTGTTAATGCGTATATCAAACTATTGAGCAGTGATACATTACTCGAACAGCACAATATTGATCTATGCCTCGGTGTCAATATGTTGGAACCGGGCATGCATTTGAGCCAAGACTTACTTAATAAACAAGGTGCAGTGGTATTAACACAAGGCACTGAAATTACCCCAACACTTATCGAGAAGTTAAAATCCTACGAAAAAGAATGGCGTTATATCTTTAACGTATTCGTTCACTGATCTTGTTGCGAAATATGTTGATGATAAAGCGCTTAAAAGAGCGCTTTATCGCAATTACTTGTTAGTTTACCTAATGTGATACATTTAAATTTCTTATGGTTAACAATTGAGTAACTTGGTGTGTCAAAATGTGACCAAAAACACACTTACTTACCTAAAAAGCCTATTTTGCAGCCCGTCTTGTTTCTTTGAGGGTTAAACTATTTCCCACTTTCTTGCGACTAATTTCTAACTATAGTCAAGCACGTTGTTTGCGAAAAAATAAAATAGGGAACGCAATGAACATTACAACTCGGGCTTTAAAAAATCCGGCGGGGGTGGCAATTTTTGTAACCCTGTGCTTGGTGTTAGGGGTAGTGAGCTTTACTAAACTGCCTATTCAACTCTTTCCAGATATTGAACGACCTCAAATTACTATTTTCACTAGCTGGCGACAGGCGTCACCAGCCGAAATGGAATCAGAAATCTTAGAACCTCAAGAAGACGTACTGCAGGGGCTACCAGGGCTCACCAGTTTACGCACCTTTGCAAATTCAGGGTCATCGTTTATTAATCTTACTTTTACGCTTGATACCGACATGGATAAAACCCTGATCGAAGTGATCAGCCGTATGAACCGTGTACCGCCATTACCACGCGATGTAAATCCACCGGTGATAAGTCTCGGTGGCTTTAATGGTGGGGCACCGGCACTGACCTATTTTTTCTTACAAGCATTGCCGGGCAATGAAAAACCGATCAGCGAATATGCAACATTTTTTGATGACACCATTCGCCCTCGGTTAGAGAGTATTCCCGGGGTTGCTCGCGTTCAATTGCAAACGGGTAACTCGCGTGAGCAATTACAAATCGAATTTGATGCTTACCGCGCAGCAGAACTTGGCATTAATTTAACACGGGTAAGCAATTTAATAGGTTCAGCAAATGATGCATCGGGTGGGTACGCTGATATTGGTCGCCGCCGTTATACGCTGCGCTTTGCTGGTCGTTTCGACCCTACTCAGCTCGGCAATTTGGTACTGGAATGGCGTGACGGCAAACCAATTAAACTTAGTGATATTGCCGAGATCAAAGTCACTCGCGATTCAGACAATGGTAGTGCGGTGCAAAATGGTAATCCGGCAATGTCGGTGCGCATAGACCGTGAAAGTGGCGCCAATGTGTTAGCAACGCTTGAGCGTGTTAAAGCTGAGGTCGACAAAATTCGCAGCCAAGTGCTTGAACCACAACAACTGACAATGCACCAATCGTTTGATGCCTCAGTATTTATTTATCGTGCAATTAACCTTGTCTCGAGCAACTTAGTACTTGGGATCCTGCTTGCTGTTGGTGTACTTTGGTGGTTCTTACGCCAGCGCCGCGCGACCTTAATTGTGGCAATGGCGATACCTATTTCAATTATGACCACCTTTATTGTGTTGAATATCACAGGCCGTTCGCTTAACGTGATTTCACTTGCTGGATTGGCATTTGCCACAGGCATGGTGCTTGATGCGGCAATTGTGGTGCTTGAAAATATTGTTAGGCTGAAAACCCAGGGCTTGCGTGCTGATAAAGCAGCTGCGAAAGGCACACAGTTGGTGTCGGGGGCGTTAATGGCCTCTACTGCCACGACCATTGCGATTTTTATTCCGGTGATATTTTTACGCGATGTGGCAGGGCAATTTTTTGCGGACTTAGCGCTGACCATCGCCATTGCAGTATTTATCTCCTTGCTGGTGGCTCTGACTATTTTACCTGTGGCTGCGAAAATGTGGCTAAACCAAACAGTTGAAGAAGATAGATTAGAGGGCCTTTGGCAAACAATCACGCGCAAAATTACGGTGTTGACTAACTCAGGTAAAAAACGCCTTGCGGTGATTTTCACCTTGATGGCGGCACCAGTTGCCTTGACTGTGTGGTTGTTACCCCCGCTTGACTACTTACCACCCGTAAAACGTGACGCAGTCGATGCATTTGTGCGTTTACCAACGGGCTCAAACCAAGAATTTGTTGAGCGCGAGTATATTAAGCCTTTGGTTGAGCGTTTACAGCCCTATATGGATGGCACGAAACAACCAGCGCTTAAAAATTACTATATTTTATCATTTCCTGGCAACGCAAACTTAGGCGTGCGCGCTAAAGATCAATCACAAGTGAAAGAACTTGAACGCGTAATGCGTGAAGAAATTTTGGTTGATTTACCAGATACCCGCGTGTTCTCGCAGCAAGGTAATTTATTTGGCGGCCTAGGCTCAGGCCGCAGCATTCAAATTCATTTACAAAGCCGCGACACGCGCGCTATGGCTGATGTGGCCGATAAAACACGTGAAATCTTACAAGCACGTTTTGAAGACAGTAACATTAATATTAACCCCGGCACCCAAGATGCAGAGCCAGAACTACGCTTATTGCCAAATGACCGCCGCATGATGGAAGTTGGCTTTAATCGCCGTGATTTAGCACAACTTACCCGAGCAATGGGCACAGGCCTATATGTTGGCGAATATTTCGATGGTAATAAACGTCTTGATATGATTTTTAAAGCTGAAGGATGGCAAAACCCTGAAGAATTGTCGGCAATGCCGATTACTACGCCAAGCGGCACTGTAGTGCAGTTAGGTGAGTTAGTTGATGTAACGCGAACGGTTGGTCCATCACGTATTCAGCGAATTGACCGTCGTAGAACTATTACAGTTAATGTGAACCCACCTGAGGGTATGTCGTTACAGCAAGCAATGGCTATCATTGAAACTGAGATTGAACCACAAATTCAGGCGCTTATGCCTGCCGATGGTTCGATTAATTATGGCGGCAGTGCCGACAGCTTAAAGCAATCGATTAAAACTATGGGGCAAAATTTTATTTTGGCGCTAGGGCTACTTTTTATTCTGATGGCCGGTCTTTTTAAATCGTTAAAAGACAGCTTAATGGTAACGCTATCCATACCACTGGCAACCGTTGGCGGTGTTGTGGCATTGCAGTTAATGAACCTTGTTCAATTTCAGCCGCTCGATTTGTTAACCATGATTGGCTTTATTATTTTACTTGGATTGGTTGTAAATAATGCGATTTTATTAGTCGACCAAACTCGCCAAGGTGAGCGCGAAGGGTTAAGCCGCGAAATGGCTGTCGAACAGGCACTTAAACTGCGCTTACGCCCTATTTTTATGAGTACATTAACCAGTATTTTTGGCATGTTGCCGCTACTTATTATGCCAGGTGAAGGCAGTATTATTTATCGCGGTCTTGCAGCGGTAATTGTTGGTGGCATGGTGTTTTCAACCTTATTTACTTTGGTACTGCTCCCGGCATTACTAAAACAATTTTCAACGCGTAAAAGTGTTCAACCAACCCCTGTTACTTCTACTCAAACGCAACTGGAAGGGAATTAGTTATGAGATACGTTATTTCGACAATTGTATGTGCTGTGCTGACATTACTTAGTTGTTTTGCAACAGCCAATGAACGCCCAGATCCTTTGGTTGCTCTAAGTGATGTAGAGCAAGCAGAAATCGCTGAACAAATGTGGGTGCCAGGTACTGTGGTGAGTCGTTTTGATTCGCGCTTAACCACTGAAGTTTCGGGCGTTGTAAAGCGCATTGCAGAAGTTGGTGAGCGCTTTAAAAAAGGCGACACGATTTTACTGCTGGACGATGCGTTTTTACAGCTAGAAAAACAGCAAGCCAGTGCCAGCATAAAAAGCTTTAGCACGCGTGTTAGCTTGCTTGAACGCCAACTTACGCGTATTGAAAAATTAGGAAAAAACGCATCGTTAGATGCCCTCGAAGCAAAAGAAGCGGAGTTAATGATGGCAATGCAAGAGCTTGAACAGGCAAAGATCAGTTTACAGCGCATTGTGTTGCAACTTGATAAAACAAAGTTAATCGCACCCTTTGATGGCACCATTGTTGAGCGCTACAAGCAAGTGGGAGAATTTAGCCAAACAAACTCACCCGCTGTACGGTTAGTGAGTTTAGATAACTTGGAAGTACGTGCAAATGCACCGCTATCCCATACGCAATTTAATAAAGTGGGTGATAGTGTGTTAATTGCCAATAAAGATATGCGTTTTAGTTCAACACTACGTGCTTTGGTACCTGTAGGGGACGAATTAAGCCGCACTATGGAAGTACGCGCGTCGTTAACTGAGCAATCTTTACCTATTGGCAGTGCGGTAAGAGTGAGCCTTGCAAGTAGCGCTAAGCATAATGCGTTAACGGTTCATCGCGATGCGTTAATTTTACGCCAAGACAAAGTATACGTGAATGTAGTAACCGATGACTTAACCGTAAAACAAGTGACGGTAGTCCCCGGCAGCGGTTTCAATGACTTTATTGAAGTGAAAGGTGAACTTGCGCTAGGTGAAAAAGTGGCAATACGCGGTAGTGAAATGCTAAAAGAAGGTGCAAAAGTACGTGTTAAACCATCTGAACATTTATTTGCAGTACGTTAGAAGAATTAGTTTAGAAAAAGCGCGCGACCAAGTTACTTGCATCGCCAAATTGGTCAATTGTTGCAAAGCTTTCGCCTTGGGTTAGTACCGCAAGTTTGCCTTGCGCTGTAGTACGTACAAACGCCAAATCATAGCCAAAGTTATAGAGATCATACATCGCGATCCGTTGTTCATCACTCAGTAAACTCATGTGCTCATTAAAGCTGGGTGTGTGATGTCTGCGTTCAAACATAACGAACTCCTGCAAAAATCCTGCATACTTTAACTATAGTTTGCCCTGTTGTTTGTGTAAAATTTGTACAGCTAAGGCGCGCCAAACGGTTGCTGTTTTGCACTTAATTGATTACAGTCTCGGCACTTTTTATCGCATGACTAAATCCATGTTTTCATCTCTTTTTCCGTTAGTCATAGTGGCCTTGCTTGGTTATGTTGCGCTTCGCAGCCATTATGTGTCTACCCAAACCATTGGTGATCTCAGTAAAATTACCTTTAGTTTGCTGTTTCCTTTATTTCTATTTATTAATATCGCGCAAGCCGATTTATCGGGGATTGTTTCGTATTCAGTGTTTTTAACGTTTTATGCCGTTGTTATATCGACCTTTATAATAACGACTTTGCTTGCACCGCGACTTTTCAAGATGCAGTCTACTGGTAGCGCTGTATTTGCGCTAGGCAGTACGTATTCAAATACCATTATTGTTGGCTTGCCAGTGTTAATCAGTGTGTTGTCGCCGTCCGTTGCGGCGCTGGTGTTTTTAATCATCAGTTTTCATAGTGCTGTTTTATTTGGCGCGACCAGTATTTTTTCGAGTTTTGCGACGGGTAATTCGTTTCAATTTAGGCGCTTTTGTGAGGGGTTGCTAAAAAATCCATTATTAGTCGGGATCTACAGTGGGTTAATGGTGAATATGCTGGGTGTTGATGTGCCTGGTTTTATCGCAAGTACCTTACATTTAATTACCCAAGGGGCGTTAGCGCTTGCGCTATTTATTTTGGGTGCCAATCTGTATCAATACCGCTTGGCTGGTAATTACCAACAAATTATCAGTGCCACAATTATTAAACTGATTTTATTACCTTTGGTGGTGTTGTTAGTAGCGCGCTTGGGTTTTCAGCTGAGTGATGAAATAACGTTAATTTTGGTTGTGCTAACAGCATGCCCAACTGGCGTAAATGCATATATCGTCGCTTGTCAGCAAAACAGTGGGCAAAGCTTAGTTGCAGGAACCGTGGTACTCAGCACATTAATGAGTGTTGTAACTATTCCGCTATGGATTTATGTCTTGCAAACCCACTTGTTTAGTTAGCTGCCAACTACACTCCCGCTTTTACATTTCTACTCATTTTATCTTTACTAAACCACGATTTGGCATGCGCCTTATCGTGCGTGGCTGCAATCTGCTGTTTGACAAATGCTCAGTTAATTGATTAGTGCTCTAACTAATGTTATATTAATTAGAATTCTAATTATTTTTGAAGTGGTTTGTTTTGTGTAGAACAATTAATCGTTCTAATAACTTGACTTTATTGAATCAGCCCCGTCTATGAAACGATATTTATATTGCTATCAACTCTAAATATACAGTGCCTTTTAGATTAAATTTTAATAACGCACAGATTGAATAATATTTTTATACGAATTAACAGCAAGGATATAAATCATGCAAGCGACGCAATTTGATAGTGAAACCACTCTAACAGGTAACACTATCCGTTTCGGAAAATTAAATGACCGTGTTTACATTACCGATGCAACAATTGAAGTGCCAAACACCTTTCACAATGAAGTAGAAAGCTTTGCTAAAGAAGGCGGTTACAGCAAGATAATCGCCAAAGTAAAAGACGCACAAGTATTGCCATTTCTAAAACGCGGATACCAAATTGAGGCGACTGTGCCTGGTTATTTCGGTTTGCAAGACGCTATTTTTATTTCTCGATTTTTTGATGAAGAGCGCGCTTCGTGCGATCACATGGATTTAAGCGACGGTATTATCAACGAAGTACAAAATGTTGATTCGTGGGAGCCCGGTTCGTTTGCTCAGCCAGTGTTATTTCGTAAGTGTAATCAAAGCGATGTGCGAGCGTTATCTAAACTTTATCAACTCGCATTTTCAAGTTATGGCTCGCCAATCGGTGATGAAAACTACATTAAAAACAGTATTGATAGCGGCGTTGACTATTTTTGTGTTGAATACATGAATGCGATTGTTGCCTGTGTGCGTATTGAATATGAGAAAGATGCACCAAATGCCAGACTTTACGATACCGTTGTATTAAGCCAATTTCGCAATGAAGGTATTGCCTCAGCGCTTATTTTTGAAGCGAGCAAATACCTAAAAAATAACGATGTACAGTTTATTTATTCGGTTTGCCGCGCGTCGTCTTTTGCCATAAATAAGGTGTTTGCGCGATTAGGCTTTGAATATGGCGGCAGACTAATCAATAATAACTTAGTCAATAACAAGTTGGTGTCAATGAATGTGTGGTCTCAAAAGCTTTGATATCAGTTTAATTAAACGTAATTAATCTGAGAGGAAGCAAGGAATGAGAACGATATACAAAGATCAATTAGATAAACTAACCAGTTCGCAAAATGAGCGTTTTTTTTCTAGCTCTATCAGTTCGTTGCTACATGAACGCGCTGATGAATTGGATAAAATGCTAATTGATATGTGGCGTGAATGTGGCTTAGTTAATTCGTCTTGCTCACTCAATGCCGTTGGCGGTTATGGCCGTGCAACATTACATCCTTATTCCGATATTGATATTGCGATTATCACGCCAGATGATGCGAGTGAATTTCCCGAAGATAAAGTTAGGCAGTTTGTTACTGGTCTTTGGGATCTAGGATTGGATATTGGCCATTCCGTTCGCAATTTAGCAGAAGCTAAACGTTTCGCTACCGAAGATATTACCATAGCGACTAATTTACTTGATATTCGCTGTTTATATGGCAATAAACAGCATGCAGAGTCGTTACTAAACTTTTTGTACGATGAAACCACACTCAGCGACTTTGACTTTTTTCAGGCAAAGCTCGCAGAGCAACAAGCTCGCCATGAAAAGGCACTCAACACCGCACTCTACCTTGAACCAAACATAAAAACTAATCCCGGTGGTTTACGTGACTTTCAAACCATTATCTGGGTTGCGCGCAAACATTTAAAATTATCAAACGCAGGTTTATTTGAGCATGGCGAACTGTTGCAAGAAGATGAACAGTTTGAGCTAATTGAAGCCCACGACTTTATTTGCCGTATTCGCTGGGCGCTGCACTGTGTGGCTAATCGCCCGCAAGAATTATTATTATTTGAATACCAAGCTGATGTTGCGGAATTTCTAAAGTTTGGTCGTGGAGACAGCGCACAGCAGGCAATCGAACGCATGATGCGGCAGCTATTTCGTGCCATGACCCGATTGCAAGAGCTTAATCAAATTCTCTGTGAGAATGTGAGCCTGTGTATTTCGCGTGATAGCAAACAAGAAGTACTGCAAGTAAATGAAAATTTTGCCATTGTTGATGGCTTGGTCGATGTTAACTCATCAAGTGTGTTTATTGATAAGTCTCAAGTGATCAAGTTATTTGGCTTATTGGCAAATCATCCTAAAGCCAAAGGAATATCGTCTAATACTTTGAAGTTGCTGCGAAAAGTAAGGCATCGCTTATTGGGTGAATTACAAGATTATCAAAGCTGCCGCGAAGAATTTATTCGCCTGTTTGAACAGCCTAAAACGCTGAAAAAAGTGCTGGGTTTAATGCACCGTTACGGGGTTTTAGAAATGTATGCGACGCAATGGGCGCAAACCGAAGGGCGTATGCAGTTTGATATTCATAATGCCTATACGGTTGACGAACATGTGTATAAAACGGTGTCGTATATTTCTGACTTTGCAAATCATCAAGGTGATCACGAAACCTATCATATTGCTTATGGCCGTGTGCAAAATAAATTGGCGTTATCGCTTGCTGCGTTTTGTCATCATTTAGCCGGTTCACAAGATAGTGAAAGTCATAGCACCAGCGCAATTTTGGCAAAAGAGTTTGCCGCATTCCACAATTTAAAAAATGCGTCGGTGGAGTTAATAGAGTGGTTGATTGAAAACCAAGAATTGTTAATTAACACCAGTCGCACCTTAGATATTTACGACCCGCGTACGATTCGCAGCTTAAACAAACAGGTTAAATCGTTAGAGCGCTTAAATGCCCTGTATACGCTTACGGTAGCAGATATTATGGCGACTAATGAAGATGCTTGGAACGACTGGCAAGCCGCCATATTAGAGCAACTTTACTTGGCAAGTCGCGAAGCATTTAAAACCGATGGGCAAAGTATTTTCGAGCAGCGAACAGTGATCCGCGAAAATAAAGCGCAGGCACAAACTATTCTATCTAACAGCGATGTTGCACTGGAGGATGTCACTCAGTTTTGGTCAACCTTGCCTAATAGTTTTTTCACATTTACAAGTGCCAAAGAGCTCTCTGAAATTACTGCCAAAGTTGTTAATGCCAGTCAATTTCCTTTGGTATTTTTAACGCAGAGTGACCAAATTGGGTGTTCAACCTTGGTAGTGTATACGCCTAACAGGCAAAAACTCTTTGTTGATATTTTTAATACGCTCACTCAAGCGAAAGTGAGTGTTAAAGATGCTGAGCTGTTAGAAACAAAAGACGGCAACGTGCTTGAAGTTTTTCGAGTGCTCGATGTAAATGATGAACAGTTAAGTGAAAGCTACCGCATTAAACGGGTTATTAGCCAAATCGAACGTGTTATCGAGTCTGGTCATAAAAGCTGTAAATTACCGGTTGCTAAAAAGATTAAAAGTTTTGACTCAGAGCCAATGGTGGAGTTTATTCCAACACCAAAACGGGACAGAACACTGCTCAAAGTAACGACGCTTAATAACCCTACGTACGTTGATAAAATTTGTTCGGTGTTTCGCAACTTAACCTTGTCTATTCATTCAGCAAAGGTGACTACATTAGGCGAAAGTTTAGAAAGTGTATTTTTGCTATCAGATAGCAATAATGAGTGTTTAAAAGAGGATTTGCGTAGCCAAGTGATCGACGCATTTGGCTACAAATTAAGTTAATTTTTATTTTCGCCTTCAGAACTTACTGTCATCGGGGCAATTTCAAGTACTGGCGCTGCATCAAGGTCAGTTGCATCCATCATGTTAGCGATACGTTGCATTGAAGAAAGCAGCAGGCTTTGTTCCCATTGCTCAAGTGCACAAAAATTTTGAATAAAGTGTTCTTGCAGTGGTTGCGGTGCATCAATTAATGATGTTTTGCCTTTGGTGGTTAAAAACAAACTAACGCGACGTTTATCTTCATTGCTGCGCACACGCTCAATTAAATCACGGGATTCTAAACGGTCTAAGATATTCGTTACAGTGGCGGCACTTAGGTTAATCTCTTTTGCAACTGCACTTGCGGTAATACCTTTAACGCGGGCAATTTCTTGCATAATCAGCAGCTGTGGGCCGGTTAATCCAGACGATTTATTAAGTTGTTTAGAGTGTAAATCAATAGCTCTAATCACTTTACGGATTGACACTAACAGTTCTTCGTATTTTTCCATGGCTAAAGTAGTAACTCGCGTTTTGAACGGGAAATTTAAATTATTGGGTGATGGTATCAAAAATGCCACGTGCAAAACATAGCTTTAAACAGATGGCTGAAAATAACATTGCAATCGCTCATTAAAAAAACACAAATTACGTTTATAGCAGACAGGTTTCCCTTGCTATCTGTATATGAGTTATTTAACTTGAACTTAGGCGTTTAAAACCACCACTCAACAGCAGCGATAAAATCATGATGAAAAGCAGTTTTAATTTTGAAGATATTATTCAGATTTGTGTCGGTGCATTCGCACTTGCAGTGCCGATTTCATTTTCAGAAGAAGCCTGGCAGCTTGCACAGATATTACCGTTTACCAATTTATTGCTGCTTTTGAGTTTATCGTTTCTATTTTTAAGTTTATATACGTTTGAAAGCGTATTTCAACGAAATATCCGTACGCGACGTTTATTGTTTGTGTCGCGTATTATTTTTGCCTATGTCATTACGTTTTTTATTGTGGCGCTAGTACTTTTAAGTATTAATAAATTGCCACTTCTTACAGAACCCCTTGTTGCGCTCAAACGCATTGTGGTGATTTCAATGCCAGCGTCAATGGGCGCGATTATTGTTGATAGTTTCGATAAAGAATAGGCGTTTATAACGACGTTTTCGCTTCGCGTTACAGTTAATTTAACCCTTGATTTAACGTATAAAAACCCGCCTTCAAATTGTATTTGTAAGGCTATCTGCCATACTCAAATGTAAACCTACTGCAAATGTAAGGGATTTCCGTTGAGCACGATGACAGAGCAGTTTTTTCGCGGTGATTACATGCCCCATGGTCACTGTTATTTATGGCAACCTCATATTTTATGGACCCATGTCGTTTCTGATTTACTAATAGCAACCGCCTATTTTTCGATTCCCGTTGCACTCGTTATCTTTATGAAAAAGCGCAATGATATTGGCTATAACAATGTGTTTTTACTGTTCTCATTATTTATTTTATTTTGCGGTATCACTCATTTATTTGGCATTTGGACTATCTGGCAAGGGGTGTATGGCTATCATGGCATGGCAAAAGCGGTGACGGCAGTGGTGTCGATGACCACTGCGTTTTATCTGTACAAACTGTTACCTGAACTACTTAAAGTACCCACTATTTCGCAATACGAAGGCATTAAGTCGGAGTATGGTTATTCCCGCCAAGAAAACAAAAAATTAACGAGTTTACTCGAAGGTCATATTCAAACGAAATGGATGCTGGATTCGCTGCCGCTTAATTTTTTATTGGCAAATGAGCAGGGTGATGTGGTGTTTGCAAATGAGTATTTTAAATCAGATTTTGGCGATATAAATGGCAAGCTCAGTACTTATTTAAAAGCAAATAGCCAAGAATTTGAAACCATTATTCAATCGAGTGGAAAAACCCTTGAGCTTAACGAAAATGCTAGCTTTGTCGGCCAAATCAAAACGGATAAGAAAAACCAAATTGTTGAAATTATTCTGACCAAAAAAGAGTATGCAGGTGAAGTGCAGCTGCTCATTACGTTAAAAGATTTAAAAGAAGTGGCGGCATTAAAGCAACAATTAGTTGAGTCAAATGCGCTTTTTGCGCGAGCGACCTCAGCCACTAATGATGGTATTTGGGATTGGAATATTCAAACCGGCAAGCAAGTGTGGTCGCCAAAACTATTTGAGTTAATCGGTGTGCCAGAGAGCCAAGAGGCGAACTATGAAACTTGGTTTAATCATATCCACCCTGATTTTAAAGAAATGGTTCAAAGCGCTGTAGATGCGCACTTAGAAAAAAAAGAACGTTATGAAGTTGAATACCTAGGTCGCGATGCCAAAGGTGAGTACAGTTGGTTTTTAACGCGCGGGGATTCAATTTGTGATAGTACTGGTAACCCCATAACCATGTCGGGTGCGCTTAGAAATATCGACGAGCAGAAAAAAGCACAGCGTTTACTTGATGAGCGTACACAATTCTTAGACGCCTTATACATGGGCACAAATCATGGCATTTGGGTGGTTGAATACATAGATAACGACTTTAAATTCACTACCTATAATAATACCGCACTTAAATGGACGGGAATTTCGCAACAGCAAATCTTAAATAAACGATTGTCAGAAATTACGTTTTTTCCTGACGAAGTTAAGCGGCATTTACACGTAAAATATTTAACTTGCGTTGAGCAAGACGCGCCGATCGAATATGTAGAACATATTCCATTTGAAGGTGATGCGCGCTGGTTTAAAACCTCACTTTATCCGGTGAAAAAACCTGGAGATACGTCTAGTACTTATCTTATTGGTAGCGCGGTAGATATTACTTCGGAAAAAGAAGCGCAGCGTCAGCTCGCTGAGAGTCATTACTTTTTAGAGAGCTTGTTAGATAGTTCTGTGTGTGGTTTCTATATTTTTAATCTTGAAACGCTGCAAAATGAGCGAATTAATAAAACTTATACGGAGTTACTCGGCTACGAGTTAGATGACTTCGCAAATGATATTGATTTGATGGAAAAGTTTCACCCAGATGATCGCGCGAGCATGGTCGAACATATGGAACTGATCACTCAATCAACCGGTAATGAAAAGTACTTTTTAGAATACCGTTTTCGCCATAAAAATGGTCATTGGGTATGGTGCTATTCAGTGGATTCCGTATTAGATCGCGATGAGTTTGGTAAGCCCAAACGTATGCTAGGCACATTTGTTGATGTAAGCGACAAAAATGAATTCTTAGGTAAATTAAAAGCATCAAACGAATATTTAGAGCAGTTTGCCTTTATTGCATCACACGATTTACAAGAACCGCTAAGAAAAATATCAGCATTTAGCGAGTCGATTTATCAGCGATTACAAGGTCAATTCAAATCGGACCCAGATAGTGAGTTTGAACTTGAGCGATTGCAGTTAGCTGCTAAGCGGTTAAGTAAAATGATTGAAGATTTACTTAAGCTATCGCGCATTAACACTAACGCTTTGTCGTTTGAAACCGTATCATTTAATACGGTGTTAACACCGGTGCTCGAAAACCTTGAGCTGAGTATTTTTCGAACCAAAGCAGAAATTGAATGCGACAACCCAGAGCAATTAATTACCGCAGACGTGGGATTATTTGAACAGGTACTGCAAAACTTAATCGCTAATGCAATTAAGTTTACGAAGCCAGATAACATACCTGAAATCAATATTCGGCTAACTGAGCGTGAATCGTCAGTTGAAATTATTATTGAAGATAAGGGCATTGGCCTTGACCCAAGCCATGCAAAACGGATTTTTGAACCGTTTAAACGGCTGCATACGCGAGAAAAATATGAGGGCAGTGGTATTGGTCTTGCGATTGTTGCACAAATAATCAAAGTACATAACGCGCAAATTCGCTGTGAGAGCATCGAGGGATCAGGCACCCAGTTTATTATTAATTTGCCAAGAGAAGTGTAGTAATGCTGAATTTAATTTTAATTGATGATGATCCCGATGAGGCTTACATCATGCGTCAGGCGCTAAAAAAGGTCGATGATGAAAAAACGCTTACGCATTTTGATGATGGTAGAGAGTTTGTTTCATCTATTGACGCTTTTGCAAACACGAATAGCTTAGTGTTACTCGATTTAAATATGCCGCAATGCGGCGGCTTTGATGTACTAAAGTTAATTAAACAAAATAAACACGCGAATAACTTACCGGTCGTGATATATTCTAATTCAAATAGCCCACATGATATTGAGTTGTCGTATCAGTATGGTGCTAATTCCTACGTGCGAAAGCCACAAGGCTTAAATGAAACCATTGAATTCTTAAGCTCGCTGTTGAATTACTGGCAAAGGATCAATAAAACATGAATGATCAACAAAAGTATAAATCTAATCATCTGATTTACTTGCTTGAAGATGACAGCGATGATGCTTACCTGATTAGGAATGCACTAAAGAGTGATAAAATTATTAGTCACTCAATTATGACTTTTGATTCACTGACGAAACTGGTTCAAGCGCTCGAAAACTTTAAGCCTGACCTAATTATTATGGATTTGAACGTCACGGACAGTGATGGTTTTAATACCATGTTAACGGTAAAACACAGCGCACAATCAGTGCCTATTGTGGTGGTCACTGGCGTGGCTGACGAAGCTATGGGCGATCGTCTGATTCAACTTGGGGCGCAAGATTATGTGCCTAAATCAGAGCTTACATCGTCGCTATTGCAGCGAGTCATTCGCTTTTCTAAAGAACGTCATCACCTTTTACAAATACTTGAAAACTCAGCAAATCGTGATGCGCTAACCAAATTATATAGCCGTAAAGCACTGGATTTAAAACTTGAAGAGCTGGTTGAACACGCACAGCGTTACGGTGAAATGTTCGCCATTTTATTTATAGATTTGGATAACTTTAAACCCATTAATGATGAGTTTGGCCATGATGCGGGCGACCAGTTGTTGCAACATGTTGCTAATCGCTTAACGCTATTTAGTCGTTCTACCGATTTTGTTGCGCGTTTTGGTGGCGATGAATTTGTTACTTTGTTGCCGCATGTTAAAAGCACCGCTGATGCTGAGCAAGCAAGCCAACAGCAACTTAATGCGATTTGTGATGAGTTTTATATTACTGACGTTGATGGTCAGGCACAGAAAGTCGCACTTTCTGCGAGCATTGGTTTTGCCTTGTATGAGCAAGATGGCTACACCGTTGCTGAGCTTATTAAAGCTGCCGACACCGCGATGTATAAAAATAAACGTAAGCACGACTAATTAAAGTACTTGCTGATGGGGTTAGAGATGAGATGAAAATAACCGCCAAGGTGACGCTCTACTCATAAAACGCCAGTCTTGGAGGTTAGTTGTTAATTACCTAGAACGTATTGCTAATTCAATTTAATCGTAATAATCAAAGTGGCTATCGGCAATTTGCTTGTTGAGCCTAGCTTCGTCTTTTAACAATTCTATACGCTGCCAAGGTGATAACCGTTTTTTACGGTGCACTTTCATTGGCGCTGGTTTACCCGATGTGTAGGAGATTTGATATTTAACTTCCAACTCATCATCATAGTCAAAATCAGATACGTCAATATCCATTTTTTACTACCTTCTATCTCATTGCTTCGTGTTTGTTAACAACGATTAAGGTTGATAATACCGGCTAAAAAGCCGCTTTTTTACTTGGCGATAAACTGTAAAAGCTATTGCTTTTTGTAATCGCCAATAGAAATTTTTTCCATAACTTTACAGCGTCAAGGGTGGCGGTTTCATCGCTGTTTAATTCTGCGACAAACATCGCCTCTTCGGCATTTTCTGGCGATAACAAGCCGTTATGCAGGCCATATAAGGTATCACCGTATTTAATCAGCTCTTCTGATTCGCCAATACTGAAATAGCCGCTGCGTGACAAACCATAAGGAAATGTGTCGCTGGCATAAAACGGTATTTTGCCTTGTCGGATTGCCGTTTCCATTAGTCTTCACCTAAACCCACATACGCGAGTAATTCACTGTATGTGGCGAATGTGTCAAATCCTGAACCTTCAAGCTCAGTATTCACACAGTTCAATAAGTTAGTCTCATGCTCGCCGTCATTTTCCGCTAGAATATCTTGGCAATATTCCAAGTAATTTAACGCAATTGAAGGCGGTGCCTTTGTGCTATTTTCAGCGATAACAAACGTCGAGCTAAGTGATACAATCAAACCGAGCGCGACCATTTTAGTGAGTTTCATTGCCAGTCCTCTGGGTTAACTTCTGCGCTCAATTTAGGGCTTGTTAAGCGAAATGAAAAGCAAATAATTATTGTCGATATAACAAAAAATCTTTAAATTATTGGCTGCGGTTTTAATACTAATTTGCTAGGGTCTGTTGATCTTTGCTGTTCTATTTTTGTTCTGTTTGAGCGTGCTTTTATCGCGGCGCTCGATGTGTGGCCTAGTAATCTAAGCGAATATCGAGCAACAATGAGAAAAGTGCGCTCAAAAGAACCGTTCGGCAGCGCTTGATTGGCTTTTCTACTGTGTTATCGGCTGGCTCACATAGAATAACTATGCCACGAAGCCTCTGCCTTGTATAAAACCCAATCAAACTGCTGCAAAAACGAACTTGAAAGGTCAACAGACCCTAATTAATAACGCTGTTTTGCGGCAATAAAACGTCGTTGATATCATAGAATGAATTGCGTTACCTATTTGTTTTAAATGTAAATTTAAAACAAATGGCTGCGGGTTTTATCCCTCTAAGAGATTAAGTGTTATTGCGAATTGGTTTAATAGGTGAAAGTATGGATATTAAGGTTTTTAAGACGTTTATTGCGGTTGCGGAAAATAGACATTTTGGCAAAGCATCTGAGCAGTTATACATTACCCAAGCTGCAGTGAGTGCACGCATAAAACAACTTGAAGAGTTTTATGCCACGCCGTTATTTATTCGCGATAAAAATAACCTGAGCTTAACGCCTGCGGGTAATGCGTTACTGCCTTATGCTCATCTGGTGATTGAGCAAATTGCGCAATCAAAAGCCATGGTGGGCTTAGCCAGTGAGCAAAAAACGGTATTTAATATCGCAGCAACACCCAATGTATGGGATGCATATTTGTGCTCTCATATGAATGAAATGAACACGGTATTTGACTCGGTTGTGGTCGGTACGGAAATTTCAGTGCGAGAGGCAATCCAACGTAAACTTGATGATAAAAGTTTGCAACTTGCTTTTTTAACTGACCCCATTAAAGACAGTGATTTTATTAATACCCATGTTGGTGATTTTGATATTTCGCTGGTTGGTAGTTGTGCTGAATTCAGTGAAACATGCGACAATTATATTTATGTTGATTGGGGCATTACGTTTGCCAAAGAGCATGCTGCTCAGCATAAAGTGCAACCGAGTCATCGCACCTCAGCAGCAACCATAGCGTTAGATTTGATGTTGGCCAATGGTGGTTTTGCGTATTTACCGAGTGATCTTGTCAAAACCTATATAGTAGAAGGGCGTTTATTCAATATAGACAGCACCATGCAGTTAAAGCGACCAGTTTATTTGACCTATAAAAAATCAGCGCCACATTCGGCGCTGACAGATGAACTTTGTAATTTACTCGCAAATAGCTAAGCGTATTAGCTATAGGAATTTCCAACGGCGAAACATCACTAATGCAACAACACCTATGCCTGTTAACACACCGCAAAACCAATAAAAGGCATGAGGGTTATCAACGCCAGGCATGCCGCCCACATTAATACCGAATAACCCGGTTAAAAAACCAAGTGGTAAGAAAATGCCTGCGATGATCGACAGTATGTAGGTATTGCGGTTCATCACTTCGCTGTTAATTTGCGAAATGCGGTTGTTAATTACGTCGATTTGCGCAATGTAGAAATCGATGGTGTCGACAATGCGAGACAAGGTATCAAGCTCGGTCGCAAGCTCTACATGATAGTCATTAAATGCCGCCACATTGTTTTTACTCAATGCCGATAGCGCATACAGTTGCGGCTTTAAAAAGCGATTTAAACGCAGCAATTTACGATGTTTAACACTTATCTCAGCAATGGCATCTGAGCTAAACGCATCGTTATCTTGGGCGTTAATAAATTGCTCAATAGGCTCAATTACAGATTCAATTTTAGCATTTAGCTGACTTAATAACTCAATTACCAATGATTCAAGGGTGTCGGGTCCTTTATTCTTCTTCAACTGAGATGCCATCGCTTCAATTGCACGTAAGCGCTGAATGCTACACGTAACAACACGCTCAGGCGTGTAAAGCAAACGCACAGTTAACATATCGTCTGGCTCTTTTCCGGTATTTAGGTTTACACCTCTTAAAATAAGGAAAAAGCTGTTCTTATCAATTTGCTGAAAACGCGGTCTTGTATCGGTGGCAAGCAGTGATTCAATAATTGATTCATCAAAACCAAGGGATTCTAACCAATGTTCAAATTCAGCCGATGAGCGATCGCAGTGCACCCAATAATTTTGCTCTGCTAGTTGCTGTTCTGACGTGACTTCACTAGGTCTGTCGTTGTGATTGAGTTGCCAACCTTCAATTATAAAATCATGCTTCATGGTTATGTCCTAAGTTAGCTGTCAGCTTTGTTAGTCGGTTCTGACTTATTAACAATATTAAGTGTGCCATCAAGGTGAATATCACGTTGCGGGAATGCAATTGTAATACCTGATGTTTTAAACGCTTCATCTAACTCAAATCGAATATTGCTGGCAACTAATCGTAAGCCACCTTCAACTTGCGAGTTAATCCAAAAATACACTTCAAACAGCAGCGAGTTATCGCCAAAGTCTTGGAAAAAAACTAATGGTGCCCGGCCATCTTCGTTTAGTGTTTCTGGTTGCGCGTTGGCAACTTCTAACATAATGCGTTTGACACTTTTACAATCGGTACCGTAGGCAACACCTACAGCTACTGTACCGCGCACTAATTTGTCGCGTAGGGTCCAGTTAGTCACTGTGTTTTCTAATAACTTGCTGTTGGGGATCAGCATGTGAACGCCATCAACACGGCGAATACGTGTTGAGCGGGTGTTAATTTCTTCAACTACCCCCTTTACGCCTTCGACCTCTAAAAAATCACCAATGCGGATTGGCTTTTCGCCCATTAAAATCCAACCACTAATAAAGTTATTGATAATGTTTTGTGCACCAAAACCAAAACCAATCGCGATTGCACCAGAAAGAAACGCAAATGCAGTGATCGGCACATTGATCATTGAAAGGGTTGTCATAAAAATAATTGCGAGCGCCACCACATACAAAATGCGCTGTACTAAGTGCACTATGTTAGGGTCTTTATTTTTCTTAGCTAGGCGTTTACCAATCATTTTTATAATGACATGGGAAAGCCAAACACTGGCGATTAACCAAAGCGGAACGGCGAGCACTTCAATCAGCGTGACAACACGCTCATTAAATTTAAATAGTGGAAAATTGAGCCAATATTTAACTTGTTCTAACATTAATAAGTCCTTGTTAGGGGGAATTTTTGCTATTTTACAGCAATCAGTACGCACAGGAAAATTTACAATCCGCGTTGGCTGCAGCTAGCACGCAGCGCCACAGGCGCACACGTCTAGCTGTATTATTACCATTAACTTTGCGAGGCGACAAAGCCGTTTGCAGGATCAATGAAAAAGTGATCGCCCATCGCTTGTCGACCTAATAACATTAAATAGGTCATATCTGAGCGATCAGTCAATGTTATTTCAATATTCCACTTATGCTCGCCAAGTATCGCAGGCGTTTTAATTACATAGCGTTGTTCGGTCATGCCATTCGATGACTTTACTTTGCGAATATCATGCAAAATAGCGGTACAGCGTACGGTTTTGTCTACGTTATGAATTTCAGGGTGAATATCAAACGATACCGCTGGCTTTTTATCCAATTTAGTTCGCTGAATATTATCAACATGCAACGATGACGTTTGTGCGCCTGTGTCTACGCGCACTGTCATTTGCGTAATGCCTAAATCGGGTAGATCAATGTTTTCTACGTGGCCGATAATTATTCTGTTATTCATAACAATCCTTCACTGTTCACAATATGGTTCACAAGTTCTTCTTCAACACTGCCAATATGTTCAGCAATTTCTTCATCATCTTCTTTAAAGTAAGCAATGTGGTACATGGCTTCGCCTTCTTGTACCAAAGGTATATTTTGTTTACCTATAATGACGCCACTTTTGTTTGCCAGTACTTCCGTTAAAATCTCGCCGTACGGGCTTCCGATTTCCGCAAGTACTTGGCCTTTTTTAACTTGGTCGCCCAAGTTAAATAAATGGGTGACAATGCCACTGCTGGTTGCGCGTACCCAACCGCTGTTATTGGCGACAAATTGGTTAACCGTTTTTTTCCGTGCTCTGCCTTTTGGTGTCATTTTCAAATGGCGCAGTACATTAACGATGCCCTTGATGCCGGCGCGAATTGAAAACTCATCAAATCGCAGTGCTTCGCCTGCTTCGTATAACAATACTTTAGTACCGTTATCAACCGCAGCATCACGCAATGAACCATCGATTATTTCCGAATTTAAAATTACTGGTGCACCAAATGCATTAGCAAGCGCTAAGGTTTCTTCATCCGCTAGTTGCGCCCTAATTTGTGGCAAGTTTGAGCGGTGAATAGCACCTGTATGCAAATCAATACCGTAATCACAGTGGCTAACAATTTCTTTTAAGAAAATATTAGCGACACGTGCTGCTAATGAGCCTTTCGCTGACCCAGGAAAGCTGCGGTTAAGATCGCGTCTATCAGGCATGTAGCGGCTTTGGTTGATCACCCCGTATACATTCACCATAGGCACGGCAATTAAGGTGCCTGCTGAAATTTTAAAGCCTTTTAAATTGATAAGGCGTCGGATGATTTCAATGCCGTTCAGTTCATCACCATGCACCGCGGCGCTGATAAAAATTGTTGGGCCCGCTTTCTTACCGCGAATAATATGTACCGGCAAGTGCACATCAGCATCGGTGTACAATTTGGCTACTGGCAAATCAATTTTTTTTGTTTCGCCAGGCATAATTGTGTGTTCGCCAATAATCAATTCGTTCATAACTGTTCCAATAACGTTAATTAACCTTGTCCTTTGGTTTTTGTTGAACCAGACTTAGCTGTCTTTTCAATAAACTCAATGAGCTTACCTGCCACGTCTAATCCCGTTGCGTTTTCAATGCCTTCAAGGCCTGGAGATGAATTTACTTCCATAACCATAGGGCCATTGTGTGAGCGCAGTAAATCTACACCGCAGAAGTTAAGCCCCATTACTTTGGCAGCGTTAACCGCAGTTGCACGCTCTTCTTTGGTTAATTTTACAAGTTCAGCACTGCCACCACGGTGTAAGTTTGAACGGAATTCACCTTCAGCACCTTGGCGTTTCATCGCTGCAACAACACGGCCACCAACAACTAAGCAGCGAATATCAGCACCGCCAGCTTCTTTTATATACTCTTGCACGAGAATGTTAGCTTTTAAGCCCATAAACGCTTCAATAATGCTTTCTGCTGCTTTTGCTGTATCAGCGAGTACTACACCAATACCTTGGGTACCTTCTAAAAGTTTGATTACTAAAGGCGCACCACCCACATTTTTAATTAAGTCTTTAATGTTGTCTGGCTTGCTTGCAAATCCTGTGCGTGGCAGACCAATGCCTTTACGCGATAGCAACTGTAATGAACGTAATTTGTCGCGAGAGCGGCTAATGGCTACCGATTCATTGACGTTAAATGTACCCATCATTTCAAATTGACGCGCAACCGCAGTGCCATAAAAAGTAACTGATGCGCCAATACGCGGAATAATCGCATCGTATTTTGGTAGCTCTTGACCATGGTAACGCACCGCAGGGCGACTACTGGTGATATCCATGTAGCAATGTAATGTGTCAATAACATCAACCTCATGGCCACGTGCGATACACGCTTCTTTTAAGCGGCGGGTTGAATATAGGTTTTCATTTCGAGATAAAATAGCAATTTTCATAATTTGGCATCCTTATTTTGGCGTTTATTTGTCCAATCAAATTTATGGTAGGAAAATTAGTTGAAAATATCTAAAAAGAAAAACAAAATAAAAATCACAAGTTGATAAAATAATTTTATTGAAAAGGTGTTTTTGAATGAAAATTGAGCTTTTAACGACGTTTTTGGAAGTGAGCCAAACCTTACATGTGCGAGTCGCAGCCGATAACTTATACCTAACGCAAGCCGCTGTTAGTAGCCGAATTAAACAGTTGGAAGAAGAGCTCGGTGTACAGTTATTTGATCGCACACAAAAACGTTTAAAGCTTACCGCCGAAGGCTATCGCCTTGTTAAACATGCCAATGAAATGCTAATTATGTGGCAAAAGCTGAAACAAGACGTCGGAGTTGCTCAGCCTAACGCTTATCAATTGTTTGTTGGTTCAATGATGTCAATTTGGGATATTGTACTGCAGGATTGGCTGCAAAAAATTCACCGAAATCTAGATGACGTTCATTTATATACCCATACATATTCGCCATTAGAGCTCAGAAAACAAGTGATTAGCCGTTTAGTGGATATCGCGTTTTTATTCGAACCACCATTTACCGAAGACATAGTGAACGAGAAGGTCGCAACTGTACCTTTGCAACTAGTGTCGACTGATCGTGACATGACATTACACAATATTGAGAATATGGTTATGGTTGATTATGGTGAGTCGGTAAACAGTCAAATTTTACGTGATTACAGCGAGTTAAATGCTATTCGCCATCATATGAGTCAACCGCGCATCGCGCTAAACTTTATTTTAGAGGCATCGGGTTGTGCCTACTTACCAAAACAAATGTGCTTTGAGCATATTCGCAAAGGTAAATTACATGCGGTTGAGGGAGCACCTGAATATAGCCGCGATATCTATGCTATTTACCTTGCAAAAAGTCATAAGAAGCAGTTGGTGCAAGATGCGCTTATGTTATTCCCATACGTGCGCAACTAATTTGTAAGCTGGAATTTTCAATAAATTTTATTTATCAAAAATTTGATATTGAAAATTTATTTTTATTGCTGCCTATAAGTTAACCGTTTTAAAGTCAAAATTCTGAAGATTTTTTTCATCTTATTTTTTCGTAGGCAATGTTTTGTTTTTATTTAATAATGAGCAAAAACAAAAATAGTTTTTAGCGTCTTTATGAATAATCCGAAAATCCGTCAAGTGGGTATTTTTACCGAGTCAGAAGAAATAACCCATTGGTTAGAGTGCACGCTCAAGCTCACAACGCTGTCGTTTGATAGTGTATGCATTCTCAATAAATCGAGTGATATTGTTAAAAATAGCCCGTCGCTTATTATTGTTACCGAGCGTAAATTCAGAGCGCTGTACAATTATTTGAATAAAGTAAACACGTTACTGCCTGTGCTGGTAGTAACGCGCGACTTTAATGGTTTTAGCGTGCCAAACGCCAATCATTTAACTATCGATTTGTTGCCATTACCTGCAGCTACTATTGGTTTGCTTGAACATAGTATTAAAGCCGTTTTTCAAGACTTTAAGCTCAATCAAGAGCTAACAAAGCTTGCCCATTATGATGCACTAACGGGCGCTGCAAACCGGTTATTGTTTCAAGACCGTTGCAAGCAAGCGCTTAAAATGGCAAAGCGCAATAAGCGAGCGGTTAGTTTATTGTATTTTGATCTCGATGATTTTAAACCGATTAATGATACTTACGGCCACGATATAGGCGATGAGCTATTAAAGCGATTTGTTAAAATTGTGTCGTCGGTTAGCCGAGAAACTGATACGTTAGCGCGACTTGGCGGCGACGAATTTGCCTTGTTGCTGCCAGATACTCCTGAATCTGAGCTGACGCAGTATTGCCAAAAATTAGTGCAGTGTTTAGCGCAGCCGCAGCAACTAAATGAACAGTTAATTGAAATTAAATGTTCAATAGGTGCTGTTTCGACCTCAAAAGAAGAACATGTAACCTTAATCCCGCAAAAGCTTATCAAGAAAGCAGACCAAGCAGTTTATCTGGCAAAAGAAGTTGAAGGCACTAGCTTCGTGATAGCTTAATTGAATTAAATAGGTTGGATAATGGTGTTGTTTGTAGGGATCTGTTTATCGTTGCCGTTCAATTTATTCTGATCAAGCGTACGTTTATTGCTGTGTTCGACCCGTGTTACCCGACATGGATGTTAGGAAAAATAACGTTGCAGAAGCACAAAATCTGTATCATTCATTTATTTCGCATAACCCACCTTAATTGTTCTGTTTTGTCTAAAAACTACATTAGCTACCGTATAAATAGAATCAGAGGGTTTGTTAGTTATGGTTTACATCTCGGTAGTTAATCTCAATCTTTGATTGTGAAATTTGTAGAGGTTTGTTAACGTGTTGGCGTTATGAAAAATACATTACATATTTCTACTATCACATCATTTACATCTTGGTGGCGCTCACAATAGAGCGGCGCAGGATTTTCACATTCTTAAGCTGCTGGTAGGTAGCTTAAGCAACGTGTCTTTTTTGTATCTCCAGTGGCTATTTTTTATCTTGGAGATACACAATGAAACAGACAACATCACAGCAAAAAGAAATAATTTTAACCGGCGACAGAGCCACAGGCCCGTTGCATTTAGGGCATTATGTTGGCTCATTAAAACAACGAATTCAGCTGCAACATCTGCACGAGCAAACCATTTTAGTTGCCGATATGCAGGGCTTAACCGATAACGCCCACACCCCAAAGAAAGTCAGCGAAAACATTTTAAATGTGGTGGCTGATTATTTAGCGGTGGGTATCGATCCTCTTCAAACCACTATTTGTTTGCAATCAAAGCTACCGGCACTTGCCGAACTCACCATGTTTTACAGTAATTTAGTTACTATTTCGCGCTTAGAGCGCAACCCAACGGTGAAAAATGAAATTCAAAGTAAAGCCTTTAATCGCAGTGTTCCCACGGGGTTTTTAACCTACCCGATTTCGCAAGCTGCGGATATTACCGCGTTTAACGCTACGCTTATTCCGGTAGGTGATGATCAACTGCCGATGCTTGAGCAAACAAATGAAATTGTGAGAAAAATCAACTCACTTTCGGGCAAACCGATTTTAAATGAATGCCGCGCTTTGTTGAGTAATGCGCCGCGCTTACCAAGTACTGATGGTAAAAACAAAATGTCTAAAACCATGGGCAACACCATTAATTTAGGCGCAAGTGAAAAAGACATTCGCGCTTCGGTAAAATCGATGTATACCGACCCAAATCACTTGCGAGTAGAAGACCCAGGGCAAGTTGAGGGCAATGTAGTTTTCACCTACCTTGATGCGTTTCACCCAGACACCGCCTATGTTGCTGAGCTTAAACAGCAATATCAACAAGGTGGTTTAGGCGATGGTACAACTAAAAAGATTTTAGAAGATTGCCTGCAAACACTAATCGCCCCAATTCGCGAAAAACGCGCGATGTATTTAAACGACAAAGCGCAACTGATTGATATTTTACGTAAAGGCAGCGAACACGCCGACCGTAAAACGCAGCAAGTTTTGTTTGATGTAAAAGAGGTGTTTGGCTTGAATTTGTTTTGACCCATTTGTTAACTGTGAAGCGATGATCGCTCACAGTTAACTTGTTTATTAATATATGAAATTAATTCACATTCGCATTAGTTTTATTCGCTTGTACCTTTATTAATAACTTCTATACTCAATTGGCTTATATTTTGCGTTAAAAGGATATATAGCGAATATTTCGTCTTATTTGAGATTGTCTGCATCAATTTTGTGCATAAAAAGTTTTTAATGCACTGTCACGAAGCGTAAATATTCCTATGTTTAGATAATCACAGTTTATACGCTGGGCAGTTTGAAGCGTGTTAGTTAAATGGAAAGGAAAAAACAATGTTAACTAAACGATTTTTTAAGACCAAGCAAGAAGCAGAAGTAACATTTGAATTTGCAGCAGAAGCTGACACCCATGTGTCGTTGGCGGGCGAATTTAACGACTGGCAACCTGTTAGTATGAAGTACGTTAAAAAGGATCAGGTTTTTCGTACCAAACTTCGCTTACCTATCGAACAAGATTTCCAATTTAAATACCTCATTAATGAGCAGGAATGGCAAAATGACCATGCTGCAGACCACTATTTACTAAACGAGTTCGGCACTGATAATTCAGTTGTTTCTACAACACGAGCTTAACGTGCGTGAATGACGTAGAACAATTGTGCTATCTACAAGGGGTAGCACTCGATTATGTCGACTATTACGGCCAACAAAAGCGTATTGACGATGACGTAAGGCGCGCCATTCTTACGGCATGTGGTCACCATGTGCACGATAACGAGTATGTTCGCGATAAAAATCGTCAATTGGATGCTTTACCTTGGCAGCAGGTGTTGAGCGAGTTTCAAGTTACATCATCAGAAAACGCGTTTTTGACAGTACGTGCACAAACGTTTGAGCCTGAAAAGCAACTCGAATTAGTAATTGCAGACAACCAACAAGAGTGCTGCCGTTTATCGGTATCACTTAACGATAGTATGGAAGAGGGCAATTACGTATTAGATGGTGTGCGCTATTCTCAGTACCGCATTACGTTGCCAAAACTAACGCCTAATTATTATCAGGTTGAGTTAATTTATCGCTCTAACATAACCACATCGCAAGCTTTTAATGGCACGCTGGCAGTTGCTCCTGTGAGTTGTTACTCATTGACTGAGCAGCAAAAGGTGTGGGGCATTTCGTGTCAGCTTTATACCCTTCGTGATAAACGAGAAAGTGGCTTTGGCGATTTTTCGTCGTTGAAAGAGCTTATTCAGCGCAGTAGTGAAAAAGGCGCGGATTATATTTTGCTTAATCCACTGCACAAACTGTTTGTCACTGAACCAGAGCGGGCTAGCCCTTATAGCCCAAGTGACCGCAACCAAATTAATCCACTTTATATCAGCCCAAGGCTGTGCGTTGATTACTCATTGCCAAATGGTGAGTATCAAAGTAATGCAACGCACATCGATTATCGCCAAGCAACCACTCATAAATTTAAATGCTTTAAAGTGATGTATTTAAATTTCTGCGAATTGGAATTAGCAAACACAACGCAACGAGCAAACGAGTTCAGCCAGTTTGTTGAGCGCTATCAAACCTGGCAACTTTCTGAATTTGAATATTATTTGCAGTGGGTTGCCAAAGAGCAACTGGATTACTGTCAGCGCTATGCCAAAACCAAAGGCATGACGATTGGGCTTATTTTAGATCTAGCCGTAGGCTGTACCCGCGATGGCGAAGAGTATAAGCGTAATCAAGCGCTGTTTGTGGAACATGCAAATATTGGTGCGCCGCCTGATCCATGGGCCCTTGATGGGCAAGATTGGGGATTGGCTGTGCCCGACCCGTTGAAACTAAAAGAAACTAATTTTGCCCACTTTATTAGTTTAATTCGCGCCAATATGACCGCCGGCGGCCTGCGTATTGATCATGTTATGGGATTATTGCGGCTTTGGTGGTGTGTCACAGTTGATGAGCAACCAGCAGGCTGTTATGTGTATTATCCATTTAATGAGTTACTGGCGATTTTATGCTTAGAAAGCCATCTAAATCAATGTGTTGTAATTGGTGAAGATTTAGGTGTTGTGCCACAGCAGATTAAGCAAAGCTTAGACAAGGCACATGTTTATGGTAATGATATTTTTTATTTTGAAAAAGATCAGAACGGACAGTTTATCGCGCCACAAGCACATCGCAAACATGCAATGTTGATGATAGCAAATCACGATGTCGCGCCATTTTATGCGTGGTGGCAACAGCGTGATATCGAAACACGAAAATCGTTTTCGCTTTACTCAAACCCAGAGCAATTTGGCTACGATATAACACAGCGCGAGCAAGATAAATTAGCCTTACGCGAATGGCTAAAAGCGGCAAACACATTGCCAAATTCAGATGATGCGAGTGAAATTTATTCCGCAGTTGTTGCGACACTGAGCGCATCAAACTCGCAATTTTTATGTTTACAACTGGATGATCTTAGTGGCGAAACCTTCGCGGTCAATATTCCAGGAACCGATCAAGAATACCCTAACTGGCGACGTCGCCTATCACGCAATTTGCTTACTATTTTTGGCCCAATGCCACATGAAGAGCAACACACCAGCGTGCAACAACAGCGATTTTGGCAGTTGCTAAATGCTAGGAGAAATAATGTCAGTAGCTAACTTTGCTTCGCTCAATGAACTTAACGAAGCACACAACACGTTAGAAAAAGCACATTCGCTGCACCGTGGCGATTTTATCGATGCGTTTAGCTTTTTGGGTAAACACACTATTAATAATGAATTAGCGGTAGTTCGCTGTTATATACCAGGCGCTAAAAAAGTCGCGATTTGTAGCGAAAATCAACAATTAGCTTTAGAAAAGTTTCAAGATACCGCGCTTTTTCAGTTGGTCGTAAGTCACAATAAAGTCGCCGAGCCAATTAAACTGGATATCGATTATGGTGATTGTCAGGTGCAGCGTTACCATGCATATAGTTTTGAATCGAGCCTTGATAGCGAAGCAATGTATTTGTTTAATCAAGGTACATTGGCACATGCATATCGTCACTTTGGCGCGCATTTAATAACGCAGCAAGGGGTTAAAGGCACGCGTTTTACCGTGTGGGCACCCAATGCAAAAGCGGTGTCAGTAATTGGTGATTTTAATCATTGGGATGCCAGTTGCTACCCTATGCGTTTTCACCCTGCATCTGGGGTGTGGGAAATTTTTATCGGGGAAGATTTAAGCGATAAAAATTATAAATACAGCCTGCTAACCGAGCACAACCAACGCATAGAAAAAGCCGACCCATTTGCGCTGCAAATGCAGTTACCGCCCCATACGGCTTCGCGGGTAGCTAGTTTACCAACAAACCCAGCGCCAATTTCGCCAATTAATAAATTTAATCAAGCAATTAGTATTTATGAAGTGCACTTAGGTTCGTGGCGTCGCAATGTTGAGCAAGGTAACGGTTACTTGAGCTATCAACAACTTGCCGAACAATTGATCTCGTATGTATTAGATCTTGGTTTTACCCATATCCAATTGATGCCAATCAGTGAATTTCCATTCGATGGTTCGTGGGGCTATCAGCCTGTTGGCCTTTATGCGCCTACCAGTCGCTTTGGTGATATTAACGAATTTGCAGAGTTTATTCGCCAAATTAAAGCCGCGGGGCTAGGCGTATTGATTGATTGGGTGCCGGGGCATTTTCCAAATGATCCGCACGGCTTGGCAATGTTTGATGGCACTCATTTGTATGAACATGCCGATAAACGCCAAGGCTACCACCCTGATTGGAATACCCATATTTATAATTACGACCGCGCTGAAGTGCGTAGCTTTTTGCTATCAAACGCCACATATTGGCTGACGGAATTTGGTATTGATGGTATTCGTGTCGATGCAGTGGCATCGATGCTATACCTTGATTACAGCCGCGAAGAAGGGCAGTGGGTAGCAAATTTTTATGGCGGCCGCGAAAATCTCGGAGCCATTAGTTTATTGCAGCAAATTAATGCCAGTGTTTACGGTGAAAACCCAAATATTGTCACGGTTGCTGAAGAGTCTACTGCATGGCCGGGGGTGACCAAACCCACTGACCAATCGGGCTTAGGTTTTGGTTTTAAATGGAATATGGGCTGGATGAATGACAGCCTAGAGTATATGAAAAAAGATCCCATATACCGCCGCCATCACCATAACGAGATGACGTTTTCATTAGTCTATGCGTTTAGCGAAAATTATATTCTGCCGCTATCGCACGATGAAGTGGTGCACGGTAAAGGCTCATTAATTAATAAAATGCCGGGCGATGACTGGCAAAAGTTTGCGAACTTACGTGCATTTTATGGCTTTATGTGGGCGCATCCCGGTAAAAAACTACTGTTTATGGGCGGTGAATTTGCTCAATATGATGAGTGGGATCATGATAAGAGCCTAGACTGGCATTTACTTAATGAGGCTAAACATCAAGGTATTTTTAACCTTATAAAAGCGTTAAACACAACCTATAAAGCCACTCCGTCACTATACGAAAAAGATAATAGCGGCGAGGGCTTTCGCTGGATTGATGGCGGCAACGCCGATCAAAGCGTATTTAGTTTTATTCGTAAAAGTAGCAGCGAACCAAATGTAATAGCGATATGCAACTTTACGCCTGAGGTGCATGAAAACTTTAAATTAGGTGTACCAAAAGCAAAACGGTATCAGTTGGTATTAAATACCGACGACACGCAATTTGGTGGCAGTGGCGTATTAGTTGAAAACGAACTACCCGTATTCAAAGAAGACAATCATGGCTTCGAGCACAGTATATCGTTAACCCTCGCACCACTTGCGACCTATTATTTGGTGGCAAAATAATGGTCTCAGCCCGTTTTGCAATTCGCCCGGGAAACACCTCGCCACTGGGTGCAACCCCAAGTGAAAACGGCACTAACTTTGCTATTTTCTCTGAACGCGCAACTAAGGTTGAGCTGTGCTTGTTCGATCAAAGTGGTCACAGCGAGATAGCGCGCATTCCACTTTATCGCGATGAGCAAGATATTTGGCATATTTTTATTCGCGGGGTGGGGCAAGATCAGCTCTACGGTTACCGAGTTTACGGCAAATACAACCCAAAAAAAGGGTGTTACTTTAATCCCAACAAACTGCTGTTAGACCCTTATGCAAAATCATTGTTTGGTGAGTTTAGCTGGGGCAATGCACACAGTGCAGATGAAGCGTTTTGGCAGCTTGATTCGGCAATGGATATGCCAAAATGTAAAGTATCAACACTGCCTTATTACACGGGTACTAAACCGAATATTCCGTGGCATAAAACGGTTATTTATGAATGCCATGCCAAAGGCGCAACTAAACAATATACCTCTATTCCCGAGGAATTACGCGGTACTTACTTGGGTTTAGCTCACCCCAACTTTATTTGGCATTTAAAAAGTTTAGGCATTACAGCCATCGAGTTGTTACCAGTGCATAGTTTTATTAGTGAAGCGTTTTTACCTGAAAGAGGTCTTAGTAACTATTGGGGTTACAACACCCTTAACTTTTTTACGCCGCACTTAGCCTATGCCCATACTAAGCAAGAACGAGAGTTCCAGCAAATGGTATCGGTACTACACGACGCGGGTATTGAAGTTATTATTGATGTGGTTTTTAACCATACTGCTGAGGGTAACGAGCAAGGGCCAACCTTGTCACTTCGTGGCATTGATAACCAAACTTACTATCGATTGCAGCATAATAATTTTGCCTATTATGTAAATGATACCGGCTGCGGTAACACGCTAAATATTTCACACCCTAAAAGTTTACAACTGGTAATGGATAGCTTGCGCTATTGGGTGCAAGTGTATGGGGTTGATGGTTTTCGCTTTGATTTAGCCAGTATTTTAGGCCGTGACCAAGATGGCTTTAAAAAACACCACACTTTCTTTCAAACCCTCGCGCAAGATCCCGTATTAAAAGGCGTGAAACTGATTGCAGAGCCTTGGGATTTAGCGATTGATGGTTATCAACTCGGTAATTATGTTGCTCCGTGGCGCGAGTGGAACGACCAATACCGTGACACAGTGCGCAGCTTTTGGCGAGGTGATACCAGCATGCTGCCAGAGTTTGCTCGTTTCTTTCATGGCTCAAGCCATTTGTTTGAGAAAAAAGGGCGTTCGGTTACCTCTAGTATTAACTTTATTACCGCCCACGATGGCTTCACCTTGGCCGATTTAGTGAGTTATACCAATAAACATAATCTAGCCAATCAGGAAGAAAACCGTGATGGCCACGACCATAATTTATCGACCAATTGGGGCGTTGAAGGGCAAACCGAAAACAGTGAAATCAATGCATTGCGTTTGCGTGCACAAAAAAACCTGCTGTTAACCCTATGTTTATCTAACGGTGTGCCAATGCTGTGTGGCGGCAGTGAAGTGGCACATTCGCAAGGTGGCAACAATAACGCCTATTGCCAAGATAACGAAATAAGTTGGATTGATTGGCACGCCAACGGGTTAGGTGAGCCGCAACAACATCCGCTGTATCAGTTTATTAGTCGCGCTCTAAAACTACGCAGTGAATTTTCGTTGTATCGCCAGAGCCACTTTATTCACGATGATGACCCGCGCTTTAGTGTTACTTGGTTAAACGAACACGGTGCGCTAATGCAAGACAGTGATTGGCATAACCCAGACGGCCATTGCCTTGGTTATTTAATGGAAGATATTCAAGACGATAAAGCACTTTTACTGCTGTTTAATGCCTCCAGCAATAACGTAATGTTTAAGTTGCCAGAGCAAGAAGCACATCATTGTTGGCGTATTCGACTGTCATCGTATTCTAACGAACGGGATAATGAATGCGTAAGCCCAGGACAAATGCTCACTCTGAGTAGCTACAGCGCATGGGTGCTTTCAAGCCACATTAAAATGCCCGCCAGTAAGCAGCATGCAACAGATACATCCCAAACGTTCAATTTAACTAAGCAAGGAGTTTAGTGTGAACAAGCAATCAAATTTAGCCGATAAAAAAACGCCTTTACCTTCAAGCATTATTGAAAATTCAGATCTGAGCGAAGACTTATATCGCCATTTTTATTACACCTTAGGACGCGATCAGGTCAATAAATCGCAGCGTTATTTGTATCAAGCGTTAGCACTTACCATTCGTGATAGGTTGGTGGCAAAGTGTCGCCAAACCAACCAACAGCGCGATAGCGCACCACATAAACAAGTGGCGTATTTATCGCTCGAGTTTTTAATGGGTCGTGCGCTAAATAACGCGATTTTAAATTTAGATTTAGCACCTGAAGTAACCGAGGCGCTTACCCAATATGGCAGTGAACTTGAGCAAGTTGCTGCGGCTGAACATGACGCAGGCCTTGGCAATGGTGGTTTAGGACGTTTAGCGGCGTGCTTTTTAGATAGCTGTGCCACACTAAAACTGCCTGTGATTGGCTACGGCTTACGCTATGAATATGGCATGTTTAATCAATCACTTGAGCAAGGGCGTCAGGTTGAACAGCCCGATCACTGGCTACATGAAGGGCATCCGTGGGAAATTGCCGCACCAGAGCAAAGCCAACGAGTGAAATTCTTTGGTCATGTGGAAGTGTATAAAGACAAACATGGCCGCGAACATCGCAACTGGGTAAATACCCAAGATGTGTTAGCTGTGCCCTATGATGTGCCGATCCCAGGTTATCGCAATGATGTAGTGAATCGCCTACGCCTTTGGAAAAGTGAAGCAACGGAAGAATTTGATTTAAGAGAGTTTAATGCGGGCAGTTACCCAGAAGCGGTTGCTAAAAAGAACCAAGCTGAACAAATCACTATGGTGCTTTACCCGAACGATGCCAGTGAAAACGGTAAAGAGCTGCGTTTACGCCAGCAATACTTTTTATCAAGCGCAACACTGCAAGACATCATTGCTAAATGGGTAAAACAATACGGTGAAGATTTCCATAATTTCCCGAAATACCATGTTTTTCAACTAAACGATACGCACCCAAGTATTGCCGTGGCTGAGCTGATGCGCATTTTACTTGATGATCATCAGCTCGATTGGGATAAAGCATGGCAAATTACCTCAAGTACCATGGCGTATACCAATCATACCTTATTGCCTGAAGCGCTAGAAAAATGGCCTGTCAGGCTATTTGAGCGTTTACTACCGCGTTTACTTGAAATTATTTATGAAATTAATGCCCGCTTTTTACAACAAGTAGCAACCTGCTGGCCGGGCGATACGCAAAAGCAGCGCGATATGTCGCTAATTGAAGAAGGGCCAGAGCCCAAAGTTCGCATGGCCTATTTAGCCATTGTCGGCTCGTATTCAGTAAACGGTGTTGCTGCACTTCACACTGAACTACTCACTAACGGCTTATTTAGCGACTTTTACGCCCTTTGGCCTGAGCGCTTTAATAACAAAACCAATGGCGTAACACCACGGCGTTGGTTGTCGCATTGTAATCCTAAATTGGCGCAATTAATAAACCAACAAATTGGCGACGAATGGGTCAGCGATTTCAGTAAAATTAAAGCATTACGAGCAAAATTTGATAATAAATCGCTGCATAAAAAATGGCAAAAAGTGAAGCTTGAAAACAAACAAGCACTGGTAGATTTAGTCGAACGTGAAACTGGCGTTGAGTTTGATGCAACCATGATGTTCGATGTGCAAGTTAAGCGTATTCATGAGTACAAACGCCAGTTACTTAACATTTTGCATGTTATTCACCTTTATGAACGCATTCGCGAAGGGGAACTAGAAGGCTTTACACCGCGCTGTGTGTTATTTGGTGGTAAAGCGGCACCCGGTTATTTTATGGCGAAGCTGATTATTCGCTTAATCAATCATGTAGCGGATGCCATTAACAATGACCCAGCTGCCAAACCTTATTTGCGCGTCGCATTTTTGCCTAATTATAACGTTACGGCGATGGAAACCATTTGTCCTGCAACGGACCTCTCCGAACAAATATCTACTACAGGTAAAGAAGCGTCAGGTACGGGAAATATGAAGTTTATGATGAATGGTGCACTCACCATTGGTACGTTAGATGGTGCAAACATTGAAATTTCAGAAGCGGTTGGCCTAGATAACTTCTTTTTGTTCGGCGCTAAAGCTGAGCAATTGGCGCAAATTCGTGAGCATTATAACCCCAATGACATCATTGCAAATTCACCAAACTTATCACGTGTGATTACATTGATTGAAAGTGGTCATTTTAACTTATTTGACCCAGACTTATTTCAGCCGCTGATCAACTCAATCCGTGACAACCATGATCAATGGCTCACTGCTTACGATTTTGACAGTTACGTTAAAGCGCAAGAAGCCGCAGCTGCACTTTACCAAGACCAAAGTGCTTGGACCCAAAAAAGTATTTTAAATACGGCCGCATCAGGTATGTTTTCGAGCGACCGCACCATAAGTCAATACAACTCAGATATTTGGCAAGTTAAGGCAATCGAATTCAACAAGGCACAAGGAGAACGTAATGCCTAATTCCGCAAATCGTTATATAAGTAACCTTACCCGCGACACCTATGCACTGATTTTGGCTGGTGGCCGAGGCTCGCGTTTAAAAGAATTGACCGATTGGCGCGCAAAGCCTGCGGTGTATTTTGGCGGTAAGTTCCGCATCATTGATTTTCCGCTGTCGAATTGCATTAACTCGGGCGTGCGCAAAGTAGGTATTGCTACGCAGTATAAATCCCATAGCTTAATTCGCCATGTTAATCGCGCGTGGGGTCACTTTAAAAAGGAACTAGGTGATTCAGTTGAGATTTTACCCGCATCGCAACGTTACAGTGATGACTGGTACTGCGGCACGGCCGATGCGGTATATCAAAATATGGACATTATTCGCCACGATTTACCAAAGTACGTAATGATTTTATCGGGTGACCATGTTTATCGTATGGACTATGGAGAGTTGATTGCTAAGCACGTAGAAACGGGCGCGGATATGACGGTATGTTGTTTGGAGGTGCCAGTGGAAGAAGCGGCAGGTGCTTTTGGTGTGATGGCGGTGAACAATGAAAAACGCGTACAGCGCTTTGAAGAAAAACCAGCGAACCCTGCGCCATTACCGAACGATCCAACTAAGTGTTTAGCATCTATGGGTAACTATGTATTTAATACAGAGTTCTTGTTTGAACAATTGAAAAAAGACGCGCAAAACAGCTGCTCTGGCCGCGATTTTGGCCACGATATTATTCCATCGATCATTGAAGAGCATAATGTATATGCGTACCCATTTAGAGATACGCGCCAAGGCGGTACACCCTATTGGCGCGATGTAGGTACGCTAGATTCATTCTGGGAAGCGAATATGGAATTAGTATCGCCAACGCCATCGCTCGATTTATACGATAGAAATTGGCCTATTTGGACCTACCAAGAGCAATTACCGCCCGCTAAATTTATTTTTGATGATGAAACGCGCCGCGGTATGGCGGTAGATTCAACTGTGTCGGGTGGTTGTATTATTTCAGGTTCAACCATTCGAAAATCTCTGCTTTTTTCAAATGTGCATGTGCATTCGTATTGCACAGTGGAAGAAACCGTTGTGTTACCGGGCGTTGTGATTAACCGAAACTGTGTCATTAAAAAAGCCATTATTGATCGTAGCTGTGTTATTCCTGAAGGGTTAAGCATCGGCGTTGATCACAAACAAGATGAAGCCAATGGCTTTAGAATTTCAAGTGGCGGTGTGGTACTTGTTACCCGCGATATGATTGCTGCACTGGCAAAAAAGTCAAAGCAAGCGGATGCCGAAACGAATAAATCTTCAAGCCAAGCGGCGATTGCATAAGAGGACTGTATGCGAATTTTGATGTTAGCGGCCGAAAACGATTGTATTTCGGGCGCGAAAGTTGGCGGTGTCGCCGATGTAATTCGTGATGTGCCAAAGGCACTTGCAGAGCATAATATTAATGTGGATGTGGTGATCCCCGATTATGGTTATTACCACAGCCATTACAACGGTGAGTGTGTCGCAGAAGTGAGCTTTTCATTCGCTCACCAGCAGCACACTGCCTACCTTTATAAATTGCACGCAATCTCAAGCGACAAAGTAACACAGTATGTAGTGGTGCATCCGCTCTTCCAACAAGCTGGAGAAAGCCGCGTTTATTGTCATGATGAAGATAACCGCCCATTTGCCAAAGATGCCACCAAGTTTGCGCTTTTTTGTAATGTTATTGCCGAGTGTATTTTACAAGGGCATTTAGCGGCAGACATTTTTCATTTGCATGATTGGCATGCGGCAACTTTAGCTGTGCTTTTGAAGTTTGATACACGCTATCGCGACTTTACCAATACTAAGCTGGTATACACAGTACATAATTTAGCGCTACAAGGTACGCGACCATTTAACGGCGATGATTCAAGCTTAGAGGCGTGGTTTCCAAGTTTAAGCTACGACGGCCAACAATTATGTGACCCACGTTATCCGTTTTGTTATAACCCAATGCGCGCAGCAATCAGTTTGGTTGATAAAGTACACTTTGTATCAGACAGTTATGCCGAAGAGGTGCTAAGTGCTAGCGACCATCAAAATGGCATTTATGGCGGCGAAGGGCTTGAACAGGTACTTGCAGAAAATAGCGATAAAATTGTTGGCATTTTAAATGGGTGTGAATACAGCAACGAGCCTGAGCCGAAAGTCACGCTCGATTGCTTTTTACGCAGTAGTAAAACTTGCCTTCGAAACTGGATGAGTCGTTTTGAGCAATTAAAAACCGTGCATTACCTTGCCAATGAGCAAATATCGCTTTGGCAAGATAGCCCACAGTTTAAAGGCCCTATTGTTTCCAGTATTGGCAGGTTAACTGAGCAAAAAGTGCGTTTATTACTTGAACGCGCTGATGGTGAAGTGGCACTAAGTAAAATGCTCAATCAATTAAGCGAAAAAGGCGGTCGTTTTATTATGCTTGGCAGTGGCGACAGCCATTACGAGTTTTTGTTAATGCAGCTTATGGCAAAGCATAGTAACTTTTTGTTTTTAAATGGCTATGGGCAAAGTTTGTCGGATGATCTATATCTACTTGGCGACCTTTTTTTAATGCCAAGCTCGTTTGAACCATGTGGCATAAGCCAAATGCTTGCTTTAAAAGCAGGGCAGCCGTGTATTGTGCATGGAGTAGGCGGTTTAAAAGACACGGTAAAACACCGCGAAAATGGTTTTGTATTTGAGGGCAATACCATTAGTGAGCAGGTGCACTCGCTGCAAAGCGTATTTAACGAGGCGCTAAACTGTTACATGAACGACACCACACAGTGGCAAACTCTGGTGCACACCGCTAAAGCCAGCCGCTTTAGTTGGCAAAACAGTATCGAGCAGTATTTAACTAAACTGTATAACAACTAATTTTATAAATAACAGTTAGTTGCATTGTTTAAATTAAATACCAATGTTAGGGTGACTAAATAATACTAGTCACCTTTTTTATATATGAAACTTTTTTTATTAATCACATCTATTGTTGTTACTTTGTTATTTTCAAACACCATAAGCGCAAAGCAAATAGCCTTTACATTTGATGACGCACCGAGGCAAGCAACTGGCTATTTTGATGGGCCAACGCGCGCGAAAACACTGATTAAAGAGCTAAACGATCATGGCATTAAACAAGCGGCATTTTTTGCAACCACACGCCATTTAAATGAAGAAGGCAAAGCGCGATTAAAAGCGTATGCTAATGCTGGGCATATCATTGCCAATCACACCCATACCCATCCAGATATCAACAAAACCAGTTTAGAAGATTATTTGCAGGAAATTACAACCGCTCATAATCAAATTAAAGACTACCCAAACTTTAAACCTTGGTTTCGCTTCCCTTACTTGCGAGAAGGCGACACTCAACAAAAGCGTGACGGCGTGCGTGCTCATTTAGCTAAAAATGGCTACCGCAATGCATATATCACACTTAATAATTACGACTGGTACATTGAAAACTTATTTCAAGATGCACTAAAAAATGGCAAAGAAGTCGACTTTGATAAACTAAAAGAATTTTACATCGATGTAATTATACAAGGCGCACAATACTACGATGAATTGGCAATAAAATATCTTGGCCACTCGCCCAAACACGTTATTTTGTTGCATGAAATGGATATTACCGCGCTGTTTGTTGGCGATTTAGCCGATGCTTTTCGCGAAAACGGGTGGCAAGTCATCTCGCCAGAAAAAGCCTACCAAGACCCAATTGCCAGCTACCAAACTGAGCGCATTATGAAATATAACCCCGGGCGCATTGGCGAAATTGCAAAAGACAAAGGGCAAACTAAACAGCTCTGGCATAACACCTTAGATGAAGCGTATGTAAAAGCACGCTTTGACAAGGAAGTGGTGAAAAATTGGCTGTCAGCAACAAATGGGTAAATTTACGCCGAGTAATACTATTAAATATATTTTGTGTTTCACACACTCTAATTTACAAGTGGGTAAAAATAGCACGTACTACCTTTTTACAAGCCAAAAAAAGCGTGCATATGCCGAACTTAGTAGACCTCTGATCTCAAAATCTTATCTTCCTGTAAATAAAAGAAAAAAATTTGCCTGAATCGTAATTAATCTTTTATAATGCCGGCTGCGATTTTTTACGCGTAAAGATATTTACTTTATTCAGGGAAGAACTTAGATGTCGTTTGTAAAAGGATTAGTTGCCTTTTTTGCAGTTATTTTGCCGTCTGTAGCTGTTGGGTCAAATGCATATAATATCAGTACGACAGGACGCTTCGATGTATCTACATCGAATAGTTTTGTGTTTTCTGCATCTGATTGTAGCCGCATTGTTAGTGTGCAATATACTAACTCTGAAGGGGAATTAACTGATTCACAGTTAACTGACCAATGTGAATATTCGTTTAGTCTCGCTGAGGGCAATCAACCAGCGATAACTATAACCTATATTGATGGCACAACCGACACTTATAGTGAGTCATTCTCGCAAGACACTATTTCCCCTGAGATCTATTTTGAAAGTGTCAACATCATTGAAGAAAATGAGCAGCAATCGCTAGTAGTAACCTATCAAGCTACAGATAATGCGGATATCTCAAAAGTAGGGATTGATTTAAAGGGTATAACAGCATCAGCATTAAGAGGTGCAGGTGGTGTAGTTGACAATGCTTTAACTAGCGCTTTTGCAAATTCTGCAGGTTACCAAATCATAATTCCGAAGACCAATGCTCAAACCAGCTTTTCGTTAAAAATTCCTTTCGACAGAAAACTGTCAGCCCAACAAATTTACGCAGATGGTTTATTGCTTCTGAATGCATATGTAATAGACGCATACGGCAACAAAGCTGTTACGTCTAGTATCGAAAAAACGGGAGGAACATTAGAAGAAAAAGTGCTTGGCTGGCGCGTATTTCCTGAACGAGTTTCGATTAATGACCCGTTTCAATCTGTGACTTTATTGCCTTACATTAATTTTGAATTCCGTGGCGAAACGGTTAGCGCAGGAGAAGGGCTGGGTGTAACTTACACATCCTCTGATCCAGAGCATGTTAAGGTGAGTAGCGATGGAACGGTATATGTTTCACCAGATGCTGATAGTAAAAATGCCACAATAACTGTTAATTACCCAAGTTTAAATAGTATTGATGTTCCGATAGAAGTAAATTTTTCAAAGAAATTGAAAGGTCTTTCATTTGGTAGCGAGACGTTAACAATTCCGTCTTTAAATAAAGCAATTACACTTCCTCCAATTGAAGCTATATATGAGAATGGCGATAAATTCCGAGTGTCTCAACAGTATGCAGTCGATATAGAAATCCCTGAATTTGCGAGCAATTACTTAAAAATAGAAAATAATGAAATTACTTCGCTTTTACCAATCTCATCGACAACGCCAGTATTATTAACATTTTATTTAGCGAACGACCCGACAATAAAGGGGGAAGTCGCGGTTTCAGCAATAGATGCTTTGCCGAATGTTGACCTAACTACACCGATTGAAATTGTTAAAGGGAAACAAGCAACATTAGTCGCCAAACCAGTAGACGACGTATCAGTATTCAAAGTAGATTTTCTAGTTGAAGGCAAACTGGCTGCAACAGTTACTTCGCCGCCATATGAATTTTTAATTAATATATCTGAATTCCAAACCGCGCCGAACGTAAAAGTACAAGCGAGAGTAACCGATAGCGCGGGTCAAACTGGTTACTCGGCTCAAAAGTCAATTATGGTAATTGATGAAGACTCGATAGTTATTCCAGATATGACATTTGAAAAGCCAATCCAAAATCAACGGGTTGTTGCAGGAACTAGAGTTGACTTTAAACTTAGTCATAACCTTGGTGAAGCGAAAAAAAGTTTTGAAAAAACAACTGGGATTGAGCGCGTAAATTTTTATGTAGATGGAAAGAATGTAGGTACAGCAAGTTTCCCAGGCTTTGAAGTACGAAAGATTAAGACTCCGTTAGGAGAAGAAAAAGATTACCTGTTTGAAACTTGGTCACTAAAATACAATACACAAAATACGACAATTAAACAGAAATCAGTCCCTGTGTATGCTGAGTTTGTGCAAGGGATTAAAACACAAGCAACACCTTCACGGTTTTTAAATTTAATACGAAATACAGCTGCATCATTAAATTTGCAGCACCCTCAGCATGAAACAGATGTTATTGCGGGTGGCACGACAACGGCTGTACTTCAAATTATGGACGATACTTTATTCTTAGGTACTGACGTTGAAATACTGCTAAATGGTCGCGTCGTAGATAGTCATACGATATTTGATAATGATTATGAAGAAAAAAATGAACTGAGTAAGCCAACAGCTATTTTAAAACGTGAAATAGATATCGACCCAGAGCTGCTAGGTGATATTGCTAATATTCAAGTAAAAGTTACTGATTTTCATGGTGAAATCACTCAAAGTGAGGTAATTCGCACTAATGTAAAATCTGACCAAGGGCCTAGTGTTTCGCTTTCAAACCCTGTCGAAGGAGATTACTGGATTGCTGGTTTACCAGTAGAGTTAAGAGCTGCAGCGAGCGATGATGAAGCTGTTAAAATGGTTGAATTTTACGTTAATGACCAGTTAATTGGCAGCGATACTAATGCGCCTTATAGCGCAGTTTTTGATGTACCAGTGCAAAACAAAGAAGTTCAAAACTTCTCAGTTTATGCGAAAGCAATCGATAGCAAACATCAAAGCAGTAATAGCCAAGTAATCAACGTTGCAGTAGGTGTGGATAATGAAAAGCCCGTTGTTCAGTTCGTCTCGCCTAGCATCAATGGTATTTTAGCAGATTCAAGTGTCGCAAAAATCGTCACTGGCACTGAGCATTTGATAAAAGTAACTGGTTACGACAATGTAGGGGTATCAGGGTTTAAAATTAATGGTGTAAAAAAGCAAGGAAGTAAGCTTAAAGTAACGGGGGTTACAACCGATTCAATTACTGACAGTGATATTCCAATTCAGCGTTTACCTGGTGAAGCAAATTCCTTCTCAATTGCAGGCTTAGCATCATTCCCAATTTTTGATGAATCAAAACAAGTAGAGCAACAGCCATATACATTAAATGGTTACGTTACTGATGAAGCGGGAAACCAAACAAGTATTTCCCTTACGGTCGCCGTGATTAACGACCAAAGACCTAGTATATATGAAGTTGAATTAGATCAGTTAGATTATACAAGTAATAGTGAGCTTACATTGAATGTTATCGCTAAAGATGACGTAGGCGTGAAAAACGTTCAAGTTAGTTTAATTGATGAAAAGCATAACGTTCTGATTAGTCGAAAATTATCGGATCAAAGAGCCGTGACACCTAATACCAGTGTTCAAGGTACGTTTTCGATTGACCTAGCAACTTTGTCTTTAGCAAATGAGATGCAATCGATAAACCTAAAAGTGATTGCAACCGATACGATGGGACAAGAGTCGGATGTGTACAGTAACTTGCTTAGTATTACACGTGATAGCGAAGGACCAGTCATAAACCTAGTTAATCCGCTTGCTTCAGAGGCATTACTTGTAGATAAGCGTGTAGTGTTCACATTTACAGCATTTGATAAAGCGCCCGTGGAATCAGTGACAGCTTACATTGATGGTGATAAAGCGGCTGAGTACGACGCCAAGGCGGCTCGGCAAGTCATGAGTTTGTACCATACACCTAAACAGACCTCGCCGGTCAAGCTAGAAATTTCAGCGGTTGATAAATTTGGGAATGTAAATAATGTTGTTTGGGATTTTAACGTTTATGAAGACCCGATTCCAAATTTAGTAATTGAGCATCCTGTCACTGGTAGCAGTTATATTGAAGGTGAATTAGTTGAGGTACTGGCGTACATAACAGATAACAGCACGTTCAGCGCGAAATGGCAACTTTTTGAGAATGGGAAAGAAGTCGACAATGGTACTATGCGATCGGATCTTGGCTCTGCGCAATATTTAGCTTCTTTCAACATGCCTAATGTGTCTGAAGAGGAGCTTAAACTAGTTGTTTCCGTTAATGATGGTGTTCAGATTGTTACCGAAGAAATAAAACTGCGAGTAATACAAGACAGTAATGCTCCAATTGTGAGTGTAGTAAAACCAAATGTCGCGTTTAGCTTGGAAACAGGTCAATCTTTTGAGGTGTCAGCTGTTGTTACTGATGATATTCACATTGATGACGTCACGCCTGTTTTTATCGATAGTCAAGGTAAAAAGCATACATTGGAATGGTTTTCATTTGTTCGTAAAGATTCAATAGAACGTATCGAAATTGAAAACCCGATCACCATAGGCACTAGTATTGTTCATGAGCAAGTAAAAGCTGAAGTGAATGGTATCGTGTTTGTTCCGGGCAGCTTTTGGGGACTTGAGGCAGTTGACTATGATTTTACTCTGCATGCAGTTGATGGTGGTGCAAATCAAGGAAGTAGCGACAATGTAAAAGTGACGTTATTGCCTGATACACAAGGGCCTAACATAAATGTAATTTCACCTTTACCAACCGTAATTCAGAATGAGTTAGTAACGTTACACATCGACGTTGAGGATGCTTCAGGTTTGTCAACTATTGAGGTAAAACTCCAAGATGAAATTTTACATCAATCGCAACAGATAGATGACACATTTACATCAAAAGACCTTGGAATCTACGTTGATTTTAGTCAATTCAACCCAATCCCTAGCGAAGGTAAGGAAGTTGAACTTTCAATAGTTGCAAATGATAGGTTGAACAATCAATCACAAGTCAAACAAACAATTAAGATTGAACAAGATAAGCCTGCAAAACTAGTGCTCGATGCTGCATCACCACAGCCAATGCTTATAGGTGAACATGTATTTGTTAACGCATTAATAAGTGATGATTACGCACCTAAATCTAAGCCTGTGGTTGCTGGTTTGGTACTAATGTCGGATGACCTCGTTGATTCAGTAAAACTCTCTTACCAAGTTGAAAAACAAAACGAGATAGCCAGTGGTTTAACTTATGAAATGGATATGCTAACTGATAGCGGTGAATTTAGCGTATTTGTTGGTGATAAGCCGTGGTTGGAATTTGAAGGGAACAAGTTAAAAGCACTTTCTAATGAATTAGAGAGTAATGCAAAGTTGGTATTTAAAACGAATCTTTCAGGTGAGTTTAAAGTAAAAGTATCACCAAAACGTGCAGATGCGTGTATGGCGATTGACCAAGCTCAAGTGTATGCTTTTAATGAAGAAATAAACTTATTGGATTTAGAAGCTGACAGTCTAGATTTTGAAATTATAAGTGAAGTAAATGAATTTGCTTATTTCAATAAGTTGTCAATTACAAAACCAGCTCACAATCGCTATCCGTTACCAAACAATCCAGTTCGATTAACAGACTCTAACTACCAAAGTAGCCTTATCTTTAATACCGAACAAGGTCGCTCTTGGGTTGCATTTAGCCCTAGCTATGCATTTGGCAATGATAAAAAAGCACTGAATAGTGCAATTAATTTATTGGTTTTACCACCTTATGCACATAGACAAGATATTGCGGTCTTTGGTGTCGGTTTAGATTATTTGAGGCAAGACAACGCTTTCCACTCAATGCCTCAGATTGGCACAATGTTGATAACTGAAAGCACAACTTCATTGACTTCTGAACAGATGTCACCAACACAGTTAAACGGACTTAAGGCAGGCGAAAAGTTTGATTGGAATATTAGCTTTGCAGATGATGCGAAAAGGCTGCAAAAAATTGAATTCTTTATCAATGATCAGGTCGTAGCGTCAAAATACCCTGAACTATTTAGTGAAGACTTTACTTTATTGGGTAATGTGCCAACGAGCTCAAAAGTTAACGATGATATTTTACTCTCCGTAAACCTCACAGACTCTGAAGGAGTTGTTTCGAGTATTTCGCAGTATTACCCAGTTATAAAAAATAATTTACCTGAAATCGATTTGATTAAGTTTGGCGCGCACAACATTATTACTGATAAAAGTCGATTAAATTACGGTGAGTTTTGGGTAAGAAATGGGGCTAGTTTTAACTATGATTTGACGCTTCTTGATGATACAGGCTTGTCAAGATTGCAAGTTGAACGATTATTACCTAATGGAAGCACAGAGTTAGTCTTTGAAAAAGACTATGCAACAGCCTGTGATCAAAGCAATACAGTCAAAGAAAATGTTAGTGTTGATTTAGTATTTAATCATGAACAAACCCAACAATATCGAACAACGGTTTTTGATGTATTAAATCAAAAAGCTGTCATTGAATTTTTTGTTCATCCTTTGGGGAATGTAAAGCCGGGAATTCGTATTGTTTCACCTGCACCTTCACAATCTATTGTAACTGGTGCATTCAATCTGCGAGCGCGCGTGATTGTAACAGATGATCGAAAGATTGAAGATTCAAATATTGTTACCAAATTTAATGGGGTAAAAATTAATTACCTCAATGGTGATACTGATAAAACACTTAGCTCTGTAGATAAACTGAAGCTTGCTGAAATTTATGATGAATATGAAAAGTTATACGGCGAAGAAATCGCAAAAATATATGCAAGCGAAGATAGTGAATACCTTGAAGTATTCGATTTCTATTACAAGTTGCCTGAGCAAGTAACTAAAGACCAGCAAACTATTGCGCTGTCATCTGTTGTTACCGATTTAGATAATGACTTCAACAAAGATGAAGTTGTATTGAATGTTGTACCAGATAACATCGAACCATCTGCAGCAATTTTGTATCCTAAAGTAGAATTTGGTGTTGTTGAAGCAAGTAGCGTAAAAACACAATTTACCGGTTATGATAACGTCAAAGTTAGTGAATTTGAGCTATTTAAAAGGTTAACAGCAGTTAAGAATGGACAAGAGATAGCCGAGTTATCATATGATGCACCTATCCGAACAATTTCCAATATTCCGGCTAAAGATCACAATGTAATTACTACCAATGATATAGACACACCTGTTTATGATCATATTTTTCAAATTGATACACTTGCGAACATACAATCTCAATTTCCAACTATATCTGACTTTACAGATGTTACCTTCTTTGTGTGGCTAAAACTTAGAGCTGTAGATGCAAATGGCAATGAATATGAAGTTGAAAATGCATTTAAAGTGAATATCGATCAGCGACCCGTTGTTGATATTGTATCACCTAATTTGCAGTCAAAAATCGTTGAAGGAGCACCAGTTTCGGTTAACATTCACGCGCAAGATGATGTAAAAATTGAATATGTAAGGGCATCCGTATTTAACAAAGACAAATTAATTGAATCACGACGTTTTGAAAAAGGACCGTATACATTTTCATTTTATGCACCTACACAAGCCGAGCTGAACAATGACACGATTCGAATTGATGTTGAGGCATTAGATTCATACGGCCAAAAATATAATGATGTTGATAATCATCTTGCTAAAGAGTCAATCACATTACCAATCGTGGCAGACCAAGCGCCTGTAGCAGAAATAGCATTTCCACAAAATAATGCAAATTACATTGAAGGACAAACTGTCCTGACTCAAGTTGTTGCGTCAGATGATGTTGGTATTGACAATGTATCACTACAGGTAAAAGGTTTAGTCGGTGGTGATTTAACATTATCAGATGGTAAATACCCATACGAATTTGTTTTTAAAATCCCGTTTGGTCAAACTGGTAAAGACATCGAGTTGCTAGCGACAGTTACGGAGCATAGAAAGGAAAATGCACGTACTAGTTTTAGCAACAAAACTAAATTACATGTCAGCAAAGATACTACAGCTCCTATTATTTCGATTATTAATCCGCAGCAGGGTGTTACTGTTACAGAGCAAGGCAGATTAAAATATGCCGTAGATGCAACTGATAATGTTGAAGTGTCGAGTGTTAATACACAGTTAGTATATGATTTCAATAACGATGGAGTCATTGCAAACAGCGATATAATAAGCCAAAACTTCTCACTGATACCGCCTTATAATGGCGAATTTGTGCTTCCGAAGTTACAACAATTAAATCAACATGAAAGTGAAGCTGCCCAGCTTCAAGTGCGCGTCATTGCTTCTGATGGTGCTGGAAATACTGCAGCAGAAAGCACGGGTATTCTTTTACGCGCAAATTCATCTCCTGATATCAATAACATTATTTTACTCGATACTCGCGGCATCGCTCTAGATAATCAACAATCAGTCACGGTTGGTCGAGACTTTATAGCAAATGTTCACGCTTCAGATTTAGAGTCGGGTGTTGAATCAGTTACTTTGTATCGTTCGGTGAATAATGACACGATCGAATCATTCGAGGAAGTTGGGTTATCGGGTACTGCCCCCTTTACATTTGAGCAGTCAAGTCGCGACTTGAGCGTAGGAGATACTATTTACTTCCGTGCAAAAGCGATTGATACGTATGGCAAAGAAAGTGATTTTAGCTCGGCGTTTGCATTTACTGTTATGGCAGATCAACCGCCAGAAGTATATATCGTTCAACCTAGTCAGCAACAAAGCTATGCAATTTCAGGCGAACCAATTGATGTATTTGTGCGCGTAAAAGATGATCTTGGTGTTTTTGGTATTGATCGCGTAAGGTTCTTAATGAACGATAAACCAGCCGCAGTGATTTACCAACCTGAGCCAAATTCAAATATATTTAAAGCACGTTTATACCCACCTGTTGATGCAAAAGGTATTAATATACAGGCGGTTGCATTTGATAAATTAGATCAGCAAGGCCTTTCAGAAGTCATTAAAGTAGGGATTTTAGATGATACAGTTGAGCCGGAGGTTGTTAATCTGGCGCCACTCGATGGTGAGATTCTTGATACCGAAAACGCGACTATTAGTTTTGTGACTTTTAAAGACTATGGCAGCAGCCGTGAGCGATTAGTAAAACAAACATGGTTAAGAGAGTATCAAAATGATGACAACCAATGGATAACACTATACCAGGTTGAGCGTGAACTGATTCGAGATGACCAAACGCTTGCCGATCTTGGTTACCAAGTAAGTGAACCTAAACATAATCAGTTTGTTTATTGGACTGAATTCAGTGACGGTAATATTTTAACATCTCAAAACTTAAAGAATGAACGTGTTAGGGTTGTAACCAGTATTATTACAGGTCAGCACACAGTAGCACAGGAGACAACGCATTTAGTTGCTCATCCAATTAGTGAAAAAGTCTACTTTAGCCCAAAAAGCACAGCTAATGCTCTAGCTAAAACTGTACATTACAACGCACTTGCACAATATAGACAAGATGGTGCAAAGCAAAGTCTAGTGGGTGCTTGGTCGACGGTATCACCAGTGGTGAATTTACCAATATTTGCTCCATACATGCACGCCGAATCTCCAGAAATAAAAAATGAAACGGGACTTTTCCTCGCTGATTATATTAATTGGAATGAAGCCCCCGAAAATGGCGAACGATTTGTTTATTCGCCGCTGATCAATGCTAATGTTGAAATATTAACAGGCACAATTTCAAGTCTAGCCGCAGCAGATGGTCTGATTGCGGCTAGTAAAGTCGGAGTTGGATGTGTATCGGATTGTGAAGGTAATAGGTTTACTAGCGCATTAATTTCTGAACGCTCGTCAGATTCTCATATTCAAGACCATTACTCTGCGTTTGGTGAATTATTACTGTTTACTAAGAAAAATGGTGATAATCAATTTGGAGTACCTTACCTATTATCGGGCAATGCGGATTTACCTTACAAAGACGCAAATGCTGTTGCAGTTTCAGGCAACTTGGCTTTTATTGCAAATGGCTTAGGTGGTGTCCAAGTATTCAATATTACGGATATAGAAAACCCGTACAGAGTCGATTTTATAAAGCCAGACGGATATGTTTCAGATGTAACTATCTATCAGAATTATGCTGTAATCGCCGCAGGGTACCAAGGTATTGTGATCGTTGACATTACACGCCCAGATTTACCTATTGTATCTACCTTAGACACTGCAGGTTCCGCTACAGGCCTCAGTATTGAGGGGAGCGTTTTATATGTTGCAGATTCGGGTTCCTGGCAGGGGGCTGGGGCACTTCATATGGTATCGCTTGAAGATCCAAAAAACCCTCAGTTTATCGCGTCGCACGCAATCGAAGCAGCACAAGAGAACTTAACTTCTGCAGGGGCGTTTAATGTTGCTGTTTCAGGAAATAAAGCCTATGTATCTACTTTCTACCTAGACCAAGAACATGTACCGGTTAAAACTATTATTGAAATTGTTGACTTGAATCGTCTTTTAGCGATGAGAAGTGATTCAATGCAGCCTGTGTTGATTAATAAAGAGGCACAAAGTACAGGTTTTGCTGCAACTGATATAAAGCTTGTTGACAACAAAATGCTTGTTGCCGCCGGTAAAAAAGGCTTCAATCGAATTAGTTTCCCATCTCTCACTGTGATTGAACATGAACCGAAATCCGGCTCTATTTATAATCCTCGAGAAGGTCTTACAGGGCATATCCGATTATCTACGGCATTAATGTCGCAAACTGACCTTGGTAGTTTCTTAGAAGTACGAGAGGGCCACCCGACACTTGGCGTTGATTTAACAAGTCAGTTTGAACTCTCATTTAAACAATTGGACGAAGCAACGGATTACACAACAGTTACATTTAGCAGTAAGGACGGTGTGTTATTAAATCCAAACACTCGCTTCTATGTAACGCTCAAAGCGGGCTTGCAAGCGGTAACTGGCTTCGAGTTGAGTAGTGATTATGTTTTTGACTTTTTTACTGGAAATAGTAGCAATGGAGATAAGCCTGAATTATTGTCGTTAACACCATCTTGGGGTCACACTTCTGGCGGTGATTCGCTCACCATGATCATCAAAAATGTAACTGATTCGGTTAAGGTGAAATTAGGCGGAATAGAACATAAAGTGGTTTCATTTGATCGCTTAGGTGATGAACAAGTTAAATTACAAATAACTACGTTACCAAATGTATCTGGACCTGCAGCGATCGAGCTCGAAGATCAAGGTATAAAAACAGTGTATCCAGGTGCTTTTACGTATACTGATAAAATTGCAATATCCTTCGTTAGCCCAGCTACTATTAAAGCAAGTCAACGAGGTGAGGGTGACCAAGTAAAAGTTATCGGTTATGGTTTTAGCCCAGATATGACGCTGACATTTATCCGTCACGACGATCCCGATATACAGAAATCGATTAAGATTGACGGTAATTATGCAACCATCGAAAGCGCAACGAAACTAAGTGTAATTGTTCCAAACTTTGGTGAATCTTTCCGTGGTTTTGTTGACCTAAAAGTTACAAACTCCCAAGGAAAAACGGCGTATTTAGCAAAAGCATTATTCTATGGCGATTTATCTGAGACTCGTTCTTTAATTACGTCACCGGTGTTTTCACTAGACGACATTAAAAAGTACAACGGAGATAGTGATAAACCAATTGATGCGCTCAAGCTACCACCAGGCAAAATTAAGGGCGTAGGATTTGATGAGGCTCAGAATCTTATTTATGTTTTGGGTGATGGAATAAATCCACAATACAGCTTAAAGCCATCAGAAGTAGTCGATGAATCTTATGTTAGCAACTACTATGCGCCGAGTTGGTTATCTTTAGTTAAGTATGACGAAGCAAAAATAGATGATGCGGCGCCGATGCATGGTTTGGGCTATTATGATTTGCCGCAAACGCTTAATGCTGAAATGCTCCAAGTTACGAACTCATATGTTTATGCTGTTGCAAGAGCGGAAGATTATCCATTTATTGATCTAGAGTATGAAAACGGTACTTATTTGCTGGCTTTCGATAAGGCGAATTTTGCATCAGATGATAGCGTTGATCGTGGCATCGTTGGCAACATTAAGTTACCAATAGATATTAAACAAGAAATTAAACAGTTCTTAGTAATTGACCAACTGTTACTTGTGGTGACAGACAGTACCATTGTTTTTGTCAATATTTCGAGAGCCGATGAACCATTTGTCAGTCGAGTTTTTGAAGGGCCAAAACCTATAAAGCATGTTGAACCAATTGGCACTCAACTAGCAATTTCAATAGCAGAAAACCCAATCACAACTTACTACCTTGATATTATGGGACCGAGTAGTGCTTTAGCTGATTCTGTTAATTTCCGTGGATTATTTGAAAAAACCCCACTATCGAGCGATGTCATTGATACTCAGTCGCGTGTCTCTCGCTGGGAATTAATTAATCTGCAGCCAAGACTGGTAGCTAAGTTTACTGATTTAGGTTTTCAGATTAATCAATACCAAGGTTTAAAAACACATATTGTTTCTGAAACTTTAGCATATCAGTTGTTTGTACCTCCAAAGAAAAGCCTTGCTGAAGAGGTGCTCGATGAGTTATTGAGAGAGCAAACAGAAGAAACTGATAAAACTAACCTTTCTTCAGTGATAATTTTTGACGCGTCTCGTAATCAAGGCATTAAGTTTTTAGACGGCGTTACAATATGTGAAAGTGAGTGCAAATCTGAAGGTTTAGATGTATCAAAAGATGGCATTGCAGTCGTTTATAGTGAGAGTGATTACGGCAGTAAACTTAGTTTAATCGACCTTAAGATTAACGAGATTATTGACTCTTACCCGCGCCCTATGGGTCTGTTTAATATTGATGATTCGCTGGTATTAAACTTCAGTAAAGTAATTAATTTAAATGGTCTATCAGAACAAGCGTTTGTTAATAGATTCGTTAATCTTGAGAAGGTTCAAGGAAGTGCTGATGGCACTGATGTATCCTTTGATTATATTATTGCAGGCAAAACACTCACGGTTACGCCAAAACAAAACCTAGCTAGTGGCCAAGACTATCGATTAACACTATCAAGTGAAGCGAATAGTTATAGAGCCCAAGGTTTAGTTGACTATATTGTCAATTTCACAACTTACTCACAAGACACGGCAGAGCCCGAGTTAGTTTCAGTTTTCCCTTCAAGTGTTTCAACACGCGGCAGTGAAGTGACAATCACATTAGACCAAGTAGTACCGGGACTTGAGTTTTTAGTGAGCGGTAAAGTGGCGAAAGTTACTGCGTTTGATGAGACAAACGGTCAGTATACGATACAAGCGCCTAGTAATGACGTAGGCATCAGTTCATTGAGTGTTATCAATGGTGAATATCGCAAACTCTACATTGGCGCACTTCACTATGTTGCTCCTTTGTCTTTGAGTAAAGTCGTGCCGAATTACGGTTCGGTAAATGGTGGTACTGAAGTAACAATTACAGGTCAGGGCTTTGAACCTAGCTCTCAAAGGCTAGAGATTAAATTTGGTGATGTACCTGTTCCGAAAAAAGACATAAGAGTTGTAGATAACAGTAAACTAATAGTTACGGTGCCTGCAGGCAGACTGGGCCTAAGTGATGTAACTGTTTCGTATTCAGATGGCCGCAATATTACCCTTGAATCTGCGTTTGAATACCGCACTCCTAGCGAGTTGCAGATTGAGGGTGAAGGAATAATTTATGACAGTGAGGTTGATCCGTCTAATAATTATTTGTTCTTAGCTGCTGGGCCGAAAGGTGTCCTTGTTCAGGATTTATCATTGGCAGAACGAGGTGAAAATGCTTTAGTCGCACGTTATGCGCTACCATCAAATTACTTTGCCCTTGGTATTAATGGCTTTTTCGAACGAAATAACGATAGATTATTCGTAACTGCGGCATTATTGGATAAAGATGGTGCGCCGATCAAAGACTCAGCACGAGTTTTTGTTTTTGCAGTAAATAGTTTTGATATCTCACAAGCTCAATTGGTTAAGTCTCTTGCATTAGGTGCGAACTTTGCGAAAGGTATTCGAGCTGAAAATAATCAAGTATATGTTGCCGCTGGAGACTCAGGGTTACAGATATTAGATAGTCATTTACACACTAAACTGTATTCTGCGGCATCTTATCAAACCAAGTTCGATGCGTTAGATGTTGCAGAATTAGAGTTACAACAAGGTAAGTTTTTTGCTGTTGCTTCCGGTAAATACAATTTTGCTTCGCAAACTCTTGACACATCAAGTGTTAAAAGTGGTCAGCTAGACATTATTCAACACAATGCCGAATTGGGGCTGAAACACGTTGCTTCGATTGATTTACCTGGTTCTCATTTAGCCGTTAATGGAACGCGAGTTTATATGGCAATGGGGGCTTTAGGTGCTGCAATAATTGATATTGAAAACCCTTATCAGCCGAAATTAATAGCTCGGCTTGTGAATTATGGATCGGTACATGATGTCGCTATACAGGGCAATATTCTGCATTTAGCTACTGGCGAGTCTGGCGTGGTGAGTTTAAATGTAGCGGATGCTAAAAACATTAAACCAACGGCTGGTAAGTTAGCGATTAAATATCCAGTTTACGTGCTCACAACTTCTAATTATGCCTTGTATACGGCAGGCAGCAAGTCTTTCAAAAGCGAGTCGAACTATATGATTGGTCGCTATATCGATAGCGAATTACGAGTCATTCGAGTTCAGCCTTTACCACATTATGTCAACGAAAAGCTTGATAACGTGGTTGTCTCTTTCAATAAAGCGATAGACCTTTACGACAAAAATAATGATTTTGTGTTTGCACGAAACATTAATGGTGAGGTTATCCCAAGTGATATTGAAATTACCAATAATGACATCTCAATATCACCAAATTTATCACAGCTTTCGGTAAATGATACGTTTGATATTGTAGTGAAAAGTGGCTTGGCTAGTGTTAAGCCGTTGCCCAATAACAATTACCTAAAAATAGCGTCTCTCGAAAATGATGTTGTAACGAGATTTAAGTATATCAACGAAGAAATTGAGAACTACTCGTTGTTTGATTTGTTGCCACGCCGAGTTTTAACGGGTGAGCAAAAGCAGCATTCGCTATCAGTGTTAGGGTTATTAACAAACAAAGATATTTCTATCTTTATCGGCGAAAAACCAGTTACAGACCTGCAAATTAATCATGCTTCGGTAGAAAACCCTGCAAATACATTGAGCTTTGTTACGCCAACACTGCCTAAACCGGGTATTTATGATTTGGTTATGATAATAACAGGCGAAGGTACGCAGTATACCTTGAGCCTAAAAGGGGCCATTGTTGTTGACGGCGTGTTGAGTGCAAACGCTGTGTCACCTCTGTGGACAGATTACAAAGGCGGAGAGACTATTACATTAATTGGTAGCGGGTTTGAACCGGGTACTAGTGTATCTGATGGAACGAGTATCAAAGTTGGTAATGTCACTGCGCAAGATGTAAAAGTGCTTAGTAGCAATAAACTCACCTTCACAGCACCACCAAATATGTCAGGTAAGCACCCAATAACCGTTTCAAGCAGAAATAATGCCCACCGTATTGAGACAGACGTACAGCTTGGCTATGGTCTTAAAAAACAAAGTGCTATTGATTTATTTGCCGCAAGTAGTTACGACTTAGCAGCGCTATCCACTGCGAATATGGTTTACACAAGCAGTGGTTATTTTAATTTGGGAGTTCCGAGTGCTTCTATTGCACAAGTCCCAGTGTTTTTACCTAACATAGGTTATTCAGTCGATGCGAATAATCCGAATCAATTGGTCGTAGCGGGCACTACCGCTACAACACCTAACGGTGAGTACCAGCAATACGAGTTTGAGGAGTTTGTTACACATAAGCTACTTTCTGGAAAACAAAATGCGTCCATTCTTACAGGTGAAGAAATTCCTTTAACGCCTTCTGAACAGAATTTCATGCGTTACCATGAAGCGATAGCCCTTGGTATGAGCGCTGATAGTGCAAATATTGAATCGTTTGAACTAGCTAATATTGGTAGTAGTAAACGTGACACCGTTGTTACAGGTGGCTTTGGACCTATAGGCCTTAGGGTCGTCAATACTGATGATGCATCGATTATACCAATTGTTGTTAGGGAACATTCAGCTTACACTGGAGCGGGTGATTTAACGGTTGCGACTTCGTCAAGCGATTTCAGTATTTATGCAACTGGTATCAGTTCGTCAGCAACAGACACTCCTGATGAGTGCTCGTGGGTTCCAGGTGGAACCACATCGCGCCAAATGTTTTCGGTTAATATGCTCGCAAAAGATGACCCTATTGTTATACAAAACAGTATTGCCATAGAAAGCGATAATAAACTGTTGTTAACTGATAATGGCAGACTTTTTGTTGCCGGTCATAGCGGTAGCAGGGTAAGTTCACCGGGAGAAAAATGCCCTCTAATTGATCTGTTTAATTTAGATACCTCCCCAAATGGCATATACCCTAATAAGATTCAGGCTATTAATTTATACCGCCCATCAGAAGTTACTGAGTTATTGCTACCGGGAAATGTATTTGATATTGCCGAGTACCAAGGTAAGTTAGTACTTGCTCTTGGTGAAATCGGTCTTGCTATTGTCGATAAACAATTAGTTGAAGTTGAGAAATTTATTGTAATCCCTGAAGAATTGCAATCTGGAAAGAGCAGTGCACACAAAGTGAATGTATATGGCAACTTATTGTTTGTCTCAATGCAACAAGGTGGCATTGTTATTTATGATGTAACAGATATAAATAACCCGGTTGTCGTGTCTGCGGGTACTAATGCGCAAATCTATGATGGGCTTGTCAATAATGTCAGCGTGCTAACCGCACAAGGCGATAATGGCGTTGCTGCATATGAACTGCCTGGTTCGTTTGTTAAGTCGATTAATATTGAGTCTCAGCAGTTAGCGAAAGACGAAGCAATTACAATTACGTTTAACGAAGCAATTGTAGTTGATTCGGTTGTCGCGACACTAGTTGATGAAAGCACTGGTGAATCTCTTGATGTAACAGTGGTTGGAGTTAGCCCTGAAGCAGGAGCGTCACGCACTCTTCTGATTAATGCAGCACTCTCTGATAAACAACAATATACATTGAATATTAAATCGGCTAATAATGCCAGAGGAACAGGCTTATTGGCAGCTTTTGAGGCATCATTTAGCTATATTGATGACGCTCGACCTGATATATCCCACTTATCACGAAACTTATTCCGTACAAATGATCTTGGAGAATTACGCATCTACGGAAGTGGATTTACCAATGAGTCACAGGTGTTCCTAAACGACGTCCCTTTAGATAGCAATTTAGATTCTGACATGTTGATAACCGACATTACGGGATTACAATTTAGGGAAAACCTAGCAGGTCAATACACAGTTAGAGTAGAAAACAACGGCCTCAGTAGCGAACTAGTTGGTGCGGTAGTGGTGTCAGACCATATAGATAACGCGACTGAATTCGAGTTTTCTAAAACGTCAGGGCCGGTTGAAGGTGGCTACATATTAAATATTGAGTCAAATCGATCGACTTTCTTACCTGGAGATAAAATCTTATTACGTAATAAATTAGGTAATGAGTTATACACTGAAGAAATGGATGATGGTGAATACAATCTCAACTTAGAAGATGACGTTGTTTCACAGAGCTTAATTCGTTTCAGGTTGCCAAAAGTGGTACAGCCTGGGCAATATGATGTGATTTTAATTAGTGGTAATGAAGAACTTCTTTTAGGCCAATTTAACTATATGTTAGAGCGCGGAACGCGCATTGATTTGCCTAACTATCCACCTATGTCTATTGGCGCAATGGTTGAAAGTGAAAACTTCCTATTTGTGGGTGTTCACAGCGGAGCGCAAGCAGCCATTAACAATCCTTATTTGTTAGATTACGGACTTGAAATCTATGATATGAGTTTGCCAATGTCACCAATAAGGCTAAGCCAGTTACCATTATCAGGCCCTGTTACTGGAATCGAGCTTGTTGATAAGGTTGCATTTGTATCGGTACAGAACACCGGTGTGGTTGTTATTGATATTTCAGACAAAGCTAATCCATTTATTTTAAATACGTTAGCAGTTTCAGATTATCAAGTGAGTGATATAGCGTTGTCGAAAGCGAATAACGTACTCGCTATTGCTAGCTATTCAGACTTAGCTGAAGGATATATACGCTTTGTTGACTTAACTTCTCCTGTTTATGCCGCGCCTTTAGGTTTTCCTGTATTGCGCTTTGATTCTGGAGAGTTGCTTGGTAAACCTCTTCAAGTTCAATGGGTTAATGGTAATTTGCATGTGTTATTGCAGCGCCAAGCGGATATTGTATTGGTTCAGTTCACTTCACTAGGAGCTGTACCAGAGTACGTGTTACACGGATTAGCAGGCCTTGAATACCAACAAGGGCCAGTCAGTATGTTGTTGGCGGAGCAAGGTGGGGCGATTACATTAGGTGACCAATACATCCAATTGTCTCGAGAATCTAATGTATTTGTGGTGAGTTATGCTGAGCAACATAGTGTTGAGAGTGTGCTACTGGAATCACATGGTTCACAATACTTAGCAACAGAGCAAGGGTTAGAACAAATTTTACCCAAAGGACTCGCGCTAAGCGATTTCGTACCGACGGTAAATGCTGATATTGGGCCGGGAGAATACATCGAACTTTATTTTAATAATTTGATAAACACCGATGAAGCACATTTAAAGTCGCAAATTAATGTAAAGTTTGAAGACAATATTTATGAGGTTTCTCCGTTAGGTATTAATACCATGACTGGCGCTAAAGTTCGCTTTGCAATGCCAGAGTTTAATAGTTCAGGGCCCGTGACGGTGATCATTAATGCTGAGCTATTAAACATAAACGGTGAAAAACTAGGAACGACATCTGAGATCACGTATCAGTATAGTAATGTAGTTGCTATTGATATTGATAAAATTGAACGTGTCAGTATCAGTGAAAACACATCTAATCATTACTTCTATGCAGACGGTACGGAGCTAGTTAAGTTAACGGGTTCGGGGTTCGGAGGAGACTCTGCACAGTTGACAATTTATGTTGGTGATATGCTTATTGATGGGGCTAATATCGAAAGTGTTGATAATAATCAAGTCACTTTTAAGCTTGATAAAATCCCAAATATTGATGTTGCAACGGCTTATTCGATAAGCGTTTCAAAGCTAGGCCGACAAGACACAGTTATTGCAGGATTAATTGTATTACCGAAACTCGTACTGCAAGATATTAATCCGGCTACCGGTCCCCCACAGGGCGGTAACACATTGCAACTTCGTGGTTTTGGTTTTACACCAAGCACACAATTTGAAGTAAATGGATCACCGCTCAATAATGTACGAGTTCATTCAGCAAACTTTGCTGAAGGATTAGTACCAGCAGGTAACTTTGGCCCTGCAACAGTAAGCGCATTTAATCCTCAACTCACAGACTACATAACAGTATCGCCAGTAGAGTATTTCTATGCAGACCAAGCAACAGCAACTTATGCGACTGAAGGAGATGACAATAATCCGTTAATAGGTTTGTTCGCAAGAGATAGCTTGTTGTATGCGATTTCAGGTGGCGGGTATGCACCTTATGATAGTGACGGCAACAAATTGGCGAGCGTAAAGACGCAACAAGCGCAATTGTTAGTTGCCGATGTAAATGACCCTGTAGTAATCAATATACTGAAAAAGAAGCTTGGCAATGATGTTCAAAAATATCATTTCTCACGTCAATTACCGCCTTCAGGTTTTAGTTTAATTACATCTCAGAATAACCAATTATTCATTGCTGGTGGTAATCAATTATTTTGGTTTGATACTTCTCAACCAGCAGAACCACAATTGATGTCTGTTATGCAACAAAGAGGTTCGATTAATGATTTAATTATCGAAAATAATTTATTGTTTGTTGCAACTAACGCTGGTCTTGCTATTTATACTATTGGCGATAACGCACAGCTGGAAGAAATTGGGTTTATTAGCAGTGCAGTGCTTAAAGGGATTGTAAGCAAAACGATTGTTGATGGTGCTGATCTATGGTTAGTGTTATCAACCAGTCGAGAGCTTGTCTCGGTAGATATTGCTTCAGGTGGTTTCACAATTGAACAGCGTATCAAAGTTACTGATCAGCTAGGTAAACGTTTACCAATTGCTGACGCTATCGTTTTGGATGAAATTATCCTTGTTGCTACAGGCAATAATGCGACCGTAGTAGCTATTGATAAAGCAACTGGTAACGGGTTAGATAATCTAAACTTGGCTTATCTGTTACGCAATGGTGATATCTCTGCAGATAAATTATTGCTTCAAGGCAGCATCTTGAATGTGGCGGCAGGTCATGGTGACCTTCAGCAGTTTAATATAAGTAATTGGTTAGCAGGAAGATTTGATATAAGCCCTGCACTCTATAACTACTACAGTGTGATGGGATCTGTTACTGATATTGCGGTGAACAATCTTACTCTATTTGCAACAACGGCTTATCTTCAAGATAGTAAAGGTCAAGGAATTGAAAGTCCTGTACCTGTTGGTAGTAAGTACCATAGAACAGGTGGAGGCATTGAAAGCTTTGCACCAGATGGTTTTGCTGTAATTGGCCATACACCAGACACTGAGGGGTATGTTTCTTTAGAACAAGCACTCGAGATCCGTTTTAATCAATACATTGAACCTCACTATTTTGAGCAGTTTATAGACAGCTTAATTACAGTTACTTTGAATAAAGTGCCTGTTTCAGGGCAATGGCAATTAGATGTATTAACGGATGGCGTAGTTGCAAGGTTTGTGTCAGATGCACCATGGCAAAATGGCAAACGTTATAAGGTGAATATTGCCAAAGGATTACGTGCAATCACTAACGATACGCTCGAAGCGCCTTATCAATTTAGCTTTATCGCGAGTGAATTTAATTCACCAGTCATAACTGCCGTAGTGCCTAATTCTGGGGTTTGGAATGGTGGTAATCAAGTAACATTATTTGGTGAAAACTTCAGCCGTGATAGCGAGATCCGCTTTGCAGGAAAAGAGGTACCACAAGAAGATATTCAATATTATAGTCCTGAAAAGCTTACGCTGATTGTACCGCCACTTAATGAAAAACCAGCGAGCAACAAACTTGTCAGTCTTGAACTAAGTAACATGCACCAACACGATGTATTAAATGGTGCTTACACTTACATTACTGACCCAGAAATTCTTGCTATTGGTAAGTTTAATCATGAAAAAGTATTGGTAAATACGCTCGAAACCACTTTTGCATTTAACAGTGCAGAACAAATAGCAATTCAAGCAGAAGGCATAAACCGCCATACCTTGATTGAGATTAATAATCAACCTGCCACAGGTGTTGAGTTTATTCGTTCGAATTTAGTCGTGTTTGATTTACCAACTAATACACTTGGTGGTTTGTCTGTGAAACTACATAACCAAGACAACCCAGACGTCGCCGCAATTGATAATAGCCTAAGCGTTTTTGTACCAACAAGTGAACACGATAATGCTGTTACATTAATGGAAAGCTTTGATGATCAAATTATTAAGCTGAAGATTGATGAATTGGTAATCGATAAGCACATTGGGAATAGCTACGTCAACTTGTTCACGCATACATTACCAAGTAAAGGTAAACTGCTGGCGATACAAAAAGATACAGTCGCAGTTCTGTTGGACGATAACTCCGTTGTCGTATATCGAGCGAATGATAATGCGGCTTATGCACTTCATAACCGAATTCAACTTCCAACTGATAAAACCATCAGTGCGCTAGTGCTGCAGCAAAATACACTCGCGATGTTTGCCGATGGCGAAGTATTAATAACCGATATCTCTGGCCAGAGTTATCAAACACTGGAGGGGGCGTATAAAGCATTAACCTTCTACGACGATTTTGTTATTAGCATTAAAGATGGATCTCTGGTTGCTTTGAGAGCAAGTGATTTAGCATCTGAGGTTGTTATAAAGTCTGATATCCCGACCTATGCAGAAAAATTACATATTGAGGGGAATCGACTATATGTAATGGCACCGTCAGAATTGGCGCTTTATGATTTAAGTCATGTGATCCGTGGGCAGATGAGTAAATTAGCAGTTACTACATCGCTAGGAACAAACAATAAATTAAGTATCAATGGTGAACTGCTTAGTTACTTTAATGGTGAGCAGTTTGTGCTTGCGGACCTTAATATAGGTGATCAAGCATTAAACGCTAACGTAATTGCTAGTGTCGACGTAGACCTAAATGCAACACATGTCATGTTATTTGATGACCAAATATGTGGACTCATTCGTGGTGAGGTAAGATGTGGTAGTACGATTGTTAGTAACTTAATTGCTGCGCAAACCAACTTGATTACACGTGCGAATCAATCACTTTACTTCGCTATCAAGGGCGATGAGTCTCAGTGGCGAAACAGCAGCTTAAGCGTGACACAAGATGGTAATGATGTCGCTGGACGAACAGAGGTGTTTGATGGATTCATTGGTTATACGCCACACTTGCCAGGTTTTATAGCAAATGCGGCTGTGAAGATTGAACTACATGTGTATCCTCAACAGAATATAGACGGTGGTCAGGTTGTATTTGATTTACCAAATGCCTTTACCATGCATCCGCTATTTACTGATGAGCCGGTATCGCTTGATTACTTATCCCCGAACACGACTATCACTGGACGTGAAACGCATTTTACTTTATTTGGAGATCAACTTTTTGCACTAGAGCGTCTGGTTGTGGGCGGTCAAACTCTATTGCCTGCTGACTTTGAAGTGAATAATAGCGGTACTCAATTAACCTTTACTCGTCATTTTGACAATGCCGGGGTAAATAGTATTACCGCTTATCAAGGGGCAGAAACAGCGTCATTAATAGCTGGGTTGAATGTCACAGATGCAATTTCTGTAGATACTTTAACGAGTAATAATGCACGTGGCGCGGATTTAGTTTCTGATACGCAGAGAAATGAAATCACGCTAAAAGGCAAAGGGTTAACTGGTGATATACAAGTTTACTTTTTAGCGGATGAGCTTGGCGATACTATTTCAGATTCCAATAAGGTTGAGTACAGAAATATTACGGGAGGCATAGTATTCAATACGCCTAATACCTTACCTGGCACTGTGTATCATGTTGAAATAGTTAAACCGAGCACACAAGAGCATTATAAAGTTGCACAACGTTTGACCGCTATTGATGATACAGCCCCTATTGTGACGTCGACCAGTATTGCTTTTAACACACAAGATAGAATCGCTATTTCGTTCAATGATGACATGGTTGTGGGAAGCTTTTCGGTAAGCAAAGAAAACTTTGATTACAATACTCAAATGCATCTCGATGTATCAGATAATTTTACTGTTGCAGTTGAAAATAAACGTTTAATACTCTCTCCTGTCAATGGTTATCGTTTACAAGATAACGCAATATATACGGTGGTCATAAATGGCATTAGTGACACCGACGCAAATACTGTTGAAGATTACAATAAAACAAATGTTACGATTATCGACGGCCAATTAGTATTGAGTCACACTACGTTTGATAGTTTGCCTCCAAGGTCAATTAGTTTACAGCGAGTTGCAGATCAGTTGCCAATGACACCTGCAATGACCTTAACAAGAGGTCGTACTTATGAATTTGAAGCAAGCGCTATTGATAATTTAACAAGTGACGTAAGGTACACGCTGCTTTATGCGAAAGATGGCGTTAATTTTGTACATCACGCACAGTCTATCGGTGACAATAAGTTTAGCTTATTTATTGATGAGTCTTTTGAGCAACTTGGCGTTAGACTTAAAGTTTCCGATCGTAATGACAATGTCGCGACTGCGCCATTTAGTGCCGCGATAATCGAACCTCAAGTAAACGTGTCTGAGCCAATCTTAACACCAACGAAAGCCGAAGAACTGTCAGCGTCGAGTATTCAATTCAAAGTGTTTGGTGATTTTGATCTGGTTAATAGCACCACAATGATGCTGCATAACAAGTGGTATAGAACAACATACCATCAGATGCTTGACCATGGTTTAGTCACTTTAAATTTTGTAAACCCAAGCCTAGCTCAGATTGCACCTGAACAAAATGTTGGTGTGGTGCTCAAGGCGGAACTTAATTATGCAGGTTCTCGAACGTTCAATAGTAGCTATAGGCTATACAAAGACGCGACACCGCCGACTGTTTCAATTGTAACACCTAAAATGAATGATAAATTCCCAATTGGAGAAGTTGCTGATGTGGTTATTCAATCATTCGATAAATACGGTGTTGAAAAAGTTGAAGTGTCAATTAATGAAGGTCCTTTCGAAACGGTTGAAACAGCAAACTTGTATCAATTTACGCCTGAGACAGAGTCACAAGTGACAATTCAAGCGAGAGCAAATGATCCGAACGGTAATATTGGATACTCTGAAGTTGTCTCTGTGCGAGCATTTGACCCAACTAAAGGAGAGCCTGAGCTACGTATTATTTCGCCAAACAATGGTGAGTATGTGAGAGAAGGACAGCAAGTTGAACTTACGCTGTTAATGCGCCATATCGAAAAAGCGACATTAGCAATTTTAGTCGGTGCTGAGAAAACTGATCCGCGTAACCCTGAGCCAATTGAAATTGTAAAACCACATGTAGATGTAGAACGTTTTAATGTAACAATCAAAATGCCTTACACAAGCGAAGACCTTGTTGTATTACTAGCGTTAGAAGGCGAGGACTATGTCGCTCGTAGCTTTGTAAATGTGGTTAAAGATGACTCTCTCGAGGAAAATATTGCAGTAAAAGTGTGGCCAAATGACAATGTTCTATCTGGCTTGGCGATGCATATTCAAGGGCAGCGCCCACAAAGCATGGTTGATTATTCAGACGAGTCAACTGTTGTCGTAACAGACAGCAACAATTCGACTGAAACACTTGCTATGGACACGACATCTGCACTTTGGCAAACCGGTATTGAGTCAGGCCAAGTTAAGGTGAGCAGTACCCTAAAAGATGTATCTGGTAACGAGAAGAAAGAAGAGTTTACTATACAAAAACATGATTATGTAAACAGCTCACGCAATGTACTAGCGTCGTTCAACGACAAGGAGTCATATCTTGTTGATGTTGCAAGTTTCAATAATCAGCCAATTACATTGCAACAACGTACAAATCACGGTTTTGAGATCAAGCTAAACGATACTACGGTATATCAAAGACCAAATACCGTCGCTTCGAAATTATATCACTCTGGTGGCCATTATTTCGTTGAATATCGTGAAAATAATCAGCAGTTTATAGCAATGTTCGACCCGAATGAACGAAAGGAAATCACGCGAAGTGCAATTCATGGCGATGTTTTGTCAGTTGAACAGAATTTGGTCGCAATTCAACAAGGCAATGTGCTGCTTGTAAAACATTTCTCGCGAAACGGAGTAGTAGAGTTTATCGGTTATCAAACTGCACAACAGTTAAAAGATGCTGTGTTTGTACGTGGAAAGCTTTGGTTACTCACTGATGGTCAATTAACTGAGTTAGCTGCCGATTACGAAAGTTTGTCATGGCAACGTGTCACGACTTATCAACATGCGGTTACTTCACCTATAAGCTTAGTTGCTAATCAAGAAACAATTTACATTACAGAGGGTAACGCCGTTCATGCGTTTGAGTTAAATCAGAACCAAGAACTCGTTAAGCTCGGTGACTTTGAAGAGCTCGGCGTTATTCATGCGATAGACATGGATAACGCTGGTCGAGTTTGGTTAAAAGTTCAGTACCCAATTCAATCACCAATTTGGTATGTATTGAAGCAAGATAAATCTTTAGGGGCACTTGACTGGCAATATGATCTAACTTTCACAAACAAAAAGTTATGGTTACATTCTCAGAGTGAGCTTGCTGAATACAGTGTTGTTAAAGCACTTAAACCAGCCTTATCATTGGTTGTAGAACGCAAGCTTGGTGGTGTTGCCATTAGTGGGTTTACATCTCTTGAGTCGTTTGCAGAGCTCACCATTGTCAATGCGCAAGGCGGTCATTTGATTAGCAGTTGGGCGGATGATAACACCTTGTTTATTGCTAATAATGAGCTTACAGACGCGACGCAATTAACTATTTATATCGATGGTGATATAACGAATGGGTATCAAATTGATGTGCCAGCTGATTCAGGGTTAACAAATGACCAAGTGAATTGGAACCTTAGTCAATCGATAGTTAATACGGCAATTGTCCCAACTGTCGCTACATTTAAAAATACCATGGCTTTTGTACCATTTACTTTTGAAGGTAGCGCGAGTTCAATGGCAACCGAAAGTAGTGTAGCTGGTTGGACTACAGTAACTACAAGTAAAATACTTAACCTATCTAATGGTTCAACCACGTTTGCACCATTTACATTAGATGTGCTTGAAAATACAGTTCCACAAGGGCAGCTATTAATCTCAAACCCACAAAACAACAGCCAGTTTACAGAAGGTGATTGGGTTAGTCTTGAGGTGTTAGCAAGTGGAATTGACTTGTCTCAATTCAAGCATGTTGAGGTGACCTTACAAGATTTCAATAAAGTTGACTTGTTATCTTTTACTACAAACTCTGTTAATGCCAACACAGCATTTAAAGTACCAGCAGTCGACCGGTATGACATATATACCATTCGAGTTCGCGCCTATTTCGAACAAAGTTATAACTATATCGAAAAATCGGTTGGTATTAAGGTCGTACCGCTTCGTCAATCCTTAGATGCAAATATTCAAGGTGTTGGCAATAAAATTTACTCGAATAGCCTTGTTACATTGAGTACAGATATTCCTCAACATGCTGACTTTAAGGTATCGACTTTAAATGGAACGATTATCGCCAGTGGTGTTGAGCCGGTGTCATTTGCTGTCCCTAATGATATCGATAGCTTCACCATTGAAGCACTGTTGAAAGATGGCTTAGGTAATGAAACTAAAGTTGATAAACAAGTAGCCGTTGCTCAACCATATCAATTAATTAAAGATAGTCCGGTATCGCCATTTGAGTATCAATTTAGTATTGCTAATAATCAGTACACAATAAACCATAGTAAATTGTATAAGGATGGCCTCCCTGTTAGTCAATTCGATGGTAATGTACTCGATGCTAAATTGTTACAAGACCGATTACTTATTGCGCTAGAAGGCCTAGGTATTGCGTTTATGTCTTGGCAGGATGATTACGCAATATTGGGTATTTACCCTAGTCAGATAGATTTCAAAGCGCTGGCAATATATGAGCAACAAGTTTTTGCAATCAGTGATGCTGGTAATATTATTGTGTTTGATATTAAAGGAAATAGCTTAGAGCCGTCTGCTCAGCAACTTCCATCTGGTACGCTTGCACAGCAGGTTGTAGTAGCGAACGATGGCATTTGGGTGACTTATCAAGACACACTAACTCGTTTTAATCATGAACTTGAGGTTGATTTATCCTTTGAACTTTCTGCTGAAGTGGCTCACTCGGTGGTTCATAATGGTCACCTCATCGCATTTGATGAACTAGGTGGTCTATATCGTATTGACAACGGTCGTTTATCTCAGCATCAGCTCACAGTCATGGCAATTAATGCCGTTTCGAGCCTTGGTAATGAACTGTTTGCTTATGATGGTTTAGCAAATGAATTACTAATCATTAGCTTAAATGAAGCAACGCCATACGTTATTTACCGTGAAAATATTCAAAGCGATATTAGTGATCTGTTTGTATCAAATGGCGTCATTACATCAAATAACGGTGATGTTTGGACGTTAAATCAAAATCAAAATGCGCCATACCGTCAACTGTTTACTAGCAATAAACACAAAGGCAGCAGTGAGCACATTGTGCTGCATAATGGAAGTGCAATAGTAGCTGAAAAAACATATGCACTAACGCAATATACGGGCTTACCAAATCATGCGAGACGTAGCTTTTTCCCTAGTGAATATGCGAGCGAGTTTAGTGCGTTGATACTCGACAATACAGATATCTATGCGTTTGATAAAGTGTCAGGTTATCTGTATCAAGTTAACACAGCTCAATTAAGTGGTAGCCAACATCTTGGTAAGTTTGCTAGCAATAGCATGTTTAGTACTGATGAAAATTACCTATATGCTGCAACAAGTGATCAGTTAACTATCATTAGTAAAGATGATTTTGAGCAACGCTATACCTTCACTGTAGCCGCAGGTGAAGTGATCACTGCGTTAAAAGCGACTCCGACCGAGGTCTATGTTGCAACGTTAGATGGCACGATTTATCGCGTAAGTCATCCTGGTTTACCTATGGAAGAATTTGCACTGCGTGTTGATAGTGTGATTGCGACCAACTCGGTAATTGAGGAAATTAATACACTTGGTGATACACTAGTATTAACCTCTCGAACAGAGCTTAGCAGCTATAATCTTAGCGAAAATATCTACCAAACGATTCTTTCAAATAAAGTGCAAGATGTTGTAATAAAGGGACAAAGTGTACTTTATGCACTCGATAACGAGATCTTTGAACATAAACTTTCGTCAAACACTCCAGATAAATTAATGTATCAAGCGAAGGCTGATATTGCGGGCTTTGCTATCTCAAAAGATCAGTTAGCGGTGGCGTTAGGCGTTAATGGTGTCGAGTTAGCATGGCGTGGCGAACAGCCAAGTCAATTAGTTGCAGACCTGACTAAACCAGCTAATAAAACGCATTTTGTGCATGGTCAAGCAATTGACCTCGCTGTTGCACATTCAGCTGATCTTGTGAGCGTCGATTATTATGTTAATGATGCGTTAGTCGCGCGTAGCGAACACTTCCCATTTAGCGTACAGATCCCAATCCCTGGAGAATTACGTAATGGTAATGAGTTTACAGTCCATGCGGTAACGAAAGACCGTATAGGTAACTCAGTTGTTGGTAATAAGCGCACAATGCTACTTCATAGCCAAGACTTGCCGCAAAATAACTTTAACGTTGAGCTACTTTACCGTAACCCAAGTTATGTACCGGCACCGCTAAAAATTGAAGCCCTAGTTAAGAATGCGACACAAGATATCCGTCAAGTTGAGTTTTATCTGTCAGATGATGAATCTGGTCCGTATAAGCTTATTCGCAAACATTATGGCCCTGAGTTTATTGTTCGCAATAATTTCACGCTAGCGCAAAGTGGGCAGTTTATTAAAGCACGTGCAATTGATGTGTATGGCAACGTGACAGAATCGCAACCAACAGTAATACAGCGCCATTTGGATGATGAAGTACCTCAAGTCTCGCTCAGTTTAGAGTCGCCACTGAATGATGCTAAGCGTGTTACTACCACATACCCTTATGGTATTGCATTTAACGTTAGTGATACTGGAAGTGCAATTAATTTGGCACTGCTTAAACGTGACAACACAGTGATTTGGGCTGGCTTTACAGATACGCAGTCTCGCATTGAACAACATGCAAAAAACACGGGTGATACTTATGTCTATAGTTTAGAAGTTTCGGATAATGCAAATAACACCAATAGCACAAGTCTTAATGTTGAAGTGGTAGAAGATGAGCGTCCAGTCGTTAATGATATCAGTGTACCAAATGCAGTTCTGGAACAGAGTGCATTTGAGGTTACAATGAATGTGCAGGATGATATTGAAGTCGCTTATATCGAAGTACAGTGGCCAAATTTTGTAAAGCGTTATCCTGTAAACGAACGACAAATAAATAAAACGTTATCAATTCAAGATACGCGTTCACTGCGTGTTAACAGTGACAAAAACGAGACGCTAACGTTACTAATCGTTGACTCGAAAGGGCAGCAAACACGCGTTGAAAAATCCATTACGGTTACGAAAGATAAGGCACCACAGCCAAAACTAAGTAACTTAAGCTTTGCTGATGCGGCCATTTACGGTTCTAAACTCAATGGTAAACTTATCGACTTAAATTTAGTTGATGATGGTTTATTACGAGAATTAGCAGTTGACTTACTTATTTATCAAGGTGGTGAACTTAAGGTTGCAAAGCCAATTTGTGATATTAACCGCAACATAGTATGTCGCGAGACAATGAATGCGAGTATTAACATACCATCTACCACTGTAGCTAATGACCAAATTCACATTGCATTACGTGCTATCGATAAGCTAGGTCAAGTTACGGTAAGTGATCAACATGCTATTCTATTATCACAAGTACCCAATGCTATTGTTTTAACTGATGAGTTTGACAGTGCTAACTTATCGCTTGCAAAAGTCGGCGTTCCAGCAGAATTTGCATTTAGGGTCAAAGATTTAGCAAATCGTAGCGTAGCGTTACAAGGTGTAGATTTAGTCATTTCGCAGCGTGATTCCGCACAAAAAATATCTAATTCGGTTATAACCGATAGTAATGGTGTGGCGTATTTCTCAGTTGATACTTCGGATCTGGTGGTTAGCGAATATGTTGCTGAAGCGACACTTCGAGATTATCCAAACATCTTACCTGCGATTGTTCGCTTCGAAGTATTACCAGGTGAACCAAGTGCAATTCGCGTTGAGCACATCGCGCCAATTCGTGCCAACGAAACCGCAAACTTGATGCTTGAACTTGTTGATGCGGCAGGTAATAAAGCGACGAATGTGCCTAATGCCAACGTGGCGCTTGTATTTAACCACCCAGGTTTCCATTTTGCGTTTGATCCGAATGTTCATGTTGAGCCTTATTATCAGGGGGAAAATTATGTTGGTGAAAAAGCGTTAATTACGCTGGTAGGCGGAAAAGCGAATATTGAGTTCCAAGCCACCGAAGTGATGGGCGAATATGTGCTTGCACGTTTATCCGACAACCTTGCAGATGTTGGTTTAAGCTATCAATCAGAACAAGATGGCTCGTATCAAATCAGTGCAGATATTCCTCTTAACGTGACAGCTAACGTTCCGGCGAGATTGGTGATGTCATTATCAGCTATGAGCAATGATATTTCAGGTCGTGAAGACGTGCTTGAGCAAACTGAAACCGCAACCTTACAATTACAATTGACCGACGAATTTGGTAATCAGATCACCGAAATTGACGGTCAGCCAGCAAATGGAGAAGTAAACGTATTTGTAAGTGGTGATGCGACGTTCGCAAATGATACTAACCAATTCGTTGTAGCGCTAAACAACGGTGCTGCGACATTTACGGTGACTAACAATACCGTTGAAGAAGTAATTATATCAGTAACAAATATTGCAAATAGCTTAAACATTGATGCTGAAAGCGATTTGACGTTGAACTTTGCCCGATTACTCGCGCGCGTTGTCGATACGAAACTTGTTCAAGTTGTTGATTTAGATATCACTCCACTTGAAGTCAAATTTAACGAGCCTGTTTCATTAACAAGCGGTTTTGCGTGGCCTACCGTGAGCTTACAAGGTGTAAATGTTGAAGGTGAATTCTCGTTTGATGATGACGTCACACTGCGCTTTATCCCGAATCAGCCGCTTACGCTTGGTGCTGTTTATGAACTAAGTACTCATGGCACAGCAATTGTGAGTAATGAAACGCAAGAAACAATATTTGCGTCACATTATGAATTTACTGGACCAGACCTTAGCTTGCCTGAGCAAACGTTGGGATATTTATTATCAGAACAAACGAGCACATTAACGCTTGCACTTGCTGATAACTATACATGGGATCAGATTAATGAACTCAATTTCATATCAGACGATCTAAGTCTAGCGGTAAATGCACAAACTCATGAATTAATTGCACCAGTTATTGCTGAGCAAGACGAAGGAAAGCAAATTGTTGCAAGTGTGAGTGCGAGGATACAAGAGACATCATTATTTGTTGCAAATGCAAGAACATTCACCCTATTAACTCAAGCTGGTGACTTTGATGGGGACGGCATCAGTAATGACCTTGAACATCAATTAGGCTACCACCCGCTTAAGCAAGATAGTGATGGTAATGGTGTGTCAGATGCAAATGAAGACTACGATAATGATGGACTATCAAATGCTCTTGAAATTCAGTTAGGTGGCAAAATTGATAATGCCGATAGTGATGATGACGGCGTTAATGATGGCACTGAATATCAATGGGGCTCAGATATCAATAATGCTGACACTGATGGTGATGGTATTGATGATGCAATTGAAATTGCATCGGGCTCAGATCCAACAGATGCCAACGACCGCGCTATTAAGCCAGAGCTGGTTATCGGTATTGATATAGCCCAAGATGTTGTAACTCATAACCTAGCTGGCAATGGTGACGATGTAATATTCACAATAATTGCCACTGTTTCAATTAATGATCGTACTTACACGATCGATGTTAGTGATGCTAATTTCTATGACTTAGTATTCGAGTCGTTGGATGAAAGTATTGTTATTCCTTCATACCGCGGATTCACACCAATTGCTTTGGGTGAAGCTGAGGTTCGAGTGCATTTCGGTGCGTATTCTGATACCGCTAAAGTGAAGGTGGTAGAAGTCATTAGTTTAGGCGATGTTATTTGGCAGGATGAAAGTGTTGAATTTACCGGAACTGTATTTGCCAACTCAATTACAATTCGAGGCAGGGTTGATGCGTTTGTAGCTGGTGATTTAGTTATCGAAAATGACTTGACTGTTGAACAAGGAGCGCTGAGTAAAGTAGCAAGCAATACATTAGAAGTTAAAGGAGATGCTAACATTCTAGGTGAGCTAATGGTCTTAAAGTCAGAGGGTGATAATAGTTTATACATCAGAGAACACCACAAGGTTTATGACTTTAATCAAGATAATCTAGTTGCAAGGCTTAATATAACCGAATCAAATATAGATAAGTTTGTGCAGATCCGATTTAAAGTACCGCCAACTGGCGGCCATGGTTCGTTGCCTGAGTTCGATAATACCTATAGTTTCAGTGGAACAGCGCAAATCCAATGTGACGAAAAGTATCAAAGAGCATTTGAGGGTAAGTATGATGCAGATTTTGCCGTATTTATTGTAACGTGTCCGTTAACAGAGCTAGGTGAATATACATTAAACGTTGAGGGTAATGTTGAAGGTTCTATGATGATTAGTGATATTTCATCAGAACATCTATATTTCTCAAACGAGGGTCAAGTAGTTTCTTTTTATGATGACTTGCCACCTGGCATGTTTGAGTTGTTCATTGATAACTTAGGTGAAAGAAGTGATCGCAGATTGGAACTATTCAGTGATTATCGTAACTCAATCAATATGACGAATCTTCAAACAGGGGAGGTTGTGGATGATTGTTGGCAACCAAGGCCAGAAAGCGACGAAACAGTGTGTATTGTACCTAGATTTTCTCAAGTCAAACTAAGCATTGATAATATGTATGATGACACAATAGGAATTCGTAATCGTAGGAACCCTAACTATAAGCCTATTATTATCAGTGATATAACAGTGTCGGGTGATTTAACGCTGCAATCATACCTTGCAGCAGGAAATGTATCAGTGAATGGCTCTGTTACTATTGAAAGCATAAGTTCGCAGGGGCACCTTGATGCGTCTAACTTGACTGTGCAAACCGATTTAACCTTAGGTGATATGACTGTACTAGAAGTCGAATTTATTGATGTGCGAGGTGATATGACACACTTCGGACAAGATAGACCAATTGAAACGACACTACGTTCACTGAACGTAGGTCAGAAGCTAACTGGTTTTGGTCAACTTAATGTATTACCAAGTTATCTCGATGGTATTTCAAAAGAGTGTTTAACGTTATTCGATGAAGCGACGTGTAATGTCACAAACCATCTATCGTCAATGTATGGCATTAATATTAATGCCAATCGCATTGAAATAGACACATCAACAGATTGGTTGAAAACCAACGGTGTGAACTCTTCTGGAGAAATTCCGCATGGTGTAGCTCCTCTCGAAATGCGTGATAGAAGTCATTTCTCTGATGTTGTTTATGATCTTGATGTTAATATCAACACTGATGAATTAATTGTTCGAAATGTCCAATTCTTGGTAAATGCGGGTTATGAAAGAAGTTCTGGTTGCAATGATGAGTTATGTGGTGAGTATGGAGTTGGCCCTCAGTCAACTCAAGGAATGAATGTAGGCGAAGATAAAGCGAGTTTAAAAGCTGTACGTTATGTTGTTTCTTTTGACGCATTACAAATTGATGCAAGCAATCACTTTGAGGATCCTACATCTAACCCAGAGTGTTGTTATGGAGCCAGTCAGGTTCGAACTGCAAGTCACAGCGAATCCCTAGCAAATCTACAAACGTTATTTTCGCTTCCGTTAGATTTAGATGTTTATCCTGAGGATCCCAAACTGAATGTAGGTTCAGTGATATTGATTGATAAAACAAATAAACAGCAGTTCTTGAGTGTGTTACAACCAGGAAGTGGTGGGTATATTCAACCTCATGGCGCAGAAAATATTGCTCGAGGCGAAGTAAACTCACCTGAGCCGAAAATGGTGGATGAATCAAGGCAATATTTAACAACTTATTTAACGGTAGGTAAACATGATATCTCTAACATCGACGAGCTCAATCAGTCTGAATGGATTATTACTGTTGATGGTGATCCTTGGCTCTCAAACCGAGAAGAATTTGGCCGCTCTTTAGCAGGATTAAGAGTACGATTATTTGATGCCTCTGAGAGCAGTATTGATGCTGTGATCACCGGAAATACGGACAGCAGTCTCCATGTTACGACTGAGGCCAACTTAAATGGTTTTGTTCCAACAAGGCTTCAAGGTTTACACCAGTTCGAAAGTATTCATTTAGTGTGGAGCGAAGCTGATTTTGCTAACGATATCGTTGAAAGCAATAGTTTGATACTAAATAAATCAACTTTAAGAGCTGATTCAGTATCAGAAGAGGCGTTGTCCGCTCTTTGGCAGGCTGCAGAGATTGATTTGGAACTTGATGTTAATCAACCAATTACTGTAGAGCGTTCAACAGTTGACTCTCCGGTTAAAAAATTAGTTATAAATGCTCAAAATATTATTATTGATAGGCCGTTAGTACTGGCTGATTGGCCAAGAACACAACTTAGATTAATCAGTAGCTCTAATATACAACTAAACGATGTTGTCGATTCTGGCAGTTACCACAACTGGGTTGAGTTTATCGCAGACGGTGATATTGAGTTTAAATCTGACTTTATGAGTAGTGAAGCTAGTGTAAAGGCTAATTCAATTGTCATTTTGGGCGAACTATATGATGAGTACCATTCATATGATGCAACAAAACTAACTTCGAATACGTCAATAACTATCAACAAGTTAAGTGGAATTACCAAGATTGATTTTGAGGCGCCTGAAAACATTCAGATATTAGAAGAGGTATTCATAACGCGAAGAAATGTAGAGTTTAACTCGGAAAACACCATTAGCTTTATGAGTAATGTTAAAATCGCAAAAGACAATTATGACGATGGCACTTTATTGCTAAATGGAACCGGAACGATTGTATTTGATAAAGACTTGGTGTTAAACGATACAAACATAGCTTCTGAGTTTGGTTCTCTAACTGTAAATGGCCTGTTAAGCGCTGGGAATAATGTTTCTATTAAGTTCAAACAACCAAATGCCATTAATTTTAATGATGGCGTTACAGTGAATGGTAGTTTGTATATTAACTACGATGGTGTGCTGAATGTTTCAAACGACTTAACTATTGATGGCAATTTAGTATTAAGGGATATGAATACCGAAAAAGATGCGTATCAAGGCTTAATTGTGGGCGGTAATATTACGCTTAATCAATATGGTAATTTAGCCTTTGAATTTGCCTCATCCGTTGAACAGGCTGGTATCACAGACCTTATTGGTTACAAGTCTATTCCTAGTTTTAGCAGTCTGCCAAGCTGTATTGGTAAAGATTGTCCTGAACTAAGTGAGCATTTGGCGTATTTAACTGCAAATTCGCTGATTAATAATGGTGAGCTCTCATTAGATATAAGTAGTTACAGTAGCTGGCCTAATAGTGCGTTTGTGATAGATATAGATTCCTTGAGTGGTAACGGTAAAATTCATGGAGGGGAACGCTTAATCATCAATGCAGTTGATAATAGTTTTGCAGGTGAGTATAGCTCGCAAGGTACTGTTTACACCAAAGATGGAAATGAGATTTATGGTAACTTATTATTAAATATTGAAGATAACCCATGTTATCACTGCGAGTATTTCCAAGATGTGATAAAACTACCAGAAATTGGGCGACATACCATTTCAAATATTCGTAGTCTTGGTAACAATCAGTGGGAGATTACAGCCAATTCTGCTAATTGGAAGCTTTTAGAAGATACCCAAGGCTTTAATATTACAGGAGAATATGTTGATTTAGATGCAGGAGATAACGTTACACACTTCTATCAAATCTTGCGTCATTCCAGTAACTCACTGGTAGTCATTACGAATGATGATCTATCAACATATACGGGGCGAGAGTTGGTTGGGGTACATGTATTTAATAGTATCAATATCAACAGCAATGTAATTTTCGATCTTGGTGATGATGTATTGCACATTGAAGATGTGGAACATAGCTCAGTATCTGAAACAAGCCTACATAGAGTAACACCTTCTAATTCTAGTGTGGCAGCATTATTCAATGGGAAACCTGAATATCATACACACCTCATTCTAGATGGTGATCAACTAATAGACGAAGATAGTTCTTTTATCGCTGAAAAAATGACGGTAAAGGGCAGCCTCACAATTGATTCAGGTAGTTTGTCGAACTTTGTTATAGATAAATCACTGGATGTTGAAGGGGATCTCATTATAGGTCAGGCTCGAGTGATTTCGAGTATGCCTAATGGCAACCTTAATGTATCAGGAACCATGAAAGTCACAGGGACAATCCCAAGAGGTTCTTCTCAACTCCAGTTAGATAATTTAAATATTTCAGAAAATATCGAACTCAGTGATGGTGGTGTGTTAAGTATTGATGCTAATTCGATCGATGTTAGTGGGAATCTTAAAGTTCAGGATAGTGCTTATAATTCGATTAAAGTCGGTGAAATAAATATCAATGGGAACATTAATGTGAATGGTGGTGGTAGTTTGAGTATAGCTGCTTATCAGAATATAAATGTTCTACAAGATATTGAACTTAACAGCTCGAGAAGTACTTCGTTATCAGCAGAAAAACGAATTAACGTTGGCAAGGATCTAGTGGCTGAGTCACGTTTATATCTCAATACAGGTGATATCACACATATAGGTAATAACCTGGTTATCGAAAACGGTGATATTAGAAAAGCTAGTACCGATATTCATGGTTTAAAAATTGATGTAGTTAATCAAGCAACGATTGGCGAAAATGGCCGCATAGATGTTACTGGCATGCAGGGCTCATTTGATAACGAAGGAGTAAACTGTTTTACGAGTACCAATAAATACCTTGCTTTAGATTGTACTTATGGAAGCTATTTTGATGTTAATTACGGTGGCGTAATAGGCACAAAAGAAAATGATAGTAAACCTGGCTCGCCTGGCGCTTATTTAAAACTGACAGCTAATGAAATTATTCATAATGGTACTCTGTTAGCTAATAGCACTGAATCTAGGAATTATTATTGGGGGTCGTCAGGTGGAGCGATATTGCTTGAGGCTTATAGTTTAAGCGGTACAGGTGTCATTGAGGCCAAGCCTACAGCCGCTCGTTATATGCAATTTGGCAATGGCGGTCGTGTCGTTGTAAAAAGTGATGTACTTACAGAATTCAACGCACAAATTAAAACGCTAGAATTTGCTAGTTATGAATCAGAACAAGGTGAAGCTGGTACCGTATATATTGCTGATAAAAATGGTAAAAATGGCATCTTAACAATAGATAACATACGACAAAATTGGACTACAAATAACCAGAAACGCATATCCACACCAATACGTGGTGCGGGTAAACACCAAATTGATTGTGTTACCAGCATGGGTGGCAATTTATGGCGTTTAGATACCGATTGTTCAGCTGATAACAATACTGAACATTGGAACGATTCAAACATAGATAAAAAGCGTAGTTTGATTGGTCGCATGATTGACCCAGATATATATAACCCGCTTGACCATGCTGTGGAAATCGTCAGTAATGATAAAAACAGTTTGGTTGTTAGAACTCCTCAAGATTTAAGTAATTACGCCGGTGCAACATTACAAGGTATTCATTTATTAAAAGGGCTCAAAGTTATTAATAGTGCAAATGTCGATTTTGGTAATAACCGAGTTGAAGTGAGTGATATTAATGAAGCAGTGTTCACACCTGACGTGAGTATCAGTCTTGGTAGTGCAAATCAAGAGTTAGTTGAAAAATTAAACAGCTCGGGCGCAAATATCATTTGGCATTAACTTCCATTTAGTGGATAATGCCCGAGTTATTATATAGTTACACGAATGTAGTTTAGGTTTTAGGGATGAAAATTAGAAAACATAATAAATTTTTAACACTATTTTTGGTGAATGCTGCGTTGATTGGAGGTTGTTCCGACAAACCTAAGTCGGTTGCAACCGTTGGTGATCAGGGGGTAACGCAACAAGAGCTTAATGCGTATTATGAGCTCAAACGTATTGACAAAGATAATTCAGAACTCGTTACTAAAGCTAAAAAGCATTACCTAGAATCCCTAGCGGTATCGCAGGCTATTGAGTCTCTACCTGAGTTCGACACGTCAAAATTAGCGGTAGAGCTAAATGAGATAAAAAAAGATTTATTACTTAGTCGATATCTTAATCAGTTTCTAGAAACGGCTGTAACCGATGTTGAAATGCGCAATTATTACGCGCAAAATAGTGATAAGTATCAGTCAAAACAGGCTAAAGTATCGCATATTTTAATACGTGTGGCACAAACAGATGACCAAGCAACACGTCAAGCCAAATACTCTAAGGCGCAAGAGGCATATTCTAAAGTAATTACAGGTCAAGCATTTGCCGATGTTGCTCTAGCCATGTCGGAAGACAAAGTATCTGCAAAAAACGGTGGACAGTTAGGTTGGATCAAAGAAGGAGCTGTAGCGCCAACGTTTTCGGATGCAGTATTCAATCAACTTAAAGAACAGCAGATTTCTCAACCGATCTTAACTTCATTTGGTTATCACATCATAAAGCTTGAGCACACACCAAAAACGGTGAGTCAGCCATACGAGCATGTAAAAGGAAACATCAAGCGTACGCTAAGAAAGGCAGCGAAAGATACCGAGTTAGCGCGTTTAAAGTCAACAGTATCAGTTACGTTGTAATAAGGGACTACAATGCGCAAATGTTTAGTATTACTAGCATTGTTGCTAGTTGGCTGTGGTGAACAAGACGTTAAACAAGAGTCAGATTCGGGTGTACGTGACGTAATCGCGAATGTTAACGACGTGCCAATTACAGCGCAAGAATTAGAACATGTGATGCTCAAAACGTTTGGTGAATATGCAGCCATGCAACTTGGCGATGAAGGCCGGAAAAAGTTGCTCGAAAGCATGATAATCAAAAAATTAATGGCTGAGCAACAACTTGCACAACTCAGTGAGTATGAACTAACAGAATTTAAACTCGCACAACAAGCATATCGCGATGAATATTTAAGCAAACGGTATATCCAACAGAACATAACTGCAACCCCAGTATCAGAAGAGCAAGTTCAAGCGTACTACAACGCTAATTTAAGTGAATTTGGGCAAAAAGTGCAGCGTAGATTTGAAATGATAACTTTACCAAATTCAAAGGCTGCCCAAAATGCACTAGACAGTTTTATAAAAGACATAGATTGGCGAGCGCACGCGCAGGATCAAAAAGATAAGGGCACCGCACTGATTTTGTCTCTGGGTACGCAAGGTGATAAAGGATTAAGCCCTTTTTATCGCAACATTATTGCAAACGTAGCGCTTGGGGAAGTTTCAAAAACGTACCGTTTAGATAATAAGTTAATTCGCTTTAAGGTGATAGCTGAACATAAAAGTGATGCAAAACCGTTGAGTGAAGTTAAAGAGCAAATAAGAAAGACACTATCACCAATTCAAATCAAACGTGCAATAAAAGAGGAAGCGGCTCGTTTAAAACAACAGGCCAAAATAACCCGTTATGCTATGGATTAGCGAAAACTTAAGCAGTTTAAAAAATTACTTATCGATATTATTGCTGGCAGGTCTATTATCTGCATGTTCAAATCCAGATGATGTAAAAAAACCGCCCAAGCCAGAAATAGATTATCATTCGAGTACGCCGTTAGATGGCCCAATTGCGGCTGTTGAATATGCATTGTTCGCACCCGGCAGTGAAATTCAAGATATTACTAAAGCGCAAGCTATACAAACAGGTAATATGCCTGCAATATCAGCAATGTTATTGGATCCTGAGTTTGTGGGCGCCGCACAATTTAGGGGCTTCTTTTTCGCTGAAAATGACGAACTTTACCAATTTGAAGTGTTTACAAATGGTAACGCAGAGTTACAGATAAACGGTTCTGCCTATATTGAAGGTGAGTTGCTTGCACTCGGCAAAGGGTACCACCATATACAGTTGTCATTCGAAAGTGATGAACTGCAAACACAGCCGCGAATTTTAATGTCGTCTGAAAAGACCCAAGAAATTGATTTAGCACAGCAGCATTTATACCTAGCAACGAGTTCATTAACAAAGGTTGACGCTGTAAACACGACAATTCCTGCGCGACATACCTCTGGCTTTGAATATACATATTTTGAAGGTGAAACGTTAGATTTTAATTCATTAAAACAGATAGCTCCGATAGTTCATGGGAATCGAGATGACATAAGCTTACTTGTTCGTCATAGTGATCAGAGTTATGCAGTGACTTATCGAGGCTTTTTAACACTGGAAGAAGCAGCAAGCTACAGTGTAAGAGTGTTATCGAGTGGTCCTATTAAAGTAAGCCTCAATCAAAATTTTCAAGTGGCAAGTGAGTTTGGTTTAATTGAGCAGTTTGTAACCTTAGAAGCTGGCGTTCATGAGTTCGAATTTACTCAACTACAACACACCAAACAAGCAAATCCGATGCTTGATATTGCACTTTATACGCCAGGGAGCACAGCGCGTTATTTATCATTAGATAATTGGTCATTTGTCGCTGAAAAAATAGAAAAAAATGAAATTCCACCAATCACTCCCGCAGGTGAATATGTTGAAGGCACTAACTTTAGGGTCTTTACTACCCAGCAGCCAAATAATATGGCGCACGCCCAAAGTTTGCTACCTAATCTAGTTGGCGTATCGATAGACAACTTACCTAACAACGAATGGCCTAAGCCTTATTCAGTTTTATTTGATACCGAGTTAGAGGTAGAGCAAGACGGTTACGTAACACTTTACTATACAGCTGAAAGCCAACTTGAAATTGAGTTTGCTGGGCAAGTTTTAAGTGCTCAAAATGTACAAGAATTAGCAACTAATAGGTCCACTGTTGTAGATAAACACGTGGGGAGAGTAGGGAAATATCACTATCGTACATTCTATCTCAAAAAAGGGCGCCATCGTTTAGTTTATTACTATGTGGTAACAGGCAATAGTGTGCGACCTGTAATTAAAATAGCGTTACCAAATAAAATTGCACGCTTAATTGAATTCCTTAAGTTATTAGCCGAAAAACTGTCTCGTAAAGCAGACTTAGACGGTGATGGCGTGCCTGATGATGAGGATGCTTTTCCAGAAGACCCGAATGAAAGCAAAGACAGTGACGGCGATGGTATTGGCGATAACAGCGATACAGACCGTGACGGTGATGGCATAGAAAATGAAAAAGATGTGTTTCCTGATGACCCAAATGAATGGTCAGATTTAGATAATGATGGCATTGGTGATAACAGTGATGAAGATCGCGATGGTGATGGTGTTAATAACCAAGATGATGCATTTCCAAACGATCCTAGCGAAACAACAGATACTGATAATGATGGTATTGGCGATAATACTGACCCAGACATTGATAATGATGGAATTGTTAACGGGCTAGATGCATTTCCGTATGATGCAACCGAATGGTCGGATTTAGATAATGATGGCATTGGCGATAACTCAGACCCAGACAAAGATGGTGACGGTGTTGTTAATGAGCAAGATCTATTTCCAAGTGATCCAACTGAATGGTCTGATCTGGATGGTGATGGCATTGGTGATAATAGTGACCCAGACAGAGATGGTGACGGTGTTTTAAATCAATATGATGCGTACCCAGATGATCCAACGCGCTGGAGTGACAATCCTGAATTAGATGACCGTGATGGTGACGGGTATCCCAATGAGCAAGATGCATTCCCTGATGACCCTAATGAGTGGTCTGATTTGGATGGTGACGGTATCGGTGACAATAGTGACCCAGATCGCGACGGTGACGGTTACTCTAATGAGCAAGATGCATTTCCTAATAATCCGAATGAATGGGCAGATTTAGATGGAGATGGTTTAGGTGACAATAGTGACCCTGACCGCGATGGCGACTCTTACAACAATGAACAAGATGCGTTTCCAGATGATCCCGATGAATGGGCTGACATGGATGGTGATGGTATTGGTGATAATAGTGACCCTGACCGTGATGGAGATGGCTATGCGAATGAAAATGATGCTTTCCCAAATAATCCTAATGAGTGGTCTGATTTAGACGGAGATGGCATTGGAGATAATAGTGACCCGGACCGAGATGGTGATGGCTATAATAATGACATTGATAGTTTTCCAGATGATCCTACACGTTGGTTAGATCCGGTTGACGTAGTTTTGTTTGCTGAAAGTGAAAAGTCCGCAGTAAATCTTAATTGGCAAATTTCGGATTCACCGCACATCTCGCAAATTATTTTAAGTCGATCTGATTATCAAGGGACGTTCTCTCAGCTTGCAACTTTTGATGCAACGGTAAGAAGTTATATCGATTCTACAGCGATGGGAAACCGAGCCTATCACTATAATATTACGGTGAGAGCAATTGATTCTCTTTTAGGTCAAAGTAGGTCAGTGTCTGTGTTTAACATAGGCAATTATGAACAGGTTCAAGCGTTAAAAGTTGAAAGTAATAAGGAAGGTCTTTCATTAACTTGGCAAGCAAATGACAGTAAAAACTACCAAATAGAAAAACGTTTAGCTGACGGCGCTTGGTTAAAATTAGCAGAAACAAATAATAGTTCTTATGACGATTTTGATGTTATTTCAGGAATGACGTACGAATACAGAGTAAGGGCTTATAACTATATCAAAAACCCAATCACTCAAAAAAATGTAATCGTTTTAGGCCCGTGGTCTGACAGTGCGAGTGCATTGGTACGCAGTGTTCCTGAATTAGTGTTGTACGAATACGCAAAGCATGAAGGTAATCAGTTCGACTTTTTCGCGACGAAATCAGCCGAAAAATTAGTCATTAATGGGCGGTTACTAAACGTTTCTTACCCATCAAAGTTGACTATCAAAACATTGAGTTCAGAACAAGAGTATACAGTTCAAAATGATAAACGATTTAAGTTGCCGCTTGATTTAGCACTTGGTCATGAATGGACGCTCAGCGCAGTTGATGTAACTGGTTGGCAAGAAAATTTTGTCATCAAAGTAATTACTCAAGCTGACTCGCCAAACATTGTGCTCGACCCAATAGAATCAGAGACAGAGCAAGATAGCATAACATTGTCTGGTAAAGTTGAGTCGCAAACCAATTTAAAAGAGTTATTGGTGAAGTCAAATGTATTCGAGGACAGCACATTCCATTTGATGTTTAATGAACTGCGTCAATTTACGGGACAGATCCCTCTAAAACAGGGTGATAACGAACTGACGATTGTGGCTGAAGATGCATTGGGTCAAAAAGTTAGCAAAATAGTTAATATAAAACGAGTGTCCCAAATACAGCCGACAATAGCACTAGTATCTCATAAAGATGGGGATACGGTCACCCAAGCAAATGTTCAGCTTGAGTTTGCTGTGACAAGTGAAGTTACGCTAACCGAACTAGTGGCAACAATGAATGATCAATTTGTCGGAACCATTAGTCCATTTGAAAATAATCGATGGCGTTTGACCTTTGAACCAATAATGCTTGATATGGGTGATAACTTATTCAATGTAAAGGTCGAATCAGCACAAGGATATGGTGAGTTACGTTTTATAATCAAACGAATAGATGAGGATCAAGGCATCGCGCCAATAATTGAAATTTCTAGCCCAACTAATGGCAGTTGGATTAATCGTGATAAATTTTTAATCACCGGTGTAATTGTATCTAATGTATTGCCAGAACTAACAATTAATAATATTGACGTTGGCGTAACACCTTCAGGTATAGAGCGTTATCAATTTGAATACCTGGCTCAAAAGTCTGAAAATACATGGACGCTGGAAGCTAGCAATAAGTTTGGTAATGTAATTCAAGCCCTTAATTATCAATTTGATAATAGCGCACCAATAATAATACTGGAGCAGCCTTGGCCAAAAAACTCGTCTACTGTGTTGGTACAAAACCCAGTTACGATTAGCGGTACGGTGAGCGATGCGCAATCAATAACATTAAGCGTTAATGAGTTACCTATACAGTTACGACCTGGTAATAGTGAAAACGAATATCGTTTTACCTCGCAGTTAGATTTGGCGAAAGGCGTTGATACACCAGTTACAATCAAAGCGGTCGATTTTGCCGGTAACACAAGTGAATATGCGTTTAATTTAACCAATCAGTCACAAACTGCGGTAAATATCATTGCACCACGAAAACAGCAAATCTTCTTAATTGACGATGCTAATTTATCACTGCAAATTGTTGCTGCAGTGGAAAATAGTACTGAACAAATGCATGCTGAAATTCAAGTTAATAATGCCTCGCCAATCGCGGTTGATGTGATTGCAGGATACATAAACGTAACAACTGAAGTAGACTCCAGTACCACAGAACAAACGTTAACAGTTAATGTCTATGATGGGAGCAATAGCTTAGTTGGTACGTCTACGCAACTTTTCACTGTTAGTAGTAAACAGGCGATACCTTTAAGCATTATCAAGACAACTCCTAAAAATGAGGATGAAGGACATGCCGCAAACGGTTTTATAGCATTTTACTTTAACAAAGCGGTTGAACAATCGGATATTCAAGTAAATGTGTATGAAACATTACACGGCGACACTTATCTGCCTAAACCTCCCCAAGATTCACCGTTTACTATGGGAGGGTATGAAGTAAAACGTGTAGATCGCGATAACGAACCTGTACCCGGTGCAATTGCAAGTTTACCTGGTGATCATACGTATGCCTTTTATCCTAGCCGTGAATTTGGCTATGGCGCAACAATCCGTGCCGAAATATTGGTAAATAGTGAAGAAAAAGCGCGATTTACTTTTAAAACTGAAAAGATGCCAACCTTAATAGATGGTAATTTAAAGGATCATTTATTTGTCAGTATTCCAAAGATGTGGGTATCTATCAAAGAGCTTGGTATCAGTACTCAAAGTGACGACAATGGTAACTTTACATTTGGTTATGGAGATCAAAAACTCCCAGAAACATCAGCGAATTATTTAACGCTCGTATTTAACGAGTTTTCGCCTGCATCTGATTTTGGCAACTATATAAAAACACTGGATTATGTACCAAATACGCGACATTCCCTTGGTGTAGTTCAGGTGCCATTTTTAGGTAAAAACATTGCATTTGGTAAAGTGGCATCAGGTCTTCCCAATACAAACCTTGCTAATGGCGATTTAACCTTTGATTTGTCACAAGCGAATATAAATTTTAAAGGAAAATCCACTGTACCAATGCAGTTTAGTATTCAGAACTTTACTGCATCAGGAATGCAATTAAATAATGACGTACCAATATTCTATTTAATGGCAGGTCAACCACAAGGTGTAGAAGTTACAGGCGCAATGAGTCTAACTATGACTGCAGCGAGTTTGTATGGAAATACAAGTTATTTGCCTGACGATGGTGAGTTTGTCCCTTTATATGGCCGAAAGCTCAACTCCAATAAAATGGAATTAGTTGGAGTTGGCCAATTACAAAACAGGCAAGTCATATCTCGTGGACCAGTGCTACTTTCAACATTAGATTACATTGGCTTTGGTCGCTTACACCCTAATTTACAGGAGCATTTGAAAAATTATGCTGACGGTGAAATTGGGTTAGTTCAGCTTTCTGCATTAATAAATAAACGGAATTAAAATGCGGTTCTTAAGACTTTCGATTTTGTTTAAGTACATTGTATTTATTTACTTAATTTTATTTAGCACAGTTACACAAATTAAACCTGCAAACGCGTACGGATACTTAGACATTCAACGAGTTCGCATCGGTATGGTAATGGCGCGCGGACTTGTACTGGAAGGTGATTTGCCGATTTGGGCTCAATATAATGACTCAGGAAAGACGGTGGGAGCCGAGTTTCCTCTTGTTAGTTATCCCAAAAGTTATGTTCTCTCAGCAGAGCATGTGAACTCAGTTCATCAAACACTCGATTCATTAAAACTAAAGCATGGTGACCGCCTCCAAATAATGTCTGTTGATGCATATAACAGTGCAGAATTTAAAACAGGCATAAAAACCGAAATTAAGAAAATTACGATCCCCGATTATTATAAAAGCATAGCGATACTGGACCCTAAAACGTTAGTGTCAGGTGATCAAGATATGGTCTTGCTGTTAGCTCGTTTCGACCTTAACAGTATTGGCGCGGTTGACGGGGGAGTGAAATCATTATTACTTGATTATAAAGGTGCATTAATCGCATCATCTGAATTTAATATCGCATTCAAAGCGGCTTTTTATGATGGTGAACGAGGTGACAGTGCAATCCCGTCATCTATTCGATCGCTGTTTGATAAAACGCCTTATGCTCCGTATACCCAATCATATATTGAAGTTGTAGCACCGTATCCTGGCGGGGCGATACCCGATGAAGAGGGTAAGTGGCGGGCGCCCTTCATGTTAATACCGTGCCCAATGTTTGAGTTTCATTATACAACGCCTTCAATCTTACAATATTACTTTGGCAACTTTAACCATAGAGGGTACAGGGCAGGGTTTTCATATCAAATGTTACCTGGGCATAGCACTTGTATTGGTTATGACGCGATCCAACCAACAGATCTTGCAGGTTTGATGGCAAAAGTTGCCATCATGGGAATACTTGCATCTGTTCAAGATCCTGTCGGAATCAATAACTATTTCGTTGATACAACACTATTACACGGTCGTGGCGCACTCATCGATTTGAATTCAGGTGCACCAGTACCAATTACTGGTCAAACAAAATACGTTTATAACGAGCCCCAAAATCGAGTGATCCCATCACCTAGTTTTTATTTTGATGGCGATGATCTGAAAGAGTTTACTTTACATGGCAACTTAAACGCAGAAGGCCAATTTGTATGTAATGAATCGCCAGATGATGCAACTTATTATGGTGTCTACTTATCATCAAACGGGGTTAAACCCGCGTATGATTGTAAAGACGAAGAACCAGAGTTACCTCAACCAGATTTAGTACGAGTAGTCGACATCGCCACGGACCAAACACCTCAGGGTCTGCTTGCTGAAATTAGTGAAGATGATTTCCAAGACACAGATATTTTTGTTTTCCGAGAATCAACCGGAATGCTAATTACGCAACGCAAAGGTAAAGATCTAAGGGAAGGGGCTAGTCACTACGCCATTGATAATAACAAATTTACCTACCAAATTTTTATGCGAGGCCCTGCTTCTGACGCATTTTATAACTATGCGATGAGGAGAACAGGCGGAGAAGCCGGCTTTATTGAGTATCAAAGTAAATCTCATATGAACCCTGAGTTGCATCGCCGTGAAGCGGATCATTTAAAACCCAACGAAATGTTGCGTATTGTCCTTATTAATCGAAAAACCGGTTATATAGGAACGGCATTACGTTCATTTTGGGGGATATCTGACGATCGTCATTACATGAGTATTTTACATGAAACTCGAATGTATCCACCTAACTTAAAAGTAACAGCGGAGCGCATTTTTGAGCCAAATAAAAATTCAATAAAAACAGGTCAGCAAAAAAACGTGATTAGTTATGAAGGCTCAGCATTATCAAGTGATTCAATGCTAGTGCTGACAACTGAGTGGTTTGATAATGATGGTACCCCTTTACCAGCAGGGTTAGCAGACTTTGGTTATACAGGGCGTTTAGCAAAAGTAGCCGGTAACAATAGTTTAGTAACCGTTGGCGGAGAGCTTGCAAACTTTGCGATAAAACCTGGGCGCAATATTGTCCAAATTAATTTGCCAGGTGGCGCGTCAACTAATGAACACTTTTACGTAAATGTAAGTGGTGAACCAATTTCAGAATCGCCAAGCTTTGAAGAAATAGGCGCAGGTGATGGGCCACTGGCACACCGTCCAAAATACTATGTACCATTTAAAGTGCCTGTGTTTAATGAAGAGTTAACGACAGACTTAAATTTTAAATATAAAAAAGCGGTTGAGGCGGGAGATGCAGGTGACTTGGCAAAGCCAGAGCCTGTTTACCATTATGTTTATCGCCCAGAGTATCAGTTCAGTACATACGAGCTAAAAGTAAACGATATCCTGCGTAAAACAGCCGATGATAATGTGATATCGCTTTACCCCAAAGAGCGCCCATTAATTGGCTCAAGCGACGACATGGTTACCATGATGTACGATTTATTGGCATCAAACAGCGACGCGCTAGCGTTTTTAGGCGAAGGCCAAGAGCTGGTGTTTTCACTTGGGGCTGATGAAATCAAAGCCACCATTGGCGAATCAGGTCAAGTACGTTTTGAACGCCTTGATCATATTGCAGCGCTAGATGTTGAAGATTTTGTGACGTTAAGTCTCTATAACAACACCGACCCCACGAATGTACTGTGGGATTATGCGTTTGAATATTTAGATATAGGTGTTACTACTGTAGAGTCATCCGTCAGTGATGATGAGTGTTATTATGTGTCAGCAGACGAAAATGAAGTGCCAATGTTTTCGATTATTCCTGGGTATGGCAATCGAAAAAATAAAGTCACAAAGGAAGTAAATTGGGCTGTACAGGGTCCAGGTTCTTTAGCGCACAATAAACTCGCCGTAGATGACATGGGTTTTACATCTAACACGTTAAAAATGCCGCGATTGGCATCCGATACACCCACGTCTGTGCTTACTTATTTTAAAGATAAAAATGAAGCGGTGAGATATGACTACTTTTGTACAGTAGCTGGCAAACCGAGCGTATTAAATGTTGAACGTGATGGTGCCGTACTTTATCGCGGTGGTTATGGTCAAGAAACGTTTACGCTTAATATTACTGATAAATGGGGCAATAGTGTTCCCGACGGAACACCAGTAGGATTTGTACTTGAAGGTGATGCTATTGTTATATCAGAAGAAAAAATCACAACCGATGGTAAACTCGAAATACTCGTGGCTGCAGCGGATGGTCAAAGTGCCCAGTCATCCATAACATTTAATGTTTCGGGCATTGAGCCTCAAACATTTACTATTGAACCCAAGGACTTATCAATCCAGATATCGGGCCCGTCTACTGTTAATGTCAATGATACGTTTGAAGTTGAAGTAACGGTTTCCCCCTCTCATGCATCAATTCCCATAGCCATTGGTTCGGATATTGCAAAATTAAAAACAACTGACATCGTGACAGGTGAAAATGGTGTTGCCAAAGTAACGTTTAAAGCAGCCCGTGAAGCAACCAGCGGTAAAGTGAGAGCCATGTTATCGTATGGTAATACTGCATCGTATGACGTAGAAGTGTTAGCTCCAAATCAGATTGCACACGTTAAAGTCCCTGTAGTTGTAGGTGATGCTATAGATGAAGGCGTAGTGAAAACGGTCGATCCGTGGGGAAATAGCCTTGATATTGCCTATCGAACGCAAACACAAGTAACGCTTACAGGTGATCCCGGTCAGGTTGTTAATTTAGGCTTAGGAACCCAAGCCCACCCTGTAGAACGAACACTTGTGCAATACAATATGACATCGCTGGCAGCAGAGAAGGCATACGATCAACAAGGGGTTGTAAATGCTTTAGCTTCAAATGTTAAAATATCAAGTGATTCGCCGGTGCCACTGGGTAAAAGTTATCACTTTATCGAAGACACTGAAAACTCAGATAATCCAGAGCATAGCGTTTTAACGGCAACGAATACCAACTCGTTGCTGAAACAAGATTGGACGCTCAATTTGACGTTGAAACCACATGGTCAAACAAAGGCAGGAGAAATATTTAATTTAGCAGATGCCATAAAGCTAATTATTTCAGACAACAACCAAATTGATTTTGTACTCACAACCGAATCAGGTGATGCTGTTCTGTCACATTTACCCATTACGTTAGACAATTGGCACTTTATTAACATACAAAAGAAAGGCACTCGCTTAACCTTAACAACGGACAATCAAACAGTATTGGAATTGACTAATTTAGCAAAAACCCAATTTGATTATTCAAAGCCAAACCTCACCATAGGTGAAGGTTATAATGGTTTGATTGCAGGCATACGGATGTTTGAGGTTAAATCAGCAAGTACCAAATTACTCAGCTTTTTAAATGATGCCAACGACATTAGTGTAACCTTAGATGCCGCGGGCCAAGGTGCTGCGACGATTTTCAGTAAGGGGAATTTGCAAAGCTGGGCATTTATGCAAAATGTTCAATTACGTGTAAACGAAACCGAACTTCATGATATTACGGTCTTAAGTAAAGAAACGCATAAGCAAATCGCAATCAACCATGCACTTTCTGACACTGAATATGCAAAATGGATTATTGCACAAGCAAAAGTACCGCCATCAACACAAGGCATCAATCGCAATACGACGTATCAAATGTTAAAAAATACGTCGTCACAGTCATCAACATTCTCTTTAGCGTCATCGTTTTTCGACTCAATTTATAATGCAGGTGTTGCCGTAACAGAAGTTGATTATGGCTTCTTATGGGATGAGGGGTTTTGGACTGGTGTTGGCAAAGGCTTAAAAAAATTCGCCGATGAAGAAATTGAAGCGTTTAAAGAAAATGCGAATGCAATCGCCGAAAACCTGATTGAATCAATTGAAAATGGTGAATTCTCAAAACAAGATGCCGCTATTTTAACAATGCGAACGGCGACGCTCTTTCCACCGATTCGCAGATTAATTGGTAAGAACCTCATTTCGCCAATCATTCGTTTTTTAGAACGCTTTAAAGGGCGCAAAGTAGCAGGTTATGTTGCAGATGTGATTTTACAACGCCTAAAGCCTGCATTAAAAGGCGACTTTGAACCCATATTTGGCATTATGTATGGTTTAATTTTTATTGCCGACACCATGGAAGTACTAACAAGCGATGAATTTAGCGACCTGCAAGACATCGCCCTTGAAATTATGGAAGGAGTGGAATCCGCAGCCGATTTAAACGGCATTTTTAGTTTTGTTAAAATTGCAGCAGGTGACTATACCGATAACTCATGCAAACGTGATGTAAACGCACTTGATTACATTGAAGCAAACGCTTCGCTGTTTCCAGCTATCTTTAACCAAGCCCATGCATCTTCGCTCAAAAAAGAAGGCTTAAAGTCCATTGCAAAGGTCATTGATTTAGGTGCGATGTTTAAAGTATTTAAAATCACCCGCCGCAAAATGCCGAAGCTTGATAAAGACGGTAATCCAACAAACTTTAAAATATCACGCTTTATGTCTCGCATAGGTACTTTCTTCGCATCCATCGACTTTATTGATGCCAACGGCACGATAAAAGAAGAATTTAAAGAAATTGTTGAAAACCTACTCGACGAAAACATGGTATTGACCTTAATGGTTATTAGCAGCCTTGATGAAGTAGGTGCGCTACAGCAGTTTATGAAAAACGAATTGCCCCTGCGCACAGGGCGCTTGCCGCTGGTGTCAGCAATTGCCAAAATTGAAACGGCAATTAGTGAAGGTGAGCTTGAGGCTGAAAATCTAAAATGGGATTCGGTTGAGGATGAACCTGAAAATGAAGGACGACAACTGAAGTGGAAAGTGCGTGAAAAGTATAAATCCATCTTTAAAAAAGTTGTGCCTTATGGCACTAAGGCTAAAAAAGGCAAAGACCCAGACCCAACAAACTACATAGTGGTCAATAAAATGAATGGCGAGGCATTTCATTTAATTAAAATTGCCAGTTTACTGGCTGAAGGCAAAAGCTTGGCGGGCATTGAGTCGCCCGCTAAATTCCAGTTTAAGCAGCTAGATGATTTTGGTGTAGAGCAAAACCTAGGGCCTACATTTGACCGACGGGTCGATGTGGTTACAGGCACCGATGGTGCCTATCAATGGCACGAAATTAAATCCCTCGCATATAACACCGCAAATATTACTGCTAGCAAGGTCACATTTAATAAAAACTTTACGGCTCTTGACTTAACCCGCATCAAAAACAAGGATGCCGTGAGCGACGAAGATACAGACCTAACTAAAGGAGCCCATTTAACCGCAGTGCGTGCCAATCAGTTTTATGCGAAAGAATTTTTTATTGACCGCGCTTGGGCAGGTGCAGAAGTGGCTAAAGTACCAAATAAATTAGCCTGGGTATTTTTAGACTTTAAACAGAAAATGCCGCGTGTAAAGCGTCACAACAATAAAAACTATGTGGATAAAAACACATTTGAGCAATGTGGCATTGGCGGCAGTGTAAAAGGTTGCCAAAAAAGCGCAGAAGCCCTCACTAAAATTCAAGACCGGCTAACCTATGGCATACAAAAGTGGAAAAGCAAAAAAGACATTATCGCAGGCTCCATTCTTGGTAATTTAAACGAAGAGCGCGTTGAAACCTATATGCAGGATGTAAAAAATATAAAACAAAGTTTTATTGGTTCCATGACAGCAAATGAGTGGATAAAAACAACCCCCGACTTTGAAGTAACTGGCGAGTGCAAAATATGATGACATTTGATACCACCCCTTGGCGTAATTTAACTGAGCAACAAAAACAAATACGAGCCGAAAAGTGGCCCCTGTTTGAAGCTTGGTACTATGAACGAGGCAAAGATGGTGAAATCGATGTAAATATTAGACTAGCTGCCTATAAGCAATTTTATGATACAGGAGTTTTAGATGAAAAATATCATCATTTTCCTTACTTGATCCTTTTGCATGCCAGCGACGGGATGACAGCTATGCAAGAAGTGGTTCAGCTTATGCGTCAAGAACGTTATGCCAATGGAATTTATTCAGCGTATCGTCAAATTTTGTTTTATAACGAGTTTATTGAAAATGGCTTTGTTACCCGTGAACGCTTATATAATTTTATTGTGGCGGTACACGGTGAGAATTATATAGAGCACACTAAAATTTGGGATGCAGATCCTTATGATAAAGCGGGTCAAGTGGTTTCAGATGCAGTGATTGCATTGGGCAAATGGCGCCCGTGCTATGACCCAGACCTAATCCCCTATCAATTGGTATTTAAACATTTATTGACGGCATTACCTTACTATAAAGCAAGCATTTCATCATCAGGCGTCGAATATACCATTGATTCACTTTGCCGAGTATATTCTTGGTTACCAAATCGCCATCGTAACCCAGAACTTGCGCTGCCTTATTACCAACAAGTGATTGATTTATTACTGAGCGATAACGTTGACCCAGAAGTAAAACGCTGGAGCACGGATTTTTTAAAAGAGCTAGAAGCTGAAAAAGAATAAGGAAATTTAACATGTCGAGTACCGTGTTTGATGCAACCATTACTAATATGGATAACAAAATCGTTGCAAACAGCATAGAGCTATTACGAAGTACCACGCAGGTTCACAGTGTATTACAAAACACGCACTTAACACCGCAAGCCCTAGCGCTAAGCGTGAATGACAATTTTGCAACACTCAGTGCAGACGTTGGCTCTGAAGTAGATGTGATGGTATTTGACGCCATTATCGAATATTTACAGCAAAATGGCGCAGAGGTTGAACGAGCTGAGGTGTTTTTATCATCCACAGGTACTAACCACATTATTTGTTCCCCCATTGCTGACGATGAGGTGATTGACTTCAGTGAACAAGTTATAGGATTTTATCAATTAGATGAAGACGAGATTGAAGAAGTCAAAGTACAACTTGAAGATGATGGAACGCAATTCACTGATAATATAGATAATAAAACAACCTTAATTATTATTGGTGAAGATACACCAAGTGACACAGAGGCATTAAACGCTTATCAAGCAAGAGGCATAAAAGTAATTGATTACGACATGTTCTGGGATTATTTGGATAGGTACTCTATCTAACACTGGCTAACTCTTCATATTTAGAAAGGAAGCGAATATGATCAAGTTTACGTTATTGCTGGTTTTTGCGTTGGCACTAATGGTGCCGATCTCTAGTGTAGCGAAAATTTATCAATGGACGGATGCAGAGGGAAAAACCCATTTCAGTGATATTCCTCCTGCGCAGTATGCACATAAAGAAATAAAAATAGCAGCCAAATTGGCGGCTGGCTCTAAGTCTCACCCTAATGTACACAAACATTTTTCTGGCGGTAGCAAAAGTAATGTAAATCGCGTAAATAAGCCAAAAGTTAGTTCTGAAGAAAAAGCAAAAGACATAGCACGCTGTAACCGTTACAAAGAAAAATATGAACGTTATAAACGTGAAGGGATTTTAGGTTACAACGTTGCGACAGGGCAAAAACGCATGATGACGAAATCAGAAGAAAAACATTGGCTAAAAAGTGCCAAAGAAAACATGGAAATAATGTGTTCAGGAATTTGAACGAGCGTAAGTGGACTTAACACCTAGTGTAAATTTTTCGTTTAGCATGAGTAGTAGCTCCCATTGTTAGAATGGTTAAGAAAAACGTTTTAATGCTGGTGCTAGTTAAATACTAAATCGAATATTTAAACGATTTAAACAGTGATACTCAGCCTTTCGATATGAGTGTATGGCTTTTGATAGTGAATAAAAATAATAAAGTTAACTTTTCATGGTTAGCGGCTTAAAAGGTTTAAAGGATTAAAAATGTTGTTGAATAAATTCTCTCGATTTAAGCAAATACTATTTTGGCTGCTGTTACCTTGCATTTTCATATTTGAAGTATCCCCAGCATTTGGTCAATTAGCATTTGATACAGGCCGAGCAAGAAGTGGCTATGTTTTAGCGCGTGGCCTTGTCTTAGAAAACGATTTACCAATTTGGGCACAATATAACGAAAATGGTAAAATTGTTGGTGCAGAATACCCCTATGCTAGCAACTTAGGAAGCTACGCGCTTTCAGCTCATACAGTTAACGCATCCCTCGAAGCACTATCACAACTAAAAAGTGAATATGGTGACCGCTTAGTGATTATGTCTAGGGAGCAATATGAGAGCGCTACTTTAAAAACTGGTTTAAAAAATAATGTTGATAAGTTTAGCGTAAGTGAATCCATTAAAAGCGTTGTTTTTTTAGAACCTAAGACTTTGGTTTCGGCAAAGCAGCATATTATTTTATTGAGAGCTCGTTTCGACTTAAATTCGGTTGGCCCCACCAGTGGTAATACAAGATCGCTTTTATTAAATCGCTCTGGCCAACTCATTGCCCAGTCAGAATATAACTTTGCGTTTAAATCGGCTTTTTATGAAGGCGATGGTGAGAACCCTTCAACATTACTAGACCTAAAAAATAAGAAAGCCTATGCGCCGTTTAAAGATGCGTTTGTTGAGGTGATGGCGCCATATGGGGGAATGGGTGTCGCTAACGAAGATGGGAGGTGGGTAAGTACATATGCATTAGTGCCATGCCCCATGTTCTTTTTTGAATACAATACGCCAGCATACATGAATTATTTTTACGCTAACTTTAACCCGAAAGCGAAAACAGCAGGTTTTGATTATCAAGTGCTTCCAGGGTATGACGCTTGTATTGGTTACGACGCATTACCTGTGTCAGATATTTTAAGTGCTCTGATTAAACAAGCCATAATTGGCATTCAAGCATCTATCTCGAGGCCATCTATCCATCAGTACAACTTTTTTGTTGATACCAATATTCTTGGTGGTCAAGCAGAGATCTATGACCCATTTCAAAACAAAGCCGTGCCAATTGGGTCTGAAACAAAATACATCTACCGAGAGCCTGAAATAAAAGCTAATGAAAAACCATTGTTTTATTTTGATGGAGACGAACTTGCAGAATATATTCTTTATGGAGATATAAATAATGAAGGGGACTTTGTTTGCAAAGCGAGTGTTGATGATTCTAAATATTATGGTGTTTACTTATCATCAAATGAAGTGAAGCCATCAGCTAACTGTGATGATGACAAAGCTGAAATACAACAACCAGACCTAATACGCGTTGTTGATATTGTTACTGATTTACAACCGCAAGGGTTGCTAGAAAGTTTAAGCGAAGATGATTTGCGCGACACTGACATGTTTATATTTCGGGAGTCAACAGGCATGCTGCTGACTCAGCGAAAAGGCAGAGACATGCGAGACTATTTAGGCTTTTTTGATACTTATGACGTTATAAATAACAAATTCGCTTATCAGTTCCACATGCGTGGTCCGCAAGTATTGTCTAATTATGTATTGCGAGAATATAGGGGAGAGGAAGGATTTAATCTGTATCAAAGCCAATCTCATATGAACCCTGAGTTGCATCGTCGCGAAGCAGACCACTTAAAGCCAAATGAAATGCTTAGAATTATACTAATTAACCGAAAAACGGGTTATATAGGGTCTAAGCTACGATCTTTTTCCGATATTGCTCGTCAAAATGCGTCTTTGCAAGAAATATATGACTTTGCTGATATTACTGAAATGTATCCACCTAACTTAAAAATCACAGCGGAGCGCATTTTTGAGCCAAATAAAAATTCAATAAAAACAGGTCAGCAAAAAAACGTGATTAGTTATGAAGGCTCAGCATTATCAAGTGATTCAATGCTAGTGCTGACAACTGAGTGGTTTGATAATGATGGTACCCCTTTACCAGCAGGGTTAGCAGACTTTGGTTATACAGGGCGTTTAGCAAAAGTAGCCGGTAACAATAGTTTAGTAACCGTTGGCGGAGAGCTTGCAAACTTTGCGATAAAACCTGGGCGCAATATTGTCCAAATTAATTTGCCAGGTGGCGCGTCAACTAATGAACACTTTTACGTAAATGTAAGTGGTGAGCCCATTTCAGAATCGCCAAGCTTTGAAGAAATAGGCGCAGGTGATGGGCCGCTGGCACACCGTCCAAAGTACTATGTACCATTTAAAGTGCCTGTGTTTAATGAAGAGTTAACGACAGATTTAAATTTTAAGTATAAAAAAGCGGTTGAGGCGGGTGAAGCAGGTGACTTGGCAAAGCCAGAGCCTGTTTACCATTATGTTTATCGCCCAGAGTATCAGTTCAGTACATACGAGCTAAAAGTAAACGATATCCTGCGTAAAACAGCCGATGATAATGTGATATCGCTTTACCCCAAAGAGCGCCCATTAATTGGCTCAAGCGACGACATGGTTACCATGATGTACGATTTATTGGCATCAAACAGCGACGCGTTAGAATTTTTAGGTGAAGGCCAAGAGCTGGTGTTTTCACTTGGCGCTGATGAAATCAAAGCCACCATTGGCGAATCAGGTCAAGTACGCTTTGAACGCCTTGACCACATTGCAGCGCTAGATGTTGAAGATTTTGTGACGTTAAGTCTCTATAACAACACCGACCCCACTAACGTACTGTGGGATTATGCGTTTGAAGCTGTAGCACTTGATACGCGTTGGGCAGGCTATGACAACATTGGCGAAGATGGCACTATTTATGTGAATGCAGACGACCCAGTTGTACCACTGCAAAGCCTTATCGTCGGTTACGCAAACCGTCAGAATAAAACTCCGATTGAAATTAAATGGGATGCCAAAGGCTCAGGCAGCTTTATTAATTTAGATAATAACAATGCTGAAAACGGCGTTTTTGCCGCAGATATTCAGCTACCGCCGTACACTGGTACACGTGCAACCCCTTTTGTGTACTTTGCGGGCGATAAAGACAATTACGTTATTATGGATGCCATAGAAGTTGTGCCGGGAGTACCAGACACCATTGACTTAGTTGCAGATGGCGAGGCATTTATTTCAGGTTACGGTGAAATTACCGTAGACGTTACCGTTACCGATAAAAATGGAAATCTAGTTGCAGATGGTACTGCGATTAACTTTAGTTTAGATGGTGTAGGCATCATTGCATCATCAGATGATGAGACAAAAGGAGGCAAAGCCAGTGCCACAATTATAGGAGCTGAGTCGCCTGAAGAGTCGTTGACTCTGACAGTCCAATCTGGAGATGCAAAAGTAACTCATTTAACTTCCATAGCTCCCCTTGTCATCGAAATTGATGATTACCCTACAAGCATGGATGCAAATGAACAATACCAAATGTCAGCTAAAGTAACTACACCGGGCGGAGAGGCAGCGCGGGGCGTGTATGTTAACTTTGGTAGTAACGTGGGCAAATTGACACGGACTCGTGTCATGACAAATGGTGAAGGCAAGGCGTCTACATTTTTATTCAGTGGTTTTAACGAGCTAAATGATGTTCAGTTAACGGCGCGTGTTGGACTTGTTCCTGGTGTATTAGTTGGCAGTACAGTTAAAGCCAAACCAATTGAAAATAAACATTTGCGTGCGATGCATCTTGCTCGCCTAACACCGCAACAAAAGCAACATGCAGTCTCACAAAAATTGCAAAATACGCCACGCTATGCAAGCACAACCGGTGCTATGGTGGTGGGAAATGAAGTCGAAAATGGAATTATAAATCACGTACGCGACGACAGTGTTAGAATCAATTTACCGTATCAAGCTATTACTGATATTACCCTCAATGGTACTGAAGGGCTCACCCAGCAGTTAATTTTGGGAACCATGGCAGAACCCAATTTGCAGCCAATAGCGGGTTATGCAATGGATGCACTCGAAGAGCAAGATGTTGCTGAATTTAATAACCTACACCCTGGCCTTGCTAAGCATATAGTTGTCACTGAAGACCATCCACTCAATATTGGGACTAGTTTTAAATTTTCGTCAAAAGCAGTTCAAAACCCAGCAGGGGAATGGGAAAGCAGTCGTATTGTGGTGCCGTTGAGTGCCCGCTTTAAAGTAGCGCAAGATGTCGGTTTTAGAATCGATTTAAAAGTGACAACAACAAGCGGTGAAATATTTAACTTAGAAGGCGGTGCACAAGGCTTAACAATTAACGAAGATGCTTCATTGACATATTACCTCCATACAACTCAAGGCAAAGCGTCTGTTACAACGCCACCAATCGAATTGAATAAATGGAGTACTGTTGCGGGTCGATATCAGAATGGCCAACTAACGTTAGAAGTCGATGGGCAGCGAACTTCAGTTACTGCTAATGGTGAACTTGTTTACTCAGTCACACAAAGGGGACTGACTATTGGCCAACAGTTTAATGGTGCAATGAGCAACTTTAAAATGTTTGACTGGGGCAGTGCCCCATTACTGCAATTTGCCAATGCAAGTGGCGAAATGAGTCATACCTTCTTGCCTAATGAGCTTAGCAAAGAAATAAACCTTCACAGTACAGGTGCGTTTAACCAAGATGGACAAACGGCAAAATCGCAACGTATTGGGATTAACATTGATGGGTACCAGTATTTCGTATCAGTAATTGATAAAGAGTATTTCCGTCAAATGGCCTTGTTGTATGTCGATATTAACAAGCCAGATGGCTATCCGCCATACGACCCAAATTATCAAGCTTATACCCCGTTTCCACTCATTTCAGTGGCGCATGCAGGTTTGTTTGACTTTGATATAACAGACTATGTATTTGAAGCCATTAAACTTGCTATTGGCCTTGCGTTACCGATTGACGAAGGTAAAGGGTTGGCAATGCAAATTTATTATGCGGCAACGGGCTCTGATAACTTTGACCCATTAGAACTCACACTGAATGCCATAGGTGTGTTAACTGTAATACCGATTGCTAAACCCTTACTACCGGTTGTTAAAGTACTAAATAAGGTATTAGTACCGCTGAACAAATCAAACCCGAAGTTTATAAAATCCATTGGTGGTGTGATGGGTAAAGTCGCCGATGAGTTGATGGATAATAAATATGATACCTTGTGGACATTAATGCCATTCCTGCTGATTGCGGGTGAGATGGCGCTAGATGAAGAGGCAAGGGAAGGCTTAACCATTATAGTTAAATCCATTGCCAGCAGTGATGACTTGTTAGCGTGGATGGAATACTTGAGCTTACCGGCTGATGGTTGGGAAGGGGATGGAGACATCCCAGATGTCGAACTAACTGCATCCAATACAAATACGCCTCAATCAAGTTGGACACTACTGCATGACCTTGTTCCTAATGCTTATGCGAGCAATCCATTAAGAAAACAGAGGAAACGTATTCAAAAGGAAATCGGTGTTGAGTTGAAGAAAACAGCTGAAGACTTAGGTGATAATTTCAAACCAGAAGATCTTTCAAAAGCGATCCGCGCCATTTTAAAAGGTATCAAAAAAACAGACTTTAAGCAGTTAAGGGGATTAGTTAGTAACCGCAAATTTTTAACTATGGCGATAGCATTGCAGGCAAGGGCGGCAACAAACTTTAAAACCTTTTTAAAAGGAGAGTCGTCGGCAAGAATTTCACCTAAAGTCATGGTTGGCGTTATATGGTACCTTGAAAAATCGATGGCAGATGAAACACTAGGAACAAAAGGTAGCACCCTTCAATCTCGTATCCGAGGTATCTACGGTAATGCGTTTAAATCCGTATTCACAAAAGGGGTCAATTTAACAAACCAAGCTCATGGCGGTATGTATCACTTAGCCAAGATTGCTCAGTACCACTTTGAGTCTCAAATGACAGGGGCATTTCCGCAAATTAAAGCTGTCGAAGCTACACGCAAAGTCTGGTTTTATACATCTAAGGCAGGGTTAGAAAACAAGCTAGAAAATCATGAGCGAAAAGTCGATATTGTATTGACATATAATTTATCGTCAGATGAAGAAACTTGGGTGGAACTTAAATCGCTTAGCAATAAGCATACATTCAGCCCGTGGACTTATGGCAAAAAAGGGGGCGGTGGTAAAGCAAGCAAAGAAGTTGTTGTAGACCGAGCTGCGCAAATAAGGGCACCTGATGGGAAGAACGATGTAACCTATATTGCTAAAGATGATGACGACTCGGAAGAAAGAGTTGTATCAGTTGATTTGCAATGGCGCTTTCAAGTATTTGATGTAAAAGCAACGTCTAAACGTAAGCGCCAATGGAGCTTTAGTAAAAACCAGTTAAAAAACCGTTTAACTAAGTTAGATGAAAATAATAAAGGTACAGAGATTAAAACAACTTTAAAAAAGAAAGAAATTGATTCTGCAAAGTTTGCTAAGATGGATGATATTTCTGCCTGGTTAGTCAGTTCTGGTGCTGCAATTTTAGAATCATTACAATAGGGGAGTGACATGGCAAAATTTTCATTTCATAAAGAACAATTCAAAACTAATGATCCGGTATGGAAAGCAGAACGCGAAGCCTTATTTGAAAAGCTCTTACCCATAATTGGCAGTAGTAAAACAAAAAAAAATGCCACCTTAAGAAGGTACTTTTTGAAAGGTGAATGGACATTACACAGTGAACATGACCTGAGTTTTGTATCCAAATTGTTTTTTTTACCTGAGTTAAAAAAAGAACATTTCTACCAAGTGTTGAATGAAGTACCTTGGGAAGAAGGCAAGCTAGGTTTCAGAAAAGGTTTCTTTTCAAGGCTATTAACTGGAAGATTAATGAATGAGTTAGCAATAACTGATGGGTTAATTGAAGATTTTTACGAACTTGCTGTCGATGGTTTAGCACAATACAGCGAAGAAAGCATTGAAATAAAAGGTATAAAACATGCTCGCTTCCCTTGGCATGTTGATCAGAGGCAGCATAATGGTTTTTTTATGTTTTATTTAACGATTGCGCATGAATGGTTAACTAATAAACAGAACCAAGACAAGAGCGGATTAACTCACTTTATGCCCCATTGGTTTTCATCACTATCGTATTTAAAGTGGAATGGCTACAGCATGGGAGGGATTAGAGAGACCATTTTAGAGTTGTTTACAGCTATTCAGCACTATATCCCAGAACATAAAAGTAACCCTGCGGCAACGCAAAAACAGTTATTTGTTGATGAGTTTAAGCGCTGCGTTTTAGAGCATGGGCTCGTAAAATCAGAATTGATTGAAATCTGGCAAGAAGCAAGCGAAAACACCGAAGAAACTTGGGTTGAACATATTTATGAAAGCAACAAAAAAGATGACCCAGAAGCATGGTTAAGTTATGAATCAGGTGCCTTCACACCTTTATGCATTAGAGACAAAAAAAGCATAGATAATCCTTGTGAAAAGATAGTATCAATCTTAACATCAAATAACTTCGTCGATGCGAACGATGTTTTCTCTGCTAAGCGTATTGAACTTACCCACTTGCTCACTCCTGAGTGTTTAGCAGAATATCGCTCCTTTGGTATTAATACTGTTGAGGGTGAATTGACTCGGATTAAATTGAATGATCGTTTTGTAGGCACAGACAAAGCTGAAATCTATTTTGACATAATTAAAGTCACTAACTTGCCTAATGAAACAGCTACTGAAGTCCCAAGAGTTTGGTTGTTAGAAAGACCAGATAATCACTACGTAACTTTTATTGCTAGAAAATATTGTGCTAATAGAAGTTATCTGGTTGATGCCCTTAAATATGAAACAGGGTATCAACTAGTAAGGTATTTTGGTTATACCTTTGACCCTATTCGCCCTAGAGCATTACCTGTAGAACCTGGAGACTACGCAAAATACTCAGAGCTTATGGTTCAACCTTTTTATAATTGCGATTATTTGCCCTTTGTTTTTGGTACAACAGCATTTCTTATTAACGCTAATGATGATTATGTTTATCTAAACTGAATCAATGCTGTCCGAGTCGTTGAAAACTAAGTTGTAGAAACTTATCTAGTTCCCAGAATTAAAGTGATTGAACCGATGCGTTCTGGGATTAGTTAGATAGTTAATCTAACTAGGCATAAATAGAAACAAATTAGATTTACCCTCATATTTAGAAAGGAAGCGAATATGATCAAGTTTACGTTTTGCCAGCTTCTGCTGTAGAGACATGATAGTCGCAAAACTTACCTTTGATGATGTTGTGATTGGTAAAAGAACATCAGCATTTCAGTGGTAATAGCGCGCCTTTTTAAGCGAGAAAGACATACTTAAAAGTTGGGGGTCGATTATTAGCCCTAATCGTAACTATGCTCCTCCATACATAAGTTAATCACTATAGCGTATTGTTTCTTAAAATAGCTTTTAGTCATAGATGTACGCATTCATATCAAGGGGTTTAATTAGAATGCGTATGTGATTTTAATGAAAAGCCAACAGCGTAGAACTGGTATTACACTTTTCCCTCTTACTTTTGATTCGCTACAACCACCGCTGTTTTAAGACGTTGGCTGCCAAAGGCGGCCATTGATTGAAATGCCTCAATGGCAACAGGTAAATGTTGGCAGTCAATATCGCTTTGAATTGGTTCGTTTACATCGGGGTCGTGCACATAAACGCATTCATCGTCGATGCCTGTAACCAATACCCAATGGGGCGCTTTCATACCATCGAAACGGTAGGTGCTAATGAGTACAATCACCGCGTGTCCTTTTAGTAATTGTGCTTGTAACCACTCAAGATTGAGCTCTTGATAGCTTATATTAATGCCTAATTGTTGGCAGTTGCTTAGCATTTCATAGTGAACCCGTTCAATCACCTGTTTTTTTGTAGCGTCCCGTACACTGTCAATAAATAGCGGCGTATCGGTATTCACCATAACTTGGCTGGTAAACCCGCGTTTATGTGCCGCAAGCGCTAAACCAAATGGGTGGCAGCCGCCATGGCCTGAGGTCATAAAAATGGTGGTGGCTTCACGCCAAATTGCCAGCTCTTGCTCGACCCAATTTTTGTTTTTGGGCGCCAGCGCTGACATTGCCATAATTAGGCTTGCTGGGCCGCAAGTAAACTCTGTGGTTTGTCTAAACCAAGGCGCAGCTAAGTGCGCCCCTTGCTCGGTATTGGCGCGAATGCGTTTTTGCATTCTGAGTGCATCACTGCTGTCGGCATAATAGGCTGCAAAACGGCCAAAAACACGGTAGCCAAGCTTTTCATACAAATTAATAGCCGCTTGGTTCTTTGCTGCAACTTCAAGGCGAATGTAAAAGCGCTTGTGTGCCTTAGCAACGCTTTCAATCGCCGTTAATAATTGCTCAGCAATGCCTTTCCCGCGCATTTCAGGTAATACCGCTAACGAATAAATGCGCCCGAGGCGGGTGCCTTTGTGTAGCCAAATTAATACGTAGCCAACGACTAAGTCGTCGTTTTCGGCCACCAATAATTTACTGTGCTCCGACACTAAATAGCGTTTAAAGCTGCGCCGACTAATTTTATCACTATGAAAACAGCGGTTTTCAATGGCAAGTAATGCGGTTAGGTCGTTACTTACTGCATCACGAATACGGCATGCCATGGTTATTTGCCTCGGCTCTCTAAACGGCGTAAAAACTCCGACATAATTTGCATATATAACTCTTCGCCCAGGTATTTATCTTCCACACCATGGTCGATACTTGGATTGTCGTTTACTTCAAGTACAAAGGCTTTGCCGTCGACTTCTTTAATATCAATGCCATAAAAACCATCGCCAATTACCGCAGCTGCTTTTAATGCGCTACTTAGCACCGCTTTAGGCACTTCAAATGTTGGTAAGCTATCAAACGCGCCTGAAAAGTTGCGTTTTGATTTATGGTTATAAATTTGCCAGTGATTGCGCGCCATATAATAGCGGCAAGCATACAGTGCTCGGCCATTAATTACGCCAATACGCCAATCGTAATCGGTAAACATAAACTCTTGCGCCAGCACTAGCGCTGATTCTGCAAATAATTCGGCTAAACGTGTTTTTAGCTCCTCACGGGTTTTAACTTTAAACACCCCTTTAGAAAACGAACCTTCAGGCATTTTAAGCACTAACGGGTAGCCAAAGCTGCTCTCGAGCATAGCGATGGTATCAGGGCTTTGATCTGCCAAAATATGTGTTTTTAAGCTTGGCACTTTTTGGTAGTTAAATGCATCGTGTAAAAACACTTTATTGCAGCAACGTAAAATTGACGTTGGGTCGTCCATTACCACAAGGCCAAGCTTTTCGGCGTGTTGCGCTAAGCGATAAGTATGGTGATCAATACCTGTGGTTTCACGAATAAATAAGCCATCGTAATGTGCTAAATTCACGCCGCTACTTGCTTCCACTATATGTACTGCAATGCCGAGCTTTTCCCCTGCTTTAATAAAACGACTCAACGCACCTTTATTACTCGGCGCTGATGCTTCTTGTTGATTAACCAACATAGCAACATCCCAACGCATTTTTTTAATGCCTTGGCGTTTTTTCCACGCAGTGTTTGCAAGCTCGCTTACCACGCTATTAAAAAACTCTTTTTCTGTGTCGCTTAAAACGGAAAAGCTCAGCATTTCAATAGTGAGTGTGAGCTGTTCTAGGTCACATTTTATTGCGACTCGTAATACCGGTACCGGGTATTCTTGATAAACCAACGCTGCCAGTTTTTGCATTTTTTCATCTTGCACACGACCAAAACACATTAGTACTGAACAGGTTTCGCCGTCGTTACATACGGTTTTATCAAGGTACTTTCTCGATACTAAAATTTGGGCTGGCGTGCGCAAGTTATTAAGCGTTTTTACACTTGGTAAAACGTCGTGGCCACGGGCTTCTGCTAATAATGAGCAGTAGTAGCCTTGGCTTAAATAGCGGCTGCTTTCGCAAAGGTTTATAACACGCGTTTTAGGCTCATCACGCTTCGGATAGTCTTTTAGGTAAGTTGCAAAATCAATTGCTTTAATATCGTTATGTGATGTGGTTTGAGTGTCATCAACCACAATTAAGGTTTTCACCATGGATCATTCCAAGTAGTGTGGATGATGCTTTGGCACATCAAAACTGACGGTTGCAGCACACCACTTATTTTAAAAAATAGGGTGCGAATAGGATTATTTATGCGCACTGAAGTCTTGCAAAAATTTTCGTGAGTGTGTCATGGCAAAGGGGGCTCAGCAAGCAATATAGGTGGGATTTATCACGATTTATTTTTGTTGTAATGACAAACATTTTTATTGGAATATCAAAAGCGTAAAGGTCAACATTCGCTAGCTGTTTTTGATGAAAAACCGCTCTTACATTCTCTTAATTCGTGCTGCCAAATTAAACCCAATTGCTAATAGTTAAGCGATGGCGTTTTGCTTTCGAAATTCACTTGGTGTTACCCCAGTTTGTTGTTTGAATGCTTTGTAAAAAGAAGAACGCGCGTTAAACCCCGCAGCCAAGGCAATTTCAAGCACCGAACTTTGGTTTGCAATAATGTGTGGTTTGGCAGCCTCAATGCGACATTGGTTTACATAATCAAAAAAATTAAGCCCTAATGTTTCATTCAATGTTTGTGAAATGTAATTGGGGGAAATAGCAGTATGCTTGGCTAGCTTTTGTAAAGATAAGCTTGAGTCTAAGTAAAGCTGCTCATTTTCCATTACCGCATTTATTTTTTCGGCAATACGTGCTGATTGCGCTTGGCTAAGTGCAGAGCGCTGGTATTTTTGCTGCCAGTTAATACCATTATGTTGTTTTTGGCTTTGTTGGTCTTTGATTTCTGTTTTGGCATCGCCTAACAAAAACGCGTTTTCACCTATCAGCGCGGGTTTTTGTTGTAAGCCAAAGTGCGCCAAACTCCAAAGTAAAAGGAGCGATAACAACACTTCAACTCTGGCATTAAACAGCACATTATTAAATAAGCTTGATGCAAATAATGTGGTGAGAGAAACAAGCCAAACGCACAGTGCGCTAAAGAGCAGCCAATTTACCCATTTTAACTCTTTGTTTTCATTATTAGAAAAAACATTTTTTAACTCTTTTCGATAATCGCTCAAACGGCGAATAATACGATACAAGGTATAAACGCACTGCAATAGCCAAAGCACCATCATAATCAACATGGTGGTAAACAATGTGCCAACAAGCGGGTGATTTGCAGTTACATCGTCAATAAAAATAGCGTGGTGAACATCGCTTGGCAGCATTAATATCATCACTGAAACCACCAGTGCGGGAATAACTAACACACCGTGCACAGCATGTTTTTTAGTGAATTTCCACGGGGTATTGGAGGTGATCCCCTCAATGTAAAACCAAAGTGATGGGCAAAGTACAAACAGGGTGGGAAATACCAATGCGGTATAAATCAAATACGCACTTTCAAACAGGGTTGCCACAATAGAATTCATAGCAAGTAATCCGCATGCTAATAAAAATACTGCTAAAGGCATAAACGTGGCGTTAGCGTGACAGCGAGAAACTAATAGTGGCACGCTTAAGCTAATTTGCCCCACCATTATGATAGTGAGCACTAGTACTATTGGGTCGGTCACTGCTTACTTCCTTTTATTGAAAAATATCCATTTTTACAGCAAAAAAGTGTCCGCGCTTTTAGTCTCGGACGACTTAACCCTTTATAAATTATATTGTTTATTTCAGTCAAGCGAGGGGCAACGCAACAAGAACAACACGCTCACATAAAAATGGGCGCAATAAATTAATAATGGAGTAAGCATGAGTCAAACTAACCAGATGCCAAGTGATTTGGTAAACGACACCATAAATGTAAAGCTTAAATTAGCAGCACTTTGGGCTGCTGTGATGTTTTGTTATGTTTATGGTGATTACATCGAGGTGTATGTGCCCGGGGTTATGTCTAACGCGATGGCGGTAAGTGCCAATAGTGAAGGGCTACAAGCAAAATTTTTTGCAGTAGCGTTTTTAATGTCTATTCCAAGTTTGATGGTATTTTTATCGTTAGTCTTAAAACCCACTGTTAACCGCTGGTTAAATATTATTATTCCCGCATTATTTGTGCTTTTGTTAATAGGGCTAAACCTAGAAACTACGTGGATTTTTTACCTTTATTTAACAGCGTTAGAAATTATATTGTCGCTTGCCACCATTTGGTTTGCATGGCGATGGCCTAAAAATGACGCGTCTTGATCTGCTTTAAATTGATTGCTGTGGCGCCAATTAACTTGTTTTTCATAATCGTTTTGGCGCTATTTGCTACACAAAAAAGCATCCGTTTTATAGATAACCCATCCTAATGGCGAGAAATAATCACGAAATTTATTTAACTTTTGCGATATTTTTATGAAATAAATGCTAATATTGCTTTTTGTGTATTAATCGTTTGGTAACGCAGTTGTTAACTGTTTGATTTACCAAGATTACATATTAATTCGATATTGCAAAGTAATGATGTGGTTAAAATACAACCCCTTGTTGTTGCGCAAAATTGAAGCGAAACGATTATAAATTACCGATTAACTGTCATGCTAATCCATTACTAGCAATTACTCGGTATGAGCAAAAAGGCGCTACTTAATGACAACATCCAATTCTTTCTTGCGTTTTAGCAAGTTAAATTCAATCACCTTTTCTTTGATTGCAGCTTCAAGCTTTGCCACTGTGGCGAATGAAGCAAACGAAACGCAAACAGCTAAAAAAGATATCGAAGCGATTACGGTAACAGCTACCAAGCGCTCGCAGGTTATTTATGAAGTGCCTATCGCGATGAGTGCGTTTAGTGGCGATAAACTAGCTGAACAAGGTATTTCTGAAATTACTGATGTAGGTAAATTTGTTCCTAACCTAAATATCACTGGTTTTTCAGCAGGTCATAACTCATCGGCTAACCCGTTTATTCGCGGTATTGGTTTGCAAGATCACCTGATCACAACGGATCCTGGTGTAAGTGTTTATGTAGATGGTGTTTATTTAGGTCGCCAAGTAGGTCAAAACTGGAACCTAGCAAACATTGAGCGTATTGAGGTATTACGCGGTCCGCAGGGTACGCTTTATGGCCGTAACTCAATTGGCGGTGCGATTAATATCATTACCAAACAAGCAAACAGCGAGTCGGTTACTAAACTTTCGGCTGAAGTGGGCACGCGCGAACGTGTTAAAGGTGATGTATTTATTAACCGTGGTCTTACTGACAACTTAGCTTTTAACTTTAACGCAGGCTACAACCAACGCGGTGGCTTAGGTGAGTTTATTAATTTACCAGAAGCAAAATACGATGTAGGTGAAAACCGCGAGTTCCACGGACGTGTATCGGTTAAGTACGATGCAACCGATGATTTAAGCTTTGTGGTAACAGCTGATGCAAATGATGCAGAAGGCGGCCTTCGCCCGTACACGACATTAATTGATGAAATGCCAAATGGCGCATATTACACAGGCATGCGTTTTGGCAGCCCAACACCAACGGGTCCATTACGTAACTCTGATGTAGCAGCAGACCCATACGACAACGCAACAGGCTCGATTGAAGTAACAGAAGTAACCAACAAAGCAAACGGCGTGTCGCTTACCACTAATTACGACATTTCAAACGACCTTGGTGCGAAATTTATTTTAAGCAAACGCTCGTCTGAATATAAAGCGGGCCTTGATGATGACAGTACAATTTATGCACTTGATCATTACCCAGAGCGCGGTGAAGCTGACCAAACATCTGTTGAGCTACAGCTAAATGGTTATTTAGGTCAGTTTGATTTTGTATCGGGCCTATATTGGTTTGAAGAAGAAGGTAGCAACCGTCAAGGTGCTGATTCACGCTTCAATGGCGGTGCAAACTTACTTGAGCTAGACCAAACAACAACAAGTAAAGCGGTATTTGTGAATGTTGGCTACGACATGACAGACGATTTACGTGTATCGGGCGGTTTGCGCTATACCCAAGATGAAAAAGAAGCAACGGCAAACGTAGGTATTGGTCCAACGTATGCGGAAGATGATTGGAGCCAAGTAAGCTACGATTTATCGGCTAATTACACCCTTGAAAATGGCTTAAATGTGTACGGTAGCATTCAAAGTGGTTACCAAGGTGGTCAGTTCCCAGCACGTCCTTACTGTTTATTCGGTGATGCAAGCTGTTTTGTTGCGACTGACAATATTACTGCGGTTAACTACGAAGTGGGTTTAAAAGGTCAAGTTACAAGCAACTTTAGCATGAGTGTTGCGTTATTTAACACTAACTACGACGACTTACCTTACCAAGTTAGCACGACATCAGAAGGTGGTTTTGATACGCGTAACTTAGTGGTTTCACAAACGTCACGCGGTATCGAGTGGGAAGGTACCGCTTATATCACTGATAACTTTAGCGTACACACTAGCTTAGGTTATATGGATGTTGATGTTGATGAACAAGACCGTGTGAAACCTGTTGCACCACTTACACCTGATTTAACGGCGTCAATTAGCCCAAGCTATGAGTTTGCGCTGTCTGATGGGTCAATTATCAATACACGTATTGATTACTCTTACCGCAGCGACATGTATGGTGAGCCGAGCTCAGATCCAAATCGTTTAACTGAAGTTGAAGCGCGCAGCCTAGTTAACTTTACCGTGGGTTACTCTCCGGCAAATGCAAACTGGCGCGTTGACCTATATGGTCGTAACATCTTTGACGAACGTTACGATGATGCGCGTTTAAATACTGGCGATTACGTATTAGTAATTAAGAGTAATGACGCAAGCGAATTTGGTGTACGTTACTCAATGACATTCTAATTATTACGTGATTAACCTTTTGGTTAGAAATATTGGTTGTGCTTACGCTGTAACGCAAACTCGGTAACGGCGCATTGCGAAAAGTACTTCTAACCCAAACCTGAGGTTACGTAAAATGTAAAAATAAAAGGCGCTTAGGCGCCTTTTTTGTGTTGATACATCAATAAATACACTTAACCACATCATTTAGCTACGCTGTTTAGAGCAGCCGCTTTCGCTTTTATTACAAGCAAAAACAACAGGCATGGATCAATCAAAATTAACAAGACCTACAGTTACGTACTTTTTGTGATTTGAATAATGCGTGAGTGAATATAAGGGGTTATAAACTAAAGTTCATGTTTACTTGCTTGAATACATAAACACGCATATGAAATGATTATTTAGCTTATTTACATTTTGTTTACATTTGGGTGTTAATTGATTTGCAAAAAATGGGCGCTGCATATCGCAATATAAATGTGGTTTTCAACTTGATCAGCAATGTAAGGCAAAATCGGGGTTTTTAGTTAACCTTACTGCATCGTAAATTTATAAAGCAAAAGGTATTGTTTTTTAAGTTTTTTCACTCATTCTTTTTTATTATTTTAGTTTCTCGGTTACAAACTTTTACAAAGCATAAACTATTTAGAAATAATTACCATTTAGATTTTTGTATCTAATATTTGTGATTAGTAATCTTATTTAAGTATAAATAATTCATCATGCAACACCCTTTTATCGGTACAAATGTTAATAAAATGAAAATGAAGCTTTGATGTGTTTATTTTTTGAGCTAGGTTTTTTAGCAGTACTTAACCCCAAAGCAACAAGGAAACGTCATGTTTAAATATTCAAAAACAATGTTACTCATCGCAACGGTGTGTTCTGCTAATTTTGCCCATGCAAATAGCGATAAGTTGATTCAAGTAAATGCCAGTAAACAAGTACCAAACAAGTATGTTGTAGTATTTAACTCAGTACCAAAAAGTCTAGCGAGTGGCAGTATCGCTGAACAAGCTAAAGAAAATGTCGACAAAATTCGTGGTAAATATGGCGTTAATGCCAATAAATTGTTTGGTAATACCCTAAACGGCGCACAGTATACGCTGTCGAAAGGTCAGCTAAAACAGCTATTAAAAGAAGATCTCGTTCAATTTATCGAACCTGAGCAAATCATCTCGGTTGACCCAATCGTATCTAGCAATGCAAACCAATCAAATGCGATTTGGGGTTTAGATCGCATTGACCAGCGTGATTTACCATTGGATAGCAATTATTCATACAACTTTGATGGTTCTGGTGTGACTGCTTACGTAATTGATACTGGTGTTCGTAATACTCATAACGAATTTGGTAACCGTGCAAGCAGTGGTTGGGACTTTGTAGATAATGACTCGGATGCATCTGATTGTAATGGTCATGGTACGCACGTAGCTGGCACCATCGGTGGTCAAAACTATGGTGTTGCGAAGAACGTTAACATTGTGGGTGTTCGCGTATTAGGCTGTAACGGCTCAGGTAGTACGTCGGGCGTTATTGATGGTATTAACTGGGTGAAAAACAACGCTAGCGGCCCGTCGGTTGCGAATATGAGTTTAGGTGGCGGGGCATCATCGGCAATTGACCAAGCGGTTGAGGCGGCAGTGGCTTCGGGCGTAAGCTTTGTGGTTGCAGCGGGTAATGATAACAGCAATGCCTGTAACTATTCGCCTGCACGTGCAACAACGGCGATTACTGTTGGCTCGACGACGTCAAGTGATAGTCGTTCAAGTTTCTCAAACTATGGCACATGCTTAGATATTTATGCGCCGGGTTCGAGTATCAAATCAGCGTGGTATAACTCAGACTCATCTGAAAATACTATCAGTGGTACATCAATGGCATCGCCACATGTTGCGGGTGTGGTGGCACTTTACCTTGATGAAGACAATAGCTTAACGCCAGCGCAAATCGACAGTAAACTCTCAGCTGGTGCTAGCAAAAACAAAGTATCGGATGCTAAATCGGGTTCACCTAACGAGTTGTTATATGCGCTTGAAGGCACAGTTGACCCAGAGCCGCCGGTTGTAACAGAATTGATTAAAGATCAAGCCGTATCGGCTGCAGGTGCTGCGGGCAGTGAAACCAGTTATTTTGTTGACGTGCCAGCGGGACAATCGAGTTTATCTATTTCACTTTCGGGTGGTCAGGGCGATGCAGATCTCTATGTGAAACAAGGCTCAGCTGCCACCACAGGTAACTATGATTGTCGTCCATATAAAAACGGCAATAACGAAAGCTGTGAGTTTAATACCCCGGCGGCCGGCAAATATTACGTGATGCTTCAAGGTTACTCTGCATATTCAGGCGCAAGTCTAGTCGCAACGTACAGTGCTGATGGTGGTTGTACGGATTGTCTAGATAACGGCGTACCGATGGCAAACTTGTCGGGCGATGCTAACAGTCAAGTATTCTTCAAAATTGACGTACCAGCAAACCAAACACTTACGGTAACCACAGCAGATGGTAGCGGCGACGTAGATCTGTACGTGAAAAAAGGTGCTCAACCGACGACAACTGATTATGAATGTCGTCCTTATCGCTGGGGCAATAATGAGTCATGTAGTCTAAGCAGTGGTGCAACGGGTGGAACCTACCACATCTTACTTAACGCTTATTCTGCGTACGCAGGTGTTACGCTAACAGCAAGTTATTAAACATTAAGTTCTCTGAAGTTAAGCCAGCGTATTCGCTGGCTTTTTTATGAGCTGACGTTTTAGATGAAGACACTGTAACTGGTTTGTGTTTATCGGAGTATATGAAATAAATAGTTGTTTATATTGTAATTAGCCTTATATCTTGCCAGTATAATTCTCTTCACATTAACACGTTACTGTATGGATGCAGATGCCACCGCTTATTAAAAACGCAAAAGCGCCAACACTCGGCTGGGTGATTATCATTATGTTGCTCTTTCTCATTCCCACTATTTTATATATTGAAAGCGGCGTTATTCCTGCGGGGCGAAGCGGTGAGGCAATTTTACGAGAAGAGTCTCCGGTATCATTTTGGTTCCATATAATTGGTGCGAATACGATTTGGCTATTTATGCTTTATCTTTATATAAAAGCACGTAAAAAATCGTAGATTTAAATCATCTCAGCTTGCCTATAAAGGCGATTAGGGTTACCGTTTTGTACCTATTTTGGTTTTTATGGTTCAGGCGTGCTAGCTTGATAAAAATGTGAACACTTCTTTAAAACTGATAGTGTGTATATTGACTGCCATGTGCTTGTTGGCTATGCCATGCCAAGCAAAAATGGTGAGCATTGCTATCGGCGAATATCCGCCTTATTCAACCCGTGGCAAAGGTGAGTTTAATTTCGTACCTGCGGTTATTCGCGCCGCATTTCAAACACAAGGTTATCGCGTAAAATTTAGTTATTTCCCGTGGGGACGCAGTTTTGTAGAAGTGCAAAAAGGCCATTTCGATGTCGCTGCCTATTGGTTTTGTACCGAGGAAAAACAACAAGAATTTTATTGCAGTGAAGCACTTTACACCGAAACGACCTACCTTTTTTACAATACCAAAAATCCGCTGGTGGATTGGCAAAACATTGATGATTTGGCAGGCAAATTGATTGGCGTTACAACTGGCTATAGCTATACCAAAGAATTATTAGCCGCGGGAAATGAATCAAAGCTCACACTCGATTGGCTGAATACCGATAAACAAAATTTAGCGCGATTAATAAAAGGTCGGATTGATGCTTTTCCAATGTCGCTTATTCCCGCTAACTACATGTTGAAAAAAGAGTTTTCTAAACGTCAACGTAAGCGACTGGCCTATCGCAAAAAACCGCTGCGCAGCGACACCACCCATTTACTGTTTAAAAAAGATCGCGAAGCGTCATCCGAGTATCTAAACGCATTTAATAAAGGCTTGGCTGAAATAAAACGAAATGGGGTCTTTGATAAGTTAGTCAGTCAATTGCCGTCAAACAGCAAACAATCAACTGACAAACAGGGTATGAATTAAACACTATTTATCGCTGTTTGTTATTCAAGCGCGCAGTGCGCCCTTAAATAACAAAGCATCACAGTTTAGTTCGTTGCAACGAGAGTTGTTGGCTTGGTAGATGGCATATAATCTTGCCACCATGCATGTGTATTTGCCGCTTGTCCGAGCTGCTGAATTTCACCCACTATTGGCGTGTTTAAACTAACAGCATGCTGTGTTGCTTGGGTTAAGATCCGCTCTAGTGGTTCGTACCATGCGTGAAACGCTAAGTCGAATGTGCCATTATGGATTGGCGTCATTACCTTGCCGTTTAAATCAAGGTGTGCTTGCAGACTTTGCTCTGGTGTCATGTGCACATCTGGCCAATCTTTATCGTAGGCACCGGTTTCAATAAAGGTCATATCAAATGGGCCATAGCGCTCGCCAATGTCTTTAAAGCCAGAGAAATAACCAGAGTCACCGCTAAAATATAAGGTTTTAGCGTTAGCAGAAATTACCCAAGAACCCCATAAGCTTTTGTTGCCATCATTCAGTGCTCTGCCTGAAAAATGCTTTGTGGGCGTAAAGGCAATAAAACCGTGTGTCGTTGCTAACTCTTGCCACCAATCAAACTCTTTTACTTTTGTTGGGTTGATCCCCCATTTTGCTAAATCACCCGCAACACCCATCGGCACTAAAAATTGTTTAGTTTTATCTGCAAGCAGTTTCACACTGTGTTTATCGAGATGATCGTAATGATTATGGGAAATTAGTACTTTATCGATAGGAGGAAGCGCTTCTATCGAAATTGGTGTTGGGTGAAAACGCTTTGGCCCCATAAATTTAAAGGGTGATGCGCGCTCTGCAAATACAGGGTCGAGTAGCCAAAATTCACCATATACTTTAAGCAAAATAGATGAGTGACCAAGTTTTACAATATGGATCTCGTTATCGTCCAGCAATTCAAGCTGTTCGCGCGAAACGGTGTTCATCGGTAGTGACTGTTCTGGTATTGCATTGAGCTTTTTCTCCGTAAAGTAACGGACAAAAATACCGGCAACTTTGCGTAAACTATTAGGCGCCATGGTGTCGGCGTTATAGAACTTACCATTTTTGTATAGGCTTTGATTGGGCGCTTTTTTCGTGCCCTCAGTTGCTAAGTTATTGTTCACAGTGCAGGCTCCAATAAATAAAATAATGAGTAAAAGGCTTAACCACTTAATCGTTTTCATCGAGTTTCTCTAAAAATGTAAACTACACGGTGTAGTTTTTCATTAAATGATAAAAAAGTAAACTGTGTAGTGCAGTATTTTTTAATTAAGTTTAAAATGAGCGAGACTGTTAATGAGAAAACTATGAAATTATCTGAGCAAAAACGCGTTCATATTCTGGATGCTGCAGAGCAGCTGTTTTTTGAAAATGGGGTAGCGAATACCAGTATGGATGAAGTGGCTAAAACGGCTGCGGTATCTAAACGTACTGTGTACAACCATTTTGAAACAAAAGATGCGCTTTTTTACGCCATTATTGAACGCATGATGGGGCAACTTAATAATATTAAAACAGTTATATTTGATGAAAATAAGTCGCTCAAAGAACAGCTTTTAACTATCGCAGAGCATGAAGTTTCGCTGTTTCGTTCCGACAATTTTTTACGTGTTGCTAAAATCGCTTTTTTGCAAATGTTGCAAGTGCCCGAATTTGCTAAGCAACTGAGCGCCAATTCAATTGGCTGTATGACGTATTTAGAGCAGTTTTTAACTGATGCAGTGTCAGCACATAAAATGCAGGTTGATGACAAAGAACTCGCGGCGAAGCAGTTTGTTTATCAGCTGAAATCTCATATCTTTTATCCACGCTTATACGGTTTCGATGTGCCCAGTGAAAAACAAGAAGCCTATTTAATTGAACAAACGGTTGAACTGTTTTTAGCGCGTTATGGTTCTTCCTAGACAATATTTATGCGATTTTTTAGCTAAATAAACCTTTTATTAATGCTGATATCAAAAAAAGATAAATAGACGCTAATCCAATTTCAATTCTGTTGCATATAATCGTTAAAAGTTAATTAAGAGAAGTAATACGTGTCATTAGGTCGCCCTCGCAAGGAAAAAGCACATCCGCAACAGCAGCAATATTTAAAAGCGGTGATCGCCGCGCTGCAAGCTGAGCCCGAGAAACTCAATATCATTAAGCAGAATATTGCGCATTATCAAAGCCAAGCATATTTAAAACGTGGTTTTTTGTGCGCACTGGAGCGAATGGAATGGCTTTTTGAAGCAAACCTAACCATTGATGAGTTTTGCCAACAAATAATGGCAGATGATTACATTGGTCACCGCATAAGACGTTACCCATTAATCTTTAAAGGGGTATTAGATAAGGCGTAAATACGAATGGTATTTGGGTATCAAGGTTATCCCCAGAAATGGTGTGTAAGTCTGTTTAAAAGTGCTACTTTCTAAATGTAATCAAGGTACTAAGGAACGTCATACTTTTGTCACAAAGCATAACGTTGCCTCATTATAAATTATGGTTGTTCTAAATTTGGCCGTTTACATATTGCCAAGTTTTACCATCATGGCGGTATACATTTTTAAGTTTAGCGCCATTTGCTCTGGTGTTAAATACTCGTGCTCAGAATGACCTGTGTATTTTTTGCCAGGCATAGATGGACCAAACGACACAGCGTTATCAAATAGCTTAGCATTAGTGCCTCCACCAATCGAAACAAAGCTTGCATCTTCATCGCCAGTAAAATGCTTAAAGATGTCTAAAAGCGCTTCAGCGTGCGGTGCATCATCAAGCAGCATTGGCGTGCCAATATGAATTTCCACATTGTTTAACGTCACATTGTTGTTAGCTTGCCAATTGTTAAGCGTGGTATCAATTTGTGATTTTAATAGTGCCTCTGTTTTGCCAACTGGGCGACGTAAATTAACCGATAATTTAAGACCCTCTTCGTTGCGTTTTAGCAGTGTTGGCGCGACAGTCATTGGCCCCATAAAATCGTGACGGTAGGCAATATCACCAAATTTCGCGCCGTATAAATCAAGGCCGATAAGTTGATTAATAAATTCGATGGCCTGACCATCGCTGTTATTCTCTAGATCAATACCTTTGAACACTTCTGCCAAGTGAGCAATGGCATTGTGTCCTGCTTCTGGCTCAGATGAGTGCGCTGATTCCCCTTTAACACTAACAAGCACGCTATCGCCTTTTGTCGTAAGTGTTACTTGCACATCTTTCAGTGCATTTATGTTTTGCTTAAGTATGTTAAGCGCTTGCGCATCCGCATTATGCAGTACCACACTGGCATCTTCAGGTATTTGGCTAACAAATGCACCGCCTTTTAATTCGCTAACATAAACACCGGTTTGTGGTGATGAACCTGTAAATGTCGGGGCAATTAAGCTCCAGCCTTTTTCGGCAACAACCACAGGGTAAGATGCATCAATAGTTATTGCATACTTTGGCTGCTGGTAGGTTTTCATAAAGCGCTTTAGTGGTTCCCAGTCTGATTCTTCAGCAAGGTACACCATAAGTTCAATACGATTGTTTAGCGTAATATTTTTATCTTTTAGCGCTTTCATGGCATAAAGTGCTGTTGAAATTGCGCCTTTGTCGTCTTCGGTACCTCGGCCAATTAATTTACCTGGCTCTGAGGTGCTATCAAGTACAAATGGGCTTTGCTGCCATTTTGTTGGGTCTGCCGGTTGCACATCGCCATGGGTCACTATGGTTACTTTGTCTTGTTGCTCACCCATGCCAATTAATACGGTGTGCCCAAAATCTTGATAATCAAAACCAAGCTCCGCCGCTTTAATTTTTAATAGCGATTTAAAGCCAATAAAGTCCGGATTTTGCGGTGTATCGATGTCTTTCTTATTAACGGTTGGAAACGACACCATATTGGCTAACGTATGTATTTGCGCATTTTGGTATTCTGCTACGGCGTATTTTGCCAACTCATCGGTTGATGGGCTAACAGATGCAAACGCATGGCTTGCCAGTAACGCGGCGCATGGAAGAAGAGCGAATTTCAAGGGAGCACTCCAAGGTAATTAAAGGTGAAATAAGTCCCAAGTGTAACACCACTGAACACTAAAAAAAGGGTTTTACGGTCAGCTCGATTTATGTTTTTGATGATTTATAAAACTGGTAAATATGCGCTGAAATAATTCGTCGATATCGGGTCGCTCTTGGGTGTGTTCAAACAAGCTGGTATGCACATCGGCTATTGCACGGTCATCTTGCTGATGATGTTCGTAACATAAATTTACAGGTGCAACTAAGGTTGGCATATTTGCATTTACTAAAATGCAGGCCTGCGCCAATACAATTTTACCACCGCCTTTTTTTAGTAATACACGCTGGGCTGTGCCGACGATTTTCTTACTTTTAATATTAAGATTGTAATCACCATCGCAATAGCTGCCGGGGGTGGTGTGGGTTTCAACCTTAATATTAAACTGCTCAAAAAAAGAAGATAAAATAGCGCAAAAGTCTTTGTATGCGTTTGGAATCGAGTAGGGAATATGTTCTTCTAACACATACATATAAGATACATTAATTACCCCTTCACATTGTGGCACAGGGGCGCCACCAGTTTTGCGGGCGTGTAGTTGCCAACCGGTTTTCTTTAGCTTTGATTCGAGCGCTTCAGTTTTTTGCCATTTATTACCTGACGGTAAAACCAAAGTTGGCTTATCGCTTTGCCAAAGTAACAGTGCTTGGTTTAAATTGCCGTTTTGCAGTTGGCTAATTAATTCATTTTCTTTTTCAAAAACTGCTTCAACTGAGATTTGCTTGAAACGAAGTACTTTGGCTTTTACTTTTGACATTGCTAATTAAAGATTAACTTTTTGCTTAGCATACCGCAGTTTGTAATTTTTGGCAGTGCCTCGTTATATCAACAAACAAAAAGTTTTAATAAGAATAATGTCTTAGCTTGATTTAACAATGCTAGCTGACATATATTTGCGTTGTAATTAGGTGACTATTGTTTTTTTATAAACAATGTTTAAACGGGAATCCAGTTAAAATCTGGAACTGCCCCCGCAACGGTAACTGTGAGCGACAACCACCACTGTCTGTTTATGATGGGAAGGTGCTGTCAAAGCGATGATCAGGAGTCCGGAGACCGGCCTAGTTCACTCGAGTACTGCGGTGGGCGGTGAGCAACGAGAATACAATCGCTTTTATATCAATTACAGTAATGTGTGGTCGCGAACATGGATCATCTAATTACCTGAATGATATTGTTATTCCTTGCTGTAACAAGCAAAGGCGTGTGCCTTGTATCTTGTCATTTCCCTTCGCATTAGTTCTAGTATGCGGAAACATTATAATGACAGATCGTTCAAGTTTATTTACCCCAATTAAAGTACAGCAATTCTCGTTGCTGATTTATGCGTTGTTAGCGCTATTGATGATAGCCACCCGCCCGTATCATTTTGCGTCTGCGCTCCATTTGCCAAGTGCCAGTACAGCAATTTTCTTTATTTTAGGTTTGCTGGCATCTAAGCACCGTACTTTTGCCGTATTTGTGGTACTAAGTGTGTCGATTGATTTAACCAGCAGCTATTATCGCGGTGATTTTGGCGATTGTATTACGCGTTCATACCCATTTTTATTTGTTGGCTACTATGTGCTGTGGTGGGCGGGTCATAAAAGTTTGCAACTAAAGCTTGATGAAACAAAGTTTGCGGTTGCAGCAAAAACGGCAATGGCACTGGTTAACTTATGGCTTGCAAGCTCAATTGCATTTTTAACCTCAAACGCGAGCTATTATTGGCTATCAGGTAAATTTAGCGATATGTCGTTAAGTACTTACTCAGAGCGTGTAGCACAGTATTACGCGCCATATGTTACTAGCCCGTTTGGCTACGTGGCGATTGCGTTGGCATTGTACCTTGCCTGTTATTACTTAAAACCACACACCAGCATTTTAAAAACAACCCATCATGGCCGTTAATTCTCCGGTATTTTGCACTGCACTTGTAATTAGTGCGCCAAATTCGGGGGCGGGCAAAACCACAGTAACCGCCGCTATGGCACGCTATTTTACCAATATGGGCAAAACGGTTCAGGTATTTAAAACTGGGCCCGATTTTATTGATCCCATGATTTTAGAAGCGGCATCAAACCGTCCTGTATATCAATTGGATCTGTGGATGGTGGGTGAAAGTGAATGTCAGCGCATGCTTTACCAAGCAGCTATCGTTGCAGATCTTATTTTGATTGAAGGCGTAATGGGGCTGTTTGATGGCACACCAAATACTGCCGATTTAAGCGACCTATTTGGTATTCCGATTTTGGCGGTGATTGATGGCTCAGCCATGGCACAAAGTTTTGGTGCCTTGGTTCATGGCTTAGTAAATTACCAACCAAGCCTTAATTTTTACGGTGTGATAGCCAATAAGATCGCAGGTAAAGGACATGGCGAAATGGTTTTGCAATCCATAAACGAAAAGGCATTAACGCAAGACTATTTTTTACGAAATTCCCATATTAGTTTGCCTGAGCGCCACCTTGGTATTATGCAAGCAGGTGAGTTACAAAATATCGACGTGTATTTAGAACAAGCCGCACAGCAATTTGCTAACTCACACTTTAATCAACTACCCAAAGATGTGGTGTTTTGGCCCTCAAAAGAGGGAGATGATGCAAAGCAATACGCAGATTTTAAACGTGCTAAACCACTTAAAGGGCAACGTATTTTGGTTGCCAAAGACAATGCATTTTCGTTTTTGTATCGTGCCAATTTGGCTATGTTGGCAGATTTTGGCGCAGAGCTAAGCTACATTTCGCCATTACAGGATAAAACCTTGCCAGAGGGAGGTGCGCTCTATATTCCAGGTGGGTACCCTGAGCTTTATGCGCAGCAATTAAGCCAAAATAATGCGTTTAAACAAGCCGTAAAACAGTTTGCTAAAAGCAATAAACCGGTCTTAGCGGAGTGTGGCGGTATGCTCTACTTATTGGATGAATTAATAAGTGAAAACACACACTTCACTATGTGTGGCGTGTTAAACGGCAAAGACACAATGAATAAAACTCTCTCTAGCATTGGTCAACAATATGTCGATTTAAGTGCTGTTTATCCAAATATTGCTGCACCTTGTGAAGTGCGAGGGCACAGCTTTCATTATTCTAGCGCCGAAATTAACCTTACCGCTTTAGCGTATTCACAGTTTTACCCGCGTCACACGCAAGCTGAGGCAATTTATGCATGTGACAAAATACTCGCATCTTATATGCATTGGTATTTTCCTAGCAATATGGCGTTTTTTGTTACGTTTTTTAATGGAGAAGTAACACGGGATGAGTAATTTCAAAACAGCAAAATGGCCTGAGCGCATAATTTGTTTAACGGAAGAAACCACAGAAGCACTTTATTTAATGGGCGAGCAACACCGTATTGTTGGCATCTCTGCTTATACTGTGCGCCCCGAAAGAGCCAAACGTGAAAAGCCTAAAGTCTCGGCGTTTGTTAGCGCTCGCATTGATAAAATTATGTCGTTAGAGCCCGATCTAGTATTGGCGTTTTCTGATCTTCAAGCTGATATTGTGCGTGATTTAATAAAGCAAGGCGTCAATGTGCACTGTTTTAATCACCGCAGTATTCAAGAGGTGTTGCAAATGATCCGAACGCTGTCGGCATTGATTGGCGAGCCACAAAAAGGCGAAAAACTAGTTAACCAATTGGTGGATAATCTAAACACGATTAAAGCAAGTGCAGCTCAGCTTACAGTAAAACCTAAGGTGTATTTTGAAGAGTGGTTTGATCCACTTATTACTGGCATTACTTGGGTCAGTGAATTGGTAGAAATCGCCGGTGGCATTGATTGTTACAATGAATTTGCCAGTGAAAGCCTTGCCAAAAATCGCATTATTAAAGACCCATGCGACGTAATCGAAAAAGCGCCAGATATTATTTTTGCAGCCTGGTGTGGTCGCCCTTTTGTGCCTGAGAAAATGTTATCGCGCGACGGCTGGCAAACCATTCCAGCAGTGATAAACAAGCATGTTTATGAAATTAATTCGAGCGATATTCTACAGCCAGGTCCGGCCGCGTTAACGGATGGCATAAATCAAATTCATCGTATTATTAAAAACTGGAGCACACAGCACTCAACTTAATTTTTAGTATCTGGCATGTATTTAGCAACTTAGCTTTGTATTCACGTTTTTTCGGTTTTAAACACGAAAAACGCCTAATAAAAGTGCAACCTTGCACTAAAAGGATGCAAAGATGACAGTGTACGAAGTAAATTTTGATGGGTTGGTTGGTCCAACCCATAACTACAGCGGCTTATCGTTTGGTAACGTCGCATCTAAAAATAACGCAAAGCAAATCGCCAATCCGAAAAAAGCTGCGCTACAAGGCCTTGAAAAAATGCTGGCGATGACAAAGCTTGGCTTAAAGCAGGGTATTTTACCGCCTCAGGTTCGCCCAGATACTTACACATTACGAAAGTTGGGTTTCTCAGGTAGCGATAAAGACGTAATTACAAAAGCAGCCAAAAACGCGCCACAGTTTTTAAAAGCCTGTTATTCGGCGTCTTCAATGTGGTCGGCAAATGCGGCAACAGTATCGAACAGTTTGGATTGTGACGATGGCAAAGTGCACTTCACACCCGCCAATTTAAGTAACAAACTACACCGCGCCATAGAAGCTGAGCAAACAAGCCGTACCTTTAAAGCCATTTTTAATAATACAAAGTATTTTACCCATCATCAGCCACTTCCACATCATCCATTATTGGGCGATGAAGGAGCGGCAAATCACACCCGTTTAGCCAATTCTCATAGCAAAAAAGGACTATCGCTCTTTGTTTATGGTGAAGATGCGTTATCAGAAATCAAACCAAAGATTTACCCTGCAAGGCAAACCTTAGCTGCCAGCGAGGCCGTTGCTCGCGCACATGGTTTGAGCGAAGCAAATTGCTTATTTGTGCAGCAAAACCCAAATGTTATCGACCAAGGGGTATTTCATAATGACGTGATTGCGATTGGTAACGAAAATGTACTGCTTTACCATGAAATGGCATTTTATCAATGCGCACGCGCGGTTGATGCTATAAATGCAAAATACCAAGGTGATAAACCACTTCACTTAATTGAAGTCAGTAACGACTATGTGAGTGTTGAAGATGCAGTTTCAAGCTACATTTTTAACAGCCAGTTAATTACATTACCAAATGGCACTATGGCCATTGTGGCCCCCACTGAATGCCAAAATAACGATAAAGTGGCGACTTATCTTGCGACCCTTTGCGAGGCGAGTAATCCTATTTCTAAAGTGATCTATTTTGACTTGCAACAAAGCATGAAAAACGGTGGTGGCCCTGCGTGTTTGCGCCTTCGCGTACCACTTAATGAGTTGGAATTAAGCGCCGTTGCCCCTGAATGTTTAATGGATGAAGCGAAATACCACACCTTAACAGCCTGGGTTGAAAAGCATTATCGAGATGCGATTTCAGAAGATGATTTAGCCGACCCAAGCTTACTTGTAGAAAGCCAAACAGCCCTTGACGAACTAAGCCAAATTTTAAAGCTTGGTTCAATTTACCCATTTCAAATGGACTGAACGTGAGAAGAAACAAAAAGGCGAGGGTAACCTCGCCTTTTTTTTTGCACTAAATAGTTAGCATCGACATTACCCTGTATTTCGCATTCCCGTAGCAATACCTGCCATGGTGACCATAAGCACTTGCTCGCTTTCAGGGTGCTCAGGCTTATTGCGTAAGCGTTTTAACGCCTCAATTTGCAGTAAATGCAGAGGTACTAAATAAGGCTGACGCAATCTAAATGAGCTTAAGTTCCAAGGGTCACTCTCGAGCGTGTGAGCTTGGTTAAGCAAAGTCAGTACTGCTTGCTCATCTTGCTGTAATTGGCTGCGCAGTTGTTCTCCTAAACCTTGTAGCTCAGGTTCAACAAGGGCTGCGTCATAAAGTGCTGATAGCTCTGGATCGGACTTTAAATACACCATTTCAGTCAATGAAATACGGGCTTTAAAGTACGGCCAGTTTTCCAGCATTTCGTTCATCAGCGCGGCATTTTCTTGATAAAATGCTTTAATCGCCTGGCCTAGGCCCAACCAACTTGGTAAAACTAAACGGTTTTGGCTCCACGCAAATATCCATGGAATAGCGCGCAGTGATTCAATGCCACCATCTGAGCGGCGCTTGCTTGGGCGTGAGCCAAGTGGCAACGATGATAACTCTTGCTCTGGCGTTGCTTGACGGAAATAGCGCACAAAATTTGGTTCTTCGCGGATATAACCGCGGTAAATTTCACAACTAAGCGATGCCATGTTGTTCATAAGCTCTCGCCATGTTGCGGGTGGCACAGGTTTTGGGTGAATTAAGCTTTCTAAAATTGCACTGGCATACAAGTGTAAACTGCGCACAGCAAGGTTTGGCAAGCCAAACTTGTAGCGAATGGTTTCACCTTGTTCGGTGACACGTAAGCCACCATCGAGTGTGCCCGGCGGTTGTGATGCAATCGCATCGTGTGCAGGACCGCCCCCGCGACCAATGGTACCGCCACGGCCGTGGAATAATTTTAGCTCGACCTCAAATTGTTTAAATACTTGCACTAGAGCTTCTTGCGCTTGGTATTGCGCCCATGTGGCCGCTAACACACCGGCATCTTTTGCCGAATCACTGTAGCCTATCATTACATATTGCTGCTTTTTACAGCGCGTTAAATATTGCTCTATGTTTAGCAAGTCGCCCATGACTTTTGGCGCGTTGTTTAAATCATCCAATGTTTCAAAGAGCGGTGCAATGGGCATATCCCAACTAAACCCTGTCGCTTTCATCAACAGGTTTACCGCTAGTACATCGCTTACTTTACTCGCCATTGAGATAATATAAATACCCAGCACTTCGCGCGGTTGCTTAGCCACCATAGCAAAGGTATCGAGCACTTCTTGGGTGTTTTCACTCCAAGTGACATTCGGTAATAACGGGCGTGGGTTATTTATTTCGCCGAGTAAGAACTCAACACGGCGGGCTTCATCCCAAGTGGCGTAATCGCCTAAATCGAGCGCGCTAACAATCTCGCCAATGGCTTCATCGTGGCGTTCACTGTGCTGGCGAATGTCCAGTTTTACCAGTGAAATACCGAAACATTGCACCTTGCGAATTAAGTCGAGCACTTGTGAATTAGCAACGCGGGTAAGACCGACTGCTAATAAGCTGTTGCGGCATGCTTTTAATGGTGTAAGTAAATCTTCTGAAGATGAAATTGCACCTTTAGTTTTGCCATCACGCAATAGAGCGATTGATTCTTTAAGTTCGCTAATTAACTGTGTGATCACCGCGCGATATGGGCCAATACTATTAATATCCGCTTCAATTAAATCATCGGTTGCTTTGTGCATCGATAATTCTAAATAAAGTGATTCAAAGTCAGTTAAGTAGAGCTCTGTGGCAATTAATCGCGCTTGTAAAATGGCTTGTTTACTGAGTTTGGCGGTAACAAACGGGTTACCGTCTCTGTCGCCTGCCATCCAGCTGGCCATGGTAATAGGCACAATATCTTCAGCCAGCGGCTCGCCAATCAGGGTTTGTGAAAGCTCATCTAATTCGCGTACAAATTGTGGTACCGCATGCCATAAACTATCGGTAATGGCATGTAAGCCCCAACGCGATTCATCAAGCGGTGTGGGGCGCTGCTGCCTAATTTCATTGGTATGCCATGCTTGTTCAATGATTTCTTGCACACGTTCGCTCAGTGGTGCTTCACCTTTACTGAGTTCATCGGCCACTTCGTTGTATTTATGAATAAAGGTGCGGCGGTTAACTTCGGTTGGGTGCGCAGTTAGCACCAACTCGATATGTAGTTTTTTAAGCGCTTGTTTAAACGCGTTTGCATCAATACCGGTTAATTTTTCTGACAGTGAATCAAGCGGGTGCGGCAAATCAAGCTCTGCTAAGCCTTGCTCACTGGTGGTGTGTTGTTGCTCTGCCACATTAGCAAGGTTTAAAAACTGGCTAAATGCGCGGGCATGAATTAATAAATCTTGCTCGGTAGTATTTGCAAAAATTGTTTGTAGGTCTTCAACGGCATGGTTTTCACCTGCCACAATGCGCTTACCTAAAAGGCGTACCTCTTCAATTTTATCAACCCAACCATCGCCTTTGTCTTCGGCAATTGTTTGGCCAAGTACTTCACCTAAAGCACGCACATTATTTGATATGGTTTCTAACATAACTTCCTCATTCCCCAATACAAAGCATCACCACCTGCGTTGTTGTTTTGAGATGCAGGTTGTATTTTATGCATTTATAAGACAAAAATTAGTCTATGCGCGCAGTTAAATAAACGCTAATATATATTTTTATAAATATGTATAAATAAAAATCTATACCTTATGCGGCTACCCTCAGTTAGGCAGTTACAGCTTTTAAAAGCGCTCGAGCAACACAAAAGTATTTCTTTGGTGGCGCAGCAGTTACATGTATCGCAGCCCTCGGTATCGATTCAGTTAAAGCAATTAAGCGAAACGGTGGATATGCCGGTGTATCGCCAGCATGGCAAAACCATTGTGCTTACCGATGCAGGAAAAGCGCTACTAACATGCGCCAATGAGGTATTTACTAGCTTTCATAATTTGTCGGTATCGATTGATGAGCTTAAAAGCGTGACATCGGGCTCGCTTAATTTATGTGTAGTTTCAACTGCTAAGTATTTCTTGCCATTGATTTTAGGGGCGTTTTGTAAAAAACACCCAAAAGTCGATATCAATTTAAAAATAGGTAACCGCCAAGAAGTAAAAGAGCGCATAGAAGCCAACGAAGATGATTTTTACTTTTTTAGTCAGTGCCCTGAGCGCCCCGAAATTATTAAAACACCGTTACTCGATAACGAACTGGTGGTAATTGCTCCGGCAAGGCATGAATTGCATTTACAACAAGAAGTCAGCCTAAACCGTTTATCGCATTACCCATTTATAATGCGTGAAAAAGGTTCGGGTACGCGTAATTTAATTGAGCAATTTTGCAAAGAGCAACAATTAACCTTGAATGAAAAAATGACCATCGAAAGTAACGAAGCGATAAAATACGCTGTTGCCTCAGGTTTAGGCTTATCTATTTTAAGCCGTCATGCGCTCGATTATGGCGAAGTGCCGGGATTGGTAAAATTAGATGTAAAAGGGTTTCCTATTCGTAGTACGTGGTTTTTAGCTAAACGCCAAGACAGAAAGCAAAGTTTGCTTGCTAGTGCGTTTGAAGCCTTTATGAAAGAGCAAGGTGTGGCCATTTTAGAGCGCTCGCAAGTGAGTGCTAAAAGTGCATTATCAAGCTAGAGTTTTAGTGGTTTTTTCTGCTACTATCCGGCTCAGAATAAATAATTAGAATTAATGGATTTGAGGCAGTAGGTGTCTGAATTTGATAAGGAAAATAGTAATCCTTTTAGTGGATTAAGCACGGCGCAAAGTAAGCAGTTACATACTTGGTATCTTAACGAGATAAATACTCAATTAACAACGCTGCTAAAAGGTAGCCAGTCAGGCCAAATTTTAGAAAAAAAATTAAACCAAGCGCTTACCAAAGCAGCCAAACCTTTAGTAACTCAAACCACAAAGCACAGTACGCAGAATTTTAATTTCAAGATTAAAAATGGCAGTGTGCTACAAGAGCTTAAAGACACCCGCGATGTATTACAAAGCGCCCAACTGCGTATTGCTCAATTGCAAAAACAGCAGCTTGAAAAAGGCGAAAATGAACTTGCGTTAGAAGCCGAAGTGAGCCGTTTAAAAGCAGAGAACCGCAGTTATCGTAAGCGTTTAAGTAATTTGCTACAAAGCGCAGATAACCAAGGTGGCAGCTATTTAAAAGTACATTTTGTTGGGCGCATTTTTGTCCATGCGCTTAAATCAAGCTTTGCCGATTGGCAGCAAACCGAAAAAGGCAAAGCGTTTCAAAATAAAGATTTTTACAGCTTATTTCCACGCGTATTGTATCGCGGATTATTGAAAGAATTAGAGTTGCTTATTGGTCAAAGCGACTATTCTCGGATCAACCAAACTCTTTCTAATTATGTATATCAAACCAAAGGCGTACCTGTAGAAAACTGGCCTGATGAAGACCCAATTTATAACACACGACTCATAAACCAAAAGCAAAATGAACTATTGTTTACGCTTCGCACTCATCACGATAAGCGAAAGAACTTTGCTAATTACCTTGAGAAAAAGCTCGAAAAAACCGGTTTTACCCCAATGCATGGTCGGTTATTGGTTAATTTAATTCAGCATGCCACCGACAAACAGGCACTTGACCAAAGGCAATGATACTCAAAACCAAACGTACACTGATTGACGTGCCAAACAGTGATGATACTGAATCACTGCTCTCGTTTATTACCGAGAACAAAGCACACTTAGCACCGTGGGAGCCAACGCGCGATAAGCACTATTACACTAAAGTGAATGTGCAGAATCTAACTAATGGTTATCAAACGCACCTTAATAATCAAAGTGCGTATCATTTTGCCGCTTTTGATTTTGAGCGCCGCGAAATAATGGCAATGTGTAATTTTACTAATGTGGTGCGTGGGCCATTTCAAGCGTGCTATCTAGGTTATTGTGTTGCTGAAAAATATCAAGGGCAGGGCATTATGACTGAGGTAGTAGAGGCTGGGCTCGATTATGTCTTTAACGAGTTAAAGTTGCACCGTGTGATGGCAAACTATATGCCACATAATACAAAAAGTGCCCAGTTATTAACGCGTTTAGGTTTTGAAAAAGAAGGGCTGGCTAAACGCTATCTAAAAATAAGCGGCACATGGCAAGATCACGTTCTGACCGCCAAAATTAATCCTCACTTTATTGATGACTAAAGTTTACTTCCAAGGTGTTGCGGGGGCTTTTAGGTAATGGGTTATTAAATAACCCCATGGCAGAACGAGTGGTGTAAGAATCACCCCCATAGCACACGCAAGTACAAGCTCTTGTGCGTATTCATCTAGAGAGTGATTTAAATACATAGGTAAGGCATAAACTAAAAGCCAAAATACTTTCCAAACAAGCTCCAGTAAAAGTACTGGTAACATTTTAAGTGGGTACTTTACGCCGATCAGTGAGAGAAGACAAAACCCCATTAATATGGCATTTATAACAGTGTCTGAATCGGCAGATTGACCTGAACCAGAAACTATATCGGGCAAAGTGGTGACACCTAAACCAAACGCAATAAATGCATACATTACCCTTAACAGGAAAATTCTAACTTTACCGACTTCATCCATAATTTTAGTTTCCTAGTTTTTTATGCCGAATTTAGGTTACTTAATATCGTTATCTCAGTTTTATTTGTAACAGATATTTTATAATAGAACCATTACAGTTCTTGTGTAATTGGTTTAATTATAACAACAACGAAAATAGTAAAATTAACGCCTTGTTCCTTAAACTTACAAACCAGATAAAACATTCACCCACCTTAAAGCACTATGATTTTAAACGTGTTTATGATTAAGATGGGGCAACAATCAAAAAAGGGACAAATCATGTTGAAACAAATTATAGGCGGTACTTTATTGTTATCAGCCGCGCAACTTTGGGCTAACACCTTTACACTTACCAGTAATGATATTGCGAACGGTGAAATGCTTTCAACTAAGCATGTTTTTAATGGCTTTGGTTGTGAAGGGGAAAATATCTCGCCGCATTTAGCGTGGAGCGGTGCACCTAAAGAAACCAAAGCGTTTGCTGTTTTTGCCTATGATCCTGATGCGCCAACTGGCAGCGGCTGGTGGCATTGGCAGGTTACAGATCTACCCGCGAACACTTCTGAACTAGCTGCTGGTGCGGGCAATAGTTCAAGTTCAAAACTGCCAGAAGGTGCAGTACAAATTAATAACGATTTTGGGGTAAATGGCTTTGGTGGCGCGTGTCCACCAAAAGGGCATGGTATTCATCGTTATCAATTTACGGTGTTTGCGTTAGCAAAGCCGCTTGGTTTAAAAGAAAATACCAAAAGCGCGGTGGCAGGGTATATGGTGAATGCCAATACATTGGCAAAAGCAACGATTGAGGCGGTGTATAAACGCGATTAATTTATTTAAATTATTCAGTAAAAAGCCAGCATGTGAATGCTGGCTTTTTTGTTTTGATTGTAAAAAAACAAAACTTCAAACTAAAAAATTTACGCTGTTTTAGCCGTTTGTTCAGATGCAAGCTGCTCTGTGATAAATGCAGGGCGCTTTAATTTATCCATAATGAGGTAAAGTAAAAATACCACCACAGCAATAGCACTACACACTAAAAATAGGGTTCGCCCGTCATACATATCAAGTAGTAAGCCGCCGCCTATTGGCGCAAAGGCATAGCCTAAATCGTAAAATGCGGTTGCGCCAAAATATGCGCCGCGAAGGTTAGTTGGCGCAATGCGGTCAACATGTACGCTCATGGTAGGGAATAAAATGGCCTCGGCAAGGCTCATAATTACTACCGCACCTAACCAACCTGCAAAAAAGGTAAGTGGATTAAAAGCAAACCAGATTTGCGAGATGATAAGTAGTACCAAGCCAAAGCGAATACGTACTAAAATTGGCCGCGACGCCATTAGTTTAAGCAGTAAAAATTGGCAGGTAATGATCACTAACGCGTTGGTAAAGATCATTGATGAAATAAGTTCGAGCAAGTTATTTGCGCCCGCACGGGTGAGGTATTGCACCAGTGAACTATCCATTTGACCATAAATAAAAAAGCACAAAATGTTCGCCAAAATAAGGCACTGTAACAGTTTATCTTGTACTAGCACGCTGAAGGTTTGTTTAAAGCCCGTTTTAGTTTCAGGTGTTTCGGTGCTTGGCGTGCTTTGTGCGTCTTCTATATCCACTTTTGATTGGATTTTATCATGATGTTTAAACCCCCAGGTTAGTAACACAAGTAAAAAGGCAAAGGCGTAAACAGTAATAAAAAAGCTCGATTGCTCGCCAGTTAAGCCAAGCCAAACCCCTAGCATTGGGCCTACCGCACAACCAACATTAACTGCAAAATAGAGCGATTGCATCGCAAGTTCGCGAGTTGCTTTATCAACAATAATATCGCCGATTAAAGCCGATGCCAGCGGCCGCCAAAGTGAAGTGGCAATAGAGCAGAGCGTTATCACAATGGTAAACATTAAGATTGTGTCGGCGATGGCAAGTAAACTAAACGAGACAATATAAAGCACACCTGTGGCGTACATCATAGGCTTGCGACCAAGTTTATCTGAAAGGGTGCTGCCAACAAAACTGACAAACACCGAAATAACCGCAGCGAGCGACAATACCGAGCCGACTTCGGTTGCTGAAAGGGCAAACTTTTTATACAGAATCACTGCCAAAAATGGCCACACCATATAAAAGCTACCGCGCGTTATAAATGAGCCAAATAACATAATCCACATTAATGGCGGAAACTGCTTTAAGCGAGAAGTTGAAATATCACTGTTCATTATTTTGTTCTTATTGCTGTGAAAAATGGCATGCTAAAACCTCAAGTTTGGTTTAGGTCAAGCCGGTTTTTAATAAACCTTGCATTATTGTGCTGGTTATATTTAACGCGCAGGCTTATTGTTTCGCTCGAGCTCAGTGGATAACGTAAAATTACATGGGCAATGCTCAATACTTAATAATACGTGTTTAGCGGTTGTATCGCATTGGCTTTTTTTGAATAAAAAAACGTCAGCGGGTTAGTAGTAATACGTAGCGTAATTTACTGTGCTTGTTCCTTATTTTCTTGTAAGGTAGAAATTGAAAAATGCTTGTAAAGTGAGCATTTAATCTTGGTTAGTTACAAAAATGGTGTTTATTTTTGGATGTTAAACATCTGCCCATGCTGGCTTTTCGTAATCAAGGTTTGCTGTGTGAGTGCTTTTAAGAAACAAATTCAACTTATACTTCAATAATCTACAAGGAGAAGTAATGAAATTACCATTAGTCAGTGTGTTAGCTGGGCTACTTTCGTTGTCAGCCCATGCGAAAGACCCAAACGTTCTCGCCATTATGGTGGATGATGTGGCGCAGGTTTCTTTAAGTGCCTATTCACATGGCATGACCTACAACACCCCCAATATCGACCGAATTGCCAACGAAGGTGCCTTATTTACCGACCATTATGCCCAGCCAAGTTGTACCGCAGGGCGTGCTGCGTTTTTAATGGGGCAGTTACCAGTGCGCACAGGGCTGACAACTGTGGGTCAGCCCGGCAACCCTTTGGGCATTAAAGAAGCCGACCCAACGATTGCTGAGTTTTTAAAAGACAAAGGCTACATGACAGCGCAATTTGGTAAAAACCATTTAGGCGACCTTGATGAACACTTGCCAACGCGCCATGGTTTTGATGAGTTTTATGGCAATTTGTATCATCTGAATGTGTCAGAAGAGCCAGAGCAGGAAGATTACCCAAAAACTAAAGAGTTTAAGAAAAAATTTGGCCCGCGCGGTGTGATTGAAGCCTATGCAGATGGCCGCATCATTGATACAGGCCCGCTAACGCGTAAACGCATGGAAACATTTGATGAAGAAGTGTTGGCGCGTAGCCTAGATTTTATGGAGCGCGCGGTTAAAGCAGATAAACCTTTCTTTATTTGGCATGCGCCAAGCCGTATGCATGTTTACACGCGCTTGAAACCAGAGAGCCGTCATCTTGCGACTCATATTAGTTCTGAAGAAGATGTTTTTGGTAGTGGTTTATTAGAGCACGATGGTCATGTAGGGCAGCTTCTCGATAAACTCGATGAGCTAAAAATTGCCGACAATACGATTGTAATCTACACCACAGACAATGGCCCTGAGCAAAGTTCATGGCCTGATGCGGGTACAACCAAATTCCGCGGCGAAAAAATGACGACATGGGAAGGCGGTGTGCGTGTGCCGTTTATGGTGCGTTGGCCGAAAAAAATTCCAGCAGGGTTAAAGCTTAACGGTATTTCCTCGCATGAAGATGTATTCCCAACTATTGCTGCAGCAGTGGGTGAGAAAAACTTACGTAAAGCAATGGAAAAAGAGTTTAAAGTATATATCGATGGTGAAAACAACCTTGATTATTGGCGTGGCAAAAGCAAAAAATCTGCACGTAATCACTTCTTTTATTATTACGAGTCGCAGTTAACTGCAATTCGTGTAGGCCCTTGGAAAATGCACTTTGCATCAAAACCAGGTGGTCGTTATTACGAAGATTTGGTTACCCATACCATGCCTAAACTGTTTAACTTACGTAAAGATCCAATGGAACATTACGATGGCGTAACAGGCTTTCATCAAATCATGAAAAAGAGCTGGGTATTTCAACCAGCAATTGCGATGCTGACGGAGCATATTAAAACATTTGAAAAGTTCCCACCGCGCCAAGAAGCAGCGTCGCTAAATATTAATGAAGCGATTAAAAAAGCGAAATCGGTATCGACAACACGATAATCGAATAAACCCACTTGGCGTTTGCTAAGTGGGTTTACCTTTTCGATATAATCGTAATGCGCAAGTCTAGCGTGCGGTAAAAGTGACGGTTAGCAGTTATTCTCTCGCCTTTTCATAACCGGCAATAATCGTGGTATGCGCAACAGAAGAATCAAAATATTCGGCTTTTACCGCTAAGTACGAGTCGTCCGAGAAGAACCTATCAGCGTTTTGTTTTGTTGGAAACACAATGGTAAACACGCGATTAATCGGCACATCTACTGCGGACTTTAAAACCTCAGATACCACAAAGTCGTAACCAAACCCGCCGCCATACTGCTCAAGTATGGGCGTCATCGCATTTCGATACTGCGTATATATTTGGTTGTTAGTTACTTCTAATCCAACTAAATATTCGAACATCTAATAACTCCTTTTGCTATGGGCCGATAAAAAAATACGCGAATATCATAGCTGATGTTGGATAGATACAATGCGTATGTGCACGGGTTCCATCGCAGGTACTGTGTACTTTTCACGTTTCATTAAGGTAAGTGCACTTTGCCAATCTGCAATATTATTATTGTGAATACCGCTAATCAGCTTTGCTGTAATTTCTGTTGGTGTTGTGAACGGTGGGTTACTTTCAACTGTGGCAATAAAGCTGTCGAGATCGCTTTTGTCTTGGCTGTTCACCGTAATTTTAATGGCTTTCTCGTCGTTTGATTCGTAATATTCAAACCCCGATTTACTGCGAATGATCACTGCATTGCGATTTTTAATTTTTATCGCACCAATCACATCTTCTGGCATCATAAACGACTTAATTGTCAGTAATGTTGACCATGAAACTTGTTCATTTAAGTTTTTACGTAAGTCCTTTGGAGAGCTAGTGTCATAGTTGCATTTAATGCTTTCTGGTGACAAATCGAGCGATTCTTTTAATACAGTCACTATATCTGGCTGTTTAGTAACGTCGGTATGTTGTTGGTAAGTTTTGTGAGCGTATAGGTCGACTTTTTGCCACGTGTTTGCTTGTTCTTCCTCAGCGTAGTTGAACACTAACAATGGATGCAGGCCCAATAGGTCAACGGTAACTTGTTTATCATTTTTAAGCACAACGGGCGCGCCAAAACCGTTTGCGTTTATTTGCTTAAAGGGGGTTGCAGCGCCGGCTGAGTAGTTTTGCCACGTTGTTGCAGTGTGAGGTTGCTTGTTGAAGATTTCTTTCACTTTTAAGCATTTGGCGGTTAAATCAAAGGCCAAGCTAGTGTGAGTAGTCGTCAATAACGCTAGTGCTAAGATGTAATTTCGTTTCATAAGATCCCTCTTTTGTTTGAAATGTAAGGTGATACGGCACATTTATATGTGCCGTACTAGAGTTGTTTTATTTAATACTAATGTCGTTACAGACACGTGGCAAAATGTCTTCTGTTAACCCTGCAGGCAACTGCTTCAACTTGGCGTCTGAAAGCGCGTCTATATTCTTCCCATTTATAATCTTGTTTATCCAAGGCGCAAAAAATGATATTCGGCTGTAAACCTCACTAACACCGTATTTGCCAATGTTACCGCCCTCGACACGTGAACTAATACCATAAATAACGCCTGTATCATTTTGAAATGTGTATGCGGGGCCGCCGCTGTCACCACCACCGGATACGCCCTCAAGGGCCAGCGCGTTATCGCCTTTATCGAAGGTGAACTTTAACAGCGGACCTTGTGCCAATGCTACTTTGTTTTGTGCTTTGCGCATTTGGCCTTTGTTTTCAAAATTATCAACTGTTTGACCCGTTAGCCCATTTCCTGTGCCGCCGATACCAATAAACCACAGGTTTTTGTTTAACTCATCAGATTTTGTGTTGAGTGAGAAAGGCGTTACGCCTAAAACAGGTTGCTGTAATTCAATTAAGGCAATATCGTGGCTTTGCCCAGGAGTGTAATCTTTATGAACATAAACACGCTTAACCGTGTGGTGTTTTGCGTTAAGGCGTATTGAGGAGTTAGGCTTTACGCAAAATGTCGCATGGGCTGCTGTTAATACCCAAGTTGGCGCTATAAGCGTGCCGTGTGCGCCGTCAAAATAAAATGTTGCTAATTGAGGTAACTCAGTGCTTGGTACTTTGTATTGTGCATCAGCAACATCGTGCCTAATGATTATTGCTTGAGCGGAAACGGATATGCTTAAAAGTAAGGTTAACAGGTATTTCATTCGCGCTCCTTGCAAGTATTGCGTTACAAACAATGATTCAAATGCCGTTGTGCTTTTTACACTGTGTAAATGGCAGCAATCCCTGTGTAATTAGCTAGCTTTAACAATTTATAGTTGTACCAGATATTGCAACGTACTGCTACCGCTCAACTTTATCGCTTTTGTAAGAGATTGTAAGCTTGCGTTAAAGTGCATTTTATACTTAGCAAATTCTTGTATTCGAATACTTCTAGGGGTGTATTAAATTAAAGGCTAAGTGTTTAATTTCGGTACTATGTTTACTGGTTTTTATTGATCTAGAATAATCACGTAAATGTGCTCAACGGTTAAACTTGCTTCGAATTGATGATTATTGCGTCAACATTATTTGGCGTTGTAATAGACGTAAGTGAGACTAAGTATGAAGCCAACCGCACTAAGCGAGCCGTATAGTGACAAAAAAGAGCCCTTATCTAAGTTTAAATCGCTACAACTCAAAACCTACCTTCGTTTAGAAAACAATCCTCTCGTCGAGCTTATTTCATCGCATTCCCATTCAACTGATTTTACGCATAAACGGTCGGATTATATTCGTAGACGTTTATGGATTATGTGTTTGTTTTTCGCGTTTTCGGTGCCCTTATTTGGCTTTTTTGATTTTCTAACACTCCCGCAAGCACATGCACAAACCTTACTTGTGGCGCGTATTTCGCTCTCGGTGGCACTGTTTATTATGGCTTATCGCGTAAAACGCTCGTCTTCGGTGAGTTTAATAAAACATGTGATTGCACTGTCGTTTTTGTGCCCGTCGTTGTTTTATTTGTACATTATGCTGACGTTTAACAGCCTTGATAGTGTGCCGTTAATTTTCACCATGATGCCGTATTTAACATTGGCAATGATCGGGTTATTTCCACTGACTATTCGCGGTGGTGTGATTTTAATTAGCCTGATTTTTATTCCATTTATGCTCGTACAAGCGCACTTTTTTAACGGTGATTATTGGCATTTTTTTAATGGCGTTTGGCTATTTGGTTTGTTTGCCGGTATTAGCCTGTGGCTGCAAATTGCACAGCTTTCAATGTTGATGAATTTGTATCGTGAATCAACGGTTGATCCGCTAACAAAACTGATTAATCGGCGTGTCATGTTGCGTCGTATTGAACAACTTAAACAGCAAAATATTGGCTTTAGTGTGGTGATGTTTGACCTCGACCGCTTTAAACGAATTAACGATACCTATGGGCATCTTGCAGGCGATAATGTGTTAAAGGTGGCGTCGCACATTATTAAAAGCAAATTAACACGTAATGATATTGTTGCACGTTATGGCGGCGAAGAGTTTGTGGCAATTTTACCGAATACACAAACCAGACAAGCAATTAGATGTGCTGAGCAAATTGCATTGGCGCTAAAAGCTGAGCCGATAAAAATGAGTGATGAAAACAGCATTACAATCACATCGAGTATTGGTGTTACCCAATACCAACGTGGTGAAGCAATTGAAATGATGTTTAAACGTGTTGACGATTTGCTTTACGACGCCAAAGAACTTGGGCGAGACAGAGTAGTATCGGACATAACGTAACCCCACTGTTATTCGAAGGGTTACGTTACTAAGCAATTTATGCGTGTTGCGCTTTAATTGCTTTGGCGAGACTCAATAAGTCAAATCCTTTACCTATATCTAGCTGCATAAACGCCAATATTGCATGCATCACAACTAATATTTGTTGGTGTGCTTTTGGGTTATTTGCGATATCTGCTTTTGCTGCGGCTAAGCCATTTTGTTGATAGGTTTTTAACAGCCTAACGGAGTGCTCCTCACCAGTGAGTACTCTTGGTTTGGGTGTATAACCTAGTTCAGCAACATTAATGACTAATCATAGTTTCAGTTCCTGTTGCGTTGTTTGTCGTTACACTAACGTGGCAGATGTGAAAAAAGCGTGAAGGAAGATCGATTCAGATTTTTAAATTCTCTATACTGGCGGCAGTCTAAAGCCAAATAAGCAAGAACTATGTATACAATTGAAATTGGGCAACTTGAGCAAATGGTGCAAATCGAGCAGGCGATTCCTGAATTTTCATCGCCAAAAAAACTCGCCGATATTAAATTACGCCTTGCTGATAAACGCCATTTATTGCTTATCGCCTATCACGATGGCGAACCGATAGGTTATAAACTCGGTTATGCATTAAACGATACAACGTTTTACAGCTGGTTAGGTGCTGTGGTGCCAAATCATCGCGGTCAAGGTCTTGCTCAAAAAATGCTATTGCAGCAAGAGAGTTGGCTACAACAACATGGGTTTACTGCTGTTCAGGTAAAAACCATGAATCGTTTTCGTGCGATGTTGGCAATGCTTGTCAAAAACAACTATGCAATAATTGATCTTGAAAAAGCGCCAAGTTTTCAAGATCATAAAATTCGATTTGAAAAATTACTTGGCTAAAAAAAATATGCACGGAGGCAAAGATGTATAAAATCGTAATCGGGTTGGTAATAGCGCTTTCTTTAGTAGTTGGGGTGATTGCTGCTGCGGCGTTTACGCCAGCGCTTGGTTTTACCTTTTTGTTTTTGATATTTGCCGGTGTAATTGGCTATCAAGGCTATTTACTCTCTGCGTTGATGTTAGTATTTATTAACACATTAGCCATTTTGGCAAGTCCGGGCATCGCTGACGCCACGCTATCGTCGTTGGCAATGCTGGCAGGCATTTTTAGCGTGGCATTTGGTGGTGTGATGCTCGGTGTTAAAAAGCAGTTAGCACTTGGTTCATCGTAACTAAAATACGACTTGGTAAATGACTTGTGGAATGCGCAAACGATCAATTTCGCGTTCTAAATCACGAATATCATGGCGAATTTCGCGCTTAATATCATCGTTTGTTTCATTGCGATATTGCTCTTTTAGGCGGTATAAGCGGTCTTCTAGCTGTTTGATTTCCTCGTCGATATCATATTGTCGTTTACCTTTGTTGTAGTTTTTAACGAACGACTCGTTTAAACACACTCCGTTGTATGTTTGTCCGGCGCGACCAATGCGATAACCGTTTTCTGGCGTGCAGTACACTTGGTTGCCTTGTTCGTACCCTTGTTGCCATTTTTTGGTATTTACATCTATGTTTACTTCCGCGCAGGCTTGGCGGTATTCATTGACCCGGCTGCGCTTATAGCCGCTCTGACCGTCACTGTACCCGAGGTTATACCAATCAGCGGTTTTACATTTTTCTGGTGAAATAGCTGCGCAAGCGCTAAGTGATAAATAAATAACGGCGAGACTCGCTGTTTTATAAAGTGTTGATAAGGTCATAATCTTTCACAGTTTTGGGTAATTGTTTCAAACATAGAAAATACGCCATGAATATTAACTGAATACGCTGTCACGCGTACGACATATTTTGCAATACTTTATGGCTTTCACTTAGGTACGTTGCGGCGTAACATAAAGATATTGTGTCAGGTTATAATGACCTGAATGCCTGATGATACCCATTTTTATTGATTATGCGGCTCTGATAGCCAACCTAATAACCACGATAAAAATTTATGTATTCAGCTCTTTATAACTTTTAAAGGGCACAATTATGATTAACACACATCCTAATATCGTTATTATTGGCGGTGGCGCAGGCGGTCTTGAGCTTGCAAGTAAGTTAGGACAAAAATTAGGAAAGTCACAACGCGCAAACATTACGTTAATTGATAAAAACCGCACACACATATGGAAACCCTTGCTACACGAAGTAGCAACAGGCTCGCTCGACACCAGTTTAGATGGCGTGTCGTATTCAGCTCACGCAGCAACTCATGGTTTTCAATTCATTTTGGGCGAGTTTATAAAACTCGATACCAACGACCAAGCTATCAGTTTAAAACAACACAATGATGATAACGGCAAAGTATTATTGCCTGAACGCGCACTTCACTACGATAAACTCATTATTGCAATTGGCAGCATTAGTAATGATTTTAATACCCCAGGTGTTGCCGAACATTGCTACTTTCTGGACTCTCAACAGCAAGCAGAACGTTTTCAGCATGCGCTGCTAAATAGCTTTACGCGCGTTCATCAAAACTCAAGTGGTGAACAAAGCTCCCAGTCAAACTCACTTTCAATTGCTATTGTCGGTGGTGGCGCAACTGGAGTTGAGTTGAGCGCTGAACTTATTCATGTTTCTGGTTTGTTAAAGCACTATGGCTTAAGCGAATTTAAAAGTACGCAGTTACGCATTCATCTAATCGAAGCTGGGCCAACTATTTTACCCGCGCTGCCAAAACGCATCAGTGATGCAGCGAGGCGTGAACTACTCAATTTAGGCATTCAGGTGCTTGAAAATACACGTATTAGCGAAGCCAATCAGCATGGTTTTGTCACCGCTGAGGGCGAGGAGATTGCGGCTGATCTAATGCTGTGGGCAGCGGGTGTAAAAGTGGCTGATTTTATAAAAAGCATCGACGGACTAGAATTTAATCGCAGCAACCAAGTGCTGGTTGACCCGTATTTGCAAGCCAAAGGAGTAGAGCATGTTTATGTACTTGGGGATGCGTCGGCATGTGAGCAATCTGATGGTAGTTTTGTGCCGCCGCGTGCACAAGCAGCACATCAAATGGCAAGTAATTTAGCGGTTAATATTCTTGCAGAGCTTAATGGCAAAGCCAAAACACCGTTTAAGTACAAAGATCATGGCTCGCTAGTGAATTTATCGCGCTTTAGTGCGGTAGGCAGTTTAATGGGTAATTTAACCAATAACAGTATGTTTATTGAGGGCAAATTAGCACGCTTAATGTACGTGTCTTTGTATCGCATGCATCAAAATGCCATTCACGGACCTTTAAAAACTATGGCGCTTTGGCTGTGTGAAAAGCTAATGCGTAGCGTCAGGCCAAAAATGAAACTACATTAGAACAACAGCGCCGAGTCTATTAGATTTTTAGCTTGGTGATTAACAGCATGTTAATCACCTGCTACACTGCAACACAAATAATGTTATTCAAGGTAGTAGAATGAATCCAATTATTGCACTGTTAAAAGAAAACAACATTAGCGATGAGCGTATTAATGAAATTTTTCAGGTGCTTACTGAAAACCCAATGGCTGCAATGCTAACCATTAGTCAACTAGGCTTACCGCAAGATAAACTGCAACTAGTGATGGGGCAGGTGATGCAAAACCCTGCACTTATTAAAGAAGCGGTCGCAGAACTAGGCCTTGATTTTTCAAAGGTTGAAGCCGCAAAAGCGCAGCTTAACAAGTAACAGAACAGTACTTATCAGTGGTTTCATCGCTGAGTTAATAGCTATGCCCAATAGCAAACGAATAAAAGGCCAGAGTAATCTGGCCTTTTTAATTTATCTTGTATTTTGCTAAGACAAACTCAGTTTGAGAGTTGATGATTCTGGCGAATTAAATACCCAGTTAATGGGAATAATATTTATTATTTTAGAACAACACGTTAAAAAGTATTTCTTGGCAATGCTTAATATATCTAGCACTATGATTGCCAATAGACTGATTAAAATTGGGATTGTTTGATGGCGACCAGTTGGTTGTTGTTAAACGTAAATGTCGCAAACTCAGTGGTAATGGTATTGTCACTTTCGCTAATCAACATATTGGGCTCGGCTTGCCTGAGCAAATGAAGTATATCGCTTTTACTGTATTGCGCGCTGCCTTTCACGATTAACTTGCTTAAGTGGTCAATAGTGTGGTTTGCATCTTGATATGATTGACTTAAATAGGTGTAGCTTACACCTTGATCAATCACCACATAGAGCCAAAACAGGTTGCTTGTAAATAGCACGAACAAGGTTGTAAAAAACAGCACTTTCCATTTTTTCATAAACACGTCCTTATGGTGAAGTTTGTGGTTTATTGTGAGTTGGGTTTTACGGCCTCTGCATACCAAGTGAACTGGGTTGAATGCGTGATCACTTTACCGACCAGCCGATCATTGATGAGCTTTACCTTGTGCACTGGCATCCAAGAGTTGGCATGTTTAGTTACACCACAACCAATTAATAACAGCTCATTCCCAGCATTGATTAATTCGATTAAGGAAAAGTCGCACTCATAGCCATATTGGTCGTGATATTGCCCGCTAAGTTGTCCGTTTTGCTGAGTTAACTCAAAGTGTTTAGGGTATTTAATTTCACCAAAGTAAGTGTTTGGTGTTTCAACTTTAGTAACATGCCATTTGCCTATAAATGGGTTTGCATAAAGAGGGCTTGCAGCGAGTAATAGTGATGTAACGAGAAAGAAAAAACGCATGATTGTCCTTATTCAGCATTGTTTGTAATACAAAAACCTCACCTAAGTGAAGTTTTTGTATGTTACATCAATATGATGCGGCGTTATAGCAATAAGCCACACGGCCTTTAAAAACGCGTCGTTGGCTTTGATTATTGTGCGTGTTTTTGTAACACCAGTTCATTTAAGCAATGTACCACATTGCCACTTGCAACTTCCGCTTGCTCGAAATGATGTATGATGCCGTCAAAAATACCATCGTCTCTAAGCCAGTCTTGCTGCACCAGTTCTATCGCTTGGCGTACATGCTGATGCACTGTTTTATGGTGTTTATCAAGCGCTTTAAATGAAGCTAGACGCGAGAATACAGCGTTGCCTTCTCCGTGATGATACCACTGACCAAGACGGCACTCAGTGTGAGATTCTTGCACGGCATCAGATTCTGCACCAAGCCCGCCTTTTTCGGCGCCAATGTAGCCATTTTGCATGTAGATGATGTGATCAATTTTAACCAGTGAGGCGAATGCACGATCTTTGGTTTGGCCCACAACATTGATAGTGCGCTCGGCCGATGTGGCTATAGTGTCAAATTCGGCCGAGAAGATCGTCATTTCATCGCCAATTTGTTTCGCGCTGTTGCTCACTTCATAGGTCTGTTGCACCATGCTTTCTACGCGTGACGTTAGCCCTGAAATAATTGCTGTAATTTCGTCGGTTGATTCACGTGTTTTTACCGCTAAATGACGCACTTCGTCGGCAACTACGGCAAACCCGCGGCCTGATTCACCAGCACGTGCGGCTTCAATTGCTGCGTTTAACGCCAATAAGTTGGTTTGTTCAGAAATATCGCTAATTAATCGTATGGTTTGCTCGATACGGTTACTGTCGTTCGCTAATACATTGGCGGTTTCTTCTACCGTATGCATGCGCTCGTTAACTTGCTCAATGGCATGCTTTAATTCGGCTACGGTTTTATGGCTAAAATCAGCGCCTTGCTTACTTTCCATAGCCATCGCCGCAACATCGTCCATATCGGTTGATAATGCCGCCATTTGGTGTTGCGTATCTTTTAAGTTATCAAGTAAATTGCTGGTGTTAAGGTGGTGCATTTCGCTTAGCAGGCGATTTTGTCGAGCAAAGTTATCGGCTTGTTCCATTGCTTCAATCGCCACATTAACGTTATTCATGATGTAAGCGAATTCTCCGGGCAAGCCTTGCACTAATCCCTTGCGATGAAATTCGCGTTTTCCGGCGCGCGAAAAACTGTTCGAAAACTCTTTAAAATTGGTCTCTACGATATCGAGAAAATCATTTAGCTGCCATGCAACTTGACCAATTTCACCAAGCCCTTTGGTGCGGGTTACTCGCACATGTGTTTTGCCTGCAATTGCTTCAGTGAGAGTAAGGTGTATTGCTTTTAGCGCGTTAAGTGGGCGTTTTTGGTCTTGGTAAGCAAAAAAGGCAAACACCATGGCCAGTAGCGGCGATAAGATATTTATTAAGCTGATGCCACTGGTGACTATGCTATTAATGGCAACCAGTAAATTTAAGGCGACAAAGGTTACGCAGGCAATAAATAGTTTTTGGCTTAAAAAAGGGATGTTTTTGCTTACATTGCTTGTATGATTTGGCATAAAAATCTCCTTATTCTGCAGCGTAAAGATCTAATACAAAGGCTTCATAACTGGTGTTGTGATGGGTTTGCAAATACTCATTTAACCAACACCATGCGCCGTTTGCCCCATCACGTTTGCCGTGTTGTGCTTCTACTTGCTGCATTTTTTGATACACCTCGCTAATTGTTTTTATTGCGGCGTCAGGCGGAGAACGCCTTACAGAAAAGAAGCCTTGTATTTCGCCGTTAACCAGATCAGGTGTGACATTTGCAAATACCCAATAATAATCGCCATCGGCGGTGAGGTTTTTAACAAAACCAAAGAACTCTTGCTTGGCTTTTAGGGTTTTCCACATGCCGTAATACACACCTCTTGGCATATCTGGGTGACGAATAATGTTATGTGGTTGGCCAATGAGTTTTGATTCAGGAAAGTTACTTACCCGCATAAAGGTGCGATTGGCGTAAGTAATATTTCCACGTATATCGGTTTTGCTAATGATAAGTTCGTCTTCAGCAAAATGAATTTGCTGTGAAGCGCTTGCTAATTTGGTCACGACGGGTGTTCCAACAAATTGATTTAATGACAATATTTTATGTTTGTTGGCAAGCGCTAAAACTGCACTAAATCAAAAAATTACTGCATTTATAAAACTTTGATTGTGAAAAGCGTATTTTTTATGTGTTTGATCAATTTATTCCCACATAATTATTTTAACTAATTTTTTAAATGAGAATTATTATTCTAAAGCGGGGTGGCATTAGCTAAAAAAAACTTAAATGTTAATTAAAAGCCCCTCGCTTAATAGGGTTAAATCAATTAAAATATCGCAAATTTTTTCGCAGTAGTGAGTTGTTATGTCGTTACCTCCATGTCCTAGTTGTAAATCAGAATATGTATATCAAGATCAAGATAATCTTGTTTGTCCAGAATGCGCGTTTGAGTGGAATCCTGAGGAGCAAGCAAAAGAGGACCTTATTGAGGTAAAAGATGCGAACGGCGCATTATTGGTTGAAGGTGATAAAGTTACCGTAATTAAAGACCTAAAAATCAAAGGTAGTTCGCAAGTGATTAAAATTGGCACCAAAGCACAAGTTCGTCGCGTGTTCGATAAAAAGGATCACGAGCTTGACTGTAAAGTTGATGGTGTTGGCGAAATGATGGTAACCGCGAAGTTCGTTAAAAAAGCATAATCGCGTTTCACAATATTCATAAAAAACGGCAGGCGTAACAGCTTGCCGTTTTTTTATAGCGTTTCAATTCAGTTTGAGCAATTTTTCTCTAGCCTCTTAAACGGTACTCTTTCATTCGCCTTTGCTTGAGATCAAAAGTTAGTTAACCCCTTGCATCATTCTTAGCTGATTAACCATTTGCGCTATTTGCCGGTCGTTCGGCAGTAAACGTGCAAGATTTTCGGCATAAAATAACGCTTGCTTAAACTGGTTTAATGCAATGTAACTTTGCGTCAGGCTATAACTAATATCCGGATTTGTTGGGGTAATCGCATAGGCCTTTTCAAAATAACGAATTGCTTGGTGAATATTCTTTTGGTCTTGCAGCAATAACGCGTAAGTGTATAAGTAACTTGCATTTTCAGGGGCAAACAGAGTGGCATTTTCTAGGCTTTTAAGTGCATTTTGTTTTTCATTACTGCGTATTTGGCTCATTGCTAATGCGTAGTACACATCGCTTGCCTCATGATTGACACTGAGTGCCTGCTTAAGAATATTTTGAGCTTTTGATTCATCACCTTGCTGGCGATATAAATCCGCAAGGTTAACATACGCTGGCATAAAAATAGGCTCAACTTTTATCGCATCGAAATAGTGCATTTCTGCGGCTTTAGGCTCGGCCATCTCAAGCGCTAACAAAGCTAGGTTAGTGTGTGAAAATCCACGTTCTGCGTTAAACTCTTGGCTTTTTTTGTAATCGTTTAGTGCGGCGTTTAAACGTGTCTTATCTTGCTTTGACAGCTCATTTGGAAAGGGCGCGTTCAACATGCCGGCTAGTGAGCGAGCAGCCTCAATTCGCACACTATGGTGAGTTGAATCTAATAAAACATTAAAAAGACGCCAGCGGTCGGTCACTGGATAGGGCGTTGCAGCATTAATTGCGGCGATGTGTTTGAGTGGCGATGGGTCTTTTATTGCCCGCGCAATCGCAACTAACGCGTTATTGCCGGGTGTATTGCGCATACGTGTGAGTGCTGAAGCACTGACGATAGTCGAGTACTGTTTATCTTGCGCTATACGGGTCAGTAATTCAGCTGCGTTTGGCGCACGCTCATCGGCGCGATGAAAGCTGGTGGCAAAGTGTGCTTTGCCAATATGTTTACTATTTGGGTGCCACGTTTTAATTTGCGAAACGGCCCAGCTTGCCGTTTGATCTTGGTGACATTGGTTACACGCATTACTGACACCCGTTTTAATCGTTAAATCGGGTCTTGGCACTTTAAAACTATGGTCGCGACGGGCATCAACTTGCATGTAAGTCGTGGTGGGCATATGGCAATCTACACATTGGCTGCCAATTTCATTTGTTGTGTGGCCATGATGTTTTGGTGTATCAAAAGTGGTGCTTGCATGGCATTGGGTGCAGGTTAAATTATCTTGAAGTTTTAACTTACCACTGTGCGGGTTATGGCAGTTAGTGCAGGTGACACCTGCTTGGTACATTTTACTTTGCACAAATGAGCCCCAAACATAATTTTCATCCCATACTTGACCATCTACTTGGTAGAGTTCTGGGGTTAATAATGCGGGTTGAAATGCATTGAAAAAGTCATGGGGTCCTTGGCGGTCAGCCAAATTTGAACGTCGGCCGTGGCAGGTGGCACACATAGTAACTTGTTTGGATTCTTTTAAAGGCGACACGCTTTTCATTGTGCCATCAGCCTGGCTTTGAAATAGCGGGGTTTTTTGCCCAATAGCATGGGTAAAGCCTTTGTTTTTGATTTTGTTATTACCACTCGCCCACTTTAAGTGTTGCTCACTGTCGCCGTGACATGCGTTGCAGCTAACATTAATAGCGGAAAACGTTGAGTTAAAGGTGTTACTTTTAAAGTCGAAGTTCTTTTGAAAGTCAGTGGAGTGACAATCGGCGCACATATGGTTCCAATTTTGCCCTTTTTGGCTCCAGTGAAAGGCGTCTGTTTCAGTTTGCTCAGGATGAAGCACAAACCAGCGTTGTCCCCCTTGCTGTTTACTTCGGCTGTCCCATGCAAATGGAAAAAACTGGTAATGACCGTTACCAAAATCAAACATATATTGTTGCAAAGGGTGATAGCCAAAGGTATATGTCACCGCGTAAGTTGTTAATTCGCCAGTAAGGTTTGGCATTTCAATATATAAACCACTGTCTTTTTTAAAAAAGCGTGCTGTTTGGTTTTGATACGCTAAGCTTGCGTTGTCAAAGTTACCTAAAATTGACGAGTCGCTTGCGACTTCCATGGCATGAAAGTGGTGTGAAGTCTGCCAATCTGCAACTTGGCTTTGGTGGCACGTTGCACATACCTGTTCGGGCTTTTGCGTTGGTAACGCAAGGGCAAAGGTACAAAATACGCTGTAACTTAGAATAAAAAAAGCGAGCCAAGCCTTAGACATAATCCATTATCTTTTTATTGTTTTTCAACCTTATAACAAGTTGTAGGTTTAAACGCAAAGGCTTAGGCTGCTGTGAGCCGCTTGTTTTTAGAACAATTTAACCTGCACTCGGGTTAAGGTGTTACGCCCACAGGCACCTATGAGCTATGTTGTTTTATAGCGCTAGCTTGATAGTTTTTCTTAGCAAAAGGCAAATTTGTGCGTCAAAAGCGAGTCTATTGCATCAAGTTTAATGCAGTAATATGTAAAAAGTGCTGCTAGAGAGTAATTTGTGATTTCGAGCTTAGGACTTAATGTTTCAAACAACATTGTTTGCTTTTAAAGCGTGAGAGTAATGGAGCATGTGTGAATTTAAGTGTTGTTTTTTTTAATAGCGATTGTTTGCGTCGCGCGGCGTAAAAGTCGACTACTTTACTATCAAAGTAAATCGCTAAAACCAGTGCAACTATCGTTAAAGAAGGGGCATACACAAGTGATGCAATCACATCACCTTTAATGGTTAAGTTGATCATTAATGGCGTTAAAACGACCAATGTAGCAAGTAAACGATAGAAAATTAGAAATATCTGAAACATGGTAATGGCTCTGTGTATAGCTGTTTGCGTAATTGCTACTTTAGAGCCAAAAAATGATCATGACAAAAGGATAATATTCACTCTATAGGTGAATATCATTCATCTATTTTCGGCGTAGAGCTCAGGTGATGCAGTTAGCCAATTTATAAAGCACTGAATATCGTGACGACCTTCGTCTTCTTCTCGGTACACGGCGTAAAGACCACGTTCAAAAGGAACAAATTCATTAAACGGTGCAATCAATGATTGGTTTTCCAGCCGTTGATTTTCAAGTGGGAAAATCGCCAACGCCATACCTAATCCCTGAGTTGCCGCATTAATTGAAGAGTCGTAATCATTAAAGGTAAGCACGCGTTTTGTGTTGGATAAAGTAATGCCTACAGCGCGAGACCATTGCAGCCAAACATCGTCCATGTAGGCTAAGTCAATTAACGGTAACTGGTTAACATGTTTTAATTTACTGATTTTATGTTGAGCAAAAAATGGCACCGAGCAAACCGCAGATACTGATAGGTCAAGTAGCTTTTGGTGTGTGGTATTGGGCCAATTACCTTGGCCAATGCGAATTGCTAAGTCAATGTCGTCGTAGCGTAAATCAGCGACGTGATTACCGGTTTCTATTCTAAGTTCAATGTCTGGGTGTTTTGTTTGAAATGCGCCTAATTTTGGAATAATGATGCTACTTGCTAGGGTTGTAAAACACGAGATTTTTAATGCTTGCGATGAAAACCGGTTGCGGGTTTTACGCGTACCAAGTTCAAAGCAATCAAGCCCTTGTTGCACGTAATTTAAGTACATTTCTCCAGCAGCGTTTAGTTCAACACCACGACTTTTGCGTTGAAATAAACTAAACCCTAATTGCTGCTCAAGCGCTTTTATTTGATGGCTTACCGCAGAGGGCGTAATGCATAGCTCATTACTGGCCGCTTTAAAGTTTTGGTGACGTGCCGCTGCTTCAAAAATACTCAGTAGATGAAGCGGCGGGTATTTATGTTTCATCGAAAACACCATGTGAACGTATTGATTAGCACAATTAATTTACGCTTAAGGTGAATTGTATTCAACCTTTTAATTACAGTCTCTATTTCTTGCCTGAGCAAATCATGGCTTTAGTTTAAAAACTCGGTACAATAAAAACATGATAAATTTTAATGAGTTGTAAAATGAGCGCTGTGAGAAAAATAATAAGTAAGGTGGCGTTTGAGTTAATTGTGATCACCTTAGGTGTATTGGTCGCACTTGGTATTAACGCTTGGTACAACACTTATCAACAACGACAACAAGCTGAAGTGTTATTGGGTAAAATTGCTTATGAACTAACGCAAAACATAGAGCGATTAGAAAGTGCAGCAAGTGCTTATAACGATAACATTATTAAGTCGCAGCGTTATGTCGCTGAGCTCGAAGAAACCGGTGAATCGCCAAGGTTTGAGTTTGTATTAAAAATGCTCAACGTTGATCAAGGGGCATGGCGTTTTTCACAAAGTCGTGAGGAGTTAAATACCTTACCTGTTGAGCTGTTAATCGCACTTGATCTTGCCAATCGCAGTAATACTGAAGCCAAACACATGGTGAACACCTTTATTTTTGAAGGCCATGACGATTTGAGTGAATTCTCAGATAGCGATTTAAATGAACGTTACTTAGACGGTGTAGAGCGCGAATTTAAACAAATTAAGTTTTATGTGGATTATGCGTTAATGAGTTCACAGCAAGCGCTTTCGCGCTTAAAAGAATACCGCGCTACTGGCAAATTAGTCGCTCGTAAAGAGAATGTAACCCTCTCGACAGAATTGTAATACGTGAAAGTACTTTTCGATATTGATAAGGATATCACTTTGAAAAATTGGGTATGTGCATTGGCTGTCACTATGTTAGCTGGATGTGGTTATTTCGGAGCACCCGTGCGCGAATTTGATTCAACGGTTAAACAGCTTAATTTAGCCAATGTCGTTGAAGGGTCTTGGCAGCGGGTTTGTTTTATTACGCCATACACTGATAATCAACGAGCTCGCAAGGTGTTAGGGTTTAGGTTTGATGTTGAAAAACGAACCCGTATCAAAACTAATGACGGCGTGACACTGTTAGTTTTTATTAAGGACAACCAAGTAGAACACTATTTTGAAACACCACGCGGCAATATTGATTTTACGAGCGTTACGCCTACCTGCATTGATCGTGAAAATGCCTATTTAAAATTAGAAAGTAACAGCAACTGGACTCGAGCGGTTCATAGCGGCAAAAGAGAGTAAAGCCAAATGGTTTCAATCGAAACGTTAAACCAAACCCATCTTAATCGACTTGCTAACGTAACATTGGCAAGTGAGCAATTAAAGTTTGCTTGCAGTGCTAAGGAGTTTATTCAAGAAGTAGATCCAGCGGTGCATTTACATGTAATTAAACAAGATGATGAGGTCATTGGCTTTTTTAAACTCGATACCCATTACGGTAAGCATTACGATTTTTGCCCAACTGACGGTTTAGGGCTGAGAACGTTTGTAATTGATGAAAAGCAACAAGGAAATGGCTTAGGTAAGCAGGCGATTGCTGCATTACTTAAGTATTTAACACAGTACTACGGCGATTATAATTGGCTTTACCTAACCGTTAATTGTAAAAATGCCATTGCACAACGATGCTATCAAAAAAGCGGTTTTACTGAGGCTGAATCCCTTTATTTAGGTGGTCCTGCTGGCCCGCAACACATTATGTATAAAGCGCTATAAGCAACCAAAAATCAGTTTCACGTTAACGCGTTACAACAATATTTACAGATTAATCTGTAAAAATCGCTTTCTATTTTAACTGGTCAGATATACAGTAAAAAATAAAAGGAATGCGATTATGAAATATACAGGTAGTTGTCACTGCAAAGCGGTGCAATTTGAATTTGAAAGTCCACCTATTACAGATGCGTTGCAATGCAATTGCTCAATTTGCATTCGTAAAAATGCGATAATGTCTAAACATTGCGTTAGCGCGCAGCAGTTTACATTGCTTTCTGGCAAGGATGATTTGAACACCTATCACTGGGGTGATCACGATGTAAATCATCATTTTTGTAAACACTGCGGCATTTATCCGTTCCACGACACCCTATACCAACCGGGCGAGTATCGTTTGAACTTGGGTTGTGTTGATAATCTTGAACCGCGTGAATTAACAATTACCTATTTTGATGGTCGCAATGAATTGTAGCGAGACGGGTTGTTGAGTTTTATTTTTGATTGATAAAAGTGAACGTAAAGTTCGTATTAATTAATTTTATTGCTAGCGGCGAATTGCTCATAATAGCCTTGTTACTTAGATAACACTGGAGAACAAAATGAGTACATTAATTAATTCGTTAAAACAAGCACTGACGCAACCAGCGACGGCACCAAAGCAGGTATGTAATTACCCGAACAATTACTACGGCGACCAATGTTGTAAATAATCGCTTAACTGAAAATTGCGACAATATAATGCACTGCTTACGCTGGCAGCCAGCTGCAAAGCAGTGTATTTTACCCTTTTATTTTAGATCGTTAGGGATGTTGTCATTGTGACGCAAAAAAATTTATTAAAAGCTGAACGTGTCGCGTTTATTTTAGATGAACTTGAAACGCGTTACCCAAATCCTCCCATCCCACTTGATCACAGCGATCCTTATACCTTATTAGTTGCAGTTCTTTTGTCGGCACAATGTACTGATGAACGAGTTAATCAAGTCACGCCAAAACTATGGCAACTAGCCGATAATCCGTTTGATATGGCAATGCAAACGGTTGAGGATATTCAAGCAATTATAAGGCCTTGTGGGCTATCGCCGCAAAAGTCCAAAGCCATTAAAGTGCTGTCTGAAATGCTTGTCGCAAATCACAATGGGCAAGTGCCACAAGATATGGCTATTTTAGAAACGCTGCCAGGAGTGGGCCATAAAACAGCGGGGGTTGTAATGGCGCAGGCATTTGGTGTTCCGTCGTTTCCAGTCGATACACATATTCACCGCCTTGCACAACGCTGGGGGCTAACCAATGGTAAAAATGTGGCGCAAACCGAAAAAGATTTAAAACGACTTTTCCCGAAAGAGCGCTGGAACGATTTGCATCTGCAAATTATCTATTATGGACGTGAGTTTTGCACAGCCCGTGGATGCCACGGTTTAGTATGCCCGATCTGCACAACTTGTTATCCTAATCGAAAGCACGCGAAAGTGATTAAAAAGCCTTAAGGTACGTTGAATAGTGCATTTTCGCTCCTAAGGGCAATGGTGATTTTCTCCCTTGCCTGTATTGGAATTTCATTAATTTAGAGCAGCAAACCATACTCATTCTGTTTCGTTAATGAAATAAATAGTCAATGCTTAAAATATTAATAAAGATAACCAGTTCCCGAGTACTTCATATCAATTCGTATGCCGCATTGCTAATACATAAATCGTAATGCAATCGTTTGCTCTAATATTTATTTATTGAATGTTATGTTCAGGTGTAAATATCGTTAACATTTTGAGTGTTAATACCGATACCAAATAGGTATATTAAATTTGTAACCTGTTATACAAAACAATAATAAAGGCAGTATTATGAAAATGCGCACTAAGTTAATTGCGGGATTCGCCATCACCGTAATTGTGCCTATTCTGGCAATCGCTATGCTCGCACTCTCGCAGGCGAAAAGTGATGGTTTCACTCGGTTTTTAGCAACAACCCATGCTGAGATCCGTCAAGTAGAAAAAGGCTTTAATCTATTTTTTCAACAAGTTAAACATAATGCTGACTTTTTAGCACAGGCCAATGTTGTAAAAAATGTGCCAACAGATGTCACCACATATATGGGCGCTGAAAAGTCGATGGACCCACTGGCAGCAGTGGCCGGCGAGGCGGATATTTTTACTCTGTATGAAACCTTTGGTAAAACCCATCAAGAGTTGCTGTTTGTTTATTTGGGCACAGAACAAGGCGGGTTTATTCAATACCCAGCAGAACCACTTGGAAATTACGACCCGCGCCAACGCCCGTGGTATAAATTAGCACAAAGCGCCAGAGGAAAAACCGTTATTACCGAACCTTATCAAGGCGTAACAGGGCAAGCCATGGTGTCAGTAGCTAAAGCGATTAGTAACGACAATGGACAATTTGTTGGTGTGCAATCCCTTGATGTGACCTTAGCCACACTGACCGATATTGTATCGAGCATTAATATTGGGGAAACAGGCTATTTAATTTTGGTTGATGGCTCGGGCACTGTGCTTGCCGACCCAAAAAATGCTGATAACAATTTTAAAGCTATTTCTGAATTGTCGTCACCGATTTATACATCGCTTGCGGATAACCTATCAAGCAAATCATTTACCATCGAAACCAGTAATAACACGCTAGAAGCAACCACGTATTTTTCAGATGATCTAAATTGGCGTTTTGTGGCTGTAATAGAGCAAGATGAAATTCTGCAATCTGCATCAGAAATGAAGGTATTTATTGGCATTATCGCATTAATAATGATTGCATTATTTGTAGTGGTTGGCGTTATTTTAGCGAATCGCATTGTTTACCCAATCGAAAAAGTATCCGAAGGTCTTAAAGAAATAGCGCAAGGTGAAGGGGATTTATCGAAACGCCTTGATGTGATTGGCAATGATGAAATTAGCCAGTTAGCAAAGTGGTTTAATCAATTCCTATCTACAATTAACGATCTTGTTAAAGATATAAATCATAAATCACAAATTCTAAATGATGCGGCTACGGTGTCGGGCGCAAAAGTCACAGAGATTATGAACGCAAGTCACGAACAAGAAGGCAGCAGTGAAGAAGCTGCAAAAGGCACGGCGACACTTGCTGACGTAGCAAAACAAGTCTCTGATGATTGCACTATTGCTATGAGTGATATTGTGCAAGCAGAAAACTTTGCTGATGAAGGTAATAATGATGTTAGGCTCGCGGTGAATGAAGTAACTAGTTTAAACGACTCGTTAAGCGAATCGTCACAGGCCATGACCCAACTTGAAAAAGAAAGTGAAAACATCACCAAGATACTTGATGTGATCCGTGGAATTGCGGAACAAACTAACTTGTTGGCATTGAATGCGGCGATTGAAGCAGCGCGTGCAGGTGAGCAAGGCCGTGGCTTTGCGGTGGTTGCTGATGAAGTACGTACACTGGCAAAACGCTCACACGAATCAACCGAAGAAATCGATAAAGTTCTCAACAGCTTAATTGAACAAACCCGCTTGATGTCAGATAAAATGGCAAGCAGTGTTACGCGCTCACAAGGCGCTATCGAAAAGGCAGAAAAAGCACATAACTCGTTTGATGACATTAGTAGTGCGGTTAGCAAAGTCAAGCAATTGATTTCACAAATTTCAGATGCTGCGCAGTCTCAGTATGATGCCGCCGATGAGATTAACCGCGACATTACGGGCATTAGTGATTCGGTAAAACACACTGCTGGCTCTGCCGATGAATTAGCGGAAGGCTCTCAGCAACTCGTTGCATTGTCGGAAGATTTACGCAGCCTAGTAAATCGCTTTCATGTGAAGTAATACGGCTATTGGGCTTGTCAAATACACAGTTGCCAAGCCTTTATCTCCCTTTTAAAAAACCGTCAATCTACCTCTATACTTTACCTTTGTGCACATCATAGGGCGAAAAAGTGGTCTACACTTTAGATGGATCAGCCTTAGGTTAATGCTATGTCACGTTGTGTATTCTGGTTATTTGTTATGTGTAGCTTAGCGTTTTTTGTGCATGCCAACGAGGTTTCGCTGCCAAAAAATAACGCCGATATTTCTGACGTGATCCATTTTCTTAAAAAGAATTCCATCAACAGTCCAAAAATAGTCATAAGTTATATAGAAGACAACAAGCTAACGCAAAAAGCGCTTAGCCATGAAGAGAAAATTAAAGTATTAAGCTATTACGCTCAGGCGAATCAATTTATAGGCGAAATTGAAAAAGCTAATGCCCTGCTAGCAGAAGCATTTACCATAATCAGTAATGGCTCAGTGTCAGCTGACACACAGGCAATTGCCTTGTTTGTGCGCGCTGTTATTAGCAGTGAAACGACAAAATATACACAAGCACTCAATGATTTAAATGCAGTTATTGCACTTTATCCCAAAGACAGTAATAACAAAAATATTGGTAAGGCTTATCAAACCCTCGCAGATACGTATCTACTGATAAATGACTACAAAAATACCTTTGATGCGCTATACAAAAGCCAATTTGTTTTTAAGGCAATGAAAGATCAAACCATGCTCGCTGTGAGCTATGGTCGCCTTGGTTCGGTCTATCGTTCAATTGGGGATTTCGATAAAGCCCTAGAAAATATGCTTAAATCACTTAAAGCATTAGAGGGTACTCAGGCTGAAAGGCGAGTTGCAATTACTTACAACAATACCGCAATTATCTATAAAGACTTAGGCCGCTATGATGAAGCGATTAACTTACATAAACGATCGCTCATTCTTAAAGAAAAAATTGGTTATCAGCGTGGCATGGTGTATTCCTACAACAACTTGGGCGAAACGTATCGACTAAAAGGCGATAAAGTACAAGCGCAGCGCTACTTAGATGAAGCACAAGCCCTTGCGGTAAAGCTTAATAATACCATGTTACTTGGTTCTACTTATTTGTATCGAGCACGCATAGCTAAACAAAACAACCAGTTAGAGCAAGCGTTAACGCATCTAGACAATGCCATGACGATTTACCAAAAACGAAATTCAAAAGCACGTATATCGGAAGCATGGGTTGAATATGGCGATATTTACTTCGCGCAAGGTGATTTTGTAAAAGCTGAAAATAGCTATCAACACGCAATTGAACTGAGTCAGGCTGTGCAAAAAAATGTCGTGACCTTTGCTGCCTATGAAGGCTTAGTGAACGCGTTAAAACAACAGCAAAATTACCAAAAAGCACTTAATGCATTAATCGTCTATCAAGGGTTGAAATCGGCCTTATTTGATAAACAAAGCCAACAGCGACTTGAATCCTTAATTGTAGAAAATCAATTATTTAACGCCCAGCAAAAACTAAAGTTTGCTCAGCAAGAGGGTAAGTTAAAGCAGGCCGAGTTAGAGCGGGTAGAAACACACCGAAACTGGAGCGCTTTTACCCTGGTTGTTATTTTTATTATTAGCTGGTTAATTTATCGAAAAGTGCAGCAGCATAATCGTATAAAAGTAGAGATCAAAGCGCGTAAAGCATTAGAAGAAAGCGAGCGAAGACTCAACCTCGCTCTTTGGGGCAGCGGCGATACGCTCTGGGACTGGGACTTAACTAGTGGCGAAATTACGCGCGAAAATTTACCGACACACTCGCGCTTTTCATCAAATGCATCCGGGCTTGATGCAAAAGCACTGAAAGAGTTTGTGCACCCCGACGACTATTCATCACTTACCGATGCGTTTGACGCCCATATTCGCAATAAAACGCCGTTTTTTGAAGCGAGTTATCGGGTGCTAGACAAACAAGGTGAATGGTGCTGGTTGCTTGATAGGGGCAAAGTAGTTGATACCGATGAGCATGGTAAAGCATTGCGCATTACCGGAACGCAACGAGATATTACCAAACTAAAGCAACAAGAAGTTGCGCTATTAGAGTTAAACAGTGAGCTTGAGCAGCGCGTTGCACAAAGAACGACTGAACTTGCAACAATGAACCAGCAACTGATGCATACAATTGAAAAATTAGAAGTTGCTCAAGAGTATATTATTGAAGCCGAAAAACACGCAGCGTTAGGCAGCATGGTTGCGGGGCTTGCCCATGAAATAAATACCCCGCTCGGCACTGCGATCACTGCCGTAAGCCATCTTAAAATGCAAACAGTGACTACAGAGTCGCAATTTAAAAGTAAAACCTTATCAAGCCAAGCGTTTGAGAGTTTCTTAAATGATGTAAATAATAGTAGCGAATTGATTGAAAGTGGGGTTGGTAAGGCGGGTGAACTGGTAGAGCGCTTTAAACTACTTGCCGGTAAAAATAGCGCACAAAAGCCGACTGTGATAAACCTTGCGACCCTATTATTAGAAAGCTTTAAAGTGGCGTTAAACACGCTGCAACGTGACCCCGAAACCGCCAACTTAACCATCAGTGGTGATGCGGAGTTAGTTAGCTTTGCGGCAACATTAGCACAGGTATTTAATATTCTTGTAGAAAATGCGTTACTGCATGCTGATGTACCGTATGTAGAAATAACCTGTGAACTATCTAAAGTAGGCTCAGGTGTTGAAATAAATTTTTATGATAACGGTAAAAACATTCAGGTTGGCGATGAAAAACGGATATTTGAACCTTTCTATACTCGAAAACGGCAGCGCGGATATGCAGGGCTTGGTTTGCACATTGCGTACAATAACGTAACCCAAGACCTTAATGGAAGTATTGAGTGTTACCGTGATGCGAGTAAAGGGCTCGGTTATAAAATAAAGTTACCCTCTATTGAAAGTTAAAAATTTAGCTGGCCAGATGTTAAGAATTAATGATATCTAGACGTCTTGATTGCCTGCCTCAAGTACAAAATAAAACGCGAGAATACAAGTAACCTAAACAAAGAGTAAATAGTTAAGTTCTAATTTATCAAATGCTTACACCAAAGTTAACGAGGTGCTTTTATCATTTTTAAGCGTGATTAAATACGTTTAAATATCGACAATTTACAACTAACGTTTAATTGCGTTTTATGCCTTACGCTTTTCTAGTATAAAGTTGTTAATTTACTTCAATATGAAAAGAATTTTAGTACCCGTTTTAATTACATATTGTTATAACTTATTGTTTTACTTGCTGTGTAAAATCACATAATCTGGATATGGCATTCTTATGACAATTAACTAAAGGACGTTATAAGTGACAAGGACGAAATCTCAAGTTTACTTACAAGTTGCCGCTAATGCGCAACAACAAAACACAACGGAAATTCTACTTAAAGTACTCGAAACATTGTGCTTAAACGTAAAGGTAGAGTCGCTGTTCCCAGCATCAATCGATTCATCGGACAGTGCAGAACTGTATTTAATTTGCGCTAAAGATGCGCCGTGGAATGATATGTTGCCCAGCGCGCTTATTAATCTGGCGCGTCATCATAAAGTAGTGATTTATGACGCGCATAAAGATAATATTTGCGAGCAATTACTGCTGCTAGCTAATGTTAAAGGTGTTTTTTACCAAAACGATACACCTGATGTATTGTTTAAAGGCATACAAAAAGTACTGAATAGCGAGTTGTGGTTTCAACGTGGTGCAATTTGTGATGCATTTTCAAATCTATTGGCGCTACAGTTGCAACGGCAAGATAGTAGCGGGCACAACGAAGCGTTAGATAAGCTTACTAACCGCGAACGCACAATTATTCGCTTGGTGTCGCAAGGCGCACAAAATAAAGACGTTGCTGAGCAGCTGCATATTAGTGATCATACGGTCAAAACCCACCTTTACAGTGCGTTTCGCAAAACTAAAGCGCGAAACCGCATTGAATTGGTTAACTGGGCACAGCAGTTTTTGCCTTCGCTGGTTAAAAGCGGCATTGATATTAGTCACCAAAGTTAAATCCAAGAAATAGCGCTTTTGGATAGTTATGGCAATCGCTTAAGTGATTGACATTTAGCATAAAACGAGCAAAATCCGATGAACTAACAGCATCGGATTTTTTTATGCTCGTTTTTAGGGCAATACACCAACTTTATGATGTTAAAATTATTACTTGGAAACAAAAAAAGTGTTTAACGGAGGATAGATGAGGTTATTTAAACTAGCGATGACCGCTACAGGTGTTTTGGTACTGTCATCTATGCTTTTTTACAATAAGCATGGGATTGCATGCGAGGCCGCGCCGCTGCTTGGATTTGAGCAAATTGATGCGGAAATTTATGTTGATGCAACAGTAAGTCAAACAGAACGAGACGCCCTGATAACCTTTGTTGATAAAGCGAAAGAAAGAGTGAGTGCAGCTTTTGGTGATATGAGTTCAACACCTCGTTATATAGTGACAAAAAAGAGTGCTCAATTTGGCTTTAACCCAACAGGCATGGCCAGAAGCTCATTAACACGAGAGTGTGTTTTTATTGGGCCTAAAGGCCTCAATGTCGATGTTATTGCCCACGAAACGTCTCATGCAGAAGTGTTTTATCGCGCAAATTTTATAACTCAAACCTTCAAAATAAAACCATGGTTGTTGGAAGGGGCTGGCACATACGTTGATTACAGAGCCGCCCTAAAATTAGAAAATATTGCGCTTGATAATACGATAGTAGAAAAAGTAACAATGTTATCCGATTTTTCGCCAAGTGACACAAGGGCTTATCAAGCATCACGAGTTGCATTTGAGAGCATAGACCCTAAAACGTTTTATAAAGGCATCGAGCGGTTAAACGAAGGTGAAAGTTTCGAATCGGTTTTTGGTTATTCCAACTAGTGCGTATTTAGGTTAAGTCAAAAAGTAATCATGCCAACTTTTTACCTTGTTTAAGTCGGCATGATGCGTGTTAATTTTCACCTCGTGTAATTAGCTTGACTTTAAATTGATAATCACACGTCTGTCGAAAAACAAGCCTTCGTTATCTGCTGTGTCGTAATGCGCATCATCATCACCACGGGCCATAATGCTTACGCGCTCTTTGGCTATGCCGTTAGTAATGAGGTAGTTGGCGATGGCATTTGAGCGAGCAAGCGAGAGCGCATGATTGCTTTGGTCGTCACCACGTTTGTCGGCGTAACCAAACAATTCAACGTGAGCTGATTTTTGCTGTGATAATAACGCTAATACCTGTTCTAATTGGGTATTATACAGCGGCTCGATTTCAGCGGTTGCCGTTCTAAATTGCACCATAAATGAAATGCTTGGTGCGACGTTACGTTTTACACTTTGTGCTTTTTGCTGTTTTGCTTTTAATGCAGCAAGTTGCAGCTGTTTTTGTTGGCGGGTTTTAGCAAGTGCAATGCTTTGCTGTTTAGTTGTCCACACCCCTTTATCAATACCTTTATGCACCAATTCAGAGAGTGCTTTTTCAATCGCCTGTTTGACACAAATATGCATTGGCTCGTTTTCACTAAAGCCAGCCTCCGCTTCGGCTAAACGCTTGTAGCTTACATAACGGAAAAAGCCTGCACGCATTTCTACGCTGAGTACCTTTTTGGTGGTTGCAACGGAAAGCAACACTTGCCCGGTACGTACATCAACCGCGCGCAGGTAAATTGAAATAATGTCTTCGCGATATAACTCAGATGCACCAATACCAAAATATTCGGCACCTAAACCACCGGTTTTTACGTTTGAGTCATAGCTAATCACACCACCTTCAAGAATAATTTTTGCTGTGGTAAGTGGCGGTAATTGAGCAGCTTCATCTTCTTTGTTGGATAGCGCTGCACGCACAATTTTTCGTTCGGTGAGAATGTTTTGCAGGCCCTCACGTTCAACTGGAATAAACCAGTCTGACTCGTGCAATGCTTGTACTAAAATCGAGTTCGCCCCTTGCGTCACTGCGGTAGAAAATGAACTGACATTGGTTTGCGGTTTGTATTGTCCGGTTTGGTCGCGAAAAGAATAAACTGATACGGGAATGCTGCCAGCAGGCGCGGGAAGACCGCTTAGCTCACTGAAGGTTTTTGTTTGAGCAAGCTGCTGTGCCACCTCAAGTTCGGGTGGTAAGGTTTTTTTAATGGTGCTGCAACCGGCTAATAACACCAACACAATACTAATAAATACACGCCAAATCATTCGCCAAACCTCGGTACTTCAACAACCACAACTTCGCCCGTAACCATATTGGTAATTTGCACCGTTATGGTGTCGCTACCACTGGTTAAGATTTGAATTTCATAGTCACCGCTGGTGAAAATGGAGTCTTGATTGAACATGCTGTCTTCTACACCTTCACCAAACGCGAGATCGGTTATTTCGCGCACCATGCGGTTAATATAAGAACGCTCTAATGATTCTTGAAATTTTTCGGCGTAGGTTTTTTCGTTGATGGGCGCACGGTGTTTGTTTTGTGATTGTGCTTTGTTCAGCAGCATTGCGCCGTTGAGCGGGCTGCCACCAAAACTTGGATTAACCGGCGTATACACTAACTCGGTGCTGACAACACAGCTTGAAAATACCAATAAAACGCTGCTTACTATTATTTTATTTATCATTTTTATGGTTACCATCCACTGCTTGCTAAGTCTTCACTTTGCTCAGAAAACTTAGACTTGGCGATTGCGTCAATTGTCGCGAAAATCGCTTGTTCTACTTTATCTTTTACTGGCTCGATGCGACGACCCATGTAAGTGGCATAAATTGCTTTGCTATTAACTTCAACAAACAATTTAGTACCAGCGCGCGGTACAACCGCTTCTTTTATTACGACATTAATGCCAGTAGTGCTTGGCATGTCTTGCCATAACAAACTGTACGAGTGGTAAAACTCTTTACCCGAGCGACTTAATGTTCTGTCGAGTAACAGGCCACTAATTTCAATATCTTCGCCATTTGCTTGCGGGCTAAAAGAGGCGCCTAAAAGCGTTAGCGTTATGATTAGTTTTATAATTGAATGCATTAGAAAAGGGCCGCGAACGGCCCTACCATTTTGTTACTGCTGAATAATTGTTGCAGTGTTGTAATCACCCGTTTGCGTTACAGTTACGCTACCTGATGCACTGTAAATACCACCATCCACTAAGTTGCCGTCGCCAACTTGTGAAATTGATAGTTCAACATCAGAGCCTTGCACTACAAATCCGCCGGTACCCATACCGCCAATCATGTTGTAGTTACCTGTTTGCGCGATATTAAGCATGTTGCCACTGCCTTCAATTAGTAGATCAAGCGAGTTAATTTCGCCGTTTTGGGCAATATCAAGCGTGTTGTCATTGCTGTCTACGGCTGTGCTAAATGTCACCGCTGATTCGTTTTGATTACCTAGCTGCTGCACGTTAATGTCGTTGTTGTAGCTAGTAAGTGATTGATCAGGGTAAGACGATTGAACATAGCTGCTATTTTCGTTACCCACTTGCGTGATGTTAACGTCGTTATCGCTACCATTGAAATGTGCTAGATGACTTGCGTTAGCGTCACCGTCTTGGTGTACGATTAGTTCGTTGTTATCGCCAATTGCGCCAACATACGAGCTATTGTCATTGCCAAGTTGTGTTACTTGGAAATCATTGTTGTCACCAACAATGTCACTGCTTGATTCGTTGCCGTCACCATTTTGTTCAACGATTAATTCGTTATCAGAGCCAATAATGTAAGTGCTATCAAACTTGTTGCCTGTGCCTTCTTGGTCGATTGAAACAGTGTTATCTGAACCTTCAACAATGGCTGCTGTGAAATCATTCTCAGCACCTTCTTGTACAATGCTGATGTCGTTATCGTCGCCCGTTACTGAGCCAATTACAACGCGCTGCACATCGCCTTGTTGATTTACGCTTAGTTCGTTATTGTGGCCAACCAATTCTTGAACGCCAAGCACGTTCCAAAAGCCAGACTGTTCAACTTCAATATCGTTTACATCGCCTTGCACGCTCTCTAGATTTGTTTCATTCCAAACGCCCGACTGATTAATGTAAACCGTATTGTCGTTGCCTTCCATTGCTTGGTTATAAGCCCAATGACCGCCGTCACCTTGCTCAATTGTGATATCGTTATTATCGCCTGTCACAATGTTTACCGCTTCATTAGAAATACCAAAAAAGCCTGCGCCAGACTGATTTACCGTAATTTGGTTTGCGTCGCCTGTTAGCTCAGTTAGTGCAATGTGTGATGAACCATTTTGGTCGTACAATTCAAGGTTGTCGTTACCTTGTGTGTTTAACAGCAAGATATTAGAAGTGCCCACTTGCGTGGTTTGCGTGCTGTTCGCGCTACCTTGCGTTTCAGTTTTAAGGTAGTTCAAATCGCCTTCTTGCAGTGCAACTAAATCGTTACCAAAAGCAGCACCGGTCTCAGATGTTTGGTTGACAACCATAGTGTTTGCGACATTTTGCACAGTGTTATTTGCTTTAACCGATTTACTGTCGTCTTTTGTACTTGCCATTGCCGAAGTAGAGCCAACAGCCAGTGCTACAGCTAAGGCTAGTAAAGATTTATTCTTATTCACGGAGTTTCTCCTGTAAAATTATTGCTTGTAAAACGTCACATTCACTTCAATACCGTTACCTATTTGCTGAACTGTAAAGGTTTGTTCGCCAGCTTGAGAGATATTGGCGGTATTGCCGTCGCCTTGTTGCAGTATGTGTGCTTGGTTGTTATTTCCTTGTTGTAACAGGTTTACAACGTTATTTGCGCCATACTGAAACAACGCAGCTTCGTTGTTAGTACCGTATTGGGTAACATGCGCTTGATTGGACGTTTCGTTTATTTGATTAACTGTTGCTTTGTTTAAAATCCCGTACTGAGTGATAACCACTTGATGCTGTTGCGCACCTACTCGGTATTGCAGGGAAGTATTTAGACTGAGAGAAAGAGGAGATTCTTGTAGGTCCTTCGCTAATGCTAAGTGAGAATTACTAAGCGCCGCTAAGTAAAATACAGAGGTGCGCAAAATCGTACCTAACGATTTGCATATACCAGATTGAGTTTTACAGAGTTTTGCTTTCATCACAGAATTTTAGAGTAAGAACACGACAGCGATTAAATTACTATTTTTACGAAAGCGAGCGCTATCAGCCAAATTTGTGCTTCTTGAATTTCAGCTAATAAACAATAGCTTATGTTGTTTTTTACGGTGGCGTTAAATATTTGTGAAAGGCCAGCTACCAAAAAAGTGCTAGTCATAAAACAGTCATATTTAATTGAACAAAAACACCCAAATGAAATTAATTCCAATAAAAATCAGCTGGTTAAAGGTTTTGTTGATTTTTATTTATATTAACGCTTGCGCCTTTGTTGGGAACTGTGTTTGATAAAAAGGTTGCTTAAAAATTTAGATTGAAGAGTTGTTGAGATAGGTGCTCGATTGTCGAGCGTACATTTTATAAAAAATGGAATTTCAATAATGAAAGCGAAACTTTCTGCAATTTCACTTGCTTTGCTTCCTTTGGTGGCAAGCGCATCAGCAACAGCGACACCAGCGGTTAAAAGCGCTGACGGTTACAAAAATAACTCAGTTATTGTTGTGTACAAACAACATGCTCGCGCAGCAGATAAAGCAGCTGCACGTAAGCTTGTAGCTGCGACTATTTCAGATGCAAACCTTGATGAAATAGATGATCGTTATAACCACATTCTTAAAGGTCGTATGGCGCAATACACGTTGAATGATAACGATGTAAAAGGCGCAATATCAAAACTGCAAAATCACCCAGCAGTAGAATATGTAGAGCCTGATCATATTGTGTCGATTAATGCACAACCTGATGATCCACAGTTCAGTGATTTATGGGGCCTTCACAACACAGGTCAAACCGGTGGCACAAATGATGCCGATATTGATGCGCCAGAGGCTTGGGATATCTCAACCGGTAGTCGCGACGTTGTCGTGGGCATTATCGATACGGGTGTTGACCATACACACGAAGACATTCAAGCCAATGCGTGGGTTAACCCAAATGAAATCGCAGGCGATGGCATCGATAACGATGGCAATGGCTACATTGACGATATTCACGGTATAAATGCAATTACCGATGTGGGCGACCCAATGGATGACCAAGGTCACGGTACCCACGTTGCGGGCACAATTGGTGCAACGGGTAACAATAGCCAAGGTGTAGTGGGTGTTAACCACTCTGTATCTATGGTTGGTTGTAAGTTCTTATCAGCACAAGGCACGGGTTCAACTTCAGATGCAATTAAATGTATCAACTACATGGTTGGCTTAAAAAATGCTGGTGTCGATATCAAGGTACTAAACAACAGCTGGGGTGGCGGTGGCTTTAGCCAAGCGCTATCTGACGCGATCACTGCATCTGAACAAGCTGATATCTTATTTGTTGCCGCGGCAGGTAACGACGCGGTAGATAACGACGCAAACCCTCATTACCCTTCTAGTTACGAGCATGACAGCGTATTAGCTGTAGCAAGTACTGATCACTCAGATAATATGTCGAATTTCTCACAATGGGGTTTAACAAGCGTTGATATGGGTGCACCAGGTTCAAGTATTTTATCTACTGTGCCAGGCAATGGCTATGCAACTTACTCAGGTACGTCAATGGCAACACCACATGTTGCAGGTGCTGCAGCATTAGTATTATCGTTAAACCCAACGCTGAGTGCATTACAGTTAAAAGAGTTATTAATGAACTCAGGTGATGCAAACGCGGCACTGCAAGGTAAAACGGTTGCTGGTACGCGATTAAACGTATACAGCGCACTTGAACAGTCTAATCCTGAGCCTGGATTTAGATTGATCACAAGCCCAACATCACAAACCGTAACAGCAGGTCAAACAGCAACGTATGAGTTTGAAATTGCGTCTGTTGCGAATTGGGATGACGTAGTAACACTTACTTTAGACTCATCAATTGCTGGTGCTGCACTGTCAACTAACACTGCTACACCGGGTCAGATTGTTACGCTAACTGTGCCTACTGCCGCTGATACGCAGTGGGGTGATTATAATTTCACGGTAACAGGTCAAAGTGGCGCGTTAGAGAAATCAAGTACAGTTGGTTTATATGTTAACCCACAAGGGCTCGCTGATTTCACTTACGACAATAACGACGCAGTATCAATTCCAGACAATGATCCAGCGGGTGCATCGTCTGTCATTACTGTGCCAGATGAAATCACTATCTTTAACACACTCGCGACGGTTAATATTACTCACACCTACATTGGTGATTTAATTGTTACCCTTACTTCACCGACAGGCACTGTGACAACACTGCACAATAAATCGGGCGGTTCGAGTGACAATATTAACCAAACGTATGAAGCTGTTATTTTCAATGGTGAAAATGCCGCTGGCGATTGGACCTTACATGTTGAAGATACCTACAGCGCAGACACAGGCTCATTAGACAGCTGGTCATTAACCTTCAGTGCAATTGGCGATGTTGCGCCAGTAGCACCGGTTGCTGATTTTACCTTTGAGCGTGATGGCTACAATGTGATGTTCACAAACGCAAGTAGTGATCGCAACAATGATATTGTGTCGTATCTGTGGGACTTCGGTGATGGCAATACATCAACTGAAGCGACCCCAGTTCATGCGTATGCGGCGGCGGGCAATTACAGCGTGTCATTAACCACAACTGATGCAGAAGGCTTAAGTGATACTGCGAGTAAAGATGTTCAGATCTCAGACGCCAACATTGTGGTTGATGTGAAACGTGCAAACTTATCGCGCACAGGCTTTATGCGTGTTGAGTTATTAATCGATGGCGCAACAGAAGGTACTGTTGACGTTTACCGTAATGGTGAATTGTATGAAACAGTAGAAAATGTGGGTGTTTATCGTGACTTTAGCCGTGGTGTAACTGAAACAAACTTTACCTATAAAGTTTGTCAGGCAGGTGATGTTTGCTCAAATGAAGTAACGGTTAATTTCAATTAATCAATTGTGATTTAATAACCTAACCGATAAGAGTTATCGTACGCTTTATGTTAAAGCAAGTGCGGTAACTCTTTTTTATTTGAAGTTTAGGGCCTTTATTAAAAGTTAATGCGTTTTGCCTGCCAAAAAGCGCTTCGCCAATAGCTATTTTTTAACGACGACACAATAACTCCTTGGCTGGTTGAGGCATGTAAAAACTGATTATCCTCAATATAAATACCAACATGATAAGTACGAAAACCTGTTTTAAAAAACACTAAATCGCCCGCTTGTAAGCCTGTTTTACTCACTTTGTTGCCAAATTCAGCTTGTTTAAGGGTAGTGCGCGGTAATAAAAAGCCAAAACGGTCAATATAGGTGGTTTGCACGAACGCCGAACAATCAATGCCTTTTTTTGATGTACCACCCAGTTTGTATGGCACGCCTTGCCAAGCATCTAGCTGTTGATAAAGCGCATTCGCCACAGAGTTATTACTTGATACGTTTACTTTGTTTTTAGGCACAGGTGTTGTAGCGTTTGAGGGGGATTTTGCACAGGCAGCGAGTGCTAAACAAAGTGTTAGGCAAAGTAATGGGGCGGTATTTTGGCGTAACAGCATACTGATGCAATATCCTTTTGTAATGCGCTGATTTACTCTAATTGCTTTGGCTTTATGTTGTTACATGATTTACGTTGATAATCAATAGCGCGACCAAAAGTATCAAATTCGAAATGGCAACATTCGTCAAACAGTTCTCTAAGGGCTTTTCGACTTGTTTGTACACGCGATTTTAACGTGGAGTAGTGAATTCCCATATGTTCAGCTAATACTTTTTGTTGGGCATTTTCTAAATCAACCGCGATAAGCAACGCGCGCTGTGGTTCAGGTAAGTGTTGAATAAATGGCGTTAAACAATCGACTAAATCTTGTTGTACTGACTCTTCGTTATCAGAAGTAGTAAGCGACTCTGGTATTTCATGTTGTTTTCCGCGGGCACGATAAAAATCAATAATCGTGTTGTTAGCGATTTGAAAAAGCCACGACTTGAGTTTGCTAATATCATTTAGCAAATGCAGGTTTTTATGGGTTTTAATAAAAATTTCTTGCATTAAATCTTCTACATCAGCGCTGTTAGCCACCTTCTTTTTTAAAAAGCGCGTTAATGCGTGCTGATATTCAAGCCATATTTCTTCAATATTCACGACAGTTACTACCATTTTTATCATTACTACAAAGTGTGACAAATAAGACGTTATTTTTCATAAAAAGACGAAGTTTATTTCGTCTTTTTTAACAGCCAAGCGTCTTACTGTGTGTAAATTAATTGAATTAGGTAGTAATTATGTCTTTTTTACAAAACGAAACATTCACCTTAACACCTGAAAATAAAGAGATGAGCAGACATAAACCAAAGGTTTTAATGCTTTACGGTTCGTTAAGAGAAAATTCGTACAGTAAGTTCGCTACACTAGAAGCGGCTCGTATACTTGAATATATGGGGGCAGATGTCAGAGTGTTTGACCCCGCCGGCTTGCCGGTATTTGATAACAACGCGTCGGCCGAACATGCGAAAGTGCAAGAACTGCGAGAACTCGCGTTATGGTCTGAAGCGCAGGTTTGGTGCTCTCCAGAAATTCACGGCAATATGTCTGCGGTATTTAAAAACCAGATTGATTGGTTACCTTTGTCATCTGGTGCACGTAGGCCAACACAGGGAAAAACACTTGCACTAATGCAAGTGACAGGCGGTTCGCAAAGCTTTAATGCCCTCAATAATATGCGCGTGTTAGGGCGTTGGATGCGCATGTTTACAATTGCTAATCAATCGTCGATTGCAAAAGCCTATCAAGAATTTGATAGTCATGGCGTGATGAACCCTTCGAGCTTTCGCGACCGCATTGTTGATGTAATGGAAGAGCTAATGCGATTTACTTTTTTACTGCGGGACCATGATGGATTATTGCTAGACCGTTACAGTGAACGAAAGGCGAGCCAACAAAATATCGATGAGTTAAATCAACAACTAGAAACGCATATTCTCTCACCAAGGTGATAGGGCGTTCGGTAACTACTCATTCGATCAGTGCAAAGCTCACAACATAGTGAGCTTTGCATTTATTGTTTAGAAAAAATTTAATGAAATTTTCAATAAAATTAACCACTTTATATTGGTTTAACCTATTGACTCTAAAAGTGCCGCTTTTAGAATGCTCGCAGCTTAATAATATGGAAAAATTTAATGAAAAAATTCGCATGGTTTTTCGCACTCGTTGCGTTAATGTTTTCTTTTTCGTTTGATGCTGAAGCACGTAAAAAGTTTGGCAGCAAAAGCAAAGGTAAAACGAAACAAACCACAACAACACAACAAAAACAGCAAGTTGATACAAATAACCCAACGCTTCCGGCGAAGAAATCTTCTAAAAAAGGCTTAATGGGCGGCATTTTAGGTGGTTTACTTGCCGGTGGCTTAATTGCAGCAATGCTAGGTGGCGATTTTGAAGGTTTCCAATTTATGGACTTCATTATTATTGCGCTTGTTGCGTTTGTGTTATTTAAGTTATTTAAAGCATTTATGATGAAAAAGGCGCAAAGCCAACCGCAGTTTGCAGGCGTACCGCCAATGCAACAAGCTCCTTCGTCACACGCTGCGCCGCAACAGTTTAGCAATCAAGGCTTTGCACAACAAAGCCAATCGGTACCTATGAATTTACCGATTAATTTTGACTTAAACGGCTTCTTGCAAGGTGCTCGTGAGCACTACCATACGTTACAAAAAGCATGGAATGGTAACGACTTTACGGTGATTTCTGAGTACGTAAGTGAGCAACTGTTAGCTGAACTAAAACAAGAGCGAGCAGAGGTTGAAGAAGTAGCAACTGAAGTGATGTTTATCGATGCAGAACTAGCACGTGCTGATACATCACCTATGTTATGGGAAATCAGTGTACGTTTTCGTGGTAAATACCGCGATTTAGGCGATAAGCAAGAAGAGCCAATTGATGAAATTTGGCACCTAGAGCGCAGCTTGTCACAGCAAGATGCACCTTGGGTTATCGTAGGTATTGAAGATAACGCCGCGTAATTTACTGAACATATGAAAAGTTAAAAGCAGCCGATTGGCTGCTTTTTTACGTTTATTAAGGCTGATTTTTTAACAGTATAGATAAATGTTGTTGTAGCTCTGTTGGGCTATCTGGAGTATGTAAAAAACCACCTAATTTTGCGCCTGATAATTCTTGCCTAATATCGTATTTTAGCGCGTTTAGGCGTGGCACCACGTTGTCGCCTTCAACAAAGTACATGTCCAAATCCATTAAAAATGGTACGCGTAGCGACATAGTAATGCGCGCCATTAAATTGGGGTAAAGTGCCATTAAATCCGAAAAGGTGAGTTGAATTTTCTGTTTACCGATTATTTTAAAGCCCGCAGCTTTAATTTTATTGCGAATAAAGTGGTGTTTACCAAACAGGTAGGTTTCGGGTTTTAGTAAGTAAAACGAGACACATTTATTCTTAATGAGTTTTCTCATACGCACACTCTCTTACTTCAAATTATTGGCCGCGTTAAGGTTTAAAATTATTTGGCCAATATGCTTACTATAGAAGCAAAAGCACATTGCTAACAAATTGTTTTGTGTAAATGATTATTACCGCACCGCTTTTTACAATTCTCGATTAATTTAGTGCTTTGCTATTGAGCGTATACGGTCAATTTTCTACAATGGCGCAAATTAAATACGTAATAAAGAAATAACTATGAACGATAAAACAGATTTACCAGCATTACCGGATCGTCTTTCAATTAACCCGCGCAGCAAATTCTACTCTGAAGAAGTGTTAAAGCTGGATATTGGTATACGTTTCAACGGTAAAGAGCGCTCGGACGTTGAAGAATATTGCATCAGTGAAGGTTGGATTAAAACTGCTGCGCCAAAAGCGTTAGATCGTTACGGCCAACCTATGCTTATAAAATCAAAAGGCACGGTTGAAGCGTTCTACCGTTAAGCTAAAAAGTGCACCTTTTGAGGTGCACTTTTTCAGTAGCTATCTATCGCTCAGTGATTTTGATTTATTGGGCTGTTCAACAAAACTTAAACTCAGGTTGTTTAGTAAGCGCAATGCTTACAGCCATTACCACAGCAATAACCGCGTTTTAAGTGCGCCCATTTCGTCATCACACGATAACCGTCTTCATTTAAATAATAATCTAACTTTTCAACGGGAAACTGGTTTTGATATTGCGCTGCAAGCGTAACTAATTCGCTATTTGATTTCGTTTTGTAAAGACGTGCTAGTTCATCGTTAATTTTATCGATTAAACATGCTTTACATAAACAATTGGCGTCTTTAGTGAGTGGTAAAATATTGGGAAGCGAAAAACACCAACAACTGCCTTGTTGGCTTTCGCATTTGAATGGGGCTTGGCAAGAAATACAGTTCATAATTTGGCGCAAAAAAGCGTTAGCATAAGTAAAATACTACACCAACGCAAATTTCAATTAGCGGCGTTTGCACCGTTTACTTTGCTAAATAGCGCTTAACGCTAATCCGCCTAGCATAAAGCTAACAACTAACCATATAATGGGTAGTTTTAATTGCTTCATAATAATAAAGCCAATCAATACAAGAGCAATATCTTTTGGCGCAGTTACCGCGCTTGTGAAAATAGGCGTATAAAGCGCCGCTATCAGCAATCCTACAACCGCGGCGTTAACGCCTGCAAGCGCACCACTTACACTTGGTTTGTTAGCGAGTATTTGCCAGTCTTTTAGCACAGTTAATAACAGTAAAAAGCCTGGTAAAAATACCGCTAAGGTAGCGATTAGCGCACCGATAACTGGTGCATTATCAAATAGTTCATAGCCAATATAGGTGGCAAAGGTAAACATAGGCCCAGGTACCGCTTGCGCCGCAGCGTAGCCTGTTATAAAAGCGTCTTGTGATAATTGGTCGCCAACAATATTTTGTAATAAAGGCAGTACCACATGACCACCGCCAAATACCAAACTACCGGCCTGATAAAAGTCATTAAATAGGCTTATTTCAGGTGCAAAAGATGCAGTTAATGGCAGCCCAAGCAACAAGGTTATAAACAACAGCAATGGCATTAGGCTAGGTTTAAAAGTTTGCTGATGTGTCGCCGGTATTTTACCTTTTAATGCAACCGCGCCAATAAGCGCTGCGCCAATTAACACGGCAAATTGCGCGCTAAGGGTAGGGCTTACAAGCAACACGCATGCTGTAGCGATGCACAAAAATACGGTTTTAGTGTCTTTACAGAAGTTTTTAAACATACCCCATGTGGCGTCGGCCACTACTAAAACGGCGAGTAGCTTTAACCCGTGAACAATGCTTTCAAAAATACTGTTATTAACCAGTGCACTTGAGGTGATCGCAAGCGCAAGCATAATAATCACTGATGGCAGAGTGAAGCCAACAAACGCCGCGATCGCACCTTGTAAACCGGCACGTTTGTACCCTAATGCAAAGCCTACTTGGCTTGAACCGGGGCCGGGTAAAAACTGACTAAGCGCAATCAGTTGACCATACTCTTCATCACTTAACCACTTGTATTTAGTGACGAAGGTCTGGCGAAAGTAGCCAATATGGGCGGCAGGTCCACCGAAACTAACCCAGCCGAGTAAAAAGAACGTTTTAAAAATACTGAACATACGCGCATAAATATCTGTGTTATCAAACCTGCGCAAAGCTTAAAAAAAGCGATACAATTAATCCAATTAATATTATTTGTAATAAATATGAATTGAATGGGATTGATTGATGGTGTCAATTGAAGAAACGAAATGGCGCAATGTCGATTTAAACCTGCTGGTGGCTTTTTCGTATTTGTATCGTTTTGAAAGCGTTAGCTTAGCGGCAGAAAAGAACTTTGTTAGTCAATCGGCAATGAGTCACAGTTTATCGCGCTTACGGATATTACTTGATGACGAACTGTTTGTGCGAGTGGGCCATAAAATGGTGGCAACAGACTTTGCTCATGCGGTTTATCCGAGTATTGAGTCGATGCTGCAATTAGTGCAACAGCAGGTATTAAAGCGTGACACTTTTAATGCCAAAACTTATCAAGGGGTTTGTCGAATCGGCTTAACCGATTACGCTGAGTATATTTTTGCGCCGGCTATTTTCGATTTAATTAGAACGCAAGCGCCTAATGCGCAAATTAGTTTCGTTAACGTAAATAGGGTGAATTACCGTGAGCTTAGTGAGCAAGAATCACTTGATTTGGTGATTGGCAGCATTCCTAACTTACATAATGCGTTTGAAAGCGAGTTACTGTATCGCGAGCAACACATGTGTTTGCTAAATAAAGAGTTTGCCAAACGCATTATGCCAATCACAAAGCATACTCTTGCCAATATTGAACATGCGATTGTTAGCCCTGACGGTAGTTTAACCACTCAAGTAGATAATTTGCTGAGTGAAGATGGTTTAACACGCAGGGTGACTGTGGCGAGTCGTAACTTTTTAACCGTACAGCGTTTGCTGTTGGAGCGAGAGCTTATTGCGATTGTGCCAAAGCGCATGGCCGAAATCTCATTACCTAACGATGCACTACAAAGCGTCACGCCGCCTATTAAGGTACCGGATTTTGATATCTCTATGTTGTGGTTAAAACGTTCGCGGGCTAATGAAAAGCACATTTGGCTGCGTTCAATTATGAAACAAGTCGTAAGTTAGCGCCCGTTGACGGTTCAAGTTGGCTTTTTACAGCAGTTTGATTTGGTTTTATACCAGGAAAAGGCTAGGTGGAAACGCTATTTTATGTGAGTTTGCCGATAATGTCTTCGGGCCCAGCAAAGTCAACTTCCTACATCAATATGGGGCAACACAATAGGAAGTTAATCAGGCGCCATAATTAAATTTTGCTCAAATAGCGCAAAAATAAAACAGCAGCTGAATATTAAGCTTGGATTAAGGGAAATAATTGAACAATACACACTCCACAGAAGGAAAAAGTTATGAGCAATTTAATTTTTCAAAATAAGCTATCTTTTACATTAACACTGTTAACCGCTATTGGGCTTGGCGTATTTTTATTGCCTGTAGTGTTATTTTTATGGCTAACCATGATGATGTTTATTGGCCTTAACGTGTTAATTGCAAAATTACGTGGCGGTAACCTAACGGGGAACGGCTTTAAAAAGCCAAAATACGCATTTTATAAAGGCAAAATCGAAAAAGTGATTAACTAGTTTTAATTGTTTAGTTAACCCGAATTCACATAAACCTTAATCGCCTGCTAAAAAGGGCGATGTTTGAATCGATTAAACGTGCTGCTTTTTGCGTTACATGCCATTTGAGCAGCACAGTTATATACGCGGTCAGTTACAAAGATAATTAAACATGTAAAAGGAGAGAGAATATGGGAAAGTTTCTTACACCAATACTGTCACTACTACTTGTTAGCATCAGTGCGTTTGCCAGTGCCGATGAATATCAAACTACGCTACAAAATTTTAAACAATCTCACGAAACCAAGCTTTTTTTTAATAGTGCCTATGGCTATGTGGTATTTCCAACCATTGGTAAAGGTGGCTTAGGGTTAGGCGCGGCCTTTGGTAAAGGTCAGGTTTACAAGCAAGGCAAAGCGGTGGGTAAAACAAGTGTTAGTCAATTATCGGTTGGCTTTCAAGCAGGCGGGCAAGCCTACAGCCAAATCATTTTCTTAAAAGACAAACGCGCGTTTGATGAATTTACCTCGGGCAATTTTGAATTTGGTGCAGGGGCGTCAGCGGTTGCTATTACCGCAGCGGTTCAAGCGCAGGCAGGCTCTACGGGCGTTAGTTCAAGTGTTGGCACCGATGCGAATTCCACCAAGCAAAATAAAGCAAAATACCGTAAAGGCATGGCGGTGATGACGCTGGCAAAAGGCGGCTTTATGTACGAAGCTGCACTTGCTGGGCAAAAATATAATTACACACCGTATAAGTAATAACACTAAAAAAACCAGAGGCGACTCTGGTTTTTTAGTTGATGCTCTAGCTAATCAGCTTGGCTTAGTTGATGATGAATACTGTTAACTAAGTCGCGTGGTAAACACAGTTGATTAGCTAAAGTTTGTAAATATTGCTGTGATGCACTCTGGTTTAAATCAATTGCGCTGGCGCTTGCTGCATACACTTCAATGCCCGTTTGTGCGTTAGGCACGGTTGCAACTAGCTCACTTAAGCTCATTGGCGCACGTAATTCATCAAACAACATGGCTTTTTCTTGTGGTGTTAGTGTCATTTGCTCTACTTGAGCGAAAATAGTTTGGCGCTCATTTTCATCAATATGGCCATCGGCATACGCGGCGGCTATCATGGCGCGCATTAAAATTAACTGGCCGTTACCCGTTTCGTCTTCTACTACCGCATCAAAGCTTTGTTCTTGCATATGTGTCGGTTCAACGCGGTATTGGCTACTACGATTTTGCATTGCGTTATCAAACGCTTGCCTATCAGCGGCTTGCTGAGTTTGGCTGCTTTTTTCGCTGTATTGTTGATAAGCTTTCCAAGCGAGTCCGCCAACGGCTGCCAGTGCGCCATACTTTACCGCTTTCTTACCCACTTTTTTTGACTTCTTACCTGATAGCAAGCTGGTTAAGCCGCCACCTGCTACACCACCTAAAAAGCCACTTAGTGCACCTGATTTATTTAGGCTGCCAACTAATTTTTGTAGATCTTTCATTGCTTTCTCCTAAATTGATAACTTTCATTAGAGTAAAAAAAATGATGCAATAAAGGAACAGTAGAACTGTTACAAAGTGATTCAAACATTTTGTGATAATCGGCAATTAAAATGCGTGAGTTACATTTCTATGCGATAAATTTGTCACATAAAAGGTATAATCTCACACACATAACACAGACAGTAGGAGATGCTATGAGTGATACCAACCAACGCGAAATCTTAGCGGAATTTTTAGCGCAAAGTAAAACAAGCCAATCAGTGTGGGCACTGCAAGATAAAGAAAGTGAAGATTGGGTTGTATTAGATTCTCCTAATTTTGAAAATGCAGAGGTGATGCCGGTTTGGTCAAGCAAGTCGTTGGCCGAAACACACTGTGTACAGGAATGGCAAGCATTTACACCAAGCGAAATTTCAATTAATGACTGGTTAGATTATTGGCTAGAAGATTTAAAAGATGATGACATTGTTGTGGGTGTAAACTGGGCTGAAGAAGGCGATATTGTTGAGCTTGAAGTGACTGACTTTAGCCAAGCGCTTGCCAGCATTCAACCAGTTAAATCATAATGTTATAGCCATTTTCAAGCAGCACTCACACGCTAAGTGAATTGCTTTAATAAGTCGGCGTAGATTACGCCGACTTTTAATTTTAAGTGCGTTAATCGTTAACGCCGTCAATATCGCCACGCCTTACCGGATAGCCTTGATTCATCCAACCAAAAATACCTTCCCACAAGACAGCTGTGCGGGTGTAACCACGTTGCCTTAGACGATTAATCGTGTGATCGGCGGCCGCACGCGGACATGAACAATAGGCAACAATTTGCACGTCTTTTGGAATGCCAGCCACAGTTTCATCTAAATCTGCGTAGTAGGGGAAAGGAATCGCCCCTTCAATATGTGCGGTTTGCCAAACCGATGTAACCCGCGTATCGAGCAGCACCATGCGTTTTTTGGCTTGAAGCGCTTTGTTTAAGTCTTTTGACAGCACATACATGCCATCTTTTAAATCAAAATTTGGATCGTCGCCGTTTTTGTTTACGATGTAATTTTCTGGCGTAGGCAGTGCTTTGAGTACTGGTGTTTCATCTTTCCAACCGAGCGATTTACTGCGCAAAAACGCGGTAATATTGTCAATATCAGCACTTGAAAGTTTATCTTTAAACGCTTGCATTGGCGTATCTTGCCTTCCATTCTCAATGGCATAGCGAATAAACTCATCGGTATTATGAGCCAGCGCTGATTGGTTCATAATGGCAGGGCCGGTGATCCCTTGGCCTTTATCGCCATGACAGCTAGCGCATTCTTTTTGGTAGACTTGCTCACCTCGCTTAATATCGCCGTGAACAGGATTAGTGGTAAACTTTAAGCGATCGTAACCCGCCTGTTCAAATAGCCAATAGGTGAGATCCCAGGTTTCATCCAATGTCATTGGACCGCCAACCTCATCTAAATAACCGCCCATTGCTGTACCTACACGTCCGTATTGCATTGGTCGTAAAATTTGATGGGCAATGCCTGATTCCATTAAGCTTTTACTGCGAAGTGACGGTGCGTGATCGTTTTTATGACCTTCGCGGTTTTCACCGTGGCAAAGAGCACAGTATTTTTGATAATTAGCTGCAGCGACTTTGGCTTGTTGTGTGGTTAATTTGCGTGGAGGTGAACGCAGTTCGCGCTCAGCTGAAGTACTGTTAAATGACACAAATGCCAGCATTGCTGAACATGCAATGGTGATTTTTTGAGTAAAGGTTAGCATGTAATTCCTTGTAATTTGCCCCAAAATCCAGAATATCAGGCAGTGGCTTTATTACTAGTGAAAAACAAATTTAGTAACAATTACGTGAAAGTATTTACGTTTATTGTGTATGGCTAAAAGTATGACTATTTATCTACAGGCGTTTTGATTAAAATAGTCTTGATGACCTTATTTACTCCCCTTATCTATAGTTTATTTTTGCTCGGCAGTGTTAGCTGTTACGTGCTGCATTCCTCTTTTGCGGTACCAATTGTGTTAGCGGCGACGTTTCCTGCACTTATTGGCAGCTTTATCCCGTTTAAAACTGAGTTTAAACATCACCCTTATGCAGCAATTTATTCAGGCTGCTTTGCCGGAATGTGCTCTACTGCAGCCATTACTTCATTGTGGGAACTAATATTTGTCGCCTTGATTGGCACATTTTTGTATATAAAAAGCATTAGTTTATTTGAAGGGTTTGGCGGCAGATTAGGTGGAATCGCGTTTACCTGTAGCGCTTTGTTTGTATTGATTAAAGGTGTGTTATGAGCCTAGATTTAATGCTTATTTCACTGTTTGGCGCACTTGCTACCTATTTACTTGCCAAGCGCAATCGGTTTGATGGCATAAGAGCATCCACTTCGCTTTCGATTATTGCTTATTTGTTTTTTTACACCTTGCAATGGGATGTTGCGCTTTATAGTTTAGTGTTTTTTGGCAGCACCTTTGTTGGCATGAGCGCTCCTAAACGCTTTGGGATTTATACTCAGGTGATTGCGGCGGTACTGTTTTCAGTATTGTTTGAAAACTTGGTGCCGTTTATTAAAGATTATGGCGGTGCCCTTGGTTTAAGCGCATTTTTCTCGGTGTGTGTGTGCCATTTAGGCATTTTACTTGGCGCACCGCGCAGCATTAAAGTGGATAAATAACGCTAAAAGTGAACTAACAGACTTAGCTGCACGTAAAACTAACTACATCAACACAGTTTAAGAGGTGTGTATGAAGTGGTTAATACTTGGCGCACTACTTTTCTTGCAAGGATGCAGCAGTAACTATTTTTTATACAGCCCTAATGACAAAATTGTCTTTTCAAAAGACGATTTTTCACACCCAGTGAAAGACAGTTTTATTCGTTCTCGCTCTGGCAACACTTTACATTTACAACACCATTTAAGCGATAACCCTCAAGGGCTCGTTATCCACTTCCATGGTAATCGTGGTAATTTGTCGCAAACCGTTGAGAAAGTAGTATGGCTGGTTGATGAAGGTTACGATGTGATGCTGGTTGATTATTCCGGTTACGGCTTATCAAGCGGCAAACCGACCCGTGAAAACTTAGCGTTAGACGCACAAACTGTGTTCGAAATCAGTCACGGATTAGCCCATCAGCATAAAGTGATTGTCGCCACATCTATGGGCGGCGCGATTGCCCTTGATGGTTTGGCCAAAAGCAAACTTGAGCGTTATTTCGACCTGTTAGTAATTGATTCAAGCTTTGAAAGTTACCAAAACCTTGCGCGAGATGTCGTAGCAAATGTACCTATCGCAAAGTGGTTTAGTAGCCGTATTCCTGCGCTTGTGAGTGATGAACGCTCACCTGCCAGTAACATTAAGCAAATTGTGAACATTGATACCATTATTGCCCATTGTAACGATGATAGATTGATCCCCATTACTCGTGGCAAAGCGCTCTATCAAGTAGCTGGTGAAAACAGCCAATTTTGGCAATTTAACGGATGCCGTCACGCGCGCACTTTTACCGATGAGTTTCCAAATAATCAGCAGCGATTATTAGCGCATATCAGAAAGAATCGTGGCGCAAGTTTAGTTGCAAGTAATACGTTAACCAGTCCTTAATTGCCTTGAAGGTGCCTTTATTATGCAGTGTTAAGCGCATAAAAAGGCACGACTAGGCGACTCGATAACTTCAGTGCGAGTTATATAAAATACCACCCGGTTAGTTCTAGCCCAAGTATTAATGCAAACATTGCGCTTAATGGTTGCTTGTTTGGAATAACCGGCACTAACGCGTAAAAAGGCTTTCTTTCAAACAGCACACTCAATAAACACGCAAGCACAGTAACTAACCCGCAAAGCAGTACAAGCGCGTTTGAAAAACCATTTTCTAGTGTTAACGCAATGACACTTAAAGCGATTAAAAGCCACGCGCCGAGGCGGAACCAGGTGCTTTGTTGAGACGATGGTTTGAACTCACGGCCGAGCGCTTTGGTGTATTTGGGCATCGCCAACATAAATAAGCAAAGCGCTTGATAAATTAATAGGCTTGAAATTAATAAAATCATGCTGCTACCTCGCGGCGTTGCTTTTCTTTTGGTGCTGTTTCAGCTTTTACTAAACGGTGTTTTTTCACAAGCATTGCAATACAGATACAAAGCACAGAAGCGGCAAGATTAACTAAATCAAAACCAGCAAATACCCAATCATTTTGCTTGATACTGGTAATTAAACCACGCTCGGTGGTTAGGCCGTTGGTGATTGGTACCAGCGCAAATAAAACGGCAGCCATAAGCCATTGCTGGTACCAGGCAACTGAGCCGCGATTTTGCCAAGAATGTTTGCACGCATGCAGCAAAAACACTAACCACGTTATAAACAAACAGTGCATTTCCCAGTTTGCACGTGCTGCCATTTCTACAGGCAACAAACGGTTAGCAATAAAATAAACGGCAATGGCAGCGGGTAACCCAACCACTGTACCTATGTTTAACCCTTCGGTTAATTTAAAACTAAATGGCAAACCAGCAGGGTTTGAGAGCGCTTTTTTACGGCGTTTTGTCGTCCACAGTATCATGCCCGAGGCAATCATGGCGCAGCCTGTTAACCCCGTTAAAAAGTACAACCAACGTACGGGTAAACTCGCGAAAATCCCTTCATGCAACTCTAAAAAGATAGATTGCACATGACGCGTGCCTTCAAATTGCGGTGTATATGCGTACGGTGCGCCGTTAGTGGCGTGCAAAATAAGTTTTGCACCGTCATCACTTGGTGAGGCTTGCTCAAGTGAAAACACCGCTAAGCTGTTGAGATCGTTAGGGTGATATATGCGCATCGCGTAACTTTGGCGTGTATCATTATGCTGCGTTAATACGTCTTGCGCTTTTTGATAAAGCACAGGCAGTGGTAATTGGGCGGCAGGTATTCCAGCTGCATCATTTGGTGCACCGCGTTGATAATACTCATCAAAAAAACGTTTTTTACTTTCTTCTTCAAAGCCATAACTGGCGTTCATAACAAACGGCACGTAGGTGAACATAAACATGATTAAGCCAGAGTAAGTAATCATTAAATGAAATGGCAAGCTTAGAACACTCATTAAGTTATGCCCGTCTAACCAAGATGTAGCACCCTTGTTTGAGCGAAACGTAAAAAACTCTTTAAAGATTTTTTTATGTACCACAATGCCAGTAACTAAGCCAAGCAACATAAACATGGTGAAAATACCCACTAAATAATAAGCGAAGCGGGTAGGCAAATAATGCAATCGATAATGCATGCGATATAAGGCTTGCCCGCCACCCGATTTACGGTGCTCAAGTACTTCGCCTGTTTCGCCATTTAGAGTTTTACTAACGCGTGTTAGTTTATCCTCGTCATTTTTTTGTTGATAGTTTAACCATAAATGCGGTTCGCTACGAGTGAGGGGTAAATAAATACGCCACTCTTTGGCATCTTGCCCGTATCGCTGCAAATGGGTTTGCGCGGTTGTTAACGACGTTTCAATATTGGCGGTGTTCTTTGGTAATTCAGGTGCCATCCACGCATCAATTTCACTGTCGAAATAACCTACGGTACCGGTTACAAAAATAAAATAGAGTAGCCAGCTAACTAAAATGCCTGTCCAGGTATGAAGCCACGCCATAGACTGGCGAAATCCACTTTTCATATTAACCTCTCAGCCAAAACATAAGCGCATTTACCAGCGCGCTAATAGTAAGCACCAACAAGCTATAAATGAACACACTGCGATAACTTTTGGCTGAAAATACGTACATGATGTAACCCGTATAAAGGGCAAAACTCAACATTGAGCTCGCAGCAACAGCGTCTTTTTGTGAGAGAGGCAATAGAAAAGAAATTAATACACTGACCGAGATAGTTAGTGCATAGCCTAAAAATGCGGAAATTAAAATACGGTAGCAGATTTCCTTTTTAAAACTGCTTTTTGACGAAACATGTTCCATAAATAAACGAGAAATAAAATCAAAGACAGCAAATGATAACAGTTATTGTTTTTATTATAAATATGGGGGAGGTGTTTGATGCGATAAGAGTGTAATTATTTGTTGTTGTGTGTGGTGTTTGGTTTGAAGTTTATTGAATACGTTAATGTTGAGTATAAAACTTCAGGTCTTATGATGTTAGTTTTGGTTAACTCAAAGTAAAAAATATTTGACATGTTAAGGTGCTGGTTTATATTTGTTCATGTCAAATATTTTTAACTTCATGTAAGGAATAACAAACATGACTAAAAATGAGTTACGGGATTTTCTTAATTCGATTAGCTTTCGTGAGTTGACGCTAACGGTAGATTTAGTGGCAACACTTGGCATTTTATATTTCTATTTAACGCGTTTGATTGCTGCGACGCCTGAAATGCAAGCTGATGCTAGTTTTGTTTCTAGCTTATTGCTTAAGGCAATTGTATTTTCGATTGTGGTTGCTATTGCGAGCAGAATATTACTGCAAGTGGTTAGCGACGGAGAGTTAGAGCAACCCCTTGATGAACGAGAAAAATTAATTGACTTATTTGGCAATAAGCATGCCTTGTGGGTGCTGCAAGCCGGTGTATGCATTGCTATTTTTCAGTACACTGCTGAGGCGCAAAATTGGCTGCCAGCTAAAGGGCATCAACTGCCATTTTTAGCGCTGCATATTATGGTTGTGTCGTTTATTGTATCGGAGGCGGTTAACTATATAATGCAGCTTGTTAAAGGCCGAATGAGTGCAGTATATGGCTGATCTTCAAATTACTAATCAAATTAAAATGCTGCGTTTTATGAATGGCGAAATGACGCAAAAAGAATTAGCCGAACGCGTAGGCGTTACGCGCCAAACCATTATGGCAATTGAAGCTGCCAAGTATTCCCCCTCGCTTGAGGTCGCGTTTAAAATTGCTGCTGTGTTTAATTTGCCACTAGAAAGCGTGTTTCAGTATCAGTAACAAGCGACTAAGTTGCGCATTAAATATGCAAATTAGTCATAATAAACACTGACATAAATTACGTTTTAGATTAGGATAAAAATAAAAAAATAAAGGCTAATCAAGCAATGGATTTCTTGTTTAATGGCAAATTCTGGCTAAGTGCCGTGTTTATTGCGGTACTTTTGGGTTTTGCATCACAATTACGCGCCGATGACCGACCTTGGTTAAGTTACCTTATTAATCCATCGTTTTGGTTCTCTGGTGCAGTCGATGAAGACAAATCAGATTCTTATTATTATTCATACGATAAACAGCAAATTCGTTATTCGCCCATGGGGAATTGGTTTGAGCTTGGCAACACCCTAATTGAAGGGGCCGATGTTGAGACATTTGAAGTACTGGCGCGCGATTTCGCTAAAGACAAAAATAATATTTATTACCAATCAGACGTGATCACCCGTTCAGTTGATTACATGACTTTTTCACTTATTAATGAGCTAATTGCGCGCGATAAAGATCACGTTTATGTGCCATCCCGATTTGTTGCTGAAAGTGCCTTAGCTGAGCAATCAGATTCCCCGTTGCATATCATTAGTGATGCAAATCCAGCTAGTTTTGAAATAATAAATGATGCTTGGACGAAAGATGATAAGCAGGCTTATTATTATTTTGTACCGCAAGCGGTTGATGTTGCATCGTTAGCGCTTTTAAATGAATACATAGTGAAAGATGCGCATTCGGTATTTATTAAACACGATGATCGTTTTATTAAAACCCAAGTTGCGGGCCTACATGTTAACGCACTCAATGAACAGTTTATTTATGACGAGCATAAGCTGTATTGGTTTGATGCCAGTTATCAGAAAAACGATAATGGCGACTCGCAATCAAGCGTATGGTTGGAGTCGGTTGCTTATCAAAATATCGATTCTTTTACGCAATTTAATGACGATTATTTTACCCTTGATGATAGCGTCTATTTTGGCAAAAACCGTGTAGCACACGCTGATGCTAAAACCTTTCAGATTATTAATAATGCCGGCTTTGCCAAAGATGCCAGTCAGGTGTTTTATCAACAACACCGCTTATCGAATGCCGATGCGCACAGTTATGCGTTATTGCTAGAGCACGGCAGTTACGGTCGTGATAATTCGCGTATTTACTACAAAAACCAATTACTTGGTGAAAAACAAACACCGTTAAAAGTGCTCAGTAATGATGATTATTTAGTAAGTGGTGGCAAGGTATTTTTTCAAGGTAAAGTAATAGACGGTGCCAATGCTGACTATTTCACCTTATTGGAACGCTTTGCAAGTTACGCAAGTGATGGTAATGCGGTTTATTTTCAAGATAAAAAAATTGAAGGCGTTGATTTAAATACTGTGGTTGTGATTAATCGTGATATGGCAATTCGCGACGCAAATTTTGTTTATTGGCATGGATCACGAGTTGAAGGTGCAGATGTGAACACCTTTATGCGAAGCCATCGCAATTACGAAAAATACGATGCAGAAGATAAACGCTATTTTTATAAAAATGGCATTCGCGTTGCGACAAGGAATGATTAGTTGTGCCTAGTGGGTTTACAAAAATAGAGTTTAACAGCCACTAAGCTACTAACTAAACACATGAAGATGTTGAACTTTTCATATTGGTGATGCTCTTATATTAAAAATAATAATAAGGATATAAATATGAAACGCCTGGTCTTTTTCGCATCTGCATTAGCGCTTACCGGCTGTACGGCCACTATTAAAGAGTCACGCTTTATTGCACAAGATGATGAAAAAACGCTTTATAGCGATACCTTTATCAACACCTTGAATGCACAAACACCGCGCCATAATGTCAACGTGATCTCAATCCCGTCAGAAGATAAAACCACTACCTTGTACGGTGTGTTCTTAGATAATGAGAAAACACAAAACACAGTTTTGTATATCCCCGGCAATGGCATGAGCGTTGAAAAAGCGGCCACCAACGCCTTGCTTGAGCTTGCCGAATACGATTACGACATCGTGATATTTGACCGTCGCGGCTTAGGTGCGAGCGAAGGCACTGCCACAATCGCTAATTTAATCAGAGATGCTAATGTTACCTTCGACTATACCAAGCAATCCCTTAAAGCCGACAAAGTGATTGTGCATGGTTATTCACTTGGCAGCTTTATTGCTGCGCAACTTGCCAAAAATAAAGCGGTCGATGGGCTAGTCATGCAAGGCTCGGCGACTAATGTGGATGATTGGGTAGATGAAGCGATGCCTTGGTATTCTAAAGTATTTGTTGATGTGCAAATTGATGATGCGTTCTACTCGGTTGATAATAAACAGGTACTTAGTGAAAACTATGTAGGGCCACTGCTTGTGATTGGCGGTGCTGATGATAAACAAACGCCAGCAATCTTGTCAGAGAAGCTATTTAACGCAAGTACAAGTGCCGAAAAGCAGCTGGTAATTGCAGAAAATGCCGGTCACGGCGAAATGTTCAAAAGTAAAAATGTGCAAGTTGCTTATCAAACCTTTCTTGCAAAATTTTAACCTGTAACTTTTAACCTGTAACTAAGCCCACTCAATAGCGAATGCAAAGTGGGCTTATATTCGTTAACAGCAAATTGACCACCCCAATTTATGACTATACTGAGTGAACGATTATTTTCTCAGGACTTGTTATGAATCATCTTAAAATCCGCGCGTCTAGCGTTACTCTTTCGCTAAGTTGTAGTTTTGCGATTGTATTTTTAAGTGGCTGTTCAAAAGCTGACCCCGTTCCCGTAACTGAATGTAAAACAGTGGTAAGTCATGCAAAGCGTGTTTTAGGTGATAGAGCGCCGAGCAGTTCACAAATGTTGAAGCAGTGTAAAGCGGCGAGCGATGAGGCAAGAGGGTGTGTGATGGCGGCAGATAAGCCAATGAAATTATTAGATTGCGACTTTTAAGTGATCGCCACACTGTGTTGTTCAGTACTCACTTAAGCAAATGTAAAAACTAAGGGAAACCAATCATGATTACAGCTTACGCAGCAAAAGTGCCCGGTGGCATGCTAGAAAAACATACGATTGAAGTAGGTGAATTAGGCGATCACGAGGTCGAAATTGAAGTTGAATATTGTGGCATTTGTCACTCTGATATTTCAATGATCGATAACGAATGGGGGTTTTCACAATACCCGCTTGTGGCGGGTCATGAAGTTGTTGGTCGTATTGTAGAAACTGGCAGTCACGTAAATAGTTTACAACAAGGACAGTTAGTTGGTTTAGGCTGGCATTCAGACTATTGCCAAACCTGTTATTCGTGCAATACCGGTGATGAAAACTTATGCGCAGCGGCAACGCCTACGATAATGAGCCATGGCGGGTTTGCGAATAAAGTGCGAGCTAATGAAAAGGCTGTTGTTGCGCTACCGGATGGCATGGATGCACAATCTGCGGGGCCGTTATTTTGTGGCGGTATTACTGTATTTAACCCATTGGTGCAATTTGATGTAAAACCAACCGATAAGGTTGCGGTAATTGGCATTGGCGGCCTTGGGCATTTAGCGCTTCAGTTTTTAAATGCATGGGGTTGTGAAGTTACTGCATTTACATCATCTGAGGCAAAATCAGACGAAGCAAAAAGCCTTGGAGCACACCATACGCTGAACTCGCGAGATAGCAGTGAAATTGAGGCAGCGGCAAATCAATTCGACTTCATTATTTCAACAGTTAATGTAAAGCTGGATTGGAATTTATACCTTTCAACATTAAAACCAAAAGGGCGCTTACACTTTGTGGGAGCTACGCTAGAGCCACTTGATTTAGGTGCGTTTGGTTTAATTGGCGGGCAAAAACAAGTATCAGGCTCACCTGTGGGCAGTCCGGCAACAATAGCCCAAATGCTGGAATTTGCGGTGCAGCATAATATTAAACCGCACATCGAAACCTTTAAAATGAGCGATGTAAACAATGCGTTGGCGCATTTAAAGTCGGGCAAAGCGCGCTATCGTATTGTGCTTGAAAAAGATTAATTGGCTAATAGAGTGTAAATACTTATTTAGTAAGCAATACGTTTAAAAGTGGTATGGCACTGCCATATCACTTTTAATTTCTAACACCGTTTTAATTTCAAGCACCGTTTTAATTAATCAGTTTAATACCAGTCGAAAACGCGTCTTTAATACCATTGTGATGGGGAATTGGTTACACTCTTTGGAATAACATAGCTTTATTAACCATCCATATTTATTCATGAATTACTTAATCTCAGTCACTATTTTGTGGGCATTTTCATTTAGCTTAATTGGTGTGTACTTGGCAGGACAAGTCGACGCTTGGTTTAGTGTGCTAATGCGTGTTGCGCTTGCCGCAGTGGTGTTTATACCGTTTTTAAACATTACCCGTATTGCTAAACCGCTCGCGCTTAAATTAATTGCTATCGGGGCGATTCAATTAGGCGCGATGTATGGCTTTTACTACCATAGCTTTTTGTATTTAAGTGTGCCTGAAGTACTGTTGTTTACGGTAATGACACCGCTTTATATCACGTTATTAAACGATGTTTTAGAAAAGCGCTTTAACGCCCAGTTTTTACTGGTAGCCATTATTGCCATTATTGGCGCGGTGGCGATTCGCTATCAGGGCATTGATGGCGATTTTGTGTTTGGCTTATGCTTAGTGCAAGGCGCTAATATTTGCTTTGCCAGCGGACAAGTATTTTATAAGCGTGTCATGAGCGAACAATCGCTTGATCATAAAACAGCATTTGCCTGGTTTTTTGTGGGTGCTTTAATTGTTGCGGCAACGTGCTTTGCCTTATTTGGCAATATTAATAAATTACCAACAACAGTTGCGCAATGGGGCGTTTTAACTTACTTAGGATTAATCGCCTCGGGCTTTGGTTACTTTGCATGGAACAAAGGCGCAGTAGCGGTTGATGTAGGCACACTTGCGGTTATGAATAATGTACTTATTCCGGCGGGTATTGTTGTAAATTTAGTGATTTGGAATCGCGATGCAGATTTACTTCGTTTATCGCTTGGCGGGGCAATTATGCTCTTGGCACTTTGGCTAAATCGGGTTTTTACAAAACGTTTAGCACATTCACAATAATGGTATTTTAAGTACACAAAAAAGGCGCTTATTGGCGCCTTTTTTAATTTAATTACTGATTAAAACAGGTAGTTAATACCTAAATTAACCGTAGCGCCTTTGCCTTTCACATTGTAGCCACTGCCTGTGTAAGACTGAGAGCGAGCAGGGTAGTAATCGTTATTAAGTAAGTTTTCTACACCGCCATATACTTTGAAATCTTGGCTTATTTGGTATGAAGTGCTCAGGTTAACAACATTGTAGCTACTTACCGGACCATTGGTGCCTGTGTATACGTCACCTACTTTTTCAAAACGGTCACGGCTGCCAACATGCATCATGGTAAGTGATGCGTGCCAGTCATTTGTGATGGTGACATCGGCATAAGCGGCAAACTTAGGCGGGTTAATCGTACTGCCGTTAAGGTATTCATCGGTATCGGTGTTTTTACCTTCTAACCAGCTGTAGTTAACACCGAGTGTCAGGGTATCGCTTGGTTTTGCTTCAAGTGCGGCTTCAAAACCGTAGATTTCTTGTGGCGAGCGCACGCTTTCGTATTTGCCTGTTGCTGCATCTTCTACAAGGCTGGTACCGATATTTGATTTACTGATGAAAGTGGCAAACTGATAGTTGAAAATGCCGTAGTAGCCGTCAAAACCAATTTCATAGTTTTTAATGATTGACGCATCTGTATCAATTTTATTGATGCTTGGTGCAGATGCGGTGCGTAAGGTACGTCCTAAATCTGTCACATCAAAGCCTTCAGAATAACTTACAAATGGCATAAAGGTGTCAAACGCGTTGTAACGTAAACCAAGGTTGTAGGTTGTTGCGCTGTATTCAATATCGCCGCCAGCGACATTGACTACGTCACTACAAGTTTTGCGACACACCATAAGAGTTTGAAAGTCATTCACCGATACATCGATTTCTTCATGGCGAAGACCTGCCTTTACTACCCAATCATCATTAATTACGAACTTTGATTGTAAATAAAGCGCGGCGTTATCCATGTCCATTTCAGGCGTCCAATCACGACCATCTACCATGGTTTGCGCTGTCACATCGTTGAGTAAATCAATACCGTAAGTGAAGCTGGCCGCAGTGTTATCAAAATCAACTGTAGTATTAAAGTTTGCACGAATACCGGTTTTTTCAGACTCAATCATAGACTGACCGCCCGCTAAACCTAGCTCAGGATCACGGAATTTAGTGCTGTAGAAAAACACATTTTCAAGTTTCTGCCAGTAAACATCACCGGTAAACAAGGTATCGGTAAAGATTTCAGCGTGCTCGTATTGTAACTTTAAGTTGTGGTTGCCACGCGGCCCTTGCGGATCGCCCGGCGCTTTGATTCCGCTGGTGTTTTTCTCAGCGTAGCTTTTTTCGCCGTCGTTAACGGTTTTGTTGATGCTGATATAGTCGGTTTCTTGCTGACCTTCAAAATAGTTGTAAGTAAGCGACAGCGCACTTTGGTCGGTTAGGTCGTAGCCGATTTTAGTAAATGCATTTTTTGATTCAAAGCCAGACATACCATAAAGTAAACCAAGCGGGTCGCCGTCGGCGTCTTTAATAATGCCGTTATCTTCATAAGCGACATTGGCAACAAAACTTAACTTATCGTTACGACCATCCAGTGTTACATCGGCACGTTTGCCTAAGCTGTCGTCGAAGTCGGTTGCTGAAAAATTAGTCGCAAGATTAAGTTTACCGTTAAAGCCGTCTTTGCTGTCGGCATTTTTAGTAATGTAGTTGATGATACCGCCCGCAGCACCGTTACCATAAATTGAGGTAGCACCTTTAATCACTTCAACGCGTTCAATAACACTAGGATCAAGAGAGCGAATTGCTAAACGACCATTTCTAAGGGGAGTAGATTGCGGTAAACCATCAATTAATACAAGCGCACTACGGCCACGTAAGTTTTGACCTGAACTACTGTTAGTGCCCGTGTTTGGCCCCATACCTGGTACCTGAATGGCTAAAATGCTTTGCAATTCATTGGTTACTTCCATGTTTCTTAGTAGTGCTTGCTGATCAACGATCACTACCGATGCTGTTACTTCATCTAAACGTTCTTCAACACGGCTGCCCGTTACGATAATGCGTTCCATATCTTTGGCTTGCTGCTCGGCGTTGGGTGCGTCGGCAAATACGGCACTAGAAACAAAGAGTGCGGTTAGGCTGAGGGAGGTTTTTAACATGGTTTATCCGATACTTGAGTAAAAAATTAGTGCGGATGTTAATGATATTAATTATTAATTGCAATAATTAATAGGTCTGTTGAGTTTTATTTATTGACTATTTTAATTATATGTATCAAAGAGCTAGTTACAGTTTTAATGAATGACTCGCCCAGAGAAGCAGTGTATTACTTGTTCTGGTACGTATTAACTAGATTGTAATTGCGGGACCTTGATTCGAGTTGATAACAAGACATAATTTAAGTTAGTGAGTGTTTACTTGGGGTTTTAGTTGCGTCTAATAATCTAGAAAACTCATTACTCGAGCCGAGCAGTGATTTTTTAATATCGCGCCATTCATGGCGATGATGACCAAATTGGTCTTGCCATAAGGCAATCGTTGGTTGATCTGGTTTAAACACAGTGCAGCCTCGCTTTATAAACTCCTGTTCACAGTTTGATTCGATATGACTGACATTACTTAGCTGAGATAAAAAAGTTTTTTCAGCAGCATCGTTTACTGCTAAACGCAGCGTTCGCGGTAAGGTGTTAAGCCATTTTTGACTGACTACGTTGACCCAGGTATCAGGCACAGAATTAAGCTGCGTAATGGTGGCGATTTCGTCACGTAAATTATTAGGACCTGCATACAGGCCAACTATACCGGGGTCGAGCACGTGAAACTTGCCTACGCGTGCCATTGCTGCCACGTTTGCCCAATTAACTTCAACAATATGCGCATCGGTCATGCTATAAAAGTGTTTAAGCACCTTACTTGCAGGTATGCGCAGGACTTTATTTTTAAGGTCGGTAGGGACCTTAATAACTGTGTTTGTGCGTTTTGTGGTACTGAGTGTGCGCCCGCCTGTAATGTAGTGATATAAAATAGCCAATTTGCCTTGCTTTGCTATTTTTTCAATGACGTTTTGCTGCCAGTAGGGCGAGCTGATGAGGTTTAGCAAGGCTTGATCGTCACCTGCCCAAAACGGAATGTTTAAGATATCTAGAAGTGGTAACGCACGCGATAAATTAGCAACCGAAATAAGTGCTGCATCAATGCGTCCCCGCGATACCGCAGCCATAAGGTCGGTACCAATGCCCATTGCCCCTTGTCCTTGAATATCAACATATATCTTGCCTTGTGACAGGGATTGAATATTGCGTTTAAACTCGATATGTAAATGTGGAACGAATGAGGCATCTGAGGTGTGATAGGGCGATGCGAATACTAAGGTATGTTCACTACGCTGTTTAATTTCGTTGTCTTGTGCCAAATCATCGGCATTTGGTAGGGTTGTTGCTGCGTTTAAATAGCCAACCTGAAAAAGCGAGCTTGCAACAAGCGCGCTCGACGATTTGATAAAATAACGACGTGATATTGGCATATTTTAAGTTTAGCCAAATTCAGAATGCTTTCAATGCGCGCTAGGGCTGTTTTCTTTGCTAGTCAGATACATCTTTAATCGTAAAAGACTCAAAAATCTCCTCTTCTTGCTCTAGTTTTTCTGCCCACGCGGTTACGCCGTCAAGTGATAGATTAGGTCCTGCCACATAACGTTGCACGCTGTCATCTTCACTGATTGCAAATTCAATTAGGTATCGTTTAGTTGTCATCATATTGCCACCGATGAATTACATCCTCATCTTTTGGTTTACCCGTTTTTGATTACAAATTAATGACACAGTTTGAAGAAATTTTAAACAACTATTTTTACCTCTTGTTTACATTTGTTATCGAAACTGCAAACCCCTTGCTCTGTATGGCTTACAGCTGGCTCATTCGAGATTTAAATAGAGTTTTGGCTCTAAATGTAAGGAAATTGTAAAAACAATGCTTTAAAGTAGCGCGGCAATAATTTCAAAAAATTGCACAGGAAGCAGTATACAAAGGATGGTATTGATTTGAATTTTTAATAAAAACAAATGGATAACCATGAATCTCTCACGCTTAAAAATCGTAACGCCAATCATTGTTGCAAGTTGTGCAACGCAATCGCTGGCAGCAGCACCTGAAAATTACTATCAGTCGGCTGATCAATCTTCGCCAACTAAACTAAAACAAACCCTACATAACATCATTAAAGGGCATACTAAAATTCCGTATACTTCATCAAGCACCGACACTTGGGATGTACTGGAAATTGCGGATCAAGATCCGGCAAATAGTAATAACGTGATTGATGTGTATAAAAACGCGAGCTATGCAAAAGTTGGCGGCGGCAACACTCAGTATAATCGCGAGCACAGTTGGCCAAAATCGTACGGCTTTCCAAGTGACGGCAGCAATAATTACCCTTACACAGATTTGCACCATTTGTTTATTGCTGATAGCAGTTATAACTCAAGCCGCAGTAATAAACCGTATGCAACGTGCAGCGATGCAGCGTGCATGGTAAAAGCAACGGAGCTTAACAATAATCGCGGCGGTGGCTCAGATGATATTAACTTAACGCTGGGTTCGGGTGCGACGGGAGCATGGCAAACGTGGCCTGCACGCCGTGGTGATGTAGCGCGTGCACTTATGTACTTAGCAGTGCGTTATGAAGGTGGTAGTCACTCAGTCACAGGGGTGTTAGAACCTGATCTTATTCTGACCGATGATCGCATGTTAATTGAGGGCTCAAAAACAGGTGGCAATGAAGCGATTGCTTATATGGGACTAAAATCAACTTTGCTGGCATGGCATAAAGCCGATCCCGTAGACAGTTTTGAAACGCGCCGAAACGACGCAATCTTTGAGCATCAAGGCAATCGTAATCCATTTATTGACCACCCAGAATTTGTTGCATGTGTATTTGAAAGCAACTGTTCAGGTGAAGGCCCTGATACTGGCACACCGACCACACAAAGTGACAGCACGCCTTGGATTAACGAGCTTCATTATGACAATGACGGCACCGACGTAAACGAAGGTGTTGAAATTGCAGGTGCAGCGGGCATTGATTTGAGCGGTTGGTCGCTGGTGGCATACAATGGCAATGGCGGCAGCGCATATAAAACCGTAAGTTTATCGGGCGTACTTGCAGATCAGCAGGGTGGTTTCGGGACGCAATTTTTTGCGATTGCAGGTTTGCAAAATGGCGCGGCTGATGGCATAGCATTGATAAATTCGAAAAACGAAGTGGTGCAATTTTTAAGTTATGAAGGCAAGCTAACTGCAACTGATGGCCCTGCAAAAGGGTTAACATCAACCGACATTGGCATTGCACAAAGCACAAGTACTCTTGTTGGAACATCATTACAACTTAAAGGTACAGGCAAAGTGTATAGTGACTTTAGTTGGCACTTGGCATCGGCTACATCAAATCAAGTAAATTCAGGTCAAACATTTGAAGGTGGTAGCACAACACCAACTGAGCCTGCGCAGTCAGTATTTACCAATACGACAGCAACGGCAATTCCAGATAACGCGTCAGTAACATCAAACTTAGCGATAACGCGTTTTGGCAGTGCCAACACTATTACGGTTGATGTAGATATAACGCATACCTATCGTGGTGATATTAGTTTGGTGTTAATCGCTCCCGACGGCAGCGAGTTTACGCTTAAAAGTAAAAATGGCTCAGACTCTGCTAATGACGTAAAAGCGCAATACGCAGTAACAACCTCATCGGTTGCAAACGGCGAGTGGCAGCTACGGGTAGAAGACAACTATCGTAAAGATACGGGCACGCTAAACAGTTGGTCTATTACCTTTAACTAACGGTACTTATAGTTAGGTAAATCAAAATTTTAGAAAAAAGCGCCAATGACATCTGGCGCTTTTTTTGTATTAACTTAATGCATAAGTTTGGTATTTGCGTCACTAATCATGTTATTCAAAAAATCGACCACAGTATAATCAGTACCGCCATTTTTTTTATACAGCGTTAGCGCGTGTGAAAACCCCTCTGTTGCTTTTAAGTATTGCCCTGTTCGCATATAAGCGAAGGCTAAAATCTTTTGGCGAAGCCGAATAGCGGTAAGTATTAGCAAACTTAGTTTAATTAACTTTTATTTTTATTCGTAAAGCTTATCTGTTGCTTGTTTGAGTCCAGAGTGCGGTAAAAACTGATCTGTGATGGTCAAAATGGAGTGAAGATTATTTTTTAGTTTATCAAGTTCGATACTTCCTGGCTTCATAGCTGTTTGTAATAAATGAATAGCCATATCTGCTAACAGAATACGCTGCTTTTCTAGCCACTCTTCATCTCCCTTGGTAGCGGAGTTATTGAGGTAACTATCTTCTACCAAACTATGTAATTGCCAACTTGTTTTTATTAGCTTATTTCTTTCAATATCATTCACTGTTTATCCCTCAAACATATAAAAGTGCACAAATCAGGCTTTACAAAGTTGCTTAGCTTGTACAATACGAAAAAGCAAAATAACAAAATCTTAATCTATTGAAAAATTAATTAAGTTATAAGAAATAAATTGAATGTATGTGAACGAGCGATATTTGCTCATTGTGATTAGATATAAAATAAGTGCTGAAAAGTAGTTTTCAAATATCCGTTCGAAAGGGTCTCCTGTTACAACACTGATAAAAAGAAATTTAGAATAGTTACACAGAACGTCATTCCACATAAGTAACTCTCATCTTTACACGTATCTCAAGTACAATTCTATGTTGTATCTAAGGTTTGCACGTTGAGTTTAATGTGTATGCCTAAATAAAACCTTAATGGGTTCGCTAAGCATGTAACGTAATCAAACCGACTTCTTTTATTAATTATTCAGTAACTTATTTTTCATATTAACGCGACACCATAGGGCGCGAATTTAATTACCGTCACTTATGGAAAATAAAATGGAACATAAAAAAATAAAAATGAGCGCACTTGCGCTGTCAGTATTACTCGCGCTAACGGCTTGTTCAGATGGCGATGATGGCGCACAAGGCTCAACAGGGGCAGCAGGCCAAAATGGTACTGATGGTTTAGATGGCACAAATGGTAGCGATGGTTCAGCTGGTAAACTAACGCGCCTAGCAACAGTGCCAACAGGCGCAGAAGTGACGGGTATCTTTTTATCACAAGAAGGTGATTTATTTTTCAACGCCCAGCACCCATCAGACAGCAATACTGTAACGAATGCTGCAGGTAAAACATTCCACACAGGTACTGTGGGTGTACTTGCTGGTGTTAATTTTAATAACCTACCTGAAACACTGATTGATTCACCAGTACCGGTGAGCGATGCAGAGCGTCAAACAGTTATGAGTGCGTATGGTCAGTATCAAGTGCTAGGTCAAACTGGTGATACTTATGAAGGTAAATTACCAAAAGGACTGGGTCATATTTATTCAATGGTGGGAGATGAGCTTATTCTTGAAAACGATATGCCCGACTTTAACGGCTTTATTCAAACGGGCGCAGGTAAAGGTTACCTATTCACTAACTGGGAAATGTACCCAGGTGGGATGAGCCGTATGGCGCTTGAAAAAGATAATCAAGGCAGCTGGACAGTTACTGATGCCATGATGCTTGATTTTGATGGTGTAAAAGGCACAGCGGCAAACTGTTTTGGTTCAGTAACGCCATGGAATACACCGCTCACATCTGAAGAATGGATCGTAAACTCTAAAGTAGATACTACTACTCACCCAGATTGGAACAACCCTGCAGTAATGAACACAGATATCATTGGTTACATGTGGCAACTTACAGCACCGGATGCGCCAAACCCGTATCGCTATGGTTATATTGCAGAAGTACAAAACCCAACATCAAATGAACCAATGGTAGTTAAGCACTACGCATTGGGTCGTTTTGAGCATGAAAATGCAACGGTAATGCCAGATGGTAAAACTGTGTATCTATCGCAAGATGATACCGGTGGTGTGTTGTTTAAATTTGTTGCCGATACGCCAGAAGATTTAAGTGCAGGTACGCTTTACGGTGCCAAATTAACCCAAGATGTTGGTCAGAATGACCCAGCGACAACGGGTTTTGATGTTGCTTGGGTTGAACTTGGCCACGGCGACAACACAATGATTGAAGCATGGATTGCTGATTTTGACGGTATTGGTACCGATCAATATGTTGAGGGCGAGTCAAACTACATGACCATGGCTGACGTGGAAGCGTGGGCAAATGGCGCGGCAACTTACCCAACGGTTGCCAATGGCGGCGGTAAAGTGACTGCGGGTGAGCCGATGGATAACCGAGCGGTATTCCTAGAGTCACGTCAAGCAGCACGTTTAAAAGGGGCAACAGCAGAGTGGCGTAAGCTAGAAGGTATTTCAATAAATACCAAGCGTGCACAAGAAGCAATTGAAGGCGTAAATACCATTGATGGTGAAGATGTACGTGATGCGTACGTGTACCTTGCAATTGCCGATTTAGATAACACGCTAATTGATAACGAAGGCGATATTCAGCTATCAAGCCGCGTTAAAGATTGTGGTGGTGTTTATCGTGCAAAACTAGAAGAAGGTTATAACATCAGCCGCATCGAACCATTAGTAATGGGTTCAACCTACCGCAGCAGCTTATCAGGAGCAGCACGTTGTGATGTTGACCAACTTTCACAGCCTGACAACGTAATCGTTATGGACGACGGCCGTATCATCATTGGTGAAGACGGTTTCCAAGAAAACAATACGCTTTGGCTTTATGAGCCTGTGAAAAAGTAAGCAATTGTTTTTAAGAGAAGTGAATAATACCAGTTTACTTAAGTAGCGGATCATCCTAGCGGACTAAATATCATGCTAACTGCGTTAGAATTTATCAATGTAGAACAACTACATAAGAAAAATTCTGCCTTGTTATCATTTCATTTATCCAGTTCGACTCTTGATCACATACTTAACAGAATTGGTATAAGCACTTCTCATTTAGTTGGAAGAATGAGTATGAAATACCTAAACCTTGTACTTGCTGCGTTTATAACGTTTGCGAGTTTTTGTGTTTTTGCAAACAAACAAAATGCCAGTCATAACGCGCTCGATTACATTAAACACAATGAAATTTATAACCCTGAGGCGGTGATCCCACCGCAGTGTTACACCAAAACCGAAGGCAAAAACAACCCGTGTTATGCCTGTCACCAAACCTATAAGCACAGCGAAAAACGCCCAAATATTATGAATGACGGCGATTTACAGGGCGATTATCAGTTTTCAGATGAAGGCATGAACAACAGTTGGAAAAACCTGTTTATTGATCGCTCCGACTTAATTAAAGGCATCAGTGACGACGCCATTTTGGCTTACGTTAATCAAGATAACTATGGTCAGTTTGCACACACTCATCATACATCGCCTCAAGCCAATGCAATGTTTATTAATAATTTGGCGTACCCTGAAAAAGCCTTTAACCAGCAAGGGCTTGCAAAAGATAACAGTCATTGGGTTGCATTTAACTACAAGCCGTTTCCAAGTACCTTTTGGCCAACAAATGGCTCAACCGGTGATGCGATGATCCGCTTGCCTAACGCCTTTCGTGAAATAAACGGCGAATTTAATCTCGATGTGTATTTTGCTAACTTAAGCTTGGTAGAAATGGCAATTAAAGAGTTACCAACAATTTCTACCCCAGAAATTGACGAGCGTATTATTAATGTTGATTTAAATAACGACGGCACGCTTGGCAAAGTCACGCAAATAAATAAACAAAGCCACTACTTGGGTGATGCTAAACAAGTGCCACTTCACAGTATGCTGTACCCAAAAGGCACAGAGCTCTTACACACAGTGCGGTATTTAGGGGTTGATGAAAAAGGCGAAATTTACAATGCCCCGCGCATGAAAGAAGTGCGTTATATGAAAAAGCACGGATTCAAATCAGCCAACAAGCTGCGCGGTGCGTACACGCTTGAGGCAAAAGAAAAAGAGTTTGAACAATTACCTAAAACCATTTCAATTGGCGAGCGCGGTATTGATAACGGCTTTAGTTGGACCATTAATGGTTATATTGAAGACCAACAAGGCAAACTTCGCCCGCAACATTATCAAGAGCTGATGTTTTGTAATGGCTGTCATAAAACCGTTGGCACGACTATCGACCAAACCTTTTCGTTTCCACGTAAAGTAGAAGGCAAACTCGGTTGGCGTTATATCGACTTAAAAGCGCAAAAAGATGTTCCTACGCTAGGCGAATCGCAAGGGGAGTTCTTAACGTACCTTCAACGCGTCGGCGGCGGTGATGAGTTTAGGCAAAATCAAGAAATGTTACTGCGCTGGTTCGACAGTGATGGCACAGTAAAACGCGATAAAGTTGCTAACCTTAGCAGCATTTATGAACTAATTATGCCGTCAAAAGAGCGCGCGCTTAAACTCAACAAAGCCTATAAAACCATAGTGCAGGAGCAAAGCTTTTTATTTGGTCGCGATGCCAATATCAGCAAAGCCAAAAATGTACTTGAACAGGTTGATGACAAGCAAGCACCACTTGCGCCTGAGCATCACCATAAGTGGGATATTAGACTTGCATGGTTAATGGGTGAAGACAATGCAGTTCGCCGCTGAATACCTTATTGCCTGTTTACTGATGGGTGCTGCGATTGGCATGGATGTAGCCCTAGTAACAGCGCTTTATAGTACCAAGCTTACGTGCCGTAAAACACGCACGAAATGGATCACCGGCGTGGTTGGCTCACACACACTTTTACCTATGTGTGGCTATTTACTGAGTTTTTACGGTATCAAATGGCTGCCTTGGCTAACGCCGATGTTGGGTATTGTCGCAATTGGCTTTATTGCGGTGTATTTATATCACGAGATATTTGCCGATGATGAAACCGATCCGTTGGTCGCTACCATTTCGTGGTCGTTGATTGTTGCGGTAAGTTGGGATGCGCTTTGGTCGGGGCCTGCAAAGTCGGCGCAAGTAGTAGAGTGGCAAACCGTGTTTGTCTGGACATCATTTCTTGTGGTGGGCGCTGTGGTGTATCTATTTACTCTTGCTGGGCTTAAAGTTGGCAAGCGCTTAGCGTGCAGGCAAAATAATACGCCATTTGTTTGGTTGTGGCTGCAATACGCGGCGATTGGTTATTTTGGTTTGCTGGCATTGATGCGCTATACCTTTGCGTTGGATGTACCCGACTGGCAAATTTTTGCGTTAAGCGCGATTATTATTCGCATTGTATTGGTAAAACAACGGCCGTTATTTTCAACTGCCTTATCGTAATTAAAAAAGGGCTCAGGCCCTTTTTAATTTATTAGCAACAACCGCAGCAACAATCGTGCTTGTTAACTTGCGTTAACTAACGCCTCACTCACATGCATTTGACGAAATTGGTTGGGAGTAACACCTGTTTTGCTTTTAAACGCGCGGCTAAATGGCCCTACAGAAGCAAACCCGCTTTCAAGGCTAACCACTAATACCGACCAATCTTGTTTAGTTGTATCGGCCAATAACTCTTTGGCGTGCTCAATACGCAGCCCATTTATGTATTGATTGAAATTTTTATCACTAATGTGCGTTTTTAACGCACGGCTAACACGGTATTCAGGCACATCTAAGTGACGAGCTACATCTGCGACCTTGAGATTAGCTTGTAAAAATAAGGATTCGTTTTCAATTAATTGGCTAATTTGTGCGGCAAGTAACACGTCATTGTCAGATGGTAAAACACGGGGTTCTGTTGCCGCCACGAAATCTTTAACTGTATTTTCTGTACCAGCGTGTTGTTGCCAGTGGATTTTATTTCGCCAGATAAGCAAAATGTGAGTATTAACAACTACTATTAAAATAATGGCTGTGACCACCCACTGCTTTGCTGCTACATCACTGGCAAAGATGTAGTTGCTCAACTTGCTAATGCCTACCGCTAGTGCGAAGGTTGATAAAAACCACACGCGTTGTAGTTGCTCTTTTTTTGAAGCGCTTCTAAAGCCGCGACACCCTTCCCAAAATGATAAAACCAACACGCACGATGACAGCAATATGGTGATTTCAGACAGTGCATGGCGAAATAGCGACTGCTCACTTGCATTAATTAATGCAGTTGAGCTTGCAAACAAATAACCTTGTTTAACGAAAATGAGCATTGAAATGACAAGCGCAAAGGCCAAGTGGTGCCGTTCAATGGCTTTTTCTTGGCGAAAAAAGCTACGCGACAATAACCAATAGCAGTTGCAGGTCGCTACGGTTCCTAAGCCAATTAAATATTTATAAGCGCCAATAGCATCGCCGCTTAGTTTTTGCGTCAGTGTCATGGCGATTGAGCCACAAAATACTGCAAATAAGATGTGCGGTAGTTGCTTTTCACGTACAAACAGTTGCGCAATTAAACCGCCAATGCTGATGCAAAGCACTAAAATATAAAAACTCGAAAGGGTCATAACAATATGTCAAAACCAGAATTAAACTAGCACTAAGTGTAACCAGCCCGCACCTATCAATCAATTTGCTATTTGTAAGTAACTTTTTCGTATTTTTTGTATGCCGAATTTCAAACTCGGCGCGAAATTTAATATTTGGTGTGCCAATTTGTTAACTAAATCAATAAATTAAAAATTTGGGGCAGTTATGCAAAGTTTACTAGCAGATGGTGTGAAAAACGGTTTATCACCACAACTAATCTTAGATAAAAGCGTTAAAACCTGGTTTGTTACCGCTCTTTTGGGGCAGTGGATGTTCGCGTTATACATTCTTATTTTATATGTCATGCCCACAATCGCTGGTAACAGCGAGGTGACACATAATTTGTTACCAGGGCAAGGGGTGCAAGATAAACGCGTGTTTGATGGCGTGATGTTTTTTTCTCATGTGGTACCAGCAATTATCTTGGCACTGTGTGGTATTTCACAGTTGGTACCAACAATTAGAAACAACTATCCGCGTTTTCACCGGATCAATGGTCGCATCTTCTTTATTTTGGGTATTAGTGGTGCGGTAACCGGTTTATACCTTACTTGGGTGACGGGCATGCGCTTTAGCGATATTGGTTCAATGGGCATTACGCTAAACGGTATTCTAATTCCTATTTTTATCTATTTTGCATGGCGTACCGCGTGTAAAAAACAATTTAACGTGCATCAGCGTTTTGCTGTGCACAGCTTTTTGTTGGTAAATGGGGTTTGGACGTTCCGTTTGTACTTAATGGGCTGGTTTGTGGTAAATCAGGGACCGCTTGGTAATTCACGTAATCTTGATGGGCCTGCGGATATCGCGATGTCTTTTGCTTGTTACTTGTTACCTATGTTCATTGCAGAACTCGTATTTTGGGCAAAACGTACAAATAACCTTTTAGTAAAATGGCTGGTTGCGTTTATGTCGGTGTTTGGCGCAACGATTACATTAATTGGGGTAGGGGCGGCAACTATGATGATGTGGCTGCCACGCATTGAAAAGGTTTTTTACGCGCTTTTTTAACAGCCACGGTAGTGAGTAGTGTTAACTCGCTCCGCGTAGCATGCATGATTAGCGAAAAGTAAATTTCAGCCACAAAAAAGCGCAACCAAGGGGCGATTCATTAGTTGCGCTTGCTCACATTGAGCAGTGCGAGGGCACGTTAAACGGTTTTAAGCTACTTTGCTTTGTGCAATATTAATCGTGTTGCACTGCAAGCGAATTTCGCCGCGGCGTCTAGCAATAATATCAACGTCTAAATTTAGTTTTTTCGCCGCAGTATGCAGCTGCTTTCTAAAACGATAAAACTGCGTGTTGATATGGGTTTCTTCCATACGTGTTTGGCGCATTAACAGGCTTTTATCAAGCCAACCCGCTTCGCTGTCGGGTACGTTGTTTTGTTTGTCTTCCACGTATTTACGCGCCAGTAATAACACCAAGTAGTGGTGCGTTCTGTCTTCTAAATCAATTGATTGACCATCAATATTTACAAGCACACCAACGTGCTCTTCGTTTTGGCTTACTGTAAAGTTCACATCTACGGTGTGCTCGGCGGTCTGTTCGCACTCTTGTGTCGCGTCAATATCGCTTGGCGCAATTAAAATGTATTGATTGCCTTGGTAACGTACTAAATCGCCGTTATGAATGGCTTTAACATTACCTTCTTGCTCAAGTAACCATTGGCCAGAGAGCGTTTGGCTGATCATTTGTTCTTGGTCATCGCAATTAAGCATGTTTACGTGGTGGTTAAGGGCAAAGTCACTCACACTTTCATTGGTGCTTTTTAAAAATGGACATGGCTGCTCTAAACTCGAAACTTGCCATTTTACGCTTTCACTATCGCCAAACTGCACAACATCATTTACTTTTAAGTCGTGTTTGATGTTTTTAGCAACGCGTTTGCCATTAATGTAAGTGCCGTTGGCACTGATGTCTTGTAAGAACCAATTACCTTGTTGCCATTCAATTAAACAGTGGCTACGTGAAACCGAAGTTTCTCTAATTAAGGTGTGTGCTGTTTCTGGGTGACGGCCAATAATGTGGTGGTCTCGCAGCTGAATTGTTTGCTCTGTAACCGAATTAGTAAATGTACCCATTTTTCCCTCATATCAACGCTTGGTATTGGAATCTTTTGCCGTTATTATGTGATGTAACTTTGCTTAATTACAATCAACAATAATAAAAGCTTTGCACTATGAGTAAATTATGCCAGCACTGTGGCAACGCGTTAGATGTTTCAACCGCTACTTGCACTCGTTGTAACGAAACTAACACGGGCGGTGATTTAGAAATAACACAAGTTATTACACCCGCAAGTGATGTAGCAAAAGAAGCTGCTATTGTCACCCAGCGAAACCTCAGTGACTTTGAAGTTTTAGGCACGGTTTCAGGTGGCTTTGCCACAATTTTAAAAGCTAAAGATCCTGTGTTGGATCGTATTGTCGCCCTCAAACTTGTACCAAACACGGATAAGCAAAGCGACTTAGTGCAAGAAGCCAAACTCGCCAGTAAATTAAGCCACCCCAATATTGTTACCATTCATGAAATTATTCAAAATGATGAACAGCTTGCCATAGTGATGGAGTGGGTTGACGGCGATAGCCTAAAAGCAAAAATCGCCACACAGCTACCATTAAAAGAAAAAGCCCATATTGCGCTGCAGCTGTGCAATGCCATTGAATACGCCCATAAAAACGACATTCTGCACTGTGATATCAAGCCTGATAACATTATGTTTGATATACATAATCAGCTTAAAGTACTCGACTTTGGTTTATCCCATGTACTCGGTGGTGAGTCACAGGCAGCAATAATCGGCTCGCCAACTTACTTAGCGCCTGAGCTTTATTTAGGGCAAAACGCCAGCAAACAAAGCGATTTGTATGCCCTTGGCGCCGTGTTATTTGAGTTATTTTCTGGTGAAAAAGCCTTTGATGGAAAATCACTTGAAGTGATAAAAGCACAAATCACAACAGGTGAAGCTAAAAATCTAGCTGATAAACACACACAATTACCCGAAGCGATAATCACCCTTATTCAAAGCTTGCTGGTGGTTGAGCCATCAACAAGGCCTGTTCTTTCAGATGTTATTGACGCTTTTACCGATTTAAACGACGCCTTAGTGCAAAAGCCAAACTGGTGGCAACGACGTGCGCCTTGGCAAAAAGTCAGTCTATCAGCGGTGTTTTTAGGTGTAATGGCAGTCCTTTTACAGCCTATTTTATTCCCGCCTAGCAATCAGCAGATACTTGAAAAGCGCATTAGCGAGAATAAACGTATCGCGGTATTGCCATTACAAAATATTAATGACGACCCGCAAGTACAGCTGTTTTGCCAAGGCTTAGCGGTAACGTTAAGCACCGAGCTTGGCAAAGTGGGTAGAGAAAAAACCAATAGCTGGGTTATTCCAAGCGCCGAAGTAGCCAAACTGAAAAATTTAACCGTTGATGACGTACACAAACGCTATGGTGCCGATTTAGTATTAACCGGCAGTATTCAGCATTTAGGCTCTCAGCGCTTAATCAATTTAGAGCTGATAGACGGTGCATCAGGTGTTGCACTAAAGCAGCAGCAATTTAAGGTAAATGCAAAAGACTTATTTGCCTCAAACCAAGCAGTGTTTGATGAAGCTATTACCATGCTTAATTGGCCAAAAAGTAATATGGCAAGTAAAGGTACTGAGTTTGATGGCGCCTATAAACACTATATTGCTGCAATTGGTTATACCTTTCGCTCAGACCAAAAAAATTATATCGATACTGCGATTGACCACTTTAAACAAGCCATTGAATTAGATGCTTTATTCATAAAGCCGTATGAGGGGCTAGCGTTTGCCTACAGGAATAAATTTCACGACACTAAAAATGAGCATTGGTTACTACTTTATGAAAAAACTATCAAGCAGCTTGCTGAACTTGACCAAAACCACGTTCAAGTTGGCTATTTGGCACATTCGCTTGCGCTTAGGCGTGGTAATGCAGAAAAAGCAAGTAATTTACTAAAAGCTCTAGTAATAGAAAACCCAAATGATGAGTACCTTCACTTTGAATTGGCAAGGGCCTATCAACAACTAAAAGAAAATGCATTAGCTGAGCAAAGTTATAAGGCAGCGCTAAAAATTACACCTAATCATTGGAAAGGACTTAATCAGTTAGGGCGCTTGTACTACCGAACTGCGCAATACGATAAGGCTATTGCAACCTATCAGCGATTAGTTTCCTTAACGCCAAAAAATAGCAACGCCTATATTGGTCTTTCGGCAAGTTTCTATGGTAAAGGCGATTTGCAATCGGCATTAAGCTATGCAAAAGAGGGTAATACTTTAAACCCAACCGCAACAGGTCATTCTAATATTGGCGGATTTCACTTTATATTGGGTCAATATTCAGAGGCAATTGCAGCCTATAAAATGTCAATTGCAATAGATAAACAAAATTACGTCAGTTGGGGCAATTTGGCGGATTCGTATTGGTTAACTAAACACCCAGATACAAACTCTACCTACAAACAAGCGGCTGATTTAGCGGAAAAAGTATTTTCAATTAATAAACAAAACAGCCGTGCTAAACTTGCTTGGGCTTATTATAAAGCACGCATCGGTGAAAGCGTGGATGCGTTACAAATACTAGATTCATTATCGCATCGGGAAAATGCCATCGAGTTTTATCTTGCCGCACAGGCCTATGATGCGCTGAATGATGCTAAAAGCGCACTTAAAAAATTAAAGTTGGCGATAGCAAAAGGTTACCCAAAAGAGGAGGCGATAACGTCTCCCCTTTGGAAAAACTGGAATGAACCAGAACTCCGGTCAATTATTGAGGATCAACATCTTTAACTACAATAATCGGATCCCAACCAATCGTAAACTCTTCTGATTGGCCTTGAATATCAAATTGAGCAATGATAGTCATTGTTACATCTACCGGAAATTGTGCATTATCCAGTGCCTGATAACGAGTAGCATTAGACGCGACGCCTAAACGTAATGCTTTAAGCGCTGGGTCATGAAACCACTCAAAATAAACTGGTTGACCATCATTATCCGTTGGGTTAACAACAAAATCGACTGTTGTGCCTGGTTTAATGGTAATTGTTGGCGGATCAAATGAATCGCCGGACGGACCTGAAATATCAATTAAACTATCTGGATCAGACTGCTTATCAACTTCATAGCTAATGAAAGTGTCACCTACCATTGCAAAATTGTCTTTGCAATAAACCACTTTACTTTTAATTGCTGCAAAAATCTCATTTAACTTAACGGTGATAATGACTGTAGGGTTATCATACATTATGTGAATTCCTATTTTATTTTGGGAGAGAATTTTAGTTATACTTTTATAACGCTTCTTATTATCGGCAACTGCCTGACTTTATTTACTTTATTTGTATTTAAAAATCAGATCAGAAGGCACCACAACCTTATGTCGTTTAAACATTTCTGCGAGTGTTTCATCTCGTTTTGGCATGTACTTAGAATGCATTTGCTTTTTTGAAAAAGTGACATGAATAACATTGTTACAAGCAGTATATTGAGTCGTCATAGTCTTTCCTAAATGACGTGGTAGCTTAAACGCACTGCAATGTCATCAATGTTTTCAGCATTCACTTTCTTAATAATGCCTTGGTATGGTGCGCTGGCGTTTTTTAACCACTCGGAATAAAGCCCTGTTAAAAACGCGTCACCGTATTCTTGGTGTTCGGGTTTTAAAATAGCACAGAGCGGTGAAATGTAATGTTCAATGACTAAGCCATTGTCTTTTTCAAAGATATTGCAGTGACCCCAGCGACGTTCAAACCAAAACTGGTTTATGCGTTCATTGAGTTCTACTAATGTTAGCTCAGGGTGAATGTCTAACGAGCGGCTGGCATGTTTGCCCATTTTAGTTAAAAACGAAACTCGCTCTTGTGCAGGATAAGATGCTTCTAAGGTGTCGAATAACGAACTTACAAAAAATTGCCACTGCCCTGAAATATTTTGTTTTACTAATGATTTTAAATGCATAGCGTATTGCAAAGTAACCTACTCACAGACATAAATCTTATGCATCCAAGAATAGGATAAGGTGCGCATTGGGTGTATCACGTTTTATTACACCAAGGTGATTTGTAAACTGCGACATTATGTCGCATCAAAAAGTAGTTACAGATAAATACAATAAGCACTAAAAATTAATAATTAAATGAGTTATATGATTAAATCATTTTTGGTGTGGCATAAGCGATTTGCGTTATTTGCATGTGTGCCATTTATGCTGTGGGCTGCGTCGGGTTTACTACACCCTTTTATGTCTCATTTTACTAAAGCTGAACGCATTATTCCCCAGCCAGTCACGATCAATTCTGCTGCTATCGCACATTATGTCCCGCTTGACAGAGTGTTAGAAAAACACGCGATTTTTGCATTTAGTCACGCTAGTCTAGTTGATTACCAGAATCGCTATTATTATCAAATTTCGCAAAATGTTAATGGTGAATTGCACACTAAGTACTTTGATATTGAGACAGCAGAGTTATCGCATGACTTAAGCGATGCTGTTTATGCAGAGTATTTGGCGACAAAATGGTCAGGTAAAACAACGCGTTCGATTCATAAGCTAACTACGTTTACTTTTGGTTATAGTAAAATAAACCGTATTTTGCCTGTCTATAAAATGGAATTAGCGGACAAGAGCTTAATTTACATAGATACTTTGGGTAAACGTATCGCTGCACATAATACGCCATTAAGGGAGTCTGTGTCGTATTGGTTTGGTCAACTACATACTTTCAGTTTTTTGGGAAATACCCATGATTTAACACGTATTGTTCCCATGCTTGTTATCAGTGTGTCGTTGTTTTTGATGGCGTTAAGTGGCGTAGTTGCGTACTCCTTACTGTGGCGTAAAATCAAAGACACCCGTTATTCAAAACAACGATTACATCGTTTATTTGGCATTTCACTCAGTGTGTGCTTGTTGGGCTTTTCAACCAGTAGTATGCATATTCTAATTGATAAGCTATTTCCAGAAACATTTAGGCAAATTGTTCCTAGTAACACGCTTTCTAGTAAGCAGTTAAAGCATGATCCTATTAATAGCTTAAGAAAATCCGGTGGCCACAATTTTCAGTTGGTTAATATTCATGGCGAAATGATTAGCCAAATTGTTCACTTTCAAAAGCGAAGCCGCTCATTTAGCTATTGGCAGCAATCGCAACTTAAGTTGAATGATCTTGCTTTAGTAGAAACAATTTTGGCGCAGCAATTAAACCTTTCAGCACCTATAGAAACGTGGCAAAAAGTCGATAAATTTGGTCCAAGCTATGCCTTTATCAACAAGCGGCTACCTGTTGTTCAAGTCACTTTTGATAATGATCCCACCATTTATAGTGTTGAGGTCCACACTGGTTACATTGCAGCAATTGATACGCCTTGGCAGCAAGCTCGCAGTTGGCATTTTGGTTATCTGCATAAATACCACTTTTTGAATCCAATTGGTAAAGGATTACGAGATAGCATCATTACGCTGATAATTATCGCATTACTCAGCACAACAATACTTGGTTTGTTGCTTTATATCTCTCGATACAAACGCAGAGCAACATTAACTAAGCGCCGCAGTACATTTAATCAAATTAATAATTAATCGAAATAAGGAATTTTATTCATGACTGTTTGTTTCAAGCGCTCATTACTTGCGCTCGCAGTTTTTTCGCACTTTAATGTGCTGGCTGATGAAGCGATGAATGAAGACATTGAAAAAATTACGGTTACAGCAAATCGCTTAGGGAAAGCTAATACTGAACAAGCATTAAGTATTGGCAGTGTTAGCAGTGAGGTGATTGAAAAAGACAATGCACAACATTTATCTGAGTCGCTGCAAACGATTTCGGGTGTGTTGATTAACCAGCTCTCCGGTGGGCAAGGGCATAATGCTGCTATTCGCATGCCAATAAATTACGGCGGTTACACGCTTTATTTGCAAGATAATATTCCGTTGCAATCAGCGGCGTTTTATAACCATAACGCGCTTTGGTGGGCGAGCAGTAATTCGTCATTATCGCGTTTAGAGGTAATGAAAGGCGCAGGTACTAGCTTATATGGATCCGGTGCGGTTGCTGCAACGGTAAATGTGATTTCTGCACCAGTTAGCGCCAATAAAAATGAATTATCAGCAACAATAGGTGAGCATAATTATCAACGTTACAACGGAAGTTATACACATTTAATGGGAGAGGATAATGGTGTTCGCATATCTGCTGGCTATCTAAACAATGATGGTTGGCGTGACAACAGTCACCTTGAAAAATTTGAGTTTAATACATTACATGAATTGCATATTGATGCGCAGCAAAGTATCAAAACCAGCTTTATTGCATCAACATTAGATCAGCAAATGCAAAGTTCGCTTAATGGTGAACAGTTTGCCGATGACCCAACGCAATCTGGCTTACCAGAGGAAGTTGAGGCACTAGATCCAAGGCGTAAAACCGATTACATGCGTTTGAGTTCTGAATATCAATATCAAGGTGATGACGTGTTTGCCTCTGTTATTCCATACGCACGATTTAGAGACAATAACTATGTCGCGACTTGGCAGCCTAATATGCCGCAAGTTGAATCGAGTGTGACCACTTTTGGCTTACTTGCGTTAAGTAACTTTGTGCATAAAAACGACTTTGAAACTACCGTGGGTGTTGACTTTGAATATTCAGAAGGTGATGCTTATTCTTTTCAACCCACTACGCGTATCACAACGGGCTGGGGAGCGGCGACCTATCCAGAAGGGCATGTTTTTTATGATGATAAGACCAGCTTTACTGGCATATCGCCTTACATTCAACACATTGGTTATCTAACCGATGCACTGAGCTACAGTTTAGGGCTACGTTACGATAATAACCGTTATGAGTTTGATAATAATCTGGCTGTTTATGACGATGACGGCTTCGGTAATCGTTCAATTGCTAGCCGCAGTGACAGCTACCAGCACTTAAGCCCAAAAGTGAGTGTGAATTATTTGCTTGATAAGCAAATGAGTGTTTACGCGCGTTTTGCCAATGCCATTCGTATTCCAACAGCGTCAGAGCTTTATCATTTGAAAACTAAAGAAACCAGCGCACAACTAGGCTCGTTGGATGAAGAAACGTCCGACACTTATGAAGTGGGTTATAAAGCAAACTTAGATAAGCTTAGTGTTGAATTGGCATATTATTTTATGGATGTAAAAGATGCCATTGTGACTGCCTATGATGATTTTGGCGCTAGTTACCGTGTTAATGCTGCAAGTGTTAATCACCAAGGGTTTGAGCTTGGTGTGGATTATCGGATCAATCCTATTTGGTCTCTGGCTTTAGCTTATTCGCAATCTAATCATGAATTTGATTATTACATTCAAGATCAAGGGCGCGTTGATTATCGCACTAAACAATCAAGTGAAGTCGATTTATCGGGCAACAGCTTACCTATGGCACCTGATTATGTTGCCAACGTTCGCTTAAACTATAAGAGCAAAGCGATATCTGGCCTTCATATAATTGCTGAAATGCAAAGTATTGGAGACTACTGGATGGACAGTGAAAACACCCGTGAATATTCAGGTTATACAATCGGTAATTTAAAGGCTAATTATGCAATAAACAATGTATTTGAAGTGCATGCGCGAATATCTAATATCACAGATAAGCAGTATGCATTACAAGCTGAAATTCGCTACGGGAAAACACAAATTCAGCCAGGCATGCCACGTACTGTTTATGTGGGTTTAAAATACCGCTTCTAAACGCATAGCAGCACCGTGTTTACATAATTGAAATTAAATTAAAAAAGCCAAGCACAATGCTTGGCTTTGAGGCACATTGAGGGAATGTGTTAATTGGTTGGAAACGGGTTGGTGGTAAATTCCAATACATCAAAACACGCGCCGAGTGTGTGATAGTCGCACTTTGCTCCTGCTTCGCTTTTTTTATCACTGTACTTTTGATTATTTTCTTTTAATACCCGATACCACGCACCATGGTCATGATCGACAAAATACTGCCAGCAATACTGCCAAAGTGCGTTGTAATGGTTTAAATAAGCGTCATTTTGAGTTGCATCAAAAAGTAACGCTGCGGCTGCAAAGCTTTCCGCTTGCACCCAAAAGTATTTGTCGCTGTCGCAGGTGTTATAGTGCGTATCAAAGCCATACACTAAACCGCCATGGGCGTTATCCCATGCGTTAGCAAAGGCAACATCAAACAAGTGCTGCGCCTTTGCAGCAAATTTTGGTTTCGCATCAAAAAAGTTAATTTGCAGTAATAATTTTGCCCATTCTGTTTGGTGACCTGGTTGAAATCCCCACGGGCGATAGAGGTTTTTAGCATCGTCTTTGTTGTAATCAAAATCAGGCAAAAGCGAAGGAGTAAAGTGCTCGTACACTAAGCCATTGCTATGCGCTGATAATTCAAAACAAAAACGCTCAGCAAGGTGCTGTGCTCGTTTTAAATAACGGCGCTCATTGGTTGCACTGTAGGCACCAATAAGCGCTTCGCAAATATGCATATTGGCGTTTTGGCCGCGGTATTCACATAGCTCGCCGTTGGCGTAAATGGTATCGGCGTAAATGCCTTCATTGGCTTGCCAAAAACGCGATTCGAGCAGTTCAAAGGTTTCATTAATCTTTCTATCAGATGAAATCACGCCTGCTTTGTAACAGTGGGCGTAGCAAAGTAACACAAAAGCATAGCCATAGGCTTGCTGGGTCATATCCTTAGGTTGGTTATCGTCAAGCGTCCACGCGTATTGTTTGCTATTTGCAATCCAATGATGATTTTCAATGTAATCAAGGCCATGCTTAGCAAAGTTTAAATACTCGTTGTTTTTAAAATGCTTAGCGGCGCGGCAAAAGTTGATTACCATGCGGGTACTGCTCACTAGTTGACGAAACCCTGTATTAAACAAGGTGCCATCGTCTAAATAGTTTTGGTAATAGCCGCCAAGCTCGTTATCGACAGCGCGCTCGGTATAAAAGTTAACAATCGACTGGCTGTGATGTGTTAAAAAATCAGCGTTATAAAAGTTCACGTGCGTTCTCTAAAAAATGCGCCGGTGAGGGCGCTAAATTGCTGGTTAAAAAGGGTGTCTACCTCGTTTAATGAGGGCAGTGCAGGGAATGCGCCTTGACGACTTACGGCAAGCGCACCGGCACAACTGGCAAATGCAATGGCGCTTCTAAGTGCATTTTCGTTGTTTAAAAGTGCGTCTAGGGTGATGCACTTACTTAATAAATACAAAATTGCACCTATAAAACCGTCACCGCCTGCAGTGGTATCAACCACCTTTGCTTTAGCTGGGCTAATACTGCCTCGGCAATGTTTGGTTATGTATTCAATGTCATCACCACCATTTGTGATAAGTAGCAGCTCACAATTGCCGTTAAAGCAGCGGTTTATATAATCTTCAGGCGCATTCTGACAAAGTAGTTCAAACTCTTCACGAGCAAATTTCACCACCTGCGCCTTTTCAACAAATTCATTAATAAGCGCGATATTAAGTGCTGAATCTGGCCATAAATTAGCGCGTAAATTGACATCAAAACAGATGGTTAAGTTGTTTGCGTTTGCGTGTTCTAGTACCGTTTGTGTGGTGTTTACAGCGCCTTTTTCGGTGAGCGTATTACTGCAAAAATGAACTAGTGAGGCTTGTTTAAACCACTGAGATTTGATTTCATCTGGGCGCAGTTTTAAGTCGGCGCTGTCTTTTCGCATAAAGGTAAAACTGCGTTCACCGTGCTCATCTAAATGCACAAACGCAAGTGGTGTTGGGGCACTTTTATGAATAAGCGTACAGTCGGTATTTACGCCATAATGACGAAGGCTATTTATTAAAAAATGGCCAAATTGATCATCACCTACTTGCCCAACGAAATGCGATTTGCCACCGAGTTTGGCAAGGGCAACCGCTGCGTTTGCCGGTGCACCGCCTGGAAACTGACGGTAATCAGATAAATTAATGCCATCTTGTGATTGTTGATTAATTTGTAGAAAATCAATCAAGGCTTCACCGTAACAGATCACCTTGCTCATGCTGGTAACTCCTTATGAGCGCGAACGCGGTGCTGGCTAATGGCAAAAAACACAATATACAGATACGCAAATACGGGCACTAAAAAGCTAAGCTGCACTGAAAATGCATCGGCAACAACCGCTTGGATTAACGGGAACACCGCACCACCCACAATAGCCTGGCATAGTAATCCCGAACCTTTTGCAGTAAGCTGCCCTAAACCGCGAATAGCTAAACTAAAGATGGTTGGGAACATAATCGAGTTAAAAAAGCCAACGGCCAGTACACTCCACATTGCGATTTTGCCGCTGCTAAATACCGTAACAATTAACAGCACAACCGCCATAATGGCATTGAAGGCGAGTACATAACTTGGCGAGAATTGGCGCATTAACGCAGAGCCAATAAAGCGCCCAATCATCGCGCCACCCCAATAATAGGCCACCATATGACCTGCCTGTGCGGTGGTTAATCCGCCAATTTCAGGTGATTCAAAATAGTTTACTAAAAAGCCACCAATCGACACTTCAGCACCTACATACAAAAAGATGCCAAGTGCGCCTAAAACAAGGTGCTTATGTTGCCAAATTGACTCTTTAGTTTGCGCAGAAGTTTGCTCTTCAAAATCAAGTTTTGGTAATTCAATAAACTTAAAGGAGCAGGCTATGGTTATCGCAGCAAGGGCGATTAAAAAATACGGCAGTTGTACTTGTTCGGCACCTGCATTTTGCGAAGTTGCCGACAAAATAAAGTAAGTACCAAACAATGGCCCTGCGGTATGGCCAAGGGAGTTAATTGCTTGTGCCAGATTTAAGCGACTTGCGGCGTGTTTTTCCTCACCCAAACAGTTCACATACGGGTTTGCCGATACTTGCAGCACGGTAATACCGCCTGCAAGTACAAACAATGCCGCTAAAAATAGCACATATTCTTTAATGCTGGCTGCCGGAATAAACAGCAGGCAGCCAAGGGCAAGGGTTGATAACCCAATAAATACACCATTGCGATAGCCAAACTTTGCAACCACGCGCCCTGCCAGCGGCGACACTAAAAAGTAAGCGCCAAAAAAGCAAAACTGCACCAACATGGCTTGAGTATAACTAAGTGAAAACTCGGCTTTTAAAAACGGGATTAAAATATCATTCAGTGCGGTAATAAAACCCCAGATAAAAAACAAGCTGGTCATGGCGTAAAACGCCATGGTTTGATTAATTTGCTTGGCCATTAGGATTTATCTCCAACAAGCTTAGTTGCCACGGTTGATGATGTTGAAAATGACGGCGGACGATGCGCTTCAGCTTGGCCAAACGCTTTATTTGGCGTAGTACTAAGGGTAAATTCAAGGTGCTGTGGTGCGTTTACATGGTTTTCGTTAATCCAGCTTTGCATTGACGGTTGGCCGTTTACCGTTAGCGTATCAATGTAAATGTGATCCGCGCTTGCGTTTGGTGCGCTAATGCTAATATTGCCAATTTTTGCTTTTTCAAACGCTGGGCTTGAAAGCACCATATCGGCGCGCCCTGGATAAAACGGATACATGCCAAGGGCTGAGAACACATACCATGACGACATTTGCCCTAAATCGTCTTGCCCTGGAATGCCAGATACCGTGTTATGCCAAAGTTGCTTCATGGTTTCGCGCACAGTTTGCTGCGTTTTATAGGCTTTACCGGTATATAAATACATCCATGGAGTGGCAATTGATGGCTGGTTTGAGACATCGGCATATTCGGCTGAATCGCGATACAGCACCCAGCTACCATCGGGCTTACGGAAGTGATTATCTAAACGTGATGCCATTACGTCATCGCCACCCAACAATTCGTTTAGGCCTTGGCCGTCAAAAGGCAACATCCATAAATATTGCGCTGGGCTGCCTTCAACAAACAGGTGGCCGCTAAATGGGTCAAATTTGTCTTTCCAGCTGCCGTCTTGGTTGCGCCCTTGAATATAACCTAACTGCTCTGTGGCTTTAGGGTTATAAAGGTTTTTCCAGTAACCTGAACGCATAAGTAAGGCTTGGCTATGTTTCGTTTTGCCAAGGCGCGCTGCAAGCTGCGAAAGCGCAAAGTCAGCAGAAACTTGCTCTAGTGTTTCGCTGGCACCTTCCCACGAATTAGATTGATCTGATAAGTAATTAAGGCTTAACCATTCATCGAGCGATGGTTTTTGACCGCGACAAAATACCGGGCAGCCAACGTTTGATAAATCATATTCAGTTGGCTCTGTGGCTGCTTTATAAAGCGATTGATAAGCACCTGCGACATCAAATTTATCAGCGCCAAAGGCTTTAAAATTGGCAATTGTAATAGTTGATGGATCACCGCTCATTACCCCTGTTGGTCCATTGTTGTGCGTCCATCTATCCCAAATGCCGTTAAACTGATTGGCTTGATTAAACAGCGATTGGGCAATATCACTTGCCACATTTGGGTGGGTTAAGCTAATTAACTGCAACTGTGAGCGATAGACATCCCAGCCAGAAAAATTGGCATATTGCGCTGTTTGGTTAGCGTTCACAGTATGCACTTGTTGGTCAAAACCGCGGTACTCACCGTTTACATCACTAAAGATATTAGGATGAAATTGGCTGTGAAACAGCGCCGTATAAAAGGTGGTTAACAAATCGCTATCGTTTGATTTTACCTTTACGCGGCCAAGGGCATCATTCCATGCGGCATAGGCGTTGCCTTTTACTTGTGCAAAGCTTTGGCTTGCTTGCTCTTTTTCTAGGTTTTCACGGGCATTTTCAAGACTCACGTAAGAAATACCCACACGCATGGTAACAGGCTGGTTAGCGTTTACGTCTAAATCTACCCAAAGGCCAGAGCCTTTACCCCATTCAGGCACGCCCGTATCGCCATAACCCATACCGCCTTTACTCGAGGTCGCATTAGGCGAAACTGTGTCGTCGACATACGCGCCACTGCCGGTAATGGGCGCATCAATTTTGGCAACAAAATGCAGTGTGTAGTAATCGCGGCGGTTGTATTCGCCAAGGTAGCCACAGAAGTTACCACTTGTGACATAACCTGACACTTCGCCTTTGGCAACATCGACTTTGGTAAACGCATCGCCACTACCCAGTTGCGAGTAAGCCGTTCTAAAAATGAGTTTTGCCTGCTCTTTTGACGCAAACGTAAATTCAGCAATACCGGTGCGGTCGGTAGCCGCTAAACGCACATCAATACCTGAATCGAGTCCTACTTGGTAATAACCAGGAATAGCCGTTTCATCGTCGTGGCTAAAATTAGCGCCATAGTAGGCATTAATTTTATCGCTGGCAGGGGAGTGTTTAATCGCTTGATTAAAAGGCAGCACTGGCACATCACCTGATGCACCTAAACAGCCAGTGCCCGATAAACGGGTAAATGAAAAGCCTTTTAAGCGCGTTGCTTGCCAGTTATAGCCACCGGGCGAAACGGGAATGCGCACATCGTCTTCGTTGATACGTTTACTAATGCCTTCACTTTCTGCCATCAGCTCTTTGGTATACGCGTGCTCAGGGCCAAAGTTAAACATACCAAACGGTTTTACAGCACCCGGTACCACGTTTGCGGCTTGGCGATGGTTAAATGGACCTTTGGTACCAATAAACGGGTTTACAAATTGCGCGGGGTTTTGCACATAATCGGTTTGTGTTGTGGCGCTTTTTTCATTTTTGCTGGTATCAGCTTGATGCGTGCCACAGGCGCTTAGCGCCAGCAGCGGGGTTAATAGCATCAATGAACGAGAGAGAATCTGTTTCATAGTTGTTTCTTATTAAAATTTTAATGCAATGTATTTGGATTTTTCGGATTACTCAGTGACGGTGGACGCGACGATAACGCATTACCAAAGGTTTTGTTTGGTTTTGCAGACATGGTGAATTCAAGGGTGCCACCTGAGATAATATCGTCGTGCGTAATGTAACTGCGATTTAATGGTTTGCCATTAAGTGATACTTGGCTTACAAATTTGTTATCTGCTGATAGATTCTTTGCAAGCACGGTAAATTGCTTTTTATTGGCGAGTTTTAAAGTAATTTTTGGCAGTTGTGGTGCACCAAGTGCATAACTTAAATCACCTGGAGCAACAGGGTAAAAACCCATCGCCGAGAAGATATACCATGCTGACATTTGCCCAACGTCGTCATTTCCAGCAAGGCCATCAGGTTTGTCTGATGATAGGGTATCCATAATTTGGCGAATGCGCGCTTGTGTACGCCATGGCTCACCTGCGTAATTGTATAAATAAGCAATATGATGGCTTGGCTCGTTACCGTGAGCGTATTGGCCAATTAAACCCGCAATGTCTTCATGCTCTTTGATTTTTTCATAGGCAAGTTCAGTCTCAAAAAGCTCATCAAGGCGTGCAATAAAGGCTTTGTCGCCCCCTTTTAAGTTAATTAAACCGTGCACGTCTTGTGGCACATAAAAGCTGTATTGATAGCTGTTACCTTCGGTAAATGCGCCCATGTATTTCGCTTCTTGCGGGTCGAAATCTGGGTTCCAAGAACCATCTTTCATGCGACCGCGCATAAATTTAACGCTTGGGTCAAAGACATTTTGATAATACGTTGCACGCTCATAGTACTCAGCTGCAAGTTCATTATCGCCAAGAGCTGTTAAAAATTGGCTAATGGCATAGTCGTCGTAAGCGTATTCAAGGGTGATCGAGGTTGATTCTGGCAATACATCAAGCGGTACATAGCCATAGTGTTTGTATTCTGGAATGGCATCGTAATGCGGGTGGTTTGCGGTTGCTAAAATCGCTTCTTTGGCAAGGGCAACATCAAAATCACGAATCCCTTTTAGGTAGGCATCAGCAATAACCGACACCGCATGATAGCCGATCATGGTCCAAGTTTCGTGGCCATGGAATGACCAAATAGGCAGCATTTTGTCATAACTTTGTTGGTAATGATCAAGCATCGAGGCAATCATGTCAGATACTTTGTCTGGCTCGACATACGTTAAGAGCGGATGAAGTGCACGGTAGGTATCCCAAAGCGAAAACAAGGTGTAATGGGTGTGATCTTTTGCTTGGTGAATTTCACCATCAACACCACGGTACTGGCCGTTGACGTCTTGATACACACTTGGTGCTTGCAGCGCATGATAAACCGAGGTGAAAAATTGACGTTTTTGTGAAAGTGAGCCTTCAATTTCAAATTTATCGAGGGATTTAAGCCAAACATCATCTGCTTGCTTTACCACTTTATCAAAATCCCAATGGGGAATTTCACTGTTTAAATTTTCAAGGGCATTGGATTTGCTCACCGCAGAAACACCCACCTTAACCAATAGCGGGTTGCCTTGTAAATTATCAAAATCAGCAACGACTTTAAGGGCTTTACCTGCGGCTTCTGGAATTTTGTAATTAACAATGGTTGATGGCTTTTTACCGCTTCCTTCACTTAAACACCCATTACAGCGATAACGGCTGTTATCGAGGTTAATCAGTTCAATGTCTTTAAAGGGCTTTGAAAACTCGATAGCAAAGTACATTTGACGATTGTTCGCCCAACCATTGGTTGCACGGTAAGCCAAGATAGTGCGGTCGTTGATAACGCGCACATCACTCCAAATTACTTTGTTTTTAAAGTTATAAATACCATGGGTTAAATCGAGTAATACGCTGCCTTTATCATGCTCTTTAAAGGTGTATTTATGCATGCCAACACGGGTGGTGGCGGTTAGCTCAGCATTAATCTTGTAGTCTTCAAGCAATACTTGGTAATAGCCAGGTTTGGCACTTTCGTTTTGATGGCTAAAGCGCGAGCGGTATCCTGCATCGGGGTTTTTGGCTGTGCCCGCGTCTAATTTGACCTCTCCTGTAATAGGCATCATCAGTAAGTCACCTAAATCAGAATGCCCTGTGCCACTAAAATGAGTGTGAGAGAAGCCAACAATGGTGGTGTCATCATAGTGATAACCCGCGCAGCGTTTATAAATTTCGGGTTGAGGGTTGATACCGCGAAACACCGAATCGGTATCAGGACTTAACTGCACCATGCCAAATGGTACAACGGCTCCTGGAAACGTATGGCCGTCACCACCAGTGCCAATAAAGGGGTCTACATATTGGGTATTTGCCGATACAACAGGGATTGTCAGCATCATTGCACCGCTTGCAAACAGGGAAAAAGCGGTGTTTTTTGTACGTTGCCAGTGCTGGCTTATTGTTTTCATTGTGTGCCTCATGCCAAAATAAAACAAAAATGGAACGTTCCAATTTTAGTTTGAATATACTGATCAGTTTGTTAGAATACAAGCCATAATAACGAAATTTATAGCTGGTAAGCTGAGTGGTAAATCACACCTCCTCATTAAATAAATCACTAAAAGCGTCCCCTCAACAGGATAAAAAATCCGTTACAGTTCATGATGTTGCCCGCGTTGCTGGGGTGTCTAAATCAACTGTATCGTTAGTTTTACGCGGCAGTGAAAAAGCAAGTGCGAAAGCAAAAGATAAAGTGCTAAAGGCGATTGAAGAAACCGGTTATGTGTATAACCGAGATGCTGCTGCCATGCGCAGTAAATCATCGGACTTAGTGGCCATTGTTATTAACGATTTAACCAACCCCTATTCGGCCAAATTGGCGGTGGCGCTTGAAAAACATGTGCGTCAGCTCGGGCTAATGGCAACGCTAGTTAACACCAGTGAAGATGTTGAAACACAAACGCAAATTGTTGCCAAGTTAAAAGAATATCGCGTTAAAGCCTTTATTATCTGTCCTGCGCCAAATACTGAAGCGAAGTGGCTTGAAGAGCTGCAAACTATGCAAACCCAAGTGGTGAGTATTATGCGTCAAGTAAGCGGCAGCACCATACCCTGCGTACTTCCTGACAATGAAAAGGGGGTTTACACCGCCACCAAAGCACTAATAAAACGCGGCCATAAACAAATTGCGTTTATTGGGGGGGATGATGCGATTTCGGATTATCATCAACGATTATTGGGTTTTAACAACGCTATTAATGAACACTCAGATGTAAGCTCTTGGGTATTTAATAGTGCGACTAACCGCCAAGGCGGACGATTGGCGATGTCGATGTGCTTAGAAAAAGTACCTTCGATTGAGTCGGTTATGTGTTTTAACGATATTGTGGCTTATGGCGTGATGGAATATTTAGCCGAGCAAAATATTAAACCGGGACATGATGTTGGCGTGATTGGTTTTGATGATTTGGACGACTCAAAATTAATGAGTGTGCCGCTAAGTACAGTAAAAATTGACGCTGACGATATAGCCAAAGCGGTGTGCGAAATTTTAAAAGGCGATAAGCCTGAAAATTTAAAACAAGTGCCTGTTAGCTTAATTGAGCGTAGCTCTTAAGTGTTAGCGTGTTAAACATCAGCCGAGAGAGTCTCGGCTGATCGTTATTGATGATTAGTCGTTAGTTTTGAGAAGCTTGTTTAGTTGTAACGCATTATGTGAATTTAGCCCCACACCAGTGCTAACAGACTTTCGTGTTGCAACGGCTTGCCGACTCACAAAGTAGTCATAGCTTAGCCCTTCATTGGTTGAGACAAAGTTAAAGGTTAACTGTTGATCATTTAGTGTTAAAACAAACATATTGGCAGAGACAGGCGTGAGTGTTTCGCTATAACTTACCCCTTGTGCGTCAAGTTCTGGCATCGAAACCTGTAGCTTGCCCGATATGTTTGTAATGGTTAAATCCAAACCATAAATGGTGTATTCACCAGCGAATTTATCGAATAACTCAGTGTTAACTGCTGGTAATTCAAACGGCTGTGCTTCTGGCAGCACATTGACGTGCTTAAGCGCCGCAATTAATGTGCCTGATAAGTTATCTGATTCACCGCTGCTGAGTACTGAAATGGCTAAGTCATGATCTGGAAATACGTAAAACAAGCTGGTGTAAGCATTCGCATTGCCACCGTGTTCAAAATGCCTAATTGGGTACCATTTATTGTCATACATAAAACCATCGCTTACAAACATGCCATAGCCGTAATGAACAGGTAGCGGATTGGGTATTAACACGTGTTTGTTGGTAAGTGTTTGTGAGGATGCCAGCGTTAGCACGTTTTCATTACCATTCAGTAAGAGCTTTGCCAAATTAAGCATTTCTGTTGGTGTTGACCAAGTATTGCCACCTGCAGGTAATACTACTTCTGAGCTAAGTAATTCATCAATACTGGTATGCTTTTTGATTTTCTCACTGCCGTCATCAATACTAAGCGCAAAATTACCATCAGCTTTTACTTTTTCATTTGAAAATGTTGAGCGTGTCATAGCAAGTGGCGTAAACACTTCTTGCTCAACATAGCTTGCATAATCAAGCCCACCTCTTAATGCTATTACGGCACCTAAATATGAATAATTAGGGTTAGAATAGTTGTAGAAAATACCAGGTTGGTTGAGTACGCCGTTATCAATGGTGTATTCATCTCGCATAAACGAAATTAAATCTGAATCTTCACTAATGCCTTCATAGTCATCTTCAAATGCACCCTTGTGGGTCATTAACCATTCAAGCTCAATTGCTTGCCAAAAATCGGTGTGTTCAATAGGGAAGTTTATATTGGGCAGGTGATCAACTAGTTTATCGTCTAGTGCTAAACGATTTTGTTCAACAAGTTGAAGTGTGGCGATATTGGTAAGTACTTTGGTGGTAGACCCGATTTGAAAAAGGGTATTTTTATCCGCTTTTTCATTACTATTTGGGTATTTATTGCCAACGGCATCAGCAAAAACGACTTCGCCTTTATGATAAATGGCAAGTGAAATTGCACCCGCATTATTATTGATGCGGTCTTGTTCTGCTTGTTGCATTAATGCTGAAGGAGGGGGTACTACAACAACATCATCGTCTTTTTTTGACGAGCCGCCGCAGCCAGTAACTAACAGTGCAAATGTGATTAAAGAGAGTGTGTGTTTCATTCTATATTCCTTGATAAAAAGTAACATCAAATAGACTATAAAATGCGCAGGATTGGTTTTCTGTAAGTGTTAGTGAGGCTTTGTGAGAAACTGTTGCTTTGTGTAAGTGTGCTGTTGCACTTTTAGGGCAGGATTTATAATCCTTATTGATAACACCAATAGAGATGTTATATTATCTCATTATTTGTAATGAGAACCTTTTCGTGCAACAACGTTTAGATAAATTAGCCATTAGTATTTCTTCATTGTGTATCGTGCACTGCTTATTATTGCCAATTGGGATTGTGCTTATCCCTTCAATTGGTTTACAAACGCTTGCTGACGAAGCGTTTCACCAAATGCTGGTTGTTGCAGTGTTATTAACCAGTTGCAGTGCATTATTTATGGGCTGTAGACGACATAAAGCATGGCGTGTATTAGGCTGGGGCTTAAGTGGGTTATTACTCTTAATTGCTGCAATATTATTTGGCCATGATTTTGGTGAGCTCTTTGAAAAAGGGTTAACCTTGATTGGCTCGCTTTTTGTAATTATTGGACATGTTCAAAATTATCGTTTGTGTAAACAGCTTGAATGTAGCCATCAAACCTGTCCCGAATAAATTCTTGCTTTAACACATAGTATGCGTGTTAAGTATCTAAAATATTTAAATGCTTAACACGTAGTGATTACAAAAGAAGTTACACCAACGTTGCTTCTTTTCGTGCCAAATGTGGGTTAATAAACTGACTTAATATCAGTGAACAAAACGCAAGCACAGCACCAAAATAAAATACTAATGAATTATCGTAAAGCCACACTAAACCAAAACTTGCTGGAATAATTACTGCAGCGATATGGTTGATAGTGAAACTTACGCCAGCCGTTGCCGCAATGTCTTCAGGGCGAGCGATTTTCTGGAAGTAGGTTTTTATAGCAATTGCCATCGCAAAAAAGATATGGTCAATCACATATAACACGGCAGCGCCAGTTGCACTTTCGACAATAGCATAGCCGATAAATACAAAAATTAGGCCAATATATTCGATTGATAAGGCGCGCTGCTCGCCAATCTTACCGATCATTTTGCCAATTTTTGGTGCAATAAAAATATTTAGTAAGTGATTGAGCATATAAAGCGCTGAAATTTCAGCAACGCCATAACCAAACTTTTCGACCATTAAAAACCCAGCAAACACCATAAAGATTTGACGCCTTGCACCTGAGAAAAAAGTAAGTAAATAGAAGAGGGTGTATTCTTTTCTTAAAATCAGCTTTCTATGCTGTGAAGTGTGCTGTTGAAACTCTGGGTGAGATAACCACAACCACGCAGTGGCAAGTAAGCCAATACCGCCAACAAACAAATAAACAAACTGATATGAGGTTGCCATAAAGGTAAACAAGAACCAAATTATGGCAAATGCGCACAGTGACGCAATTGATTTGATAGACAGTAACTTACCGAGTTTTTCTGGCGCTTCGTCTTTACTAAACCACTGCAAACTCAGTGATTGATTAATCGTCTCATAGTAATGAAAGCCAATCGACATCAGCACGGTTGTGGCGTACAAGCCGTAAACGGTGGGGAATAACCCAGTAAGTGCTACACCGATTACTAAAAGTGCAAGTGAGATAAGTGCAAAGGTTTGTTCTTTTAATACCAGTAATACAAACACCGCAGTAAAGGCAAGAAACCCTGGTATTTCTCGAAGTGACTGTAACATGCCTATGTTCGCGCCGTTAAAATCAGCGGCTTCTATTGCAAAGTTATTTAACAGCGCATTCCACGTTGAAAAGGTAAATGCCATTGCCGCACCGGCAATAGCTAAAAAGCTAAAGGGACTGGCTTTATAAGATTTGATAGCGTTAAGCAAAGTGACGCTCCTGTCGGTTTTGAATAAGAACGCTAAAAGTGTAAAGCAGTAAAGCTTTGTCATGTTATCGAATATATGACATTCTATTTATAAAATCAGACAAGATTGTAATACTCGTTAATGAACCAATGGCGCTCAACACCTTCTCGCTTTAAAAAGAAAACCCTTGGTAGACCTGTGTTGCCAAGAGCCACCAATATGCCGCCGTGGGAGCATGTAAAAACCCATAAACATACGTGGGGGCAGCTTGCTTATACTAGTAATGGTGTACTCACGCTTTTTACCCCCGAAGGCAAATTTATTATTCCGCCGCAACAAGCACTTTGGTTACCACCAGGGCTTGAGCATGAAAGTTTTTGTCGCTACGGCGGCAAATTTCGCAGTGTTTATATTGATGAAAAGTATACCGAGCGCTTAGGCACATCTGCCAAATCAATTGAAGTCGACAGTGTGCTCCGTGCGCTTATTTTAGAGATCTGCACGTGGCAAGATGACTATCAATTAGATGATAAAACTCAGCGTTTTATCGATGTGTTTATTGACCGTATTGAACTTGCCAAAGAAACTAACTTTGTGATGCCACTAAGTGAAGATGTGCGCTTAATGCCAATTATCAGTGAGCTTTTAGCTAACCCTGGGAATAAACTCACCATTGAACAGTGGGGTGAAAAAGTAGGTGCATCAAGCCGTACCCTGAGTCGTTTGTTCAATAAGCAAATGAATATGGGGTTTTCACAGTGGAAACAAAAGCTTAAAGCATTTAAAGCGGTAGAGTTACTGGAAGCAGGATATCGCCAGCAAGATATTGCACATGAACTCGGCTTTGAATCGGTGTCGGCATTTAATACCGCATTTAAACATTATTTTGGCGTCGCCCCAAATGCCTATGTAAAATCACATCACGTAAATAAAAGCTGATTTAGGTTTTTGGTTTTTGCGATTACTTAGCGCCGTATTTAGCCAAAATAGCGTCGATTTTCCCGCTTTTTTGTAGCACCAAAAACGCGTGTTTTAGTTTGCTAACAAGCGCAGGTGAAACGCTCTGCTTGCTGAACGCAAAATAAACCGCTGCCTTGTTTACAATAAGCGGATGAATTTTCAAGTTTGGCATTGCCGTGCCTTGCTGTTGTTCAAACATGATATTGAGTTTGGCCTCAAGGTATCCTGAAATACGCTGCGATTTTAATAAAATGGCTTTGGTTTGATTATTTGTCACCCAAACAATTTTATCTTTATTCCGTTCAGACTGTGCCAAGGTGCTCATAAAGGCTTCGCCGTAGAACGACCCTGTTTGAATAGCAACGGGGTTATTTAGTGAAAAAAGCTGTGTAACTTGAGTGATTTTTTCACTCATTGGTGGGCTAACAAATACTAAGGTTTCAAAACGTTGCGGACCAACAAAGTAGGCAAACTGCTCGCGTTCGTCGGTTTTAGTAACCGACATCATCAAATCAATTTCACCATTTTCGAGCAACTTAAGCGAGCGCGCCCAAGGTAAATCGATAAAATCGAATTCACAGTGTGCTTCATTTAATAATAGCTCGGCGAGTTCAACATCGAGTCCTTGCCAGCGGCCCGTAACTTTCTGTGATTGTGCAGAATATTGCTCAACTCGCACGGTAATGTCACATGAAAACAAATCACATGCAAAAAGAACCAGTGCTAAACAAACATACTTGAGCATAAGGGCGGTCACAACAACTAAACGTAAAGTAATAGCCTACCTTAAGCATGGGGTGCTTTAAATCAAAAATGATTACTTTTTTGCGTTGAATCACAAGAGTGGAAATAATTGTTTGAAGCAAAAGATTACATGTGTAATTATTAGGGTTAAGATTACATTTGTAATTAAAAGGATGTATATGAAATATTTAACGCTCTTATTGTGTTTATTTTTAACTGCGTGTGCCAATACACAATTGCACCTAGTGACAAAGGGCTACTCTAAAAATGAAGTTGCTGCCTTAAAAAGTAGCCTGAGCGAGCAACTCGTAAAGCAAAAAATAGATGTGGTGTTAAGCGATATTCCACTGCCTGCGATGTTTCCTGATGCATCGCTTGCCTTAAACCCAACCTACAATCAGCCAGATGTTATTGCGCTGCTTGATAATTGGCTTTTGGCGAACGGCCATAAAACATCGCGCGAATTTCGTTTTAGCGAAGGCAATCATTATTATTCCAAAGCACATTTAGGGCTTTATCTGCGAAAACCAGGCAGTAAAGAGCAAGTTGATTTACCGCCTTATTTACGCACGCAATATTGCGATGTTGCCGACGGCACACTCGCGCTTAACAAAGACGGACAAGCGGTTTTAGAATATGAACTATTAGGTGATGGCAGCGATAAAATCGACACACTTAAGGGCCAATGGTTTTTTGCAGACAAACATCTTACGGTCGATTTTAATGAAATAAGCCAAACATTTAAGTTGGCAAAGGAAGAAAAACAAACGCATTTAGGCCCGCGCCCCGCTGATGTGTATAAACCCACAAAACAATTATCAAAAAAGCATATTCTAAATTGTGAATTCTTGATTATTTACATTAACTAGCACTTTTAAACTGCTGATTTCCGCTTATAACGCAGCCAATTTTCGGCTTTTAGGGGTGGGAAAATCATTTATTTGATTTTTCCCCCTGTTAATTCGTATTTTCCCCCCACTTGTTGTTTTTGCATTAAAACGCGAAGTTTTTGTGGTTAGTCTAGACCCTATCAGCTCATAACGACGAACAACGAGATAACAACATGAATAACAACAACGTAGAAAAACAACTTACTGTACAAAAACGTATTAACGCAGCACTTAGCATTGGTTTAGTGTCACTGGCGGGCTATGTTGGCCTTGCCAAGCCAACGGTAGCTGAATTTGAAGAAATTAGTGTCGAGCGCTTAAACATTGTAGAGAAAAATGGTTATAACCGCATGGTACTCGCTAACTCAGATAAATCGCCAGGTGCCATTAAGCAAGGTAAAGAAGTGTTTAAACACAATTCACCGCGCCCAGGTATGATTTTCTACAACGATGAAGGTACAGAAAACGGTGGCTTTGTGTTTCGCGGCGAAAAGGTAAATGACAAAGTAAATCATGGTCTGCACATGTCATTTGACCGTTACAACCAAGACCAAACTTTAATGATGCAACACATCGAAATGGATGATTACATGATCACTGGTTTAACCGTGATGGATAGACCAGACAGCGCAATGGACTTTGACATGACCAACCGCTTTATGGAAGCGCAAAAAGCGGGCGATACAAAAACCATGAATGAAATTGAAAACTACATGGTTGAGAATAAATTACTCGGTGCACGCCGCGCATTTTACGGCACGCTAAATGGTGATTCTCGCCTGCAATTAAATGATGCAGATGGTAAAAAACGTATTCAAATGGTTGTAACGAAAGACGGTGAAGCCAAACTAGAGTTTTTAGATGCCAATGGAAAGGTTATTATGCGCCTTCCAGAAACCGCTGAACAATAATAATAGGAATAAGCACGTGCCAAAGGCAATTAATTATCTGGTTCTATTTGTATTTTCATTGTTAATAGTGCTTTACGCAGCACTATTAACTACCCCAAATGGGCAAAGCCTTAATATTCATTTAGATGCGCCGTTTTGGATATTTTTGCAGTGCGTAATTGCCCAGTGGCTAACCCTTAAGGTTTATCGCGTTGTAAAACAAGGTAACAGCTCAATAACGGCGCACATTGCTAAAGTGTTTTTTACCAGTAACTTAGTGTTTAGTACGTTAGTGACTTCGCTTGTTATAGCGCTTGAAACTGCCATTGGTATTCAGCAAGTCGATAGCATGCACATGGTTGCAACGCTTGGTATGAATGCCTTGTTACATGCATTAGTAGGCGCTTATTCGCTGGCCTTTGAGTTGGTAACACGACTACAAAGGCAGCAATTAGTTTTGGCGAAAAAAGACAAAGCCTTGCTCGATAGCCAAGTAAAAACCCTGCAACAGCATATCGACCCGCATTTTTTATTTAATAACTTAAATGTCTTGTCGGCCTTAATTGTGAAAGATCCCGATGAGGCCGAGGAATATTTAGCCCAGTTCAGCGATATTTATCGTTATATTCTTGAACATAAGTCAAAAAATTTAGTGCCACTTAGCCATGAGTTGGCGTTTGCTAACCATTATATGGCACTTATCAATACACGCTTTAATGGTGCCTACACGCTCAATGTGACACAAGGCGAGGAGACTAATACATCAGAAATTATCCCGTGTGCGCTGCAACTTGCCATTGAAAATGTGGTAAAACATAACGCAGCAAGTAACGATAACCCGCTTGAAATTACAATAGATATTCAAAGCGATTGCATCGTAATTAGAAACCCGCTTCGCTTAAAAGAATTTAAAGCACCCTCGAGCAAAATAGGTTTGACGCATTTAAATGCCCAGTGCCAAGCCATTTTTAACCAACCTATTTTAGTAGATGAAAGCGACAGCCATTTTACACTCACATTGCCTCTTGGAGTTTAAGTAGCATGAATATTGTCATTATTGAAGATGAGCCGCTGGCGGCGGAAAAACTGGTTAATTACATCACGCGCTTTGATGCTAATGCCAATGTGCTAAAAATATGCGACAAGGTCGCCGATGTCATTGCGTTTTTTCAAACTGAACCTGAAGTTGACCTAATCTTTTCTGATATTGAATTGCTCGATGGCCAAGTATTTAACGCCTTTAAAGAAATCGATTTACCTTGCCCCGTTATATTTACGACCTCATATAACGCATTTTGGACCGAGGCTTTTGATAACCAAGGCATCGCGTATTTATTAAAGCCCTTTACCTATAAGCGCTTTACAAATGCAATGACAAATTATGAGTCGTTAAAAGCAAATTTAACTCAAACCAAACAGCTTATTCAAAATCAAAGTGAAAAACGCTATAAATCGCGTTTTTTACTGAAACACGCCAATGCCGTGAGCATTTTAAATGTAGAAGATGTGGTGTGCATTCGCGCCGCGTCGGGCGTACTTTCGGCGTACGATAGTGCGGGTAATCACCATTTGTTATCGGGCAATTCGATGACCGAGCTTGAAGCTGAACTTAACCCCGATCACTTTTTTCGGCTTAATCGCAGTGATATTGTGAATATTCACTTTGTTACGTCATTTGAAAATTACGGTAAAGAAACGCTGGCGGTAAACGTAAGTCACATTAACGAACCCCTGATCACCAGTAAAACACGCACCAGCGAGTTTAAAAAGTGGCTAGCCAGTTAACCGCGCATAGATTGGATTTCACGTAACAGCTGGGTTGTCGTGACCCGTTGAACTCATTTCACTTTTTAGCCACGCTGTAAACGCAGCAAGTCGTTGATTACTTTTAAGCGCTGTAGGATAAACAAAATAGCGCTTTACTGTGTTTGGGTGGGCAATATTAATCGGCACACATAATTTGTTCTGTGCAATTAGCTCTTTGCATAAGTACTCTGCTGCTAAGGTAAATCCATGACCGTTAAGCACAGCATTGATTGCCATATCGGTACTTGGCACATAGGTCCATTTATTATGAGTTTGATAGTCTAGGTTACCGTGTGATTCAAACCAGCTTGCCCAATCATAAGGGTTGGGTTTATCTAAACTTACAAGCCAAGTGCTCAATAGGTCGCTTGCTTTACTAAACCTGTGTTGTTGCTGAAGCGACACAGCACACACTGGCAGCACCTTATCCTCACCAAACTGTTCGCATTGATAATTTTTAGGCGTATGCTGCTCTACTGTTTGCCCAAATCGAATCGCTAAATCAATATCGCTGTTAGCTAAGTCTTCGAAATTAGGTGATGGCACCACGTTTATTTGAATGTTGGGATATAAATTTGCAAATTTACTAAGCCTAGGCATTAGCCATAAGTTAGTAAATGCCACAGTGGAGGTAATGGTTAAACTACCAAACAGGTCGTTTTCGCGAAGTGTATTAAGTGCCGTTTGTACCGTATTGAGTGCGTTAAATGTGGCCGTGTAGAAGCGCTTACCGTGTTTAGTCAGTACCATGTTTTTGTTTTGCCTGTTAAACAATGTAATACCTATAGCTTGCTCTAACATTCGCATTTGTTGGCTAACTGCGGCTTGTGAAATACATAACTCTTGCGCTGCCAAGCCATAACTTTGGTGGCGTGCAGCTGCTTCAAACGTACGTAATAACTTTAGGTTAGGTAGATTTTTAAACATGACTTTAGGTTATTGTTTTTTAGTATTATAAGTTTATCTTATAATACAAGTCGATTTATATCGTTGGTTTAGTAACACTCCATTACGCACACTACGCCTAACATTTATTTAGTTAGGAAAACATAATGACTTATACACTCTTCAATCAACTCCATTTTGGTCAAACAGCAGTATTAATAGCTAACGTGTGGGATGTACCTAGCGCGCTCGCAGCAAAACACGCTGGCTTTAATGCTATTGGTACATCAAGTGCTGCGGTTGCCGCTCAATTTGGCTATGAAGACGGCGAAAGCATGCCGTTTGAAACGTTACTAATGGTTGTTGAACGGATTTTAGTAAATACCGATTTACCACTGACGGTCGATTTGGAATCTGGTTATAGCGATGATCCAGAAGTGGTTGCAACCAATATTATGCGACTTGTAAACCTCGGTGTCGTAGGTATAAATATTGAAGACAGCAAGGTGAATAATGGTACCCGAGTGCTCAAAAATGCAGATGAGTTCGCCAGTTTTCTTTCGCACATTCAACAGGTATTAAAACAACATAACTGTGATGTGTTTATAAATGTGCGCACTGATACCTATATTTTAGAGTGCGACGATAAACTACAAGAAACCATTAAACGTGGGCAGCTCTATCAGGCAGTTGGCGCAACGGGGCTGTTTGTACCGTGTATTACTGACCTTAACGAGATTTCAAAAGTACGTGAATGTGTATCACTGCCGTTAAATGTGATGTGTATGCCAGATCTAGCTGATTTCGATACGTTAGCGAAGCTAGGAGTAAATCGTATTAGTATGGGAAATTTTGTGTTTGAGAAGCATCAAACTAATTTATCGATACTTTTATCAACAATAAACAAACAAAAACGCTTTACAGCACTTTTCGATTAATTTAGTAGTTTGGGTAATATTTGCTGTGTGAAACAAGGCTAACCATACGGTTAGCCTTTTAATTTTATAGTGCGCTGCCCAGTGATACTGGTGCTGAGGTATAGCCTTTAATTTCATTTAACAAATGCACTAAGGTGTTATGCGTGCTTTCTTTATCGGCAGTAACTGAAATCGCTGTAATCTCGCCATTAGCGTCAAGGCGGGCCAAATTTATGGCGATTGATTGTGAGTCAATTACCTTATTATTTAGCATTACACGATTATCTTCGGTGATATGAAATTGCGGTGTAATTGTTTGCGTAAGCGTTTGTTTGTTTTCTTTCATACGGTTTAAATCAAGCGCAGTTGGCCGATTAAAGCTGGTGGTAACAATAAAAAAGATAAGCAGGATAAACACAATATCCAGCATTGGGTTCATGTCTACTTCTGCGTTTTGTGTATTTACCTTGTGTTTGGTCATGTAAGACTCCTCGTTGATTGTTATTTTTCCATCAACTTAAGCCTAGGCAAGAGTTGTAACCTGCTATTTAACCCATTGTTAATATTAATGTTTGGTTACATTTTATTTATGCTTATTCGTTACAGCTTAGTAAGTGGGTAGGGTGTCGGAAAACTAGGGTATGGCTAGAAAAGCTGATACGCGGTGAGATGTATTAACGTTGCGAAACTGAGACGGCCGTGTTTTATGGGCTAAACGCTAACAGTTTCGCTTGTAAAATTCGCAAGTTTTATACTATTACTTTTGCATAGCTAGTGCGGTCAATATCTTGCACTTCTACAGAGATTGAGCAGTTTGTAAGTGAAAGACCGCTTAACTTATCTAATACGGTATTAGATAACATCGTTTTTTGTTCGACTGTGCGCCCTGAGAGTATTTTAAGTGTTACATGCGCAAAGTTAAAGTCGACAACGCCAGTTTTGTACTCTGAAAATGAAGTCGCCCTCACTTTGATATCGCTGCCCGTCGGTTCAAACAATTCAGACGCTAACGCCCCTTTATGAACAGCTTCAATTAACATATTTCCATCAATATCATCTGAATGCTCAATTACGCAATGTGGCATTAGCTTCTCCTGTACTTAATTTTGCAAAATGCCCAGCTATCGGGCCAGTATTGGTTTGTTAAAAAAGGATGAGTTTCGACTCAAACACTGCCATTTCGAGTAGCACTTATAAATAGCTTAAACTCTTGTTTTTTGAAACGTTCGGACTACTCGGAACTTCCTTTACATCTAACTTCCAGCATTGATTACCGCTCGACTTTTGCTTGTTAATCTTTTTATTCTATGTTGTAGGGGCCTAACACTAAGCTAAACTTTATTTCGCCATCGGTTTGGCTTTTATGTGCTTCACATACACCTGTAATTTTTCCGTCCTTTATCTCTAGAGAGCTTTGGTGAAAGGATACAGTTGGAGATGGGCAGAGCTGGCGAACGCCTACCAACCTGTATTTTGGTTTCCCAAATTGTTGAAAAGGCGGCTGATCAGCAGTTTTGAACTCGGGCTTATAGACGGCAACATACTGTTGAAAGTTATTGCCCCCAAGAAAGCCTTCGAGTGAAAAAGTTGCAACAATGAAACTATTTTCTTCACTCTCTTTTAGATAAACCGATTTTTTTACCAACTCTGCGTTTTGATCTGATAGTAGTTTTGATAGTACTTGTATTTCCTTCTCAATACTGCCACCTGCGTATACAGCTAAAGAAAAAAATATCAAGATACTAAAAATCAAGAATTTCAACATGCTATTTAATCTGCCTGTGGCTACTTGTTATGAATCATTTTCAATTTCATGAAGATGACGTAATCCTTCTTTTCGTAAAAAGTACGCAGGTATAAACATAAGATTACCTGCAGAAAATGTTACAAGTAATTGTTCATGATTAACCAAAAAATAACTGGAACCCATGATAAGCACTTTGGAATAAACCAATTATCGTTAATACGACACCTATTAAAATTAAAAGTTTTTCGAAAACTGAGGAAAAGATCATCGAACTATAAGAACTATATTCTTCTATACCAGCTTCATTTCGTCGAAGAAAAGCTCTTTTATCAATATACAAAAATATGGCAGCCGCTGAAATTAAAAAAGCGACCCCAAGAGGTAGCCCAATCCAATTTGGTAAACTTAGCATGATTCATTCCTTGAATTACGAACACATTATTAATGCAAATCTTTGTTATATTAATTATGAAAAAAACAAAATTTTTGAACTAACAAATTATTATATAAAACCTTCTTAAGGTTATCAGTACTTTTTATTGCGAACAACGTATAAGTGTTTTGGCAAATTAGGGGGTGCTAAATAACAAGGCTAACACACGCGTTAGCCTTTTATGATTAATTGTATTAAGCGGTTCCTAGCGCTAATTTAGCTTTGCGCGCGCGATAGTTTTGCCAGCGGCGCCACGATAACATAATGCCTGTATAAACGATCAAGCACGCTAATAATGAGGCAAATCCTGCGATGGTTTGGCCGATAATGCCGTATGCTTCGCCTGTGTGTAAAAAGCGAATGTAACTACGTGCTTTTCGATATGTTGATAAATCATCAAAGGTGAGCGTTTGTAATACAGCGCCAGTTTGTGTATCTACCGTTACCGTTAAGCGTTTTTGTGGCTCGCCCCCTGTGCCGGTATCAAGACTAAACGCTATTTTATCCATAGGTTTAGTAGTAAGTGTAAACTGTGCACGTTGCCACTCTGGTTTGTGGTTAATTGCATTTTCAAATAGTACATTAAGCGATTTTGGCGTGCCATTATTTAATGGCGACGCTTTTAGCTGCTCAACTTTCGCATCGTTAGATACCATTTCTTTTAAGGTATTACCCGGCCATTTAAAAGAGAAAAAGAAAGCCGTTGCAATGAGTACCGCAAGTACCGGCGCTAAATAAATACCGTACACATTATGCCATTGGTAATCGCGCGCATTGGTGTTTGGGTAAGACTTACCAAAAGTAAGCTTTTGTTTAAACGCGCGTTTATTAAAGCGTTTTGGTAACCACAAATAAAGACCCGAAAGCACTAACACAAAGAAAATAACATTAGCGATGCCATTAACCCAGCGACCTGTCTCACTAAACTTACCGTCAAGGGTTAGCCAGCGATGAAAAGCGCGCAATTTACGCATGAATGTTTTAGTTGCAAGCCCAGGTTCGTTAATTTGTTCGCCGTTGTATGGGTTTAAATAGGCAAGGGTTTTGCGGCCTTCTTTAATTTGAATAAAGGCGTTTTGTTCGTTTCTAATCGCAATACTTAACGGCTTTTTATGCTCTAGGGTACTGGCAATAGTATTTATTTGTTCAAGCGTAAGTTTTTGCGTGTTTGCAGAAGGTGCTTGCGGATAATCTTGTTGCTCTGCGCTGTGAATAATTTGGCGTTCATAGGTAAGTAGTGCACCGGTGACCGACATTAAAAAAATAAATAGGGCAGCGATGCAACCAATAATTAGGTGAAGCCAAAAAAAGGCTTTTCTTATACTCATATTTTATTGCTCATTATAACGGTAAAAGCGAGCTAAACACTGTTTAGCTCGCTTTTGATATGTATTAAGTTGACGGATTAATACGTTGTAAAGGTATGTCTATAGTGACACTCGTACCTCAAAGCGTGCTGTGCGCGCATCACCAATGGTGACATTATTTACACCGCCACCTGCAAGGTAGTCTTCATCTAAGGCGTTTTCGATATTGAATCGGAAATCAGTATCTTGTCCTGCAATTTGTGTGCTGAATGTAGCACCTAGGTCAAGACGGTAATATGCGTCTTTTGTGATGGTATTATTAGCGTCTGCAAAGCGCTCGCCCTGATAAATTAGGCCGGCGTTTAATGCAAGATTTTCTGTCATTTCGTAGCGAGACCAAAGCGATGCAGACCACTTAGGTGCATCAACAGGTGTTTTACCTTCGTAGTTACTATCGCGTTCGTACTGAGCATCTAAGTACATTGTTGATGCCATTAAGAAAAGGGTATCCGTAACTGCACCTTGCGCGGACGCTTCAAAACCTTTATGGCGCTGCAGACCTGCTTGGGTTGTTATAGTGTCAAAGTTAGGGTCGTCAACCAGTGACTCACTGACTAAAACGCCACTTTTTTCTATATCAAACACAGCTGTATCTAGCATTAAACGGTCAGATACTTGCCATTTTAAACCAAGCTCTATTTGCTCTGATGTCACTGCATCAAGTTTCATGCCGTGGTTTTTGTCGGTTTCGTCATTTAATGTTTCGCTACGTTGAGGTTCAAACCCTTCTGCATAGCTTAAGTAAATTGTTGCATCTGAAATAGGGTGGAATAGTACGCCAAATTTCGGCACAAATGACTCGCTGTCAGCACCTTCTTTATTTTGTTTATCAAAACGACCACCAACAGATACTTGCCATTTATCGTTGAAGGTAATTAAATCTTGTAAATAAATGCCGTAGAAATCGTACTCGCTAGTGTACAGCGTATCGTCTGTTTTATAACTTATATCAGGGCGACTAGGCTCTGTGCCACCGGGTATGTAATCAACACTTGCTGCTTTTACACGTAACTGACCATAGTAATAATCTAGGCTATTTACACCTACAAGTAGATTATGACGGATGCTACCGGTATTAAATTCACCTTTTACATCGAAATACATTGTTTTGAATTGCCAATCATCAAAGCGATCATATGGGCGTGATTGATAGCTATCGCCAACCACATAATCTGCAGGTTTACGCGGTGCAGACTCAAAGCGTTGGCGCTCAAAGGTTTGCTCGTTGTAACCAAAGGTCATTTGCCAGTCATTTGTTAGGTGATAATCGATTTTTGTGCCAAAGTTGTTTACGCGAATATCAGTAAATGCCCATGAAAAATCATAAATGTAGTCTTTGTCACCAATTACTTCACCATTGCTGTTTAACCAAGCACCTGTATCAAGACCCGCTTTGTCGTCTGTTTGGTCATAGTACACATTCACAATGAGGTCTTCAGTGATTGCATAATCCAAAGCAAGGTAACCTAGAAAGCGATCGCGCTCACGGTTGTCGCCATTTGCATACTCTCGTTCAAATACCACATCTTGCTTAACTAAAACACCACGATAGTTTAGGTTTTCTAATATGTTACCGCCGGCATCAAGCATAAAACGCGTTGAACCGTTTTGGTCTGCATCAGCACTGATGTCTAATAATGACGAGGAAGTTGGCTTTTTAGTTACCATATTAACTAAACCACCCGGAGCAGATTGACCATAAAGCACACTTGAAGGCCCTTTTACTACTTCTACTCGCGAAAGTGTTTCGATAGGTTGTTGGTAGTGCGACCAGTGTTGATGTCCATCACGTAAATAGCCGTTTGATGAACTAAGAGTAAAGCCTCGTGCGTTAAATACTTCACGGTTGCGTTGTTTTGAACCTGGTGAAAGGCTAGCGTCGTTAATTAATACTTCACCTAAGGTTGTTGCTAGCTGCTCGTCGATAATTGTTTCTGGAATAACGGTTACTGATTGCGCTGTTTCGAGTAGCGATGTGTTTGTACGCATTGCGCCAGAGGCGTCATCAACTTTGTAATCGTTAAAGTAAGTACCTTTAACTTCAATAACTTCTATTTTCTTTTCGTCTGCTACAACAGTTGGTGAAAGCGATAAAAGTGAAAGTGTAATTGCTTTGGTAATGTGATTTAACTTCATACTAAACCTAAATATCCCTGAAAAAGTGCGGGCATTCTATGTAAATCACAATAAAATTGGAATAGGTAATGATAATAATTTTTATTTATTAGTGTATTTTATTCATTATGTTTCTGTTATAGGTTTAATATTGGTGATTTATACACAAGTTAACAGTGTGTGTTTAAAGCTCTTTATTATCAATAGATTTTGGCAGTTAAGATATAAAAAGAGCTTAGAACTGTTGCTGAGATTTGATACGAATACACTGTAAGCATTTGTTTTACTCTGTATTCGCATTGTGATTTAGTTAAACGTATCTGAACGCTCAATTACTTCAATCGCGTAACCGTCTGGATCGTTGATGAAAAAGAATTTCGCAACGAGTGAGTCACCGTTATAAAACTCTTTAACGTCTTTTGGTTGATAACCAAGAGAAACTGCTTTTTGATGTAGTGCCTCTATATTTTCAGCGCTTACTGCGAGGTGGCCGTAACCGTTACCCAAATCATACTGTGCTTTTTGGTCAAAATTTACAGTCAGTTCAAGTTCAAAATCTGATTCATCATTACCTAAGTAAATTAAGCAAAAGCTATCGAAAGTAATCCGGCGTTTTTCTGTTAAGTTAAGTATGTTTTGATAGAATTGCAGTGATTTTGATTCGTCTACTACGCGGATCATACTGTGAATCATTTTTGCCATTGTTAGGAATACCTTATGTGTGAATTATATGCTCAAGAGCCGCAAACATCTTACGATAGCACCAAGCGTTCAATACGCATTCAGGGGGTGGTGACAAGTATTTCGCTAGAAAATAAAATCTGGCAAATTCTCGAGCGTATAGCAGCCGATGAAAAAGTAACAGTGCCGGAGTTTATTTCCACCTTGTATCAAGAAGTAATTGAACGCCATGGCAGTGTTAAAAATCTCGCATCAATGCTGCGTGTAACGTGTTTAACCTATGCGCTAAATAGTAAACCACTTGGTTAATTAACGGGTAGTATCTAGGTACTACATTGGGTGTTAACCATTAATCACCGCATTTTGCCGCTGAGCATTTTTTGCCAAGTTATTTCTCATAGCCAAGTAGTCTGGCCCCAGTTACTTTTATTGAGAATACGATTATGGAAACACTTACTTTTTTTGAAGATCTTTTTGCCAACGCAGAACCGGTGTTTATATTAGCTGTTGCATTAGCAAGCTTAGTTTTATGGTTTTTACCGGCAGTTCTGGCGTTTTTCTTTAATCGCAAACATGCAAAATTAATCGCAGCGGCATGTGTGCCAGCGGGTTTTTCACTTATTGCGTGGTCGGGCCTGATGATTTGGGCTGTAACCGGTAAAAGTGTTGAAAAAGCGGTGACTAAATCGCGCAAACCTGCGTCATCAAGCGAAGCAAGCTAATATAAAACGCCCTTTTTACAGCATTAGCAGTAAAAAGGGCGAAAATATTAAAAATCATCAGCGGCCGTTAGCGCTGATTTTATTGATTAAAAGGTGTATTGCACCGAAAGACTTGCGTAGTCGACTTCACCATTGAATTTATCTACATTTGAAAAAATGCCAATCTCATCATCTTCAAATTCAAAGTCGTAGCGGGTGTAATCTAGATTAAGTTGCCAGTTTTTTGAAATAGCAAATGATGCACCAGCGCCGTAAAATAGCTCATTGCCATCAAGTGATAGCGTATTATCAAAGCCGCTTAAATCGGCATCCCACCAATAATTACCGCCTTTTACAAACAGCGTTATACGTTCAGTAACAGGTAAACCAAGCTTAAGTCCTAACGTATAACCATCGAGTTTGGTGTTAAAGGTATCGTTGCCAAACTTACCAAAATCCAAATAGCCCGCTTCTAAACTGATCATTTGATTAAACTGGGTGCCAATAAACACATTGTATGCGTCGTCGTCATCATCAAAATCATCGTCACCACTGGCGCTTATTAATCCATAACCGCCACCCACATAAACACCGCGATGATCTACATCAGCTTCTTCTTTCGCAAGAGCTGGTGCTACTAAAATTGACGATAAGATTAATGATAATAATGATGTGCTTTTCATAGTAAATCCTTGTTAATGTTAAACTTTTAAAGTCAACTTTAAGTAGCAAACAATGTTCCAATAAATTTATTCTTTTAATTCAATTAGTTATATTTTTGGTATGCACCATTTACCTACTTTGCTTTTGTAGTAACAACACAGTGTATGAATTTTTTACAGACTGAAAGTTTGAAATAACAACCAGTTAAACTACTGTGTACTTGGTTTAGGCACATCATGAGTAGTTACGCTTTCTTTTTGTGTTAGGTGATCAGCTGTTTTCTTATCTTCTCTGTCTGCATCAACATGACTATCTTGCGACTTTGGTTCATATACTAAGGTCGTGAGCAGAGGGAAATGATCAGAACCGATGGATGGCAGACGAGTTATTTTATGTAAGGTAAAATGCTCGCTATGAAACATATGATCTAAAGGCCAACGGGCAAACCAATACTTAGTATGAAACGTATTAAACATGCCTCGGCCGATTCTTGGATCAAGTAACCCACTTATCTTTCTAAATAATCGAGTTGTATAAGACCAAGCTACGTCGTTAAGATCGCCTGAAACTAAAATGGGTTGCTTTGATTTCGCTATTTTTTTCGCCACCACAATTAGCTCGGCATCACGTTCAGATGAATAGGTATTTTCCGAAGGGCTTGGCGGTGCAGGGTGTAAAAAGTGAGCTTGTAGCTTAACGCCGTTTTTTAGTGTAAATGACGCATGGATTGATGGTACGTATTGTTCAACTAAAAATTCGATACGTTCATCACTTATGGGTAATGTGGAGAAAACATGCATACCGTAAAGGTTATCTAGAGGACATTTAACACGGTAGGGATAGCGTTTTGTTATGCCCTTGAGTGCGTCTTCCCACCACCGATCGGATTCTAGCGTAACAATAATATCGGGCTTATGCGTTTTAATGAGTTCAATAAGTGCTTTGGCGTTGTGGTTTGTCATCAATACGTTTGTGTTGAGAATTGTTATCTCGTCTAATGCACTGTGTTTAGAGGCCGCTTTCACCTCTGTTGGCCAGCATCGCGTGTAAGGCAATATCCACAACAAGTGCCAAATTATTGCGCAGAGTGTTAAAACAGGTAACACATAAAATATGTTGGGTTTATCACCCAATATGAATATTTGCCATATCAGTAAACTTGTCCCAAGCGTACACAACTGAACCCTTGGAAAGTCAAATACCCTAATTACCCAATGCGACTTTCGCACGATAGGAATTAACGTTGCTGCTATAAATAAAACCGTTAGCGTAATAAGTGTCGCAATCATTGAAATTCCTTATTTAAGTGGCGCACTTTAGTGGTGACTAAGTACAGATTCATTGCACTCTTAGTTAGCTGATAGCCCTAACTTTGCGCATTTTAATATTTTAAAGATGGGTAACACCTTCTAACTAATCAATTGTTGTGCCACTGTACATTTATCCGTAGCAATTCACTTGTTATGACGTTTAGTGCTGTTTTAACGCCTTATAACTTAACAAGAAATTAGTTTTAGGCAGAAAGGCACAAGTACTTGTTGCAGGCGGAATTACGCGTTTGAAACGTAATCCTTGCACAGTGGTTTGAAAAATTTACCAGTAGATATGTAAAAGATTCACATAAGTTATCACTAAATAGCACGAAAAATATTTAAGTTATTGATTATATGAGAATTAAAAGTTGGTTTTATTGTTGCATCAAGTCTAAGCAAGATATTTTTACACGACAAAAGAAGGAAACTTGTAATGGCTACATCTAATCAAAATGCATCGAATTCAAAAGCTAAGCAAAACGCATCAAATGGTCATCCGATTGCCGATAAATTGAATAGCTCTATGCATGATTCAGTCGATACCATCACTGAAAAAGTTGGTACAGCGGAAGAAACATTGCGCGAAACCGCGCATTCAAGCTCAGAAACCCTATCTCAAAAGCAGCAGGAAATGAAAGCTAAGTGGGAAAAGTCAGCCGTTAAAAAATACGCAGTAGAAAACCCAGTAGCAACAGCAGGTATTGCATTTTCACTCGGTATGTTGGTGTCTGCAATTATTAAACGTAAATAATATAGGTTTAAGACGATGGACAACATGGGTCCCGAGCAGGGCGGTTTTAACAATCAAAGCGAGCCAAATCAGCAGCCTGAAAACGAGGCGAAGCTGGCGCAAACATTCGAAAGCGTAACAGCATTGCTTGAAAGTAAAATTGCCAAGCTCATCACGTCAAAAAACCTAGTAGCGGCTGAGGCTAAAGTTAGCCTCAGCGCTGCGTTACTCTCATTCGCGATTTGTTTAACACTGGTCGTGATTGTCAGTGTAATTTGGCTCTTGCTTAATGCAGTGGTTGGGCTAACGCTGTATAAAATGTATCCTAGTTTAGCCTTGGTAATTGGAAGCTTGTTACTTTTAAACAGTGCATTAGCTGTATGGCTATTTATTCAGCTTAAGCGTATTTGGCATCGCGTGGGGTTTAAAGCGAGTGCGTCTTTACTTTTAAACGGAGACTAACATGGAGTTTTTACTTAAAGATGATCTACACCAACTTGAAAAAGCCAAAGCCGAATACCTCGCGGTAAAGGGGTTTGATGACTACAACACACAAGTTGCAAAAACGAATGTGAAATCGATTTTATCGTCAAAAGAAGGGCTTATGGCATCTTTTGGGGCGGGCTTTGTAAAAGGGTTAATGGATAATCCTGATAACCAAAAATGCGGTTCATCCCATTCCGACTTAATTAAAATTATCAGCTTATTAATAAAGTAACGCGCTATTATTTGGCGTTTTGTTTAGGCTTGAGTACTTCAGAGAACTGAAAGATTAAAAAACCAATAAACGACAACACAATACTAATTTCATAGCGGCTGTACGCTACAGATACGCCAATTGCACCTGTATTCCAAAGTCCAGCTGCGGTAGCTGTGCCTTTTACGCTGTCTTTATCTCTGAAAATAGCACCGCCACCAATAAATCCCATACCTGTGATAATGCCATACATTACCCTTGCTTCGGCGTCAGAACCTTCAAACACATTAATACCAACCAGCATAAAAGCGCACGAGGCAATGGTTACGAGTGGAAATGTTCGAAGACCAGCGCCGTTTTCTCTTGATTCACGGTTTAATGCAATCGGTAACGACAACAAAAATGCGATACCAAGTTGTTTAAAGTGAAACATTATTAAGGTGAAATCTAAATCTATCTCGAACATCCGTTTCTCATCTTTAACATGGGTTTAATATACAGTGTGCGCAGGCAAACTGATCGTAACGTTACAAAACAGTGTATTGGATAAGGTCTATAATAAAACCAAACACTTATGTAAATACGCAGTGTGTCGACTAGGGCCACTCGTTTAAAACAGTGTAACGTAATTTATTATCCAAAGTCGATTGGCAACGACGTGATGCGTTTAACCAGGTGAGTTATTACTGTTACCCTAAAGTAGCCTAGACTGTAAAGTTCGACACGCTCTAGTATTAGGCTAGCCACGTAAGAATAATGGCTGTTAATTGAAGTGTTCATAATTAAGGATAGTGTATGAGTAATTCTGTATTGGTAAGTGCAATAGAGCGCTTGCAACGAATTGGAGAGCAAGCAAATACCTCCAAGCAAGTGATTGAAGCACTGAGTCACCCACACGCTACATTAGCGTGTAATTTACCCGTACGTTTAGACAGTGGTCGTTTAGCTTATTTTAAAGGCTATCGTTGTCGCTATAACGATATCTTAGGCCCGTGCAAAGGCGGTATTCGCTTTCATCAAGCGGTGAATCAAGACGAAGTAGAAGCACTCGCGTTTTGGATGACACTAAAATGTGCTGTGGTGGGGTTACCGTTAGGTGGCGGTAAGGGTGGGGTTACTGTGAACCCAAAAACGCTATCGCCTATGGAACTTGAACGATTATCTCGTGCGTATGTGCGTGCGATGGCCGATTTTATTGGCCCCGATACCGATATTCCAGCACCTGATGTTTACACCAATGCACGTATTATGGGTTGGATGATGGACGAATACGAAAAAATAACGCGCAGTAAAGCGCCCGCGGTAATCACCGGAAAACCAATATCGCTTGGCGGTAGTTTAGGGCGCGAAAGTGCAACAGGTCGCGGGGCATTTATTTGTACGCAAATGTTGGTTAAAAAACTGGGCTTAAACCCACAAGAGCTCACTGTGGCGATACAAGGTTTTGGTAACGGTGGTTACCACTGCGCTAAATTGCTGCAGCAAGCAGGCTTTAATATCGTTGCTATAAGCGATTCGCAAGGGGGGATTTATCGAGAACAAGGACTGGATGTCGACAGTATTTTCCAAGAAAAGCAGCGCAGCAAAAAACTCTCTGCGGTGTACTGCGAACAATCGGTTTGCGAAGTGCAAGAGTTTAAACACATTAGCAATCAAGAACTGCTTACTTTAGATGTTGATATTTTAATCCCTGCAGCGCTCGATAGTGTGATCACCCGTGATAATGCCAATGATGTGCGCGCTAAGAACATTGTTGAAATTGCTAATGGTCCCGTTGAAAGCGAGGCAGATAGTGTTTTGCAGCAAAATAACGTAACAGTGGTGCCGGATATTTTGGCAAATGCTGGTGGTGTTATCGTAAGTTATTTTGAATGGCTGCAAAACAGACAAGGCGAGCAATGGTCACTCGATAAAGTAGAAGAAAAGCTGCATCAAAAGCTTGAAAAAGCGTTTGAAAATGCTTGGCAAATCTATCAAGAAAAAGACATTACACTACGCGACAGTGTATATAACGTAGCGTTGCGTGCTTTAACCGAAGCTATTGAAGCGCACGGCACAACTGATTACTTTAATGCGCAATCGAATCGTTAAAGAAAGTAGATTTGGATAAAAAGAGCAGCTTAAGCTGCTCTTTATGTATTACGTTTTTAATAAATTATTGTTTGCTTTTGACATAGTCATCAACAATCCGCGCTAAGATATCTAGAGGCACGGCGCCGTTTTTAAGCACCACATCATGAAACTCAGCTAAATCGAACTTATCACCTAGCGTTTGTTTGGCGTTTTCACGAATTTCTAAGATTTTCATCATACCGACTTTATAGGCGGTTGCTTGGCCTGGCATCACAATATAACGCTCAATTTCAGAGGTAACATCGGACTCTGCCATGCCGGTATTTTTAAGCATATAGTCAATAGCTACTTCACGTGTCCAACGTTTATGGTGAATACCTGTATCGACTACTAAGCGTACTGCTCTGAAAAGCTCTGCTTGTAAGCGGCCAATATTATCGTAAGGGTCGTTTTGAAAGCCTAACTCCCACGCAACTTGTTCCGCATAAAGTGCCCAGCCTTCAGTGTAAGCAGTAAATGGCGACATGCGTCTAAAAAGCGGCAAGCCTTCAGCTTCCATTCCAATGGCAATTTGAAAATGGTGGCCAGGAATACCTTCGTGGTAGGCGAGGGTGCGCATTGAGTATTTCGGGGTGGCTTTAATATCGTATAAATTGGCAAAAAATAACCCAGGGCGTGAACCATCAATAGCGGGCTGTTGATAATAGGCACCCGGTGCGGTTTTTTCTTTAAATTCAGGAATGCGACGCACTTTCATACCTGCATTTGGTCGAATATTAAACGCGCCATCAAGTCCTTGGTCAATCTCATCTAGGATGGTTTGATAGTCCGCTAAAATTTGTTCGCGACCTTCATCGGTATCAGGATAATAAAAACGCTCATCGGCTTTTAACGCTTCAATAGCCGTGCTAAAGCCAAGGCTGGTATCAAATCCTTCGCTATTTAAAATTGTGAGAATTTCTCCCTGAATTCGCGCGACTTCACTTAACCCTGTTTGATGAATAAAGTCGGCAGTGTAGTTGGTGGTAGTGAAAAATTTAAGTGAGCTGGCATAAGCTTTATCACCATTTGGTAACTTCCAAAAGCCATCATCCGTATTGGCTTTATCGCGAAGTGCGCTAAAGTAATCGATAAACAGCTGATAAGCAGGATGCACTGATTCTGTCATTGCAATCTCAACGTCAGCAAGGATCTTCGCTTGAGTTTGGTCGTCAAAAACCGCACTACCACTTTCTCCTGCTTTAATCATTTTATCTTGCAATGAGGTGTAAAGAATATTCTCGTTGATAGGGGTTGCAACAAAGGTGGTCATTTCGTCAAGTACGCGGTCAATTACAAAACGCGGTGGAATAATGTTTTTTTCTTCACGTAATTTTAGCCCCTCTAAGCTTTGACTAAACTTGCGTTTAACTTGGTTTAAACGGCTTATGTAGTTATTTGCATCTTCAACCGAATTAACTTGGTGCTGCGCATCCATAAAACTTGGGAAGCCGTTTTGAATGCCAAATAATTGGTTTACCGGATAACTGTGGTAGCGAAACTCGGTGGCATCAACAGCAAAATCAAGTAAATAGAGTGCAATCTCTTTCGACATTTGATCAGATTTGTCGAGTTCGCTGTCGTCATATTGCAGTACACCTTGTCTAATTTCAGGTAACAGGGCGAACATTTCGTCGTCTTTAGCAAGGCTTGCATCATCAAGCTCTGCATTGTGGCTGTTAAAGCCTAAACTTTCTAAAAAGCCAAGTGAGGTCAGTGTTTCTGGGCTGTCAAAGGCCATTTTTACCATAGTACGGTCAACGTACGATTTAAATCGCAATGGTTTTTTGGCGTACCATTCATGGGCAACAAATGCCCCTGCTAAAAATGCCAGTAATAAAATACTCAGCACTAGCCACTTTATTATTTTTCTAATCATTGGGCTTCCATATAAGTTGTTGTTTGCATCCCTTGCTATGATACCGAAATCAAATTAATTAACAATCGATTAACCTGGCTTTAAGGCTAAAGGGGCAGTGAGATTATTAAGATATGACGTTTGACTACAATACATGTTGGTAGACGAAATAGCAGCTAACGGGACACTCGCCATGGCGGATTTAAGCGGTTTTCACCTGCCCAGTATAGCTTGATTTTATTGCCTGAAGGGTCAAATAACACGGCTTCTCGCCACAGGTATCGTTGAACAGTTGGTAGCTGGGAAAATATAACGCCTTTTGCTTGTAAGTCAGCAACCCAGTTATCGAGCTGTGCATGTTCAAAATAAATCGTGGCGCCATTAACGGCATTTTCTTCAAGTGACAGCGAAAATGTTGATTCGCCCTCTGGGCAGGCAAAACGCGCATAATGCGGTGTATCGACAATAAGTTCAAAACCGAGCGTTTGGTAAAATGTAACGGCATCACTCATTTGCGTTACCGGTAATGTTACTTGGTTTAAGTTCATTTAAATCCTTAAACTAAACTGTAGGCATGCGCTTTCAACGCATGCCTACACGTTATTTATTTGTTCTCATTAACTAAAATAACTTTACGGTGAGGGAATGGAATTTCAATATTGGCATCATCAAGCGCTTTTTTAACTTGCTCGGGTACCGAATACAAAATATCGAAATAATGTTCACCGGAACAAAACGGACGTACTAAGAAATCGACCGAACTGTTGTTGAGGGTTTCAACTTCAACAAAGGGTTTAGGGTCATTCAAAATATGTGGGTGCGCGTCTAATACCTTATTAATAACTGTGCGAGCAGCGTCGATGTTCTCGTCATAGGCGATGCCAAAACGCATATCAACACCACGTATCTTATGGTGAGAGTGATTGACAATTTTATTGCCCCAAATATCGCTATTAGGAATGATAATACGCTGGTTATCAAAGGTTTGTAAAATGGTGGTGAACATGTCTATTTCAGCCACTTTGCCGAATTGGTCGCCCGTTTCAATAAAATCATCCACTTTATAAGGCCTAAATATAAGCAGCATTACACCCGCAGCAAGGTTCGATAAGGTGCCCTGCAGTGCTAAACCAACCGCAAGCCCAGCGGCACCTAGCAGTGCAATTATTGAGGCTGTTTGAACACCAAAACGGTTTAAGACCGCAATACCGACAAATGCCAAAATGGTGTATTTAGCGACACTGCCAAAAAACTTAAACAAGGTATCGTCTAGTTGTGCATGACGATTAGAGATTTTGATGATGGCTTTATTTACTTTGCCAGCAAGCCAAATACCAATAATTAAAATGGCGAAGGCAAGTAATAGGTTGGTTGCCCAATCAAGTGCTGTTGGCAGATATTGATTGAGATCGAGCTGAGCGATAAATTCTTCCATATTTTGTTAACCTAACGTTAAAAGCTATACACTAGGCTATCTTAAACGGTGCTTCAAGCGTCATAGCTATAATTTATACACATAGAAAGTTTATTAAACATTAACTTGCGGTTTGCACTTTTACATCACATAGTTTGTAAAGTAGTTTTATTCTATGTTGCGTGTTTAAAGGAAGAGGTATGTCCTATTTAAAATTAGCAATATGCTTTCGTTTAGAGCCTGGGTGTTTAGGGCCAACGGGTACTGATTACATTGAAGATTTTTGCCGATTGATAAATCGGGTTGATTTTACCTATCCGTTTGTCACCCTTGATGTGGTCCCTCGCTATGATAAAACCTTACCTGAATGGGAGTTTTTACTGAACGGTAAGTTAATTTCAGAAGAGCAAGCCGAACGTGTGTTAAGCGTAAATGACTTTACTGTCGACAGCATGGAAGAGCAGGTAGAGCAATTCCTGACCTTAAAAGTAGAGCAGTTTATGTTGTCGCTTAAAAATAAGCGTTAACACATTTCGCCGTTAAGAATCACTCGCATTCAGTTAGTCGCTTCCGTATACTGCATTTTTATTTAAGAGCCTAGGAACTTTATGAATATCTGGGTCGATGCAGATGCATGCCCTGTTGCAATTAAAGAGATTTTATTTCGTGCAGCAGAGCGTACACAGATCAACACAACCTTTATTGCTAATCACAGTTTCCGCATTCCACCGTCTCGTTTTATCAAGCGATTACAGGTAGAAAAAGGATTTGATGTTGCCGATAACGAAATTGCTAAACGTGTAGTCGCGGGCGATTTAATAATTACGCAAGATATTCCACTCGCCGATGAAGTGATCACTAAAGAAGCGATTGCGCTCACCCCGCGCGGCGAGTTATTAACTGCAAGTAACATTAAAGCGCGTTTAAATATGCGTGATTTTTTTGATACTTTGCGTGCCAGTGGCGTTGAAACAGGTGGCCCGAGCGCGTTATCAAACACTGATAAAAAAGCCTTTGCAGATGAGCTTGATAAAGCGCTTGCAAGGCTCGGTTAGCTTTATTGTTTAAAAGGAAAGTTGCGCAGTTATGCACGATCTTACGAAAGGAAGCATTCCAAAACACATTATTTCAATGGCAGTGCCAATCGCCATTGGTCTGCTTATTCAAACACTGTATTTCTTAGTTGATTTGTATTTTGTTGGTCAACTAGGCAGTGCCGCGATTGCCGCTGTGAGTAATGCATCAAGTGTGTTTTTCTTTGTTATGGCATTAACGCAAGTACTCAATATTGGTTGTGCAACACTAGTATCGCATGCGGTCGGGCGAAAAAAGCAGCGCCAAGCCAGTCACGTATTTAATCAAACGTTAGCGCTTGCCAATTGGGCAACCCTGTTTTGCGCAGCGATAGGCTACGCATTTGGTCACGTATTTTTCGCCTTTATGACCGCCGATATTGCTACACAAGCATTAGCCGAGAGTTACTTTTATTGGTTTTTACCGTCATTACTGCTGCAGTTTGTATTTACCGCATTAAGTGCTGCGCTGCGCGGTACTGGTATTGTAAAACCGGTTATGTCGATTTCGGTGATTGGTATTATCGCTAACATTATTCTATCGCCTATTCTGATCACGGGGTGGGGGCTTGGCATTGAGCTCGGTGTCGTTGGTGCGGGTCTGGCGAGCAGTATTTCAATGTTGCTATCGTTTGTGCTTTTGGTGCGTTATTTCAATAAACAAGAGCAATATCTTCAAGTGCGCTGGTTATCGTTTGCGTTAAAAGCGAAAACGATACGCAAAGTACTTAATATTGGTTTACCGTCGGGCGGCGAATTTTTACTGACCTTTTTGTACATGTCGTTAATTTATTGGGCGCTTAGTCGTGTATCTGCTGAAGCACAAGCCGGCTTTGGTTTAGGTGGGCGTATTATGCAATCGCTATTTTTACCGGTTATGGCTATTGCCTTTGCTGCGCCTGCTATCGCTGGACAAAATTTTGCAGCGCGGAAAATCTCACGCGTATACGAAACCTTTCACATTACCGCGTTTTTAACGTGCTCATTAATGGGCATGTTAATGGTCCTGTGTTTATGGGTACCTGAGCTATTTGTTACCGGTTTTAGTGACAATGTCAACGTGGTGTTGGTTGCAGCAACGTTCTTGAGTTTTGTTGGCCTTAATTTTGTTCCTGCTGGCTATGTATTTGCTATTTCAGGCATGTTTCAAGCGCTTGGAAATACGTGGCCCGCTTTACTGAGCACCTTTGTGCGCTTGTCACTGTTTGCGATTTCAGTTGTTTATTTAGTGAATCAAGACGACTTTTACATTGAACAAATTTGGTATTGTTCAATTGTTACTGTGTTTATTCAAGCTTTGGTCAGCCACCTGTTAATTCGTCGTGAATTTAATAAAAAGCTGGTTAAAGCGCCAAGTAACACGCCAGAGCAAACTTGCGCCGTGGCAAAATAAGTGAGTGGTATAGCTGAAAGGGGATGCTAACCGTTGTGCTCAGCGAGCAGCTCTTTAATCGTTAACGCATCAACGGGCTTGGCAAACCAATAGCCTTGAATTAGCGAGCAATCCGATGCGGTTAACCAGTGCATCTGCGCATTGAGCTCAACGCCTTCGGCAATTACTTCAAGTTTTAAGCTTTTACTCATCGCAATAATGGCTTTGGTAAGGGCTTGGCTTTCTGCGTTATGTTCAACGTCTTTGATGAAGCTTCTATCAATTTTGAGTTTATGCACCGGGAATTTCTTTAAATAGCTGAGCGATGAATAGCCAGTGCCAAAATCATCGATGGCTATTTTTACGCCTAAATTAGCTAACATAGTGAGTTGGGCAATGGTTTTTTTATCGTTTTCAATGAGTAAGCTTTCGGTAATCTCTAAAATTAGCTTATTGCTTGGCAAGCCACTAACTTCAAGCGTACTTTTTATTGTGGCAATAAAATCATCGCGTTGGAATTGAATAGTCGAAATGTTTACGCTGATACCAGGTGCATTTTTATATTCGTCTTGCCACTTTGCTGCGGTAACACAGGCCTGTTCTAAAACAAACTCACCAATATTGGCAATCACTCCAATTTCTTCAGCAAGTTCAATAAATTGGTCAGGTGAAACAAGACCTTTGGTGGGGTGATGCCAACGTACTAATGCTTCACACGCATAAATAATATTATGTTTAGCATCAAAAATTGGTTGGTAATCAATGAAAAACTGTTGGTTATCGATTGCGGTTCGTAATTCGCCTTCAAGAGTGCGCCTTTTTTGTGCTTTTTCGTCCATTTCGGCGGTAAAAAATTGAAAGTTATTTTTACCTTTTGCTTTCGCTTTATACATGGCGCTATCGGCTTTTCGCATCAGTGTTTCAACGTCTTTACCGTCATTCGGATAAGTTGTTATTCCGATGCTAGCAGAGACAAATCCTTGAGCGTTATCAAGTTGATAAGGGGCGGCTATTGCTGCTTGAATTTTATGGGCGACTCGGTCAACTTTAAACTGATTATTATCGCTTGCGATAAGCACCGCAAATTCATCTCCACCCAAACGAGAAATAGTATCTGATTTACGTAATGTACTACTCAGGCGCGTTGCGGTTTGCTGTAAAAGGGTATCGCCTTGTGAATGGCCAAGGGTATCATTTACGTGTTTAAAGCCATCTAAGTCGATGAACAATAGCGCCAGAAATGAGTGCTCACGCTGTGCTTTATTTAGTGCTTGCTCAAAACGATCTGAGAATAAGTTGCGGTTAGCAAGTCCAGTAAGTGAGTCGAAGTTAGCTTGCTGGTAAATTTTATTTTCTGCTGTTTTCCGCTTTGTGATGTCGCTAAACAGTGCCACAAATGCATCAATCTCACCATTATTATCACGAAGGGCGGTGATTGAAAGCCATTCATAATAAAGCTCACCGTTTTTACGACGATTACAAATTTCACCTTGCCATTGGTTATTTTCATCAAGTTGATGTTGCATATTGGCGTAAAAAGGTTCAGTTTGCAGGTCGGAACTCAGTATATCAGGTGTCTTATTCAACACTTCGTCACTGTGATAGCCTGTGATTTCTGTAAAGGCTTCATTTACTGCTTGAATTCTATAATTTTTATCACAAATCATTACCGCTTCATTGGCGGTACGAAATACAGTAGAGCTGAGTCTAAGCTGTTTCTCATCCTGCTTTTGCTTTGAAATATCATTGAGAATAAGGACATAGCCGTCTTTTTTTTGCTGGTTATTAATAAGTGGATAAAGGTGCACATGGAGCCACTGTTGCTCTTGTCCTAGATTAATACGGTCAACCCAAGGGGTATTGGTGCTAATAGCGTTATCAAATTCGTCGCGAAGTTGCGTTAAATCACGTAATTCATCAAATAAGCTTCGTTTACTTGATGATAATTTTGCAAAAAGTGCACTTTCAGAGTGCTTATTTTGATAATCAATGTAACCCTGTAGGTCAGTTGTGATAATTGCGGAAGGGCTTTGCTCTACTATTTGACTGAGTTTGATACTGTATTTTTGCGCTTTTCGGGTGATGCGTAGCAAATAGGTTAAAAACAGTGCAAGCGTAATTAGTACCACTAAACCTGCAATGTAAATGGCATGTATTTTATTGTTTTTGGTCTTAATAATCGCAACTTGGCTATCAACCATTTGTTCTAAGTTTTTTTGGTATTGCCAAATTTCGCTTTGATATTGTCGTTGTGTGGAAATATCTTTAATGACCGAATAAAGCAGCGTTGCACCATGAAACTCAATGGGTATTGAATAAACTTCAACGGTTTTAATGTCACCCGTTGCAGTTTGATGGCGAAAGATAAAATAGTTACGCTTTTGTCGGTGGGCGTTTTTACGCTCTTCTGCGACTTGCTCTGCGGTGAATAAGTTAATTTCTTGAATGGTTTTGCTTTGCAGTGTTTGCGAGCTGTAGCCATAAAAATCCGCCGCAGCCTGATTGGCTTTTACAATTTTCCCTGATTTTGGTTCAATCAACAGCATTACAGCGGTGTGATCATCAAAAATTTGCTCAAATTCGGTATTGGCAAATAAGAAAAGCGGAAAAAATAACAAACAAGCAAATACTACGGGCATAATTAGTTAAATTTGGCTAACGACGGTACATTATTCAACTATAGTCGTAATTATTGCAATAAGTTGATGTAATTAATCGTTAACAAAAGGGTGTACGATCACGTTTATCGCAACTTTATTGCGCTACACATGATGTATCAGCACAAATATCAAACACATGTTGCGCCTTTGCTGATTGTGATAATAAGATATTTATCAACAGGTAAGTTGCGTGTGACTAGCGCGAAGGGAATTCGATGAGACATATTTTACTACTTTGCTGTGTTTTGAGCTTAATTGGTTGTCAGCATTTTCGCCAAGCTAAACAACAATCTCAATTACTCGACAGTGTTGCTGAAATAAATGGCCGAGTTGATTATCAATCTAATTCAGATGGTGGCGAACTTGTAGTTGCTGTATTAAGCCGTAACGACAACACTTTCTCGATAGAAAATCAGAAACTACTTGATAGCAATGGGCAGTTTAAATTCTACCTAAAACCAGGCACTTATTACGTTGCTGTATACCAAGACAGTAATCACAATTTGACCTACGACGACAATGAAACAGGCGTTGCTTATGTTGACTCGGTTGGCATGTTACAAGCAATTACGCTTAACGATAAAGCCAAATACAAAGCTAAACCAATTCACTTCGCAAAGCCTGTAAAAAAAGGGTATGCGGTTCAATACAGTGATAATTACAATATTAATAATATCGGCAAGTTAGCGAATTTAGAGCACGCTATGTTTGATGCCCATAATGTTGATATGGGATTTTGGCGGCCGCTTGATTTTCTTGCACAAGTGGAGTCTGGTTTATTTATGTTGTCTCCGTATAACGCTAAAAAAGAACCGCTTATTCTAGTGCATGGCATGATGGGCAACCCGCGCGAATTTTCCACTTTAGTTGCGGCGCTTGAAGATTCTGACTATCAAGTGTGGGTATTGTACTACCCAAGTGGCGTAGGACTGCATTTGGTTAAAGACTATTTGTTAGAAAGTATTGAGGTTATGCAAAAACGCTATGGTTTTGATGCGGTTTCGGTGTTAGCGCACAGCATGGGTGGGCTTATTACCCGAGGTTACGCACTAAGTCATCAAGGTCATGCACGTAACTATAAAATTAATCATTTTATTACGGTAAACAGTCCGTTATTGGGTATGCAAAGTGCTCGAAAAGGGGTTGAAAGTTCGCCCCTTGTAATTAACTCATGGCGTGATGTTGCAACTAACAGTGACTATGTTAATCAGTTACATACTCAGACACTGCAGCCAGAAATTAATTACGCTTTGGTATTTTCCTATCAAGACGGTGCAAGTGATGATGGCGTTGTGGCATTATCTAGTCAAATTCCGCTTAATATTCAGCGTGAAGCAAATAAAATGATGGGCTTTAATGCATCGCATGCAGGGGTGTTGAAAGAGCCAAAGTTTATTAATTTTATTATGAGCACGTTGTCAAATTCAGCATCCGCTAACTGAAACATGCTATTAACATGTCGTTAAATACAGTTATTTGAGTTAAAAATAGTCTAAAGTACGCATAAATTTAACATTCTTGCGTTTTAGCATTGCTTCTTTTGCGCAGTTTTTTTATAGTTTCGCCTCATTTTCAAACAACATGGACGCACATCACATGAAAATGGTGCTCTCACATTTTAATTATTGGTGTAAAGCTAAGGACCAAGCACAGCTCGCCAACGCAAAAATTGAAATGTTTGATCCAACGAGCAAAAGCCCACAATTGGATTGGGTTCCAGCAATGCAACGCCGACGACTCAGTCACTATGCAAAAATGGCGTTGTTTGTTGCAGCAAATAGCGCCGAGAAAAGTGGTGCAGAATCGATGCCCGTTGTATTTGCATCGCAACATGGCGACTTTCACCGTACATCAAGTATTTTAAAAGATTTAGCTCACCAAGAAGTGATCAGCCCAACATCGTTTGGCCTATCTGTTCATAATGCAGTCATTGGGCTTTATTCGATTTTGACGAATAATCAACAGCCAATGAACAGTATTGCGGCTGGCGATAACACCCTGCTGATGGCATTAATTGAAGCAAGCATTCAGTTAAATAACCCGAATATATCCGAAGTACTCGTTGTGTATTGCGATCAACCACTACCAGACGATTATGCACGATTTGACGATGTGAATAGTTGTGATTTGGCGTGTGCATTTGTCGTATCTAAAGACAATGAAGATGGTATTACGCTGTCGTTAACTCCTAGCGATACGCCTAACAATACACCGTTACAGGCAAAACAGTTTGTTGAATTTTTAGCGACAAACAAAACTAACGACGCGCTTGTGCTCGGTAGTCAAAGTGCATGGCACTTGCATATTGATGAGGTAACGCATTGTTAACCAAGCTAGGACGCTGCTGGCGCATTGTCGCAACCGGATTTTGTTTTGCGGTGTTTGGCTTAGGTGGATTGTTAGTTCCGCTAATTGTATTGCCTATTCAGTACCTTATTTATCGCGATGAAGAAAAGCGCCGCAAGGCAGCGCGCTATACAGTGCATTTGCTGTTTAAGTTTTTTGTTGGCTTGATGGGCGCATTAGGAATCTTTAAATTCACTATTGCTGATCGAACTAAATTTGCCAATTTAACAGGCAAGTTAGTACTTGCTAATCACCCGACCTTGATTGATGTTGTGGTACTTATTTCACTTATTCCCAATGCAGATTGTGTTGTTAAAGCACATTTATTTAGTAACCCATTTATGCGAGGTGTGATAAAATCCACCGGTTATATAAGCAATGAAAGCCCTGAGGGCTTACTAACGGATTGTGCAGCATCACTTGCTGCGGGAAATAACTTGATCGTGTTTCCCGAGGGCACTCGTACGACACCTGGTCAAGCGTTAAAATTTAAACGAGGCGCTGCAAATATCGCACTGCGCTGTCGTGCTGATATCGTTTCGGTGTTAATTCATGTTGCACCGTCAACGTTAACCAAGTCAGAAATGTGGTACGAAGTGGCGCCTACGCAGGCTAAATTTGATCTCGCAATGACGAAACAACAATTGCAATTACCCAGTTTTGAAGCGTCGAAATTGACGCAGCATGCGCGTAGTTTTACGCGCGATATGCAGGCATTTTTTCAAGGAGAATTAGACAGCTATGAGTGATTTAAAAATTAAAATCAAGAAGCTCATTATTGAATCATTAGATTTAGAAGATATTACCGTTGATGATATTAACGACAGCGAACCACTTTTTATTGATGGTTTGGGCCTTGATAGCATTGATGCGCTAGAGCTTGGCTTAGCGATTAAAAAAGAGTTTGATATTAAAATTGACGCAAACTCAGAAGAAACAAAGCAGCATTTTGCATCGGTTGATGCGTTAGCAGCGTTTATTGAACAAAACGCATAACAGCGGGTAGGGTATGAAAACACAACAAGAAATCTTCGCAGTATTAACTGATATCTTGGTGGAAGAATTTGAAATAGATCAAGACGATATTTCGCTTGAGGCAAACCTTTATCAAGATTTAGATCTCGACAGTATTGATGCCGTTGATCTGGTAGTGAAATTGCGTGAAATCACAGGACAAAAGATTGATCCTGAAGCGTTTAAGCAAGTACGCACTGTAGAAGATGTGGTAAACGAAGTAAGCAAGTTGGTTTCAGCGTAAAACACATGATAAAAGCAATACTGAATACAGTATTCATTGTATTATTACTGGCCTACCCAGTGCTTATTTATTTTGGCCTGCAGTATGCGAGTATTTCCAGTATTGCACCTGTTTTACTCATCGCCATTGTTGGTCGCTATGTATTTACACGGGCGGCCAGTAGCACCATGCCATGGCTTTTACCGGCAACGGTATTAGGCAGCGTATGTGTTGCATTGGCGTGGTTACTTGATAACAGCAAGGTTACTTTGTTTTACCCTGTGCTTATATCAGGCACTATGCTTGTCACGTTTGCGTATTCATTGTTCAAAGGGCCTACGGTGATAGAAACCTTTGCGCTACTCGATGAAAAACGTAAAAGCAAAGACAAGCAAAATGTAACATTACCAGAACATGTTATTGCTTATACGCGAAATGTCACCAAAGTGTGGTGCCTATTCTTTAGCATTAATATTGCACTTGCATGTTACACCATATACCTTGGAGATATTGCGCTTTGGACGCTATACAACGGATTGATTGCGTACATTTTAATGGGCGTACTAATGGCAGGTGAGTTACTTGTTCGTCATGTTGTAAAGCAGCGTCACGAGCTTAAGCATTAAATTAGTATGCATACAACCAGCCCTTCGATTTTAGATAGAGATATCTGTGCTAATGCGGTAACGGCACTTGCCAATCAATTACGCGTGTTTAAACAGCAAACCGGTGCGCAGTCTTTGGTGTTATACCATGCTGCAAGTGATGTGTTTTTGGTACGTTTGCTCGCGGCCGCACATGCAGGTTTTGATGTTATATTTCCAGCCAACGGGCAGCCAGAAAATATCCAGATCGCCAGTGAAGATGCCGACTATGTGTTGGTAGATGAATTTAGTGGCGACAAACACCTTTCGCTTGACTCCCTTACTTTAACGGAATCGTTACAGCAATCTGCCGATGCGTTAACGCTACCAGAGTCTGGAAAACTTACATTTTATACTTCGGGCTCAACAGGTTACGGTAAGCCTGTGGTAAAGTCTTGGCAGCATATTAATGCTGAGCTTACAAATTTGTGCAATACCTTTGAATTTGATTCTGATTGCCAAATCGTTGCGACGGTATCTCATCAGCACATTTATGGACTGCTATTTAAATTATTTTGGCCGTTACGTGCTAATTACACAGTAAACCTCACATTTGTTGAATTTCCTGAACAATTACGCGCCTTAGTCGCGACACAGCCTTCGGTTATTATTACCAGTCCCGCATTTATTGACCGCCTTATACGCGACAATGTATGTGTTTCAGTTAAACACAATATTGCGGGAGTATTTTCATCAGGCGGACCGCTTAGTGACAACAGTGCAGTGACCTTGGTTCAGCAATTGGGCGTTGCGGCGACGCAAATATATGGCAGCACTGAAACGGGCGGCATTGCGTATCGCCAAGTCTCTGAGTTTAAAACTGAACCATGGCAGTGCTTTGACGGTATAACGGTATTAAAGCATCAGCAGCAGCTGGCAGTTAAATCGCCTTATTTTGATGATGCAATGTTTGTCACTCAAGATTGTGGTGAGATTTTAGAAGACGGGCGCTTTAGTTTGTCCGGTCGTTTAGACCGCACCATTAAACTTGAAGAAAAACGCGTTAATTTAGATGCACTTGAGCGTGTATTAAGCGACGATAGTGCGATTACCCAGTGTAAAGTGGTTTTGTTAACGCACGGATTTCGCCAGCAACTTGGATTAGTTGCACAATTGTCTGCCGCTGGGCTTGGCGAATTGAATAAAAACGGTAAACTAGCGCTCAATAAGCGCTTAAAGCAAGTACTTGCTGGGCAGTTTGAGGCGGTGTGCATGCCACGTAAATTTCGTTATGTGGATGAGTTGCCAGTTAACAGCCAAGGTAAGTACGTATTTGCAGAATTGGAGAAGTTATTTGACTAAGTTACAAGAATCATTACCAGAAGTACGCGCCGTTGAAGAGCAAGACGATACGGTAAAACTCACTCTTTGGGTTGACGGTAGTTTAGATTATTTTAACGGTCACTTTCCACAAGCACCGATTTTAGCCGGTGTTGTGCAGTTAGATTGGGCAGTAAAATACGCACAGCAATACTTTTCATTGAGTTCTGCGCTGGTTGATTCTGTTGAAGTATTGAAGTTTCAAGTGGTGATTGTTGCAAATTCAGAGGTTGAGCTGACTCTCACCAAGAAAAACGACAACAAATTTACCTTTAGTTTTCACTCAGAACATGGTCAGCATTCATCAGGCCGTGTAGTGGTGCACTGCTAACGTTATGCACGCGTGTATTGTTATTCCAAATTATAATCATGTTGCTGTGATTGAATCGGTTCTAACGGAGCTAAGTGCCCTCGATTTACCGATTATTATGGTAAATGACGGCTCAACAGCGGATGCGAGCGCTGTCATGCGTCAATGCGAGTCTCAGTTTCCGTTATTAACTTTGATTGAACACAGTGAAAATCAGGGCAAAGGTGGCGCGGTACAAACTGGTTTATTAACAGCCGATAAATTGGGTTATAGCCACGCAATACAAGTTGATGCAGATGGTCAACACGACCTAACCGATATTCAAACCTTAATCTACCTTGGCAAAAAGTATCCCGACAGCGTCATTAGCGGCCAGCCTATTTATGATGAATCTGTACCGAAAGTGCGTTTATACAGTCGTTACATTACTCATTTTTGGGTATGGATTGAAACCTTATCGTTCAGTGTAAAAGATTCAATGTGTGGCTTTCGCTGTTATCCAGTGAAAGAAACGGCGGCACTGCTGCGTGATAAGCAGCTTGGCAAGCGCATGGATTTTGATATTGAAATCATGGTGCGCCTATTCTGGCGTGGTACGCCAAGTCGGTTTATGCCAACGAAAGTTATCTACCCAGAAGGCGGTAGCTCACACTTTCGCGCATTTGAAGATAACGTGCTAATCAGCTGGATGCACACACGCTTGTTTTTCGGCATGTTACCACGCATTCCATTACTGCTTTGGAGAAAACTGCGTGGCTAAACATTGGTCGACAATGCAAGAGCGTGGTACCTTGCTTGGCATGCGCATTTTACTGGGCTTTTATCGCTTGGTTGGGCGTCGTGTATTGTGGTTAATGTTGTTTCCCGTGGTGTTTTATTTTTACTGCACAGGTAAAACGCAACGTGCGGCGAGCATCGCGTTTTTAAACCAAGTGGCTCAGCATAACAATCAGCCAGTCAAAGCTGGTTTTTGGCAAGGGTTAAAACATTTTTGCAAATTTGCTGATTCAGCGTTTGATAAAATTGACGCGTGGCTTGGCAAAATCTCACTCGACGCCATTCAATATCAAAATCATGAAGAATTTGCTGAATTACAAAAAAGTAAGCAAGGCGCCATTTTCATTGGCTCTCATTTAGGTAATTTGGAAGTATGTAGGGCGCTCAGTCAAGGCCGTTACGCAGTAACTATAAACGTTTTAGTGTTTACCCATCATGCAGTTGAATTTAATAAGGTGCTGCAACAAATCAATGCCGATGCCAAAGTAAATCTCATCCAAGTTACGGACATGAGCCCAACCTTGGCGATTTTACTGAAACAAAAAATTGATGATGGCGAAGTAATAGTGATTGTTGGTGACCGCACTAGCTCAAGCGTCGCTGGCAGGGTAAACTATTGTAATTTCATGGGTAAACCAGCACCGTTTTCACAAGGGCCATTTATTCTTGCGAGTTTACTCGAATGCCCGGTGTATTATTTATTTTGTTTAAAAGCGCATAACCGCTATTTAGTTATTTTTGAAAAAGTTGCGGATAAGTTAAAGTTTAGCCGTAAAACACGACAGCAGGATCTACAAACAACAATTCAGCATTTTTCAGATCGTCTGAGTTTTTTTGCGAGTCAGTATCCTTACCAATGGTTTAATTTTTATGATTTTTGGACTGACGACAGTAAAGTCAGCCGAGATTAGTTCGGAGTAAGAAGTGATTAATCAACAGCAAACAGGGCCACTGACATTCGGCCAAGGACCGCTTTCAATTGAAGATATTGTCGCGATAGCAAAAGGACACACACAGGCTAAGCTGTCGAATGATACCGGATTTACTCAACGCATTGACGCAGGCGTTGCCTTTTTAGATAAATTACTCGCAGAAGACGGAGTAATTTACGGTGTAACAACTGGATACGGCGATTCCGTAACGCGCGCCGTACCCCTATCGCTAGTAAATGAATTACCACTGCATTTAACGCGTTTTCACGGCTGTGGTTTAGGCGATGTATTTTCGAAAGAGCAGGGTCGCGCAATACTCGCGACCCGATTAAACTCTTTAGCACAAGGTTACTCGGGTGTTAGCTGGGATATGCTGACGCTGTTAAAAGAATACCTAAACCACGATGTTGTGCCTGTTATTCCACAAGAAGGTTCAGTGGGCGCAAGTGGTGATTTAACCCCACTTTCATACGTTGCCGGTGCCTTAGTTGGCGAACGCGATGTGTATTTTAATGGTGAAGTGGCAAATAGTGGCGATGTGATGAAAGCCCTCAACCTAACGCCGCTTACGTTAAGACCTAAAGAAGGCTTGGCGATTATGAATGGTACGGCGGTGATGACAGCTCTTGCATGTCTTGCTTACGACCGCGCCGAATACCTTGTCAAACTTGCGACTCGCCTTACGTCACTTGCGAGCTTAGGGTTAATGGGAAATTCACACCATTTCGATGATATTTTATTCTCGGTAAAACCGCATGCAGGGCAACAACAAGTGGCGGCTTGGATCCGTGACGACCTAAATTATCATACTCACCCGCGCAATGCCGACCGTCTACAAGACCGTTATTCTATTCGCTGTGCGCCGCACATTATTGGCGTGCTAGCAGATACCTTACCTTGGTTACGTCAGTTAATTGAAAACGAGCTAAACTCGGCAAACGATAACCCAATTATTGATGGTATTGGTGAACACGTGTTGCACGGAGGTCATTTTTACGGTGGCCATATTGCAATGGCAATGGATACGCTGAAAACGGCGGTTGCTAACTTAGCTGATTTAGCCGACCGTCAAATTGCGTCATTAGTTGATAGTAAGTTTAACAATGGCTTGCCAAGTAACTTATCAAATGGCGACCCAGAGCGTCAGTACATTAACCATGGTTTTAAAGCTGTGCAAATTGGCGCATCTGCATATACTGCTGAAGCGTTAAAACTAACAATGCCGGCAAGTGTATTCTCTCGTTCTACTGAATGTCATAACCAAGATAAAGTGAGCATGGGCACCATTGCAGCGCGTGACGCACTGCGCGTTATTCAATTAACAGAGCAAGTATTAGCAAGTACGTTGTTAGCGTCAATTCAAGCATTACGTATTCGTAAAGAGCGCGGCGAAGTTGATGCCGACAGTCTTGCCAATGGATTAACCGAAATGTATCAAGACATTACTGGTTATTTCCCGAATCTTGATGAAGACCGCCCGCTTGAGCGTACTTTGCGTGACACAGTCGATGCAATTCAACAGCAGAAATGGAAGTTATATGAATAGTCGAGATGCGCTATTAACTACGCAGGTTGAAATTGATGTACCGTTCCACGATTGCGACCCAATGCAAGTGGTGTGGCATGGTAACTATGCCCGTTACTTTGAGGTAGCACGTTGTGAACTGTTGCGCTTGTTTGATTACGATTATGATGAAATGGCAGCCTCTGGCTTTATGTGGCCGATCATCGATATGCGTTGTAAATACATCAAACCTGCGCGTTTTCGCCAAGTGATTGTAGTAACTGCGTATTTAAAAGAATACGAAAACCGCATAAAAATTGATTATGTGATCAGCTGTAAAGAAACTGGCGAAAAGCTTACAAAAGGTTATTCGGTTCAGGTTGCGGTGGGCATTAGTGATGGTGAAATGCAGTATGTGAGCCCGCCAGCACTGATTGAAAAACTATCAAAGGTGTTAGATGCGTAGCGCATTGTTAGTTTGTATTGCGTTTGTGGCGTTTTTTGCAAACGCAAATACCACGCTTGTTGATGCGTTTAGTGAGCTAAAGCTTGTTAATCAGAGCAAGGTTAGTGGACAATTTGAGCAACACAAAAAAATTAAAGTGTTAAAAAACAGTATTGTTTCCGCTGGTAGCTTTAGTGCCGATCAAAGCGGCTTTGTGTGGCAGCAAAAAACACCGATTGCTTCAACAATCCGCATGGATGAACAAGGCATTTACAGCAAAGATCATCGCGGAAATGAAAGCCAAATGACGAATGCTGATCTTTATATTCCGCTGCTACAAGCCTTGTTATTGCAAGATCCGGTTAAGTTGTCTGACTATTTACAGGTTCAATCGGTGGCAGATAATTGCATAAACTTGTCGGCAAATGAGCCGCTTGACCAAGTGTTTAGTGCGGTAAAACTGTGTGGAACAGGCACCATCTCGCGAATTGTGCTCAGTGAGCAAGCGGGGCATACCACTGAGATCAATTTAACCTATGCCGCGGCTAATTAAGTTGAATTCTCACAGAATTTCCATCACGCTTGCCTTTGTTGTGATTGCTGCGTTGTTTTGTGCAATTATCGCAAAGCAGTTTACCAGCGGCGACACACAGTTTAGCAGTGATATTTTAGCAGTGGTGCCACAATCTGATGTAATTACGTCTCCTGCGATTACGCAAGCGAAGGCAATTATACAGCAGCGCTCATCAGGGCAGCTGGTGTTTAGTAGTGGCAACAAACACGCGTTACTGGCGTTTAAGCAAAGGCTAGAGAAAAATGCTGCGCTGACTTACATACCACCACCTGATATTAAGCTCGACGAAGTGGTGGCGTTTTACTCCCGTTATCCAGGCAGTTTAATGTCGAGCAGTTATCCTAGCCAACTGTCAGAACCCAGTGAATTACTCAATTACACTTTGGCAGAATTAACCAAGCCAGACAGTACTTTAAGTGCAAGCTCGCTATCGAGCGACCCAACATTAGCATTGGCAAGTTTTCTAAATGGCGTGTCGCATACGGGCAGTATGGGGCAGCAAGATGGCTTGTTTAAAGTTCAGCTGTCACGGTCGCAACAACAGATTTTTGCCGCGGATGACGCGCACAAAACCTTTTATCTTGCGCGTTTTATGCTAACTGAAAACGGCGCAGACTTTTCGCAAAATATCGCATTAACGCAACAAATTACCGGTTTAATTAGCCAGTTTGAGGCTGAATATAACAGCCGGATTTATTTCTCAGGCTTTGCCTTTCATGGCAGTGAAAATGCGCAACAAGCAGAATACGAAATTTCGACATTTGGCATTATTAGCTTGGTTGCAGTGGTGTTGCTTGTACTCGTATTTTTTAGAAATTTAATTGTTATTGGGCTGATGCTGGTGACAATTTCAAACGCCTGCATTTGGGGTATGGCCGCGCTGGTATTAGTATTCGATAACATTGAATTGATTGGTTTAGTGTTTTCAGTGACCTTAATTGGCGTCGCCATAGATTACTTATTCCATGTGCTGTGCGCGGAAAAAAACACTATTACAACGAGCTTGGTTCTTGGCTTTGTAACAACTGCCGCAGGTTATGCACTTTATAGCTTTTCACCAATGGCCTTATTACAACAAGTCGCAGTGTTTATGATTTTTGGTCTGCTTGGTGCGCTTGTGTTTTCTCTTTTTTGTCAGTATGCGCTTGATCTTAAGCTTAAAAAACCGCGTATTGCTTGGGCGAATGTGTTAATGCTATTGAACCGTGAAAAAGCGAAGTTATTGGCAGTATTAGTTGTATTGTTCTCCCTTGGCTTTTTAGTGAAACCGATTGTGCATCAAGATGACGTGGCTGTTTTGAGTAATACAAGTGAGACACTTAAACATAATGAAATGTTTAACCTCACTTTACTTGGCCAAAGTAATAAGCACCACTTTTTATTGACTGCTGACTCCATGCAGTCGGCGCTTGAAAAACAAGAGACGGTAGTTAAATGGTTGGAAAAAAACGCCAATCAGGTTGAAGTAAACAGTTTGGCAAATTACTTGCCGTCACTAAATGCGCAGCAAACTACCTACACCTTACTACAAAATAAAGTAGTGGCGGGTCACTATACTGAGGTGAGTAATTCGCTTGGTATTAATGTGGGGGTTGAGCAATATTCGCCATTAACGGTGAGCGAATTTAAACAGTCGCCACTTAAGCAGCTGTTACCGCTTCATTTAGTGTTTGAAGATGTGCACAATGCGGTGCTTTGGTTTAATGTTGACACATTAACGAGTGATACCCTGAATGAATTATTAAACGAACATGGAGATTTCTTGCATTTACTTGATAAACGTCAAGAAATTTCAGATGCATTAGGTCATTATCGCTCTACAGTAATGGGACTTATGGCATTAAGTGCAGTGGTTGCAATGCTCGTTATGGCACTGCGTTTTGACTTGGTTACGGCGTTATTGTCAGGGCTAATCATTGGTTTAGTGACGCTGTGTGCATTGTTACTCTCGAGTTGGATACAAGGTGCGGTGAATTTATTTAATTACCTCGCAACAATTTTAATTTTAGCGCTGGCAATTGATTATCTAATTTTTTATCGTAGTAAAGGCTTGTGCCAAAGTAACTTGCAGGCAATAAGTTTATCATTATGTTCATCATGTTTGGTGTTTGGCATATTAATATTGAGTAAAACACCGGCTGTTTTTAGTTTTGGTTTAACCTTAGTTATCGGGTTAGTGAGCCTTTACCTATTGGCTCCCTGTATTGTCAAGGAAAGGAAATGAAGGTAGAAAAAGTTGATGTAGTTGTAATTGGTGCAGGTCCTTCAGGCGCAGTTGCAAGTAGTTTATTAAATAAACAAGGAAAAAAGGTTGTCGTGCTTGAGCGTGAAACATTCCCACGCTTTTCAATTGGCGAGAGCTTATTACCTCAGTGCATGACCTATTTAGCTGAAGCTGGCTTAGTTGATAGTTTAAATTCACAAGCGGATGCACTTGGCTTTCAGTTTAAAAATGGTGCCGCATTTGAAAAATCAGGCGAACACACCTTTTTCGACTTTACCGATAAATTTACCGAAGGACCGGGTACTACGTTTCAAGTAAAACGTGCAGACTTTGATAAATTACTTGCCGATGGTGCAGCGCAGCAAGGGGTTACAATTCGTTATCGTCATACTGTAATTGAAGTGACTGAACACGCAGATTTTATGCGTTTAATTGTGATTGACCAAAGCGGTGAAACCTACACGGTTGAGGCAAAATTTGTATTAGACGCAAGCGGCTTTGGTCGCGTGTTACCGCGTTTACTCGATTTAGAAAAACCGTCAAAATTCCCGGTGCGCAGTTCTTATTTCACGCATGTTGAAGACAATATTGATGATGCTAACTTTGATCGCAATAAAATTCTAATTACTGTTCATCCAGAGCATTCAGATGTGTGGTATTGGTTAATTCCATTTTCAGATGGTACGGCAAGTATTGGTGTAGTAATTGAGCCTGAAAAAGTTGTGGCAGCTGAGCGCGAACACCAAGAGATTTTGTTTGATTATATCAATCAAGTACCCAACTTATCTCAATTACTAAAAAATGCCAAAGCGATTGCACCTGCGCGCCAAATTAAAGGCTATTCAGCGGACGTAACACGTTTACATGGCGAGCGTTTTGCACTGTTAGGCAATGCTGGTGAGTTCCTAGATCCTGTATTTTCAAGTGGCGTAACCATTGCACTTCGCTCTGCGTGTTTAATTGCACCTGTGGTAAATGATTTGCTCGATGGCAAAGAAGTAGATCTTGCTACACAATATGCAGATCCGCTTAAGCAAGGTGTTGATTGCTTTAAAACCTTTGTTACCGCGTGGTATGACGGTCGTTTCCAAGACGTTATCTTCCATAAAGAGCAAGATCCGCAAATCAGACAAATGGTATGCTCAATTCTTGCTGGTTATGCGTGGGATACAAGTAATCCATACGTTGCGCATAGCGAGCGTCGTTTAGATGTATTAGCGAAGTTATGCAAAGAGTATCAGTAACCTTACTAATACTGTGTTTATTGGTAGTAGGTTGTTCAAGTGCACACCGTATTGATACGGTGTCGCTTGATCACGAAATTCACTATAAATTACAAGCAGTACCTGAAAGTTGGCCAAAAATGTCTGCATTGCAATTGGTCACAGTAACACGGGGTGATGAGGAAAATACCTTGTTGTTACAAAGCGAACGTTCCGAGCAGCAACTCAATTTAGTTGCGCTAACAGCGCAAGGAATAAGTTTATTCTCATTATCGCTGTTCAAAGACGGTAATTATCACGTTGAAAACCATTTACCCGGCATTAATTTGTACCCAAGCCATATGCTAGCCGATATGCAATTGGCAACATGGCCGCTTACAAATGTAAAGCAAGGGCTACTTGGTGCATCCATTACGCAGCAGCAAGACGCACGCATTATTAGCGACCTAAATGGCGAGGTAATGCGCATTCGCTACACAGACACCACTACGACAATTACCCACATGCGTCGTCACTACACAATCACTATCGAAGAGATAAACTAATATGGCAATCGGTTTAAATGACTTAGGGCTTGTTTGTAGCCTAGGCGACAGTAAGCAAAGTGTGATGGCAGCACTGTCAAACAGTGAATTATCACCGCCGCAATTACTGACCAAATTTGATAAACCGGGCAATGACGGAACTGAATTTTTTGTCGGTGCTGTAAGCGCAACGTTACCAGAAATTTGCGAACCACATTTTAATACGCGCAATAATCAATTGTTGTTAACCGCGTTCAAACAAATTGAGCAAACATTTTCAGCGCTAACAAAACAATTTGAAAAACAACGTATTGCCATTGTTTTAGGCACCAGCACTAGCGCTATTAGTGAAGGCGAAAGCGCCTATCAGCAATTTACAGATGCGGGTGATTACCCAGCGCATTTTAATTATCGTCAGCAAGAATTACACGCGCCAAGTGAATATTTAGCGCATATTACGGGTGCGAGTGGCCCTTGTTACACCATTTCAACAGCCTGTAGCTCAAGCGGTAAAGCATTAGTCAGTGCGCGCGGTTTAATTGAATCGGGTATCGCAGATGTGGTGCTTTGTGGCGGCGTAGATAGTTTATGTAAAATGACCTTAAATGGTTTTAAAGCGCTTGAATCGACCGCAGCTGAATACTGTAAACCGTTTCACAGCGAGCGTGATGGTATTAATATTGGCGAGGCAGCGGCACTTTTTGTGATGAGTAAACAGCCTGCTACTGTGCGTTTATGTGGTGCAGGTGAAAGCTCTGATGCGTATCATGTTTCAGCGCCTGAACCGTCTGGCCGTGGTGCGATTGCAAGCATGACGAAAGCCTTGCAAGACGCAGGTATCGATGCCAAAGAGATTGGTTACATTAACGCCCATGGTACCGGCACACCGAAAAACGATGAAATGGAAGCGAATGCCATTCATACTCTTGGTTTTGATTGTTTAGTGAGTTCAACCAAAGGTGTTACCGGTCATACGCTTGGTGCGGCTGGGGCATTGGAAGCGGGGATCTGTTGGTTGCTACTAAGTGATTTCAATAAAGGCGAGATTATTCCTGCCAATTACCCCGTAGCGGAACTGGATGAAAAACTTTCGCCAATTAGACTCGCAGCATCGAATTCTTCTGGTAAAATACGCTTTTGTTTATCCAACTCGTTTGCGTTTGGTGGCAATAATGTGTCACTTGTTTTTGGTAATTAGCGCATCAACGGAAAAACACCGAATTAAAAATGTAACGCTAGGCACCTGTGCTAATTACTAAGTGCCAGCGCAAGTAAACTCGATTAAGTGCTCACGCCCTATTTGGGCGTTGTTTATTTTGCACCCTTAATCCGAAACTTAGGTTAATTCATGACACATTATTCGATTGAAGCGGTGCTTCCTCACGCCGACCCAATGATCTTACTCACTCGCTTGGTGAGCTATGATCAAGACTCTGCAGTTTGCGAGGTCGATATCTCTGCACAATCAGCGTTTTTTAACGAACAAACTCAATCAGTTGCAAGTTACATTGGTACTGAATATATGGCACAATCTATCGCAGCATACGCAGGTGCTTTAGCACTCGATGACAATGCTGCGGTTAAAATTGGATTTTTAATTGGTTCGCGTAAATATAAGACATTTACTCCTGAGTTTACGCTAGGGCAGACGTTAGCTGTTTCGGTTAAAAAACTGTTTCAAGAAGAAACAGGGTTAAGTGTATTTGAATGCCAAATTCTGCATGCAGATACGGTTCTTGCTGAAGCTAAAATCAATGTCTTTCAACCAGATGATCCTGTGCAGTTTTTAAAGGAACAACAATGACAAAACGTGTATTAGTAACTGGCTCAAGTCGCGGAATTGGCAAGGCCATCGCATTAAGATTGGCCGAAGACGGATTCGATATTACGCTTCATTGCCGCAGTGGCATTGACGCGGCAATGCAAGTAAAAGAACAAATAGAAGCACTTGGCCGTCACGTTAGCCTTGTTCAATTTGACGTATGTGACCGTAAAAAAACGCAGCAAGCATTGCTTGCGGATGTCGAAGCCCATGGAGCGTATTATGGCGTTGTCTGCAATGCCGGTGTAACACGCGATACTGCCTTTCCTGCAATGACAGGTGAAGAGTGGGATGAAGTATTAACCACAGGATTAGATGGTTTTTACAACGTAGTGCAACCTTTGGTGATGCCGATGATCCAAACTCGTAAAGGCGGCCGCATTATCACTATGGCGTCGGTATCGGGCATTGCAGGTAACCGTGGTCAGGTTAACTATAGCGCAGCAAAAGCGGGTTTAATTGGTGCAACTAAGGCACTGGCGCTGGAAGTGGCAAAACGTAAAATTACAGTAAATTGCGTCGCACCGGGTTTAGTTGCAACCGATATGGTTGATGATTTACCAGTCGATGAGATTTTAAAAATGGTACCTATGCGCCGTATGGCAGAGCCAAAAGAAGTGGCGGGTACAGTGGCATTTTTAATGTCAGATGACGCTGCCTATATTACGCGTCAGGTTATTTCGGTAAATGGTGGGTTAGTTTAGTGAAACGCGTTGTTGTAACAGGAATGTCTGCGATTACTGCGCTAGGCGATGATTGGCAAACGTTTAAAAGTGCCTTAAAAACAGGTGAAAACGCAGTAGAGACAATGCCAGATTGGACATTTATTAATGGCTTAAATACCAATTTGGGCGCGCCAGTGAAGCATTTTGAAAAGCCTAAGCATTATTCACGCAAAAAGATCCGTTCAATGGGACGGGTATCACTTATGGCAACGCGCGCAACAGAATTAGCTCTCGAACAAGCTGGCCTTTTAGAGCACCCATCGTTGACTAATGGCGATACAGGTATCGCGTACGGCTCATCAATCGGGTCTACTGCGCCGCTTATTCCATTTGGCCGCATGATGGACAGTGGCGAAATGACGGGTGTGACAGCAACGAGTTATATTCAAATGATGGCGCATACCGCGCCAGTTAACGTGGGCGTATTTTTTGGCTTAAAAGGCCGTGTTATTACGACAAGCTCGGCATGTACATCGGGTTCACAAGGTTTGGGCTATGCCTTTGAGGCGATTAAATTTGGTCGTCAAAAGCTAATGGTGGCCGGTGGCGCAGAAGAGCTGTGTGTAACCGAAGCTGCAGTATTTGATACCTTGTACGCAACCAGCTGCAAAAATGACACGCCAAAACAAACCCCACGCCCGTTTGATAAAGACCGTGATGGCCTAGTGATTGGTGAAGGTGCATGTACCTTTATTTTAGAAGAGTTAGAACACGCACAAGCGCGTGGCGCACATATTATTGCCGAAATTGTTGGCTTTGGCTGTAATTCAGACGGGCAACATGTAACCCAACCAACCAGCGAAACCATGCAAGTGGCGATTGAGCAAGCAATTGCCGAGGCGGGTATAGAAAAATCTCAAATTGGTTACGTGAATGCTCACGGCACTTCAACTGACCGTGGTGACATTGCTGAATCTCATGCAACTTTCAATGCGTTAGGTAAGGTGCCGATTAGTTCGTTAAAGAGTTATTTAGGACACACCTTAGGCGCGTGCGGCGCTATTGAAGCGTGGGCGAGCATTCATATGATGCAAGACAATTGGTTTGGTGGCACGACGAACTTAGATAATGTCGACCCAGAATGTGCGCCACTCGATTACTTAAATGTAGAGGGGCGTGAAATCAACACCGATTATGTGATGAGTAACAACTTTGCGTTTGGTGGGATCAATACCTCGTTAATCTTCAAACGCTGGTCGTAAATCATGTTGATGCGATGGATTGCACTTAGCTTGCTGTTTATCTCAACACTCAGTGTTGCCGATGAAGTCACGTTTGGTATTGGCGCGTTTTATTCATCGCTCCCGCATTATTTAGGCGCGGAACAAAACGAAAGTTATATGGTGCCGCTGCCGTACATTCACATTGAGAAAGAACACTATAAAGTAGAGCGCAACGAATTCGAATCATTTTATGAAGTTGCAACTAATCATTATATTAGTGTCAGTGCAGGTGGTGCCATTGCCGTATCAAGTAAAGATAATCGTGCCCGCGAAGGCATGGACGACCTTGCCTGGGTCGGCGAAATAGGCCCAAGCTATCAATATTTTAGTTTTGGTAATCCTACCTCAGACGACTATTTATATATTTCACCTTTTATTCGAAAAGCGTACGCATTTGATGGCGGAGATATTGACGATATCGGCAGTGTGTATGGCGTTATGCTAGAGGCGGGGCAGCAGATTTATCAAGACGGTCCGCATCAGGTAAACCTTACTGGACGTTTTAGTACCCGTTTTGGCAGCCATGCATACAACAGCTACTTTTATCACGTTGCTGAACAATTTCAAACAATTGACCGTTTGTCTTTTGATGCTGATGCGGGTTATCTTGCATCGGTATTTAGTTTAGGATTAACTTACGATAACGATTGGCTTTGGGCCGGCGGTTTTCTTCGTTATTATAATTATTCACACAGTGCAAATCAGCAAAGTCCCCTGTTGCGTGATAATCACAACGTTGCACTTGGTTTTGGCTTTGCATGGAAGTTTTATTCATTAAAAAATTAGGGAGAAGTAATGAAAAAATTAATTCTTGGTGTTTCGCTTGCACTTGCTGCAAGTACTGCAACGGCGCGTGATGATATTGGTCGTTACTCGGTTGAAGAGCTACTAAGCACAGCAAAAGCTGAGCAAGCGCTTGATCCAAACATTAAACTATTTTTTGGTAAGCAAAAAGCGGGCGAAGTAAAGTCAACTTACGGTGAAGTGCAAACCAATAAAAAAACCAACGCGTTCAACAAAAGCGATAAAGAAGCGTGCCAATGGGTAATGCTTAGCGCATTGAAATCATTACAAGAGCGCGCGCGTAGAGAAGGCATGAATGCCGTAATGAATATCAGTTCGTACTACAAAAAACGCGAATTTGTAAGTGATACTGAATTTGAATGTGGCGCAGGTTTTGTAATGGCCGGTGTGACATTAAAAGGTGATTTGGTTAAACTATAAGAGTTCAACCATTCTTTAAAAAAAGCCCGTTTAGGGCTTTTTTAATATTTAAGGCAGCAAAAATGCAAAACCAACCAAATAACCCATTACATGGCTTAACGTTAGAGAAAATTGTGACACAATTGGTCGAAGAGTATGGTTGGGATGGTCTTTACCGCGAGATTAAAATTAACTGTTTTTCAAACGATCCTTCAATCAAATCATCGCTAAAATTTTTACGTCGTACCCAATGGGCACGTGATAAAGTTGAAGCACTTTACCTTGATACGTTCCGCTAACTGATCTAAACGTCCAGTAACTCACTATAATTAAGTAACAATTTGAGAAATCAGGGAGTGCTTAATTATGAAAAACGAGCTAGACGCCAAACTATTATTGAAAGTATTCGACCTTATCTACCAAAAAGGCGAAGACTTTGAAGACGGTAAACTCTATCAAGGGATCACCGCGTTTTCTGATATTGACGGCTACACCATTTACCTGAAAGGAAATGGTGTATTGCTACGTTTTGGCTTTCACAACACCTATCATCTTGATTATGAACACAGTAAATTAAAAGACGTGTTTATGAGCAAACTCGAATCTTTGGTTAAAGAAGTAGAATAGCGCGTTCCCTTAGCTACCTAACTTAAATCTAAAAATTTAATTTAAAAAACGATACGCGCGAGGAGCTTATGAGACAGATAGTTATTGTAATTCTTTTACTGTTAGTTACCGGATGCACAACGCATTATCCAAACCAAGATATTGAAGGTAAACGGTTTCCAAATGTCACAGGCACGAGTTTAGAAAAGCAAACAGTGAGTTTACCAGCGCATGTTGCTGGCAAGCCGAGTGTATATTTAATTGGCTATAAACAAGATTCGCAATTTGATATTGATCGCTGGTTAATTGGACTTGATATGAAAGAAGTGGATGTGGTTGCTTTTGAATTACCCACTATTGCAGGCATGTTTCCGCGCATGTTTAGCACGCAAATAGACGAGGGTATGCGGCGCGGCATTCCAAAAGAGTTATGGGGTGGGGTAATTACAATTTATGAGGACGGTGAGCGTATTCAGGCTTTTACCGGCAATGAAAAACCAAACAACGCAAGGGTTTTGTTGTTAGATGAAAAGGGTAACGTTGTTTATTTTTATGACAGCGGTTTTAGTGTTGCTGCGCTCAATGAGCTAATTGCCCGTTTGGCAGAGCTAGGTTAATTTAATTTAGGTAAAAGAAAAGGCGCAATGTGCGCCTTTTTACTTTTATGCGTTTAAATATTGCAGGTTACAGCGAGAATGTTCTTGAAATAGAGAACACTAAGCGCTCATCTGCGGTGTCCCAATCAAGGTTTGTGTTTTCTGCCGCAAGCTCTAGGTTAAACCCTTTAAAGCTGGTTTGATAGGCTAACCGATAGTGATGGTATGACGAATTATTGCCATCCCATAACCACTTATCGCCATCAAGTGAGTTTGATACATCAAAACTTGCACGTAGTGCATGATTTGGCGCGATTTCATAAGAATGCGCTAGCATCGCAATAGTGTGGCCTGCACCTGTGCCAAAGTAATCCCAGCTGTACCAGAAGTTAAACTCGGTGTTACCCAAGGCTGATGAATAGCCAAATTTTGCGTAAGCTTCAGGGTAGTTACCATCATCTGAATAGCTTGCGCCGTGGTAGGTGTAATACGCGATACCATAATCAAGGCTTAACGCATCGTTAAGGCTGATATAGTGACCAGCGTAAAAATCCCACTCAATGTTAGTATCGTCACCAAAATCGACATTTGATGCCCAACTACCCGCGTAAAAGCCATTTTCAAATGATTTGTCGAGACTAACCTGTAGCGCTGGGTCGTTCATGGTTTGGCTAACACCGTTGAAAGTGTAGTCAGATGCCCCAGTTACCGTTGTACTCCAATCGGCATGCGCCACGCTTGTCATTACTGCAACCGGGATTAGTGATAATTTAATTAAATTTTTCATATGATTAGCTTATTGTCTCTATTTTATTAAAATCAATTGCGTTTTCTTTTGGAGAACTTTGAATAGTCTTAACCGTTTTGAATTTATTAACCAAAATAAAACCAAAACCAGCAAAGAAAATCGCAATAACAATGGCACCAACCCATTGGATTTGTAAAAAGTTCAGTTTAAATAATAGTGTTAAAAGTGAAAGTGCAACAATATTTAGCAACAGATAATTGCGCTTACCTAAACGGGCGACGGTAAGGTTAAGGTTATCTGTGTACAAGCGGATCAGTGAGTCTAGTGAGTTGATCACAAACACAATACCGACAAATACCATGGCAAAGTTCACCAGACCATCGGTTGCAATACCAGCATCATGGTAGTGATACAGCACGGCAAACCAAGCAGCAATTGGAATTGACGGGAAAATTAACATCGCTGCGAGTACTTGGTAAGTTTTAAGTCCACCAACAAAACGAGAGGTGAATTGACCTATCATAATGCTCCACGCAAACCACCAGAATAAATAGAATTCATGGTAGTCGTTAAGCGGCAATACAAAATGGTGAATATTCGCAAAGTAGTCGCCAATCAGTGCTAAGTTATTTGTATAGGCACTCATTTCGCTGTCGCCAAATACAAAGGCGCCTGCCCACATAGCAACAATTAACGCGATAAATACCCAGGTTGTTGTAATACTTAAAAAGCGTACATAACGAATACTGGTACTTGAATAAGCAGCAAAACAAATTGCAGCAAATACAATTAAGTAAAATGTTGGCACAATTGATTCGCCATCACCTACCGCAGGTAGGTACCATGGCAAGTTACTCAGTAACAAAAAGGCGGTAAACGCACATGTGCCGATAATCACCACGTTGTTAACCAATTTTACCAGTGGAATTTCGAAAAATTTCACTTTAGGTTCAATTACACAGAAATAAAAACAGGTCAAAAAGTAGAAACCCCAAATTAAGAATCCCCAAAAACCAAACTCAATCGCGAGTGGGTTTGTGAAGCCATATTCTGGGCTTGCTTTTATGTCTGCATAACCGGCAAACTCGGTTAGCGGAAACATGATCAGGCCAACGTCGAGGCCAGATGTAAACAGAATTGCAATAAAGGTAAAGGTTTTAACAGGGGTGACACCCACTACTTGCATATTGCCCCATTTATATAAAATAAAGGCGATTGAAAGTAAGGTGAACAAAATGCCAGCACTAAGCCATAAGGTCATTGTCACCCTCCCAGTATAAGTAAAAATAGTCCATAGTTTTCCTATTTGTTGTTGTCATAGTTAATCAATAGCGAGTTGCTATTTGTTGAAAATAACGATGAAAGTTGTGATGCTTTAATCGCTACTACCAATTTTTAGCGCTGTTGCTGCTGCCAATCTGGCTTAATGCCAACAGGCACTGCGGTTGAATTAAGCGCTGGCTTTGCCAAAATGATGTCAGCCGCCTTTTCTGCAACCATAATGGTTGGCGCATTTAAATTGCCATTCGGTATGGTTGGGAAAATTGAAGAGTCCACCACGCATAAATTACTTATTCCACGCACTTGCGTATTTGAATTTACTACCGCCATATCGTCTTCACCCATTTTGCATGAGCAACTTGGGTGATAAGCACTTTCAACGGCATCACGCACAAAGGCATCAATTTCTTCGTCAGTTTGAATTTGTTCGCCAGGTTGAATTTCACTGTCGCGGTAATCATCAAACGCAGGCTGTGCGATAATTTCGCGAGTTAAGCGTACGCAAGCGCGGAACCCTTCAATATCGTCGGGGTGCTGTAAGTAATTAAACTGAATCTTTGGTGCAATACTCGGATCAGAGGATTGAATTGTCACTGCACCACGGCTTTTCGGTTTGTTGTGGCCTACATGTACCTGAAAACCATGGCCATCAAATGCCGATTTACCATCGTAACGAATCGCCGCAGGTAAAAAGTGATATTGAATATCAGGCCATTCAACGCCCGCTTTTGAGCGAATAAACGCACAGGATTCAAAGTGGTTAGTAACTCCAAGACCTGATTTTGCAAACAACCATTGTGCGCCAATTAAACCTTTTGAAATCAGCCCCAATTTACCGTTTAACGTAATTGGCTTTTTACATTTGTACTGAAAATAAAACTCTAGATGATCTTGTAAGTTTTGACCGACGCCTGGTAACTCGTGCTGCACTTTTACGCCGGCTTGTTCAAGCACGTCGCGTGGTCCAATGCCCGATAATTGCAAAATATGGGGTGAGCCAATCGGCCCCGCGCTTAAAATAACCTCTTTATTAACAATGGCACGATGCGCTTTCCCTTTAATGGTGTAGTTTACACCCGTGGCTTTTTTGCCTTCCAAACGCACTTTAGTTACCAGTGCATTGGTTATGATAGTTAAATTTTTGCGGTGCTTTATTGGATCTAAATAAGCGCGACTTGCCGAGCAGCGAATGCCGTTTTTAACGGTCATATGCATTGGGCCAAAACCTTCTTGGTTTTCACCGTTGTAGTCGTGAGTATGGTCATAGCCTGCTTGTTTACCCGCTTCGATAAACGCCCGGTACAAAGGGTTAGCCATCTCATTACCGTTATTAACGCCAAGTTCACCATTGCCGCCGCGATAATTATCTTCACCTAAATACCAGCTTTCGGCTTTTTTAAAGTAAGGTAAGCACGCTTGGTAATCCCAGTTTTCTGCGCCGTGTTCGGCCCATTCGTCAAAATCTTTTGCATGACCACGTACGTACACCATGCCATTAATTGACGAAGAGCCACCCAATACCTTGCCACGCGGGCAGTGCATACTGCGATTATTAAGATACGGCTCTTTTTCAGTATGGAATTGCCATGCGTATTTATCGCCATTCATTGGAATTGATAACGCCGTTGGCATTTGAATAAAAATACTTTTATCTGAACCACCGGTTTCCAATAAAAGTACCGAATGATCAGGATTTTCAGATAAACGGTTGGCGAGCACACACCCAGCTGAGCCTGCGCCGACAATAATATAATCGTACTGCATAAAATTACTCGCTAAAATGGGCTTTCAATTTGGCTCATGCCAACATAAATTGATTTGGTTTGGGTGTAACTATTCAGTGTTTCAACACCGTTTTCGCGGCCGATACCTGAGCGCTTGTATCCGCCAACGGGCATTTCAGCAGGCGAATTGCCATAGCTGTTTATCCAACAAATACCGGCATTTAATTGATGAATCACGCGGTGAGCGCGTTTTATGTTTTGACTAAACACACCCGCGGCTAAACCAAGTTCTGTGTTATTAGCGCGTTTAATCACGTCGTCTTCATCGTCAAACGGCAGTACACACATTACCGGGCCAAAAATTTCTTCTTTGACTATGGTCATGTCGTCACTGCAATCGACAAAAATAGTTGGCGCAACGAAGTTACCGTTAGGTGCAGATTCTGGTGTTGCCTGATAACCCCCAGTTAAAACCGTGGCACCTTGCTGTTTACCAAGCTCGATGTAGTTTAAAACCAAGGCTAAGTGTTTTTTCGAAATTAGCGCGCCTAAATTAACATTTGGATCGAGTGGATCGCCCATTACAATGTTATTCTCGGCGCGGCTTTTTAACTCTTCGATAAACTTATCATAAACATTTCTTTGAACATAAACACGGGTACAGTTGGTACACACTTCACCTTGGGTATAGAAGTTACCAAGCATTGCAGCGCTTACCGCTTCGCTGATTTCGGCATCATCGAACACGATTAGCGGCGATTTACCGCCCAGTTCCATGGTCACTTCTTTTAAGTTACTGGCCGCACTTTGCATCACTTTTTGGCCTGTGCCCACTTCACCAGTGAACGAGACTTTTTCAATATCTGAATGTGTTGTTAACCATTGACCAACATCGCCTGCGCCGTGTACCACGTTGAATACACCTGCTGGCATGCCAGCTTCAATAAATATTTTGGCTAGTTCAACCGCACCGCGAGGTGTTTCTTCAGATGGTTTGAAAATTAATACGTTACCTGCCGCAAGTGCTGGGCCCGATTTCCAGCAGGCAATTTGAAGTGGATAGTTCCATGCGCCAATACCGGCGCAAATGCCTAAAGGTTCTTTTCGCGTATAAAAGAAGTCATTACCAACCGTTTGCTGTGAACCTAGTTGTGTTGGGGCAAGACCTGCAAAATACTCGATAACATCGGCACCCGTTTCAATATCCACACAATCGGCTTCTTGAATTGGCTTACCTGTATCCAGTACTTCAATTTTTGCCAAATCGTCGTTGCGCTCACGCAATAGGGCAACCGCTTTTAATAAAATTCGGCTACGTTCTACAGCGCTCATTGCTGACCAAGTGGCAAAACCTTGCTTGGCACTTTCAATGGCTTGCTCTTTTATAAAGTCGTCTGCGATTTCAGTTTGGTAAATAACCTCGTTTGTAGCGGGATTGATAACATCAAACGACTGACCTGATTTGTTTTCAAGCAGTTCGCCATGAATAAAGTTGAGCAATTTAGGAAGAGACATAATTAATCCTGACACACGGGAATTAGAGAGTTAACGTAGTTTTTAGCAAGCAATTCGGCATTGCTAAATTCGGCTTCGTTTGCTTTGGTTAATACGGCACGTAACCAAAGGCCGTCGATCATCGCTGCGCTAAGGGTTGCAGCTTGTAATGCTTGTTCATAAGGCAATAACGTTTTGAACGAATACAGTAAATTGCTGTACAGACGTTTTGCGTTAACCGCTTGCAAGCGGTGTAATTGTTCGTCATGCATTGATTCTGCCCAAAAACTCAGCCACGTTTTGGTGACATGAGCCTGCTTTTGTACAACTGAGAAATTTGCTTCGACGATTAACATAAGACGTTGTTGCTGACTTATGTTTTCGTCGATTTTTGAGATTAAGCTGGATTTTAAACTAGTTAGTAAGTAACGCACGGTCGCTTCAATTAACCCATTCTTACTGCCAAAGTAGTGACTGATAATGCCCGAGGACAATCCAGCACGTTTGCTAATGGTATTAATCGTTGTCGCTTTTAATCCGAGCTCGGCAACTGAGTTTAATGTGGCGTCAATCAGCTGTTGACGACGTATGGGTTCGTATCCAACTTTAGGCATATTTTTATTAATTGATTGTTCAATAAAAATAAATTCTAATGAACTCTAACTAATATTTCAAATCTAAGGTCGTGTTAATGTTTGTGTTTATGTATGTTTTTGCAATGATGTCAAATTGCAAGTTATTGAATTTATTGGTTCTATCCCGTTATTGAAATTGTTTAAAAATAATTTGTTTTGTTGTCATATTATTACAATTAAAACTATTTCTACTGTAAGTAAATTGATATTCCGATAAATGCGGGGCAATTTTTAGCTGGCGTTAATATAAGAAATGGCTCTCAAAAAGAGGCTGTTTGGTTAATGAAGTTTATGTGGATGCATAGGGTATTAAGGCAACAATACCGATTCACTTAAGTAGCTGATCATCGTAGTGGACTAAACATCATGCTAACTGCGTTAGAATTTATCAATGTAGAACACGTACATAAGAAAAATTCCGCCTTGTTATCAGTTCATTTATCCAGGACTATTCCTGATTTCATACTTAACAGAATTGGCATAATAAAAAAGAATAGCAGGAAGTTTTTTTGAGATGGGTAAACAGGGTAACTAACCTTTAATTACGGTAAGTTACCCTTATTTTAGTGTTAAGCAATGAGTTGCTTTACTACAGCAAGTTGTTGTTCGTTTGTGGTGGCTGTGGCGAGCTGCGATGCCAAGTTGCTGCCATTTATGTCAGACAGTAATTTTGCTAATGCATGTTTTGATAAGGTTACGTCAAAATAATCATTAAGCTCATGGCCTCCAAACCAAATTAGTCCGGCTTTTTCCAGCCAATCAATAGCGGCGCTAATTTCAATTGCTAAATCAAGCGCCGAATCGCAATTAAAGCCACCTTGATTAATTAACATGTGCGCTAACGTAGAGCATGAAATGTCTATTTTATTGGGAAATGCCGTTTGAGTTTGTTTCATTACATGGCATACCACAACCTGAAACAAGGGCATATTAGGCAGGTTTTTACTGATTGTATCGTTCATATTTTTCTTTAACCACTTGCTGTTGCGGCACTTTTTACTATTCTTAAAATATATATTTTGTAAGTATCATACACTAATAATAATGCCAATATTGCCTTTTCGTTGTGTAACACTGCTGCCGTTTGCGCTTATGCTAAGTGTGTCTGAACATGCTTTTTGTGCAACAAATTCCGATCTCTTCGCGCTCGATTTGTATCAGCTGAGTGAAATTGAAGTCACTATTGCCAGTAATACACTGGAAACAAAAGCAACGGTTCCCTCTACTATTACGGTGTTTGATGAAAAGCAGCTCACAGCCTTAGGTGTAAACAATGCGTTTGATGTATTGAACTATGTACCTGGTATGCAAATGGCTCGTGGAGATTGGGTTGGTGCTGTGCCAAAAGAGCATGCCAGAGGGGTAAGGTTAGACAATGGCTATTTGTTAATTTTACTTGATGGTGTGCGTTTAAACGAAACATCGTTTGGTAAAGCCACGGTTTATACTCCCTTTATTGCGGCGTCTGTGCTTGAAAAAGTTGAAATTATTCGTGGCCCTGGTTCGGCCCTTTACGGCAGCAATGCGTTTTTAGGTGTGGTTAATTTTATTACTAAAAAAGCACACAAAAGGTTTGAAGTTGCGATTGGCGAGCACGGTTATAAAGCGCTCAGTGGCAGTTACGCAAATGCACAGGAGCAAATGAGCTTCAGTGCGAATGTGTCGTTACAACACAGTGATGGGCAATCATACCACGTAGGGGAGCAATTAACGGTTAACGACCCTTTGAAGCATGTATTTGTAAACGCACAATTGGACTACCAAAATAGCGAATTGCGTTTTCATTTTATTGAAAACCAACTGGATGAGTTTATAAACCTCGGTGGTTTTAGTAAACAAAATGTACATGCCAGTCAGTCTGCCAGCATTAGTTTGCAGCATCAATTATGGCAAAATGATCATCATGAAATTGATGTGCTGGCAAGCTACGCTAATTTTCAAATTGATTCTTCTGGCATGGTGTTACCAAAAGAAGCGGGTATTGTCAGTAATGATTTTCTCACTGGGCCAAACTGGCGAACGCAGTGGAGTAAGTTAAAGTTTACCCATAACTACAAGTTATCAAACGATAAGCAATTAAACTCAGGTTTTGAATACCGACATGCCAGCCAATATCAAGCGGGTGTTACCACCAATTTTTATGATTTTGATAGTCAGGTAATTATTCCAAACGATGCGTTTTATTTAGGCGGATTACAACGGATTGAGAACATTCCTGAATTTGCAGCGCTACGTGCTTCGCATGATTTTTATGGCGCATATAGCCAATTAAAATGGCAGTTAAATCCAAGCTGGTTGTTTTTTATTGGTGCGCGATACGATGACATTAAAGACCTAGATAGTAAATTATCACCACGTTTTTCAGCGATTTGGCATGCATTTGATAATCAAACTATTAAGCTTCAATACGGCGAGTCATTTAGAACTCCGGTTAATAATGAGCTTTACTCAAGCGACAGTGTTACTAAAGGTAACCCTAACTTAACGTCTGAATACGTTAAAACAACCGAGCTGGCGTGGCTTTACAATGGCAAAAGTACATCACTTGAAGCTGTGTTATTTAACAATCAATTAAGGGATTTTATTAATTTAGTACCAACCGCCGGAACCAGCTTTTTTACCTTTGAAAACAGTGTTAATGAGAATATGTCTGGGGTGGAATTATCCGCTAAAAAGCTCTATCACAAGCTACAAATAACCGCTAACTACACGCAGTTATTTGACGAGCCAATTAATCAAAGCTTTAAGCGTTTTGCTAATCTACAGTTGAGTTATCCAACCGATTTTATCGATATTCATATCAATGCCTTGTGGCGTGACAAAATTGAAGCTGAGCGCAGTGATGATTTTCGCTATTATCAACCGAGGTACACGTTAGTAAACATAAAATTAGCGCGTAGTTTTGAGCGGCATACGCTGTCACTAACAGGTGAAAACCTATTTGATAAAGACTATAGCATTTTTGATCCGCGAGTTTGGGATGGCGCGGTGCCAGGAAAAGGCAGGCAACTGGTGTTAAGTTACCAATATGCCTTTAACTAACACATAAACGATTGCTTCGCTCTCGTTTAAATTACGCTTTAGTTTAGTTCTAAGAGAGCCCTAATCAGGCATTGCTTCAATGCTGACAATCGCAGAGCGGTTTAAGGTAATTTTATAGCGTTTAGCTGTTTTTGTGCCATTAGCCGAATAGGTAACCACTAAGTTTATCTGATAACGTCTTTCTACCGATTGACCCGATACTTTGCTGCCATCCAAACTGTAGAGTTTGCCTGCACCTTTTTTTAAGTATCTGACAAATGGGGTTAAGTTAAAAAACACTTGCTGCTGAATTTCTTCATAGCCCGGTAAAAACGCTTTAGCAATCACTTTACTATCACAGCGATAATGAATTAAGTGTGCCGCTTGCTTATTCTGCTGACGTCGTTTTTTAAATAAATTCTCGACATCATCGGGTAGTGCTTTTCGACGAATATGCTCAAGCCATACAGTTTGGGTATGAATGGTTTTATTATCTGCACTGCTCTTAAATATATGTCGCCATTTGGGGCGCCCTTGCCTTATTTTGCGCCAAATTACGCGGGTTAAATCTTCTTTGAATGTTTCACGTAGGCCATAAATAACCCCCAACATGGCAATCAGCGCTAATGTAACTTCTTGGAAATTTGAACGCGCATTAAGAACTAAAAACATCACAAACGCCATCATAACCGCTGTGACGGTGCCACGTACCAAACGCTGCAGGTTTAAGTTAAGGTTTTTGGTTTCTTTACTAAACACCACACCATATTCGATTAGCCTTTGCAGTAAGCGCATTTTGTTGGTGATGCGATTGGGGTCCTCTAGGGTTTGTTTAGAATTGTACTCACGCTCTTCACGGTAGGCACTTTCACTGCGACAAAAATCACGCAATGTATCACGCGCTTTTGCAAACTCACTGCTTTTCGGACCTTTTGACAACAGCTTTAAAAACATTTGTTCACAGTGCCAACTTAAGTAGTTATCGGCGTTGTCGAAATAAGATTTTAGTTTTTTATCTGGTGGTGTGTAGCGGCGTAATTTCTTCAATAGCACGCCTGCTTGTTCAACCAATTCAGTGGCTGCCGGGTAAAACACCTCGGCATCCTTAATGTTTAACGTGTGTTTAATATCAGCCTCAAGTGCCAAGCGAATTTGGTATGAGTACAGATTTAAATTCAAGCGATAGTCGGATTTTTCACCTTTTGACTGACTAATAAAACGGCTGCGCACTAAGGGTAAATGTAATTGCTCAGAATAATAGGCACTGTGGCTTTTCACATGGGCGTGAAAATAGTCTTCTTCGTTTAAGGTGCTGGTGTTGATGCCCATTTCTACGGGCAAAGAAAAATACAGGTCGAGGCGCTGCGTTTCTTTGGGAAGCAATAAATAGCTTAACTTAATTGATAAGCTTTCATCTTGACTGAGTTTTACGTCTCTGTCGATATTGAGCACTCCTTTTCTGCTTTAGTTATCGCTATTAAGCATAGCATAAATCTACTTTAATAACATGATGTTAAATTATAAAGCGCGTTTAAACCCGTCAATATGCAATCTATCTTAGGCATGTTGCAAAAATGAATTGAGTTGCTACATTGCCTAAGCAACCAATAAAAATGGATCCTTTTTTATGAGTAAAATAATAAAAACGACGCTGTTAGCAGGATTAGTCAGTTTAAGCGCAGGCCCGGCAATTGCCAGTGATAATGCAACTTGGCAATATGAAGATGTGTTTAACATTGAATATGCAGCATCACCTCAAGTTAGCCCAAGTGGTGACAGTATTGTTTATGAGCGTCGTAGCATGGACATTATGAGTGACAGTACACGCATCAACTTGTGGCAGTATAATCTCAGCAGCAAAGCCCACACGCCGCTACTTTCAGGTAAGGCTCAGTATCGCATGGCGCGTTTTTCACCGGATGGAAAAAAGCTGGCGTATATTTCAAATGAAGAGGGCGACAATCAACTTTATGTGCGTTGGTTGCAAAGTGGCGACACGGCTCGCGTAACGAATGTGGAGCATGGCGTAAGTAGTATAAGTTGGTCACCAAATGGTCAATGGATCGCGTTTTCTATGTTTAAACCACAAGAGGCGAAAGGTATTTTTAGCGAAATGCCGAAAAAACCAAAAGGGGCTAATTGGGCCGGTACTGCAAAGTATATTGATCAAATGAGTTATCGTAGCGACGGACGTGGATTTTTACCCCATGGCTATCGCCATATTTATATTGTGCCAGCAGAAGGCGGCACGCCTCGTCAAATCACTACAGGCGATTTCCATCATGACGGCAATATCGCGTGGAGCCAAGATGGTGAGCAGATATTTATTAGTGGCGACCGTCACCCTGATTGGCAAGACAGACCACGTGAGTCAGACATTTATCAAATTAATGTTGCTTCGGGCGAAACCACTAATGTGACCAAGCGCGAAGGCCCTGATGCTGCGCCAGTGATATCGCCAAATGGTAAAAAGATTGCGTATTTGCGTTTTGATGATAAAAAACTATCGAGCCAAAATAACGACATTTTTATTATGAACAATGACGGTTCTGATGTTGAAAATTTAACTGCGAAACTCGATAGACCAATAGGCAACCCTAAGTGGGATACAAAAGGTCGTGGTCTTTACTTTAGCTACGACGATTTTGGCCAAAAATATGTAGGCTATGTAAACCTGAAAGGAAAAATCACAGAGAAAATTGCCAAACTGGGCGGTCAGTCTTTAGGGCGTCCGTATACTTCGGGTGAATTTGCGGTAGTAGATACTAATGAACTGGTTGTGACACTAGCCAATGCTAATCGACCTGCTGACCTTGCGATGGTTAAAAAGGGAAAAACGCGTAAAGTCACCTCTTTAAATGAAGATTTACTCGCCCATAAAACAACCGCTGAAATGGGTGAAATAACTGTTAAATCAACGGTTGATGGTCGTGATATTCAAGCTTGGTATGCGCTGCCACCTAATTTTGATAAAAATAAAAAGTATCCGCTGATTTTAGAAATTCACGGAGGCCCACATACTGCTTATGGTCCAAATTTTAGTACCGAAGTGCAGTTAATGGCTGCAAAAGGCTATGTTGTTGTGTGGGCGAATCCGCGCGGCAGTACGTCTTATGGTGAAGATTTCGCGAATCTTATCCATCACAATTATCCTTCGCAAGATTACAACGATTTAATGGATGTTGTTGATGGCATGGTTGCGAAACCGTATATTGATAGTAATAACTTGTTTGTTACGGGTGGCTCTGGTGGTGGTGTTTTAACTGCTTGGATTGTGGGTAAAACTGATCGCTTTAAGGCCGCGGTAGTGGCAAAGCCTGTGATTAACTGGCTTAGCTTTGCTCTGACCGCTGATGGTTACTCGTATTTTACAAAATATTGGATGCCAGGCATGCCATGGGATCACGTTGAACATTTATGGGCACGTTCGCCACTCTCGCTGGTGGGCAATGTCACTACACCAACAATGCTATTAACTGGCGAAGAAGATGTGCGTACGCCGATGAGTGAAACTGAGCAGTATTATCAAGCATTACAACTGCGTAAAGTAGATTCGGCAATGGTGCGTATTCCTAAAGCAAGTCATGGTATTGCGGCAAGGCCAAGTAACTTGATCCAGAAAGTTGGCAATATAATGGCGTGGTTTGAAAAATATCGCACCCAATAAAGTGTGTTTTAGATAATAAAAAGCCCCGAATTATCGGGGCTTTTTATTATCTAACTAACTGGGAGTAACACATTAAGTTTGTTTATTAGCGAGTGTTTGAATACGCGTTTCGGCCCCTGAAACAACATCGTTCATTATTTGTTGTACCGACTTAACCTCATGAATAACCCCTTGCGATTGACCGATAAATTGCACACCGTTTTCTAAATCGCCATCGATGGTTGCAGCTTCAAGTTTTTCGGTAGCGGCACCAAATAATGACAACATTTTTATTTTATCAAACTGGGCTACTAAGCCGATAAGCAGTTTCCACATTGGCATATCGACCATTTTTGCTGCTTTAAAGGACTTAATGGTGGCGATTAAAAAGTTCATTGGCTTTTTAGTGGCTTTTTGTGCTGCCGGTGTTTTCATTACGCGCGCATAAAGACCATCAAAATTCTTAGAATAAATAGTATCTGCGACGCGCTTTTCTATCACCGCATTTTTAACATTTTGGTGCACCGGGCTCTCAAGACTGGTTGCAAAACGAGAGCCCATTGCGACTGCGTCTGCGCCAAGGGCGAGAGCTGCCACTAAACCTCGACTGTCGGCAAAACCACCTGCAGCGATTACAGGAATATCCACAATATCGACAATATTGGGTACTAAACATAGCGATGTAACTTCGCCGCCATGAGCGGCGGCTTCATGTCCGGTCACTAGCAGTGCGTCGACCCCTGATTTTTGTGCGGCAAGGGCATGTTTCTCTGTCACCACTGTGGCGATTACTTTACCGCCATATTGTTTCGCGCCTTCGACAAGCCAATCACCTTTACCAAGTGAAAAGTTAATCACAGGTACTTGTAGCTCGAGTGCGATTTTGGCGTTTTGCTTCGCGCCAGGCATCATTAACGTAATGCCAATGCCAAATGGCTTATCGGTAAGCGAGCGGATTGTTGCAATTGCATCTCGGGTTTGTTGTTGGCTAAGTGGACCTGACGCCAAAATACCTAAACCGCCAGCATTACACACTGCCGCGACTAATTCTGGGGTTGAAATCCAGCTCATGCCGGGTAATACGATAGGGTGTTCAATGCCAAAAAGTTCGGTAATGCGCGTTTGCATAGGTATTGCCTATTTAACTGGTCAGATGTGTTAGAGTTTACAAACTATTAACCCAAGATGGAATAGTTTTCGGCAATAAAAAGGCCTGCAATTGCAGGCCTTTAATAAGCTGACTCAACGAGTGTTATTTACACACACCATTTGCATTGGTGATACGGAAGCGAAGCTGCGTATCATTATAGTCGCCATCACCACCGGTATCGTCACAGTTTATGTAACCTGTGTTATTGCTACCTAAAACGGTGTTACAGCTACCATACTTCCAAGTACGGTTATGTTCTTTAAACTTGTACGTTATCGAGAATGTATTGCCACCTGTTAGTGTTGCGCGTTCTACCCAACTGCTAGTATTCTCTGGGTATTGCCAATTGGATATCGCAGTACCATTAGAGAGCACTTTATACGCTTGTTGATAATCGGCACTACGTTTGTGGGCAAATGCAATACTGGTACCTGGTGCAAATGTTAAACCATTGCCAGATTCTGTAATACATTGGGCTAATGCTTTAGTTACATTGATATTCACTTGGCTTGAAGCGGTGCCACCTTTGCCATCACTAATACCGTATGTAACGACTACTAGACCCTCATAATTTTCAGGTGCTTGATAACGCACTGTACCGTTACTGTTAATTGTTGCACTACCATGGCTGGCACTAACACTGGTTACGGTTAGAGTATCGCCATCAGGGTCGTTGTCGTTACCGAGTACATTAATTGACGATAAACGCTCACCTTGCGTTACCGATGCTGAATCTGGGTTCGCAACGGGTGCTTGGTTAGTCGAAAGTACTGTCACTTCAAGTACCGCTTGTGCAGTACCGTTTGTTTTACCATCGCTCACAGTGTAAGTAATACGTGCTTTACCAACCCAGTTTGCAGGTGGCGTAAAGGTAATGGTTTTATCACTGTTTACCTGTGCTACGCCAACGTTTGCAACAGCGTTTGTAACGCTAAGGGCATCGGAGTCTTGGTCGCTATCGTTTGCAAGTACATTGAAGCGTGTTAGCGACGTATCTTGATCAATTGTTGCAACATCGTTATTTGCTGACGGTGCGTTGTTTTGTTTAACACGTACATCTACTAAAGCACTGTCAGTTAAACCTTCAGGATCTTTGATGGTGTATGTAATCCAATCTTGACCATGGAAGCCAACATCTGGTGTGTAGGTCAGGTTTTGGTTGCTATCAATTACCACGGTACCGTGATTAGCAACCGCAGAAATCAGCGTTAAATCATCACCGTTAAGATCTGAGTCGTTCCAAAGTACATCAACGTTGTAAAGTGGCGTGTCTTGGAATGCTTGAATGCCATCATCTACAGCCAGCGGTGGTTGATTTACCGAGTTTACTACCACAGTAATGGAGCCGGTTACTGAACCACCGTTACCATCTGACACTGTGACATCAATTTTCGCCGTTCCAACAAAGTCTTTGGTTGGCGTAAAGTAAATAATCCCATTGCCATCTACTGAAACGATACCGTCATCAGTTGATACTGAAACCGGTTTAGCGTTGTCACCATCTTTATCTTCAATTTTATCGAGAATATTAATCGCGTTATTTTTTGAGTTTTCATCAACGGCAACTGATACTGGTTGCATGGTAGGCGCATCGTTAACAGGCATTACATCAATTGTAATGTAGCCAGTTGATTGATTTTCGCCATCAGTAATGGTGTACTCAATGCCGACTTCGCCATTAAAATCAGCATCTGGTTTGTAATTAATAAGATTACCGTTAACCGTTACTTTGCCTTTTGCAGTTGTTGCAGAGACCAATGAAATTGATTGACCGTCTGGGTCTTCATCATTTTTTAGTGCATCAAAGCCAGTAACTGATTCATCTTCATTGATTGAAAGGTAATCACTACGTGTAATTGGCGCATCATCAAGTGGTTTTACGGTTACTTTTACAACACCTTCTGCTGTGCCACCTTTACCATCTTCAACTTGGTAAGTGATGGTATCGTCACCGTAGTAATTTAGGTTTGGTGTATAACGCAAGCTACCGTCTGATTTTACTTCTACGCTACCGTGTAACGCAGTAGCCGATACTGCTTTTGCAGGGTCTTCATCAACATCTGAAATATGTTGAGTTAAATCAACGACATTATTTTTAGAGTCTTCATCCACTTCAATGATTTTTTCAGTTGTTGTTGGATCGTCGTTTACCGCATTTACCGTAACAACAACCACTGCACTGTCACTTAATTCACCATCGTTAATGGTGTAGCGAATAGTATCTTTACCGAAGAAGTTATCGTTTGGCTGGTAACTTAGCGTGCCATTAGCGTTGATAGTAACAACACCGTGGTCAGACTCTGCTTGAGTTACTGTTAATGTATCGTTGTCAGGATCACTATCGTTTGCTAGCACATCAATCACATCGATTTTCTGGTCTTCATCGGTTTGTGCTTCATCGTTATTTGCGTTTGGTGCATCCGTTTCACCTGTTACCAGTACATTGATAATACCGACTACCGAACCACCGTTACCATCGACTACCGTGTAGCTAATCTGATCGCTACCAGCATAATTTTCTTTTGGCGAATAGCTTAGTGTGCCATCAGGGTTAACGCTTACTTCACCGTGGTTAGCTGTGGCATTCGTTACCGTTAAGGTATCACCATCTACATCATGGGTATAAGGGCTGGTATCAACAATCTCGTTTTTGCTGTCTTCTGCAACCGTTAGCGAAGCAGTTTCTGCGGTAGGTAGATCATTAACTGGTGTCACTGTAACGGCAATCTTTGCGTTTAATTCGGTTTCACCATCACTTACCACGAAAAGGATTTCATCGTCACCAAAGTAATTTTCATTTGGTTTGTAAGTGAACTGTCCGTTACCGGCATCAATTAATTGGCCGTTTGTTGCAACTGGGTTGCCAATAATTGAAAGTGCTTCACCTTCTGGATCAGTTACGCCTTCTAGCAAGTTAATATTGGTAATCTCAACATCTTCTTTTGTTGTAAGCGTGCGTTCTGTTTGACGTGGTTCATCATTTACAGCCGCAATTTCAACGGTAACTTGGCTTGTTGCTACGCCACCACGACCATCGCTAATGCTATAAATGATAATATCTTTACCATTGTAATCAGCTTTTGGTTGATAGTTGATACTGTTGTCGTCGTTTACAGTCACTACGCCGTGTAATGATGTAGGCGTACCTAAAATAACCAGCGGATCGAAGTTTGGATCTTCGTCGTTTGCGATAATCGCAATTGATTCAGCGAACTCATCTTCATTGATTTCAAGGGTATCTGGGTTTGCGATCGGCTCGGCATTGTCATCGTCATTAATAAATACATTGCCAACCACGTTATCTACCACTAACGCAAAGCTTTCAGACTGCTCAAACTCGTCATTCGTAAGTGTTGCTACTTTAACAAGTACAGTATCTGTGTTTTCAGGTAACGTAATATCTTGTGTTGAAGCAAGTAAAACGGTTTGCCAGCTCTGGCCTAAGTCAAAGCTGACCTCAACGGTTGTATCGTAATCTTCTTGTGCAAGCGCATTACCGTCAACTAACTGGAACGGGAAGCTAATTTCGCGTTCTACTTTGCTATCTAACGTAACCTCAAATGTGGTTGTAGCACCTTCTGACACAGGATCTGGCATTGCTATAACCGACATTACTTGTGGTTTTGGTGCTGTGCCGTCAGTTACTGATACTGCTTTAGCGTGTTTGCTGGTTTCTTCAAACCATGCCGATAGCTCATAAGCTTCATTTTCTTCAACCCTATCATCAACTAAAGAGGTTACTTTAATTAATACATTTTGAATTTCAGCTGGTACGTTAACCGATTTATTTTCAACCAGCGACATTTCTTGCCAGGTAACGCCGTTATCAAGTGAAACGTATCCTGAATTTAAGAAGTCGTCATTGGTAGTATCATTTAAACCAATCACATTGAAGCTGAGTGATTGTGATTTCTCTAACTTACGGTCAAACACAACATTGAAAGTGACTTCTTCACCTTCCATCATTGGATTTTTATCAGTGCTGATAAAATCAATTACCGCATTTTTAGGCGTCGCATCAATAAGTAATACTGGCGCTTCAATTAAATCGAGTTGCTCTTGCTGAGTCCATGCATGTAATTGCAGGGTTTCAATTTCTTCGTCTGCGTGTTGATCTTTAATAATCGATACGCGAACAAGGAAATCTTGCGTATCTTTTTCAAGCAAGAATGAATTCGCTGCGCTAAGGTCGATTGTCTGCCAGAAAGCGCCATCGTCAAATGAGAATTCAGCTTGAGAATCAAAGTCGTCATTTGCTGTTGCGTCGTCTGACTTTAATTCTACAAATACGTTTTGTGTCGTGAATACTTGTTTATCTAAACTTAACTCAAATACCGCGTAGTTGCCTTCAGCAACTTCATACTCTCGCGGTGCATTTTCGATTAAGCGTGCCGGTATAGAATTTGGGTTATCCAGAATTTGCGCTGCAATAGTGTCTTCATTCACGCTGAAGTTATATGTTTCGGTGTCTTCAGCTTCTTCGTCTGCTAATGTTGCAACCTTAACCTTAAACTGATTAATTCCCTCTGGAATAGTGATTTCCAACTCATTGGTAATCGTTGTGGTTGTCCACGTGCTACCGTTATCAGTACTGTAGTTTACCTCGGTAGCATAGTCTTTATTTTGTATTGCAGAGTCATCTTTCAACGCCAGCTTATAAACAGCAGGTGCACTGGTAGCTTCCGCTAATACCACCGTAAATAAGTGTGGTTCACCCTCGATTACTTGTTTTGTATCAAGAAAAATGCCAGCTACTTCTGGTGCAGTGTGCTGAACTTCATTTTCGATGATAAGCGCCTGCGCTTTACGGTCGATACCGTCGTCTTTACCCCAAGCTGCAATTACTAGCTGCTCTTGTTGTTCGTCAAGAGTGTCGTTAGCAGTTGTCACTTTTACATCAAAACAACGCAATCCTTGTGGCACTGCAACCGTGGCAGTATTCGATAGGTCAATTTGAGTGTTAAATGTGATACCTTGATCGAAGCTGATATATGCAACAGGGTCAATGTCGGCAAGCACCGCAGTGTCAGGATTTACTTCTAAATAATAGTCTTGTGTTTGTGTAGTGGTACCGTCTAGGCACACATTGAATAGTGCTGAGTTACCTTCAGATACTTTAAATGGCGTTGCCGTAATGCTACTTACTTCAGGGAAGTCATCGCTATTTTCGGTGCGATCTGAAATGGTAACTGTTGTTGTTTGTGTATCCGTGCCACCGCTAATTAAATAGGCAGCTAGATTGAAATCTTCGCTGTTTTCTACTTCATCGTCGCGCAAAGTATGCACGCGAACATCTACATATTCAGTGCCTTCAGGAATAAGAGGGCGTTGTTTTGATGATAAATCGTATTCCATTGGCCACGTAATGCCGCCATCAAGCGAGATTTCTGCATTTGGATTGTAATCTCGTTGCGCGGTTGCTGCGCCATCATTTAAACGCAAACGTAGTTTTGCATCATCATTAAGTGGTTGATTAAACAGAACTCTAAAGGTTACAAATTCACCTTCTTCTACATTACTATCGAGCGCAAAAACCGAATGCACCGCGTCTTTTGCTAATTCAAGATCTGCGTCTTCGTCATGAATGCGGATAATTTCAAATTCATGATCAGATTGGTCAGCACGGTGCCATGCATTAAGTTTTAATGCTTCAAAACCTTCGTCAATATCATCTTCATAAGATTCAAATTGGATATCAACATAGCGACCACCTGGTGGTACCAAAATTTCTTTGCGCGAAGATAAGTCAACGTTTTGTACAAAGGTTTCACCACGGTCGAATGAAATATTCGCGTTGGCTGAAAAGTCATCGCCCATCGTTGCCGAAAGTGCGTCAAGCTCAAGGTTTAGTAGAGTTGGCAGTACTAAATCTTTATTGAACTTCAAACGGAATTTAATAGTGCGGCCTTCTTCAACAAGGTCATCAGTATGACGTGAATAAACTGCGTTGACGCGAAGATCACCTTGGTTACTTGATGGGTCGAGAATATCTTGATTGAGTGTTAGGCGATCCGACAGTGTATCTCTGTGCCATGCTTCGAGTGTGAAGTATTCTGTATCTTCATCTTTGCCGTCATCATTTAAATCAAGCAAAATATCGATATGACGACCACCTGGCGGTACCGAGATCTTTTGTGGGCTCGCTAAGTCCACTAAATACGGATAGCTTTCGCCACGGTTAAATGAAATAAACGCTGTGGTATTAAAATCTTGCCCTTTTTGTGCGGTACCGCTGCTTAATTTTAAGTTTAAATCTTTGTCATCATCGAGGATTTTGTTGAATTTCACGCGGATGTGCGCTTCATCACCTTCTTCAGGGCTTTTATCTAGGCTGTAAATTGCACTGATTTTATAGTAGCTGTCTTCACCACCAGATTGGTCTGAACCATCGCTGCCACAGTTAGCCGATGCTAAATCGGTAAAACGATGAGTACTGGTTGATAAATAGCTGAGTGATGATTTACCCATGTCGTAAGCGAAAAATTCAGAGCCACCTAAATTATCCTGACGTGAGAAAATTAATTCGCCTACCTGGTTTTTAGCGGCCCCTGTCGCTAATGCTAGGTTATGCTGGTTAACAATCTCAACGGTTAACGCTGTTGTATCAATGCGATACAAACTGTTTTTACTGACTAAATATAAGTCGTCGCCAATAAAGGTTAAATCACCCCAGTTTTTATCTTGTTCATTGCGAAAGCCTGTAAGCTCTCCATAAATTGCGACATAACCTGTCGTTGGATCTATGGTAAATAAGGTATCGTCGTGTGCGGCCCACAGTAAATTTTGGCTCGGATCGCTTACCAAGCGGTAAGTGAATTTAGTTTTACCAACCTGATGATGTGAACCCGAGTTAATATCATAATATGCAAGGTAACTGTGGCCATTATTTTGTGGAACTGAAACATAATATAAACGCTGTGACGCTTTATCGAGTGCGATTGCGGCAGAATCATAAAGTGCGATTGAGTTTGACAGGCTTTGACCTGTGTATTCATCTAGCTTATGAATAACACCTTGGCCTGCATCACTGGCAATACCATAAATCGGGCTGTGGCATTGTGAATAGGCTGAAAAACCTGACGTAGCAAGGGCTGCACATACAAGTGTTCTGACAGCGTTTAGTTTCATAGGGGGCTCCAACTGGCTAACAGAGTAAAATATAAAGAAATTTTTTCCGAGATTTTACGTTAAGTTGAAACGTAATGAAAATGTTTGTCGTAAAAAATGATTAGAAAATTATTACACTTTATAACAGCTAAAATTATTCTAAGCACTTTAGATACTTGAGACCAAAGCCAGTAAGCTTAGGGGAAGTAGGGAAAGTGCGTGCTTAACAGTAGCTGTTTATAAAGATGTTTTGCATTGATCTATCGCAAAAATGTAAATAATAAAATACAGAAACCTTAATTTCTATATGGATATTTTTAATTGCTAATTTCTTGATTAGTTGCATGTTATCGAGCAAGCAGGGGAATACTAGGGTCTGTTGATCTTTGCTGTTCTATTTTTGTTTTCAGCCCTAAACCACCTACTTCAGTAGGTGGTTATCATTTAAAGGGCTTTGCCTGTAAATGCTACTCATGTTAAATCCAAAGTGATTTTTAGCGAAGTCATAGAGGATAAAACATGAGTAGATATGAACAAGCATCGCATGTATTTTGGCGGTGTCAATATCATGTAGTTTGGACTCCGAAATATAGGTTTCGGATTTTGAAAAATAAGCTTGGTAAGGATGTTTATCGTAGTATTTACGTTTATTGTAAGCAGTTAGGGTGTATTGTTTTAGAGTTAAATGTACAAGTTGACCATGTCCATTTAGTAGTGAAAGTTCCTCCGAAGCTTTCAATTTCTCAGTTAATGGGAGCTCTGAAAGGAAAAATAGCCTTAAAGTTATTCAATAAATATCCGCATTTACGGAAAAACAAGTTATGGGGTAATCACTTTTGGCAAAGAGGTTACTTTGTTGATTCAGTAGGGATTAATGAAGAAATAATAAGACGTTATGTTAGGCACCAAGAAACACGTGAACGCCAGGAAGAAGATTCACAAATGCGGTTAATGGATTGAAAGCCCCCTTTTAGGGGGGCAACACAAAGCCACCTTCTTTAGAAGGTGGATGTTTTACTCTGTTTGAGCGTGCTTTTATCGCGGCGCTCGATGTGTGGCCTAGTAATCTAAGCGAATATCGAGCAAAGCTTCCGCGTCCTGCTCACGCCCCTTACCTACATCCATATAGGCAACAATGAGAAAAGTGCGCTCAAAAGAACCGTTCGGCAGCGCTTGATTGGCTTTTCTACTGTGTTATCGGCTGGCCCACATAGAATAACTATGCCACGCAGCCTCTGCCTTGTATAAAACCCAATCAAACTGCTGCAAAAACGAACTTGAAAGGTCAACAGACCCTAGGTGTTTTACAAAGGTAGATTGATTGTTTTGAACGTAATTCGTCACGTTGCTAAAAGTACAGATGTTTGCGCTTTAGCGAGTAAGTAGCGCTTGATGCGCTACTTATTGCGTTTTTTCCAACCATTAAAGCGTGCATGTACGCCACGAGTAAGTGAGGTAAAATAGTCTTCTAGCACGTCTACACCGTATAAAATAACGACCACTAAAATACTCAATTTAATTGCACCTAGTTCGCCCGAAATATCAATCGCAACACCTATTGCGGCGAGTACCCAAATAGTTGCAGCTGAGGTAACTCCAACCACAATACCGTCTTTGGCAAGCATAACGCCGGCACCTAAAAAGCCAACGCCAGTGACAACTTGTCCGATGATACGCGATGTATCAGTGACATCATTATTTAGTGAGTTTGACGCAGCAATAAACATGTAAGTACCAAGCACAATAAGGGCTGATGTTCGAATCCCCACAGGCTTGCCGCGCAGTTGACGTTCTAAGCCAATAATAAAGCCGCAACAAATTGCAGCGCCAACTTTTGTCCATTGAAATGGGCTTATTGATAAATAACTAATAATATCCAATTGTTATCCATGTTATTACGTATTCGCATCAGTTTGATGCTGTGGTTTAGGGTCAATTAATGTTTCATCGAGCAGACGAGTGATCAGCAGCTGATCAACTCGAATGCCATCGATATCTACTGCTTCAAATTTATAACCTGCATGAGTGACAAAATCTGCGCGCTTTGGAATGCGTTTCATCAAGTAAATAATAAACCCAGCTGTTGTTTCGTACTGATTTTCATCAGGGAATTCATCAATTTCAAGCAACTTCATTAAATCAACTATAGGCGTAGCACCATCTACAAGCCACGAATTTGCGTCGCGTTTAACAATTTGCTCTTCACCATCAAATTGCACTAAATCCCCCATAAAACAACTCATTAAATCCTTAATGGTGACAACACCAACAATTAGCGCGTATTCATTTACCACTACAGCAAATTGGGTCGATGCCGATTTAAACGCATTTAGCGCCTCTGATAGCGTTAAGGTTTCGGGTAAGTAAACAACCTCTTTAGTTAAAATATCGGGATTAAGGTGTGCTTTACCCGTTTCAAGAATTTGTTTAAGAATTACTTTAGATTCAATCGTGCCAACAAGCTTATCTAATTGGCCATCACATACTAAAAATTGATTGTGCGGATGCGCTAAAATCTTGCTGCAAATACTCTCGCTATCTTCGTTAATATCAAAAAAGACAATCGATTCACGCGTCGTCATAACCGTTGGCAAAGTGCGTGCTTCTAATTCAAACACGTTGCCAATTAAACGATACTCTTGCTGTTGCAATGAACCATCTTGTGCACCCGCTTCCATTACCGCCACAATGTCTTCCGTTGTAACGATTTCTTCTCGCTGGGTCGGTAGCTTAAAAATCCGCAGAACAATATTGCTAATACCATTAAATAAAATCACAAAAGGTGTTAGTGCAAGTGTTAACCAATTCATTAAGTTAACCACTCGTAACGCGACCGTTTCGGGCATAATCATGGCAATGCGTTTAGGCAATAGGTCAGCAAACAAAATAAACAGCGATGTAATAATCAAAAACGACAGTAAAAAGCTAATTTGTCCTGCTAAATCACCGGTATACACTAGGCTAACCAGCTCTGATGTGTAAGGTGTTAAGGTTTGCTCGCCAATTATCCCGCCAAGAATGGCAATCGCGTTTAACGCGATTTGGATCATCGCAAAAAATCCGCCGGGCTGTTCTTGCAACTTAAGCACTGCATTAGCATTTTTGCTGCCTTCGTCAGCCATAACACGTAACTTAATTTTACGGGCGGCAGCAATAGCTATCTCCGACATAGCGAACAACGCGCCGAACAGAATAAGCAAACTAATACCCAATAAATCACTCATTTCATTCTCCAAACTAGATGTGAGCATAATTGACCAATTCGCGTTACGAGTTAATTTTTGCACAGTCCGGTGGAGAAGCAGCAATCACGTATTAGTTGCTGCATTTTCACGCCTTGGGTGACGCTTTTAGTGCTTTCAGCAGTGTTTTTAGGCTTAAAAACATGCGAATTGGAATTTATCTGAAAGGTGATAAAAGCGCGCAATTATTATGCAAAATAAAGCGCGCTGCAATCTATTTTTTAATAATTAAATTTTCATTAAAAAACAAAGTTTTAAGGGCGTTTCTGCGGGGCGCTATTAAAAACTTTTCCCGCAATAAGTCCGGCAATAAAACCAAAGAAATGACTGCTCCAACTCACACCTGGAATAAATTGGGTAAGAGAGTAAATTACACCGGCGTATAAAAAACAGATGATAATGGCGAGGATCAGATTAAAAATATTCCGGCTAAATATGGCATTGCTTAGAATATACGCAATAAGGCCAAATACCATGGTACTTGCACCCGCGTGATATCCGTCAAAGGCAAACACCCATACTGCGCTACCCGCAACAATTGAAATAAATAAGTACACTAATAAAAAGCGCTTTAATCCTTGTTGTAATGTAATAAACGCAAGCACTGCGAGCGGAGCCGCGTTTGATAATAAATGTTGCCAGCTGTGATGGATCCACGGCGCAAAGATAATTCCTGCTAACCCGTTTAGCGTTCTGGGGTAGATACCTAGCCCTGATACCGCGCCTTGGCTAATGGCATTTACGAGTTGCACACTGAACAAAATAGCAAGTAGTGCAAAAATAATTCTTATAGGTTGCTTTATATGCATGATGCGTTTTATGCGTAGTTATGTACGTTGTTTGATTTGTAGTTACTCACTCTATCGTTTTCAATGGTATTGGCAACCACTAATTCTGAATGTTGGCTAAATGTTGCTTTGCCATTTGCTTTTTTAAATGACGCTTTTGCGCCTTTTGCACGTGTTTATATATCCACTTGGTTAATTTGGTCATTAATTGAGGGGGAAAGTCATGTCCCATGCCATTGATGGATTTCAGTTTTGAACGTTTAATTGCTTGCGCCGTTTGATAGCCCGCTTTAACAGGAATAACCGGGTCGTGCACACCGTGAATAACAAGTGTAGGCACTTTAATCGCAGCTAATAAGTGTTTTCGATTTTGGCTTGCCGCAATTGCTGCAAGTTGCCGTTTTATGCCATTGGGGTTAAGGCTACGCTCTACATTCTGTTTGGCTTGTTGATACAGCGCTTGCTCATGTTGCGGGAAATTAGGACTGCCTATCAGCTGATTTAACTTTACCGTGTAGTCTATAAATGCATCTTTACATACGCTTTTGGGTTGATGTTTAGCGAGTGTAAACAATACCTTTAAGCCTTGTTTAGAAAGGGGAATATTGTAAGACGAAGACATGATAGAGGTTAGGCTGAGCACTTTCTTTTTATGCTTAGCTGCAACAATTTGCCCAATCATGCCCCCCATGGATGCACCAATTATATGGGCTTTTTTAATTTTAAGTGCTTTCATCAGCCCAACCACATCGCATGCCATCTCATCAAGCGTATAGGGGGCTAAGGCCCCTTTGTTAAAGGGCTTTGTTAGCCAAATCTTTAGCAGATTAGGGTTGCCACATTGATCAAAATGACTTGAAAGCCCCACATCGCGATTATCAAATCGGATCACCCGCAGTCCTTTTTGTGCTAATCCGTAATAGAACGGGTCTGGCCAAACCGTCATTTGTGCACCTAAACCCATAATGAGAATAACTGCGGGGTGTGTTGGGTCGCCGTGGTCTTCATAGTGGAGGCGCACGCCATTTTTTAGTCGTACACTCGGCATAAGTTACCGCTAATTTGGCAATATAACTGTAAAGTAACAAAGCTAGTTTTCAGATAAATGACAACGCGATAGCACGCTAGGCGCTAGCAATTTGTTATGTTTTATATTGATTTTAAAGTGCTTTATTTTACACTAACCTTAAGTTTACGAAGGCGTAGGTTAGGGCATGCAACACAGATTACTATTAATTGGGTTGTTATTAAGTGTTGCAAGTTGTAAATCGACCGTCGATGTAAAATCGCCCAGAGCACTGGAAAAACTCTCTAAGCAAATTGAGCAAAACCCCCATGATATTGTTGCCATCGCCAAAGGTGTTGAGCAATCAAAAGCCGCTATCAAAACCGATACGCGCCGAATAAAGCAACTTTTTGATGAGCTAGATTCCGTCATTAAACGTATTTGGGGCAATAAACACAGTTCGCTGCCAAGTAACAAACGCTATGTAAAGTATTCAAACAATTATCAAGCGCGCGCCATTGTCGATTTTGAAAAAGGCACAGTAAAGGTAGAAACCATTGCTACAAAAAAGGTAGCTTTAAAACTGGCACAGGCAGTGTTTGAAACATTACTTACAACCGATGATCCGTCAACGACCGATATATTTTCAAGTAATGCCCCCAACCTAAGTGGTGAGCCATTTTTGTATCCGCAAGTTCGCGACCATGACGGAGAATTAGTGCGCTTTGAGTGGCGCGCTAGGCGTTACGCAAATTATCTTGTGGATCACTATACAAAGGTAGAGCACGACGATAACCGTCAGTTTAGTTCTGTGAGCTTTAAGCTCGTTAACGAACATCAGCATTTGCGTCATTTAAAGTACAGCAATGCGGTGTTAGCTGCAGCCAAACGTTATAATATTGATGCTGCGCTCATTTATGCGGTGATTGAAACTGAGAGCGCGTTTAATCCGTACGCGGTAAGTCGCTCTAATGCGTATGGTTTAATGCAAATAATGCCTGCAACTGCAGGGCGAGATGTATTCAAACTTGAAAAAGGAAAAACTGGGCAGCCAAGCAAAGCACAGCTTATGCAGCCAAACTATAATATTGATATTGGCACCGCTTACTTAAAGATTTTAAACACCCGTTACCTAAAAGGTGTTGCGAATAAAAAAAGTCGAGAATATACGGTTATTTCAGCCTATAACGGTGGTGCGGGCAATGTGTTAAAAACCTATCACAGCAATCGCGATACCGCGGTTAAACTGATTAATCGACAAAGCCCAGGTGCGGTGTATCAACGTTTGCGCCATCACCACCCTCGTCAAGAGTCCCGCAGATACCTAGAGAAAGTCACAAACGCAAAACAGAAATATCACTAACCGCGGTTTGATAATGATAATAAGGTGCCTGCGCTGATAAACACAGAGCCGGTTAATCTGTTAAAAAGACGCATTCTGTTATTGCGATACAACCAATTTGACGATTTAACCCCGAGCACTACGTAAAACATTAACCAGCTTAATTCTAACAATATAAAGGTAATGGCGAAGATACTGTACTGACTAAGCAAAGAGCCATTTGGATTGATGAATTGTGGAAACAAGGCAGTGAAAAAGACAATTGCTTTAGGGTTACTGGCACCGACAATAAAGCCTTGAAAAAAGTTATCTGTTAGTAACCGTTTGTTTGATGAATTGACTTCTACTTTTGCTAAATTATCCGCTTTTGAGCGAAACGACTGAACTCCCAAATACACCAAATATGCAGCGCCTAAATATTTTACTAATGTAAACGCAAGCTCCGATGTTGCGATAAGCACGCCTAATCCGGTAAATGAAAGCGTAAGAATAAGAGTAATAGCAATTAAACTGCCAAGTGCAGCAATAAAACCGCCGAGCGTGCCGGAACTTACCGCGCGTGTCATACAAAATAACGCGCTTGGCCCCGGTGATGCGGTTAGCACTAACACTGATAAAAAGTACATAACCCAGGTATTTATATCCATTGTTATTCCTAAGCGGTTTTTGCTTAAGTTAACAGGTAATTTGTAGTGCGGTAATTAAAAACTTTGCAGTATTTAAATTTTTCAACTTTAACAATTTGAATTATTTAAAAACGGCCTTATTAAAAGAATATGGATAAACGTAGCGTACACATAATAAAAACACTCTTACTGCTGTTAGTTGTAATATCAGCGTTGCTACCATTTAATCTAACCCGCACGTTAATCTCACAGCCTCAACCAGCGATGAATGCAGCCGCGTCAAAGTTGGTTTCATCCAATAAATACATTCGTAAAAACACAGCTTATACTTTCACTACCAAACTTCAGTTTAAAAGCTTGTTGCAATTTGTTGCCACAGGTTACGATTATGTGCCCCCTTTCATTAGCTTTTTAAAGCGCGATACCTACCTGTTTAACAAATCTTATAGCCATATATAACGCGCCCCTTGTTAATAAACGTAAATATTAAAAAGGAAACGTTATGACACAAGCAATCACACTTTTTGTGCTGGTTTTTGTTTGGGCATTTTTACTGTTTTTGTTTTGGAAAATGGTTGGTTGGGCGAAAAAGCGCAAAACCGGCGCGTATGTTCTTGGGGCATTAGTTCACATGGTGTTACCTGACCCAAAAATTGAGCAAACCATTGCCATTGTAAAACAGCAAAAAGAACAAAAAGCCGAAGCAAGTGACGAGCAAAACGAGAAATAAATTAAGCCAGCATTTGCTGGCTTTTTTGCGTAAACACGAAATTACTGTTCGTTAAGGCTCTAACACGTTTTAAAAACTCTGTTTGCCTACACAATTTAATGTTCGTTTTTACAATGCATAAGCGCTATTCTTGTATAAAGAGTGTGAAGTTAATAACTTACTTAAAGTAATAAAAAGTAGCTGTTGTTAAAACTATGATTGAACCTGTTTATAGCGTGTCACTTAAACATAATCTTGTGGTTGTTAAGATTGCAGGAAACTGGGATATTCAAGCTGATATTGGTTATTTAACCTTGCTTGATGAAACCATTTCGCGGGTTAGAAATACTCCTTGGGCGCTCTTTGCCGATTTACGTGGATGGCGAGTGTCTGAAGACGTTAGTAACTATAAACATAACAAAACGATTCAACTTACAAGAAATAATCAAATAGCGGAGTGTTGGCTGGTTGATAGCGAAGAACAAGGTCAACATATTCAACATCACATTGAAAATGCACACGTCCCGTTCATTAAAGTCACTAGTTTGCAACAAGCAGAAAACTGGCTTTTGCAGTATGGCTGCAAAGTTTAATTTATTCAGCAAATTTAGCCACGGTTAAACGGCTTTGAGTGTATTTTTAACTCAATATATGCCGCTTTTTTGAAAGTCGATTTTCCATGACGTTGATTATGTGCTTTTGAAAAACTTGCTTACTTAATACTTTTCTACATATCACTTTATTTTGTGTACAGTAACTTAATCTCTAATTGCGCGGTTACTTTTACAAAGAATGTTAAAGACAAATTTACCAAATAAGGCAATACGCTAATGTATACCGAACGGCGCACGCGCTGGTTTTTTCGTGTGTTTAGTATCGCAACTGCACTGGGGCTGATAACCATGTTAGATGGTGATTATTCCTATCGCGTTCAGGGTAACGAAGTCATAGTCAATGCGACTGATCAGCCTTTTAAATTTTACACAAGCGTTATTGTTGACGCGTCTTTGTGTGTTATTTCAACGTGGATAGGGTTTTTTAGTAAAGATAGACCTACTATTGGAAAGCGCTAATGGGTTATTACATGCTTTTTGTTAGTGTGGTGTGTTTATCTGTCGCTATTTGGCTACTTATAACGCGCTTACGCTTTCGTAAAAACGCAAGTATTTATCAAGGTAGCGTAATTGATTTGGTAACCATAAATCATGATGGCATATCTAGCGGTGGGCGCAATAAACATTTGTTAATTGAATACTTTGATAATCACGAAAGAAAAGAATTCTTATGTGAAGATGCCGTCATTGCAGCTTTCTATCATATCAACGATAACGTTGAAGTACTGGTAGGTGGTGAAGGCAAGCATCAACGTGTGCGCATCAATAATGTATTTTCCCTTGCTGTACCTTCTATCGTACTCACTATTATTGGCTTAGGCAGCTTACTTGGCGCAAATTCAATTTTTGGTTGGTGGAGATGAAGTTTAAAGGTTGTGCCGCTATTGCTTTTATCGTTGGGGTTTAAAACCATTCCTTAGTAGCCAGTTAAATGGAGCTTGGATTTAATTTACAAATTCTCATTACGCTTTGATGTATTTTTAATCAAATTGTTACTGCTTTGTCACTTCAAAATCACTTAATAGTAATACGTTAGCTTTAAAGTTTTTATTGGTCTAGACCAAGTTAAAAATCCAATCTAACAGGAATTATTATGAAAAAAAACATGTCGTGCAGTTACCCAATAAAGCAAATCGCTAAAGTGTCGTTGTTGCTTGCTGGTGTGGCAATGTCCACTTCTGTCTTAGCAAAAACACATTCATTGCTGATAGCCGTTGATGGCTTGCGTGGCGACGGTATTGAAAATGCGCATACTCCTAATCTTGATAACTTGATTAGTGGTAATTGGGCGAATGGCTATAACACCGCATTTGCACATTATGCGCAAACAATGAAGGACGCAGCGCCAAACAGTGGCCCTAATCACGTGGGTATTATGACGGGGGTTACATCAAATAAAAGTGGTGTTACAGGCAATAGTGACGTGGCGGGGGGCAATTATGCAGCGCACCCTCATTATTTGACCTTATTAGAGCAAGCAAACCCATCACTAAACACTGCCTATTTGGTGACATGGAGCACCGATATGCAAATTGCCAATAGCGCAGATGTAAAAATAGATGCAGATGATGCAACGAATACACAAAATGCGGTTGATATCATTAATGGCACCTTTACAGCGTCAAATTGGCAGCACGGGACTGATGTCGATGCATTATTTCTGTTTCTTGATGACGTAGATGGTGCAGGGCATGCATGTTGTTTTGCGGCGTCAGATAACGGTTATATAAATGAAATAAACGATGTTGATAGTCAAATTGGTCGCATCTTGGCTGCCATTAAAAATCGTCCTAACTTTGACAGTGAAGATTGGCAAATTGTTCTGACATCTGATCACGGTGGACGTGGTTCATCGCACGGTATTCATGCAGCAGATAACTATACTATTCCATTTTTAGTGTCATCTAAAACCGCTAAACAAGGCTATTTAGCGGGTGTTCCTCATAATTATGATGCAGCGCCTACAGTACTTGCCCATCATGGTTTAGCTGTGCTGGCAAATATGGATGGTGTTGTGCAGGGTAACTTAGTGCGTGTTGTTAACGATAATGGCATCAAGCAAGACCTTAAAACCTATTTACCATTTGATGGCAACTATCTTGATGCATCAGGCAATGCGCTTCACGCTCAAGTAGGCGGGGGCACGCCAAATTTGCAAGCGGGTGGTAAGTTTGGTCAATATGTAAAGCTTAACGACGACAAAGAATACCTGACATTAGGTAAACCAACAGAATTGAATTTTGGCACAGATACAAACTTTACCTTGATGACATGGTTTAGAGTAAGTGGCGACCAAGCTGGTGATCCCGTGATTGTTGGTAATAAAAACTGGGCAAGTGGGGCTAATCGCGGCACATTATTACTTGCTAACGAAGGCAATGGCGATGACTTTGGCATTAATTTAGCGTCATCAGGTGCCGACAGAAAAGACATCGATCCAATCGATTACAGCTTTAATGGCTGGTGGTTACTGGTTGCAACGTTTGACCGTAATGGTGTTGCCACTATGTACGCAGGAAGTCCAACGGGTGAGCTTAATATTATCGCTGGTGATATTGCTAATGTGGGTGACATTAACTCAGAGCTTAACTGGAATATTGGGCAAGATGGTACCGGTAATTATACTTATAATTTAAAAGCCGATTTGGATGATTTTGCCGTGTGGCACCGTGCGCTGAGCCTTGATGAAGTGCGCACTATTTATAACAAAGGGCAAGGTACTGAATTAAACACTTTACTTAACAATGTGCAAAATCGCTATTTAACCCAGCAATCAAACATTCAAGTTGGTCAAGATGTGTCTTTGGTGATCACAACCGAAGTTAACGGCGAAACGTGTGGTTTGGAATGGGATAACAGCCGCTTTTTTAATGAGCGTAACGCGAAATGGGATTGTACCGGCAATGCCGATCCAATGACGTTTACAGTTACGGGCATCACTAATGATGGCAACAAATTAATTGCAGATGGTTATTTAGTCGCCAATGGTAATAAAGGCGCGTTTGAATGGGACTCGTCTAAGCATGCTAATGAACGCAATGCAAAGTTTGATGAAAATTCATCGGGTGACTTAATCTCAATTTGGCTGGTGAATGACAGTAATCAAACACGTATTGTCACCGAAGCAAGCGGCCAAATATGTGGCTTGGAGTGGGATGCATCTAAACTCAGTAATGAGCGAAATGCCAAGTGGGATTGCACACCAAATATGGACACATTTCGTATTGAACTACTCTAGCGCGTGTTGTTATTTACGGTTTGAATTCTGTCCAAATCCAAATAGTTTTAATCGCGGCGCTGCTTTGTAGGCTTTGTGGTCTAGGTAAAAAAGCGACAACAAAGCGCTGTAGAAATAGACAGTAGGGGTTAACACGCTCTAGTTAACACTAACCCATTATCTCTTTGGTGGTGGGTTATGTCTTTTATCTCTTTACTTTAATACGCGCTATTGATGTTGTAAGCCGTGATGTAGTCATCGATTTACAAGGTGTTTTAATACGGCTGCTGATTACGTTTATTTACACAATGGTTTGAATTAGAAAAGAAAATCACCGTATCATTGGCACATATTTTATTTAAAAGGACTTTCTTTTGAACAAGCTGATTGTCATAAGTACGGTGGTATCAAGTATTGTGCTTGCAGGGTGTGAATCGACGCCTGAAGTGAAACCGCGCATGGCGCGATTTGATAGCCCCGAAGTTAATAGCCAACCTTTCCATTTTAACATTACCGCAGGCTCCGATAGCTCAAACCAAATCGCCATAAATAAAAATAAAAAGAGCGAACGAGATAATACGCTGCGTTTCTCAGCGGCGATGACACTAGGTAAAGGTTTTGAGGCACGTTTTGTTGATAACGGTGAAAATCAAGTTAGCTTAAAATACCAAATGTTAGGCGCACCGCTTGAGCAGAAGAAAACGGGCAACCTGTCGTTAGCTGGCAGCCTTGGTTATATTTGGGCTAAGCGCAGCGAAAGCCCTACAAAGCAATATAATGATTGGTCAATGGAACAAAAAAGTTATGATTTGTCCTTGATTGCAGGATATCGCTTGAATCGTCAAGCCATATTGTACGGTAGTGTGTTTTATCAAAATGGTGATGTAGATGGTAAATATTATCTATTCGAACACTATGATGTGGAGCAAAATGTAACCATTAATGAAGGCTGTGGCTGGAACAAAACGTGTGTAGCGTCTTATTTCTCAGACAAAGGTAATGCGTATGGTTTGAGTTTGGCTTTAGAGTATGAAGTGTTAACTTGGCTTGCAGTCACCGGAGAAGTTGTGCATCACCGTGCCGAATGGTTTGAACGTACTAATAATGAGACGGGTGCTCATTTCAATGTAGAGTTTAGATTTTAAAAAGGCTGCAGATACAGCCTTTCTATATATGGTTAGTCCTGAAAGTAGCTTTCTAAATCGTCTGAGCCACCAATGTGCTTACCACCAATAAAGACTTGTGGCACGGTTTCTCGCCCTGACATAGCTTTTAAGCTTGTTAAGGTTGCGTCTTTGCCCAGAACAATCTCTTCATAATTAAAGCCATGCTTATCGAGTAATCGTTTTGCATTTTGGCAATATGGGCAGTTCGGTTTCGTAAATAATGCAACAGGCTTTGGTTTAACCGCATTAGGGTTAATGTAATCAAGCATGGTATCGGCGTCTGATACTTCAAACGGGTCGCCGTCTACCTCTGGTTCAATAAACATTTTTTCAATTACGCCATCTTTTACCAGCATTGAGTAGCGCCAACTGCGCTTGCCAAAGCCAATCGCGCTTTTGTCAACAAGCATACCCATGCCGTGGGTAAATTCACCTGTACCATCTGGAATTAAGCGAATATTGTCAGCTTCTTGGTCATTTGCCCATGCTGACATAACAAAGCTATCGTTAACCGATACACATAAAATATCGTCTACGCCATTAGCTTTAAAGGTATTGGCAAGTTCGTTAAAGCGTGGCAAATGGGTTGATGAACAGGTTGGTGTAAATGCACCCGGTAGTGAAAATACCACCACTGTTTTGCCTTTAAATAAGTCATCTGTTGTTACTGTTTGCCATTCGTTGTTAGCAAAAATTGGTAAAGTGACTTGTGGTACTGATTGTCCCGAAATATCTTTCAACATGGTACGCCCTTCTATATATCTGTATTTTTTAACTGGGTTTAGTATGCCAATTAACTAATCTAAGCTCTAATGGATTAAATGGGTGTAATTAATCTATTTAATCGATTGTGCAAGGTTAGTTAAATTTTCCTCATGCTATTTGATTGTTTTTAATGAACACCGCGAAACTCATACAATGTACGTATCTATGAGCCTTATGCAATCTACTATAATGGTGTAGTGCGAACAAAGGGTCCATTATGAAAATTTATTTCGTATTACTTTTATCTATGTTAATTACCGCGTGCGGTGGCAGTTCATATAACGATGATGATGTAACGGTACCGCCAGTAACCGGCGAACAACAAGCAAAGTTTTCGCTTGGCGTAAGTGATGCACCGGTAGATGATGCAATTGCAGTGGTAATTGAAATAGAGACAATTAAAATTTTAGCGCTTGATGACGCAGGTGAAGTGTCAGAAGAAACGTTAGTTGAAGAGTTTGTTTTAGAAGATGGAACAAGTGTTCAGTCAATCGTTATTAATTTGCTTGAATACCAAGGTGCAGGTCAAAAGAAGATCATCGATGAACTTGCTGGAATTACCTTAGATCAAGGTAACTACAAATTAGAATTAGTAATTGTAGATACAAGCTCTTACGTAGAGCTTGATAATGATGCGAATTTATACGCAATTAAAGTGCCTAGCTCGCGTTTGCGTTTAGGTGAATTTGCAGTTGATGCAACACTTGAACAACAAGGTGACACACCTGCGTATACCATAGAATTTGATTTAAGAAGTTCGCTTGTGCAGCGTGGTAACGATCCATCGAAAAACGGTTTTATTTTAAAACCACACGGTATTAAGGTGGTAAGTAATGCAGGCGGAGTAAGTGGTACTATTTCAGCTGAAAATTTAAACTTAGGGCCGTGTACTGTGTATCTATATTCAGGTGATGCCACTGAGTTAGGTGATTTGTTTGATGCTGAAGATGAAAGCTTTACTGGTGAAGCACCAACGGCATCTGCGCCACTTGCTAGCGTGAATGCCAGTGTTGCCGGTGAATTTGAATTTGGTTTTGTTGAAGCTGGTGATTATGTTGTAGCGCTTCGCTGTAACGACTTAGTTGATGACAACATTCAATTTGATGGCTTAACCATTCCATCACCAGAGGGACAAAGTACATCTGTTATTGTGACCTCAGGTAATGTAAGCGACGTTAATTTTTAACTAAACACCACATGATTCATAACAGCGATTGATGTAAGCCACTAAATTAGGCTTTTGTTCAATCGCTGCTTTTATTGGTGTTTCAAGTTTTCCATTTAATAGGTTGGTTAATGTTGCATAGGCAGCGCAGTCATATTGAGTCATATAATCAGATACAAAATAAGGTTTTTCTCCCAGTAAGTTAGCCAAATGCGTTACTGCTTCAATTGCAAAATCATATATTTGCGTTGTTGAATGTCGCCCAAGCCCTTGCGCATAAATGCTTGTAATTAGGTTCTTTCTTACTAAATTTGGTACAAAGAGTTTGAGAACTCTGGGCATTTCTGAAAATAACTCGGCTTTAGTTGTCGGCCAAAAAGCGTCATCAACCCAGCGGCTATAAACTAAGCACCAATACAGTTTTTCTTCAATTAACTCTTTAATCAAATAACCAAGTGCATGCTGCTTGTTGCTTAGTGAAGCATCAAGTTGCGCTGTTTGATCTAATTGCGCGAGAATAATATTTGAATCGGCGACTAATTCGTTGTTGATCAATGCCACGGGGAACTTCTTTTTTGGCATTTTTTCTGAATCAATACGATATTTCACTTGGTATTCTATTTTGGCCAATTTGCAGTAGGCTTCAAGCTTAAGCGCAAATGGGCTTGCGTTGGTAAGGCCAAAAGCGGGTGGAAATTCGTAGAGTGTAATCATAATTACTGTCCTTGTCTTTGTCTTTGTCCTTGTCCTTGTCGTTTTTGTTAATAATAACGATTTGTTTGTCAGGGAGTGTCAGTAGTGATGTTTATGTGTATTTAATGACCAGACTAACTGATAACGCTTCAAAAATCTCTAAAACCATGATTGAATTAAGCAAAAAAGCAAACACTACTTATGTCTGACATTATTTTACTGATTGAAAATAACGCACAAATTGCCTTGAGCCTGATTATTGTGCTGATTTTTATTATTCTTTTTAAACAGCATCAACAAAAGGAGAATGCGGTTACGGATAATATAACAGGGCACGCACACCTAAAATTATTCGAAATAACGGCTAACCAACTTCTGGTATTTCAAACGTTATTGGGCGAAATGATTTTTCGTCATAAATCTGAAATCGCTGAAAAGTTAGATGCAGCATCGAAAGCCTTTTTAGAAGATACAAATGCAGCGGTAGAGCTAAATAATCCAAATAAAGAGCTTCAGTTAAAAAAAGACTTTCAAGTGCTTATCAGCAATACTCGGCAAACGGTGCAAGATGATCAATTAAAAATAAGCTTGGCGGTAAAACAAATCGAAATGCTGGCGTCAAATGATCTCGCTTTGTGTGTGCTTAATATTCAAAGTAAAGTGGGTGCGATGTTGTTGCATACGGATGCATACTTAAATCATTTATCGAACATTGCTGAAAGCCCGTTTGATTCGCGTTTGCAAACAAAGTTAGCGCTAAGTAATGACGACCAAACTGTACTTTTAGCATTAATTGATGAATTGAATGCACAGTTTAAGCTAGAGAAAAAACGTCTGCTAGCGAGTAAGTAAGGGGTATAGGGCTGCCATGTGCTTTGTAAAAGACGTAATAAATATATCTCGACATAACACATGGGCTCGCACCTGGTAGTATATTCAAAGTTAAAAGTGAAGACTTAAACCACAAGGTCAATTTGTTGTAATAAACCAACTTGACCGTTGTTATTCAAATAAAATCCCGATTGACGGACTGCACCTTTAAGTTCACCGTCGTTACGGATATTAAGCGGTGTTTGGGCGTGTTGTAGCCCTATGGCACCAATATTTGCGTCACTTAGTGATATAAGTCGATCTTCATTTTCATTTTTAACCCATACGTGTAGCGACTGAAAGATACTGTCGTTTTCATCAATAAAGCCGTTCCCGTCTTCATCGTATTGGCTAAGGTCGTTAAAGCCGTTACCACTTAGTGCACCAAAAAGCTCGTTACCATTATCAATTTTGCCATTGTTGTTTCGATCAAGTGCTAAATAGCCAAACCCTTTGTCAAGATGTGCAATTTTATCTTGTTCACCATCAGCGTCGATATCAAATCCGTGTTCACGAGCGCTTAAAGACACCGGCTTATTGGTAAAACTAATCACAAGCGGGTCTTTCATATTTATGGTTTCAATTGACCGTTGATACTCGGTATGAGTTTGCTCAAACGCTAACTTGAACTCAAACCTGATCTCCCGACCACTTTCAAGCTTGAGTTCTCCTGCAAGTTTTAGGTCGTTACTTTGATGTTCATGGTTAAGTCTTTCAATGATAACTTCGATAGGGCCGTCTGGTTGACTCGTGTTTGCGTCTACTGGTTGGCTTGGGTCGGGCTGCTCCATTTCGTTTTTGTCAAACCAATCAATTTCTTTACCGGTAAGCTCTTGAATAAGTAATTTTAGAATATGAATTTTTGCATCGTCTTCAAGTGAAATATCCTCCAAAGAATGCTCTACTTTTTGCACACTCGGTTCGCTCGGGGGAGTGATGGGAGTTTCTCGCCGCTCTGATACAAATTCACCGACATAGGTGTTTTCAAGTTTTACATTTGCGCTTTCAATTTTCATATGTCATCCAATTACAATTATCCGTAACTTATCATCGGCATAAAAAATTTAAATTTGAGTGTTTTTTATACTAATCTGAACTTTGTTACTCAGGTAATTTGCTAAATGTTTATAGAGTTGGAGATAAATGCATTTACTATCGTTAAGATGTCGAATTATTTCTATTGTTAGGTTAATTTTTATAAACCATGCTTTTTTAGCGTGTCATAGTTATATTTTGAACTTAGAAATTGGATACTTAGTATAAAAAGTTAAGAATACGCCTCAATATTGCATTATAATAATTAGAGTACTAAGCAAATTCCCTGACTTATGCAAACTAAAACAAATGTTCTAAATAAAGCGGTTTTTTTACCTGCGTCTTTTGTTATATCTGTTCTTTTGATTGTGGCGATTATGGCGCCAGAATTTTCCAATGAACTATATAACTCATTGCAATCAACCATAGTTACGAACGGTGGTTGGTTCTATATCTTGGCGGTCGCCATTATCCTTGGTTTTGTCTTGTATTTGAGTTTATCACGCTTCGGCTCGGTGAAACTCGGGCCGGATCATTCTACGCCAGACTATAAGTTATCAACTTGGATTGCCATGCTGTTTGCTGCGGGTATGGGCATTGGTTTGATGTTTTTCGGTGTTGCTGAGCCGATTATGCATTATGTGTCGCCACCAACTGCTGAGGTCAACTCCCTTGATGCAATTAGAGAAGCGATGAAAATAACCTTTTTCCATTGGGGTTTTCATGCATGGGGGATATATGCCATCGTGGCCTTGGTGCTTGCGTATTTTAGTTACCGTCATCGCTTACCGCTAACGCTTCGCTCTGCTTTACACCCGATTATTGGTGATAAAATCTATGGCTGGCAAGGACATGTCGTTGATGTGTTTGCGGTTGTGAGTACGGTATTTGGTGTGGCCACATCGCTTGGATTGGGCGCAAGCCAAGTAAACTCAGGACTGAATTATTTATTCGATATTGATGTAAGTGTACTTAACCAAGTGCTTATTATGCTTGCAATTACTGCACTTGCATCTATTTCAGTCGCAACTGGGCTTGATAAGGGCATTAAAATTTTGTCCGAAACTAATATGTTGCTAGCTATTGCCTTGTTGATTTTTATTTTTGTACTTGGGCCTTCGGTATTTCTACTTCAGGCATATGTACAAAACGTGGGCCAGTACTTGTCTGAAATTGTGTCAAATACATTTAATTTATTTGCCTATGAAAAGAAAAGTTGGATTGGTGGCTGGACCATTTTTTATTGGGGGTGGTGGCTTGCATGGGCGCCATTTGTAGGATTGTTTATAGCCCGTATTTCAAAAGGGCGTACCATTCGTGAATTTATATTAGGTGTAATGGTTGTGCCTACAGCCTTTACTCTATTATGGATGACTATTTTTGGTAATAGCGCAATTTATCTTGTGGTAGAGCAAGGTTATGTGTCGTTAATGGAGATGGTAAGTAGTGATTCGGCCGTTGCTCTGTTTGTGTTTTTAGAAGCCTTTCCATGGAGTGCATTCTTAACTGGGCTTTCGATATTAATGATTGTTATTTTCTTTGTAACATCATGCGATTCAGGCGCAATGGTAATTAATATGCTGTGCTCAAATGGTGAGGACGATACACCACTTTGGCAACGTTTGTATTGGGCTATCGGCGTTGGTGTAGTTGCTGCGGTGTTAAGCTTAGTGGGGGGCTTGAACGCATTACAAACCATGACAATTGCCAGCGCGTTACCCTTTGCTATCGTGTTGCTATTTGCGTGTTTTGGTTTAGTTAAAGCGCTGCAAATTGAAGCTGCAAAGATGGACAGTTTACAAATGAACATAACGCCGACAAATCATTATGTTGATGGTGAAGACTGGCAAGAAAAACTCAATAATATTGTGTCAACGCCTGACAAAAAGAACACGGCTGATTTTATTAATAAAGTTGTAAAGCGGGCGTTTAAAGCGTTGAAAAATCAATTCGAACTTAATGATATTCAGACTGAGATAATTGTTAAAGATTCAGGGCTTATTTTAAAAGTGTATCACGGCGACGAACATGACTTTGTTTACGGTGTTCATAAGAAAAAACACGTACAACCGAGCTTTAACAGCGACGAAGACGAGGAGTGTTACTATCGCGCTGAGGTGCATTTAGTAGAAGGTGGTCAAGACTACGACATTATGGGATGGTCTGAGAATGCGGTTATTAACGATGTAATTGATCAATACCAAAAGCACATGCACTTTTTACATTTGTTGCGCGATGAGACGGTTACAGTAAGCAATAACTAAATGAAATGGGGCGAACTGTGTGTCGCCCTTTTTTATGTGTACTGGCTAAACGTCGCTTGATATTTTGCTATTTAGTATCGTGTGAATGAGAGCACAGCTTTTATTTTAAACTAACAAGACGACTTTTGATGCTGACCACAACAGCGATAAAACTTGGTACGGTTGGTAAGTATTCGACTCGCTACCAAGTTAGCAATTTATCAGAACTTATATTGATTTGAATTTTACAAACCTTACGTCCGTAATCTGATAGACTGCGTGGTGCTGATTTAGATAACTGATTTCTCATCTTAATGATCTTATTTGTAATATTATTTTGCCTAGTAATAGCCTGTTTAGTGTGGTTAACGTTATTGCCGTTTTGGCTCGTCCCTGTGTACATCGTGATGAGTGTTTTCACCTTTATTGTTTATGGTATTGATAAGTACAAAGCAAAAAAAGATAAAGTGCGTGTGCCTGAATCGACGCTTCATATTTATGATGTGTTAGGTGGCTGGTTAGGTGCTGTATTTGCGCAAGCGTTTTTTAGGCATAAAACACTAAAACAACCGTTTCGAAAATGGTTTTTGCTGACAATTAGTGTAAATATTTTGTGTGTTGCAGTGCTGGCATTATTGCCTGTTTTAACCGATTTTAATGGCTAACACGCTATTACAGTACCACAATTTTAGCAGTTGAATGCGCGCGCGTTGTTTCATCCGGTTTTATGATTATAACCGCCTCAATAGAGTTAAATGCGAAACACGTTAATTTTATCAATCTAGGTAACAGAGGGTTTTACATGTTACAAATTTCAAATTCAGTCAGTATTGCCGATTGGGAGCTTGAGTTAACAGCGATTCGCTCACAAGGCAGTGGTGGACAAAACGTGAATAAGGTAGCAACTGCAATTCACCTGCGATTTGATATTAAACGTAGTAGCTTGCCACAAATTTATAAGGAAAAGCTACTTGCTCTTAATGACAGCCGCATTACTAACGATGGTGTTATTGTAATTAAATCGCAATCATTTAGGACCCAAGAGCAAAACAAACAAGATGCCCTAGATAGGCTTAAAGCGCTTATTCAATCGGCGATGATTGTGCAAAAAAAACGCCGCGCAACAAAACCGACAAAAAGCTCCCAACGAAAGCGATTAGACAGCAAGAAAAAACACAGTTATACGAAAGCGCTGAGAGGAAAAATTATATAATTCACGGTTTTAGTATAAAAATTGCGCTAACGATACATTTTATTCAATTTTATACTTGAAAAATCCCCAATTTAGTCTATTTATGTAAATAGTATGTTAAATACGTTTACATAATAATTAACTAAGTTGCTAGGGAAATTATGAAAATTAAAGCGCTACGTAAGGCAATACTACTTGCCTGCTCATCAACACTCGTATCAACCATGTCTTATTCTGCATTAGCAGAAGAAAATAACACCGAAGAGATTAAAAAAGACGTCGAAAAAATCGCCGTAGTAGGTACACGCTCTGCGCCACGTTCAATCGCCGATTCACCTGTGCCGATTGATATTATCGGTGGTGATGATTTAGAAAAGCATGGTTCATCTGACATGCTAGAGCTACTTGTAAGCCAAGTTCCTTCATTTAATGTGCGTCAACAACCTATCAGTGATGCCGCAACATTAATTCGCCCTGTTAACCTTCGTGGTTTATCGTCTGACAGCACCTTAGTGCTTGTGAACGGTAAACGTCGTCACCGTGCGTCAGTTATTGCGTTTCAAGGTGGTGGTGTAAATGATGGCGCACAAGGTCCAGATATTTCGGTAATTCCAAGCATCGCTTTAAAACAAGTTGAAGTGCTGCGAGACGGTGCTGCAGCGCAATACGGTTCAGATGCCATCGCGGGCGTAATGAATTTTGTGTTAAAAGATTCAGCCGAAGGTGGCAGTATCACAGTTAAATACGGTGAGTACTTTGAAGGTGACGGCGACACCACGACAATTGAAGGTAATATTGGCATGCCATTTACTGATGACGGCTTTGCTAACTTGTCTTTCGCATTAAAAAATGCCGATGCGACGAGCCGTTCAGTTCAGCGCCCAGATGCTGGGGGCCTTGCTGACGCAGGTAACACTTACATCAATGATCCTGCGCAAGTATGGGGTAATCCAGAAATTGAAGACGACTTGTCGGTGTTTGGTAACGTTGGCCTTGATTTAGGCAATGATAAAGAATTCTACATGTTTGGTAACTATTCTGAACGTGATGCAACAGGTGGCTTTTACTATCGTAATCCACATAACCGCAGTAATGTTTATTCAAACGATGGCGGCGAAACTTTGCTAATTGGTGATATTGGTCAAGCAAATGGCGGTCCTAGAACATGTGCTGTTGTACCGGCAAATGTACCGGATGTACTTGATACGCAAGCATATAAAGATATGGTTGCTGATCCTAACTGTTTCTCAATGAACATGATTTTCCCAGGTGGTTACACGCCGCAATTTGCTGGTAACATCGTTGATACATCGCTTACCATGGGTGTTGAAGGTGAGATTAGTGGTGGCTGGTTAGATGAAGTTTATTTTGATTTAAGCGGCTCAGTAGGTCGAAATGCAGCGGATTTCTACCTTTATAACTCGCTTAACCCATCACTTGGTTTAGACACGCCAGTTGATTTTGATACGGGTAAATATATTCAACTTGAAAAGACATTTAACTTTGATTTAGTTAAATCAGTTGAGGTGGGTTTAGATGATCCGCTTAACCTTGCTGGTGGTTTTGAATTTAGAGAAGAATCGTTCGAAATAGTGTCAGGAGAAGAAGCCTCATGGAAAGCCGGACCATACGCAGACCAAGGCTTTAATATTGGTTCGCATGGCTTTAAAGGCTTTGGTCCTGAATCTCAAGGAACTAATACTCGTCGTAACTGGGCGGCATATGTTGACGCTGAAGCGTATTTAACTGAAAGCTTGCTATTTGGCGCGGCACTTCGTTACGAAGATTACAATACCTTTGGTGATACAGCGAACTACAAGTTAACACTGCAATATGCTATTTCAGATGATTGGCAGATCCGTGGTTCAACAAGTACTGGTTTTAGAGCACCGACCGTTGGTCAGGCAAATGTTGTAAATACGGCAACATCACTTGTAGGCGGTGAATTAATTCAAAGTTTCTTAGCGCCGCCAACAGATCCACTTTCTGCGTTTTATGGTGGTAAAGAGCTGACACCGGAAGAATCAACAAGTTATGCATTAGGTACTGTATATGAGTATGATGATTTCTTCTTAACAGTTGATTACTACAACATTGAAGTAACAGATCGTATCGCGCAGTCTAGTCAAATCACTGTACGTGAAGAAGATTATGCTGAACTTAGATCGCTTGGTGTACAAAACCCAGAGTTAATCTCGGCCGTTACCTACTTCGCAAATGACTTTGATACTACAACACAAGGTGTTGATATTGTTGCTAACTATTCAGCCGATTTACTCAATGGCGCAACAAAATTTGCGTTAGCGTATAACTGGAATGAAACAACGGTTGATGCGTTTAACCCAGCAACCACAAGCGACGGTAAAGTAAAACGTTTAGAAGAAGGCATGCCTCAACACCGTGCTACGTTCACAATTACCCAAAACTGGGATGATATTAGCATGTTTGTGCGCGCTAACTACTTCGGCGAATACTTCGCAGTGCATGCAGATGATGATTGTTTAGACGGTTGTTGGAATGAAATTGCGGATTCATCATTTACCTTTGATGCGGAAGTGAGTTATTTCATTAATGAGAGCTTTAAAGCAGCTGTTGGTGCAAACAACATATTCGACCAAGAAGCACAAAAACTACCAACTGCTTCGTATGGTGTACTAGGTGCTAAATATTACGAAAGTGGTCCGTACGACTACAACGGTGGTTTCTACTACGTGAAATTAAGCTATATGTTTTAATATATAAGTTATATAACGTCAAAGCCCAGCCAAGTTGCTGGGCTTTTTTATAGCGGGTCTTCTTGCTGGGTACAGTTATATAAAATATCACTCCACTTTATGGCTTCATAATAAAACGCTGGTAAATCCGCTTGATCGAGTTTTAGTTTGTTACACTGTGATTCTATTTTTTGCCAATTACCAGATTCATAACTAAGCACGAGTTCAAGAATATTTCGATTGAGATTCTCTTCGCCAATTAATGCATCGCTAATGTCTTTTCCGAGTGGGAGCTGTTTGATAATTACGTCCATAGAGCGATCGAAAATGGCATCTAATAAGGAGAAAAGACCAACCAAGAATGACTTACTTTTTAAACTTGGCGCGATTTTTTGCGCAATTACATCGCAAAATTTGGCTCGAATGGTCGACATGCGAATTAGTTCGTGGGGCTTGTCTTTAGCAAAGTGCGCAGTAACAACTAGGTTTAAAAAACGCTTCGCGTTTTGGTCACCAAGGTAAATCAAGCCTTGTTTAATTGAGTTAATTTCTTCGCGAGTAGGAAACAGACCCGAATTGATAAAGCGCAGTAATTTGTAGCAAAGCGCAGCATCTTGCTCAACCAGATTAGCGATTTTGTCGTAATTAAGCTCTTCTTTTACAAGTTCGGTATAGAGCAACACCACAGTTTGTGAGTGGCTTACCATATCTTGCTGTTCAATTAATTGTGGGCGACATAAGAAGTACCCTTGAAAGTAATCGAAGCCAAGTTGTTTGGCGAGTTCGAAATCTTCATGAGTTTCAATTTTTGTCGCCATTAGTTTGAGGTTTTTTTGTTGCTTTAACTTATTAATATCGGCAATGACCGTGTTTAACGGCGTTCTACTAATATCAAATTTCACCAAGCGGCATAAGTTGCAATAAGGTTGCCAGTCAAAATCGGGAGTGTAGGGATCAAGTGCTAGCACATAGTTTTTGTGAAATAAGCTACGGCATGCTTCATACACTTCTTGATTAGGCACGAAGTCTGTCATTAACTCAACAATAAAATCGTTGCTTGGTAACAGCTCAGGCTGCTTTTGCAATATACCAAGATGTGGAAACTTAATGAGCGCTTTTTTACCAGACGTTAAGCGCCTTAATCCGATAATAAACTGACTATCGGCGATAAGTTTTGAGGTGGCAATAACTGGGTCTACGGTAGGAAATGAATTAGCGCGGCTATTACGAAATAGTAGCTCATAGGCGACTAATCTTTTTTTGTGATTTAATACTGCTTGACGTGCTGTGTAAATTTTCAATTTGTTTTTAAAATTAGCGATTTACCTTTCAATTTAGCTTTTTTTAGCATTTTTGCAATAATAAAAAAGGGTCAAATGACCCTTTTTCCAATTCACTAACCAATATGGTTATGCTTGATCTTGTAGTGGCACAACGTTGTTTTGAGCGCGTATTTGTTCAAGTTCTAACTTAGCATCATCTACTTCACGCTCTAGATCGCGCACACGTGCCATCGCTTTTTCGGCGCTGCGTGTTAAACGTTCTACAGTCGTTGCAGAGTTTTGCTTAATAAATTCAAGTTGCTCTTGTAGCTTCTCGTTTTCATTCTCATAACGCCATGCGTTTTGCTGTTCGCTAACAAGTTTTTCTTCAAGTAGTCTGATCTTAGCGAGGTTTTGATCAGAGTTTTGCGTTAAGCGCTGAATAGTAGCGGTTGAATTGTTCTTAACAAAGTCCATTTGCTTAAGTAAGTTTTCTTTTTCACTTTCAAAGCTTGTCGCAATCTTCTGAGCCTCAGCCAGCTGCGTCTGCATTTCTTCGATTTGCTCTTTTGCACCTTTGACCGCTGTTTGCTGATCTTGGTTATGCTGTGATAGCTCAAGGTTTTGTTTCTTCATCATTTCAATGCTTTGCTCAGCTTGTTTAAGCTGTGCTTGCATTGCTTCTTTTGCTTGGCGAAGATCTTCAACTTCCGAGTTATGCTGCTCTGCTTTCGCTGCATGTGTATTTGCAGTTTGCTCTAACTGTGAAAGCTGAGAAAGTGTAGAGTTTTTTTCTTGTAATAATGCTTGGATTTTCGAGTCTTTTTCTTCAAGTGCCGCTTCAAGAGTTTGTACTTGGCTTGCAACATTCTCAGTAAGCTCGCTTACTTTTGCTTCACCAGACTGTTTCAGCTCAGCAATGGTGCGTTCGCTCGACTCTTTTAATTCTGCAACGGTTGCAGCGTTATTAGCCTTTAATTGCTCAATTGTGTTTTCATTGGCAATTCGCATATCTTCAATTGTTTGATTTTTCGACTCAGTAAGGTCTTGAAGTTGCTTTTCGTGATGTTCTTTTAGTGATGCAATTTCAACATCAGCATTGTCTTCGACTTCAGCGATTGTCTGCTTGAATTGGCTTGTTTCTTCTTCTAAACGCGCTTCAAGCATTTGTAATTTTTCGGTTAATTCACCGGTAATTTGTTCTGTTTTTTGTAGGCTTAGGATAGCGAACTTTTCGGCTTCAATAGCACGTTCAAGTTGAACTTCGAAATCACGATTAATAGCATTTGAGAAACGTTTAATCTCGCGGTGAAATGCAGCCATATACTCGTCACTTAATGATCCTGTATCAGCTGTCGCTTGGCGTGTGTCTTGCGACTCACTGCGCCAACGTTGATAGTGTGCAAGAATACTCGCAGTGCTGCCTTCACATTCTTGTAAAATGGCCTCAACCGACACTGGCTTTCCATCAGAAACCAGTTGGTCGCACAATTCTTTTACTTTTGCGTAATTTGTTGTCATTTCTCTATCCTTGTAGAGCATACATAGTTTTGGGGACTAATTTTTGCCGTTAATGATAAAGTATTAATTTCAATTCAAGTCGCTTAGACTTTCACTTCATCTAAATGAAAATAACGGCATGTTGTAACAATAGCAATTTTGTCCAGAAAAGATCAACTCTAGTTAGCGTATTTAATTGCCAATTTAGAACTAGTTAGTGGTTTTATATAAGTATTAATTATTTTAAATCCTGTTTTATAACTTTTGGTTAATAATTAGGTACTATAATAAAAATTGTTTTCTTTTAACTAATTTAGTCGATTACTCGAAGTTTTAGCATAAAATTTAATTAGATATATGCGTTAAATTGGGATGACTAGGGCTGTTATTTGCAGTGATATCAAAAGTGAATTGAAGTAATCACCGTAAATTATTTTGTTAGCCTTAACTTACTGTTTACATAAGGAATAAGGTTAACGAACGTAAACAAGCTGCAGCATACATACGAGTTTTAGACTCAGCCAAATAAAATTACCACAAGCTTTTATATGATTAACACATTACTTCGTGATTTAGCATGAGGCGTAGGCGAAGATTTGCATTAAGCAAGTTATCTATGGCGGTATTTTAAAAGTAATTTTAGAATACAAGTATAGTATCTTAATAGGTGCTTTCTTTGGCGTAGTGTAAACCTAAAACCATTGCCCTTTGCATATTCATTTTTATGTATTCTTATATCTTAAATACGGTCGGTTTAATGAAGTAAAATACGATGTATTTACACATCAACCGAGACATAGCTTGTTACTTATTTTGTCGTAATTTTTTCTTGTCATACTTGAGTTCTTCATCACTTATTATATAAATGTACGGGTATTTTATAGAATTAAACAGTGAACAATTTTAGTTATGGCTGATGCGAACCTTTCGGTTGGAAATATTGCAAAACGTGCTGGGGTAAAAGTCTCGACGCTCCACTTTTACGAAGAAAAAGGGTTAATTCGTAGTTGGCGTAATAGTGGCAACCAAAGGCGATATAAACCGGATGTATTAAGACGGATCGCATTAATTAAAGCGGGCCAGAAAATTGGTGTTAGTTTAAGTGATATTAAAGCAATTTTGTCGCAATTACCTAATGAACGTACACCTACGGTTAGTGACTGGGAACACATCGCTACTGCGTGGCGTGATAAGTTAACCCAACAGATTTTATATATTGAAAAGCTAAAAGACTCTCTCACATCGTGTATTGGTTGCGGTTGTTTGTCGTTGGAAAGGTGCCACTTATATAACCAAGATGATTGCTTAAAGGAAGAGGGCGAGGGAGCCGTTATTCTAGAGCGAAAATAGTGGTGTAGAATTAAGTTGGGTTGGAATTAAGTTTCTGTTTTTGTTAGCAATTAATTTTTATGGCTCGTCATTTATCATGCGATAGCTTGGTGCGAAATAATCGATAAACACATCAAACAACGCTTAGTATTGCGTTGCAAACAAAGTGTATAGCATTTGCTATACACTTTATTTATTAAAAGTGCTTAAGCCTTATGCAGGTTCAGTCAATTTTTCTGGTTGCATAATATCTGCTAGTTGAGATTCACTAAGGATCCCTTTTTCCAACACCAAGTCTTTGATATTTTTACCTGAACTTAATGCGTCTTTAGCTATGTCGGTGGCAGCGTCGTAACCAATAAATGGATTTAACGCCGTAACAAGCGCGAGGCTATTGTCTAATAAATAATGACAACGCTCATGGTTTGCACTAATGCCTGAAACGCAGTGCTGGTCGAACATGCTACATGCGTTAGTTAGTAGCGCCATTTCTTCCATAATATTAAATGCTATTAACGGCTCCATTGCGTTTAATTGCAGTTGTCCGGCTTCAGCCGCCATACTGATTGCTGAGTCTAATCCAATTACTTGATATGCGACTTGGCTTACGGCTTCGGGAATAACCGGGTTAACCTTAGCCGGCATAATTGAACTACCCGGTTGTTTTGCTGGTAAATTTATTTCGCTTAACCCTGCGCGTGGACCCATACTTAATAAGCGTAAATCATTGGCAATTTTAGATAACTTGATTGCAAGACGTTTAAGTGCTGATGAGTAAATTACAAACGCGCCCATATCAGAGCTGGCCTCAATTAAATCTTCGGCCTTAACAAAGGGTAGTTCAGTTAAACATGCTAACTGCTTGATTGCTACTTCAGCATAGCCTTTTTTGGTATTTATCCCTGTTCCAACCGCGGTTCCACCTAAGTTGATTTCATAGAAGAATGGGCTTAACTGATTAAGTAACTTTACTTCTTCACGTAGCGTTGATGCGAACCCCGCAAACTCTTGTCCTAATGTCATTGGAACTGCATCTTGCAATTGGGTTCTGGCCAGCTTAAGAATATGTTTAAATTCTTGAGATTTTTCAGAAAAACGTTCAATCAAGCCTTCTAGGCTGGCTATCAGCTTTGGCTGTTGTAGCAAGATACTTAGGCGAATGGCGCTTGGGTAAACATCGTTGGTTGATTGCGACAAGTTTACATCGCTATTAGGGTGTATAAATTGGTAGGCCCCGAGAGGATGTCCTAACTTTTGCAGTGCGATATTAGCGATTACTTCGTTGGCATTCATATTGGTTGATGTGCCAGCGCCGCCTTGGATCATGCCAACAGGAAATTGATCATGATACTGGCCATCAATTAGATCATTGCATGATGCAAAAATTGCATCAGCTTTTTCATCGTTAATTAGACCTATTTGCTGGTTTGCGCGAACACAGGCTGCTTTAACGTAGGCGAGTGATTTAATCATCGCAGGGTATTGTGAAAGTGTCTTGTCACTTAACGGAAAGTTATTTACTGCGCGCTGAGTTTGTATGCCATAGAGTACATTGTTTTCAATTGTCATTGTACCGAGAAGATCAGATTCTATACGCATTGTTTTTTGTCTTGTATTGGTGAGAGTCGGCGCAAGATTACCGATAAGCTAGGTTAAAGACTAATGCTTTAAATAGGTTTTGGTTATGCAAATTATGCATAGCACAGGGAAGTTTCCATATCGCCTAGCGTTATAATGATTACTTTTACTCATTCAACGTTAGTTTAAGTCGTCATTTTCTAAAGCTTGTGTTATGCCTTGCCAGTAAATAGATTTTGTATGATCGCTAGAAGGAATTCGATATAAGCTAACGCTTAGATTATTGATGGCATCAAATCCGGTGATGATGCTGAGCTTTTCTTCTTGAAGCTCTTTTTCAATCGCGAATTCAGGCAGCCATGCCATACCTAGACCTTGCATTACCATGGTTTTTAAACTGTCTGCCATTGATGAACTCGCCACTTTATCAAGTCTGCTTTTTGTTTGCTGGTCTAGTGCATTATCAACGGTACGGCCGAGAAAAATTGAAGCTTGATAAGCAAGGTAGGGTACTTTAGTTGCCGTTTGCCACGTATTAATTTGAGAACTCAGTGCGACCGGCAATAGTTTTACTGCGCCAAGTTCAAAACGCTCATAACCTTCACCTAGCAATTCTTCATCATGAAATGCAAGTAAATAGTCACAATTATTACTTTTGAGTAGTTTTGTACAGTCGTCCGCATCGGCGATTTGAAGCTCAGCGCTGACATTAGGTAACTGTCGCTTTAGAGTTTTTAATATTTTTGGAAACACCCCCAGCGCCAATGTATGAGTTGCGGCTATTTTTAGCTCTTGGGCATAGCTTGTTGCCCGTAACTTTTCAGCGGAGTTGTTGAGTAAATGTAACACTGATTGTGCAGTTGGTTGAAATGCAATGCCTTCTTTGGTGAGACTAAGTGGGTTGGTGCGTCTATCAATGAGTTTGCACCCCAAACTTTTTTCTAATGCTTGAATTCGACGGCTAAATGCCGGTTGGGTTACAAATCGTAATTGTGCAGCTAAACTAAAGTTTTTAGTTTCACTTAGAATAAGAAAGTCTTGTAACCATTTGGTTTCTATGTTCATTTAACGTATCAAACTAATTTAGAGTACAGTACTGAGCAATGCTCACATTGATTTAAAAGGATCATACTATGCGTATAACAATGATGTTAGTTATTTTACTCGCAAGCTTTACATTAAGCGCAGCGCAATGCCTTAGTGCCCCACCGAGCAAAGTTGGTTTAGCAGATTTACCTGCGAATAATAAATTAACGCGCAGTCAAGAAGCGAGCTTGAATCGCTTGTTTAAAGACTTGAGCGGTTCGTGGGTTGGAAAAAGTGATGGGTTTTATTGTATTGGTGAAGAGCTTGCTAATGCGCGTAAGGTGGCCAAATCTCACAGACTGGAAATGGTTTTTACTAATGATGACTCTATGGTTTTAAGCGCGAAAACCAAAGCCCAAGAGCGTGATGAATTTACACAACGGATCCAAAGTTTAACCTTATATGCAAATCAAGGTTACCTGCGGTTTGATCAAAATAACGAAGCTGGCGATATTTGGATAGAGGCACTGTCGTCTACTCATGTTAGTGTTTGGTCAGTTAGTCGAGCAGGTACTGTGTATCATCTTATTAATCGCGTGTTAAAGCGCAGCCCAAGTGCGTTTACATTAACTTTGACAACATACAGCAACAACCGTTTGACGAGCCATTATGTCGCGCGTATGTCTAATTAGCTTGATGTTTAGCAGCAAAGCCAATTGAGTCGCGTTTAATTTACCGTAATCTTGGGCTTTGTTTTTGGGTAAATAATATTGCCTTTTTTATCAAGCTGATACCATGCCACAGGACCATTTTCTTGGTTAGGGTATCTTTGTGTACAAATTAACCTTGTGTCGTTAACCTCAATTACCGCACCTAGGGTATATTTTTTATCGTCATACCAACAGATTAAATGATTTACCTCAGCTTCTAGCCAAATATGCTTTTTTGGTGTTTGTGCTGTCGCTAACGAAGAGACAATCAACATTGGAAGTACTAAAGCCAACACTCTCATTGTTGTTTCCTTATATTTGTGAATTTATTCATTCACTTCTAACCTTAAAGAGTTGCTAAGAGCAGAGTAGCGTAAATACCATGTTATGTCGTTTTTTTGCTTTATTTTTATTATTTCTAAGTATACCTCTGCACAGTAAAGTGATAGATATCACGGTTGAAACCGATATTTATTTCTATGCTAAGGACATTATTGGCAAAACGCCAATCTTAGATATTACAGATTATTCGGGTAAAAATGCCCAGCGCGATGTCGTTGAATTTATTCTTATACAACAAGCGCTGCTATTAGGCGGTGCTGATATTCAATTTAACTTTATTTATGGCAATTACGATGCGCGTAATTTGAAGTTGCTAAACGAAGGCCTGTTACTGCTATCGTTTGATTCACTTTGGTTGAGTGCGACTGAGCGGTATAAGGATAATTTATATATTAGTGGGCCGCTCATTCGTAAAGGTGAGTACTACGCGGGTGTGTTTACATCTGAACAAAACGTTGCAAACTATAATGCAAAGACATTATCGCTTTCGGACATGACAATTGTCTCAAGTAAAGATTGGCATGTTGATTGGGTCACCTTACAAAGTTTAAAACCTAAAAAGCTTGTGCATGAATCTGATTGGATCGTAATGGCTAAAATGGTTAGCCGAGGCTGGATTGATGGCATGTTAGCGCCGTTTAAAAAGCAGCATAACTTTTCTTACATTGGTCCCGACTATAAAATTTTTGCTATTCCCAATGTCAAAGTTGCGCTTAATGATAGTCGTCACTTTGTCGTTTCTAAAAAACACCCTTTAGGACAGCAAACGTTTGAAGCGTTGCAGCGTGGGCTAAAAATACTGCGAGACCGAGGCCTAATTGAAAAAGCCTACCGAGAGGCAGGCTTTTTAAATGACGATGTAAAAGACTGGCGCACTATTAAAGTAGCTGATCCTTTATTCGACTAGGGTAACTTAGTTTGCATCAAGCTGGTTTTCAGGTGCGGCATCAATAAATGCTTGTATGCTGTTACAACGTTGATAAATCGCATTAATTTTTGGGAATTGTGCCATATCAAGGCCAAATCGTAATGCATTAAATACTTGTGGCACTAAGCATACATCGGCAAGGCTCGGAGTATCGCCACAACAAAAATCCGTTGCACCAATTTGCTTTTCTAGTTTTTCAAAGCCAATTTGGATCCAATGTAAATACCAAGCAGTTTTTTGCTCTTCGGTTACATTGAGTTCACCGGTTAAATACTTTAATACGCGTAAATTATCGATTGGGTGAATGTCACAAGCAATTGCATAGGCAAAACTGCGTACTTGTGCTTTTTGCCAAGGATCATTCGGTAACAATGGCGTTTGTGGGTGAATTTCGTCAAGGTACTCTAAAATCGCAAGCGATTGACCTAACTTACCTTTTTCGGTTTCCAGCGCAGGCAGTAAACCTTGTGGATTGACGTTTAGGTAATCGTTGCTTTGTTGTTCACTTTTTAGAAGATTTACCGGTACCATTTCGTGATCTAAAGCTTTTAAATTAAGCGCAATACGAACACGATAAGCAGCAGATGAGCGAAAATAAGTATAAAGTTTCATAAAATTAAGTCCTTTAAGCACGAACAAAAAAGAACGGCTGTCCGTTCTTTTTACACTAACTTTGTTAAGTATGTGATCAGCAATTTAAGTGAAAAGATATTACTGACTAAAATATTTCTTAATGCCTTTCCAGCAATCTAGGTAATTCTGCTGACGCTCTTTACCTTCAAGTGCATACTTGGTTGGTGAAATAACGTAACGCGATTCAAACATAAATGCGAGCGTGTTTTCATAACGCTGTGGTTCAAGCTCTGCATTTGATGCTTTTTCAAAGACGTCTGCTTCAGGGCCATGTGGCGACATGCAGTTATGTAAGCTCATTCCACCAGGTACAAAACCGTGTTCTTTTGCATCGTATACACCTTCAATTAAGCCCATAAACTCACTCATAATATTACGATGATAATAAGGTGGTCTGAAGGTATTTTCTGCAACCATCCAACGTGGTGGGAAGATCACAAAATCGACATTTGCAACGCCGGCAGTGCCTGAAGGCGAAGTTAATACGGTAAAAATTGATGGATCTGGGTGATCAAAACTTACCGTGTTCATTACGTTAAAACGCGAAAGATCGTACTTGTAAGGCGCACTATTACCTGTCCAAGCAACAACATCAAGTGGCGAGTGACCGATATCGCAGCGGAACAAGTTGCCATTAAACTTAGCGACAAGTTCAAAGTCGCCTTCAATATCTTCAAATGCGGCAACAGGATACTGGAAGTCACGCTCATTGGTATAACCATTTGCGCCTACTGGACCGCGCTCAGGCAGAATATAAGGATGACCGTAATTTTCGCAAATATAACCACGCGCAGTAGCTTCAATTAGTTCAACCGAGAACTTAATGCCACGTGGAATTACGGCAATTTCCCCAGGTTTGATTGCAAGTTTACCGCATTCAGTATGAAGTACCAGAGCGCCGTGTTGTGGCACAAAGAGTAATTCACCATCGGCATTATAAAAGTAGCGACCATCCATTGAGCTATTTGCTACGTAAACATGAATACCAATACCTGTTTGACCATTGGCACTGCCATTTGCAGCCATGGTGATTAAGCCGTCGACAAAGTCAGTTTTTTCAGTTGGAATATCAATCGGGTTCCAGCGAAGCATAGTCGGAGGTGTTGGCACCTCAGTGATTGGTGCAGTGCGCAGTAAACCGTTGTCAAGCGGTGAATAATCGCCTTGTACAACAGAAGGACGGATGCGATAAAACCAATTACGACGATTATCTGCACGCGGTGCTGTAAACGCTGTGGTGTTGTATTGTTCAGCGTATAAATCGTACTTTACTTTCTGCGGTGAAAACTGGCCGATAGGCAATGCACCCTCAAGGGCTTCTGTTTCAAACTCGTTACCAAAGCCGGTTAAATAGTCATATTCTGGAAAACTCATAGTCACTCCCATTGTGATTTTTAACCAATATAGTCTCACGTGAGACTAAATGCAAGTGTACATTGAATGGTTTATAACGTTATTGCTCGTCTTATGATATAGGGTAAACGGGCCAAGGGCATCTTGATTAAAAATGACTTAAGCGGTGTAGTGTGTTCTAGGCTTGCTTGTAAAACGCATAAGTTAGCGTCACACTAGCTGAAAATTTCTAAAACAAACACATTATGATAACTCTTGATTCGTTCTTACCATATCGCCTGGCGCGTCTTAGTAATGCACTCAGTAATAGTTTTGCAAAAGTATACGCCGATAAGTATGGATTAACAGTACCCCAATGGCGTGTGATTGCGCATTTAGCGCAGCAATCAAACTTAACCGCGAGAGATATCTGCGATAGGGCAGAGCTTGATAAGTCCACCGCATCACGAGCGGTAAAGCAATTAATAGAAAAAGGCATTGTTGTGGGTATGCAAGACGAAAAAGATAAACGTGCAACGGTGCTTGCCCTAACAAAAGCAGGTGAACAATTGTTTTTCCAATTAGCAAGTGATGCAAATAATTGGCAAAATGCATTATTTGATAAGTTAACACACGAAGAGCAAAGTACATTATTTACCATTATAAATAAGCTCGATGATGTGACCGATTAGTTTCGTAAGTTGCTTTAAAATCAAAAATGCCCAGCATGAGCTGGGCATTTTTAGTTAATAATACTTTGTATTAGAAGTTGTAACGAACGCCTAAACGAATTTCCCAAAGTGATGGATTAACTTCTACACTGGTACCTGACGGATTATGAAATTCCTCAAACACATATTGTCCTTGGTCATTTATATCCGCGGTGACAGCACGTTGGAATGCACTACCACGTTTCAATACACCCCAGTCATCATTTAGCATGTTGCCGATGTTTTTAACGATAAAGTAGGCTGAACCTGAGTGGCCATCGTTAAACCCAGGAAATTGCTGCTCAACTTTGAAATCAATAGTTGTCCACCAATCACCATCGATTTCATTTCTATCTTGTATTTCGCCGCGTTTTAATCCTTCAGAACTAACCCAAGCATTAAATGCTTCTAGGTCAAAGTCATCACCATAAACGACGTTTGCATCATTGTTTTGCGGTACATACAAAAGCTGACGGTCCTCGTCATTAAACCCTAAACCACCGGTAGAAGACGAAAAAGTGTATGAATACGGGTTAGTTTGGCTAACTTGACCAAATAGGTTGAATCGCGTTTCTAAGCCATCAATAAATTCATGCACATAGCCTGCGGAGAAGGTAAAACGATGTGGCACCTCGTAATTGGATGTAGAAACCCCCGGGTTTTCAGGGTCACTTACGGCTATTCGATGATAGTTTGAAAACGCCACAGAACTTGTCATTGGGTGCACTTCTTTCGCAATGGTATATGCATAAGAAGCTGCAATATCAAAACCGTTATCAAACGATTTATTAAAAGCAAAAGAAAGTACATGGGAGTAACCGTCGCTGCCTTTGACATTTGTCAATAACAGATCGGATTCTCGAGGGTGGTTAACTCCTGAATACACTGGGCGTCCGTCCGGCGCAGTTCCCGTGATTTCATCAGCTAGGTTTCGGATCACAGCGGAATCTTGTTTATCGGTATACAGGTAATCTAAGTTAAAGATGTAGTTTGACTCTGTGATATAGGTACCACCTAAGGCAAACTTCCATTCCGACGGAATTTCAAAGTTTGGATCGGTTACATTAGTGCTATCATCGGCGCCACCTTGCGAAACCGCGTCATAAAGTTCAACTGGAATATCGTAACCGGGGCGCCCTGAACCATTAAACGCTATTGCATCTGGTCCCAAAATTTGAAGGTTTTTCTTATCGACCTGAATATTACGAATCCCATCGTTTGAATAACTGTTTGAAATCCAAACATTCGGGTTACCGCCAGAATATAAACCAAAGCCACCGCGTAGTTCTAATTGGTCGTTGTAAACCCAGTTAAAGCCAAAACGTGGTTGCAGCAAATCAACGCCATCTAAGTTTTGTTGATTTGAAAAACCGTAACGCTGTTCAAAATTCGCACTGTACTCTGGAACATCATCACTGGTATACACATCATAACGTAAACCAAACGTCAGTGTTAAATCGTAATCAATTAAGTCGTAGGTGTCTTGCGCATAAAATGTATTGAGCGCGTACTCAAATTCACCAGCAGCGTCTTTTGGGTTGTGACTTTGTGCGTTGCCGTAATATACGCGAGCAATACCGTTTTCAAAATCATCAATTGAACTAAAACGGTATTCGCCTTCATTATGCTGGACAAACATATTAAAAACATCGAGTGACTCGCGTTCATAACCAAACGATATTTCATGGTTATCTAAAAAGTAAGTACCCGCCAGCTTTAGTGATAAGTTGTCGTATTTTAGTTTGTTTGCTTGTCGCGAGTCATCAGGGCCAATAAAAACATCGGCGTCAGGCGTTGATATACGCATTTCGCCAAAACCTGATGCCGCATCAATAGATATTTGACGATTATCTAACTTCGAATAGCCAATGCGTACTTCAGTTGAAAAGTCATCGGTCCAATCGGAATAAAGTGACGAAACGAAAGATTGTAATTTGGCGCCGCGTTCATAAAAGTGATTTGATAAAGATAGGGCACTTGAGCCCGAATCTGATTCGCTTAGAGTATAACCATCATTATAGTTATATACTAGGCTTGCACGGTGATCGTCGCTGATGTTCCAGTCTAATTTGACTAATAATTTTTCATCTTCAACCGGTAAACTTGGGATCATGCTACCAGGATCATAACCGTAATTCGTTTTAGCAATTTGCGTAATGCGGTCAATCGTAGCTTGGCTTACTTTTCCATTTGCAAAGGGCGTGTAATCAAAAATTTGTGCGCCATCAAGCTCTTCATAAGAGGTGAAGAAAAATAATTTATCTTTTATTAGTGGTAAACCAACATTAAAGCCATAACGTTTTTCGCTGTAGTCACCTGTGTCGACGTGAGTTCCTTCAATTGAATCACCCTTTAATGCATCACTGGTGTAATCAAAAAATACGCTGCCGCTAACGTCATTATTACCTGATTTTGTAACCGCATTGATGTTACATGACGTAAACCCGCCGTATTGCACATCAAACGGCGCGAGTTCAACTGCTACTTGGTCTATCGCATCAAAAGAAAAGGGCATGCGCTCAGTCGGATAACCGTTACTGTTCAAGCCAAAATTATCGTTCATACGTGCGCCATCAACAGTTAAACTGTTAAAACGTGGATTACCGCCAGCGCACTGAATCGCATCGCTTGCCGCCTCGTTTATATAGATCCTCGGATCGGTTCGAATAATGTCTTTAATATCGCGATTAATTGCAGGCTTACTTTGTAAATCATTTAAGGTGAAGTTACTTGCAGGCCCTGTACCGCCCGATTGCATTGAAAGAGGGCGACCAGTAACAAGTATTTGCTCCATTGCTGATGCTGATTGAAGCTGCACACTTAATGGGTATTCTTTACCTAATGTAAGATAAATATTTTCTACCATAGTGTCTTCAAACTCGTTTGAATCAACGATTACTTGATATGGGCCACCAACACGAAGGCCTTTTGCGCTAAATAAGCCTGCGTCGTTAACAGTTGCAGTTTTTACTGAACCAGAAGGTAAGTGGATAATCGTTATTTGTGTGCCAGTGGCAGGGTTACCGTTAGGCCCTACAATGTTACCTTTTAAAGACGATGACGTATCATTTGCATACACCAGTGTTGAACATAGACAGCTTGCGACTGCAAGTGGCAGTAGTTTTTTGTTGAAGAACGTGTTCATAGATCTTTCCCTTGATAGTAGTTTTAGTAAGCCTAAAACAGCATCATTAAGCTTTTATTAAAATTATTACTTTTTGGTTACACTGCAATAGTTTAGTCCAATTTATTTCAGTGTAAAAAAAAGCCCAGCAAATGCTGGGCTTTTATTTTCAAGGGGTTTTTAGTTTAGAACTTGTAGCTTACACCAATCTTAGCTTGCCACGCTGACGAGCCAATATCGATTGTGCTGTAGTTTAATGTGCTTGCGCCATCAAAACGTTTGTCAAGAATATAACGGCCTTGATCATCTAAGCCACCAAAGTCATAAAGTGTTTGGTTCGGGTATGTTAGACGTTTTTCAACACCCCAATCGCTGTTAAGCAAGTTAGCGAAGTTATCAACCATTAAGTAAACTTGCGCTTTGTGACCTTTTGCAAAACCAGGGATCTCTTGCTTAATGCTGATATCCATCTTAGTTACCCAAGGTTGGCTATCAGAGTTACGGTCCATAATTGAACCTGAAGCACTTAAACCAGCTTTATTCATAAGCGCGCTTAATTCTTCCCAAGAAATACCAGACTCTTCCCAGTTTACATTTGGATCATCAGCACCCGTTGGGATGTAAGCAAGGTATGCACTGTTTGAGTAGAAGTCGCGAGTATCACCTAAATCACTATCTTTATACATGCCCATTACCCAGCTGAAAGGGCGACCTGAGCGACGTTCAAAGAACATATCGAAACGTGTTTCGTAACCGTCAAAGAACTCACGCTTGTAGTTTAGGTTTAACTTAAAGCTATGCTCAATTTCGTAGTGACCGCGCGCAGCCATGTCCATGTTACGGCTCTTAACAATGTTATGCTTATAGTTACTTTGTGCACGAGATGAAGAACCTACGTGGTTTTCTTCGATATCTTGGTGCGTGTAACTCATGGTCATGCTTACACCGTTATCCCAGTTTTTCGCAAGTGACGTAACAAAGATAATTGAGCGACCATCGTCATCAGCATTAGTCATCATAATGTCGAAGTTGTCAGCTTTGTCACCTTCGTAACGGCTTTCGTAAATTACACGTTCGCCATCAGCTGCTAAACCCACTTCTTTAAGTGCTGTGTTTTTCCAAACAGCTTCATTTTGTTTCTTCTCATACGCAAGTTCTGCTGACCAAATGTAGTCATCACCAAAACCTTCAATTGAGAAGTTGTAATCAAAGCCTAACTGTGCACGCCAGCTTGATGGCAGCTCAAAGTTAGGATCCGTGTAGTTAGTGCTACCCGCACCTGGCACTAGTGAATCTTGGATGGTCTGAGGTACTTCTGTAATATCTGCAGGGTTTTGCGAATAGTAATCAGCAATTGCACTGCTTGGTGCTGCTACAAAAGTAATACCATCGTTCTGGAATGGGTTGTTATACCAAACGTTAGGGATACCACCTTGGAAACGGCCTACACCACCTTTAACTGTCAAGTCGTCGCTCGCAAACCATTGGAAACCAATACGTGGAAGAATGATGTCTAAGCCATCAAGATTTTCTTGGTTGCTGAAACCATAAGTTTCTAAGAACGCTTCGTTAAGGCGTGGTTTATCATCAGAAGATAAACGCTCATAACGCACACCAGCAGTTAACTCAACGTCATCGTGTGGATAGAAAGTGTCTTCGATGTATAGTGCAATTTGGCTACGCGTTGCGTCATAGGCCGTGTCTTTTGAATCGTTTGTGTAGGCATTTGCATAGTCAAAATCGTAGCTACCACGGAAGTTACCAACTTCACGGTTTGCAAAACCATCAAAGCTATCAAATTCCCATGAACCTAAAGAGTTTGCTGCAAATAGGTTGTATAAACGTAAACGCTCGTACTTAGCACCAAATTTAATCTCATGGTCACCAAGAAGGTATGTACCATCAAATGCAAGCGCAGTATTTTGGTTTTCTGCGTAGTTCGCATGACGGAATTGATCCATACCAAACTGGTAAGCAGGACCACGGAAATACTCTTCAACTAGTACGCTACCGATGTTTGAGTTAGTGTTGCTCTCAGTTGTTACATCTTTGTGGCTAATGCTGATCTCTGATGAGAAGTCATCGTTCCAATCTGAATAAATCTTAGTTGCGAAGTTATTGAATGTATTAACATAAGTGTAGCGGTTTGATGCTAACATCACAGTGTCGCCACCATTACCGAAATTACGCTCATCTTGGTCGTCTTGCCACTGGTAAGTGAAGTCTAGACGGTGCGAGTCGTTAATATTCCAGGTGATTTTACTGATTAATGTATCGTTGGTATCTTCAGGATCGCCACCTAAAGAATCCGTCATACCATATTCTGTTTCTAAGATAGATAAGAAACGGTTGAAGTTTTCTTCAGTTGTGTTGTAAAGGTGAGTTGCACCTGAACCTTCAAAACCGTAATCCATTTCTAACTCACTACGCCATGATGTGTAGTTTGCAAAGAAAAATAGTTTGTCTTTGATAATTGGACCACCAACACTGAAACCGTAACGTGCTTCAGTTTGAATTGGGTCTACTTTTTCGGTTTCGTACGTACGCTCGTCTTCACCTTTAATTTCAACTAGACGATCTACGTCACCAGCCATATCTGGTGTTGATGTTTCATAATAGCCAGAAAACTTAAACTCGTTTGTACCTGACTTAGTTACCGCGTTAATTGTACCGCCACCAAAGTTACCTTTAGATGCTGAGAATGGTGCAAAGTCAACAGTAACCTGCTCAATAGCATCAAGTGATACTGGCGGCTGTTGTGATGGGTAACCACTGAAGTTTAGGCCGAAATCATCATTTTGTGAGATGCCATCAACGGTTAAAGCGTTAGTACGTGGGTTGTTACCAGCAATTGTTAATTCACCAGAACCAGTTACTGTCGCTAGTGGGTTAATACGCGCAATATCTTTAATATCACGGTTGAAGCTTGGTGCATTTTCGATGATTTCTGCACCGAATGCACTGTTTGCTCCGCCAGCTTGTTGTGTATAGCTAACACCTGTTACTTGAATTGTTTCCATCGTTAATGGTTCAAGTTGCTCGCTAATACGGCTTGTTTGACCAAGGCTTAAGTAAATACGATCTTTAGTGATATCTTTATACTTATCTGAATCGATGATTACAGTGTAAGGACCACCAACACGAAGACCTTTAGCAAGGAATGCACCTGCGTCGTTCGTTGTATATTCAGTAACCGTACCCGATGGCTCGTGAATTAATTTAATTTTAACGTTAGCAGCAGCTTCTCCTGCAGGCGTAGTAATTTTACCGCGCATTGCTGATGAGGTTTCTGTCGCATAAACTGCACCAGATGCACCCAAACAAGCAGCAACAGCAAGTGTTAAAGCGCTTTTACGTAGTTGCGTTTTCATTAGTAGTTTCCCGTGTAACTAAATTTGAAAGTTAGTTTTAAAAATTTTATTGCTTTTGTTCATGCGTTAGCAGATTACTTAGTAACTGCTTTCGCGTGTGCCGATTCGTCAAAAATGTGGTTTAACAAACCAGCTAATCTAATTCCGCCTTGTAGTAAACGCTGTTTAATTACAGGCATTTGCTCGTAAACGTAATGATATTTAAATTCACCGTTACCGATATCATACAAACCTTGTGCTAAATGAAATGATTCAAGCACCCAATCTTTGGGCTCTGAGGATAGGTAAGTAGAAATAAGCTTTGCGTCGTTTGTATCAATAAACTCGGCAAATTCACTGTAAGAAAGGTTTTCGCTTTCAACTAAATCTTTATCCCACAATGAGTGTAAATTGGTTTCTTTACCGAAAAATTTCACTTTTATTTTATTTCCACCCCAGTCTTCACTGCGACCAGCGTGCATTGGTTGATGAATATCGCCAACTAAATGAGTGAGGAAACGAAAATAAAACTGCTTGTCTTTTAATGAGGTGTTCGCGCTTTTAAGCACCGCGGTGGCTTTCAAAATACCAGCGTAAATATCAGTAACTTCGCCTTCGGTGGCTGAAAGATGGTAATGGTGAGGTTTAAATTCATCTGCCGAAGCGATATTAATATAGTGCCACTTACCCGACTCTTTTTGCCAGAAGGGTTCTGGGTTAGAGCGCATTTCATCAGCCCAAGTGGTTACTTCAGCCAGTTTATCGCCTTGTAATAATGGAGCAATAGCATTACGAGTGTCAGCAGTTAAATGATTGTCGGCAATCTTGCCGATTATACGATGCCCATTTTGACTCCATGCAGCCGCTTGAAAGTGCGTTAGCGTAAGAGCAATTAATATCAAAGAACGTAAGCTCATAATCATCTTTTTAATTGTATGTAGTTGTTATCAACAAGGCTAATTGTCCTTAGTTTTACAAAAATAGAAAGGACTCATTAGGATTCATAATTACTTGTTAACAAAATAACAAAATCAATGACTTATGTTTTTTAAATAAATTTACCTATTGCAATAAGTAAATATACGTGATGAAATTGAGGCTTGAATTGAGCATAGATAATAACAATTAAAATGAAATATAACTTTTTGTTTTCAAAAGCGGTAATAACAGCTGTTTTTTGTATATTAATTGTTCTTTTTGGTTTTCTAGGGAGCTCTCAATACCCAACCAAATTAAAGGCAATTGATACTTTTATGTCTGTCAAGCAACAATGTGATAAAGCGTTGTCAGAAAATGAAAATACGTTCAATATTTATGTGCCAACAGAGCAGTTAGCAAAGCAGCTTATACCGTATTTTTGTAATAACCCGATTGTTGCAAAGCAGTTTGGCCAAGTGCAGTTAAACTGGGGCCATAATATGAGTGATGCGTTAGATTTTATCGGGCGAGGTAACGCTGATTTAATCATGACTAAAGAGAATTTAATGGTTGCCTTTAAAAGTGAATACACTTTTAACTATAAAACCTTGCTTGCCTATCCTGATTACACGGCATTCTTTATCTCGTTAAATGAAAAACCAAAGCTTGAAAAAGAGTATTTTATTGATAAACGTATTGGCTTGTTGGATTACCCAAGTAGCCGTTCTGGCTACATTTTACCGAGAACGCTGTTTAAACGTTTAAATATTAACGTTGATAATTTGGACATTGTGCAGGCTAACTCACATTCTGCTCTGAGAGATCTGCTAGCTGAAGGAAAAGTCGATGTGATTGCATCGTATTGGAAGCAAGACGATATGGACCGCTTTTTGGAAAATTACATTACACCGATTAGCAGTAAAGTGAGTGGAAGTCGTTGGTATTTTAAAATGGAGACCGAAAACACAGAGCTTGTATGTGCAATTAATCAAATTATTCACCGCCATGCAAATGCCCAAACCTCTCCCTATTTTAAAGATGTAGAAAGTTATGTTGAATGTTAAAAAAAATAAGCAGATTTTGCTGTGCATATTAGTCTTTTTGGTATTTCAGTTGGTCTATGGCGTAGCCAAACGCATAAATCTTGTTAATGCTGAGTACCAGTTAACACAACATATTGAAAATAGAATCGCAAAAGACTTAAATCGCTTACCTTTGCCTGATCCAAATAAAAGTAGTGCTGGCAATGATCTGGCTGTGGCAAATTACATTACGGCATTAAATGAAAAGTTAACGCACCATCCTCTATTACCAAAGGTATTGGCTATTCAGTCAAATAACTACGATGTTGGCTCAAATCGTAAAGTTATAACCCATCAATTTAGTACGCCTACACAAGTAGTGCGATTCGCTTTCTCGCTAAAAAAATTGGGCTTGTTTGATTATTTTTCGTGGTTAGCACTCATCGCAAGTATCGGATTTTATTTTTTAGTTAACTACCGTTATGACTTGAAGTTAACAAAAAACAATTTGGTAGTAGAGAGTATTGACGAAGAGCGAGCGAGACTGGTTATCGACCTTGAACAAAAATTGCTGATTAACAGTCGTACTCACACAAGCGTACCACTTGCTAACAAGCCATTATGTTTTTATACAGCATTGATTGAATATTGCATGGCACAACCAGATGTTTTACTTAACCAAAATAAAGAGCTACCAGATGAACTTGTTAGCCTTGCAAACAAGTATTTTTATCGTTTAACGGAACTAGGACACACTATTCGTAAAAGGCCGAACTTTTCAAATAGTTTAGAGAAAACGCTAAGTGAAATTCGTGCTGCGCTAGATGAAATTCTATTGGATGATATTGAACTAAAAGACATGCTCTATCCACCAAAAGCCCATGGAGAAGGGTCACGTTCAAAGCTTCATCATTATGGATTACGTAATGTTGATACTGATCAAATTGAAATAATCGGTAAATAATCGTAAGAACTTTGTCGATGATACGTATTATGCTTTTAAGTTTCTAAAGCATATGCGTTTATCGACCTCTAATTTGATAAATTTTTGAGTTATTCAATATTTGGTAACGCGTTTAATCTTTATTCTCCCAATTTAGCAAAACCGAGTAGACGTGGTTAAAAAGTACGGGCTTTATCATTATAACGATTGTTATTTGTTAGGTTTCTGGGCTTGTAGCAACTTCAATTTCTACTCCGTCAAACCTGATAAAATTCATTTGAGGATCATTCGAAGTTAGATCCGGTAGCTAAAATATCTAATTTGGTTTTTATGTTTCTAATTAAATGAAATACTCAAATCAATTAAAAACCTTATTTTCGTAGTAGGGACTAAGCATGGAAACACAAGCTTTATACTATGAAAGGTAAAAGACGTAAGTGTTAGCTTACGTCTTTTAGCAGGGAGGGTTTAAATCTTAGTGGCATCAACCGGAGAGTTTTGCAAAAAGTAATTTTTCAATACTTCAGCGTCAATTGTGTCGGTTGCAACAAAATGCGGGTGTTTTGTCATATTCGGGTAGCCATCACCGCCTGCTGCATTATAGCTATTGAGTGTAAAACGATAGCGTTTATTGGCATCAAAAGGTTTGTTCCCAATACTAGTGATGGTTAATTCATCATTTTCTTTTTTAAATTCTATGCCATAAAACTGGCAGTAGGCGCCTGAATCCGGTGGAAAACTGGCAGCTAAACTGATGTAATCAACCAGTTCTTGGCCTTTTAGTTCAAGATAGGTAATGCGGTTTTTAAATGGGTGAACCTGCAAAATATCTTTGTAGCTAACATCGCCCGCTTTAATTGAATCGCGAATACCACCACCGCTTATGATACCGAAATCTGCACCAACACTTTCACTTTGTGCTTTTGCAATCAAACGGCCTAGATTGGTTTGCACAAAGCGAACTTTATTACGCGAACCTTCTAAATCACCGATTAATTCACCGATCGGCTGTGAAATTTTTGCTGAACCTTTCTCTTGGTACGGTGTTAAAAATGCGAGCATTTTAGGATCTTCCGGGATCTTTTCTGATGCAAGCTTTTTGACGGTTTGACCATCTTGCTTTGTCTCGCGCAGCATATTAACCGGAATAAGCTCATAACTTAGTAGTGTAAGCGCGTTGTTTTTCAGTGAAAACTCAGCTTTACCAACATACTTACCCCATTCATGCGCTTGCATAATCCATGTGCCATTTTGACGATCTGGACGGCATTCATCGCCTGGTAAAAAGTCGCTATCAGCAGTATTGTCACCTTCCATACAAACAGGCTCTTGTGAATGTCCACCAATAATAAGGTCCAACGCACCTGCATTTAGTGTACGAGCCAAAGTCACGTCGCCTGGCGCGTTAATGCCATGTTTAGCATCAACGTAATGCCCCATGTGCGTTACGGCGATTGTAATATCGGGTTGGTAGGTTTTTTCGAGTTTTTCTAGTAAAGGAGCTGCAGCATCTGCGGGTGTACGAAATTCAAAATGACCTACATAATCAGGGTTTGCGATTTTAGCCGTATCGACTGTGGTTAAACCAATTACCGCAATTGTTAAATCGTCACGTTTAATGATTTGGTAAGGCTGGTATGCATGCTCACCCGTTTTTTTGTTAAATATGTTTGCCGAGAGCAGAGGGAAGTTTGCCCACGCAATTTGTTTATCTAGAATGTCTAGTGAATTATCAAACTCGTGATTACCGATAGCCATGGCATCGTAGCCAATTAAGCTCATGCCTTTAAAATCTGGTTCAGCGTATTGTAAATCGGATTCAGGCACGCCTGTGTTTATATCACCACCTGATAACAACAGCACTTGATGATTTTTCGCTTTTGCCTCAGCACGTAAACGGTCAATAAGCGTTTTTCTTGCCGCCATACCATACTCACCTTGCTCATTGCGCCAAAAGCGTCCGTGGTGGTCATTGGTGTGCAAAATGGTGAGCTTTTGCTCGTTATTTGTCGCGTAGCTGTTGTTCATAAACAGCATAGAGAGTGCTAAAAAAGTGAAAGAGCGCACAGTAATCATTATAAATTTCGGCAGTTAATTAACAAACGCTATTATTCTAACCATCACAATAAAATTATGGGCGGACAATTGTCCGGTTGCGTAGGCCGAAATCGCAAAACCTCGTAATTATTGTTAAAGGAGTGTTATTAATTGTAATTATCACGTGAGTTTTATAGCCATATTAGCAAATAGTCTGTAAGCTGCTGTCGATAAAAATTAACAAAATATTCACGGGAAATTATGGACAAGCTAAAACTATCTCTCTTAGCTGCTGGCTTATTTGCGGGCGCTGCGCAGGCAACGATTGTTGAGGTTCAAACTACACAAGGCAACTTTCAAATAAACCTGTTTGATGAAACTACACCAAAAACAGTCGAGAACTTTCTAAAATATGTTAATGACGAGCGTTACAATGAAGTGGTGTTTCACCGCTTAATAACGGACTTCGTACTGCAAGGTGGTGGCTACACCTATAACGGCAGTAAATTTTTACCTATCGATACCTATGGTACTGTGGTAAATGAGCCTGTTTATTCTAACGTACGTGGCACTATTGCAATGGCAAAAGTGGCTAATAACCCTAATAGTGCGACAAGTCAGTGGTTTATCAACCTAAAAGATAATAGCGCTAACTTAGATACACAAAATGGTGGTTTTACGGTGTTTGGCCAAGTAATTGGTGAAGGCATGGATTTAATTGACCAGTTATCTAATTTTGCGTGTAATGAATACCCACTCGTAAATACAACGGAAGAGCAGTGTACAGACCTTAAAAATGGTAATGCATCGCTTGGCGCTGAACGTTTAATTACCATCGAAAACGTTACGATTATTGATAGCAACAGTGACACCGCAAGTGATTTAACACCAAAGGAAAATACCTTAATAAAAGAGCCACCAAAGCCGCCAGTAACGTCGGATGATTCAGGTGGTAGCTTTGGCGCATTATTGGGTTTAATGGCGAGTGCGTTAATTTGGCGACGCAAGCGCAAGCCTGTGTTAGCGCGCTAACGCAAAATCTCATTTGTTGACAAACCGTTACAAATAATACAATTAAAGTATTGCATTTAATCACTGCTTTTTTATAGTGGAATAAATGTATATCAATTCACTTAATTGATTAATCATTCTAGCGGGCTAACTTTTATGCTTCAGCGTTTAATTTATCCAATGCGCTAGGTGATTACCTATTTAGTAGAATTGGTATTAAAAAACGCTCTATGACAAGACACTAGAGCGTTTTTTGTATTTATAACTCTAGGGAACCATTATGAAAAAAGCACTTAGCCTAAGTGCATTAGCACTTGCTGTTTTAGTTGGCTGTAATGCAACTAACCAAGCTAATACCTCTTCGAATAATCCAAATCTTTACGCAGAATCATTGGTTGTTAGCCCGAACGATAACCGCGAATACAAAACATTAAAATTAAGCAACGAGATTGAAGTTGTTTTAGTGTCAGACCCAAGTGTTGATAAATCTGCTGCAGCGCTCAGTGTGGGTGTTGGTTTATTGCATGATCCAATGACACAACAAGGTATGGCGCATTATTTAGAGCATATGTTGTTTTTAGGCACTGAACGTTTTCCTGATACTAACGAATATTCAGAGTTTATGACCAAAAATGGTGGTGCTCATAATGCATATACTTGGTTAGATATTACCAACTATATGTTCAAAGCGAACAACGATGCATTTGAAGAAGGGCTTGATCGTTTTTCTGATTTCTTTAAATCACCGAAGCTTTATCCAGAGTATACCGACAAAGAAAAGAACGCTGTAAACGCTGAATGGTCAATGCGTCGCGAGCTTGATTTCTTTGGTCAGTTCAAACTGGCTCGTAAAATGATGGGCGAACACCCGGCAAACCGCTTTTTAATCGGTAATTTAGAAACCCTTGGTGATAAAGAAGGCAGCAAGCTACACACTGAAACCGTTGCCTTTTTTGATAAATATTATTCATCAAATATCATGAAAGTAGCATTACTTAGCAATAAGCCACTTGCTGAGATGGAAGCGCTAGCGAATAAATACTTTTCAGATATTAAAAATAAAAATATTGAAAAGCCGAGTGTTACAGCAAAAGTTGACTTAACGAAAGTTGGCGGTAAAAAGGTATTTTATAAGCCAAACAAAGACGTTAAACAATTAACACTCGACTTCACAATCGAAAACAATAGCGACCAATTTGCGCTCAAGCCAAATCGTTTTCTGTCATACCTAATTTATTCAGAAATGCCGGGCACACCAGCTACGTTATTACGTGAAAAGGGTTGGATCTCAGATCTCGGTGCTAATGCATCGCCTTCACATTATGGTAACTATGGTACGTTCTCAATCGATGTCACGTTAACAGACAGTGGTATGGAACACCGTGATGAGATTGTTGCCATTATCATGCAGTACATCGACCTTATTCGCGAAAAAGGCGTTGATAAGAAGTACTTTGATGAAATCAGAACATCACTTAATAACCAGTTCAAATTCTTAGAAAAAGGCGATGAATTTGGTTATGTATCTAACCTTGCAGGCGCAATGCAAGTTTATCCAACGAATCATGTGATTAATGCACCATATTATTATGGTCAGTTTGACGAAAAAGCAATTGAACAAGTGCTTGATCAACTTACACCTGAAACGTTAAAAATTTGGTACGTAAGCCAAAAAGAAGAAACAGACAGTACACTTCATTTCTATGATGGTAACTACCGCATTGCTGATATTTCACAAGACGAAATTAACAGCTGGAAAGCGCCAACAAACGTTGCAATGAACTTGCCTGCAGTAAATCGTTTATTGCCAGAAAGCTTTGATTTAAAAGCCGTGAGCAATGAAATTAAAGAGAAGCCGCAACTTGTTCACGACACTAAGCATATTAAAGTATGGCAGTTTGCGAGCAAAAACTTCTCGCACCAGCCAAAAGGCATGCTGAAAGTGTATATTAATAACCCAGCAACGCTTAGCGATATGGACACAGCGATTCTATTATCAGTTTGGCAAGACTTATACAGTAAGAATGTCGTTGCATTGAATACAGAAGCAGGTGTGGGCGGTATGTCTATGAGCCTTTCTGATTCAAACGGTGTGGTATTCACTGTAAATGGTTTTACCGATAAACAAAGCGAACTGATTGTAGCCGGTATGAACGAATTACGTGTCGAGCCAACCGAACTTGAGTTTAACCAAGCGAAAGACCGTTTCTTACGTGCCGTTGCAAACAAGAGCAAAAACTTCCCTTACAGCCAAGCATTCAATGCGTTTTATAAAGTAACAAGCCAAGGCAGTTATGAAGACGCTGCACTGATTGAACGTGCAAAATCGCTTTCAATTAGCGACTTAAACAAAGTAATGCAGCAGGTACTTACTAACAACCAAGTACGCGTATTTATGTTTGGTAACTACGACCAGAATGACGTGAAAACCGTTGTATCTAGTCTTGAAAAAGCGCTACCTAGCGAGGTGACGACAACGCAATACGCACGCGCGAAAGCGTGGTTACCAAAAGCTGGTCAAGTATTTAGCGTACAACGTGATATTGACGTAGCCGATGTTGCTTTAGTTGATATGCATATGCACCCAGTAAAAGGTAAGAAACAAGAAGCGCAAGGGCTTGTTTTACAAGGTCACTTTAGCAATAAAGTATTCGATAAATTACGTACCGAAGAGCAACTAGCCTACGCAGTAGGTGGCTTTAGCACCACGCTTGACGACTATGTTGGTTTTGGTATGTATATTCAAACACCAGTTAAAGGCCCAGGTGAAATGCAGGCGCGTTTCGATGAATACAAGCTTGAGTACAAAAAAGAGCTTGATGCAATTAGCGAAGAGACGTTTGCGCAACTTAAAAATGCGGTTCTGATCAAGCTAAACGAGCAACCGAAAAACCTAGGTGATGAATTAAGACCATACTTATCAGATTGGTATGAAGAAAACTTTGATTTCAACTCAAAAGCTGAGCTGATCAAAGAAGTAGAACAAGTAACACTTGCTGATGTTAAAGACTTTTACGCAAAAACGGTACTTAATAAAGATGCAGCGCGCTTAAACGTGCAAATGCGCGGTACTAAATTTGCGGACAAGGCATTTGGCAAAATCGATAATCAGACGATTATTTCTGATTTTACAAATGCAGGTCAGGTACTTGATTATCAAAATTAATTGATAGTTTTTTGTGAAAGGCGAGCAAATGCTCGCCTTTTTTATGCGTCACAATTGTTCAATATAAACTCAATATTCGCGTCACATTTGCTTCATATGCTGAACTTAAAACAGCTTTATGGCCAATGTTATGATCCATGTCGACCAAGTAATCGCAAAACAATTTCCGCAACTTATAAATAACCCTTTGCTTTATAAATCAAGCAGCAAATTATTAAAAAATTTAATGCACGAAGGGGATTTTCATCAATTTGAAAATGATTTTCCGCATTTATCAGGACTTGATTTTGTAGAGCAAGTACTTGATTATTTTGATGTTAGTTATTCGGTGCGAGATAGCGAAAAGCTGCATATTCCTGCATCAGGACGTTTGGTGATAATCGCTAATCACCCAATTGGCTCACTCGATGCATTGGCATTGATTAAATTAATTAGTGAAGTGCGTAGCGATATTCGCGTGATGGCAAACCAACTGCTTTATAGCTTAGCGCCGCTACAAGAAATGTTAGTGCCAGTTGATAACATTAAAGGCACAACCAGCAAAATTACCGTCAATCGAATAAAAGAACATTTAAGCGATGAAGGTGTGTTGCTGATCTTTCCTGCTGGCGAAGTGTCACGTTTAAGACCAACAGGGGTGCGCGATACCTTTTGGCAAAAAGGCTTTTTGAAAATCGCAAAAGCGTATCAAGCGCCCATACTGCCAATGCATGTTGATGCTAAAAATTCCCCCATGTTTTACAGCGTTTCAATGCTTTATAAACCGCTTGCGTCGTTCTTGTTAGTGAATGAAATGTTTAAGCAACGCAAACGTAATTTTCCTATACGCATCGGCGCGCTTATTCCACATAGTGCATTTGCTGATTCGCCGCTTCATGATACGCAATTAACTAAACTGTTTAAAAAACATATTTATGCCATTGGTGATGGTAAACCAGGCTATTTTCAAACTGAAAAATGCATTGCCTTGCCAGAGAATAAAGCAAATTTAAGCCGCTTAATTCGTGAAAAATGTAAATTGCTTGGGGAAACCCATGATGGAAAAATGATCTACTTGTATCAGCATGGTGATAGCTGCGTAATTATGCGTGAAATTGGCCGCTTACGCGAAATCGCGTTTCGTGCGGTGGGTGAGGGCACAAACCAAAAGCGCGATATAGATAAATACGATAGCGATTATTTACATCTGATTTTGTGGGACAAAGACGAATTAGAAATTGTCGGCGCATACCGTTTTGGTCGTGCTGATGTTTTAACACACAATGCAAAAAGCGCTGGGTTATATTCGTCAACGCTTGTGAATTACAAAGACGAAATGGCTCCTTATTTTGCAAAAGGACTCGAACTTGGTCGCAGCTTTGTGCAGCCAAAATACTGGGGCAAACGCAGCTTAGATTATTTATGGTTTGGTATAGGCGCGTATTTGCAACATCATCCTGAAATTCGCTATCTATTTGGTCCTGTTAGTATAAGCGGTACGTTACCTGAACCTGCAAAAGATCAGCTGGTAAGCTTTTATTCCCATTATTTTGCTCATCAAAGCACATTAGCAACATCAAACAATCCGTATCGCTACACAAACACGCATGAATTGCCAAATTACACAAACGACTACAAAGAAGACTTCAAAGCACTCAAAAGCACATTGGCAGAGCAAGGTGTAGCGATCCCCACTTTATACAAACAATATACCGAGTTGTGTGAGCCTGGTGGCGTTAAGTTTTTGTGTTTTGGTGTTGACCCAGACTTTAATAATAGTGTTGATGGCCTTGTTTTAGTTGATTTAAATACATTGAAACAAAACAAACGAAAACGTTATTTAAATCAGTAGATTTAACAGCAGGAATATGTCAGGTTAATAAGAAAACAAAAAGGGTTTTGTTGTGATATCTGTTATTCCTCTTTATGCGGCGCTGCTAGGCTTAATTTACATTTATTTGAGTGTAGCAACGCTAACGCGCCGCAAAAAAATTCTTGTCGCGTTAGGCGATGGTGGTGACAAACTGCTGCAAAAGAAAATGCGAGCGCACGGTAACTTTCAAGAATACGTACCAATTAGTTTAATATTAATCGGATTTGCCGAATACCTAGGTGCTGCATCACTGTTTGTTCATGGACTAGGTGTTGCACTGCTTGTTGGGCGTATTTCTCATGCCTATGGTGTCAGCATGCTACATGAAAAATTAGTGTTTCGCGTAACTGGTATGGCATTAACCTTCTTATCTATCTTGCTTAGCAGTATCGCAATACTCTATCTTTTATATCGTTAACAAATCGCCTTAAAATTCAGTGAGGTTAGTTATGGCTAATAATCAATATACGCCGCCAAAAGTGTGGCAATGGCAAGCAGGAAACGGTGGCAAATTTGCTAATATTAATCGTCCTGAGTCAGGTGCGACACACGATAAAACCTTGCCTCAAGGAAAACATCCGCTGCAACTTTATTCACTTGCTACGCCAAATGGTGTAAAGGTGACGATTCTGCTCGAAGAACTAATTGAAGTGGGTATTAAAGACGCTGAATACGATGCGTACTTAATTGATATTATGGAAGGCGAACAGTTCAGTTCAGGTTTTGTCGAGGTTAACCCTAACTCTAAAATTCCTGCGCTGCTTGATACCTCAACATCATTAACCACACCTGTGTTTGAATCAGGTGCGATTTTGCTTTACCTCGCTGAAAAATTTAATTGTTTTATTCCGCAAAATGCAAATGACAGGGCGAAATGTTTATCTTGGCTATTTTGGCAAATGGGCAGCGGCCCCGCATTAGGTGGCGGGTTTGGTCATTTTTACGCGTATGCACCTGAGCCACTGGAATACCCAATTAACCGATTTACTATGGAAGTAAAACGCCAGTTGGATCTACTAAACAAACACTTAGCAAACAATAAATACATGTGTGGTGACACCTACACGATTGCTGATATGGCAATTTGGCCGTGGTACGGTGTATTAGTACGCGGTGATTTATATGACGCTGCTGAGTTTTTAGCGGTAGATGAATACCCACATTTAAAGGCATGGGCAGACCGTATAATTGAACGACCAGCTGTGCAACGAGGCCGTAGAGTAAACCGCAGTTGGGGCGATGAAAGTGAGCAATTGCACGAACGCCATAGTGCGGACGATTTTAATTAAACCGTAAAAGTTAATATGCCCTAGTTATATTTAAAATAAAATTGTATATTTTATTTATTTTTGGTTGTAAGGATAAATGTGAAAAATATCGCGCTACAAGAATTAACCACTGCCGATGCTGAGTTCATTTTTAAGTTAGTAACGCAAGCGAGTTTTAAAGAGCACATTGGTGATAAAGGGGTGTATAATCTAAACAGTGCAGCAAAGCACCTTGAAGAAAAGTACATTCAGCCCTACCAGCAATATGGTTATGGTTTATGGGGTATAAAAGATCTCGACCGTAATTGTTTTGTTGGCGTATGTGGCTTAGTAACACGCCCTGATTTTGACATTCCTGATCTTGGCTATTCGTTACTTGATGAGTTTACAAAGCAAGGTTATGTGGCAGAAGCTGCGCGAAAAACCATTGAACGTGCCCGCAATAAGCACGGCTTTGACACATTAAATGCCATTACTTCACCCACTAATAACGCGTCAATTAACGTGCTTGAAAAACTTGGCTTTAAGTTTATTAAGCAATTTGAACTTGCCGGTTATGAAGGGGTTTCTAACCTTTATCAATTAGCGCTTTAAGCTCAGTTGCAACCGCGTTGTTGACATTGTTCCATGCACTATTTAACGCGCTAACAAGCGGGCCGTAGCCGTCATCGTCAAGCGATACGGCTTGATTAAAGCCTTGGCTATACACGATAGTAGCTGAGGTATGCTCAAGTTTATATACCGTTACTATGCCCGCTATTACACCTTCGCCGTTCTGATTCGCTTGAAACTTAGTCAGATAATAATCTACGCGAAAGGTTGGTAACGTGGCATTAATTGCAGATTCTAACTGTAGGGGAATAACGCGGCTTTGCGACAACTGGTTATCAAGATTAACTACGCTTGCTTGCAGTAACAATTCACTGGGACTGCTGCTCCACAAATGGCCGTTGGCGCTTTGTATTTGCAATGGTGCAACCTCTACAGCAATACCGCGATTGGCAAGATGCCCGGTTAACTTAGGGTTACTGACAATGATATTAGCGCGTGCTTGTTTACCTAATTTATTTGGTGCAAATTCGCCGCCATCAAGCTGGTAATAACTAATAGTGTCAACTTGGCTGCTACACCCGCCCAATAATAAAAAAAGAACTGAAACCAGTAAAATACGCATTGTGTTATTGTTTCCTTGGGGTTGGATCGGTTGCCAATTGTTTATCAAAAATAAACATATTAGGTTGCTCGTTTAAGCCTTTTGACAATGGCTGCAATTGCTCTGCTAACTGTTTTAACTGATCAAGCGTGCTGTTTAATTCGTGATAAATAGCAGAACCTTTCTCGTAATCTGACATGGTTTTTTCAAACTGCAACATGGTTTCATCAAATGTTGCCATCGATTTTTCTACTTGTGCTAAGGTTTCATTAAACTCATTAGGCAGAGTTTGCGTGTCTTTTCGATTTAACAGTTCGCGCAGTTCAACGGCGAATGTGTTGTATTCGTTCATTGTTTTATCAAAGCTATTGAGCGGTGTTTGCATATCTAAATTATTAAACTTCGCTAGTAATTCCGATACTTGGTTCGCCATTACGCTAAAGCCACTAGAGGTGCTTGGAAACACTTTTAAGCCAGCAAATTCAGACTGCTGAAATGGCTCAACATCTTGGTATAAATCAAAATCAATATAAATTGAACCGGTGAGTAAATTACCAGTTTTAAGGGATGCTCTTAAGCCTTTTTCAATCCAGCCATCTAGGCTATTTTGCCAGAACTCTTTGGCAATTTTGGTATCGTGGAAAATACGCTTATATTCAATTTTAATCTTAACCGGTACAGCTGTACTGTCAGTTGAAAAATGGGCAGGGCGATTATCAATCACTAACATCGCAGGCGCTTCTTCAACAGTACCAATACGAATACCGCGATATTCAACTGGCGCACCCGGCGTTAAGCCGCGAATTGATTGCTCAAACTGAATAACATAGTAATCGTACTCGTCGTAGCGATGTTCTAGCGCTTTTTGGTAATCGCTGTTTAATCTGAATGTTTGATTTTGCTTGGCTAAAGCATCGGGTTTTTCGCCCTCAGGAATGGCAAACGAAATACCGCCTTTCAGCATTTTTGCCAGTGAACTGGTTTTAAAATTAATCCCGTCAGCCGATAGGTCAACTTCAATCGCTGAGTTTACCCAAAACACCACATTTTCTGTGACCAGATTTTCATAAGGTGAGCGAATAAAAATGCCATAGCGCATAATCTGCTGTTGCCAATCAAACTTAGCCGTTTCAACTTGTCCAACACTGTAGCCGTTATAATAAATTGTGGTACCAACATCAATTACATTGGTATTTTTACTGGTAAGCAAATAGCGCTGACCTTTTATGTTATCGGGAATTTGGGGCGGCGTATCAAGTAGTGTAAATTGGCGGGTTCTGGCATCACTTTCACCCGGTAAAAATTCAAAATAAACACCCGATAACAAGGTGTTTAACCCAGAAATACCGGTTTCGTCGATGCGCGTTTTAACAATCCATATTTTTGCGTCTTGATTAAGTAAATGCTCGTAATCTTTATCAATTACCGCGCGCGCAACAACTGTGGTTTGATCTTCAGCAAGGCGCACTTGGGCAATGACACCCATTTTTACGCTGCGTACTTTAATTTCTGTTTTGCCGGGGATCACGCCTTCTGCGTTTGGCATGGTAATGTAAATAGTCGTGCCTTGGCTTTGTTGGTATTGATAAAACATCCAACTTGCAACAAACACAGCAATAAGTGGAATGATCCAGATAGGTGAGAGCGTTCGCTTTTTACTAATAGCGGCAGTAGGGCTCATTCAGAAAACCTCTTTTTATCCCAGATTAAACGTGGGTCGAATAGTTGCGCAGCAATCATCGAGGTGATCACCATAATTGCAAAAAAGATTGCACCAACACCAATTGTTATCGACATTAAAACGCCTAATTGTACTAATGAAACTAAAATAACTACAACAAACACATCGATCATTGACCATTTACCAACAAGCTCTATTAAAACATAAGCACGTGCTGCTTGTTTTCTACTAATGTGTTGTTTTTTTGTAACTAAATAACACAGCCAAAATAATACAAACAATTTGCCGATAGGAATACAAATACTGGCTATAAAAATAATGATAGCGATTGGGTACGAGCCAATCTGCCACAGTGTAAAAACACCATTAAGAATAGTGGACGGTTCGTCAATTGAGAAAATCCAAGTGTGCATTATTGGGAAAAAATTCGCTGGTATATAACAAATTAGCGACGTGATGGTAAATGCTAAAACCCATTGAATATGTTGTGTATTGCGTACCGACGTTTTGCTATTACAGCGCGAACACGTATCGTCGTAAGTTAATAACTGACAAACATGACACGCTCGCAAATTTTGATTTTTAGCGCGCGAGCCTAAGCTTTCATCAATTGCTATTTTGTTTTGGTCGGCGAGTTGTAACCACAAACTATGGCTGTCGTAATAATATAGCGTGAGCGAATAACACAGTACAAAAGCGGAAAAAGCCCAAAAACTTAAACCAAAGGTAATTTCAGCCATTGCCATAATTTTAATCATGCTGATCAGCACGCCAATTAGGAATATTTCCGACATAACCCAAGGTTTTAAGTAGTAAATCGTTTTTAAGCAAAATCGCGAAAGCGGCTTAGGTAACACATACAAAGCCCCCATATGAAGCGGAATAAACAGAGTTAATAACACAAAAGGCAAACCAATAATGGTGATATCAATCAGTGCAGCGACGAAAAAGTTATCTTGATAAAACAATATTTTTGCCGCGTCGAGCAAATTGATGGTTTGGCTTAACCCTTGATTGCTAAACGAGATAAACGGGTAGAGTAAGGCGCTAAATAGTAAGATAAGTGACGCGATACTAAGCGCAACCACTTTTTGAGCGCGCGCGTTAATTGTGCGGCTTAATAAGGTATGACAATTTGGGCAATAGGCATGCTCCCCATGGCTGAGCGTTGGGATACTGACTATTTGATCGCAGTGATGACACGCGAGTTGTATTTCCATTCAGGTGCTTACTTTGTCTTGTTACTCTTTGATTTTCTTATATCCTTGATTGTAAGGCAAGAAATTGTGCTAGGATATTTGCTCTAATAACAATAAAAGAGTACAACCATGGCGCAATCAATTGGACTGACTAAACGGCTGCTGTATCGTTGCTATCACATGGCGTTACGCCTTGCATTGTTTGTTTATCCTATCCCACGACCTAAGTGCTTTAAAAGCACGCAAATCGATATCTGGCTTGCCGAGCTAAAGCAACAAAACATTGAGCGTTTACTGGTGGTTACCGACAAAACCTTGCTTTCACTCGGCATAGCAGCTCCTGTAATTAATGCCCTTGAAAGTGCTGGCATTAGCACGTCTATTTATTCAGGTATTTTACCTGATCCCGACATTAACGAAATTGAATCGGGTTTTATGCTTTATACACACGATAAGTGCCAAGGCATTGTTGCAATTGGCGGTGGCTCGGTGATTGATGGCGCAAAACTAATAGGGGTGCGCGCTGCAAAACCACATAAAGCATTAACGCAATTACGCGGCTTGTTTAAGGTGATGCGCCGTTTACCGCCGCTAACGGCAGTGCCAACTACCGCTGGTACAGGCTCAGAAACAACGGTTGCAGCGGTGGTTTCAAACCGCAAGCAGCAGGATAAATTCGCAATTGCAGATTACTGTTTAGCGCCAAAATACGCGTTATTAATGCCAGAATTAAGCCAAGGCTTACCGCCATTTATTACCGCCACAACTGCTATGGATGCGTTAACGCACGCATTGGAAGCATTTATTGGTATTAACGGCACGCAATTTACTAATCAAAAAGCGTTAAGCGCATGCAAACTCATTTTTGATAATTTTCCATTAGTAATTCAAGAACCAAGTAACATTAAGGTACGAAAAAACCTGCTAAACGCATCCTTTTATGCGGGTGAAGCGTTTACTCGTACATCGGTAGGGTATGTGCATGCCATTGCCCATCAACTTGGTGCGAAATATCATGTCGCCCATGGCCTTGCTAATGCTGTATTGCTGGATGTGGTGTTAACGGAGTATGGCGAGACAATACATGATAAATTAGCACTTATTGCTGATTATTGTGAGCTAGGTGATAACAAAATTGACGACCGATCACAAAAAGCGGCGCTGGTAATTGAAAAAATACGTGAATTAAAAGAATTGGCGAATCTTTCAACCAAAGTAGATGAGCTTGATGCTAAGGATATCCCAGATATAACAACCGCAGCGATGAAAGAAGCACACCCTGATTACCCTGTGCCAGAGTTTTGGTCAAGCACTCGCTTTGATCACGTTTTACAGCAAGTTTTAACGTAAAGCTCGGGATACTCTTATATTGCTATTGGTTTTAGGGGGTATGTGTTAGCTAGAGGGCTGTAGTGAGTAAATAGCGGCAAATCACAATTAATTTTCTATTTCGTCAAAGTATATTGCTTGCATAGTCAGGAAAACACCCCAATTGCACGTTTTTGTCCTGAGATAAAAGCCATCACAGCTGCATTTTGATTGCACTAGCAAATAGTTATGAAGTTTGTTACAAATGAGCCATTCAGAAAACGCGCGATTAGCTCGTTATAAACATGTTATGTGCCCATGAAATATTTTTTACATTGTTTAGTGTTTTTATTTTCCGTCAGCTCTATTGGCTCTGAGTCGATAGAGATCAAGGGTGATGTTTCAATCCAAACGATTGAATTGATAAAGTCAAAATTTGATGATGGAGCTCCAATAATCGAATCGGGGCATATATCGAAAATATTGCCTAAAAACCTAGGCGACGCCATATATAAAATTGCTAATGATAATGGCTATTTTGAAGTTCGGTTTAAGGAGCACAGGAATCAATCAGGGTATGATACAGTAAATGCGAAATTTATATGTGACTCGTTACCGTGCGAAGTTATTTTTTATAACCACATTAAGACGGTGTATTAGGGCACATAACAAGCGGTTTATGAAAGGGACTCGTTACGGCTTGCTCTGGTTCGTCCCTCACCATTTAGCAAGCCTAAACTCGCCCCATAACCAGGCTACATGGACTCCTCTCTGTCAAGCAATAGGCGTCTTCGACAACAAGAAGATCTTACAGCAGCTCTATATTCGGCGTTTATTAGCTTTGCTACGCTATCGCCCTGATGATTTGCGCTTGAGCAATGACCTCATTCGTTAGACAGTATTTGCTACTTCCCGGCTAAACAGGTTTTATTGCTCTCGGTCTGACCGAGTTTAGTAAACGCTCTTGCCCAATAATGAGCACTTGAGCATGCTTCCATCCCAATTAAGCAAGGTGGCAATTTAGTAATTTCAGCTAAGAGGTTGTTTCGTTTAATAGTTTTACACAATTTGCACTTGCTATGCTCATCAACCCCATGGATACTAAAAACATATTTGGCTAAATCGATGCCAACAACTTTAATTAAAGACATATGGACTCTCCTCGTTTTGGTTCAACTACCACTATGGCACATTGTGGCTAAGTGGTTGGGGAGTCCATATCATTCGTTATGTTTCTAGGGAATATCGGTGATAAAGTTTTATATTTCAGTACTGCTTTTGTTTTCTCTAAACGCTCATGCCAGTGAATCAGAACTGGATGTTGATTTCTTTTATCTTCAATACATCATAAAGAGTGTTCGAAACTATTCACCTGAACAAAGTAAATGCCAATACACATCAGATGATGCACAATTATTAAATGAGTTTTTAAGCGCAAGCAATAAAGGTGTTAACACTGCTAAATACTCTAGCGCTGATAAAAATGAAATAAATCTATTTGTGCCTATTCCAAAGAAAAATAGACCAGGACTGTATTTGACTATTCAGTTAAATGGTAACCAATGCGAAAGTTTTACACTTGGCGAGATCATGAATTAAAGCTTAGAGTCTAAATAAACATAACAAACGCATCAAAAATGACGTCAAACGCTTGGTTGACGCTCATTCTTCGCTAATTTTAGCCAAGCATTATCCGCATTTTATGCGGGCGTTATATGCCCTGTGAAATATGAGAATACTTTTAACATTTTTAATTTTCTTTAGCTTCAATGCTATTTCGGCTACCCCACCGAACTGCTCTGTAAATGGAGCTTTTAATGGCAAATTGTTTGAATTAAGCGTTGTTACATCATTCAATGGAAATTATAACTTTAAATTTTGTTACGATAAAAAAAGCTATTTGATTTCTGAGTATTCAGAGGTTATTTCAGTAAAGCGACCTTTAAGAACGACTGTGAAACATGACTCTAAAGCAGAGCTGGACTCAAATACAGCTTTAATTATTAAAGATCTTTATAGAGCGGTCCAAGCTACCATAAAAACTGATGATTCTCGCGGTATGGATGGCTCAACTTGGTGCTTTAAGCCCAAGAATGGAAGTACTTATTCTGAAACTTGCCTTTGGTCGCCTTATTCAAATACAGAACGCAGGAACTTAACTGATTTGGTAACACTTGGTAATAAGCTGTTTGAAATATCTAATTTTGAGAGTGTTCAGCAATAGACATATAACAAGTTAATTAAACAATGGACGTAAAACAGCAGGCTTGCGCTCATTCTTCGCTTAGTTTAGTCTGCTATTTTGCGCCGGTTAGGCAAGCGTTACGAACGACCGAATTTGGCACGTATCTGCCTGTCAGGTTTTAATTATCCCTTTTAGGCAATTTTGGCGTTTCAAATCAAACTTAATTAGCGAATACTTAATATCAAACGCGGCGCATAGTGTTTCATACGATTGCGCCGCGATTGATTAACGTTTATAAGCTGAGCTTACTCGGCAAGGGTTTTTAGCTGAGTAATTTTATAGCCGCTTGTGGCGTTCGAATCTTCTTCCAAAATCAAAATGTAATTACCGGTTTGTGAAAAGTCGATATCTGCCATTTGTAAAACGCTGATAGTTTGGTTGTTTACTTCATAAGTGACGGATACATCGTAACTTTGCGAATCTAACGCCAGCGATTTTGTCGCGAATGCGTCAATGTTTTTGATGTAGCTTGTGGTGTCGTCAATGGTTTCATTACCCTCAGTAAAATAGATATCGACTTTGGCGATATTTGTATCATATGGAGAGTGATCAATCAGGTTAACAACTTGCACATTATGCGATACCGCGTTTGGCGTTAAATCCTCAGTAATTGATATCATTGCAGGATAATCGTCAGTATGTTGATAGAAAATACTGATAAGAGAGGTGTTTTTGTTAACTGCCTCAACAAAATTATTCACGATAGGGTTATTTGAGCTATCTAACATCGACAGGGTAAAGGTACCTGCGTTCGCTGGAAAATAATCGGTTACTGTGTCGGATGGGGTTGCTGGTGTTGTAATATCGTCTTTGGTGCTAAGCGCATTAAAGGTAACGGCTGCGTACTCATCAATCGCGTTGTAAAAACGCATTTGCGACATAGCATCAACATGGGTCAGCGAGGTAACGCTTGAACCATCAGAAACTAAATCAACTGTAATGCCACCTGGTTGCGATGAAAAACTCGGGCGCAACATGGCAATATAGCTTTGTTCATCATCAAGCTCCACCATACTCGATTGAAAAATAACCTCATCGCTGCCAGCGAGGGTGATGTAAAAGGTGTAATGATCTTCGCTTTTTTCTTGTAGTTCAGGTAGCGCTAAATATTGGGTTGAAGTTAATAGCTCGGCATCCACAAAAGCGTAATCGTCTTTAGCAAGGTAAATATCGTATTCTTGCTGATCTGAAATGGTATTAATGGCGCTGATTTGAATTTTGTCTTCGCCGTCAAATTCGCTAATTGCAAATTCGTCAATGCGTGGCTCGCTGTAGTCGCCCGATAAGACTTTTAAAAGCTTTACATCGCTTTTAATGGCAAGTGTGTCGTCGTCACTCAGCAGCGGAATATAGTCATCGTTATCGTTTAAATAAACGTAGTTTAACGCATAGTCGTCATGGTTATAGTTATGGCGGGTGGTTACTTCACCAAACGTCGCACCGGTGCGTACGGTATTGTCGATTTCGAGATAAACCGTTGGGCTATTGGCACTGGCATTATACATTTGTACGAAACCTGTGCCGGATGAATCGTCACTGCTACCGCAGGCTGCAAGCATAGAAATGGCGAGAAACAGCGTTGTATTTTTAACATTTATCATTATTGTTTTTCCATGAGTTGGGTTGTTATCTACCCTGATTATGTCATGGGAAAATCAATGCTATAACCATTTTTACCTACTATTACAATGGGTTACAATAAGTCACTTGAGTAACATATTCTCACAGTTTTAGTAAGTAAAACGTACCCCTACATAAAAGCGCCTGCCGTTACGATAAACCGCTTTTGGTGAGTAATGACTGCCTTCGTAGAGGTAGCTAATTTCGTCACCGAGGTTTAGCCCTTCAAGATTAAGCGATAAATTCGGATTAATATGATAGCTAAATGTGGCGTCAATTTGCGAAAAGTCGTCTTGCATTTCAAGGCCAACGCCGGTGGCGAATTCTGTGCGATAGTTGTGGGAAATACGGGCACTCAGCCATTCATTCTCAAAATAACCGGTTAAGTTAAAGGTATGCTCTGAGGTGCCCGGAATAAATGCTTGCTGCGTGGTGTTACCATCGCGTTTACCATCAACAAAGGTGTAGTTTGTTATAATGCCAAGGCCTTGTAAAAACTCATGTTGATAGCTCAATTCGATACCCCAAACATTACCGCCTGCGCCGTTAATCGGTCGGTCAATGGTCATTAGTATGTCTTCGTGTACTTCTAATTGACGTTTAAACTCGATAAATGATTTAACGTCTTTGGCAAACGCTGCAACCGATAGCAAACCAATGTCTGAGAAATACCACTCGAGAGACATATCATATTGAGTCGCGCGATATGGGTCGAGGTCGGGGTTGCCGCCTTGTCCTTGCGCTTGTGTAACGTTGTAATTGGTTGATGGCATTAAATGATTGTATTCGGCGCGTGCCATAACTTTTGCAGCAGCAAAGCGAAATGCCAGGTCGCGTTTTAAGTCAAAATTTAAATTTAAGCTTGGCAGAATATCCGTGTAATGTTTGCTTTGCGCTTGCCACACAAAGTTAGTTTGCGCACTACTGGGCGATGCGATTTGCTGATAGGCGCCCGCATCTTGAATGGTATTAACAATGCGCACACCCACATTAGCGCGGAATAAATCAGTAAGTAAATTTAGCTTGGTGTATAAAGCACTGGTTTGTTCTTGAATATCAAAGCGACTGGCTTGCTCCACTTGCTGTTCAAACGGGTAATCGCGGTAGGCGTTTGCAAGAGATTGAGTATCGGCAAATGCATAGTGCTTAAGTGTTTCGTCAGAACCAATGCCGTGTAAATAGTCTTTCGGAAAGGGCGCACTAAAATTTGCGAGCGTCCAATCGAGCGTATCTTTAATATTGCTGTAACTGCCATTATTTGAACGTAAGCGTTCAAAATCACGTTGGTGATTGCGATATTTAATGCCAAAATCAACACTGTCTATAAGATTATGAATAAGCGCCTTTGAAAAGTCAGCTTGTAAATACCACTCTTGATCAACGGAGTGCTGAGAGTCGTTTCTAACTTCGCTTATCCACCAGTTTTCAGCTTGATTTGGATTGAGTTCATAGTGGGTTTTAATGTCGCGTTTGTTTCGGGTATCGACGCTAAATCCCGAATTTGCTGACCACTGCGATGTATTGTCGTCGTACGTACCGCCGCTACCGCGGGTAAAACCGAGCTGGTATTCATTTTGCCATAAGTTAACAGATTGCATGGCTTTAACGTTAATACTGTTAGTCTTAATGGTTGATTGACGCCAAATTGCTTCCATTGAGGTACTAAAGGGCTCGGTATTTGCGGGGTCTACCTTCGAGTAATCGGCGTACGCTAGGGTATTATTGATGATTTGATAGTCGTTAATTACGCCACCGCGCGAGAATACGTTTGACGGTTGCCACAAAAAATTTTGATTCGTGTTGTCTGCTTCTAACTGTGAATACAAGGCATCAAATTCAAATTGCCACGTGGCACTTGGCTGATAATCAATCGCCATGGTTGCGCTGGTACGCAAGCGTTCTTGTTGAAACACCGCAGAGCCGCCACCACTTGGGGTCCAAATGTTTTTTATGTCAGCGCTGTCATGGTCGCTGTATGTTAATTTGCCATCATCGCGTTTTTTAAAGTGTGCTTGATGCCAACCCCAAGACTCCAAACCATCTCGGCGCAAGGTGCGCTGCTGGCGGTTTAACGTAAACAACATACCAAAATCTCGATTACTGTTTACATAGTTATAAAAGGCAGCAAGTTGCGGGTCGAGCTCGTTTGATAAGTCGCTATATTGGCTTTGCAGCGTGACAATAAATTGGGTGTCGGTCGTTAGTGGCCTATGGGTTTTTATATTAATCGCTCCGCCAAGAGAACCTTCATCTTGGTTCGCTTGTGGCGTTTTAAACACCTCTAATTTGCTAACAAGTTCAGCGGGTAACATGGTGTAGTTAAAGCCACGATTTGGCTGCGATGAAATCCACCAATCCGCTGAAGCGATATTTTGACCGTTTAAAAACGTTCTATTTTGCCCTGGTGTCGTGCCGCGCACACCAATACGCTCGCCTTCGCCCATCACACGCGTAAGCGAAATACCGGTAACACGCTGAAGCGCTTCAGCAACGTTTTTGTCGGGAAATTTCCCGATTTCTTGGGCACTCAGAACATCGCTAATTGCCGAGTGTTGTTTTTTATCGGCAAGTGATTGCAATAAGCTCTTGTGAATGCCACGTATTTCAATGGTGTCGAGATCGATGTCGGGAGTATTTGCAAACGCGCCGTTAGAGAGAAACGCAGTTATCGACGCCAAAGACATTGCGCGTAATTTAAAGCGAAGGTGTTGTGCCTGTTTATTATTGTGTGTTTGCATATGCTCCCCTTTGCACTTTAAACGACTGAATTATATGAACTGCGTGTATTTACTGAGCGATTGTTAACGCTTAAAATGCAATCACCATAATACTGTTATACGTGCTATAAGGCTAGACTAATTTTGTCACTCACTTCGTTACCTAACTCATTAATTCAAATAGACAAAATTTTAGTTGATTTCAGCGCAATGCGAATTAAACGAGCGGGTACATGGCATAAGGTTGAAAGCAAGCAGCTGATATTGTTGGCGCTACTGATTGAACAACAAGGGCAGGCAATATCGCGAGATGACTTACTCGATAAAATTTGGCCAAATGTGATTGTTAGCGATAACTCGCTTAGTAAGTTGGTAACACAGTTGCGCAAAACGATCGGTGATGATCGTAACGAACAAGGTATTATTCGTACCGTACCGCGAGTAGGCTATCAGTTAATTGCTACTGCAACACAGGTTGAACAAAAAGCGTTATCGTTTAAGCAGCAAAATGTCGCGATTGTGGGGGCAATATGTTTAATGTTAGGTGGATTATTTAGCTTACTGCTTTCGCATCTGAGTAAGCCTTATGCGCTTGGCGATGATTATACCGAGCGACGCATTACTCAGCGAGGTGGTGTGGAGCAGGGCGCGTCTTTTTCAAATGATGGGCGATTTATGGTGTTTAACTATCGCGCAATTGGCAAAAGCAATACCGACTTAGCGGTGATGGACCTACAGCAACACATTTCCCATGTTATTAAAAATGCCAATTACTCTGAGCAACGCGGTGTATTTTCCCCTGATCAAAAATGGTTGGCGTATATTCGCAACGACGCGTTGCAATGCAATATTCGGGTGATATCAACGGCTAGTGCGATAGAAACATGGCGTTTATCACTCGATAGTAAATTAGCAGATTGCCCGTCTGGTTTGCATAAGATGGCATTGAGTTGGCCGCAAGATAACCTACTGATAGCTCACTTTAATCACAGTGTGGTGCGTTATTCATTAAACTTTGAACCGTTTCCTCGAGCGGTTGATAGTCCAAACGTGATTGTTGAGAATGTTGATGAATTAAGTGTGACTGATAATCAATTATTCACACTTAATACGGCGACAAATACCGTGGAAAAACGCGATTTTCATGGCAAACTTTTGACAACGCTGTCTCATGAAGAGCGCGGTATTAAAAAGCTCGCGGCCGACAATAACACGCTGTGGCTTGTATCCAACAAGTTGGCTTTTTATAAACACAATAAGCGTATTGGCGCTATGAATATTGAGGGTGGCGATATTGATGAAATCAGCATTAATAGAAAAAATGGTGATATTCTATTAAGTAAAAGCCAGTCAAATACGGGGCTATTTTCGATTTCATCCAATCGTGTTGAACAACTTGGTTCGTCAATGAATGCGGTACGTGCGCCGGTTGTATCGTACACAGGTAACAAGTACGCATTTTTAACCTTAAATAAACGCTTAAATAAGGCTGACGTTTGGCTTAGCCATGTTAATAGTGACAGTGTGCAGTTTATTACGTCGCTTTCAAATTCTAACGTGCCAGAACTGATGTCGTTTTCACCAAACGGTAATTTTTTACTTTTAGGCTATTTAGATTCCCATCTTTCGCTGATTGATTTAACAACTAAAAATAGTATTACCATGGCACAAGGGCAGTTTGACAATGTGTATTGGCAAAAAGAAGGCGATGGTGTGTTCTATGCGAAAAATGATGGCAATAGCAGCAATAATTGGTATTTTGACTTGTCTACCGGATTAGCGCAGCCGAACGCGCAAACGTTAGCATTAGATTTTATGCTTGCTAATAAAGAATACCGAACGCTTATGACAACGGGCTTTCGAAATTATGCTAATCATGTGGCTAAGTATTTAGCTGAACGTGTTTTTGACCCCTTGCTAATTGATAATATTTTACCTTCAAGCCAATTATTCACACCATCCGTCTATCGAGACGGTATTTATTTTATGGTTAAAAAAGGTGAAACCTTATTATTGTTTGATTATCAATTTGAAAGCCAAGAATATCGTGAAGTTGCAGATTTAAGTCAATTTAGTAATGCGCCAGATCATACGCTGACTATTACCAGTTCTCACGATGGTGAGATAGTACTTGTGAATCTCGTTGATAATCTCCAATCAGATTTGGTTTTAATCAGTAAAACCACTGATAATTAAGCGATGTGGTAGTAAGGTTAAATCTTAGCTTAAGGTTTAGCAGTAAGCTTTCGTTTCAGTGCTTTCATTTCACTGAGATCAATTTTTTGCGCATTGGCGTTATCAATTGCTCTGTCTAGCTGTTTTTTTGCACTTGAAATGTCATTTTGTTGATAAGAAAGTTTAGCCTTTAAGTACCAGGCTTCGGCGTTATTCGCGTTTTGTTGTAGCACAGAATCGATTTGCTGATGCAGTGTTTTGTATTCGCTTACTGAAATATTAGCTTGGCTAAGAGCCAGTCGGGTGAGCGCGGCTTTTGCAAGCAGATGGCCTTTATCACTTGCTTGGGTTAACCATAAGCGCGCTTTTTCCATATCGTAATGAACTGATTTTTTAACTAATAACTCGATGCCTAAACGGTACTGCGCCGATGCAAAACCATTTTGAGCGCTCAGTAACAGCCAGTTAAGTCCTTTTTTACGGTCTTGGGCGGTTTTATCGCCGGCAAGTAACTGTGTTGCAATACGATATTGCGCGAAGGGATAACCATTTTTTGCAGCATTTAGCATAAGATTTTGCGCTTCGCTTTCTTTTGGCCAATGGTATTTAAGCAATTTAGAGGCGTTGTGTTTATCGGTAGTAAGCCATTGTGCAATGCGGTATTGCCACAAAGCATTGCCATTCTCCGCCTGTTCAATGACTTCAGCAATGTGTTTTTGATATTCACGTTGCTGGCGCGAAAACCCTTGCTGATAACGTTTACCTTTAAATGTGGTGAAGTGATAAAGCAAACTACGACGTTTGATGGGAAGTTGCTCGCTTTGCTTAAAGCGCCAGCGTTTTAACGCCATTAGCATGGCGTTATCAAATGTTTTTTGCGGGTAGCTATCAATGATTTGCGCGTTGACCACGGATCCTGCACCGTCAATATCGTATTCAACCCATACCCATCCTTCAATACCGCGGTCGACCGCGTGTTCTGGATACACAGGATCAACATTAAATGACTTTATTGGTTGAATTAAAGTGTTAAATGTTTCGTTAAATTGGGGTGCTAATGTGTTCACATAGCGTTGATAGCTAAGTTCAGAGTCGAGTTGTTGCTTTGCTTGGTGTAAAGCGTCACTGTTTTGTGTTTGCGTGGCGATGTACTCTGCGGTGTTTTTAGCATCGGTTATTCCGAATTCGCCGGCAAGTGAAAACCATGCATATGCTTTGTTAATATCTTTTTTTAAGCCACGGCCGTGTAAATGCATAACGGCAATATTAAACATTGCATCGCTATTACCAAGTTTTGCAAGCTGTGAAAATTCATCTAAGGCTTTTTGATATTCGCCGTTGGTATAGTTAACTGACGCGCTCAATAAGTCGGCTTTCAAGCCGAAATGCATAAGCGAAAAACACAGTAACAACAATGTCGTAATTAGATAACGCAATGACAAAACCAAATATCGACTAAGGGGTTTAAACGTTTTGCAACGAAAAAACGAAAAAGTGGGTTAAGAATACGCAAACTTACTGCGGAATTGAATTGATATTTCGACTTTTTTAAGAAATTTTAATGGCTTGTAGCGCAATAATTGAAAGCAAAAAAAACAGCGAACATTACATTCGCTGTTTTGGGGGGTTCTGAAGTGTAAGAGTTTTCTAATAGGGGGCAGTCCTGTGTTAGCTCTGCGCAATTAAGCGCAGTGAAACTCTTTTTCAGAATTAAAAATTAAATCGAACACCTGCAACATAGCGACGGCCATCGGCATAAACACCGGTTAGTGCTTGTTCTACGCCTTTTTCTTGGTAGCTAAAGGTATGCTCGTCGGTTAAGTTAATGGCTTCAAATACTAATGTAATGTTCTCGGTTACGTTGTAGTTAAGATTGGCATCAATTTGTCCGTAATCGTCTACATAACCCGGCCAACCAAGACCTGTATCATAGCCTGTGCGGTAGTTGTATGAAATACGACCGTTTAGGTACTCATTTTCATAGTATGCACTTAGGTTAATCGTGTGCTCAGAGTTACCAGGAATAGTGATATCTTCACCATTTGGACCTTTCGCTTCACCATCAACATAGGTGTAGTTAGCCATTACACCTAGGCCTTGATAAATATCGTGCTGCACTGCAAGCTCTAAACCTTGAATTGTACCGCTACGACCATTTACCGGGCGATTTACCAATATACCAACACCTTCGTGAGTTTCAAGCGTTAGCTGTGAGTCTAAGAAAGATTGAATATCTTTGTGGAATAGGGCCGCTGAGAACAAACTTGCTTCATCAAAGTACCATTCAATACTTACATCAAACTGATTTGCACGATACGGGTCGATATCTGGGTTACCACCTGTACCGGTTTTAGTTTCTAGATTGTACGAAGTCGATGGTGTCATTGAGTTATAATCTGGGCGAGACATTACGCGTGCAGCTGCAAGTCGCATAATAAGGTCATCATCTAAGTCAATCGCTAAGTTAAGGCTTGGTAGTACATCAAAATAGTCTTTTGATTGCGTTTGCCAATTTTCACCAACGTAAGCGCCTGTATCTTGGTTTGTTTGTACCAAACGCACGCCTAAGTTACCGCGCAAACTATCTGCATCAATATCTGCCTTAATGTAACCAGCCAGGATTTGCTCTTCTACTTCAAAGGTACTTGCTTTTAATAAGTTGTATTGCCAACCAAGGGCATCACCTTCACGACGTACTTTGTTTGAATCAGTAATGGCGTAGTTTTTAAGTGTACCATTTGATCCTAAACCCGATAGATAATCCGACGGCATTTGGAGTGAATAATCGGCTAATGACCAGCCTAAATCGGTACGTGTTGCAGTTTGACGTTTCTCATTATAGCGACTGTGGTCGCGATATTTAGCACCAAATTTAATACTACTAAATACTGCAACATCAACTGGGCGGTTAAAGTCTACTTGTACATAATGTTCGTCGTCTTTGGCGTTATTTTGATCGTAACGTAAGAAATCAAGTGACCATTTAGTGCCATCAGCGGGATCAGCGCTATAGCTAGTTTTCATATCTTCAACGCTTGACGCATCATATGAATGCACGTAGTTACCACCCCAACCAACACTGCGGTCAGCGTGTGAACCACCTGAGCCTTTGGTATAACCTAAGTGAACTGAGGTTTGCCAAATATCACCTTGATAATCTGCTTTTAAATCGTATGACTCAGTGCTAAGTTCTGAGTTACGTACTTTGGTCTCATCAAGAATATTATTGTCATCTGGCGATAAACCGAGTGTGCCTGCAATAAGCATTTTGCCAACTTTGTCATGATCAATAATAGTCACGTCTTGATATTTTGAACCGCCGTAGCCAGGTAACCACAAGAAGTTTTGGTTTTCATTGTTAGCTTCTAATGTTGAATCAAGGGCATTAAAGGTAATGTCTAAGGCATCACTTGGACGGTATTGTATTGATGCATTGAAACCAGTGCGGACACGCTCTTGCGAAAACATGGCTGACCCACCGCCACCAGAACTATAAACATTCTTATGAACTGTACCATCTTCCATTTCAATATCGCGATGCGTCCAGCTCCATGATTCAATACCATCTCGGCGTAAATTGCGTTGCTGACGTACCACTGAGATTAGTGCACCAAAGGTTTCGTCTTCATTTTTCCATGAATATAAGCCACTTAGTTGTGGGTCAGTTTCACCTGACACTTCACTGTGTTGCGCCATTAAGCTACCAGCGATTTTATTGGCTTCTAATTCTAGTGGTTTACGGGTACGAACGATCACTGTACCACCAATAGAGCCCTCATCAATATCGGCTTCTGGTGACTTATACACTTCAAGTCCAGATACAATTTCTGAAGGAAGCATAGTGTAATTAAAACCACGACTAGCAGGGGAGTTTGTCCACCAATCGACTGAGCCTACAGCTTGGCCATTTAATAATGTTCTGTTTTGGCTTTCAGACGTACCACGAATACTAACTCGCTCACCTTCACCAAAATTACGTGAAATCGATACGCCGGTAATACGTTGAAGCGATTCTGCTACGTTTTGGTCTGGAAATTTGCCAATGTCTTCAGCGGTTACGGCATCAACAACCGAACCAGAAAAACGTTTAGTATTAAGTGATTTCACTAAGCTGCCACGGATCCCGCGGACCTGAATTACCTCAACGTCGCTTTGTTCAGCAGTGTTTTCTTCTGCAGCGTGTACATATGTTGTGCTTAAGCTCGCAGCCAATAATGCCTGACTAATAGCTAGGCTTAATTTATTCTTAGTAGATATAGCCATTGTTTCCCCTTGCGATGTAAAAACCATCAGTTGTTATGTTTTAACGGTAACTGTTTGCTTAAATCACACACCGTTAACAATTGCCCAATGCGGAATGTGTTTTAAGCTGGGGTAATAGCTACATGATTAGTTATGAATCGTATTGATTGATTGTGAATAGTTATGAATTATAAAATTAAATTTAAAATAGTTTTTAATAACAATGTGTTGTAGGTTAAGTTGTTTTTAATAAATTAAGTTTATTTAACGAAATTTGTAGAAGATTAATTGGTTCATATACTTATTCGATATTGAAATCGGATGAAACAAGGTTTTATGTGTTATTTAATCGTTAAATTTTCAGTTGCGGCTATTAAAATCCTATTGTTTAGCATGCCGCTTGGTTGGCCGTTTCAAAAAATAAACGTTGTAAGTAACAAGTTAGTTGTGTTGTTCATTAATCGCTTTTACTAAGTGGATGGTAATAAGCGCTTGATATTTTACTACCGTAAAAATGTCCCATTTAGAGCAGTAAAAATTAATCATTCGAAAGCACTAGCACCATTTTTGTGTGTGTACGGAGCCAAAGGACTATAAAATGACAAGGTATTGATTCTTGTGGTTAATTTTTGCCGCAGATGAAGGTATTTAAAAAAGGCTGAGACAGAGAGCATATATAGAATGCTGAGCGAGCGGTTGCGCGTTAGTTGTTTTACATAACCAAAGTGATAACACGATTCAAAAAACAAATAAACAGCATGGTACAACACGTTTTGATTTGAAAGAAGCTTATATTTAAAAGAAGTGATACGGCTAAGAGCAAGGCTCTCTAATTAATTGGATTTTCTTATGGTGTTGGTATTTTTTGTCAAATGAAGTCGGAGTAAAAAGCGGGCTCAGATCGTTCGAGCAATGAGTCGTTTGATCACATGATATTGGATAACGCTATATAAAGCTTGAGTGATCCGTACCATGGTTAACCAATAATGCTGGTGGAAAAAGTGAGTCGCCTAAGGTTGGCGACTCATATATATTAAAGGCTTTTCTTTGGAGGCAATGCCACGTTTGCAAATATGAGTCCGGCAACAAGAGACATAAAAATAAGAAACGTTTGTTGGCCAATACCTGTGCTTGCAATAAATTCTTGCCCCGAGATTAACGAGTTTAATCCAATGTAGGTTTTACTTCCGGGAACCAATACGATCAAACCTTGCATTGCTACAATACATGCGGGTGCATTGGCAACACGTGTAAATAAGTTACTGTAAACACCAACCGCAAATGCACCAACAAATGTGCCGAGTGCATAATCTAAATACAGAGCGCCCGCGATACTTGCACCGTACGCGACAAAGCCTGCCACAATTGACCACACTGCATGTTTCGCTTTGGTACGAAAGATAACGATTAAGCTCATACATAAAATAGCGATGGCAAGCCAAGCAGTCCATTTTGGCATTTGTGGTGGTGCAACAAAGTCGGTTTGACCAAATAGCGAAAAGCCTACTGCAATACCTAAAAATGCGCCAAAATAGAGCTTAAAGAGCAGCATTAAGGCATCCATTACGCGCGCAGTACCAGAAACTAAGTGACGTGCAGATAACTCAGCCAGGCCAAGTGTTAATGCTAAGCCCGGTATAAATACAATGATGGCGGATAATATAACCATGCGTATATTGATGCCAGGGTCGATGTAAACACTTATCGCGCACGCTAAAATGGCGGCAACAATAGAAACCACAGCTTCAAGCATATGGGCAACACGTTTCGAACGTTCTGAGCACAGCACAAACAAATAAATAACACCGCTAATTAACGTTGACCAAAGTACATCATTCCAACTTGTTCCCATGAGCATGGCAAATGCTCCGCCCGACATAACAAATGCAATACCCGTAACAAAGCGGTTGTATGGGTTAGGTAAATTCGCTATTTCATCAAGTGCGTGGTCGGCTTGTTCTAAGGTAATTGTGTAGTCAGTTAGTTTATCAACAAGTTCATCACTGCGTGCAAGCGCGCCTAGGTCTAATTCACCTGGGGCAACACGCGCCGCATGGGTATATTCGTCTTCATGGCCCTCTGTCCAGATAACAAATGTTAATGCAGTTGGTGTAATTATAAACGACGCTTTTAAGCCTAAAAATGTTGCTAAATTTTCTAGATGAGCTTCTAGTCGGTAAGCAGGTGTACCGAATTTGTGCAGCATTTTACCAAGCTTTACAATAAAGCGGCGTTTTTGCGTAAAACTAGCTGTGTTCAAGGTTTTAAATCTACATATACAGTGATGACTCGCAAATTTTATGTTTTATTTACGGTTTGTCTAGTTTTGTTTATGTTAAATATCAACAATTGTAATAAATCCGGGTCAAGATCAATAAAACATCCATCAATTTATACATATTGATAACAAAGGTAATTTATAAAATAAATTATTAATTTTATGTTAACGTTAAAGTAACATAGGTCAAAGCGCAAGGCTGATTGTTATAGAATGACGTGCTGTAATGTGTGTAACTAATTGGTTAGGTATGGCCTATTAGTATTGTTTGCCGATGTATTAATATGCAAATGGTATGGTTTGGTATGAAAAGGATATTGAGGTGTAAACGTGAACTGGATAGTCAAACTTGTCATTATAACGGTATGTTTTAGTAATCTAGTGCAGGCGTATGAGAATGTAACAGTCACTATTTATACGGAACACTTTCCGCCTTACAACTTTCGAGAGGGCGACAATATCAAAGGCATTAATCATGATATTGTTGCCCGTACATGCGAAGTCGCAGGTATAAAGTGCAAGTTTAAAATGTATCCTTGGCAGCGTGCTATGGCATTGTCATTATCAAAACGTTTTGCTGGGCTGGTTTCGACTTCCCGATTACCAGACCGCGAAGCACATTTTCAATGGGTTGGGCCATTAGTTTCAAGTCCCGCATGTTTTTACAAGTTAGCTCATCGGAGCGACATTAGCATTGAGTCAAAACAACAACTTAACCATTACACAGTGGGCTTAAACAAAGGCGATGTTTATGAACACGTGTTGCAAAATTGGGGCATGCAAGAAAACGTTAATTACGTTATTTACTCAGAAAAATTTGGCGAAGTTGACGCGTTTAAAAAAGGCAAGTTAGATTTATTTATTGCATCCGCTAATACACTTCAATACCACATAGACAGCGATAGACTCGCATTGCACGAAGTTGAACCTGTATTTGTAATAAGCGATGAGGCATTACTGGGCAACTATTTAGCGCTTAATTTGGCAATGCCGATTGAAATAGTCGAGAAACTACAAAATGCGCTGATTGAGTTAAATCAAAGTAACGAAATTCAGTTAATTAAAAAGCGTTATATTCCGACAGCCCAAAGTGTGATTTCAGAATCAGAATTATCGTTAGCTAAACGCTGTATTTATGGTTAGATTTTTTAAGTAAGATTCTCAATTTAGTAATCGTGATTTTGCTAACGTTGTAAATCTTCTTCACCTTTGTAAAATCACCTATCTAGTTTTGCACCAGAATCTGACGCAACACGTCATCGGTGTAACTTTAAGGGAATAATATGTTTAGAGTGGTATACGAATGGAAAGTGCCAGTAGCGCAGCAACAAGCATTTCAAACAATTTGGCGTACAACAACCGAAACGATTCATAGTACGGTAGAGGGCGCGCTGGGTAGTTTTATGCTGCGTTCAAGTGATGATCCTGAAAAAATACTCACAGTTGCTAAGTGGCATTCACGCCAACATTGGCAACAATTTTGGGGTAATTGTAACCCCCATCAAATGCAGAAGATGCGAGCTATAGCCGAGCGCATTTCGGTTGAAACATTTGATGAATTAGAAGATAGAAGCAAGTGATGAGTGTTACTTATCACTGATTCTAAGCCAATAAAACCAAATTGTATTAGACAAAGTGCCCAGGTTCTTAAAAGCGGATCACTTTCAAAAACTTGGGCACTTAAATTATTAATTCAGTTTAGCTAAGTTTAAATTTAGACCCGATCACATTTAATTCATCGGTGAGCGCTTTTAGCTGTAAACTGGCGTCAGCAATGAGTTCTGCGCCTGCGGCGTTTTCAAGTGCTGCATTGTTTATTGCGGTAATGCTTTGGGTTATTTCTTCAGCAGCAATACTTTGTTGCGCAGCCGCCGTTGCAATTGCTTCGGTATTTTGCGTCATCATATCCATATCAGCTAAAACATCGTGCATGGTTGCTTCACTGTTTTTGGCTTTTTCAAATGTGGTATTAGCAAGCTCGGTACTTTGCTCTATCGCAGTAACCGCAAATTGTGTATCTGATTGTAATTCGTGAATTATTTTCTCAATATTGGCCGTAGATTGCTGCGTTTTGAAGGCAAGTTGTCTAACTTCATCTGCCACCACGGCAAAGCCGCGGCCTTGTTCACCTGCGCGGGCTGCTTCAATCGCGGCGTTTAGCGCAAGTAAGTTGGTTTGCTCAGTAACGCTTTGAATCACTTCTAGCACCGAATTAATACCAATACTTTTTCGTTCGACTTGATTAATAACACTGTTAGCTTGGTTTAACGACGTTTCTAACTGTTCGATTGCACTGAGTGCCTCATGAATATCACGGTTCGCTTCTTTGCTTTTAAGGCTGGCCAGCTGTGTTTGTTCAGAGCAATCTTTTGCGTTATTTGCCACTTCTTCAATGGTAATGGTCATTTCGTGCATTGCAGCAGATACGCGTTCAATACTAACGTGTTGCTCCTCTAAGCTTGATTTGGCTTGGATGCTGGTTGAGCTTGTTTGCGACGCCATGCCCGTTAGTTGTTGGCTTGAAGAGATAATTGAACTAATAATGCTATGTAAACTTTGGTTCATTTTTTTCATTGAGTTGAGTAAACCAAAGGTGTACTGATTACCAAATTGGTGTGTTAAATCACCATCAGCGATTTTCATCGCCAATTTATGAATATCTTTTGGTTCGCCACCAATTGGTTTTAAAATTGAACGGGTAATAAGTAGCGCAGTAACAACAATACACACTAAGCTAAACAGCGAAATTATTAAAATCGATGATTTCAATGTTGCGGTTGCTGCAAAGGCCTCGGCGGCGTCAATTTCTGATATAAGTACCCAGTTTATATCGCCAAAGTTGATTGGCATATATGCCGACAAGACAGCGTTGTCATTATAATCTTGAATAATTTCGGTATTGCTGACGCCGCTCAGTCCTTTGGTTACAGCAAGGGTGCTTACGCCATTATCGGTTATATTACCAGCGAAACTCGCTTTAACGCTGCGACCAGCCGGGTCTAAAAATGAGTCAGAGCGCATGCGATGATCTTGCCCAACAATATACGACTCCCCAGTTTCACCCATACCTTCGCGTTGCTGCATTAACGTGTTTATTTTGTTGATTGATAATTGTAACGCAATCACACCTTTTATTTCGCCGTTTTGTCTAATTGGCTGTGCGATAAAAGCAGCGGGCTCATTGTTACTCGGTGCGTAGGCCGAAAAATCGATAATATTAAAGCTCTGGTTTCGCGTTGTTTTGTTAAACAGGCTTGCTAAGCCAGATTGGGCGTAAGGGCCATCAAGCAAATTTGTTTGGTAGTCTGATTCTTTAGCAACGCTGTAAAAAATATCACCATTTAGATCAATCAAGAATAAATCGTAATACTGATTGGTTTCGATAAAGCGCTTAAAGTAGTCTTGCTTTTTCTCAGCTAATTCTGCGTTTGTTACATCATCCATGTTGGTCCATGACGATGCAATTAACGATAAATCGGCTTGGCTTTGGGCAAAGTAATTACGTATTTCCGTCGCTTTGATATTTTTGATTGACGTTAATTGATTAAATGCTTGTTGTTTAAGTGCATTATTAGAAATTGTAATTGCGATAAGAGTAATAATAAACACTGGCACTAAGGCCAGTGCTAAAAACGAAAATAAAAGTTTTTGCTTAAGATTCATACGGTTTGAAACGATTTAGAGTAAAGTAAGTACAATATGTTACATTGTAATATAACTGTCATATAATGAGAATTGTTACTCTTTGTAAATGAGCAATAATGTTAAATTATTAATAATGCTCTTTTTATGTATATCGTTTTTTATTCGTCGTTATGTCGCGATTTGTTTTTTTCAGTGATCCATTGCGACATATATTTTGTGCTCGCATGCATATGATGTTTAAGCATTTGTCCGGTAAAATTATTCAAACGATGTTGTTCTAAATCATTACGTAGCGAATTGATTTTTTCAATTAAGTCGCAAGCTAGCGGTGCTTTAGCAAATTTTTCAATCAGCTTGTTATGGCACAAAGATGACTTTTGTTGCCACAGTGCACTATTCGAATATAAATTTACAGCATCAGTAACAATATTTTCAGCGTGCTCACTCACAAGGCCGGGCCAATTTTCACTGTCGAACATGCCTTCAATGCCAATTGGTGTTGTGATAGAAGGGGTTTGACACACCATGGCATCTAAAAACTTTCCTTTTATACCAGCACCAAAACGCAGTGGGCTTAACATCACTTTGGCATTTTTTACTACTTCATAGGCGTCATCGCACCAGCCTTTTACAATAAAACCGGTTTTTTCATTAGAAATAGCAGTGGCTTTTGGTGGTGGATACGAACCATAAATATGCAGTTCCGCGGTTGGAAGTTGTTTACGGATCTGTGGCCAAATCTGCTGCAAAAATAACACACTATCCCAGTTTGGTGCGTGGCGAAAATTACCTATGGTGACAAAATGCTGGCGCTCTTCAAAGCTTGGGTTTTCTGTTAACTTATCGGTATCAAACATAAAGGGCAAGTGATGCAATAAACTTGGCTCAAGCTTGTATTGTGCTTGCAACAAGTTCATTTCATAGTCTGAAATAATAAGTGATAAATCACAGCGTAAAATAGCTGCAATTTCACGCTTTGCAAGATCAGATGACCAGTCTTGTGCTGTTAATGGGCGTCCCGCTTTATGTGCTAAATGGCGTGCGTTTCTAACGCTCTGTAAATCTTCCGTATCAAGGATTTTCAATGCGTTAGGGCAGTATGTATCAACACGCCAGCCAAATTGTTCTTCCATCATAAAGCGGTCAAACATCACAATATCTGGGTCGAAAGCCGCAATATAGTCATTAAAACTGTCGCAATTTAGGGTAATTTCAGCGCTTGAAACGTGAATGTTATTAAGGTCAAACATATGCGGCGTTTTTTGCGCAGGCGAGGCAAATTCTACCTGCCAGCCTTGCCCCAAAAATGTTTGCATAATCGACAAAATATGGCTGCCTGCAGCAGATGATTTAGGCTCCGGCCACACATAACCAATAACAAGAACTTTCACGGTGTTTCTCAACAAAAATATAATCGGCGCATTTTATCGTAAATTTAACGCAATTGCTTGAGTAAGCTAATTATAATCAATAGTCTTGAAGTCGTTTTACGATTCAAATGATTGAATGGTAATCAATTAAAATAAAAAGTAAGGAAGGGAAGGCTAACGTAGGCTGCAAAATTAAGCTTATATCACTTCTCGTTTGCTTGAATAATAAAATCACTACCAAGGAACAGTAATGAAACTACTTAAATTATTGGTTGTTGCTGGTGTGTTTTGTGGTTCGTTTGCTCATGCTAATGAGCAAGATAGCTATCAAACACCAAGTATAGCATTAGCCGATTTAGTTGATGCGAAACTAGCGCCAACAACGCGATTATCGCCCGATAATCAATGGATGGCGTTTTTGGAGCGTCAACGTATTGCAACATTGCAAGAGCTTGCTAAACCAGAACTTAAACTTGCAGGCATTAAGTTAAACCCTAAAAATTTCTCGCGAGCGCGACCTCGTTCAAAGTATCTGTCTATTACGTTTAAACACTTAGAAAATGGTCAAAACTTTACGGTTAAAGGCTTGCCAGAGGGACGTATTTTATCACCGTCATGGTCTCCCGACAGTCAACATCTTGCATTTTTTATTGAGCAAGCGCATACGGCACAGTTATACCTTTTTAATATTTCAGAGCGCCGTTTGATCTCTGTTGATAACGCACCGCTTAATTCGGTGATTACATCACGCCCCTATACCTGGTTACCTAATAGTGAAGGATTATTAATTAACCTTGCCGCGAATGCTAATAACCAAGCACCGTCAGCAGAAAATGCCTCGATTGTACCCGTTATATCGCAAACAAGTGGCGAAAAAGCACCAGTACGTACATATCAAAATTTACTGCAAACACCACACGATAAGGCCCTTTTCTCGTTTTATGGCTTAGGCCAGTTAGCTAAAGTGTCGCTTAGCGGTAATGTTACAAAGTTGGCAAAGCCGGGCATTATTCGCTCTTTTGTACCTTCGCCTAACAGTGACTACATTTTGCTTGGCCAAATAGAAGCACCGTTTTCTTATTTAGTGCCTTATTCACGTTTTGCAACCAACTGGCAAGTAATTGATTCAAAAGGAAAGCCCGTTGCAAGTGTTGAAAAACAAACGCTTGCTGAAAATATTCCGCAAGGTTTTGACAGTGTAAGAACAGATCGCCGTAGTTTTTCATGGCGTGCTGATAAACCTGCAACGCTAGTATGGGCACAAGCGCAAGATAATGGCTCAATGAAAACTGACGTGCCGTTTCATGACTTCGTTTATAGTTGGAAAGCACCGTTTAACAGTGAACCAAAGCTATTTGCAAAAGTTGAGCGCCGTTTTGCTGGCATTGAATGGGCGAATGATAATGTTGCTATGTTGAGTGACTGGCGCTTTAGCGACAGAAAAATTCGCACGCAAATTATTAATCCAGAAAACCCTGACGGTCCGCGCGTACTGTTTAATGAACGCTCGTACAACGACGCGTATAACGACCCAGGCAACTTTGTTTACGAACAAACTGAGTTTGGTACGCGCGCGGTAAAAGTTGTTGGCGAGCGATACATGATGCTAACTGGTACTGGCGCATCAGACAAAGGCAATATTCCGTTTTTAGATCAGTTTGATATTAAAACAGCATCGTCAAAGCGTGTTTGGCAAAGCGAAGCGCCATACTATGAACGTGTGCGTGCGGTGCTTGATGATGCAGGTGAAAAACTGATTACACTACGTGAATCTAAAACAGAACAACCGAATTTTTACATTCGTGACTTAAAACAAAATACGCTGACGCAATTTACCGAATTTGCTCACCCTTACCCAGACTTTAAAAACATTAAAAAAGAACAAATTAGCTATACCCGTGATGATGGTGTGGCATTGAGTGGCACTTTGTATTTACCTGCAGATTACAAAGGCGGCAAAGTACCTGTGTTGATGTGGGCTTACCCGCTTGAATACAAAGATAAAGCAGTTGCATCGCAAGTACGTGATTCACCATATGAATTCACCTATATTGGATATTGGGGACCGATGCCGTATTTAGCTAAAGGCATTGCGGTATTTGATGATCCAAAAATGCCGATTGTCGGTGTTGATGGCAGTGAGCCTAATGATACTTTTAGAACGCAATTAGTGAGCAGTGCACAAGCTGCGGTTGATGCGCTGGTTGAAAAAGGCGTAGCTGATGAATCACGCATAGCCATTGCGGGTCACTCGTATGGTGCATTTATGGTAGCGAATTTGTTAGCGCACAGTGACCTATTTAAAACCGGTATTGCGCGAAGTGGCGCATATAATCGTACATTAACGCCGTTTGGTTTCCAGGGTGAAGAACGTGATTTTTGGCAGGGGCAAGCCGTGTATTCAGCAATGTCACCGTTTTTCCATGCGGAAAAAATTAATGAGCCGATGTTAATGATCCACGGTAAAGACGACCCAAATTCTGGTACTTATCCAATGCAGTCTGAGCGTATGTATAATGCGCTTAAAGGCTTAGGTAAAGAAGCAAGATTGGTAATGTTACCGTACGAAGGCCATGGCTACCGTGCAAGAGAGAGCATTTTGCATGTGCTTTGGGAGCAAGAGCAGTGGCTTGAGCAACATTTATTGAGTAAATAGACTCAATAGCGCTTAGCAAATGTAAAAATCGCCAGCATTCGTGCTGGCGATTTTTTGTTGTTATTTTAGCAATATTTCGTTTTAAAACATATAACATTGATAATTTTGGTCTATGCTTTTTATACCCAAAACCAAAATAACAATTCATGAAGCTTTCAGATATCAGCATTCGCAATGCACTTATTGCCACCATCACACTTGCACTTGTTTTAAGTACACTTTTCTCAACGCTTTTTAGCAGTAATCAATTTAATTCTGTGTTCGATGAGTTTAACGAGCAAGAATATTTTCCGGCGTTACTTGGCAAAGTAGAAGCCAGTATTCGTGCTGAACTTAATACGCCCATCGCGTTATCGAAAGCACTTGCGCAAAATGACTTTTTAATTGATTGGGCGTTAAAAGGCGAAAAAAATGATGAATGGCCCCGCATTCAACAATATTTTGCCAATGTTAAAAACACCAATGACGCAGCCGTTGTGTTTTGGGTATCGCAGCAAAGCTTAAATTACTATCAAAACGATGGCATTTTAAAAACGCTATCGGCAAGTAGTGATCGCGACAGTTGGTTTTTTCAGTTTATGCACTCGTCAAATACCCAACAAGTGGCTGTTGATGTAGACGAGCAGTCAAAACGCTTAACCGCCTTTATTAATGTAAAAGTGAACGCTAATGGGCAAGATTTAGGTCTCACTGGTTTAGGTTACGACATCAGTAAAATTATCGATATTGTAAACCAGAATAAAATTGGCAAAACAGGGTATGTATTTTTATTGCGCCCAGATGGCAAAATTGCTGCACACCCAAACCAAGCGTTTGTGGGTAAAGATTATCAAGCTATCAACAAATACTCACCATTATCAGCGCTACTGTCTCAATCAGCTTCACAGCAAACGCAATTAGAAAAAATTAAACTTGATAACGAAACCTATTTTGCAGCTACGCAAAATTTAGAAGACATCGGTTGGCAGTTGGTTGCATTGATGCCAACCAGTGAAATGAGCAGCAAAATATCCAAAGCGATGATGTTAACAATTGCTGTTAACAGCGTAATCGCGGGTGTGTTTATTGTGCTTATGGTGTGGATTGCTAATCGCGTGTCGCGCAGTATTGCAAGTATTGGTAGCAAACTGCTTGAAATGGGTAATCAAGGCGGCGATTTGACGATGCGTTTGGATGATTCACGTCAAGATGAACTCGGTGATCTTGCGCGTGGGTTTAATGCGGTTATTGCTAACAATCAAAAAATGGTGATTAAACTCAAAGACATCGAATTGCAAATGGCGCAAGACATTCAAGCCCTAGTCGATTCGTTCGACCAAGTAACGAGCCTTTCATCAAATCAAGATGCACTGAGTGAGCAAGTGGCATCGGCTATTACTGAAATGGGTACTACGGTTTCTGAGGTGTCAAACCTTGCACTTGATACTGCTAACACCAGCGAAGATGCAGTAAGTGATACGAAACAAAGTATCGAACAAATGCAGTCAAGTACATTGGCGATGAACCAGTTAACGCAGGTTATGGGCGAAGCGTATCAAAATATTCAAGAACTTGCAGGGCAGGCAGAGTCGATTAATTCAATTGTTGATGTGATTAACGCTATTTCAGAACAAACTAATTTACTCGCACTTAATGCCGCGATTGAAGCCGCGCGAGCAGGCGAACAAGGACGTGGATTTGCAGTTGTTGCTGACGAAGTAAGAACGCTTGCAAGTAAAACGCAAAGCTCGACGCAAGAAATTCGCGGGCAAATTGATCAATTCCAACGTTCAACCGAAATTGTGCTCAATGCCATGGCACAAGGCAATGAAACCACCAGTAAAGTAAGTGAAACATCGGCTCAGTCGGCAGAAATTTTAACCACGATTGACCGCAGTATTACCGCGGTAAAAGATATGAACCAGCAAATCGCTACAGCGACTGAAGAGCAAAACGTGGTGGTGCAACATATTAATGAGTCGGCAGTACAAATCGCTGATTTATCGAAGCAGTTCAACGATATAGCGGTTGCAGATCAACAACAGCTAAAACGCTTAAATCATTTAGCAAGTGAGCTGTCATCACTTATTTCAGAATTTACGGTATAAAGCAAAAATAAATGGGCTGCCCTGAAATATCGTTTGTTCAGGGTAGTGATTTTTGGCGCTTCATCTATACCAATTCATTCAATTATAAAAGGTGCATTGAGGCGATTATTGTATTAACCGCCGTTAACTTTGTTGATGTCGAATAACCCTAAAACTCTAATAGTGCTTTGTTTGTACGTTACTTATTCGGCGTGATAAGTCATCACATTGTTGCGTAAATTAACATTAACCGCTCGAAATCTTGTACCAATTATAATAAACTTCAAACCTATTTGCCTGGCAATTGATGCCAAGTGTTACTAATTATCAAACAGATAGCAGTAGTATGATAAAACGTCTCAATATCAGTATTCGCAATGCGTTAATCCTTACCATTACGTTTGCATTAGTGTTAAGCACCTTGTTGTCCACGCTATTTAGCAGTGCACAATTTAACCGAGTTTTCGAACAATTTAACGATCAAGCATATTTTCCTGCTTTGCTGGGTAAAGTTGAAGCAAGTATTCGTGCAGAACTAAACACCCCACTTGCACTAGCGAAAGGCATGGAACAAAACAGCTTTTTGATGAAATGGGTTGAAGAGGGTGAAAACGCTGAGCAATGGCCTGAAATTCAAGATTACTTCGAGCATATAAAAATTGAAAACAATGCGGCAGTCGTCTTTTTAGTATCAAGTGTGACAGGCAAGTACTACCAAAATGATGGCATTTTAAAAACCATCTCAACAACCGATCCGCGAGATGCATGGTTTTATGCCTTTATGCAAAAGCCAATTGAGCAACAACTTGCGGTAGCTGTTCACCAAGAAACGAAAAAGCTGATTGCGTATACGAACGTTAAAGTTAACTTAAACGGTAAAGACTATGGTTTAACGGGTCTTGGCTACGATATTAGCCGTATTACCGATATCATTAAAAACAATAAGATTGGTGAAGCTGGCTATGTATTTTTGATTAAGGATGATAACACCTTCGCAGCACATCCCAATGAACAATTAGTTGGTTCTGATTTTAATAAAATTGAAAAATACCAACCACTTAAGCAGCTTATTAATCAGTCTAAACAGCTTGAAAGTGCGCAAATCGGCACCCTTGACCTAATGGGTGAACAGCATTACGTGGCAAGTCAGTCACTTGAAGGTACGGGTTTAACGTTAGTGGCGCTATTGCCTAGTGCAGAACTGAGTGACCAAATTACTAGCGCGCTATTTAAAACTGTGGCAGTAAGTTTGGTGATTGCGATTGGTTTTATCGTTGTGATGGTGTTGTTGGCCAATCGTATTTCGAAAAATATCTCAGGTATTTCAGATAAACTACTCGCCATGGCACAGCAAGATGGTGATTTAACGGTACGACTTGATGACAGTCGACATGATGAATTGGGTACTTTAGCTAAAGGATTTAATGCGGTAATTGAAAACAATCAACGTATGATCACACGCCTTAAAGATATTGAAACTCAGCTTGCAAACGATATTCAGGTACTGGTTAAATCGTTCGAGCGAGTTACCGATTTGGCGTTCCAACAAGACGGTTTAAGTGAGCAAGTAGCCTCTGCCATTACTGAAATGGGCACAACAGTGGCAGAAGTATCGCACCTTGCCCTTGATACAGCGAAAAGCAGTGAGCACGCAGTAGATAACACTAAACAAAGCATTAGCCAAGTTGAATCAAATGCCAGTGCAATGAAAGCATTAACGAGCGTAATTGAAAAAGCGCATCAGGATATTCAACAATTGGCGAACCAAGCGGAATCGATTAACTCGATTGTTGATGTGATCAATGCTATTTCAGAGCAAACAAATTTGCTTGCGCTTAATGCCGCAATTGAAGCGGCGCGTGCTGGAGAGCAGGGGCGCGGCTTTGCGGTGGTCGCTGATGAAGTGCGAACACTAGCAAGCAAAACACAAGGTTCAACCCAGCAAATCCGCAGTCAAATTGAGCAGTTTCAACAATCAACCGAAACCGTACTGTCAGCAATGGCACAGGGTTTTGAAACGACAAAAGCGGTGAGTGAAAGCTCGGTTGAATCAAGCCAAACGCTTAACTTAATTGATGCGCGTATCACAGAAGTAAAAGACATGAACCAGCAAATTGCCACCGCGACAGAAGAGCAAAATCATGTGGTTCAACATATTAATGAGTCGGCAGTAGAAATCGCCGATTTATCTCGCCAATTCCATGGCATCGCGATGAAAGATACCGAGCAATTAAAGCAATTGAATGCACTGTCACATGAGCTATCTGAATTGATATCACGCTTTAAAGTGTGATATCAATTTATGTAACCTGTAGACCTTTCTAACAAGCTTAATAATTTGCTAACAATACGTAAATTTTACTGTGTAGAACAACTACATAAATAAAACGTTGCCTTGTTAGCATTTATTTAGCCTGTTAACACTGAGGTGCTTTGCAAATTCCAACCGTTAACATGCTTGAAATTCAATTAAACAGTTTTGTACGACGTATCGCGCAAGCGAATGAGTTAAAAGCGCTGATTAAGGCTTCTGGCGCAAAATTAACGCGAAAAGGGCGGTCTCGAAACTGGCGACTGCAAGGCGATTGGCCTCAGTTTGCGCTAATTATTGAATTGGCAGAAACGCAAAATGAGCCGAGTTGGTTATGGGTGATTACCCAACTAAAAAGTGTAAAGCCAAAAGCAAGCGCAAGTGAGCTAATTGAGATTGTAAGGCGAAACCCAACGATTACCCTTACGCAACTAATGGCAAAAACCGATTGCACCCTACTTGAAGGGCGACAGGCACTCGACAGTTTAGCATTTGATTAAATGTAGTAGCGCATATTTGATCTTGCAGTTTCGATAAATAGGTTTGAACTTCACCTGACAGGCTGCCATGAGCGAAAAGTAGGCGTAGAAGTAACTTTTCAATTCCCGTGAGAACTATTGAATAGTTTTCTCCATGACATTGGCGTTGTATCAAATCTTTTATTGAAATGCTTACGAAACACTTGTTCAGAGCTAAAGCCAGTTCTCTCTGATATTTTGGTGACAGAAAAGTGGGTGGATTCTAATAATTCTAAGCTTTTGTTAAGCCTAAGATTAATCAACCAAGATGTAAAACTGATCCCATTGGATGATTTAAAATTTCGACTGAAACTACGAGTGCTCATCATGCAGAAGGTAGCTGCACTTTCTAAAGTATGATTGTATGTAATGTTTTGTATAACAAAACTTATCAACGTTGCAATTCGCTCATCTCTTGGCTTTTCTATGGTTGGATTCTCTATATATTGTTTTTGTCCGCCATTACGTTCTGGAGATGAAACCATTACTCTGGCAATTTTGTTCGCTGTTTTAACCCCGTAGTAGTGCCTTACAATATAAAGGCAGCAATCGATAGCTGCAGCACTTCCAGCAGACGTGATTATGTTATTTTCAGCTAAATATAGGGGGTTAATATCACAAGAGGTGTGAGGAAATTTTGTTTTAAAATCATCTCCGTATTTCCAATGAGTTGTTGCTTTCTTGCCTTTCAGTAGTCCGCTATACGCTAGTGCATAAGCTCCTAGGCACAAACCAACGATTAACTTTTTATTATTGTGTGCGTCGACGAGCAGTTCTATCAAATGTGGACTCGGATGCTTTTCAGGTTGCCAGCTTGGAATAATGATTATATCTGCTTCATGAATAATAGAGGGGTCGTTTTCAATATCTATGCCTAACCCATTTGAAGAGTTTATTTTTCCGTTTGTTTCTGAACAGACTCGAACATTAAACAATCTTTTTTCTTCGAGTACAGCGTCTGCAAAAATAGCTATTGGCACTGAAAGGTGGAATAAGCTAATTCCTTCAAAAGCAACAATGACGACTTCTTTCATGTAATTTTGGCCAGATAGTAATATTTAATGCCATTATAGCCATATCGTATAATATTCATACCAATATAATGAATGCACTAATTTAATTATTGAAGGGTGAAACATGGCAATCGTTACTAGTTTTAAACTTGTTGATGAAATTTTAGAGCAGTTTCGTGATGTAATTAACAAAGATTTTGACGGCTATAGAAATCACATAACCAGAATGCTTAATTATTGTCATTTCTTATTGCCAAATATTTCAGAGGAAGAAAGTAAGAAAATTCAAATAGCCGCAGTTTTCCATGATATTGCACTGTGGACTCACGACAGAGTAGATTACCTTGTTCCATCGTATCAAGACTGTCATCAGTGGTTAGAAAAGCAAGGTCTTGATGACTGGAAAGAAGAAATTCAAATTATCATTGATATGCACCATTTGATTACTGAATATAAAGGCCCTTACAACGAATTTGCAGAAGTGTTTAGAAAAGCAGATCTGGTTGACTTCTCATTAGGCTTTATAAAAAACGGCGTAGATAAATCCTTTATTAAGGAAGTGAAACAGGCTATTCCTAATGCAAACTTTCACAAGACGTTAATTCGCTTTACTTTCATTCAGATAGGCCGAAACCCATTGAATCCGTTGCCGATGATGCGAATTAAAAATATCTATAAAAATTAGTATTGAAAGTCCGTAGTTGGCACTTTACTTATAGTACTGCAAATAGAGATTTTTGAGAGTTATCAAAAGCGGTCTTATTTCAGACCGCATAAAATGCAGAATCTACTTTTCTATATCTAGCTCATATCTGCCATACCCGCTTAATGAGTAAACAAGAAAATAATAAGACCCTTGATCAACATTAACATAAATTGTTTCGTTAGAACTGGTGTTTGTTGAACTTGAAGTCAGAGCCCAGCTACCGGTAAGGCTGTTCCATTTATACAAATACAAATTGAAGTTAGCTGAACTAGGGCCTTTTAGGGTAGCTCTTAAATTGCCGCCCTCAAATTCAAAGTAATTGCCATTTATTTGAATATCAGAATCACCGTTACCACTTAGTTGTCCCCTGTAGGTTTCAACATTTGTCGGTGGAATATAATTAGAATACAGTGTGTTAGCTGCGTTGATATCATTTTCAGAAAGATAGTTACCAAATCCCATATAACTCGTATCAACACCTGAAACTAACGGTGTTATAGTGTTATATCCATTTTTAGTGAATGCATTAGCAGGATAATGCATAATAGAATAATAGTCATAATTACCCCTGCCAGTGCTGTCACTAATGCTTTTCTGCTGAAAATTATATTCCATTCCATTTATTATATTTTGATAGTTGATCTGAACATAACTATCTCGGTCAGGCCTTGTATGTTCATGAAAAAATCCAACAGCATGGCCAAGTTCATGGAGTGCAGCGTGCAGACCACATAACTCACTAAGCGTTACTTTTTGTTTCCCGCCAACTCTACCAACCCATGAAGAGCAAGATCTACCGCCAGATACTGATATGTAATCATATTCATTTGTTCGGGGAACAAACTTCAAATTAGTCTTAGTATTCCATTGCTGAATTGCACTTATTACAGCCTGTTTCGCATAAGGGCCTAAGCTAGAATCAAAGACATAAGGAACAACGCCGTTCCTCCATAATTTACCCGTTGATGGATATACAGTATGTGCTTGCGTACCTATCCAGTCTCTTTTCAGGTCATTGTCATCTTCTTCTTTATATATTTTAAGACCATAAGTTTGAAGGTCATCGACACTACCCAAGATCATATCACCCAGATATGCTAGGCCATCTACGTCAACAACTGTGATTTTATCCCCATCAGAAGTATATATATCTATAAGTTCACGATTCTCACTATTGAACCCCCAAATACTATCCTGATTTAAAATTTCAGGGGGAGTCTTTTTTAGATTTTGTTTATTCTTTAGTTCGAGTGCATGCATGAATGTTGATGTTGATAAAAAAACAGATGCTAACAGCATGAATTTAATTTTCATTTTTTTCCCTATCAGATTATGTATATAAATTTTTAAAATAGTTGCGTGAGTCATTCAGATAAAAACTCCCCATGATTTAACACATTATTGTTTTGACGTTTATAGCTAATCCTCCTTCTGACGTTTCCTTGTATTTAGAATTCATATCTGTTCCCGTTTCATACATCGTTTTAATAACATCGTCTAACGAGACCTTTGATTCATTGGGTGAGTACACAGCCATTCGTGCTGCGTTAAGAGCTTTGACGGCTCCCATCGCATTTCTTTCAATGCATGGTATTTGCACTAACCCTTGAACAGGGTCACAAGTCATTCCAAGATGGTGTTCCATGGCTATTTCTGCAGCATTTTCAATTGAAGCTATACTTCCACCTAAAATATGAGCTAACGCTCCTGCAGCCATAGAAGAGGCAACACCAACTTCACCTTGACACCCAACTTCAGCCCCAGAAATTGAAGCGTTTTTCTTGTAAATATTTGCGATGGTATTTGCGATTAGAAAAAACTCCGCAGCTACTTTTGGGGTTATAGGCTTGATGTAAAAATTTACATAACTGAGGATTGACGGTATGACACCTGCGGCGCCATTAGTTGGGGCTGTAATTATTTTGTTACCAGCTGCATTCTCCTCATTTACTGACATTGCACATAAATTCAGAAAATCTAATTCACTTAAAGATCTATCATTGGAGTCGAGAAGATGTTTGAGCTTCAAATATAGTGATGGTGCTCTTCTTTTTACTTTTAGATTACCTGGCAAAATACTATCAGAGGACAGGAAACCTGCCTCAATACAGCTTTGCATTTCAGTCCAAAGTTGATAACACTCTTGGTCAATATTGTCTGTAAATTGCTCTTCAACTTTTCTAGCAAAAGTAGATAAATTCCAAGATTTTTCATTACAAAATTTTTTTATATCGCTAAACGTTTTGATATTCTTAAATGGCCCTTCATGATGATGCAAAGAGTTAATTTCATTCTCACAAACAACAAAACCGCCGCCAATTGAGTAATAAATTCGTGTCATCTCTTCGCTTTTATTTTCAAAACTTGCTGTTATTTTTATCCCATTAGGATGACCAGAAAGTTCAACTCTAGGGTTGTAATGAATATTGTCATTCGGATAAAACCTTATAGATTTACTTCCGTTCAAAAGGAGTACACCAGAGGCATTAACTAAATCAGCCTTCACTTTAGCTAAAACGATATCGATCGTTTCCGGAATGAAGCCCATTAATCCATAAATAATTGCAGTCCCAGTGCCATGCCCTATACCAGTGCTCGCAAGCGAACCATATAAATCAATGTTTATTTCATTAACGGTGTCTAATAATGATTTTTCAATCAGTTCATTACAAAATGAATTAACCGCTCTAGTAGGTCCAACAGTATGAGAGCTCGAAGGTCCAAAACCTCTAGAAAAGATTTCAAATATGCTGTTCATTTAAATCGCTAGTTGTTTAATTAGGTACATTTTTATATCAATCAAACACAGCTAAGGGCATAAAATTAGTCTCTATAAATGTCTCTTGAATATCTTATGAATATCAATAGTTAAAAATATCAATCAGTTAAGATAAACTCGATTTCGTAGACAGGTTTCTTAAATTGAAGCATCATTGGTCTATAAACTTATTAATTTAACAGAGGGTATTAATGCCGAAGTATTTAATAGGCTCATTTCTGGTGGATAAAGATTTACAAAGCGTTCACTTCGAGAACACTGAGTTATGCCTGAGTCAAAATAAATGTTTTGAGGTATTGTGTATCCTTATTAAGAACTATCATCGATATGTTTCAAGAGAGGAGTTAATTGAACAAGTTTGGCAAGGTAACTTTTATGTCGGTGAAAAAGGAGTCACTAATACAATATGGCTACTAAGGAAAGCATTTAGTGAATTTGATAATACAGAGTATATTTCAACTAAGCGTGGTTTAGGGTACCGCCTAGTTGTAGAACCAAAAGTCATAAGCGAAAAAAACAAAAAAGTTACATTTTTCGCAATTACCATGCTAACTCTTGTCTCCACTGTATCTTTGGCTTATTTTTCTCATAAAATCTTATTTGTTGATGGTTCTCAACCAAAGATAATTAACGTAATTGCGAAACTAAACGGAAAAGTTGGAGAGGTGGAATTTTCTCCAAACATAAATTGGCTTACTTTTGCATGGAAAAAGCCTGGAGAAAGAAATGAAATTTATGCTCTGGATTTAAAATCAACAAATATACTACGAAAAGTTACGGATGGGCCTGGTGAAAAGCATAGTCCTGCTTGGATTGATAGTGGTAAAGGTATTGCTTATATAGACATTGAAAATGAAAACTGTGTAATTAAAACTAAAGAGTTATCTGCAACCCAAACATCCTCAATTGATTACTGTTCGCCTGATATCAATACTTATGTGTCCTCGAATTCAACAGGTAATAAGTTGATTTATAACAAAGTTGATGAAAAAAGCGGCAAAAGTAGAGTGTTTATTAAAGAATTAAATAGTGCAAAAGCGCCATTTATGATCAGATGTAATTCAGAAAATTGTAACTACGAAGATAAATTTGCAGTTTTTTCATTAAATGATGAGTTTGTCTTTTTAGAGAGAAGGTATAATTTAACATCAGAGCAAATTGTATCTGTTCACTTATCTAGTGGTAAAGAAGTGGTTTTGACACATTCAGAGAGTGATTTAAAGGGTATAACTTACCACATAGACGACAATATTTATTTTAGTTCAGAAAAATCAGGTAAGTATTTAGGCTACAAAGTAATTGCGAGTGGCGGAGAACCTGAAAGTTTGGGCATTGAAAATTTTTCTGCTCCAAGCTCTAGCAGAGTTGAAAATGAGATTTTCTTTACACACAAAAAAATTCATAAGTATGTTTCATTTATCAACTTAGAACATTCTAACCCTATCAAAGAAACGTTACTTAACTCCGATGTATCACAATATGAGGGACACTACTCAAGTGCAACTAAAAAATTGGCTTTTATTTCGGGTAAAAGTGGTTATAACGAAATTTGGATAAGTGAAATGGATGGAGGCAAAGAAGAGCAGTTAACGTTTTTAGAAAGTGATATAAGATCTTTAAGCTGGTCTCCAAATGGCGAGAAAATCGCATTTTTAGTTCAAGCACAGAACTCTAAAATAAACAAAATAATGATTTTTAACTTGAATACAGGCTTAATTAATGAGTTTAAAAATACAAATGTTTCGTATGGTATTCCGAGTTGGTCAGAAGATGGACGCAATTTAATTGTAAGTTCAACCAGTCTAAAAAGAACTCAACTGGAAAGCCTCTCTCTAGTTGACAATAAGATAGATACTTTGAGTGAGCAACCAGTTGTTAAAGCACAATATCTAAATAACAACACAATTATTTTTTCATCATATGATGATCATCAGTTGTGGTTAGCAAAAATCAACAATAATGGAAGTCTTGATAATTCGATACCTTTATTAAAAAGTGATGGACTTGCGAGTCACTTTAGCTGGTATGCTACAGAAGAAGGGATATATTATTTAATACTTGCTAAACACTCAATTGACGTTAAATATCACTCTTTCCATGCAGGTAAGTCTAGATATATTACTTCTTTGCCAAAGGGTTCTGTAGATTTGTTTAGTAATATTAGCTATTCACAAGAGTTTAACAGGCTCATCCTAACATCCATAAGAGAAGAGTTTACCGAAATTGGTAAAATAGCACTCTAAAACACTTAATTTCTTTGGTTCATTTTTATTTAAAGCTATTAAATGTGATCGTAAGAATATATTTGTGTTAGATGAAGAAAACTTCCAACGGCCGAGCTTGGCACAAATCAGCTATTCACCGTCAGGTTTGATTAAGGTCTATAAATCAAATCTGGCAGATCGAGTTAAGACTTATTCAGATTAAACGACTTTTTGACTCGACGACAAAGCGTATTCAATGCCTTCTAGTGCTTCGCTATACGCTTCTTTATCGTTGTACTTCAACGCTTTTTCAAAGTAATCTGCGGCTTCTTCAATCGAATGATATTTAAACATAGCCGCCGCACCACGCAGTTTATGTAACGCTTGTTGTAAATCTTCCCAGCTTTCGTTGCTGTAAAGCGATTTTATTGCGGCTTTTTCGCGTTCAAGCCCTGCTGCGAAATTAGCAGCAAGATCACCCGTGTCAACTGTATTTGAAATATTAATTGCTTTGTGACTGCGAGATTTGCTGTCATAGCTAACGTATTTTCTAAGTGTCGAGATAAAGTTTTCTTGTTCGAGCGGCTTTTTAATGTGATCAGCAAAGCCCTGCTCAAGATAGCTCAATACTTCGTGTTGCATGGTATTTGCCGTAATGGCGACAATTGGCTGGGTAAACCCTGAACCTTGAAGTTGCTTTAATGCGCCTATGCCATCTAATATCGGCATTTGAATATCTAGCAGTACTAAATCAAAGCGTCCGTGTTTGCATTCTTCAACTGCTTGCGCACCGTTTTCCACTGCAACCACTTCCAAACCCAAATGTCGCAACAAACGTACAATTAATTCGCGGTTATCATCATGATCTTCTGCAATCAATACGCGGCCTTCAAAAATGGCTTTGTCATCGCGTTGCGCAACGGTAATTGGTTTAGCTACTTTACTTTTCTCAACATTTAAATGAAGTGTAAATTCGCTGCCTTTGTGCACTTCACTGGTGACAGAGATTGAACCGCTCATTAAATTGGCGAGTTGTTCTGATAGGCATAAACCTAATCCTGAGCCACCAAATCTGCGGGTAATACTACTATCGCCTTGGGTAAAGCTATCGAATATTTCTTCAAGTTGTTGCTCTTCCATACCAATGCCGGTATCAATAACGTTAAACCGTATGCCTGTAAACGTTTCACGAATTGATAAGGTAACACTGCCTTTGTCGGTAAATTTAACAGCGTTAGAGCATAGGTTGAGTAATATTTGTTTTAACCTGAATTGATCGGCTTTAATTGCAAAGTCATCATCAAGGGCATTAATAATGTAAAAATCGATATTCTTTTTATTGGCCAATGTGGTAAACATAGTGCCAATTTCTTCAATCAAGCCACTTACATTAAATGTACTGATATCCAGCTCTAGTTTGTTTTCTTCGATGCGGCTGATATCGAGAATATCATTGATTAAATCAAGTAAGTGCTTGCCATTGTTATTTATGATCGCCAGATCTTTATTAAAGTTACGCAGATCATAATGGGCATTACTCATCGCCTCTGAATGACCAATAATTGCGGTGAGCGGGGTGCGTATTTCATGGCTCATATTGGCAAGAAATTTTGATTTAACTAAGCTTGCTTGACGTAAATCTTCACTGGTTTTTTGCAGTTCTTGCGTGCGTTGCGTCACGATAACTTCGAGCTGCTTCTTTGCTTTACGCTCGTGGGCACGGCGCTGGGCTGCAACTATCAACAAAATGCTTAAAAGGCCTGCAACGATAAAAAATATGCGCTGTTGCTTTGATTTCTCTATTGCGAGTTTTTGAATTTGTTTTTCTTTTTCAAGTTCGGTGACACGTGTTTCGAGTTGATTACGCTCTTCGAATGCTTGTTCTTGAGCGAGGCGTTCTTTTAAGTTTTGCTGTTTGATTTCCGTGTTGACAAGTTGCTGCTGTTTGCGCACGCCATACGCTTGAGACACCATATTATTGGCGCCATAAATGATCAACGCTTGGGAATAAGCTTTTTGTAAAAGTTGTTTGTTACCCGTTTTTTTTGCGATATCGATAGCGTTATTGATTTGCTCAAGCGCCATTTCAGGCTCTTCTAACACAATAGCGACGCGAGAAAGGTGATATGCAACGCTAAAATTAACTGTCGGGTTATTTAACTTCTTGCCGATTTTTGCTGCATTAGCAATATGCACGCGGGCTTGATGGTAATCCGTTAACCAAATATAGCTATCCGCGAAGTTTAGTTCGACAGACGCTAAGTGATAGGCGTCATCTTTATTGACTAAAATCGCTTTAGCATCACTTAAATGTTTAATAGCACGGGTGTATTTACCAAGCGCGTTTAACGACACGGCTACGTTACTGTGCGTTAAAAATTGGGTGTCTTCATCTAACTCGTGGTAATGATTGTTAAGTAGATCGTCGTATATTTCGACCGCTTTATAATTGTGCCCGAGCTTAGCAAGCAAGCCTGCGCGATTTAGTTTTACATCCAGTACGTCTTGTTTTGTACCGTATTCAACGTAGCGAGGTTCGGCTTGTTGATAATAATCGAGCGCGCGCGAGAATTGGTTGAGTTTTTCGTACGCAAGCGCGATATTATTTTCAAGGTGAGCGGCTTTAACTTGGGCATTATGTTCTAAATGAAATGCTAATGCTTTGGAATAGTAGGCAATCGCTTCTTCGGGTTGGTCGCTGTAGTAGTAAATTAATCCAAGCAGTCTGTTAATGTCTGAGCGTTTACGCGAGTTTTTTGTTAACAGTAGTGCGCGCTTAAGTGGCGCTATTGCGTTTTCTAGCTGACTGATTTTTGCGTAATTAGCCCCGATCAAATGTAAAATGCGTGCGGTTTGTTCATTACTGAGCTGATGCTGTGTTTGGATTGCGTGGTATGCGTCAATTTGTTGGCTAACATCATCAAGTTGTTTGATGTTGTCAATTTGTTGTGTCAGCGCCTCGTCATCTAGCGCAAAAATCAATTGAGAAAAGCAAAAGCCAGCAATAATTACGAAGCGTAAAATTCCTTTTTTTATAATGCTGTCCATTTTAACGTCTTTTGCTTGATTTAATAGGCGTTTACTGTAAGCAAGTGCGCGCCAGAGTTCAAGCAAATTCGGTAAAATAGCGCTGCTTATCTAGCGCTAAAGTATGATTAAAAAGGTATATAAATGATGGGTTTACAAAGGCGGGTCATTGGCACTAGAATTGCTTAGATGGAAAATGTTAACAAATTATTAAAATAAGTAAGGATGCGTCGTGAAAAAATTGTCGTGGCTTAGTGCAATTTTTTTATTGCAGGTAAGTGTTTCACTGTTTGCAAAACAAAATTTTGAGCTTAAATATATTAACCAACCGATTGTTGTAGATGGCGTATTAGACGAGGCTCATTGGCAAAATGCGACGTTTGTAGACTTAGCTTGGGAAGTAGAGCCGGTAGAAGGAGTTCCCGCGTCGCTTGAAACGCATGTGTGGATGTACCAAGATGGTAACAACTTGTATGTTGCGTTTAAGGCAAGTGACCCAGAACCGGGTAAAATTCGCGCGTCCATTCGTGACCGCGATGACTTGTGGTTTGATGACAATGTCATTGTCATGCTCGATACCTTCAATGATGAGCGCACCGGTTACCAATTTTATGTAAACGCCCTTGGCGCACAAGCCGATGCACGTATGACCGATTATGGTTCATGGGAAGAAGACTCATCATGGGATGCGATTTGGGATGCGAAAACCCAAATTACGGATACGGGTTATACCGTAGAAATGGTTATTCCATTTACGGCAATTCGTTTTCCGCTTGTCGATGGTAAGCAAACATGGGGTTTATCGCTATACCGTAACTATCCACGTGGTGTGTTAAATCAATTCTCAAATATAAAATTTGATTACGACATTAAATGTAGTTTCTGTCAGTTTGATAAAATTACTGGTTTTGAACATGCAAAACCAAGCCAAAACTTACAATTAACACCGACACTAACGGCAAGTCGTAGTGATGTACGTGACAACGACAGTTGGCAAAATGGTGATGCCGACATTGAGCCAGGCTTAGATATTCGCTACGGCATTTCATCGGATGCGGTACTTAACGCAACGATAAATCCCGACTTTTCGCAAGTTGAAGCTGATGCCAGCCAGCTTGATGTAAACAGTACATTTGCTTTGTTTTATGAAGAAAAGCGCCCGTTTTTCTTGGATGGAGCCGATACATTTGAAACGGAGTTATTTAACTTTGTTCATACCCGAAATATCGCTGACCCAGATGTGGGAGCAAAATTAACGGGTAAATCGGGTAATCACACCTATGGTGTTCTTTATGCTAATGACCAGCAAAGTGCGCTGATTTTACCTGGCACGCAAGGGTCTAACCTAGCCGTTGTTGATGAAAAAGCGCATGCAGGGATTGCCAGTTATCAACTTGATTACGGCTCACGCGATAATTTAGGTATGTTGGTTACTAGCCGCCAAAGTAGCAACTATCATAACAATTTAGCATCGGTTGATGGTGCAACGTATTTGTCTGAACAAGACCAAATTCGCTATCAATTTGCCTATTCTGATACTAAAAACACCGAACAGTTAGTCACTGACTTTGACCTTGCTGAAAATCAACAAGGACATACCGCGTATGTTGAGTACCAACGAAACACTAAAGCATATGATTTAAAAGCATCGTATCGACAAGTTGATGCCGATTTTCGTTCGGATTTAGGTTTTGTAACACGTGCCGGTTATGAAAAAGCCCTCGTTGGTGGCGGCTATCATTGGTATATGCCACAAGGCGAGTCGGTAACGGATTATTGGCTGAAAGGCGATTACGATATCAATTACGAACGACACGGCGATAAATTAGCCAGCGAACTTGAAATATACGCGGGCCTTGAGGCTATCTACAATATTTACACAGAAGTAGGGTATATTGCAGGTGAAACGAAATATGGAAATCGTTATTACGACGAACAATATGGAGATTGGTGGTTTTCAGGTAAGCCAACGGGTGATGTAAAAATATCACTTTATGCGCGTGAAGGTAAACGCATCGATTACCGTAATGCGGAGCTTGGTGATTCATTGTATTTAAACCCAAAAATAACATGGGATTTGAATCAGTATTTACAGTTTAAACTCGCGCATACTTACAGTGAAATGAAGCTCGATGACGCTCTGTCGTTTCGCGTTAACCTAACCGACTTACGTGTAAACCTTAAATTTAATATGCAAAGCATGTTGAAGCTTGTTGTGCAGTATGAAGTAGGCAAGTATGGTGATTCACCGCTTGAGATTACTAATCAGATCAATAAAGAGCGTGATTTTGCCACCCAGTTGATTTACTCATATAAGCTCAACCCGCAAACATTGTTTTATTTAGGGTATTCAGACAACGGGTTTAGCGATGATGACGAACAACGTCTAAAAGCTAATGAGCGTACGTTCTTTACCAAATTTAGTTATGCATGGCAGCTTTAAGCTTATGTATTAGAACGTGTTGATCTTTACGGATCACTTAAACACAAAAAAAGTGGGCAATGCCCACTTTTTTATTTTTAGCGCACTATCAAGTCGTACTGTCAAGTTAGTTATTTAACTTGATTCTCAACCCATTGTGTTAATAAACGTACGCTGTAACCTGTACCACCTTTTGGCACTTCATTTTTAGCTGATGACGCAAGCGCATTACCGGCTATATCAATGTGCGCCCACTTAGTATCGCCCACAAACTGTTGTAGGAAAGTCGCCGCAGTTGTAGCGCCCGGGCCACCTGAACCGATATTAGCGAAATCTGCAATCGGGCTTTTAAGCATATCTTTGTAGCCTAGTGGTAAACGCCATAGGTTTTCATTTACTTGTTTACCAGCAACTGTCAGAGATTCAACTAGGCTGTCATCATCTGAAAATACTGCAGCATAGCGATTACCAACGGCACGTACTTTTGAACCAGTAAGCGTTGCAATATCGACCATAACTTGAGGTTTAAATTGCGTGCGTGCATACCAAAGCGCATCAGACAGTACTAAACGACCTTCAGCATCAGTATTTAGAATTTCTACCGAGTGACCCGCTGCAGTGCGTACAACATCGCCAGGAGCAACAGAGCTTTCCGATACCATGTTGGCGGCCATGCCCATTACTGCAACTACGTTAACTTTCGCTTCGTTTAACGCAAGCGCTTTTACCGTACCAAGCGCTGCTGCCGCACCTGCCATATCAGATTTCATGCGCGCAATCGATGAACCTGTTTTAATGCTGTAGCCACCTGAATCAAAGGTTATACCTTTACCTACAAGTGCAATGGGTGCATCGTCGCTGCCCTTATAATGGGCAACAACTAAACGAGAACCTTCATTGCTGCCACGGCCAACCGCTTCAAGTGCACCCATGCCAAGTTCTTTGATTTCTTTTGGTGTTAATACAGATACTTCGACACCTATCTTTTTCAGTTTTTTCGCTTCATTTGCAAAATCAACTGGTGTCATTTCTGTAGCGACTTCAGAAATTAAGTCACGCGCTAGAAATACACCTTTTTCAATATTAGCTAAGTGAGCGTATTCTTGTTTTGCAGTGTTTGCGTTTGTTGAAATAAAAGTAAACGCTTTTTCTTCACGCTTTTCTTTTTGGTATTTGTCAAAACGGTATGCACGTAAGTTAATGCCGTGAGCAAGTTGCGCAAGATCAGAGCTTGCAAATGATGAGGCATCAACAGCAATATTCTTAATGTATTTTTGTTCTAACATGCCAGAAAGCTTACCGCCTAATTTTGTCAGCTCTGATTGTGTCAAGCTGTTGTCATCGCCAAGACCGATAACCATTACGCGCTTATAAATGCTGTTTTGTGGCGCAACCACTTCTAACTTAGTGGCAAACTTACCGCTAAATTCATTTGCAGCGATTGCTTGATTAAGTTGGCGTGCAAAAGGGTAGTTTGAAAACACGTTTTCGTCTTGCTTTTCATGGGTGAATAAAACAAGTGTATCTGCGTCGGAGGTCGTAGCGTTTGAAAAGTTAAACTGCTCAGCTGCAACAGGCATCGCAGTACTCGCCGTTAGCGCAAGTGCTAATAAAGACTTTTTCATGTGAGATCCTTCAAATATAAATTTGTGCATGTTTACATTAACGCCAGCAAAATGTTAATCGATAAACGATTAGTTGCCAGTTTAGCGAGGCGAATAACAAGAAAAAAGCCACTTAGGTAGTCGTTTGGTTACATTTTGTCAAATATACATTACAAAAATAACGCGATTTTGTTGATTAAATACACAAAATCACCGTCGAAACATTGAGTTAAATCAAAAATTTCGATAAAGTTTGTACAACTTTATGGGGACATTTGTTACCTAGAGCCCGTTCTTCTCTATAAAAAATTAACAATTCATACGTGGAAGGCTCTAAATACAAGAAAGGTTGGGGCATGGAATTATCACAAGAAGAGTTAGCTTTTTTCTCTAATATGTTTGCAGACAAATCAACACCTGAGCAAACTGAGGAGTCAGGCCATGCGCTTAGCATTAAATCTGAAATTCCAAGCAATCTTTATCAAGTATTTGAGCAATCTAAACTGACATTACTGGCTGAGATTAGTCATTATCAGTTGTGGTTTCCGCTCGAAATGACAATTGAGAACGGTGAGTTTAAACCAGTTCTTGGTACCCCTGAAATCGTCGATATTCAAAATGGTGAGCGCAGTTGGCGTGGCGGTGATTTTGTTAATGTGGAATTGCAAGACCAAAAAGGTAAAGCACACGACTTATTGTCACTTTCAAGTACCGGCATTGCGTTTCGAGTGAGCGACCGTCGTAGCCTTAAGCGTATTTTAAACGAAAAGTCGTTATGTATTAGCTTACCTAACGAAGAACAAGTGGCACTAGAATTTGAAGCAGTGCGAGTGGAGCGCGATGTTGTAGCTGCGAAAATTGCCAAAGTTCAACGCGGACGTGACCGTTTAAGAAAGTTTTTGTTTAACTTACACCGTAATGAAAACCAACAACTTTATCAGGGATTGCAGTCATAAAGCGCAGCATACTCTAGTAAGCTGCGCTTTTGTGGCGTTTATGCCAAACCAAATGGGTCGTCCACGCTATGCGCTGGCTGTGTAAACCACTTTGGACCTTCATCTGTCATGTAAAAATGATCTTCAAGTCTGACACCAAATTTACCCGGTAATACCAACATCGGCTCGTTACTAAATACCATACCTTTAGCAAGTGGTGTGGTGTCGCCTTTTACTAAATAGGGTGATTCGTGAATATCCATGCCACAACCATGACCTGTACGGTGTGGTAAACCTGGAAGTTCGTATTCTGGACCAAACCCAGCAGCATCAATTACCACGCGGGCAGCCGCATCGGTCACTTCACAAGCTTGCCCAATTTTGGCGGCATTAAATGCAGCGATTTGCGCTTCTTTTTCTACTTGCCATACAGCACGCTGTTCGTCAGTTGCCTCACCATACGCATAAGTACGCGTAATATCAGAATGATAGCCTTCAACAATACAGCCGGTATCAATCAGTACCCAATCATTTTCTTGTAGTACTTGAGGATCTTTTACACCATGGGGGAAAGATGTTGCTAAACCGAACAGCACAATGCAAAACGATGAACCTGATGCTCCAACCTTTTTATGAGCTTGGTTGATAAACGCTTCAACTTCGCTTGTCGTAATACCAGGTTTTAAAATGCTTGCTGCGGCTTTATGCACTTCTAATGTCATATTTTTCGCGGTTTGCATCAGCGCAATTTCCGCATCAGATTTACATTCACGGCAAGGCGCGGTAATAACATCAGCGTTAATCACTGTAAGTTGCGGGTTTGCTTTTATAATGCCGTCGACAAGAAAATAACCAGCGCTTGGGTCGACAGCAAGTTTGCCTTCGTTGATCCCCTGTTTTTGCAGTATTTCTGCAATTAACGCGTAAGGGCTTTGATGTTCATGCCAGCCAAAAAACTCGCCATTTAGCTTCATGTAATCGTTCAGTGAACCTTGTTCGAAATGTGGGGCGACGTAACATAGCTCTCCTTTTGCTGGCAAAATAGCACCAACTAAACGCTCGCTTTTGTACCATTTTAAACCGGTAAAATAGGTTAGGTTAGTACCCGCGTCAATATACATAGCTGCAATGCCTTGCTGTTGCATTAATGATTGCGCTTTTTGTAAACGGGCGTTGAGTTCGTCGTTTGAAATTGGCGCAACCTGTTGCGTCATATTATCTAATTTGGCTAAAGCTTGTTCTATTGTGCTGCCACCTACACCTATCGTCATATGAAAATACTCTTTATTGTATGCAATATGCAAAATCTATCATTTTATTTTAGGTTTTAGAAGCGCTAGGAGTGATTTTATGAAAACTAACCGTTATAATTGAAACACTATAACATTTTAGTTTCTAACTTATCCCCATTCATGACAGATATCACCACCCATAAAACTGCAAGGCGCCGTTTACTCATCGCCCTTTCTATTACAAGCACTTTTATGGTGATTCAATTTATTGTTTCGTTTTTTGCCAATTCAATGGCAGTACTGGCCGATGCTGGCCATTTATTTGTTCATAACAGTTCGTTGGTAGTGGCGTTAATCGCCTCAAGCATTGCGATTCACCTAGCAAAAAACTATAACGCGGGTTATAAAAAAGCAGAGCTCATAGGTGGCTTAATTAACGGTATTTTGTATTTAGCCATCGCCGCGACGATTATTTTTGCCAGTACCAATAAGCTTGTAAATCACGCAGAACACTCTCATGAAGTAAATACCTTTTTAATGACGGCAGTATCTGGTCTAGGTTTTTTATTTCATGCTGCATCGGCCTACGTGTTGTATCAAGGGCGCAAAGAAAGCGTTAACGTTTACGCGGTATTCTTACACAGCTTTTTAGACTTGTTATCGACGGTATTAACATTCAGCGCCGGCATAGTGATTTATTTTACCGGCTGGGTAGATATCGATATTTTCTCAAGTTTAATTATTGCCACTTTTGTCCTCATAACAGGTTTTCGAGTGATCAAAAAATGCATTGATGGTCTAGTTGAAACTGATAGCGCATTACCTGCAGCGACCGATATCGAATCACGATTAACCAACCTAGAACACATTAGTAGCGTTCACAATGTAACGGTTGATAAGCAAGGCAGTAAAACTATCGTCGGCGCACACATTGTTTTAAAGCCGAGTTGCACCAAGGAACTTCATCACGATTTATGTCAATTAGCCGTCGAAAAGTGCTTGTTGCAAGAATTTTTGGTAAAGCACAGCGTACTGCAAATTGAAGCGCATCAGTGTAAACATTGTTGATTTATTAATACGTTAATCGTAATCTGATGTGTAAAAGGGCCTAAAAGGCCCTTTTTTATTTTTTAAAGAAACTATACCAATGATTTAGAGCGCTTAACGAGGTGAATAATGTATACTCTAGCGGTTGATAACACGTTAAAACTAGCGTTAGTTGATGCCAAGTTTGCAACGGCGTATTTTGATATCGTAACAAAGCAACGTGATTATTTAAGTCGTTGGTTGATTTGGCCAAGCCATGCCGACAGCATTGCGTTTTTCTCGAATTTTATTACTCACTCACTGATTGATTATGCTAATGGCAAGTCGCTGGTGTGTGCCATGATTTATCAAGGCGAATTAGTGGGAAATGTGAGTTTTAATTCCATTGATCATACGCTTAAAAAAGTTGAAATTGGTTACTGGCTTAGTTGTGATTTTCAGGGCAAGGGCATTGTTACGCGCGCCGTTACTAAATTGATTGAACTGGCGTTTACGCAATACGAAATGGAAAAAGTTGAGATTGCAGTTGCCGTTAACAATACTGCAAGCCGAAATGTCTGTGAGCGTCTTGGGTTTTCGTTAGAAGGGGTAATTACACGTGCCGAGAATCTTAATGGCAACATAGTCGACCATGCTATTTATGGTTTACAACGCTAGTTAATCTGAGCGTTCGGTCAGTGATTATTAAAGGTTGGGATTGCGCTAATCTCGCGCACAATCCCGAATTGTGGGGTTAGCTTAATACCTTAATTTGTTCAAGTGACGACACCCGGATATGAGTTTGAAAATAGTATTTACCCGTTCTTTTTCCATTTGAAACAAAATCGATAATTTCGCGTTTTGCTTCACCCGTAACTTCAATCACTTTGCCTGTGAAAAACGCGTTAGGCGCTTTGCCATAATTTTTGGTAAATTCTGGTACCACTGAAGGCGATAATACAATGGCTACTGCACGTCGGTCGCGATAATCGTGTTCAGTGTTAAGGTAAACTTCACCATGGCGTGAACTTCCGGTAGCTTTAACTAAAAATTTAAATGTACCTTGTACACCATCAGGCGCATTGTCTTCGGCTTGCGCGATTAAGTTCATGGTGTCTGCAACGTCAATATTTGTTGTTGAGTTACATGCGGTTAAAAATAGACTAAGCGATAAAATTAGATACTTCACTAGTTACTTTCCTTGTATTTAATGTATAGAAAGTGCACGTAAAACTGATAAGAGAAAACATGCACGTGACCGATATTACATCAGATTCAAGTAATCAAAAAGCTTAATTAGAGCAAAAACTCAATCTTCATTGTAATTCTTATCTGTTATTGAACGCGTTTTAATCGCTCTAGTTGTTTAATATTGGCTAGTAAATCACGTCGTGTTGGGTTTTCACGGTACGCATTATTTAATAGTGTGATCGCACGCTCATATTGACCTTGGTCAATTGCGATTTGCGCGCTGAACAACCACGCTTGCTCTTTATAATTATCAAGGCTACTTGCCCGCACATAATAATTATTTGCCTGCGAGAGTTGTTTTTTATGTTGATAAAGTTGGCCAAGTTGAAGTAAGGCTTTGCCGTTACTGGCATCGGTTTCAATTGCGCGAGTTAAGTATTGCTCGGCTGTTTTGGTCTTACCATTTCGCTCTGCTAACAGTGCTAGATAAGTTAACAGCATGCTTTGATGTTTAAAGTTAAGCTTAGTGCTGTGTTTTTCAAGCACTGACGCAAGTACTTGTGCTTGCGATACGTTATTTTGGTTTATCAAAACCGTTAATGCGTTAACGATTTGTGTTAAATGAGCGGGGTCATCTTTGTTGATTATTTCTGTTAATAATTTGACAGCGGCGTCACTGCTACCGTGGTTTAAATGGAGTTGGGCAATAAGTAATAGATTGGTTGGGTTATTATTGCCAAGACGTCTTGCTACTTCAATACTTGCGAGGGCGTTCTTTTCTTTACCTTGCTGCAATTGAATTTGGCTAAGATGCAACCAAAGATCAGCCTCGTTAGGTGTGTTTTCAATTAGTTGGTTAAGTAAAACCGTTGCTTCGTTTACATCGCCGGCTTGGGTTAACGCCCATAACAATCCTTTTTTGTAATCAAGGCTATCTGGTTGTAAAAAAAGCGCTTGTCTAAACCCAGCAATGGCGGCGTAGGGTTGAGCTTGCTGCATATGCAAATAAGCTAATTGTGCAAACAAACTTGCATCTTGATCACCTAATGTTAATGCACTCGCGAGATATTTTGCTGCTTTTTGATTATCTTCCAACTTTAAATAAATTGCGGCAAGTGCGCGGTGGCTTGGCAGTAAATCGGGTCTTTTTGATAGTGCATGGCGAAAAGCACGCTCGGCGTGCGCTAGCTGTTTTACTTGTAGTGCTATTTGACCAACCGCTTGCGCGAGCGCAGGGCTTAATGTGTTAATTTCTAAGTGCTTTACCGCTTGCCACGCGCCGTTATAGTCGGATTTGGCAAGTAGTGGCTTTATTGTTGTTGCAATGGTTTGTTCGTTAGCCGTGAGCTTAGCAGCATCTTGTGATAATAAACCGTATTTAATTTCAAAATCCCAACTTGGTTTAGTTATCGCGATATCGACGTGTGCGCTGCTAGAAGCTGCACTAGTACAAATGAATAGCAGTGTTAAGAACAGAGTAATTTTCATATGGTTTCTACTTCAATAGGCCAGTTAAAGCGCGCTTTTACGTTCTCGCCATTTTTTTTAGGCGGGGTAAAGCGGGCAATTTTAACAATACGTTTTATTTCTTTTTTAAAGCTGGGAAATGGATTCTCTTTAATATCAATTAGCGTCACTTTGCCTTGTTCGTTGATTAATATATCAAGCACAATGTCAAAACGCTTTACGCCGCTGCGTCGTATCTTTTTGGGTACGTTGAATTTGAGATTCGCAAGTGATCGTGGTAAGGAATCTAAGTCACTCAAACCAAATGCCTGCCAATCAACATCTAATGAGTCGCTCCAGTTGATGTCATCTACCTGAAAAGTGATATCAATTGGCTGTTGTGTATAGGTTACCTCTGGTTTTACTAAACTCATGGTGATTTGTGGGCCCTCACCACTTGCGCTAATAGCAATTTGCGGAGTGTCTACGTGTGGCTGCGTCATTGGTGGCGGAGGAGGAGGGGGCGGCGGTAAACTCACGGTCTCAATATTGCGCACTGTTAGCGGTTTTTGCACACCTGTAGTCAAAAAACGCGAAAGCATCACAAGGGAAAGTGCTGATGCAAGAATTGCAAAAGCAATCAGTAAGGCAATTGAATGCGAAGTTACTTTCTTCATTGTGTGGCAATGCTCACATTGCTCGCGCCCGCGAGTTTACTTTCGTCAATTACTTGTACCAAAAGCTCGGTTGGTACCAGTTTATCAGCCTGAATAACCACCGCGCGTTGCTTGTCTTTTGTCAGTTGGCTAACAATCGAACGTACGCCGGCAACGCCAATATTGCTGCCATCGTAAACCACTTCTTTGGCGTTAGTAATGGCAATCATAATTAGATTGCGCTCTAGTTTTTGTTGTGATAATGCCTGAGGCTTATCAACCTCTACCCCCGTTTCTTTTACAAAAACCGTGGTAACAATAAAGAAAATAAGCAATATAAACACCACGTCGATTAATGGCGATAAATCGATGTGTTGCTGTTGCTCGTTTTGTAATCGTTGTTTTAGGTTAGCTTGCATGGCGCTCTACTTCATTTAAGCTGCGATTAACTAGGCTGTAGAGGATCCAAGCAGGCACGGCCAATAACAAACCAAGTTGTGTTGTAAATAGGGCGTCTGATATGCCGGCGGTTAAACTGTTGCCCAAGGCCATTGTTTCGCCATAAGACATGGCAACAAAGGCATCTAATAATCCCATAATTGTGCCAAGCAAACCTAATAGCGGTAGCGCGCAAATACATAAATTGAGCGATTGTTGCCAAAAGCCAAGGCCACAGCAACACACCTGTTTGCGGGCAATAAAGGCATACACCAAACGGTAATAAACAAACAGCGCGAGCGCTAAAATGGCGATTACAATAGGATGAGATAATTCGTTTAATGTGATCATGCCGCGCCTTTGTGTAATTCTATGTTTTGGTTAAAGTTAAATTGGCTAAGTGAAATGGCACACTGTTCAAGTTGATGATAGTAGCTTTTAACTTTTCGTGACAAAAATGCATGACAAAGTAACGCCGGAATAGCCACAACAAGGCCGAGCTCGGTTGTTACGAGCGCCTCTGAGATGCCACCTGATACTGCAGCCGGGTCGCCTGCGCCAAACAAGGTCATTAATTTAAAGGTTTCAATCATGCCGCTTACTGTTCCCAAAAGGCCAAGCAGTGGCGCAACTGCAGCTGTTACAGCAATTGCACCAAGTAAGTTATCGAGTTGCTTCTTTTGTTCGTTTAAGGCATTGAACAGTGAATCATCTCTTAATTGGCCAATTGGAGTGCGTTGACAAATTTCGACCAGTTCGGTTTGCCAGCTGCCCAGTTTCAATGTGCTGTGCTCACCATTAAGGTTAGATAAGCGCTCTGTTACTGCGGGCACGATTTTGTCGAGCCTTGCAAGCTGAACCAGTTTGTAAATTGAAATAAGTAACGCGAAAAGTGCAAACAGTAATATCGGTGCGACCCAAACACCGCCTTTGCTGATGTGCGAAATAATGTTCTCTTGCTGTTTTAAGCTCATGGTAGCGCGGCCGTTGCTTGGGTCGATTGGCAATAACGCACTGCCGGTGTCTTTTAGCTGCGTTAGTGCATCATGCGCATTTTCTAGTAATACAGCGACTTCATTGTGCTGGCTAGATTTTTCAATTAAACCCGCAGCATTATCGCTTTTAAAATAAGTGAATGGGCCAATATCAATTAGCTCAGCTTGATGTGTATTTCCATCGCTAAATACAACCTCACTTTGATAAAACAGCCCCTGCCTTTGTTGTGTTTCGTCAAAGCTTTTTTTTGCAAGTGCTAATAACTCTGTTAAGTCGTCACTTTTTGGCGTGATTTCGCTTTCACTTAAATAACGAGTTAACAGGTGTGTTTGATATTGCGACTGTTGCTGCCATTGTTTTAAGCGATTTTCAACGTCTTCTATCGACAGTGCTGCTTCATCTTGTGCGCGTATTACGCCTTCAGTTTCTTTACGCAGTAACAGAACAGCGTTTTCAGCGTTAAGCAATTCGCGGCTGAGATTACTATTCTCACGTGCCAATTGTTTTTCGGTTTTGTTGAGTGCAGCTTGCGCACTGTTAATATCGTGTTGTAACGATTGAATTACGTCGCTTGCTTTAAGCGGGGCTACAACACAAAGCAACGCAGTGACTAACCATAAATATAGTTTCATTGTGTTTGCTCCAAGGTTACCGGTAGAGCGATAAAATCGGCTTCTTGTCGTTGCTGTAACATGGCCTTTGCTTTTACAAAGTCGGCATAAGGCATTTCATTATTGAGTTGCCATTGCCACTGATTGTTTGCAACAAACCCAATGCCAGTCTGTGTACCATCTGGCGTACTCATATAGGCAAGCTTTTCACCGATGTAGATTTGTTCAAGTAACACGTGTTTACCTGTTGCTAGTGTGATTTTGGACTTTTCAAAACTTATGCGCTGACTAAACGCTTGGCGTTTGCTTTGTAGTAGTAACAAAACTTCAAGGGTTTCACTGTCAGTCGATGCATCGGTAATTTGTAAAAGCGATTGCCGCCATGTGTTTGCTAAAGGAGGGGGCAGGCTTGTTATCTGGCTGTGAGCGTAACTAATTGATTGTTCGAGCCACAATGCAAGCTCGTGTTGCTCAGATTCAAGTTTAGATTGCGCGCGTAAAATCTGATTACGGCGCTCACTGACTTCATCATTGTGCTGCTTGCTTTGTGCGAGTTTTTCTTTTAATCGCTGTTTTTCAATATTTAATAAACTTAATCGTTGCTCAAGCAAAGGTTTTTGGCTTTGCCAATCGGCTATCAGTTGATTACGTTGTTTATGTAAGTTAAGCCATTTATCGACCAGTAATTGATAGTCTTTTACGGTACTTGCGTGGCTTTCAAACAGACAGGCGGTAGCAATTAATAGCGCCAAGTTTATTTTTTTTGGAGTCTTCATAGTGACAAAAAAATTCGCCAGTAGTGACATAGCGCCACACCAGCGTTAGTTATAAATTAAATATATTGCAAATGATAACTGTTATCATTACTATCTACAACTAAAATAAACTCACTATTAAACTTAAATTCTTGAATCGTGCATTGTCTTTGCAACTAAATGAGCAATGCTGCGAAAACTACACACCTAACAAGTGTTTCCTTAACTTGTTAAGAAAAAGGAGTTTCAACAGATGATAGCGTTAAATAATCAATGGCAGCAGTTTGCGACTGATTTTGAAAATCGTAACAATTATGTCGTGGGTAAATTGGAGATAGACCGTATTAAAACGCGTCTTTCAAAGTTTTATGGTACGGGTCATGTGCTAGAGCTCGGTTGTGGTAATGGCACTTATACTAAAGTGATGGCTGACAATGCAGAGTCGGTTACTGCAACAGATGTAAGTAGGGAAATGTTAAATGTATGCCAAAAGCGCTTATGTGATTGCGATAACGTAAAAACTCAGTTAGCAGATGGCTTTAATTTACCTTATCGCGATAACAGCTTTGATACTTTGTTTATGGCTAACCTATTACACGTTGTACCTGAACAAAATAAGCTACTTAAAGAGTGTCATCGCGTATTAAAACCGTTTGGTCAGGTGATTGTAATGAGCGTTACCATGTATAAAATGTCACTGATTAATCGTGCAAAGTTATTGTATCGTTACCATAAAACCTATGGTAAAAAGCCGACGCACAGCACAGTACTCACCCCTGATTTGTGTCAAAGCTTGTTTAACGCTTCTGGTTTTGAACTTAAAAGCCAAGAGTTATTAGGTACTAATACTCATGCTTTGCTGTGTCAGGGCATTAAACGCTAATTCAAAGGGCGGTTTTATAGTAAATCGCCCTTAGTTTTAAATGTAGTTAACGATAATAAATTGTCTTTATCAACTAGCTAGTAAAGATCCACTCTAATGCGTTTAGCTTCTATAAGTGATTGGTAGACGTGCTCTTCTAAAATTGATTTAAGACAGCTGATAACTGATTCGCCAAACCCTTTTTGTTTTCCGCATAAATAAATCATTGCGTTATCGTCACGCATCCACTTTTTAATACTGCTAGCATGTTGCTCTAGCTGTTCAGTAATATAACCACCACCGTCGCGTGACCAGGCTGGGGTAAAGTGAGTCAGTGATTTATCGCTAAGCATGGCATTAATTTCATCTTTAAAATAAAAATCCGTACTCTTTGATTGCTCACCGAAGAATAGCCAAGCGGGTACACGCTGCTCATTGACTGACATACCTTTTAGTAAGCTGATTAGTGGCGCAATACCCGTGCCAGCACCGATTAAAATGGTGGGGCAGTGGCGTTTAGGTAGATGGAAATTTGCATGATGCCTAATACGAGCGCTTATCAGTTCATTTTCACTCAGATCACACAGGTAATTTGAGGCAAGTCCCGGTTTACCTAAGTCATCGAAGTGCCTACGCACAAAAATCTCTAATTGAGATTCGTGTGGTGCGCTTGCAATTGAATAAACCCGAGGTGGTAACGGCGTTAACACATCGACAAGTTGTTGAGCTGATGTAGCGCTTTCACCAAGCCAATTCGATTGCCTTACTGCTTCAAATAGTGGCATTTCAGTATTTTGAAAAATGACCTGTTGCTGACAATCAAAGCCTTTTTCACGTAGCATTTGTTGACACTTAATCGCGTCGTATTTGGGTATTACTTCCAAAAGATCGCCAGCTTGATAAGTGAGACACTCGTTTTTAAAGGTTATTCTATGTGCAGCGCGCTTAGGCTTTTGTGAGTTCACTAAAATGTTACTGTGGGTACTAAGAAGGTGATAGTTATCAGTCAATGAAACGGTCGATTGCTCCTTGCCAATAAAGTGGCTAATTTGTTGCCACCAATTGCTAATGGCATCTTTATCACCGCGGTCCACTTCAATAACATCGGTAATTTGCTGTGCACCTTTTGATGATAATAAGTGTGCAAGCTGATGGCCAAACGCACAAAAATGCTGATAGGTACGATCGCCAAGCGCCAAAATTGAGAAATTCACCTTGCTAGTTAGCGTTTGCGTTTGCTTCATTTTATTAAGAAATGTCACCGCGGTTTCTGGCGGTGCACCTTCGCCATAGGTGCTAGCGATTAAAAGCACTTGGCGATACTGGCCTAAACAATCAGGTGTGAGAGAAGACAAACAACGCAGATCAAAGGTATTCGGTAGCTGTTTATGAAAGCGCTCTGCAATCGACATCGCAGTGCCTGATTGACTGGCGAATGCAAGCAAGGTACTCGCGGTTTGACTACGGGCATTCAGTAAACTGTAACAGCAGGCATAAAACACAAAACAGATACTCAATATACCTATTGATGTATACAGTGATAAGCCGTTGTTTACGTCTAGGTTAAACAAGGTAAAGCAGCCACTAAATAGGACACATGCAACAAAACAAAGGGCAAATAGCGATAGTTTTTGCTGCCGTTTTTGCTTCCAAAGAACCAATGAAATTACCACAATTACAGCACAAAACAATAAGCCGATTTGTTCTAATAGGTGGGCGATGGCGAGTTGTCTGCTAGACAGATAATTGATTATCTCAAACTCTTGGTTAAGCACAATTAAGCGAGTTTCATCGAAAAACTCAAGTTGTTTAATGGTAAAACTATCGAATACTTTTTCGCCATTACTGTGTTGCGTAACCCCCTCAATTGAAAAGCGTGTTTGCGTATGGCTTGAATTTAACGAGAACATCCACGCCCATAAAACAAAGCCCAATAGAAAAAGCAATTTTATAAATAAATTCAATAAATACGATAAGTTAGTGTGCTGAGAATTAATAAGGTTTTTGCCATATTTGACTAGCTGAAACATGTTTAATTTATAAATCGAAATGAAAATAATTATCATATGCTATTGCAAAGTGTCAGCGAACGCTAGTAGAATTTGCCCGACAAATAAGTAGACCGAAGATTTTTTAGTGGTATGGCAAGGTCAAATAGCCAAATGCAATTCGATGTTAGTTATGTATCTCGCATTATGCGCAAAATACACATTTTCAGTGCAATGCCGGTATTGGTGTTGATGGTGTTTTTTGCAATTACGGGCATTTACCTAAACCACCCCGATTGGAAAGGTGGTGACGTTGAAAAACAACAGCAAACCATTGCGCTGCCAAAAAGTCTTACCGATTTACCCGACTGGCCAACTCATTATGCGAGCCACAGTTTAACCTTGCTGCATTGGCTTGATGTTGAACATGGCGTATCGGGTGTTGACTTCGAAATTGATTGGGATGAATTAGATAGTCTGGTCATTTTGAATTTATCTGGCCCAAATGGTAGCACGCTAATTGAGGCATTTATTGAAGAAGGGCAAGCACATGTTGATACACGACGCTTATCCCTTATCGATATGCTGAACAATGTTCATCGGGCAAAGCACGTATCGGGCTTATGGAGAGTGCTTTCAGATATTAGCGCGATTTGTATGGTGCTGTTTTCGATCAGCGGTTTTTGGCTGGTTTTGGTTAACCGCATGGAGCGCAAAAACGCCAACATCGCTTTGCTACTCGGTAGTAGCTTGTTTGTCTTTATCATTACTTTAATGCATTAGGAGACGTATCGATGCTTAAGCAGTTAATTGCAGTGACTTCCCTTTTGTTTGCATCTGTCGCTGCGCATGCAAATACCTTAACAGTTGAATTTGAATTACCGAGTTTTACCACCGGCGACTACCACAAACCTTACGTTGCAATTTGGGCTGAAAGTAAAGCGCAAAATCAAACGTTGTTGCTTTGGCACTTAACTAAACGAAAAGAAGATAAATGGCTGGTGGATATTCGTCGTTGGTGGCGCAAACAAGGGCGTTATGGCGACATACCAGATGGTGTGACTGGCGCGACAAAAGGCCCTGGAAAATACAGCGAAACACTTGATGTTGGCGATTTAAGCCAATTCAAACTGTTTATCGAAGTGGTACGTGAAGACGGCGGTCGTTCACTGTTAAAAACGCCAATCGACTTCTCAGATAACCAAAAACGCTATCACTTAGACGCTGATAAAGAAATTGGCGCTGTAACAATTATCAAAGGAAAATAATAATGAAATCCAAATTTGTAAACGTAACCGCAGGGCTAACACTTGCTTTGGCATCAGGTTTAGCAAGTGCCCATGATATTTATATTTGGCCAAGTTACTTTACGGTGAATAGCGAAAAGGCGGTTGACGTGCCAGTTCAAATCACCGCGTCACACACCACATACAGACCTGATTTTGCAATGCCAAGTGAAGGCGTTAAAGTATTCGCTACCGACGGCAAACAGGTTCGTCGTATTGGCAGCTTTTATCAAGGTGCGCGTTTTTCAACATTCGATTTAGGTGTTGAGGGCGAAGGCACATATGCACTTGAATATCATCGCGGTCCAAACTATCACTCGCGCTACAAAATTGGTAAGCGAGACACTGAAAAACATATCCGCGGCAATAAATCACAGGCAAAGGCTAATGCACCAAAAGGCGCACGAGATTTAGAAACGGCATCATACACAACCATTGCAATGTCGTACGTGACGAATAAAGCACCCAGCAACGATGTACTGAAAGCAAAAAATAAAGGTTTTGAAGTATTACCAATCACCCATCCGTCAGATTACGTGACCGGTGAAGATTTAACGGTTAGCTTGTTGTTTAACGGCAAACCAGTGGCAAATCAAGATGTGCTGATTGAGCTGGAAGCCCCTCAATACAGCGAAAATCCAAAAGCCCTTGAACTGAAAAGTGATAAAGATGGCCTTGTGAGCTTCAATTTTGCAAAAGGCGGGCGCTACATGCTAAAGGTTAATCATAAAATCGATAGTACCGATGCTGAAGCGGATGTAGAAATTACCCGCGTGTACTACGCATTTGAAGTGATTTTTGAGTAAATCACGATGAAAAAGCTGATTTCCCCTGTGATTGGCATGTTGTCTTTAGCGCTATGCGCTAAAGCACATGCCCATTTTCCAACGCTAAACTGCCATGTCAGCAATACAGATGCAAAACTGCTTAGCTGCACCGCAGGTTATTCTGATGCCAGTCTAGCAGGTGAAGTAATACTCAAAGTGTACTCATACGATGAAGCGTTACTGCGTGAAGTAAAAACCGAGAGTGATGGCAGCGTGTCGTTTAGCAAGCCAAACGGCGAGTTTTATATTGTGTTTGACGCCGGTCATGAAAGCCCTGCCGAGTTTGATTATGCCGAACTTGAATAAACGCGCGTTTTATCAAGCGGGCTTTGTGGAGATTGTGCCGCAGCAAGATGGGCGTAAAGAAAACGCCTATTTTGTCGTGGCTATTGTGTCAATACTTGCGCTTGCAGCATTACTTCTTGTGTTCACGGTAGGCGAGCGAAGTAAACGTGTTGCACTGCCGGCAAATATTGTAAGCCTTAGCACCCAATTACAAAATGCCGCAGAAGAAATCGCTATTTTATCCAGTGTAGGCGAATTGGCTATGAGGCCTACATTAGACGAGCTGATCACCTACCAGATTGACCCTTTTTCCGAGCGTGAATTTGAATCACCGAAATCAGGGTGTTTTATACATCAACACGATAACTACCAATTACGCCTTAACTTTCAGGATTCGGGCTGGCAAGTGATGTGGCGCGAACAAACTCATAGCGCGACAGCGCACGCACATCATGACGATAACGCGCTTTGCAATAACAATAATAAATGGCAACACGTAAGTAGCCAGACTAACCAAAATTAGAGGTTCGCTTGTTTTATAAAATTATGTTTAGTGTGATGGCGTTTTGCATCACGTTATCGAACGCATATGCACAGCACGGTAAGCTGCATGTCGGTACGACCTTACACCCTTATTATGCCTATGTGGCAAATATTGTGGGTAACCAAGGTGAGGTAATTCCGCTAATTGAAACGGGATTTAATCCACACAATTACAGTTTAAGCCCTGCCGATATTGGCCGTTTAAAAAACATGGACGCACTGGTCGTTAACGGTATTGGTCATGATGATTTTGCACTCGATGGTTTTAATCGCATAAAACCGCAAGGCGTTACACTGATAAAAGCCAACGACCAAGTGCCGCTGCTGCGCAAAAACCATAAGGTGAATCCACATACCTTTGTTTCTATCGATGCGGCAATTCGCCAAGTTTATGCCATTGCAAAATCTCTTGGTCAATTGGCGCCTGAGCACGCTAAGTATTTTAGTAAAAACGCTTTTTTATATGCCAAAAAATTGCGAGCTTTAAAAAAACCAGTGCAAGATATTTTAATCAATCATGATTTATCGAATGTACGAATAGCGAGCACCCACAACGCGTATGGTTATTTATTGCAAGAGTTTGGCTTAACCGTTTCAGCGGTTGTTGAGCCCGCGCACGGGGTCTCACCAAGTGCGTCGCAGCTACAACAAACGATTAATGAAATTAAAAAAGCCGACATAGATGTGCTGTTTACAGAACTTAATATGGCAAACAGCTATGTTGATGTAATTGAAAAAGCGACCGGCATTAAAGTGTATCACTTTTCGCATATGACCCATGGTCAGTACAGCCAAGACTTGGTTGAACGCGAAATGAAACACAACCTAACTATGCTCGCCAAAGCGTTGACATTTGCTGCATCAAAATCAGGTAACACGCTATGACAATTCATGCTCCTATCGTATGTGTTAGTGACTTAAGTGTCAGCATTAACAACAACCTGCTGTTAAATGACGTTAACTTGTCGGTACCTGCGGGAATTTGGCTAGGCGTGGTTGGGCCAAATGGCGGTGGTAAGTCAACATTGATTAAAGCCCTCATGGGGCAAGTGCCACACCGCGGACAAATCGCGTTAGATTGGCCGGAGCAAAGTGGCAGGCGAATTGGTTATTTACCACAAATTGCGGTTATTGAGCCCTCTTTACCGATAACCGTAAGCGATTACCTCACTATGGTATGCGATACCCGCCCAGTTTGGTTTCGGCATAAGCAAAAGCAAGCAATACGAAATGCTATGACGCGTTTGCAAATTGAATCCTTTAATAACAAACGCCTTGGTACATTATCGGCTGGCGAAAGACAACGCGTTTTACTTTGCGCTGCGTTAATTAATCAACCGGATATTCTGGTGCTAGATGAACCACTTGCCGGTGTAGACAAAGAAGGCCATGCACTAATTCTCAATGTGTTATCAGAATTTCACCAAGCGGGTGGCAGCGTGATTATGGTTGAACACCACTGGCAAGTAGTGGAGCTGTATTGTCAGTTTGTTGCGGTAATTGATGGGCAACTGGTTGACTATGGTCCAATTGAACACGTATTTGGCCGCTTAAAGCCGAATGTCGCACCATTTGAGTTAGCAACATCAGCGTAGGAACATTATGTTGGACCTAGTACATACATTCTTTTCAAATCTAGTGAATATTGGTCTGTTGCCAGAAATGTTCAGCTATGGTTTTTTGGTTAATGCCTTTTTAGCGTCTTTGCTAATTGGCCCTTTGTTGGGAGCATTAGGCACCTTAGTAGTGGTGAAACGCTTAGCCTTTTTATCAGAAGCAGTTGGTCACTCAGCACTCACAGGCGTATCCATCGGTATTCTACTTGGCGAGCCAATTACCGCACCTTGGATCAGCTTATTTGCGTTTTCATTATTGTTTGCCTTGTCGTTGCAGTGGGTGCGAGGGCGCACGACCGTGCCTTATGACGCATTAATTGGCGTCTTTCTGGCGTTTGCCTTGGCAATGGGGGCAGCGCTTTTAATGTTGGTTGCACAACAAGTAAACGCCCATTTAGTAGAGCAAGTGTTATTTGGTTCGGTACTCACCGCGAACGAACAAGACTTACTTATTTTAGTAGTGATGTTTGTCATTATTGCGGTGCTTGCATGGCGTTTTTCAAATCAAGCATTCTTAACGGCAATAGCGCCTGAAATTGCAAAGAGCCAGCGCATTAACACTAAGTTGCATGATTATGGCTTTGTTGTGCTTATTGCCTTGATGACAGTCGCTGCCGTGAAAATTATCGGTGCAATTTTAGTTGGTGCATTGTTGCTTATTCCTGCGGCAAGTGCGCGATTATTAGCCCATAACTTACGCAGCATGTTGCTATGGTCAGTAATGATTGCAACAACCAGCGCATTAATTGGTGTGTTGCTGCCAATGTATATGCAATGGGCTGTTACAACTGGGCCCGCAATTATTTTAACCGCCTGTTGTTGGTTTGTGTTTGCCATTAGCGTGCACAGCGTAAAAGGAGTAAGCACCCGTGCGTAATCTTATATTAGCCATGTTGTTAACCTTAATGCCTTTGACTGTAGGTGCTTCAGCGGCAAGCGAAAGTAAGCTTTTGAAAATTGTCACTGTGAGTCCAATAAGCCATAGCTTAGTGACAGCAATGGTTGAAAATACGCCTATCCAAGTGACTTATTTACCGCCAAAGCGTTTACCTGTAAGTCGCATCCCAAGCTGGATTGAGAAAAACAAAACGCGCAAATTTGACCAGTTTGATGCGTATGTATCAATGCGCTCAGTAAAGCCACAATTTGATTTATATGCCAGTGTGCGCCAAAGCAATATTCGTGTAGTTGAAATTGACATTGCTGAGGCCCTGTTGCCAAAGGGCGAGAAAGTCGTGTTAATAAACCAACAAGAGTATTTTTGGCTTAATAATAACAACTTACTACTTATGCTAGGCATTTTGAAGCGTGATTTAGTGAGCCTTTGGCCTCAATTCTCTGTGATGTTCAATGCAAATCAACAAGCGCTATCGTCGCAAATTCGCAGTATTAATCGCGCAAGTAATGAGCTGTTAATTAAGCATGACGTTGCATTTATGGTGGCAAATGCGAAACAGGCGCCGTTTGTTAATGGCTTTGCGACAGATTTAGCGACCCAGCAAGACGCACAAGCCATAGGCCTAAATTACTTATTAGTCGACAAAGTTAAGAAAACGCCATCGCCCAACACCTGGCATATTGATGATTTTAGTCGATTTAACAAAGCGCCATTAATTGCGCGCTTAAAAAACAATCATAACGCATTATCCCAAACACTTTATCAATTATAAAAGAGGTTGAAAATGAAAGGTCCAATTAAAACCTTATCGGCCATTGCTGTGGTTGCAGCAATTAATAGTTTTTCAGTTGTAGCAGCAGAAAAATCCCATTTTAGCTATAGCTGGATTGATACTTGGGATACAGATAACAACCAACAAGTAACGATTGAAGAGTTTTTTAAAGCACGAAAAACACGCTTTGACCTTGCCGATGAAAATAAAGACGGTCTAGTGAACTTAGATGAATACCGTAACGAATACGAAAATCGTCTCGACCAAAAAATTGCACAAGAGCGTAAGCAAAGCGTTAAGCAAACAAAAATGCGCTTTAACGCAATGGATAAAAACGACGACGACATAATGTCGAAAGACGAATACATGGATGTTGCAAAGCGCGGTTTTGATTTTTTTGATACGGATAAAAACGGCATGATCACCGATGAAGATCCGAAACCTGAATATAAACCGCGTAAAAAAACTGAGCAAAAAAGCGAAGAAGAAATTAAAAAACAACAACGCGAGCGCAAAATAGCCAGTGCGAAACGTGTTGTAAAAATGCCAACAACTCATAATAAAAAGGGCATGGTTGCGATTTACGACGCTAACGGCAATGGCAGTGTGTCTTGGCAAGAATATATGGCAGTACGTGAAGAAATGTTCGCAAGAACAGATGAAAACGGTGACGGCCAACTGGTGTTTGACGAATATTTAGCAGAGTTTGAAAACCGACTTGATACGCAAATTGCAAAAGCCCGTGAAAAACGCGTAGCACGTACCGATAAACGCTTTGCAATTCTTGATGTAGACAGCAATGGTATGACATTTGAGGAGTTTCAATTGTCAGGTGTGCGCAGTTTTGTACGTTATGACAAAAACAAAGACGGCAAAGTTGAGTTTGATGAAAAGGCTAACACGCAAGTAGCTAACCGCGATGCCAAAAAACAAGACAGTAAACTGTAACGGTTGCGGGTCAAAAATTTCAAACATTCAGGGGGAGTAATCCCCCTTTAAATTTAAAAAAGGTAAATGATGCGTTTTGTGGTTTTAATCGCAGCACTTGTGTGCGGATTTAACGCAGTGGCAAAACAGTACGCCACAACGGCCTATTTAGGCACATCTGTTCAGTTTACTATAGAGAATGTATCAGCGACTGAGCAAGACCAAGCGTTTGAGCTAGTTAAACAAGAGTTAACACGCTTGAACACGATTTTATCGCGCTATAACAAAAGTAGTTCCCTTTCGATTTTAAATCGTGAGAAACAACTAAAAAATGCACCTGTTGAGCTTATCGACGTACTCAAGTTATGTCAGCAATGGCAAGTAAGTACTGCTAACCACTTTAGTTGTCGACTAGGCAGTATTTTACCAATTTGGCAACAGGCTGAACAAACGCAAACTATGCCATCGCGCATTGAGGTAAGACGCGAGGCCCGTTCGTTACGCGATAAAACAATCTTAATTAATGGGTCGCACATCACCCTTGATGAGGAACTAACGCTTGATGTTAATGGTATCGCGAAAGGGTTTATCATAGATAAAGTGTATGACTTACTTGTTGCCCGTTATAGTGAAAGCCGCTTTAAAATTGATATTGGCGGCGATGGTCGTCATTACGGCGCGTGGCCAATCGCATTTACAAACCCAAATGTTAAGAACGCAACGCAGGTGATGTTAACTAATTTGGAAAATCACGCATATGCAGCAAGTGGCCTTGCGTTTCGTCATTTTCAAATTAAGCACAATACGTTTAGCCATATTTTTGCCCCCCGCGATGGCTGGCCAATTACAAAGCCTATCGGTGCTGCGGTAATTGCAAAAACAACTGCAAATGCCGATGCCATTGCAACCGCGTTAACCACAATGAATGGTGTAAATGCCATTGATTGGCTTAATAAGCATGACGTAGCAGGCGTATTATTTTTGCCTGACGGGCGCGTTGTTTATTCAAAAACATGGCAACAACGTGATGTATCAACACACAAGGCAAAGCTGACATTTGATTACACGATACCTGAATTTGATATTGCTGATTACCGTAAACCTTATGTTGCGATATGGCTATCAGATACCAAAGGGAATCCAATAAAACAAATGGCTATTCTTGGTGATAGTGAAAGGTGGTGGCAGCAAAGCAGGCGTTGGTGGCGAAAAGTAGGGCGCAAGGAAAATAGTGTTTTTCCACATCTTGCCCATGCAACGCGAAAGCCGGGGCAACACAGTATTAGTTGGTTTGGCGAGGACGATTTAGGCCAAATTGTCACTGAAAATGAATTGATATTGCATATTGAAGTTAGCCGAGAGCATGGTGATACCAGTTATCAAAAGTTGCCATTTAATCTCACGAAACAAGCCACAATAACTAAAGATGGCAAAGGGGAAATAGGGCAACTTAGCCTGACGATTACGCCGTAAAACTCAAGAATCGAAGAAATAGGCAATTCTGCTTAACACGCTCTAGCGTAAATTACATAAAAACGGCATACGGATTTGCCGCTTACTTTCTCAAAATACGCGCTTTACTTATATGCTGTTCTGCTCACGATAATTAAATTCAATGTGCAAACTTGGTTTTGACGAAAAATCACCAATAAAATTTATATTATTTTTAATATATCAATCATTTATTTGTTTTCCTGTAGTGGATTTAGCGCAGTTAACTGTATTGCGAAAAAAAGTATAATTTACCTTGCATTAAAAACGCGAATCATTATCATTACGTCCCGAGTGCGATGACTATGAATTTTAAATGTGAGGATACTCTTTTGCGCTTTACTCTATCTAAGCTAAGCACCGCAATTTCATTTGCATCAGTTGTTTCAATCGCGGGCGTAAGCCCATATGCCTTGGCAAATACGCAGGTCACAACACTAGAAAAAACAAAATTATCTGCCAACAAGCGCGTTGAATCTAAGTCACAAACGGAACTCGACAGCGTGTCAGTTTCGTCAAACCTAATGCAGGATATTAATGATGTTGCTGACTACATTCCAGGTGTAGACGTTGCAAGTATGGGCCGTTTTGGTAATAACGGTTTTAATATTCGCGGTATGGAAGGCGATCGTATTGCGATTACCGTTGATGGCTTAACCCAAGGTGAAACATTAGATCCCCCTTCATTTGCGCCTTATGAGTATTTTCGAGCGAGTCGTAACTCGACTGAAATTGAGCATATGAAAGCCATTCAAATTGTTAAAGGTGCAAACTCAGTAACCAGTGGTTCAGGTTCGCTTGGTGGTGCAGTGATGTTTACTACCATGAGTGCCTCAGATTTACTTGACGGCGATGAAAATCAAACCCGTGGTTATTTCAAGTTTGGTTATGATGAGCGCGATGAACAAGCGCAAGGCACAATTGCAGTGGCTAACAAGTTTGGTGGGCTAGAAACACTACTAATGTACACAAAACGCCAGGGCAGTGAATCTAGTAACCACTCTGGAAACCCAGATAAAACGGGTGCATCGCGCGAAAAACCAGATCCACTCGACTTTAACAGCGACGCAATGTTATTTAAAACCCAGTATCAATTTAATGACGTTCATGAACTAGGCTTTGTTGTTGAAAATGACGATAACCTGTCGCAAGTAGAAAACCTATCGCGCGTTTCAAGCAGTATTCAGCGCCGTTTTTCAGATGATGAACAAAATCGTGCCCGTTACGGTGTATTTTATTACTTAACACTAGATACCGTAGCATTTGATGAGCTGGAGGTACGTTTTGATTATCAAGATATATTCACCTCTGGTGTAACTAATATGCACTACGCGGCGTGTCTTGAATACTCACCGAGTTACCAATGCTTAGCGCTAGGAGAAGCGTATTTACGTCAAGAGCAACGCGAACTAACACAACAGACTTCGACCCTTGCATTTGATTTTTCAAAGCAACTAGTTACTGGGCAAATGCGCCACGATATTGTTTACGGTACAAGTTTTGAAACGCGTGAACTTGAAAATAATATGTGGGACCACCGTTACAATGGGCTGACAACTGATTCAGGTTATCAACAATTAAGACGCCCTCTTGCTGATGGCACCACCCATTATCCAATAAAAGATGCTAACTTTATTCCTCAAACAGACGTTGCGATTTGGAATGCGTATTTACGTGATAGCGTGACTGTAACAGACGCGTTAACGTTAGCTGCGGGATTGCGATATGACGATTACAGCTATCAGCCAGAGTTCGATCAGTATTTCACCAATGATCAAGGCCTTGTTAAAGACGTTGATATGAATGCATTTACTTGGCAGCTTTCTGCAAACTATGAAATAACACCAAATCACTCAGTGATTGTTGACCTTGGCACAGGTTTTAGAGCGCCATCTGTTGAGCAAGTTTATTATGGCTCACGCGGTGCAACGGTTGACGATTGGCAACTTGTACCAAACTATGATTTAAAACCTGAATCAGCATTTAATATGGAGCTCGGTTATCAATGGCAAAATGATAACGGCCGAGTACGTGTGTCGGTATTTGACAGTGAGTACACAGACTTTATTGATAATGTTACTTACACCCGCGATTTAGCGATACCAACAACAAAGCGCGTGTACGACCCATCATGTGGTTGTTACAAGCAAATGGAAGTCACGACAGATGACTATCAACGACCTGAAAACATCGGTGAAGCAAGTGTTCAAGGTGTTGAGTTAGATGCGCTTTATCGTTTTAACAATGGTTTAGAGTTGCGCGCTGCTTACACCCATTCTGAAGGTGAATATGACAATGGCGACCCAATGTTAACTGTTTCGCCAGACTCGGCAGTTGTCAGTGTTGGTTATGATTCAAAGTCACTATGGCGTGTTATGGCGCAAGTTCGTCACCAAGCTGAGAAAAAGGCAAGCGATGCATACACCACAAATGCACAAGGTGAGCAGGTTCAAGCGACTGATTTCCTAAGTGATACATCGACCGTAGTTGATTTAATCGCTAATTTCGATATCACAGATAACATGGTGATTAATATCGCGGCACGTAACTTATTCGATGAAGAATATTACAACTGGCAGCGCATTCGTTTTGTGTCAGAAGGTTCAGGTGGTTTTAGAGGCGGTGTTGCTAACGACGGCATTAAACGTTACTCAGAGCCGGGTAGAAGTGTTTCTGCCAACATTAACGTTAGATTTTAAGCGTTAATCAATCATAAATTTCCCGTTGGTTTAATAACAAAGCCTGCACTGTATGCAGGCTTTTTTATTTATATTCAGCCGTTACATACTGGTAGAGTGTTGTAAGTACTCAATCGCTTTATTAAGGGCTGGATCACCACCTTGATGATCTCTATCTGTTGGGATAACTAATATATGTGGCTCAAAATCTTCTCTAAACGTGCCATTTACATGATATAAACGCTCAAATGCCATTTCTAGCCACGCATCACTTTGTTTTAATGTCACTGTTTTAATACCACCGAGTAAGTCGGCCATGGGTGCGCCAATCACGGTTTGTGCGCCAAGGGCGTCAAGTCCAATAGTCATACCTTCACCCATACTGCCGGTCCAACGACCAGCAAGCACAATAAATGGTTTTGCATAGTGCGGTTTAGTTGGCGTAACAAACGCTGTTTGCATTGGTGCTTTGTGATACGCCATGTTAAGCGTTTGCGTGCGATAGGTTTGATACGGTGTTTTTGCGCTAACAAAGTGACCCAGAATGGGTTCTGCAACGCCAGTATTGCCGCCACTTGGTGTATTACGCAAATCAATAATCAGTGCGCGTGTATGCTTAAGTGCGTTAATCGCTTTTTTAAACGAGGCCGCCGTTTGGTTGTTACCAAGGGAATTATTAAAGCGGATATAGCCGAGACCATCTAAATTACGGTAGCTTAATGTCGGACCATCGTTGAGTGCATTAATCGCATCATAACTGGCGGCAAGTGTAATGGTTTTTTGAGTCCCTTTGTTATTAGTAAAGGTAATCGCTCGCGTTTGTTTACGAAGGCCGCCAAGTACAACATTTACCCCATACTCAATTTGTTGTGGCGATAAGGTTTCAAACCCTTGACCAAATAAGCTGGCGACAAGAGCCTTTATTGGCTGGTTATCCATTTTTATAATTGTTGAACCTAATGTGAGAGTGCTTTTATCTGCAGCTGAACCAGCTTTGATATCTTGCACAATAAATTGGCCGTTTTGATAAATAGCACGGATATCTGAGCCGGTTGGAAACACACTAAAATCTTTTTTATCGTAGGGACCAAGGTTTAAATGCGGGTCGGAAAAGTTACGCATAAGTTGCTGGCTAATGTCATTAAACTCAGCCTTGTTTTTCGCCTTCAGCGCTTTACTTTTAAACTGGTTCAATACTGTATTTGCATTGTTTAACCTATCAAAATAGGCGTATTGTTTTGTCAGTACGTGTTCAACCTCTTGCCATGCGCTTGTTGCGTTAAACGCTGTGGCAGCGTTTATATTAAACGTAGCAAGCGTTAAAGTCGGCAAGCTCAGGCAAAGTGGTGTAATTAACTTAGTTTTTAGTGATGAAAGCATGTATCGGTAAACCTTTGTTATTGTTTTATTTGTTGTGTCGTTGATTACAAATTGTTGAGAGCTTAAGCTAGTTAAGCGAAGTAGTAATGTACTGCTCTGAGACACCGTAGTAACTGGCTAGCAATAAACATTTTTGTTCGATGTAATCGGGTGTTAGGTCAAAATCGGCACGCTGTTTTTTAAATCGCTTTAATGCAGAATTTAAGTTGTCGCTGTTTAAGGTGATTTGGCTACGCTCTATTTCACACAGCGCAATAAATGCAGTGAGTTCATGATTTGGTAACACTGTACCTTGGATGTTTAAATGCAGGTAACACTCCAGCGGCGTTAACCCATTAGATTCACGTTGGCTCAGTGCTTTTGGTAAAAACACATTACTTTCAAATAATAAGAGTGAGCGAACATAAGTAAAGGGCACGTTTGTGTGTTCACCGCGGGCAACAAATAGGTAATGTAAGACATTGCGCTTCATTGTATCTTGCAGTGAAAAGTTTGCCATTTTCTGCAATAACGGCGTAAAAAACGATAATGCTTGGTTATTTTTAAGCTGCGCTACTAACGGAGTGGGCATCGGGTGTTCGCCGTTTAGCGTGACACTTAAACGTTGAAAATAATCAAACGATTCTACGCTTTTATTGGCCTGCAAGTTTAAAAACAGCATTATGTGTGCTTGACTCTGAGGCGTTTGCGTTAAATAAAAGGTGGTGATTTCTTTTATATTGCCTGTTTTAAGCAAGCCTATGAAATGGCTAACAACTTGATCCATAATGTAATTCAATTAACTTTATACGCGTTTACATTAACACAGAAAGCTAAGTGTGTTGACCTTTGCTGTCTATTTCTAGAGCGCATGGCTTAGCGAAAATAGTAACCGTTTATGTATTTTGCTAGATGGTAACCCCGATAACGCTGTAAAACTAAATCAACAAGCTTGTTACTCATCAAATTTAAGATTGTAATCAACGTCATCAAAATGCAGGTAAATACATACGCCTTCACCTTCGATACTTTGAAATTCGATTTCACCTTTAAGGCGTTGCGTGACCAAGTTGTACACAATACTCAGCCCCAAACCGGTTCCGCCTTTGGCACGTTTTGTTGTTACAAAGGGCTCGAAAATTTTGTCGAGCAATGACTCTTTTACACCTGCACCGTCATCCATGTAACGGAAGTGCAGTGTTGCCCCCACCATTTTCGCCACGATATTAATGTTTAAGGTTTTATTTGGTTCACTGCCGTGACGTAAACTGTTAACAATAAGGATTGTAAATATCTGATTAAACGCACCTAAATAGCTTTTAATAACCAGTCCATTTGTCGCTTCGACACTAACGTTAACATCGTATTTATCAAGTTCGTGTTTTAGGCTATCAAACAGATTATTTAAAAAGGTTTCGACATTAAATTCGACTAATTCGTCGTATTCTTGATGCGACGCAACTTGCTTAAAGTTATTAATTAAATTAGCTGAACGGTTTAAATTTGACTCCATCAAACTTAAACAATTTTCCGCATCCAAGATCATTTGCTCTAGGGTGTTTTTTTGCAATGTGCCTTGGTTAAATGAGTGCTTTAGTTGCTCTACTTGATCTCGTAAATGTGACTCGCTGGTAATAGCAATGCCAAGGGGTGTATTTAATTCATGGGCAAATCCTTTTACCATAGTACCAAGACTTGCCATTTTCGCGTCTTCAATTAAGCGCTTTTGCGCCAAACTTAAGCGGTTAATTAGTTCCTCAATATGGGCAAGTAGGTTATCAATATTTTTAGCCAGATCGGTTACTTCATCATCACCGCGTATATTACTGCGCATTGAAAAGGTATCAGATTGGCAAATCGAGCTGATAAATGTATTTAACTCAAACAAGCCATATCCAATACGCCGATTAATTAAAAATGAGCTTAGTAAACTGAATGCTAAAAATACAAATGTAACGCTGAATGTGATGAACAACACTTGATTACTGGCGTCTTTTGCGCGCTCGTTTAATAGTAACGATAGGTTAGTAAAGCGTTCATTAATAACCTGTGCCAGCACTTTATTTTTACCGGCAACACCTAGGGTTGACGACTGCCCCATGGTGTTTAATAGGGCGGTGTATTGGGTAAAGTTGTAATCATAGTCTTTTAAATTATCAATCAACTGGCTTTTTAATTCGCTGTTATGAGTTTGTAGGTAAGCCTTTGCTTGCACAAACATTTTTTTATGCAGTTCTAAGTACTTTTTATCCCAGCGCAATAGGTAGTCTTTTTCTCGGCGCCTTAATTCTAATATCATTATCTCAAGGGTTTTATCGTCAATTTGCTGGCTAACGGCTTGAACTGCATGAATGGATTTTCTAAAGCTGCTTCGAATACCTTGGTCTTCATTAAAACCAAGCTGTTTTTGAATGGCGATTTGCTTATTGAGATTTTGTTCAAACTCGCGCATTGCTTCTTGAATTTGCGTAAGCAGTCGCGTTGCGATTTCAATGTCTGCGACTTGTTTAAATAACGCAAAATGCAGTTGTGAATAATCATCAAATTGTTCTTTTGACCATTCCATCATTTGCTCGTCTTTATCAAGAGAAAACTCTTGTTGTAAATTAACGGTGTCAGACAATACTTGTTTAAAGTCGGTCAGTAATTTCGTAATTCGGTAGTGATTAGTGACGTTTTGATAGATTATGGCACCACAAATGAGCACCACGATAAAACTGATTAACAAAGCGACTTGCGAACTTATAAAGGCTGTTTTTAATTTCATAATTGGCTGCCTGATCCGTTTTTATAAAGTGTAGGTCAAAATATTTAGCTGTAAACGATTGAACTTATGTTAGTTTCAAACGTTAAATGGCCAGTAAACGGTACTTTTCTTCAGCAAGCGATATGGCTGTTGGCAGTTGGTTTAGCAATTGCGCAAAGTTAGCGTGCTGGTTTTGCCAACTAAGTAGAATTTCATTGCTCGCGATTAACTCATTTAATACATCAAGCTCAAGTGCCTGATGCGTGAAATAAATTTGGGTCGTTAAATCGCAAAACTGCACTCGGCGAATTGTCTCTAACAAAGGCATAAACTGTTTAAATTTATCGGGCAGGTTATCGTGGTGATGGAAGTAAATTATCTCGGGAATAGGGCTTGGGATATGCCATGTTTTACAAATTTTTGCGCCATTAAACGCGTGTTGACGCTGTAAATAAGCGATACGGTGCTTTTCATAGGGCTTTGGTAAATACCAGGTTAAATCGTCAAGCGATTCAAAGTACTTGGCATACAGTTTGTGGTTTAATGTGATGTCTATATCGTGTAATAAACCAACTAAGTAAGCCATATCAGCGGTGATCACGCTGCGTAACAGTACGTCATAGGTGGTTTTTAGTAATTCCGCTGAGATTAACGATTGACGCCACAATTGTTTTTCAAATTGACTGGTGGGCACAAATACCTTGGTCAGTGCCACTAAGTTTATTAAGTTAAATACCTCTTTTGTGCCCATGCGTACAATCGCATCTTTAATACTGCGAATGGGTTTAATAGCGGCTTGTTTGGCGGTGTTGCTAAGTTGAATTATTTTGAGGGCAAGGGGCGGATCGCGCTCTGCGAGTTTTTCAATTTTGTTGAAGTAATCTTTATCATCAAGCGGAATGCTCAACAACTCGACCAATATTGTCGGTAATATTGGCAAATCGGATACCTGTTCTTGTGGTGATGCTTGGCGTGTTGCCATTCACAAACCTTAAGATGAAAGTCATTTCAATTTGCCAATAAGTATAGTTAACCAAAACTCGAGATAACAAATTACAACATAAAAGTAATGTTTACTTACTCAGATGTTTGGTGATTTTAATAAGCTTACGATTGATAAGCACAATTGCATTTACCCAAATAAGTTATTCAGTGTTAAATCAGTGTATTTAGCTAACTCAAATTGCTTAACATGAATCTAGCTTCGTGAGGCTATTAATAGGCTGGTTGCTTACTTATAAACTTCAGCCACTTTAAGTAAAACATCCTCATGTAATCTAACTTTAAAATTAGGGTTTACGTAATTAAACTGCACTAATCCTTTTTCATCAATTACGTAAATAGCGGGTACAGGTAATACTAATCGAGGTTCACCGGCTTTGTTACGCTTTAGCGGGTTGGTTAAATTAAGGCGTTTAACATAGCGCTGAGTTGTTTTGGCGTCAGTAAAAAATGCAATACCAAAGGCTTTGCTGATCTCGCTGTTGTAGTCAGATAATAAATCGTATTGCAGTGACATTGTTTCAACGCTTTTGCTTAGGTCTTTCGGTGCGTCAGTGGAAATGCCAACGAGTTTAAAGCCAAGTTGCTTTAGTTCTGGCTCAATTTTTTTGAGTTGCCCCATTTGGGTATTACAAAACGGGCACCAGCCTCCACGATAGAAAAATAAAATCGCTTTATCGCCATTTAAATACTCTTTTAGCGATGTGGTTTTACCGTTTATTTGAGTAACGTCAACGTCAGGGATAACCTGTCCGTTCAATAAAGGGGTAACCTCATCACTCGACTCAGCAATTGGCTTTGCGCTTAGTAAAAATGGAACAATAAGCACAAGGCAAAGTAAAAAACGTTTCATATTTGGGGTCCTAGTTATTACGTTACTTACTTGACCCGACAAGTACTTATTTAATTTCAAATGCTTTTAAAAAGATTAAAAAGGCGCTACGTTAGCCCCTTTTTTAGTGATATAAATTAAACCAGCTCCTGCAGCATCTCTTCGTTATATGGCGTAAGTTCTTCCCCATTTTTTATGCGTTCAACGTAATTTGGGTTGGCAATAAATGGACGACCAATGGCAAGCAAGTCAAAACGCCCCTGATTAATTGCCAACTCACCCGATTGCGCACTAAAACCACCGTTACCTACTAATGTATGCGGGTAATTTTCGCGCACGTAGTCAGATACGCGACCGCCTAGGTACTCGAAGCGTTGCTCATCGTCAAAAATACCAATGTGTAAATAAGCAAGTTCGCGCTCTGAAAGTGCATCGAGCAAATAGTCAAATACTGCGCGGTCGTCTGAATGGGGTTCAAGATTAAAATAAGCTCCTGGTGAAATACGAAGCGCTGTACGTTTAGCGCCAATTCGCTCGGAAATAGCGTCTACCACAAGCAGAGCAAAGCGTGACATGTTTTCTGGCGAACCACCAAATTCATCAGTACGATGATTGCTGTTGTAATGCAAAAATTGGTCGATTAAATAACCATTTGCACCGTGAATTTCAACACCATCGAAACCGGCATCTATGGCATTGCTTGCCGCTTGCGCATAGTCTTTTACTAATTGCTCAATTTGCGCAACGGTAACAGGGGTCGGCTCAATATATTCAAGTTCACGCATCCGTGGCACAGTATCTTCAACTTTTAACGCACTTGGCGCTAATACACTGTTGCCATTAAAAAAGTGAGGGTGAGCAACACGACCTGTGTGCCAAAGTTGTGCAAAAATTTTGCCGCCGTTGTTATGTACTGCCTTTGTAACGCGTTGCCAACCTTGAATTTGTTCCGCGGTGAATAATCCCGGTGTATTTGGATAACCTTGGCCGTCGGCACGAATAATAGTCGCTTCTGAAATAATCAGGCCCGACTGTGCGCGCTTTGCGTAATATGTTGCCATTTGCTCTGTAGGTACGAGGTTTTCATCAGCCATACAGCGTGTTAATGGCGCCATTAAAATGCGGTTTTGTAATGTGATTTCAGCGTTTAACGCAACTTCATCAAAAAGTGATTTAGCCATGTGTTTATGTCTCGTTAATTTGAATGCTTATTCAAGTTAGCTTTATTTGAATGTTCATTCAAGTGCTTTTTTGAACAAATATTCAAATTAAGTTATATTGGCAAACTATTGATTAAGAGGTCCGCTATGAGAAGTGCTGAATTTGATCGCGAAACGGTTTTGCGATCTGCGATGAATGCGTTTATGCATAAGGGATACAATAAAACCAGCATGCAAGATCTAAAGGCCGCAACGGGCTTGCATCCAGGTTCAATTTATTGCGCTTTTGAAAATAAAAAAGGGTTACTGCTTGCAGCAATTGGTCAGTACAACCAAGACAGCACTGCATTTTTTAACGCCTTCTTTGAAAAAGCGCCATCGCCATTAGCAGGTTTAAGTGCGTATCTTAACCATATTGTTGAGCAATGTTTAAGTTGCGAACCTGAAGCGTCGTGTTTATTACAAAAAGCACTTAATGAATTGGCGGAACAAGATTCTGACGTGCAAACGCTGGTTACAGAGCAACTTCATCGTTGGCAAGCAGGATTAGAAGCAATCATTGAAAAAGGCATTCTTGCCGGTGAAATTGTTGGCCAGCGTGATGCAAAGTGCAGGGCACGTTCGTTGGTGATGAGTATTTATGGCTTGCGTACGTATGGTTACACACATCCTGAGCCAGATGAGTTAAAAGCATTAGCAGAACAGGTGATTAACGATATTTCTGTTTAGTTATTTGCGTTCAATAATAGGCTTTTATAGCGAAATTAAACTATCCAGCAATTAATAAACGAGCGCTTAATTACTGCGGCGATGAACCCGATTGAAAGGTGCTTGTTTAAACTTAATGTTTAAATGCGTACGTGAGGCTTTTTATAAACTAGGCAGAGCTTTTCTTTTGCAAACAATTTAATGTGCTCAAGCATTGTGACTAGTATGAGTTGTATTAGGCTAGGTTTTACTGAGTGAATACAAAAAACAGGCACAAAAAAAGCGAGTTAATAACTCGCTTTTTTCTTGTAGTGACTAATTAAAGTACTACAACGTTCGCAGCTTGAAGACCTTTTTGACCGTCTTCAACTTCGAAAGAAACCGCTTGACCTTCAGCAAGAGTTTTGAAACCTTCTGACTGGATTGCACGGAAATGTACGAATACGTCTTTGCCGCCGTCGTTTTGTGAAATAAAGCCAAAACCTTTTGACTCGTCAAACCATTTTACAACGCCTTCTACTTTGTTAGACATGTTTTTAACCTTTTTTAAAAGTGTATATTTTGGTGATTATCACCGTCGGGCTTAATTTATATTTCAGCTAATATCGCATCTAGCATCTGGTACAACTTTTAAAAAGGAGTAACGAAGGAACAACGCAGTAATAGGGATTGATCTATGTTTTAAGCGCTTTGAATATTAGTCCTTTAAGGGTGTTTTGTCTAGTAAAATTGGCATTTAATAGGTCGGATTAGTTAATAAAGGCGCGATTTTGCTGCGCTTTACACAGGTGTTAAGCAAAAAGTACACATTTTAATAGCGCGGTATTAGGCAAACACTGACATATTTTATTCAACATGTTTTAATTACGTGCGTCTCTAAGATATGCTTTTGGGTTATATATCATCGCATATGTTAGGCGTAATCAAACACATGTATAAAATAGCGCCGTATAACGCATAATAATAATTTTTGGAGCTTAGCTATGTCGTGCCCACATCATAACTTTCGTGAACTAGAAAAAGACATTCACACCGACTTTAAAGACGACATGTCGTATGGTGATTACCTTCAGTTGTCACAAATCCTTACCGCGCAAAAGCCACTATCAAATCAGCATGATGAAATGCTGTTTATTGTGATTCACCAATCGAGTGAACTTTGGTTAAAGCTGGCAGGGCATGAACTAAGTGCCGCAATAGACAATTTAAATAATGGTGATTTTGGCCATGCGTTTAAAGTTATTTCTCGCGTAAAACAAATTTTTAATCAGTTAACTCAATCGTGGAATATTTTATCAACATTAACACCGGTTGATTATTTAAAGTTTCGCGATGCCCTTGGTCACTCGTCAGGTTTCCAATCGTATGGTTACCGCAAGCTTGAGTTTTTACTTGGCAACAAAAATCACAGCTTATTAAAAGTACATGAGAGTGATGAGCAAGTGCACACAGAATTATCTACTATTCTCAATGCGCCGAGCTTATACGATGTCACTTTATCCATTCTTGCCAAACAAGGGCTAGAAATTGATGAAAGCCATTTACAGCGTGATAAAAGTCAACCGTATGAAAAAAATGAGTCAGTACTAAATGCATGGCTCGAAGTATATAAAGACGCTGACAAGTATTTTGAGCTTTACGAACTTGCTGAAAAGCTAGTTGATATTGAAGACAGCTTTCAACAATGGCGCTTTAAACATATGTACACAGTACAGCGTATAATCGGGAACAAGTCGGGTACAGGTGGATCATCAGGCGTGGCGTTTTTGAAAAAAGCGTTGGATATTAGCTTTTTCCCTGAGTTATTTGAACTTAGAACCAAACTGTAACAGGAGTATAAACGATGACAACTGCACACCAGTTACAAGGGTTTTATTCTGAGTTTGATGTGACCAATCGTATTCTTTTGTCTGGCCATTCGCATCAAGCGTGGCCTAATGCAGCAAAACAAGGGTTACTTGATTGTTTTAACGATGCGGCAAAGCATATCGACGATAAATGGGGCGCAGCGTTTGAAAAGGCCGATAAAGTGCGTGACTTTTATCGTACGTTACTCGGAGAATCACACGGTGAAATTGCGCTAGGCCAATCCACCCATGAATTGATTTTACGTTTTTTATCTGACTTAAGCTGTTTTAAGCATAAAAAACAAACACCGATAAAAATCGTCACCACTAATGGTGAATTTCATTCAATGCGTCGCCAGTTAGATCGTCTAAAGGACGTCAATATTGACGTCAAGGTGATTGATACTCAACCACAAGACACCTTGGCAGAGCGTTTAATCAACGCATTAGATAAAGACACAGATGCCGTGTTAGTTTCTGCAGTGTTTTTTGCATCCAGTCGTATTTTCCACCAAGTTGGCGATGTTACGGTTGCTGCACACGCGTTAAACATACCGTGTTTAGTGGATGTGTATCACGCGCTTAATGTCATTCCATTTAGTTTAGCGAGCTGGCAACTTGAAACTGCGTTTATTGTTGGTGGTGGTTATAAGTATTGCCAAGCCGGTGAAGGGAACTGCTTTATGCGCATTCCAAAAGGGTATAATGGTAGTCCAATTATTACCGGTTGGTTTGCTGAATTTGAAAGCCTTGATCAAGCCCCTGGAAAAGTCGGGTATGGCAAAGGGCAAGGTGCATTTGCCGGTTCAACATATGATCCAACAAGTCATTACCGCGCTGCGGCTGTATTTGATTTTTTTAATGCGCAAGAATTAAGTGCAGAACGACTTGCTGACATTAATAAACAGCAAATAACACGCCTTTGGCAAGGCATTGAAAGTATGGCGTTAACCGCAGGCGTACTGACTTTGCCAGAGCATGGCATTGATAATAATGCAGGATTTTTGTCATTGACGACACCTGAGGCTGCTACTTGGGTGAAAAAGCTAGCGGAGCAGGGAATTCAGACTGATAGCCGTGGAAACCAATTACGTCTAGGGCCAGCACCTTATGTAACAGATGAACAGCTTGATAATGCACTTGATGTAATAGCAAATATCGCAAAAACAATTGTATAAACATGTGCTTTTAAGCAGTATTGCCGTCTTTTTTATGTAAAGGCGGTAATGCACAACATTTAGATTTGTGAGGTTGAATTACGTTTATATCATGTCTCTAAATCCTGACGCTTCAATTAGTAACGTATCGGCTCAGGTAAAACTCTAAACCCCCTTCTGACACGTTAGACCTAAACCCCTTATTAGACTAATAGCTATAGGCTAATGTTGTTACGCTAATTTAAATTAAAAATATACTAAGTGATTGATTTCAATATACTAAATACAAATCCCGATAATAACTGATTAAATTTAAAGCGAAAAAAGGACGTTTTTCAAATAGCTACTCGACTTATGGCTAACTTTCATTACGCAACGACTCCGCTATGGTGTTTTCATAATAAAAATCTCATCTGTAGTAGGAGATGCAATGACAACACCAACAGACACCAATTGCGATACGCATAGTGCAAGTTATGAATCGCTTCACAAACCAAGCTCTGAATTCAACACACGCGACGAATATTTAGAGCATGAATTACAAATTATGCAGCCCAAACGCTGGCGCCCTAATTTACCGTTTCGTGATTATCGTTTTGAATTAGAAGATACCATTCCAGCAATGGCCGGCACCATAGGCAAAGTGGTTATGGTAGGGGCAATTGCAGCGACGTTTGCTGGCCCATTAGGGTTAAGCGATAGCTTTATACTTGAAAACGTGCGCTACGAGTTATTACTGGTCTCACTATTTATTTTACTGTTTTCTGGTTTTTTATTACCTACTGCTAACCTTGCAGGTACCCATGGGCCGCTTATTCCGCTTATTCCAATTGTCGTCGCTGCTGGCGGTCACCCAATGGCGTTTGGTTTGTTAATTGGCGCATTTGGTTTGCTGCTTGCGATTAGTAAGGGCGGTAGTGTGCTGGCGGGATTGACCAGTCGGGGCGTATGTGGGGGCTTGTTGCTTTATCTTGGTTTTATCGGCACAACGTCTCAGGTTAAAAAGCTATTTGCCTGGGCTGAAAGCATAAATATGGCGCATATAGCGTTTGTTATTATTTTTACCACGATTTTACTTTATGCGTTACTTGAACATTTTAAGAAGCGCTGGCTTGCTGTGCCACTAAGTTGTTTACTTGGTGGTGGCCTTGCCTTTGTGTTAGGCGCGCCGTTTGAATTTAAAACAGGTCCAGGTTTACCAAATATGGACCCTATGTATTGGTGGGGTGAAAGCACTGGTTGGATGTTAGGCTTACCCACCTTAGAGAGCTTTATTGTAGTGCTACCGTTTGCTGTGCTTGCAGTGGCTATGTGGTCTCCTGATTTCTTAGGTCACCAAGTGTTTCAAAAAATTAGCTACCCAGAGCGCACTGAAAAAGTACAAATGAACATTGATGACACTATGTTAAGTGCGTCGGCACGCCAAACATTCGGTTCAATTATGGGCGGTGCAAACTTTACGTCGTCTTGGGGCACATACATTGTACCTGCGGCTATCGCTAAGCGTCCCATTCCAGCAGGTGCCGTGTTAACCGCGCTATTTTGTATTATTGCTGGTATTTGGGGCTACCCAATGGATCTTGCTATATGGCAACCTGTGCTGTGTGTTGCACTTATTGTGGGTGTGTTTATTCCATTACTAGAAGCAGGCATGGAAATGACTCGCGAAGGTAAAACCACACAATCAGCAGCAATTGTCGTGTTCTCATCTGCGTTGGTAAACCCTGCATTTGGTTGGTCTTTAACTATGTTATTGGATAACTTAGGTCTGATTGGCTGTAAAGAGCGCTCTAAAGAATTAACGTCAATGAACCGCTGGATTATTCCACTTATCATGTTTGTTGTGCTTACGGGTGTAATGGCATTGGTCGGGTTGTTACCGGGTCTTCCAGCAATTATGCCTAGCTTTCGATAATTAAAAGGCTTATTTCGCCAAACGTAACTGGTTTGGCGTTTTCCCCGTTAAACGCTTTAACAGGCGACGAAAATTGGTTAAATCATTGATTGCCAGTTTTTCGGAGATGGATTGATTTGATGCAGAAGTTTGCAGTAAGTGAAACAAGGTTACGTTTTTAAGTACCTGATCTTTCTCGTACTTAAAGCTGGTATTGTGAGCCTGTAATTTGCGTTTTAATGTTGCCGGACTCATTGATAAATGGGCTGCGGCAGTTTCTAACGTTGTATTTGGTTTACAGGCAATGTGGCGCGCTAGCACGGTAAGTAGGCTGTTTAATTTTTGTTTTTTAGTCAGCTTATAAAATGCTTGGCGCCTTAAAATAGTACTGCTCCCTTTAGCCGGTACATCCAACTGTTCGCTCTTTATCGATATCAAAAGCAATGGCTTATCAAATATCACAGGTTGTTTTACATATGTGTGGTAATACTCAAGATGTTTAGGTGCTTTAAACGGCAATTGTATGGTGATATCAATTTCTGGAAAACGCCAGTCAATAAAGTGGCACACAATACTTATTAACGTTTCATAAAAGAAACGTTCAACTCGCTCGGTGCAATGTTTAATTCCCACATCAATAACAAAATGACGCTGTTGTTCGCTGTTAAATTCGCTAAATTTACATACCGGAAAAAACTCATTACTAAAGCACCTGAGCAGCTTGAATACGTGCGTTAGATTGCGTGCGTTTACAATTGCGGTTTTTATCTCAGAATTGTAATGATTAAAAAACTGTTGACCAATTTGAAAGCTAAAATCGTTATGCGGCAATAAATTCATACTATTGTGACAACAGACTGCTAACTGATCAAAACTAATGTTAATGTCGCTTTTTAACAGGTCGTAATAGGCTAATTTACTGCCGTTTAGCACTTTACTGGTATCTACGCCTTGCTGCTGACAAAGTTCAAGCAAAGGCAATAACAAAAGTGCACTTGGAATTACTTTATCGCTGCATTCAAAATAGGTCACGTTTGCCAAACTATGCCACCTGTTTTTGTAGCGTTAGGGTGTGGTTTAATCGCATCAGCAAAGAGGTCACGTCATCGCCACGCGTTACCTCAATACTTGACTGATGAATTGCGTTAAAAAGGGTTTTATTGTCAAAGTACAAGACATGTTGCTTAACCATATTCGCAACGTGGGTGTTAATTACTTGGGCTTGATGCTGTTTAGTATTTGGCATCAGTACAATAAAGCGGTCTCCAGCGTAACGGCAGGCTAAATCGCTATCGCGAATGTTTACTTGAATTAAGCTGGCAATATCATGTAATAGTTTATTGGCAGATAATTTACCTTGTTCGCGCAAATAAAGGTTAAACGATTTTATGTCGAACACACTTATGCAAAATGGTGTGTTATGGGTATTGAAATGAACAAGCTCGGCGGCAATTTGTTTTTTCATATAACTAGCTGAGTACAGCCCCGAAATCATATCGTAAAAACTGTGTTCTCGATAAAAACGCTCGCTTTTAATTAAACGGTTATTAATTATTTGCTGTTCTTTATGCCAGTAGTAAAGGGCGAAACTCATCATCACGAGGCCAAGTACTGCGGGAATTGCCTCAAGCCGAGAAAACCACGCATACTCATTTTTGTAGCGAAAAAATTCATCGAGCAGGTCAAGTAACATGGAAAAATGCACCATGCTGATGCCAATGAATAACAGCGTGGTTAACTTTCCTTTCGGGCGGGTGTAAAGCGTAACAATTAACCAGCATAAGGTAATTACAGCAATACCGCCCTCACCAATAACATCGAGCCATTTAATACTGGCAACGGGTTTTGCGTTACTCATGTGAATAAACGAACTGGCCAAAAGTAGTAAGCAGGTGAAAAAGGCAAAAACTAAATGTTTGTGCAGCGTAAGGTTGGTGATTTTCATAATGATTGAACAGGTTTTTTGATCATTTTCTTGGGTTTTAAGCTATATGAGTAGGGTTAGATTAGCTCATAAAAGGTATCAATTTTATGACAATCATTGAGCCATTACAGGGATAAAGGCGTTTTAGGTTGGTGCGAGGGGGTTAATTTAGCTCATAACACAGTAAACCAAGTGATTTTTAAGCCATATCAGTACTTAGTTGATTGTACTGCAATATTTTTTTCATATCTCCCAAGTAGGGTAGCGCTGTCTCAGCAACGAGCGCTAGACAACAGAATCTCTCGGCATATGCCTTAACCCCTGAAAGAGAATAATAATGGAAAGTAATAAACCGTCAGTTTTTAAGCGTACGCAACTTACTCTTGCTGTACTTGCTAGTTGTTTATCCTGCCAAGTAGCAGCGAATACCGTTTCTGGTCGCGTTAGCGATGCTAATCAAAAAGTGTATTTCGAAGGTGCTAAAGTCGAAATTCAAGAACTCAATAAAAGTGTTGTGACCGCGCGTGATGGTTCGTATTCGTTCACTAACCTGCCAGTGGGTGACTACACGTTAGTCATTTCGTACCTTGGTGCTTTGCCTAAAACAATCAGTGTAACAATTAACGAAAGTGGCATTGTAGAGAAAAATGTGCGCTTGTCGTCGGCTCAAACCGCAATCGAAGACATGATAGTTGTTGGCACCAGAGCGGGACAAGCCGGTGCCATTAACCGTCAGAAAAACGCATTAAGTATAAAATCCATTGTGAGCAGTGACTCTATTGGCCAATTGCCTGATCAAAACGCAGCAGAAGCACTGCAGCGTTTACCGGGTATGTTTATTCAACGCGACCAAGGTGAAGGGCGTTTTGTTGGTATACGTGGTATTGACCCGAATTTAAACAACGTAACGATTAACGGTGCTAACGTGCCATCGCCAGAAGCTGGCGTGCGAAGCGTTGCGATGGATGTGATCCCAAGCGAACTAGTGCAAAGTTTAGAAGTTAGCAAAACCGTGACACCTGATATGGACGCAAGTGCAGTAGGTGGTTCGATTGATGTTAAAAGCTTAAGTGCATTTGATCGAGAAGGGCAAAGCTACAGTGCCACGGTACAAGGGTCATACAATGAGCAAGTAAGTGAGAGCAGCCCAAAAATATCAGCAAGCTTTACTGACGTATATGAATTAGATAACGGCAATGAACTCGGTGTTGCAACTGCGATAAGTTGGTTTGAACGCAAGTTTGGCTCACACAATTCAGAAGTTGATGGTGGCTGGAATGAGATGGAAGTTGAAGGCCAATCAAGTGGTGACGACATAAACTTTTTCGGCGCTGAAGAGATTGAACAACGTCATTATCTAGTAACCCGTGAACGCTTAGGGGCTGCACTTAACTTAGATTATAAAACAACGGGCAACTCTGAATATTATTTGCGTACTTTGTGGAGTGAATTTGCTGATGATGAATTCCGTTTACGCAATGAATATAAGTTTGATAAAGGTACTGTGCTTGAAGATAGCATCAGCGACAAATCAGCGACATTTGTTGACGCAGAAATGGACCGCGATACAAAAGACCGCTATGAGACACAGCAAATTCTGTCTATGGTGTTAGGCGGTAAAAATCACCTAAACGATTGGTTTGTTGAATACGATTTAGGGTATTCGAAATCAAATGAAAAAGAACCCGATCGCATTGATGCGGACTTTGCCGGCGAAGGCTTCATTTTAGGCTATAACACGACGAATGCTGCACCTGATTTAGCTCACTCGCCAAACGCGCATGATTTATCAAACTTTGAGCTTGATGAAATTGTAAGTGAAAACAATGTGTCGGAAGATGAAGCGCTAAGCGTGAAGTTTGATATCAGTAAAGATTTTGTGTGGCAAAACAACAATGCTGAGTTGAAATTTGGTGCAAAATACCAAACGCGGGAAAAATTTAACAATGTAAACGTGGTTGTTTTTGATGGCGGCTTTAATGATGCATTAGCTAGTCAATTTGCAGTGGGTACACCAGATTATGATTTGGGCTCATTTGGACCAGGATTATCGCGCAGTGCTATTGCACAATTTGTTAACGCTAATAAATCAAACTTTGATGTAAACGCCATTGATTCAAAAATTGATAGCTTTGGGCAAAGCTATACCAGTGATGAAGACATTCTAGCGGCATACGGCATGATCACGATGGATATCAATGCATGGCATATTGTTGCAGGTGTTCGTTATGAAGACACGTCATTTTCAACCGCAGGTAACCGTGTTGAATTAGTTGCTGATGACATTAATGACAGTGAATTTGTTGAAATTTCACCGTGGCAAGTAGATAAAGATTACAGCCACTTTTTACCTAGTTTAAATGTTAAATATGACGTAAACGAAAAGCTTATTACACGTTTTGCCTACACCAATACCATTGCTCGCCCAACATTTGGCGACAGCGCTGCGTATCAATTAATTGAAACCGAAATTGTTGATGAAGATGGCGAAACAATCACTGAGCGTAAGGCTGAGGTGGGTAATCCGGATCTAGACCCGTACGAGTCACTTAACCTTGATACATCAATTGAATATTACCCAGGCAATATTGGTGTAATGTCGGCGGGTTTATTCTACAAAGATATTGATAACTTTATTGTAATGGCCGAAGTGCAAGACAATGGTTCTTGGAATGGTTTTGCTGAAGTAATGCAGCCAATTAATGGTGGCAGCGCCTCACTCACAGGTGTTGAATTAGCGTGGACCAAGAACTTTAAAAATGGCTTGATGTTTTCAGCCAATGGTACCTTTGTTGATGCTGATGATAAGTTACCAAATCAATCTGATACTGTTGCTAATCTCATGTTTGGCTATGAAACAGCTAAAATTAGTGCACGTTTGAGCGCCAGTTACAAAAGCGAAGCGTATCAATATGAGCTTGGAGATAAAGGGGTTTACGAACAAGCCCATACTCAACTTGATTTAAGTACTAAATACTATATCAACCAACAAACCCAAGTGTACTTTAACGCCGTGAACATTACTGACGAGCCATATTACTTGTCGCATGGTAATGAGCGTTACAGCCTACAATATGAAACATACGGACGTTCGTTCGAACTCGGATTTACTTTTACATCTTTCTAAATGAGGTGCCGCTAGCCAATCGCTAGCGGCGATTTGTATGAAAAAAATAACCATTTTAACAAGTTTATTATTAGCAGCGAGCGCATTGCCTGCACTTTCCAACGAGCGAATCTCGTTTTTAGCATTTGGCGATGGCGGCTACCACCCAGATTATCCAAAACAAAAACATTTAACAAAGCCAAAAACTAAAGCTGAATTTATTGCCGCTGAAAAAAAAGATTGGCTAGAAGAGCACCGCCCAATCGAAGAGTTTGGCCACGCGCCAATTTATGTTTACCCGGGCACCGAGATTGCCACTGAGGATACAGGAGCCGCAAGTGTTGGCAAGGCAATGGCAACGCTTTGCCAAAACGTTGCATGTCAGTTTGGTATTCAGCTGGGTGATAATATTTACCCTGATGGCGCCGATGCAAATGATGGAAAAGACGACCAGAAACGCATGAACGACCTTATTTTATCGCCGCTAAAGCCTTTGTTTGAGCAACAACCTGAGTTAGTTGTGTACTCTGCATTGGGTAACCATGACTGGAAAACATCGCGTAAAGGGGTTGCACTTCAAACAGCTTGGATGGCAAAACAGCCTAATTTCCACATGGATAAACAAGGGTATTACCGTTTTAAACAAGGCTCACCCGGAAATGATGTGGAATTTTTTGTGTTAGACACCAATATGCTGTTATCAGGTCAGCATTACTATGAAATCCCACTAGCAACAGATGGTAGCGAGCAGGGTTTAGCAACGGCTCTTGCTAAAGGGCAAGCAGAAGTCGAGGACATTGAAAAACACGAAGTACCGCTTGATGGTGAAGATCATAAACAGCTTGCGTGGCTGGCTAAAGGCTTAAAAACCTCAAAAGCAAAATGGAAAATTGTCTATGGTCACCATATTTTATGGTCAATTGGCGGCACAAAATACGATGAAGGCCATGTATTAAGGCGCTTAATTTTGCCTGAACTATGCCAATACGCAGATGCCTATATTGCAGGGCATGAACATGATTTAGAGTTATTAACGGATGATTGTTCGCGTGTTTCATCTGATAAAAAACCACCATTACCGCTTATAATTAGTGGCGCTGCGTCTAAAATGCGCGGTGTGCATCGCGGACTTGCAAATTATCAAGAGCGTCAATATCAAGAATACGATCTCATTTGGAATAAGGCTTTCACTTGGGGATTTGCCCATATTGAACTCGATAACCAGCAAGATGAGTTAAACGTTAACTTTTATACGACACCAACAAATAAAAGTGGTGAGCTAGTAAAAGAGAAAAGCTTTAGTTTTAAACACCGCAGTAAATAACGTGATTTTTACTAATTGCTGTTAAAACATTCTTTTTAAACTTAAGTTTTTAATTTAGCTCATATCAGATTTAACATTTTGGATATGGGCTTTATTTTGACCGACAGGTAGTTCTGAATGAGGAGTAGTTGCTGATATAATTTTGCTCAAACCACAAGTAATAGAGTGTTATGTAGGTAACCCGTTTTTAAACTTAGTGGGTGTACAAATTAGTCCCTGAATTTTAAGTCTCACACCATCTATGATGCGCTCTGTTCATGTTTGTTACACGACAAAAATGAACCCAAACGTACCCCTAAATCAAACAATTTTTCATCTATTACTTAAATGTGAATACAAACGCTATGATGCATCGCTTCGCAGCTTGAGCAAGTGAAATCATGGGTGACTGATGTAACCAAACTTCGTGGATGAATTTTAAGGCATAACGGTTTGGTCAAAATGCACTTTTCATAGTTTGAGCACGACGAGGAAATAACCTTTGGATTTAATTATGTATCCGGCTGTAATGAGCGAATAACGGTCATTGATAAAATTAGTTTCAACATGCAAAATGCTCGACCTATCACCATGTTTTTCTCAAAGAATAAGTAAAAATGGAACCTAAACTTTGGTATCTCAGGGAGCGAGTAATTAATGGCAAAATTTTCATTTCATAAAGAACAATTCAAAACTAATGATCCGGTGTGGAAAGCAGAACGCGAAGCCTTATTTGAAAAGCTCTTACCCATAATTGGCAGTAGTAAAACAAAAAAATGCCACCTTAAAAAGGTACTTTTTGAAAGGTGAATGGACATTATATAGTGAGTATGATTTAGGTTTTAGTGAAAAGTTTTTATTGTTACCAGAGCCAAGTGTTCATTATTACTTTCAAGTGCTTAAAGAAATCCCTTGGGAAGAAGGAAAATTAGGGTTTAGAACAGGAGTATTAAACTTACTTTTGCAAGGGAAGTTACTCAATGAATTATCCTTTGAGCAATCATTAATTGAAGAACTTTACGCTACTTCTGTTGATGGACTGAAAGAATACTCAGAAGAATCAATAGAAATCGATGGACTTGTTCATAATCGCTTTCCATTTCATGTTGACCAATATCAAATGAGTGGTTTTTTTATGGGGTATATTTACGATTCGTTTGATTGGCTTACCCAAAAGCAGAATCAGAGTAATGTAGGTTTAGTCTACTTTATGCCCCATTGGTTTTCAGCATTATCGTATCTAAAATGGAAAGGGTTCACTAAAGGGGGAATGCGAAAATGTATTTTAGAGCTGTTCACTGTCATTCAACATTATATTCCTGAGCATAAAAGTAACCCTGCGGCAGCGCAAAAACAGTTATTTGTTGATGAGTTTAAACGCTGCGTTTTAGAGCATGGGCTCGTTAAACCAGAATTGATTGAAATCTGGCAAGAAGCAAGCGAAAACACCGAAGAAAAATGGGTTGAACATATTTATGAAAGTAACAAAAAAGATGACCCAGAAGCATGGTTAAGTTATGAATCAGGTGCCTTCACACCTTTATGCATTAGAGACAACAAAAGCATAGATAATCCTTGTGAAAAGATAGTGTCAATCTTAACATCAAATAACTTCGTCGATGCGAACGATGTTTTCTCTGTCAAGCGTATTGAACTTACCCACTTGCTCACTCCTGAGTGCTTAGCAGAATATCGCTCCTTTGGTATTAATACTGTTGAAGGTGAATTGACTCGGATTAAATTGAATGATCGTTTTGTAGGTACAGACAAAGCAGAAATCTATTTTGACATAATTAAAGTCACTAACTTGCCTAATGAAACAGCTACTGAAGTCCCAAGAGTTTGGTTGTTAGAAAGACCGGATAATCACTACGTAACTTTTATTGCTAGAAAATATTGTGCTAATAGAAGTTATCTGGTTGATGCCCTTAAATATGAAACAGGGTATCAATTAGTAAGGTATTTTGGTTATACCTTTGACCCTATTCGCCCTAGAGCATTACCTGTAGAACCTGGAGACTTTGCAAAATACTCAGAGCTTATGGTCCAACCTTTTTATAATTGCGATTATTTGCCCTTTGTTTTTGGTACAACAGCATTTCTCATTAACGCTAATGATGATTATGTTTATCTAAATTAAATCAATGAGGTCCGAGTCGTTGACTTAACCCTTTCCCAACGGCAGCTTCTGGCACAGAACCGTCCGTTGACTCTAACTCATAATTGTTCAAATATAAGTTAGATAAAAGTGTGTTATTCATTTTAATTTAAGAAAAAATATTGCATTTTAGCGGCTTTAATTGGCACACATACAACTAACAAATTTCAATCTAACAAAGCAAGTTAGGCGTTGTTAATACAATAAGACCCAATCGTTTTTTTAGATAGCGCTCATTCTCGCTGCGCATTAATAATATTTAAATTCTGTTTATCAACAAAAAAGCCGGCTTGTGTATAGGCTTTCTCAATTTCGCCTTGGTTTCGTAACATGTTTAATCCTTTTTCAAGGGCTAGGTATGCTTGTGAGCCAAGAGGGTGATTACGGCTTATAACAAAGTGACGACTGTCTTTTAGCTCTATTGCAACATTTGGCACGGGTACCAAATTGATTTTATCAAGCTTAAAGCTTTGGTCAGTAGTTGAATTAAATGGCATTAACATAAAGTCTACCCAACCAGTATTGACCATACGCGCCATACTGATCCACTCGTGTTCAATGACTAACTCTTTGAGCGGTAAATCTGAGAGCGTTTTCCAATCGGTGCGCCATTTTGGTGTTGATACCGCACTTAAACGTTTAAAGTCGCTCATTTGAGTTAAGCCAAGGGCTTTTTCTCGTCCTGCTTTAGTATAAACCCCAGCAATATATTCACCTTGACGGATTATGGGTTTGCTAATGTGCAAATATTTAGTTTTAGCATGTGCGTCAGATAACCAATAAGTATCGAAACTAATCGATAACTTGCCGGTTTCTAGCATGCGGGTATTACGAAAATTTACTTTACCTGGAATGTAATTGAAACTGTGGTTAAAGCCGCCTAACTTAAGCGCCTTTTGGGCAATTATCATATCGACTACATCGCGTCGAATTGCATTTCCATTAAAATTTGAGATTGTGGCAATGTCACGGCCATTAACAAACGTTTGATAATCCTTGTACACATCATCGCGAATGTAAATATCGATGACTTGAGCAAAGGCCAAACCATGGTTAAAAAGTAACAAGCTAAAAAGTACTGCGCGCATAGTCTCTCGCGGTTAGGTTAATACGCTCCTTATTTAACAAAATCCCTACACAGTAAATATGGCACAAACGACGTGACAAATGAATACACCATAAGATTGATACGGTATAAATCTACTTAAGATCATTGTCGACGTGTTTATGTGTATTGCACCTAAAACTTGTATGATTTTAGGTGCAATATATTAGAAGGTGTAATCCTGTACGTGCTAGTATTTGCGTCTTTCTAAACCGGTTTCGGCGAGGATTTTCGCGGAGATTTCTTCAACTGAAAAGTGTGTTGAACTTAAATGAGGGATTTTATTTTTCTTATAGAGCATTTCAGCTTCTCGCACCTCAAGGCGGCACTGCCTTAGCGATGCATATTTGCTGTTTGCCATACGTTCGTTACGAATTGCAGCAAGGCGCTCAGGATTTATCGTTAAACCAAACAGTTTCTTTTTGTGGTTTTTAAGCGCGTTCGGCAAACGCATCATATCCAAATCATCTTCAGTAAGTGGGTAATTAGCTGCTTTTATGCCGTATTGAAGTGCTAAATATAAGCTGGTGGGCGTTTTACCGCTGCGACTCACACCCACCAATATAATATCGGCTTCATCATAGTCTTTTAAATTGCTGCCATCGTCGTTTGCAAGTGCATAGTTAACGGCATCGATTCTGAAATCGTAGCTTTTTTCATGGATTGAGTGAGTTCGGTGTGTACGTGGTACAGGTTCAACGCCAATCGTGTCTTTTACTTGGCCGCTGTAAGCAGTTAAAAAATCAAAGCATTGGCCTTGTGACGATAATATGATGTCGCTCAACTGAGGATCAACAAAGGTAAAAAATACTAAAGGCTTTTCACCACTTACTTTAAATGCTTTATCTATTTGTAACTTAACTTCATATGCTTTTTGTTCAGTTTCAACAAACGGGATTGTGATGTGTTTAAATTCGACAGGAAATAACGACAAGGTAGCATGACCAAATACTTCACTGGTAATTGCGGTACCATCGGATATATAAAATGCGCTGCGCATAATAACCTTATTTTTTTGTTGTGAGAGCGCTTATATAAGAGCAAATAATTAAACACGACACAACATTGTGAATGTAGATATTAAAATATAACTACATTGAAAGAGAATATTTTCTAAAGCTTATTTGTTTACACTTGTTTAATTGATGATTAAATAGTTCTTTGTTCAAGTTTAATAAAATTATATAGTTACGCACATTATGGATCTAGAAATAAGGAAATCAATTAAGTGCTACTTAAAACTAAACTAAAAGAATCAATCGGTGTGGTGCTTGCTTTGTCTGTGTTTCTGCTTGCGCTATTTGGCCTCTTTGCATTAAGCCCATACATAACGATTTATGGCTCGGCGGCTATATTACTTTTAATGATCGGTCTTTTTAAATATGTTTAAACCTAGTATTGAAGTTAATACTGCAGTAAAAGCGAATGCGGTTGTTAAAGTTAATCCACTTTTAAATGACAAAATAATTGAGAAATTAAATACAAGTTTTGACGATATTTTCGCAAAACAAAAAGCAAGCAGACGCTATGTTGATGCGAAGCACATTCAAGAGCTAGGTCTACTTAATGATATATTTAACAAGGAAGTGTTATCACTAATTTACTCAATGTTTGACAAACCTGTACTCTATCACTGTCATGCATACGAAATTGATGGAAAAAATAATAAATCGCATATCTCATCAGGTAATTTTTTAAGAGGTTGGCACCGAGATGTAGATTGCAGGCACCGTCAATCGGATAAAAAGACGCAACATGTTAGCCTATTCGTTTATCTTACCGATGTAGGAGAGGCCGATGGCGCGTTTGAAATTTCAGATAAACCATTGAGTTTTTGGCCTTACCTTTTTAAGAGTTCGCGATACTATCGTTTAATAGGTCAAAGAGGCTTTTCATTCTTATTCAATCGAACAGCTGTTCACCGCGCTAGCCCTAATCGAATGAACAAACAAAGGCGTGTTTTAAAAATATCTTTTCAAGATTCAACTACAGTGATGCCACCGTTAAAAGCGACAATCAATTCTAATGATAAAAAAATTAGATTATCTAAGGTGTTGGAGACACTAGACCCTCAAGACTTCCTAGTGCGTTCGCTGTTTGGCGATAAAACAGTTGCAATAGATGACCTTCAACGTGCAAAAGACACTTTTCTTTTAACTTTAAACAAAGATGCAGTTTCATCATGCGAAAACTTTGAAATATCAGAGAAATTTAGTTTAGTAGACGAGTTTAGAGGTATCATAAAAGACTATAGATATTTAATACGACTTAAACTTCAATAGTTTTCTGCAATTGAATGCACAGCTGTTAAATATCAGGGATTCGCCAGCGCTGTACTTCGCGTGGCGAACAGATATGAAAAATGCATTTCGGTAATAGCTTTAGTACAAAAATCGCAGCAATTATTAGCATAAGCGCGTGATTATTTAATTGTAAAACGGCTGCTACGCAAAGCACTGAGAGTAAAAACCATGGCATAAATCCCATAATCCGTGATTTCTTGTTAACGCTGTGAATAAGGTGCGCGGGTAGATGTTGTGCGATTTGAGTTAATGCGTGATGTTTTAACCCGTAATTCATAAAGCTAAGTTTGTAGGCTCGATTTGCGGTTGATACCAATAATTTTTGTGAGGCATATTCACTTTCAATTGCGCTAATATCTGCGATATCAATTGCGTAAATATTAGGACGCTTAAGCTTGGCAATTAAATCGTCTAAAAACTCTTCTTGTTGATATAACTGAGCCAGCATTTTAGTTTGATGTTTTTCAAAGCGGATAACGATGATTTGCGAATGGGTTAACCAAATTAGTACATTGTCGTTGGTATTTAACCAAGAGTGCTTAGTATAAAACCCTTTGAGCAAGATATTTGCGCGAGTTCGAACAAATATCAGCATTAGCAGCGCGTGAAAAATTAAAAATACCGGCACAGTAATGACGGCGGTTTTAGTTAAATAATAAATAAGATGTGATTGCGCTAGTTGATTATCGATATTGCTCTTTAAGTTGTGCTGTTCGCCATTTTTTGCAATGTATATTGGAACCGACTTACCTTCACTCAAACTTGCATACACGTGCTGATCTACATAGGCATTTTTTTTAAACAGTGCGTTATTGATTTTTACACTGTAGGTAATTGCGAAAGCGGTATGAAGTCTTGCCCGGTGCAATAGCGTATTAAGCTTACTTGGGTTGTTATCAAGATTTACAATTGTTCCCTGTGCTAAATAGCCATTTTTTACCCAAGCTAAGGATTTCTTATGCCAATCTGCAAGGATTAAACTTATTAAAATGGTCGAGATGACAAAAGCGGCGCACGATGCCAAATGCACCATACGTTTTCGGTTGTAAAAGTCTGCGCGTCTCATTGCATATTCCATGTTTTTCAACTGCTTGCTAATGAATTATTTGTAAGGTTTTGGTGTATTTAAACGGCGACTCCTTTGCCGAAATACACGTTAACAGAAATGTTAAACCAATTAACATATCCTGACAAGGCACTTTAATCGTTGCTGTTCATGACAAACGTTACTCGCTTTAGGGTCGATTTACAGGCTCTAAAATATCAGTTCTTGGCATTAGAGCGAATTAATGTATTCGGAGGGGATAAGCCAAAAATAACCGAGTTGTGCTTATCGGGGGGGAGCTATTGGTTTTAATGCCGCTTTTGCTTCAAATTAGGGCTTTAAACACTTATTTAATATCATATTTAAAAAAAATTTATTGTTATGATTTATTCTAATTTTGCTATTGGCACCGGTGTCACTAGCATAAAAATGCAGTTTTAACGCATTTAAGGTTAATTTTTACTGTTTTTCGGGTATTTGTCCTTGATTTTGTTGTTTTTGCTCGCTTTACCTGGTTTGTTCATCTATGTAAAATCATGCTCGCTTTAAACGAAACCTTAATTCCTGCTACCCGTTCAAATTTATCGCAGATGTAATAGGCGTTCACATTTAGCAACTTGATGTTATCTCAACTAGGATTAGATAACACACTCTCACAACCTTTTGCTTATGGAGAATTTCCGTGCAATATATACTTTGGTATCAAGAACTTGGTATGAATGACGTACCACGTGTTGGTGGTAAAAACGCTTCCCTCGGTGAAATGATTTCTAACCTAGCAAACGCAGGCGTAACAGTGCCTGGTGGTTTTGCTACAACATCTGATGCTTTTAATGAGTTTTTAGACCAATCAGGCCTCAACGACAAAATCCACAATGTACTTGATACGCTTGATGTTGATGATGTAAACGAACTAGCACGCGTAGGCGGCGAAATTCGTCAATGGATTATCGATACACCTTTCCAAAGTAATTTAGATTCTGCGATTCGTGAAGCGTATGCAACGCTTCATGGTGGTAAAAATCAAGATGTTTCGTTTGCGGTTCGCTCATCAGCAACTGCTGAGGATATGCCAGATGCATCTTTCGCTGGGCAACAAGAGACTTTCTTAAACGTGCGCGGTATTGACGCAGTAATGGTGGCAATTAAGCACGTATTTGCATCGTTATTTAACGACCGTGCAATTTCGTACCGTGTTCACCAAGGTTACGACCATCGTGGTGTTGCACTGTCTGCGGGTATTCAGCGCATGGTCCGTTCTGATAAAGCCTCATCAGGTGTAATGTTTAGTATTGATACCGAATCTGGTTTTGAAGATGTGGTATTTGTAACATCAAGCTATGGCCTTGGCGAAATGGTAGTGCAGGGCGCGGTTAACCCAGATGAATTTTATGTACACAAGCCAACACTTGCGGCAAATCGCCCTGCGGTTGTGCGCCGTACGCTTGGTTCAAAAGCAGTTGAGATGATCTATTCAAGCGATGAAGCTCACGGTAAGCAAGTAGAAGTAGTGGATATTGAACAAACCCGCTCAAATCAATTCTCGATTACTGATGAAGAAGTAATGGAGCTTGCTAAACAAGCAGTGATCATTGAAAAGCATTATGGTCGCCCGATGGATATTGAATGGGCTAAAGACGGCAATGACGGCAAGCTATATATTGTACAAGCGCGTCCTGAAACAGTGCGTTCTAACGAAGACGCCAATGTAATGGAACGTTTTCAACTAAATGGTTCATCAAACGTGTTATGCGAAGGCCGTGCTATTGGTCATAAAATTGGTAAAGGCGTAGTACGCGTACTTAACTCAATTGATGAAATGGATAAAGTACAGCAAGGTGATGTGCTAGTAACCGACATGACCGACCCTGACTGGGAACCGATTATGAAGCGTGCTGCAGCGATTGTTACAAATCGTGGTGGCCGTACGTGTCACGCAGCAATTATTGCACGTGAGTTAGGTATTCCTGCTGTAGTCGGTTGTGGTAACGCAACTGACACCATCGAAAATAACGCAGAAGTGACAGTTTCTTGTGCCGAAGGTGACACTGGCTATATTTACCAAGGTTTACTTGATTATGAGGTATTAACATCTCGCGTTGATGAAATGCCTGAACTACCAATGAAAATTATGATGAATGTGGGTAACCCAGACAGAGCATTCGACTTTGCGCGATTACCACATGCAGGCATTGGTTTAGCACGTGTTGAATTCATTATTAACCGTATGATTGGTGTACACCCGAAAGCACTACTTAACTATGATGCTCAGTCTGACGACGTAAAATCTGATATTGATTTTATGATGGCAGGTTACGAAAGTCCGGTTGAATTTTATATCAGCAAACTTGTTGAAGGTATTTCGACACTAGGTGCAGCATTTGCGCCAGAGCGCGTAATTGTGCGTATGTCTGATTTCAAATCAAACGAATACGCGAATTTAGTGGGTGGTGAGCAATACGAGCCGGAAGAAGAAAATCCAATGATCGGATTCCGCGGTGCATCTCGCTATATTTCAGAAGATTTCCGCGATTGTTTTGCCCTTGAATGTGAAGCGATTAAACGCGTTCGCAACGATATGGGTCTGACCAATATCGAAATCATGATCCCATTTGTCCGCACATTAGAAGAAGCAGCACGCGTAATTGAGCTACTTGAAGAACACGGCTTAAAGCGCGGTGAAAACGGCTTAAAAGTAATTATGATGTGCGAGCTGCCATCTAATGCATTATTAGCAGATGAGTTCTTAGAGTATTTCGATGGTTTCTCTATCGGTTCTAATGACTTAACTCAGTTAACGCTTGGCTTGGACCGTGACTCTGGATTAATTGCTCATTTATTTGACGAGCGTAATCCTGCGATTAAAAAGCTATTAGAAATGGCGATTCAAACAGCGAAAGCAAAAGGTAAATATGTCGGCATTTGTGGTCAGGGTCCGTCAGATCACGAAGACTTTGCAGCCTGGCTTGTGGATCAAGGTATTGATTCTGTGTCGTTAAACCCAGACACAGTGCTTGAAACTTGGCTATACCTAGGTGAGAAGCACGCTAAATAAATTGTATTAACCAGTTCCTTTAACTGATATGTCATCAGTATAAAGCTGACAAAACAAAAGGCGCTCAATGCGCCTTTTTTTCATTTCATAATGCTATTTTTTCTTTTTGCCTTTGCCCTGTACTGCTTTAAAACGTGGGTTTGATTTACAAATTACAAATAAACGACCGCGACGCTTTACGATTTGGCAATCAGGGTGGCGTTTTTTCGCGCTTTTTAATGAACTTAATACTTGCATTATTTGCTTCCTAATTTACCAAAACGCTTATTGAACTTAGCAATACGGCCGTCAGATTGAGCAGCGCGTTGCTTACCTGTGTAAAACGGGTGCGATTCACTCGATACATCTATCGCTACATAAGGGTATGTTTTACCTTGATAATCGATTGTGCGATCGGTTTTGATGGTTGAACCAACTAAAAAATATGCATCTGCTGCTGTGTCGTGAAAAACCACTTTTCCGTAATCAGGGTGGATACCAGGTTTCATATAAGCTCCAATTAATATGTTACAACATCACGTAATATAAATTGTTATAACATAACAATCAATAGTTAATGCAAATAATTATCAATAAGTTTAATTTAAAATAAAATACATAATGTTATGTATAAGTTTATGTATTAACTAGACTAACAGTTAGGCATTACTTTAAATAATATAGATAAGATACGCTTTGTCTTTTTATGTGGATTTGCTTTGACATATTAAGCGCTCAATAGGGACACCCATGTTTACAAAAATAGAAGGCACTTTGTTAGCGCAACTAATCAATGACGCGATCGATTTATCACGTGATGAACTGCAACAACCAAAGAATGTAAATGATAAAGAAAAGCTTGAAACAGAATTAATTCAGTTAGTGTCGTGCTTTAACAAAATTAAGCATGATCTACAAAAGTTACAACCAAGTTCCGATGGTAATGCCTCAAAGTACAAAATCTTAATCGTTGATGATGTTGAATCAATGCGAGTGGTAACCACAAGTATGCTCAGAAAGTTAGGTTTCGAGCATATTAAAGAAGCAAATAGCGCTGAAAGTGCGTTAATTAAGTTGAAAAAAGCGGTAGCAGAAGACGATAAGTTCGATATCGTAATTACGGATTGGGAAATGGATGGAAAATCAGGGTTAGATTTGTTACGAGAAATTCGTTTAGACGCAAACATGTTAGAAACAGCAGTGTATATTCTTACTGGTCATGGAGAGCAAAGTCATATACTTAAAGCAATTAATGCAGGTGTTACTGGCTATATTTTAAAACCATTAAACTTTCAGGTATTCAGTCAAAAATTAAGCGCATATTTGCCGAAAAAAAATACTGAAATGACTTAAGCGTGTTTGTAAGTGAAAAATACCTCGTAAAATGATCTGCAGATTCGTCGTGTTTGTATAAACTACGGTGTTTGAGTTTACTTTGGGATTTTATGAAACATATCAAAGGCGTAATTTTCGATTTAGACAGTACATTAGTTACGTGCAGTTTGTGCTTTAAAACAATGCGAAAGGAAATTGGCTGCCCATCAGAACAAGATATTTTGCAGTTTGTTGATGCGTTAGAAGAGCCTAAACAGTCTTTAGCAAATCACACAATAAAACGTTTAGAACTTGACGATGCTCATAGTGCAAAGTGGATTGAAGGGGCAGAGCACTTCGTGCAGCATTTAATCAATAAAAACTATCCCACCGCGATTATTACGCGAAACAGTGTTGAAGCAAGTTCTATAAAAATAGCCAACAATCAAATACCAATCGAAACCGTAATAACCCGCGAAGACGCACCGGCAAAGCCCGATCCTACGGCGTTACTTATGCTGGCTGAAAAGTGGAATATTGCCCCCGCTAACTTGTTATACATAGGGGATTATCTTCACGATATTAACATTGCTAAAAATGCAGGTGTGGAAAGTGCACTGTTTTGCGAGTTTGAAACACCAGACTATGCGCATCAAGCAGATTATGTATTTGAGACCTACGCTGAGTTAATGAAGCGTTTCGCTTAACTTAGCGATCAGTTATAGATGAGTTTAATGTTAGATGGATTACAGTGCGAGCCGCTAAGCTGCTAGTTTAGCGAGCAGCATGAATGTATGTTTTAAAACCGATTTTAACTTAACGCCTTGCTAATTTTTTATCGATAAACTGGCAAGATGATTTAAGTGCTTTTTGAAAATGGCTTAAATAGCGCCTTGCCCAAGGATAGTAAAACGCCAATAACAGTAAACCTGCAATAAAAAAGATCAGTGATGGGCCTGGCACCACCATAAAAAGCAAGCCAAGCGCTAGAAACATTACTGCAAACACATGGTTTATCATTTTTTTCATCTGTAGCATCCTAAACGCATAAATTTACGTATAAACACGATATTTATTCATAGTATAAAAAATTTGGTTTAGCGCGCGAATAAATGATGTTACAAACTGTAAATATGAAGCAAAACTCGCTGTATTTCTTTGATATAATGAGTGCAAACCCTGTTCCCCGTCACCGAGCAAGTAATGATTGAAGTAATAGATCAAAAAGATACCTTATCGCCTTTAGCAGAGGCGTTTTTAGCTGAGTTAAAGACAACACACTACAGTGGTGAAATTGACATCAGCTACGCAACACGCATTGTAACCGCAACTGACAACAGTATTTATCAGGCGTTACCGCAAGGTATTTTATTTCCAAAAACAAGCCAAGATATTCAACAGATTTTTTCCCTTGCAAATCAAAGCAAATATCAGCAAATCAAATTTACACCGCGTGGTGGCGGCACAGGCACCAATGGTCAATCGCTAACGCACAGTATGGTGATTGACTTATCGCGCCATATGCGTGAGATTTTAGAGATCAACGTTGAAGAAAAATGGGTGCGCGTACAAACCGGTGTGATTAAAGATCAGCTTAATGATTTTCTGCGCCCTTACGGATTCTTCTTTGCGCCGGACCTCTCGACCAGCAACCGAGCAACGGTTGGCGGTATGATAAATACCGATGCGTCGGGTCAGGGCTCGCTTGTTTATGGTAAAACATCCGATCATGTACTGGGATTAAAAACCATGCTGGTAGACGGCACTGAACTCGATACTGCCCCCGTTGCTGTTAATATTGCAAAAACATACGCCGAAGAACAATCAACACGCGGCAAGATTTATCAGCAATTACTCGATACCGGTATAAATTTACGCGACCAAATTAAAGCGAAATTTCCCCGCTTAAACCGCTTTTTAACAGGTTATGATTTAGAAAATATTCTCAATGATGAACTAACCACGTTAGATGCAAGCCGCATTATTACAGGCTCAGAAGGTTCGTTAGGGGTTGTTTGTGAAGCCAAACTCAATATTACGCCGATTGCCGAATTTAAAACGCTGATCAATATAAAATACGATAGCTTTGATTCAGCGCTTCGTAACTCGCCGTTTTTAGTGGACGCCAAAGCGACTTCGGTTGAAACCGTTGATAGCCGTGTACTTAATCTTGCTAGAGAGGACATAATTTGGCATTCAGTTTCAAGCCTGATTGAAGATGTGCCGGGTAAAGATATGCAGGGCCTCAACATGGTTGAGTTTAATGCGACAAATCAGGCGGATATCGATGATAAAGTAAATGGCTTATTGGCAAAGCTGGATAGCTTAATGGCAAATAACCAAGCTGGGATCATTGGTTATCAGGTAACGCATTCCAAGGCCGACATTCTAAAAATTTATGCCATGCGTAAAAAAGCGGTAGGCTTGCTTGGCAATGTAAAGGGTAAAGAAAAACCGCTGGCATTTGCCGAAGATACGGCAGTACCTCCAGAAGCACTTGCAGACTTTATTGCTGAATTTAGGCAGTTACTTGATTCACATAACTTAAACTATGGCATGTTTGGCCATGTTGATGCAGGTGTACTGCACGTAAGGCCTGCCCTTGATATGTGCGACCCAGCCCAAGAAAAATTACTACGTCATATTTCCGATGAAGTGGTAAAACTAACCGCTAAGTACGGTGGTTTAATGTGGGGTGAACACGGAAAAGGTTACCGTAGTGAATATGGACCAGAATTCTTTGGCGAAACCTTGTTTACTGAACTTAGAAAGATCAAAACTGCATTCGATCCGCTTAATCGGTTAAACCCAGGTAAAATTTGTACGCCACTTGACTCAAATGAGCAGCTCGTCAGCGTTGACGATACGAAGCGTGCACATTTCGATAAACAAATCCCGATCACCATTAAAGACAGCTTCGATAACGCTATGGGGTGTAACGGTAACGGTCTTTGTTATAACTATGATAGCCACTCGCCTATGTGCCCATCGTATAAAGTAACAAAAGACAGACGTTATTCACCAAAAGGGCGTGCCAGTTTGATGCGTGAATGGATGCGTTTACAAAGCGAAAAGGGCATAGATCTACTCGAAAGCGAAAAAGCGATAGCGAAAGGCGAGACTAAGTCGTGGTGGGAAAAACGCATTTTCGCAAAACAAAAAGCCAAAGGGGCTTACGATTTTTCACATGAAGTGAAAGAATCGATGGACGAATGTTTGGCATGTAAAGCGTGTACTACAGCATGCCCAATTAAAGTGGATGTACCGACCTTTCGTGCGCGCTTTTTAAATTTATACCATGCCCGTTATAAACGCCCGCTTAAAGATTACTTAGTGGCTAATATTGAATCGCAAGCGCCGCTTTTAAGCAAAATACACTTTCTAGTAAACCCTATTTTAAAATTAGGGTTTGTAGAACGCTTTTTGAAAAACCAAATCGGTTATGTGGATTCACCATTATTAAGTGATAACGCCATTATAGAACGCGTGTCGAAGCAGTTTGCGTTTAATCTAAATCAGCTTAAAACACTGGATGAATCGCAAAAGCAGCAAACTGTTTTAATTGTACAAGACCCGTTTACTAGCTTTTATGAAGCTGAATTAGTGGAAGATTTTTGCCAGTTACTGGTAAAACTTGGTAAAACGCCAGTGCTATTACCATTTAAACCAAATGGTAAGCCACAGCATGTAAAAGGCTTTTTAAACGAGTTTGCGAAAATAGCGAAAAACAGTGCTGCATTTTTGAACCAGATAGCTGAACTGAATATTCCTATGGTTGGGTTAGATGCATCGCTTGTTATGTGTTATCGCGACGAATATAACCAAGCGCTTGGCGAACAACGTGGCGATTTCCATGTGTTATTGGCCCACGAATGGTTTGAATCGCAACGCTTTGAGCAAAAAGAAGCAAACACTGATAGTCAATTTGTGTTACTAAACCACTGCAGCGAAACCACAGCAATGCCAAATGCCAGTAAGGTGTGGCAAAACCTGTTTGCTAATTTTGGTTTAACACTCAATGCTAAAGCAACAGGCTGCTGTGGTATGGCGGGCACTTATGGGCACGAAACGCAAAACTTAGATAAATCTCGTGCGCTTTATGAAATGAGCTGGCAACAAACGGTTGATAACACACCAATTGAACAGCTTGTTGCAACTGGATTTTCGTGCCGCTCACAAGTTAAGCGTTTTAATAACGGCAACAAACCAAAACACCCAATTCAATTGTTAAACAGTTTGCTATAGCTAAACTGCTTAACGCAAAGAGGCAAGTAATATGATACGCATCACCTTGTTAATGTTTATGGTAACTTGCCTTTATGGTTGCGGTGGTAACAATACCGTGCAAATTAGCCCATACGCTAACATTGTTGCGTTTGGCGATAGCCTTACACAAGGAGTTGGGGTCGATAAATCAAATAGCTATCCTTCAAAACTGGCAAGTGAGTTGGGCATTGAAGTGATAAACAGCGGCATTTCAGGCCAAACCAGCAGCCAAGGGCTCGCGCGTTTAAATAATGTGTTAACTACGCATACGCCGAGCCTTATTATTATTTGTTATGGCGGTAATGATGTGCTGCAAAACAAAAGTAAAACCCAGCTCGAAGCAAATTTAAGGCAAATGATTGTTCGCTCTAAGCAACACGGTGCGCAGGTGATGTTAGTTGCCGTACCGCAATTTGGGTTGTTACTTTCACCTATGCCAGTGTATAAAAAACTGGCTGATGAATATGATCTGGTGCTTATTGAAGATACCTTGCCTGATTTATTGGGTGATGCCAGCAAAAAATCCGACCGAGTACACCTCAACGCGCAAGGCTATGCGTTATTAGCCAGTGAAATTGCTAAGCACATCGAAATTACCAATTAAAGCATAAAAATAATAGAAACTAATTATTCCCTCTTTCGCAAGTTTGTACTATTTTCAAAGGGTTAAATACCTAATTTTGATTTGCGATTTAGAGGGAAGACTATGGCGCAAGCACCTTTACAACCCAACTTTATTCAATTTCCTGGCAATGTGATAGCCGAACCACCGTGTCGCATGTTGAATGCCAATCAATATGGCTTTTTCGTTAAAGGCTGTAGCGAAAAAATTCAACACTATATCGATGTAACACTCAACGCGGTTAAATCAGATGAATTTCGCTTCAAGGCGCTAAGTGCGTACACCTTGCTTACGTTTACGGATATCGAAAACATCGCATCTAAAGTACCTCCGTTTAGTGAACAAGGGTGGATGCAAGAGACCGACATTATATTTTGGTTACCAGTCGCCAAAATGGTGAGTAAACGTGGTAAAGAAAAAGTTGACCATATTTATTGGTATCCAGCGTTTATCACAGTAAATAATATTTATGCATTGATTAATGGACGCGAGACCTGGGGTTACAACAAATATTTGTGTGACTATAAGATGCCAAACATTGGTGAATTACCTCAGTTTTTTGAACTTAGCCTTGATGCCTTCCAACCTTTTTCCCCGAATACCAAAATGGCAAAGCATAAACTGCTTGAAGTAAATTTAGTTGAGCAAGGCGGCGAACACCTTGTCAGTGATTTTGTCGAACTGGTGAAAGAAGCGTTTGAAATTCTAAAGTCCGATACTGATTTTTTTGACCTTGATTTAAACGCTATCAAGCAGTTGCTTGATGGTTTTGTAAACCCGCAAATGGACCAGATCTTATTTAAGCAATTACCAAATGGTGATGGCAGTAAAGCAGTTTACCAAGGCGTTGTACATTCTCCGTCAATTATTAAAAAGGTACACAGCGCTAAAATCTATAAGCATGAATTTGATGTGACCGTTTATCAGCTAGATACGTTTCCCCTTGGTGAAATGTTTGGAATTTATCCCGGCACCCATCGTGCGCTATTACCATTTAATGTTGTAATGGATTTTGACCAAGAAAAAGCGTGTGAAATTATCGCTACAAAAGGACTTTAACATGGCAAAAGAAAAAATTGTGATACTTGGCGGTGGCGTGTCAGCGATGACCGCCGCAGTGTATTTAACAGACGATGAAAACTGGCAAGATAAGTACGATATCACAGTGTATCAGCAAGGTTGGCGCATTGGTGGTAAAGGCGCTAGTGGCCGTAACCCGTATTTAGGGCAACGTATCGAAGAGCACGGACTTCACGTATGGTTTGGCGCTTATGTTAACTCTTTTAAAACAATTCAATCAGTCTACGAAAAATTAGCACGCCCCGAAAGCATGCCACTAGCAACCTGGCAAGAGGCGTTTAAGCCTCACAGTTATGTTGTATTACAAGAGCTGATTGATAACGAGTGGCAAACATGGCCTGTTGATTTTCCGCTAATTCCAGGCAACCCTGCCGATGGCACATTGGATTTACACTTTTGGGAAATCGCGCGCTTATTATACTTTTGGATAAAAAAGTTTATCGGCGAATTAGAGCACAAAGCGAACTCTTTGAATAAAGGTCGCGATATAAAAACGCCTGAAAACGATGAAGAGCAAAACCTATTTGCCCACTTTATTGATGAAGTAAAAGAAAAAATCGACGATATCAAAGACGAATGGCAAGAGTTTAAAGACGATGCCGAAGATTCGTTAGAAACGTTCTCAAAACATATTCAAGTTACGCTAAGCGAGCTTAGTTACTTTTTTGATAAGCGTGCGAGCGATAAAAACCTATCTAATACAAAACACCCATCCGCGATTCAGTGGATCATCCGACGTTTTAAGCGTTGGTTAAACGAAGAGTTTGAAGACTTACTTGAAGATAACGCTGATATTCGCCGCCTTTATATTTGCGCTGATTTAGCCCTTGCCATGATGGAAGGCTTAATTGAAGACAAGGTGTTTGAACGTGGCTTTGGCGCAATTAACAATCTTGATTTTAGAGCGTGGTTAGAAAAGCACGGGGCAAACACACAGTTTTCAGTTGATTCTGCGCCGGTTCGTGGTTTTTACGATCTTGTCTTTGCTTACCAAGACGGGGACTTTGCAAAACCGAATGTGGAAGCGGGCGTCGCGGCGTTGGCAATGCTGCGCTTATCGCTGTGTTATCACGGCGGAGTTATGTGGAAAATGCAAGCAGGTATGGGCGATACCATATTTAGTCCGATTTACGAGTTACTTATTAAACGCGGTGTTAAGTTTGAATATTTCCATCAAGTAACGCAACTTTTACCAACGCAAAGCATTGAAGGCGAAAACAGTGTCGATGAGATTAAACTGATTAAGCAGGTTGCACTAAAATCAGGGCAATATTATCCGCTTGTTGATGTAAAAGGGTTACCATGCTGGCCGTCATTTCCACTTTATGAGCAAATTGACGATGAGCAGGCAGCGCTAATAAAACAGCACAATATTAATTTAGAATGTTTTTACAGTGATTGGCCAAATGTGTATCAGCAACACTTTGGCGAAGCTCTGCCAGAAGTGACGCTAAAACAGGGCGTTGATTTTGATAAAGTCATCTATGGGATATCAGTCGCCAGTTTGCCTCATTTATGTGAAAAGTTATTAGCAAAAGACCATGGGCTAAGTTTAACTTCACAAAAAGTAAAAGCCGTTGCGACACAAGCGTTTCAATTGTGGTTAGACAAACCACTCGATGAAACAGGTTGGGCGTATACGCCCGCAAGTGGTGAGCAACCAATTTTAAGTGGCTTTAGTGAACCCTTTGATACTTGGGCGTCAATGGATCAGCTGATTAATAAAGAAGATTGGCAAGGTGATGTTGAGCCGAAAAATGTCGCCTATTTTTGTAGCGCATTTACGCAAGACAGTTTTCCACCAAGTACCCAGAGTGATTTTCAAGCCGTGTGTAACGCACGCGTAAAAGCCAATAGTGTTTTTAAACTTACGCAGCAAATGTATCCACTGTGGCCGGATATTGCCAAACAAGGTGAATTTGATTGGCAAGCACTAATGGATAAAACAAATGCGGTAGGAGAGGCGCGTTTTGATAGCCAATATTGGCGTGCAAATGTCGATCCCAGTGAGCGTTATGTAATGTCGGTGGTTAATTCTAGCCAATACCGTTTAGCAACGGATGGAACGCAATTTACTAATCTGTTGATTACCGGAGATTGGATTAAAACCGGTGTTAATGCAGGTTGTGTAGAAGCCGCAACCATGGCAGGTATGGCAACATCGCGCGCTATTTGTGGTTACCCAAATCATATTAGTGGTGAATTTGGTTTTGAGCCTGACGAGCAATAATAAATCAGTTTGAACGTGATCTTTCAGATTCGATTAATAGGACTCAATCAAATCTGAAAGTCACTTAAGAGCCGTAAGCGGATAGTCGTAACGCCTCAGTTAAAAGGCAAAATTTGGTTGGCTATAATGTGAAGCGGAGCGAAACCAGCCAACTTAATTTTGTCCACTTTTAAACTGTTTGTTAGTTGTATTTTATTCAATATCGTCTTTAAACGATTCTTGACTTTTAACTAAACCAATAGATAGGAACACTAAACCTACCACCAGAAGTATCATCGAAAGAACAGAATTATCTTCAGAGAGAAAGTAACCTGCCCCAGCTACAGACAACAAACAGGAAACGTAATAGCTATTTGACTTTTTTGACTCTTTTTCCATAAGTAAACCCTTTGATAATTATTTAGGTCAAATCAGCCTATACAACTAACATGTTTATAGCGAATGAATCGCGTGTTTTTCTACCACAGTGTTGCTCGTTTTTATGAATGACTCATTTGTAACAAACTTCATAACTATTTGCTAGTGCTATTAAAATGCAGCAGTGATGGCTCTTATCTCGGGACGAAAACGAGCGATTGGGTCGTTTTCCTGACTATGCAAGCAATATACTTTGACGAAATAGAAAAGTACTTTTGAAATACCGCTGTTCACTCATAGTAGATCTAGTCAATAGTACGATTTGATCGGACCTAAAATTTAAAAGTATCTTTTTAGATATGAGCTACTGCAAATAATGTATTTACAAAGGCTGGTTTACAACCAGCCTTTTTGCTGTGCAATACGCGCTGCATCTACACGATTTACCGCGTTTAATTTGCTAATAGCTTCTGACAGGTAATTACGCACTGTGCCTTCTGATAAAAATAACTTAGCGGCAATGTCGTGGGTTTTAAGGCCATCGCCCGCTAATTTAAGTGCTTTACGCTCTTTATCGTTAAGTGGATCGGTATCAGATAGTGCGAGTAGGGCAAGTTCGGGATCAATCACCTTTTTGCCTTGTTGCACCGATTTAATTGCATTAATGAGTTGCTCTGACGGGGCTTCTTTTAGGATAAAGGCGTACACACCTGCATTCATCGCGCGCTTTATGTAACCCGCTTTTGAGAAGGTCGTCATAATCATGGTTTTTAAATTAGCATTATTCTTTTGCAATGATTCCGCTAATTCAATTCCGGTCATATTTGGCATTTCAATATCTGATAGCACAATATCGACTGTGTTTTCATGTAAAAACGTGAGTGCTGCTTTGCCGTCTTGTGCTTGGCCAACAACATTAATAAACGGGTCTAAACCAACCAGCGCGCTAATTGCTTCTCTAACCATTTGCTGATCTTCAACCACAAGTACATTTATCATGATAATTCCGTTTTAAAAGTCATGGCTAAACAAAAGCCATTTTTGTTGCTGACAAGGAGTTCACCACCCAGTGCTTCAATGCGCTGCTTTATACCGCTAAGGCCATTGCCGTTTGTAAATGTGTGCACTTTGCCATTATCCGTTACTGAAATTTTGTTTTCGCTAATATCAATTGTTACTTTGTTACCTTTGCTGTGGCGTAAAATATTAGTGGTTGCTTCAGTTAGCACAAGTGATACGGTATTTTGTAAAGCTGGTGAGGCGTTTTGTAAGTTATTTTTGATGTTTACCTGAAAGCCATTTTTCATTAGTTCGCCTGCTAGGTGGTTTAACTGTTCGTCTAATTTAAACTGCTTCATATTGGTAACCGCTTGGCGAATGTCGCTTAATAATTCACGACTAAGGGTTGCCACTTGCTGTATTTCGTTTTGTGCTAACGATACTTGGTCGTTCGAGATAAGCTTTTCAGCAAGCTCTGCCTTTAGTGCGATTGACGATAAGCTATGACCTGCTAAATCATGTAAATCTCGGGCGATACGCTCGCGCTCTGCCACCATAGCTAATTGTTCTATTTGTTGCTGGCTTTGTTCTTCACTTAATCTATGTTGGCGTTCTCGGCGCTCAGCACGGCCCATAAAATATAAGCCTATACTGGTGATAAGGGCTGGCACTATGTAGTACAAATCCATCAGATTAAACAAATAGGCCGATAACGCAATGCCAAGTAATACGCCTATTAACCCTTGTAACCCTTTTTGTTGCCTAAAGTTAAAACCACAAAAATAACAGGCAAAGCCAAACAATGCTTGTGTACCGGGTGTAATATAAGCCCCGAAAGTAGCAAGGACTACGATTGTTAATACGGGTGAGAGTGCTTTTTCACCTTTCGCATTGACTGCTTTTACGTAGCACACAATGAATACGCAATACAGCATAAACATAGCGATAAGTTTAAATAGCGTAAACCGTTCAAAACTAAAAATAAGGGGTAAAAAATAAAAGCTAGAAAAGGCAAGTGGCCCCCACACCCAATATGACTTTCCTTCTACCGCGAGGCTTTGTTTAAAATTATCCATTTTGACCTACGTTTAATGCCGTTGAGTGTGTTTGCTTTAGTTGATTTTGCCAGCGTGAATACAGTTGGTAAATACTAAATAAATAGATGAGTACAATAGCAAAAGGCAGTACTACAAATCTATCTTCCGGAAATAAATACCATAAAATAACAAGGGATACTGTGCGTGTGACTGTATGAATAATACCGAGTGGGTGCTGCAACGTCCAAGAAAGTGGAAGCCACATTAACCCCGATATAATACCCACACTTAACGGTACGGTGGTGTGATCAAGTTGAGTCATTGGGATCACTAAGCCGTAACCCATCAAAGACATAAGAACTGTACTTAAAAATAAATTATCAAATGGGTTGCGCTCAGATTTTTTAACAAACAGGGCTTCATTCGTTAACTTGGCGACACCTAACGCGATGTAAAAAATCATTCCGGTACCAATAAAGGTGATAAGTCCCATGTATTGGTTGTCGATAAAGGTACCTAAAATACCCAATACGGCCCATGTGAAACAGCCAGCGATTGGCATGGCGAGTAGTTTTTTCTGTTTATATTCTTCACGGTACTGTTCTAGTGTTTTCATGATAGATCCTAAGTAGAGAGTGGGCAGCATGCTGCCCACTAGCTGTGTTTTGGGCGGTTAACCTTGATTATTGCTAATAAGCATTTGTGGCCAGGTGTAGTTTGGTGCAATATCGAGCGAGGCCTGCCAATCATCAAGCGCACTTTGTACATCGTTAAGTGCTAAATGAGTAAGCCCACGCCAAACCAATGCTTCAGCCTGACCCCACTGATAACCCAGATTGTCGTCATTTTGATAGTGGTTAATTGAAGTATTGAGTGACTTAAGCGCTTGTTGTTTACTACCACCAAAAATATTTGGTGTGTTGTAAGCGATAATGCCCTTAATTAAATGCACACGCGGGTTTGTTTCATCGCTTTCACTCGCGCTTGCAAGCGCGTTAGACGATTTAATGCCGTAGTACATACCTGTAATTGGCTTTATTGAAATGCGATAGCCGTAAACTTGGGCAAGTAATGCATTAACCTCTGTTGTATCTTCACTAAGTTTTTCATCTGTTAAAATCACTTGCGCGCTATCGAGTAAGCTTATCGCTTTGTCACTCTCGCCCATAATGTTATGTGCGATAGCCAAGCGGTAGTTAACGAACGCTGCATCATAGCCTTTGGCAGTGTTTGCGATTTGTGTAAGTTGAGCCACATTATTTTGTTGTGATGCCAATTCAATCTCATCAATAGTCGTTTGATCAGCACTTGCATAGTTAGCTGTAAACGTTGCAGTAGCAATAAGTAACGCGTAGATGTTTTTCGTAATTAGATACATAGTAATTTCCTTTATATGATTAATGACTGACCGTTTTTTCGGCGCAGTTATAGTGTTATTCAAAAGGAGCTTGGTGGTTAGAGACGTTTGTCAGCAATTGCATATGACAAATGTCATCTTGTGGCGTTTGGAAAAATCAGCAAATAGATCTTTGTGGTGATAACCTCGTGTAATTGATAATCGTTTGCATTTGATTTGTATCTATATTAAGCTCTCAATTAATTGATAATAACAATCATTTACAAATGAATGCGAGCGACACTCATAGCCACTATTCAGTGCTTTTAACTAAACTAAGCAAATGTTCGTCTGCAAGTGCATATCAAATAGTGGATGAATTGGTTTCGACCGGTTTAGTACTTGCAAATTTCTATGGTGAGCGCCAACAATCTTTGCTACAAGAGCTCTTTTTAAGGCGTTTATTCTTTGATTTACTGGGTAAAGTATGCGACCCACTTGTTGGTAGTGTGGTGCAACGCATCTGTCTCGATTTTACATATCAACCGTTGTTTGCACTCAAACGGTTTTATCGTACATATCATGGTAAGTTAGAGGCATATTATAAGTTGGAACGAGAGTTACGCATTTTAAGTAATGAATTTTTAGCGTGTAAAAGGTGAACTATGACACAGTACCGAATTGAAAAAGACAGCATGGGCGAATTAAAGGTACCAGCCAATGCCTTGTATCAAGCTCAAACGCAACGTGCAGTTGATAATTTTGCAATTAGTGACTTAACCATGCCTGTATGGTTTATTCAGGCATTAGCATACGTAAAGTCTGCGGCAGCTAAAACAAACCAAGAACTCGGCCACTTACAGCCACATATCAGTGAAGCCATTGTTGATGCATGTGAAAAAGTACTGACAGGTGAATATGACAACCAATTCCCAGTGGATGTGTTTCAAACCGGCTCGGGTACCAGTTCTAATATGAATATGAACGAGGTACTTGCCACACTTGCTTCGAATTCTCTTGATGAAAACGTAAGCCCTAACGACCACGTGAATATGGGTCAAAGTTCTAACGACGTTATTCCAACCAGTATTCAGGTAAGTTGTTGTATTGGCGTGTACTACCATTTACTGCCAGCGGCGAACCACTTAATTAATGCGTTAACACAAAAATCGAAAGAAGTAGGGCATATTTGTAAAACAGGCCGTACTCATTTAATGGACGCGATGCCAATCACGTTTGCACAAACCCTTGATAGCTGGAAAAGCCAAATTGAAAATGCCATTGCGGGTATTAACACATCGCTTGAACAAGTGAAGCCGCTTGCTCAAGGAGGTACGGCGGTTGGTACGGGTATAAATGCGGACCCACAATTTGCCGGTAAATTTGCGAGTAACCTAAGTGCTTCAGTTGGTATTAGCTTTAAACCAAGTGAAAACTTTTTCTATAATATTGGCTCGCAAGATGCGATTGTTGCTTTGTCAGGTCAGTTAAAAACGCTGGCAGTTGCCATTATTAAAATTGCAAACGATTTACGTTGGATGAACTCAGGCCCACTGTCAGGTTTGGGTGAAATTGAATTACAAGCATTACAACCAGGTTCGTCTATTATGCCGGGTAAAGTAAATCCAGTTATTCCTGAGGCTGCTGCAATGGTGGGCGCGCAGGTAATTGGTAACGACGCGACAATTACGGTTGCGGGTCAGTCAGGTAATTTTGAGCTCAATGTGATGTTGCCAGTGATTGCCCATAACGTATTAGAAAGTATTAACCTTCTGACGAATACGTGTTACCACCTTGCGGATAAAGCAATTGCGACCTTTGTGGTTAAACAAGAGAACATTAATAAATCACTCAATAAGAACCCGATTTTAGTCACAGCACTAAATCCGGTAATTGGTTATTTAAAGGCAGCAGACATTGCGAAAAAAGCCTACAAAGAAAATCGACCAATCATTGATGTTGCTTTAGAAGAAACCGAACTCTCACAACAAGAGCTTGAAAATTTACTCAACCCTGAAAAATTAACACAAGGCGGTATCGCCTAAACGATTGACGCTTGAGTTTATTTTTAAATAATAAAAGCCCGTAAAAAACGGGCTTTTGGTTGTAAAGGCGATAAGTTCACTGTTAGTGAGAAAAACGTGTCATCAAGTGCCGTAACTCGTTTGCTCGTTCGGCCATATTATTACTGGATGCATTTGCACGCTCTACTAAGCCATTATTTTGTTGAATAATGCCATCCATTTGCTTAATGGCGGTATTGATTTGATTTATCCCGTTGGCTTGCTCCGCACTGTCATCGGCAATTTTCGCCATATTGGCAGATAGTTCTTGAATGTTAGATACGATAGATGCAAGCGTATCACCCGATTGCGTTACAAGCGCCATGCCGTGTTCCACTTTTGTTGCGCTATCATTGAGTAAATCAGCAATATTTTTTGACGCATCGGCGCTTCGCTGCGCTAAAGAGCGTACTTCGGCTGCAACAACCGCAAACCCTTTCCCTTTTTCACCAGCTCTTGCCGCCTCAACAGCTGCATTTAATGCAAGCAAATTAGTTTGAAATGCAATTTCATTAATTACTTCAATTATGCTCGATATTTCACTTGAGCTTGTACTTATTTCTTTCATCGCATCGACTGTATTGCCAACAAGGCGACCGCCTTCTTGCGCTTGTTCATCAGCTTTTGTGGCTAAGTGATTTGCAACCTGCGCGTTTTCAGAGTTACGTTTGACTGTTTCGGTAATTTCGTGCATCGATGCGGTTGTTTCTTCAATTGATGCGGCTTGTGATTCGGTTCGACTGCTTAAATCGTTGATGCCGTGCTTTATATCATCTGCAGAATCAGTGATATTAGAGGCGGTATCGGTAATTTGTTTAACCAATAATGATAAGTTTTCAACGCTACGATTAACCGCTTGTTTTAATGTGTCAAACTCTCCTTGATAATGACCATTTACAGTTTTAGATAAATTACCATCGGCGAGTGCTTGCATTACATCTTGGCATTCGTTTAATGGGTGGGTAATTGCATCTAAAGTGTCGTTAAAGCCAATAACTATTTTTGCAAAATCGCCACTGTGTTTATTGCTGTTGGCGCGAGTTGATAATTGCCCACTCGATGCAGCATCAACCAACAGGTTAGTATCTGATATTAAGCCTTCAATGGCATTACAACAGGTTTCGAGACTGCGCTTAACTTGTAAAAAGTCGCCCTTATAATCGTTACTAATGGTGTTTGGTATATCACCTTTAGCTATTTGATCTAAATATAACGAAGTGTTGTTTATTGGTGTAACAATGGCATCAAGCGTTGCGTTAATGCCTTCGATAATTTTTTTGTAATCACCGTTGTGACTATCGGCGTCTGCCCGTTTGGATAATTCACCAATAACAGCGCTTTGTACAATGGCGTTAGTGTCGTTAATCAGTTTTGCAATCGCGCTGGTGGATTGCTCTAAGCTTTCTTTAATTAATAGAAAATCACCTTTGTAGTCGCCAGATATGCTCTTTGGGATCTGTCCGTTGCCAATTAAATTTAAATATTCTTGTGTTTGTTTAACGGGCTTTACGATGGCATCGAGCATTTGGTTAATGCCGTTTGCAAGTGTCAACATAAAGCCTCCAAATTCACTTGCATCAATTCGTGTTGCCAGTTTGCCCTCAACTGCAGCTTGTATAATTGTTGCAACTTGCTGCTCTGCACGGCATTGTTCTGATAAATCATTAAGTTCATAAACAATGCCTATTACGTCACCGGAACTATCTTTAACCGGTCCTGCAATCACAAATATAACGCTATCTTGGTAAGTTAATTCACATTCAACTTGTGTCGAAATAGCATTTTTCAATACATCAAATTCTGGCTGGTTATCAAATAACAGACTATCGGCATGGTCTATCAAAGCTGAACTGGTAAAGTGTGGCTGGGTAGTTTGAATGTTAGATTGGTGATTATTTAGCAGCGACTTGCATTGGTTATTACAATAAATAACCTTGTGCGAGCTGTCAGACATCATAACGGGCGCGGCAACGTTATCAAGCGCTTGTTTAATGCGCCCATTCACTTTTGCAACCTCTTTTTGGTGTTCCATTTGGTTAGTTAAGTTTGTATTTGCCTCATTTAAATTGTGCTGCATGCGCGAGAGTGCAGTTAATAATAAGCCAATTTCATCACGGTTGTGCCCAGTTATTGCATTATCAAGATTGCCATTGGCAATTTCGTTTGCCACCTTAGCTGCGTGATTAATCGGTCGAGTAATTAAAATGCGAATGTACCTTGTTAGTAATAAAATGGTTAAAACTGTAATCACGGTAAGGCCGATTAAGGTATAGTTAATCAGTTGATCTTTTTGTTTAGACAAATGTGATGTTTCAGTAAGTGCAATTTTGTTAATCTCGTCACTAAGCAAGTTAAGAGATTTAACTACCGGGCGATCTATGCCTTTAACCGCGCTGTCGCCAGCTTGTGTATTAAAGTCTGCATTATTAAAGTCAATTAGGCCTTTTCGGTAGAGCGCACCTAATTGTTGATGTTGCTTTTGTAGTTCCGATATTTTTGTTTGGAGCGCGGTTGGCAAATAAGGCTTAGTTTTTAGCGACGCTAAGTCGTTTTGGATTTCCGTTTCTTTATCTATGAATCTCTGCAAATATTTTTCATACTGTGTTGCGTCATGGCCGCGGATCAATGTATTTTTCCACTCTTGCACTTGGATTTTAAAATTACTCAAAACCATATTTACTTGCTCACGTGAATCCAGTTCTTGGTTAATTACATTGTCAAAGTCTTTGGCGAGCGAGCGTAAAATAAATACCGAGATAAGTGCTGCAATAAGAATTGAAAAAAGACCTATCAGTACACTTGTCATTAACTTAGCTTTGATACTTTTCATATTTCGTCCCTGAATGTGACAAAAGAAACATAATTCTAAACCAAACGTTGTTAACTATGCTGTTGAGTAATCTTTAAACTCATCAAGAAAATTAAAACAATTGGTATAACTACTCTAGTCAAAGAATCGAAAATCGGCAAAAAATGATTGTTAATTCAGAGGCTTCTAGGAGAAAGGTGAAACGTTAAAAAATTTAGATGGCTTAGCTGAGCTGCTGAAAGGCCGAGCTAAGCCATAGTTAATCGATTACAGCGCGTTTGTTGCTACTTTTTGCAACCAACCACTAGGAGCCTTGATACGACCTTGTTGCATATCACTGTAAAACTGGTGAAGTGCTAAAGTCAGCTTGCCAATCTCACCGTTTCCAACCGTATAATGCTCACCATTTTCTAATATGTAATGGCCTACGGATGCAGTGACTGCTGCTGTTCCAAATCCACCCGCTTCAATTATCTCACCCGATTTTATATCGTCTAAGAAATCTGTTAGCGCTATTTTTTGTTGTATCGGTTTTAGGCCAAGTTCTTCAGATAGACGCGCTGCCAAAGCTAAAATGGATTCAGAGGTAATTGATTTTAAGATGGTGTCGGTAAATTCTGGAATAACTAAATGACCACTTTTAGTTATATGAAAGTGATTCATTGCGCCCACTTCTTCAAGATACGTGTTGCTTGCGTCAAGGTACAATACTTGGTCTGCTGAGAAACTTGCAGCTTGTTTTTGTGCACGCAATGATGCCGCATAGTTACCCGCCGCTTTAGCAGCGCCCGTACCACCTGACACCGCTCGGTGATAAGTATTTGAAATAAGGAGCTTAAGCGAGGTTGTCATTCCTTTTGGGTAATAAGAACCGCTAGGACTTAACATGACCGCGTAGGTATAGCTGTTACTGGCTCTAACCGATAGGTTATCTTCAGTAGCGAATAAAAATGGGCGAATATACATAGAGGCGCCATTTGCACGTGGCATCCATAATCGCTCTACATCGAGCAGCGCGTGTATTGCCGACATTTGCATATCTTCGGGTACACTGGGCATCGATAATATACTGGCAGATACATTTAAACGCTGGCAATTTTTGTCGAGTCGAAAGGTATAAATCTCGTTGTCTTGGTGTAAAAACGCCTTGGCTCCTTCAAACACAGATTGGCCGTAATGTAATGCCATTGCGCCTGGGGCTAACTGCAGTGCTTGATAAGGAACAATGCGCGGCGCTATCCATTGGCCATCTTTATAGTCCATTAAGAAAATATGGTCGGTTCTTTGTTGGCCGAATCCGAGGGAGTCGCATTGTTCAAGTGGCGCTGTACGTCTTAATTCTGATGACAGTAGTTGATAGTCGATATTCATTATTATGTAATTCTGTTGGTGATGAATGCATAGTGAAGCTGTGCGTTTAAATAATCAAGGTAAAATTAATCAATTTATAATTAAAACGTAAATAAATTTATCAAATAGTGTAGCGCGAAAATTCATGCGTAAAAAAAAGCCAGTCGAAACTGGCTTAAAATGGTTGGGAAAACGGTCAATGTGTAATTGGCATTGAGGTTGGGGCACCCCGATTGTTATTTGCCAATTTCCACTGTTAAATTATTTATATTTTTCAAACCACGCGAGCGTATGTTCAATTTTACTAATCATGCGTGACGGTTTACTTGCAATACCGTGATAAGCGCCTGGAATTTTCACCAATACGCTATCTATTTTTCGTAGTTTAAGCGCTTGATAATATTGCTCAGTTTCTGCCATCGGCGTGCGTAAATCTTTTTCTCCTGTGATCAGCATGGTCGGTGTTGTTACATTACCAACCAGCGAGAGTGGCGAGCGCTGCCAATAGTGTTCTACGTTATCCCAAGGCATACCCGGGAATTGTGTTGGAATTTGGCGAAGGCCACTGTCGGCGGTGAGCACTTTACTTAGCCAGTTAATAACAGGTTTTACAACAACCGCAGCCTTAAAGCGATCGGTCAAGCCAATGGCGTAGGCTGTTGCAATACCCCCTGCGGAACCACCCGCAATATAAACTTGGTCAGGATTAACAAAACCTTTCGCTATCATCGCATCAACGCCTGAATTGTGATCGGCAAAGTCTTCTTTTGACGAGTATTTATACTTTAAAAGCATTGCAAAGCGCTCGCCATATGAACTACTGCCGCGATGATTATCATAAAACACAACATAGCCTTCGGCAGCGAAACGCTGTAATTCTGCAGAAAAATGCGGACCATAGGCTAAATGCGGACCGCCATGGATTTCTAAAATCATTGGGTATTGTTTGTTTGGATCAAAATTAGGTGGAGTGATGTACCAACCTTGAATTTGCTCCCCATCAAAAGACGATTTGTAGTTAATCTCGTGAACTTCACCCAATGTTTTATGGTTTAGTAAGTCGTTATTGAGCGCAGTGAGTTGGGTAACTTTACCTTTTGTTGAAACTATCGCTACATCGGCAGGTTTTGTTGCGCTGCCGTGCGTAAATGCAATATCACCTTGGTAATTTGCACTAAATTCACCACTAATATATGGGCGACCGAGTGTGGTCCCTGACAAGGTATCAGTTAAGTCTTTTAACTTACCTTTAGTCGTAATAGTGGCGACTTTACGTTTACCAAAATCATCATAGCTAAATGCGATGGTGTTTTTACCAATCCAACTTGGCTGGTTAACTGAGCGGTCGAAGTCTGGCTTAATTTGGCTTGATTGCTTCGTTTGCCAATCCATCACATTCAAGATGTTATTGCGATATGGGTTGAGTGCATTAGAGCTTTGTAAATAAACGAGCTTGTTACCGTTTTTTGAAAATTGTGGGCTGAACTCGCGTCCTGGCGCGTTTGTTAGCTGAGTTAACTCTAAGTTGTTTACGTCTACTTGAAACAAGTCGCCTTCCAACGTTTTGTATTCCCAGTCAGTTATACGGTTCGCTGAAAACACAATCGCTTTGCTATCTTGGCGCCACGCTAAACGGCCTTTGTGATGATAATTACCAGAAGTGATTTGGCGCGGTGTTCCGCCTTCCGAAGGAATTACAAACAGTTGATTATACCCGGGTTTTACTAAGCCACTGCCGTCAGCTTGATAATATGCTTTATCGATGACAATGGCCGGCTTTGACCATTTAGCCCCTTTAGGGGCTGTAGGCATTTTTGCGATGACGCTAGGTTTTTCAGACACTTTTTGGCTAAAAGCGAGCCACTTTTCATCGGGTGACCAGGTTAGGTTAGTAACGCCACTTTGCACATTACTAATTTTTGCTGTGCGGTTTTGTTTAAGGTAGTGGACGTGTATTTGTTTGTTTCCTGAGAGGTTACTAATAAATGCGATCCTATCGCCACTTGGTGACCAAATAGGTGAACTGTATTGTTTATCATCAGAAAAGAGCGGTGTTTGATCACCTGTTTCAGTATTTACCAACCATAAGTGCTTATCAGTTGCGTCACGCATGATGTTGTTGCTATTTCTAACATACACAATGTGTTTGCCATTAGGTGATACGCTAAGTGAATTTGCATACTCTAGCTGAAATACGTCATTTGCTTGAAATGTATTTGCAAAACTGGGTGCTGCATACGCCGCAAATGCACCGACTAGCATCATCGCTTTGGTTGGAGTAAACATAAAATGCCTTTTATTTTTTTAGTTTGTATCACAATATCCTAGTTAATTGGCTTTAACAGCGAAATCAGGACGAATGCAACAATTTAGTAGACAAACAACCGTGGTAACCGCAAGATGAGCCTTGTTTTTAAAAGGAGTACAAAGTGACAGAAGAACAAAAAATCGTTTTTTTAGAAAAGGAATACTTTCATTTACAAGCACGTGTAGAAAGCTTTGATGCTAAGTCGCTAACCATTAAGGCGTGGAGTGTGTCATTGGCAATGGCTGTTTTAAGCTCGGGGGCATTTAGCAAAACGTATAATGTGTTGTTGTACGCGGCGATGGCGGCATTATTGTTTTGGCTAATCGAAGGGTACTGGAAAACATTTCAAAGCGCTAATTATCAACGTATTGCCGAGATAGAAGGGTACTTAAACGGTACAATTACTGAGATTGATTGTTTACAGATTAATGCATCTTGGAGTTGTGAATACAATAAGCAAGGCAGAACGTTGTTTTACAGAAGCTTGTTTTGGCCTCATGTGATGTTACCGCACGGTATTATGACCTTGGGCTTTGCAATTAGTTATTTCTATTTTATATAAAATAATCAATAAGAACACATCATACTAGTTAATAACTCACTGTAATCGACGCAATGGTGTGCAGTTTAGGTAATGGTTTTGCGAGGGTAGGTGTTTATTTGGCAATAACACGAAATCGATATCGTTGTTGTTACAACAAACGCGTACAATTAGCAGCATAATTAGTATTGAGAGTTTAAGTAGTGGAATATCAGTTTATCAAAGATCCGATCGATGGGTTTAGACTATTGATTAGCGATGAACAAGCAAATATCGCCCGTTGGCTTGTTGACGAAACAGGCATTAGTAGTAGCGCGGTGAATGATTTACTCGTTCAAGTTAATCAAAAAACGAGCGCATTTACCCATGATGTCAATTTCCGTGGTAAAGAAATGGTGATGTCGATTGTTGATGGAGAGGTTGCTGTACGTGTGAACCAACATTGCGTAAGCGATTTTGAACAAGAACGGTTTGATCAAGAAATGCTATCGGTTGATACAACAAATGATCTAAGTGAATGCGGCTTAGATGATTTTGTGTCTTTGTTACAAGACTGGTATCTTTTTCTTAAGGATAATCGTGTTTAAGTAACTTGAATGTAAGATACAAAATTACGACGTATTAAAGTCCTGAAAATATAAAAGTACTTATTAGTCCTAGCAAGTGATTGCTACTGAGTTAAAGACTTAGGCTTGCTTAAATGAAAGTTAGAAGCAAATTTTTAATTTATATTTGAGGTTAAATATTAGGAGTAGCTCCAATGAATAAAATAATCGCGCTGTCGGCGCTTTTTATGTTAACTGCGTGTGGTGACAACGAAGTTAATAGCAATAACGACGTAAAACAAGAATTAAAACAAGAGTTAAAGCCTCAAGCACAGCAAAGCGTTAAAAAAGTAGAGACATCAGACAAGCTTAAAAACTTGGATAAAGAGGTGAGCATTGCAAAAACGGACAGCAAAACGCTAGACGGTTTTAAAGAGCGTATTGAGCTTGCGCAATCGGACGTAAGTTGTGATACAAGTGCACAATGTTATGTCGTGTCAACCGGTTCTAACCCTTGTGGCGGCGCAAGTGGTTATGCAGTTTTATCATCAAAAACTAGTGATAAAGATGAAATTGAAGCACTTACTGCTGAACTTATTCGCTTAGAAAAGAGTAAACATGCGTTAGAGGGGACAATGGGGATTTGTCAGCGCCTATTTGAACCAAAAGGCATGTGTAAAAATGAAAAATGTGTGGCGGTTGACGGCCCGCAAGAGGTTTATTAATACAAAAAAGGAAAGTGGCTAGCCACTTTCCTTGCTTTTCAATGATTAAGATGTCGTGTTGCTTATGGGTTAGCTTGCACGTTTAGCGTAATACCACTTGCTGCGCGATAACCGTATACGTCAATGTACCAAGTACCTGCCTGTGGTGTGCTGAATGAACAAGATTCATTGTTACCACTTTCATATGGACGACAATCATAGCTGCTCGTTGTTGATTGAGCACCATGCGTTACATATAAGTCCGCATCACCAGTACCGCCAGACATAGTTACATTAAAATCAGTGTAACCAGCTGCTAGGTCAATTGTATAACGCTGCCAGCTACGACGTGAAACTGATACATCGTTTACGGTATCGTTAATTGGCGTAAGTTCTCCTGTGCCACCGTCGTTACCTTCAGTATAGCTTGCGGTAAGGCTTACATTGGCAAAGCTGCTGTAAGCTTTTAAGCGCACATAATAAGTACCGCCAGATTGCGTTAGATTACATGTTTCATTGTTACCAGATTTATATGGGCGACACTCATAACTGCTGTCAGTTGGTGCTGCATTAAATTGCGTATATAAATCAGCGTCACCAGAGCCACCGCTCATTGATACTGTTACGTCGGTAGCGCCTGCTGGAACTTCAAATGTGTACAGGATCTCTTCATTAGTATTTGCACTAATACCTGATACCGTCTGACCGTTAACAAGTACATTCTCACCTGGGTTAGGTGGTGTTGTACCGCCCGAACAACCATTTGCTTGTAAATAGTCGATAGCGTCTTTCGCTTGCACTAAACCGTGACCGAATTTCAGATCACGACCTGCTGTACCTAAATCTTCAGCCGTTGCATTTAATGCGCCACGAATATCGTCTGCACTACAACTTGGGTGATGGCTCCATACTAATGCTGCTACACCCGCTACATGTGGTGATGCCATTGAAGTACCGCTCATCATGCCGTAGTTACCAGTACCAATCTCAATTGTTGTTGATAGACCAGTTTGAGACAGCATTGCTGCACCGTCAGTATCGGTAGCTGTTACAGCTGGAATCGAAGTTTGGTTTGTATCGCCTAACGTACCGCCGAAACTACCTGCTGCATTGTTATAGATTACCGCGCCAACGCCGCCGCTATCTTGACAGTTTTTAACTTTGTCGTGGAATGAGATGTTACCGCGCTGAATTAGGCATACTTTACCGTTTGCGCCTGAATCAGTAGATTCACCTGTAGCAAAATCATAAAGAGGTGCAGTAACTGAGCCGCTGTTTTCCATTGCGTTAACGCTGTATGCATTGCTGCCAACAGATAGCGAAACAACTTGGCCCGTGCCTTCTGGGTAAGTTGAGTACACATCTACACCCGGTGCTGCGATTTCAACTTGGCTGTTCTTTTGTGAGAAATCGGCCAGTGCTTTTGCACTGTCAATCGCTGCGACAGACATTACTGAATCATATGATGCAGGGAAGCTTTCAATATCAGTAGTATTCGATGGGTTACCATCGTTACCAGCAGCCGCAATGAGTAATAAACCAGCGTCAGCAATTGCTTGAATACCATTACGCTCTGATGTGCTCGAACCTGAGCCACCAAGACTCATGTTAATAACGTCGCTGCCTGCGTTTTTACATTCATTCATTGCCGCAACAAGATCAGATGAGTAACCCCAACCGCTTGCGTTAAATACTTTAATAATATGAAGTGATGGATCTGAACCAATTACACCGCGTACACCAACACCATTATCAATGGCTGCAATTGTACCCGCTACGTGTGTACCGTGAGGACCACCTTCTTGGTACCAGTTACCTGTACCACTGTTGTTTGTGCCAGTTACGGTACCGCCATTAGTGCCCATATCTTCATGTGGAAGATCTAAACCAGAGTCGATTACACAGATTTTTTTACCGTTATTTGCAGCTGATGCAACTGAATCATCAACCTGATCAGCTTGTACCATTGCAATGCCGTAAGGCTGTGTTTGTGCCATTAATCGGCGCGGTAAATCTTCTTCAATGTATTCTACGTTAGGGTCGTTTTGTAATTGTTTTAATTGTGAATCTGATAAGCGTGCAATATTCGCGTTAATAGATGCATTGAATTGCGCGTTATTAACGCCCATTTTTGATAAACGATCAGTAGTTGCGAACTCAACATTTGTTGAGTGTGCAAAATTCATAAACGCTGAATTGTTTTTATATTTAATGATATAGCGCTTTGGTAAAGGTGATTTTACGGCTGCACGGTCTGATAAGTTAACGGTTAATAAGCCTTCAGCTTCAGTCGCTACTGCGGTGTTAACTGCAAGCGCTACCGCTGCCAGTGAACAAAGCTTTAGAGGTTTGTTTGTCATAATAGTTCCCAGGTTGTTGTCGTTATAGGAACTTGGAATGTAACAGTGAGTTACATGTGGTTACAACTATTTAACATTTGCGAGTGTAAACAATTGTTAATGTATATTGTTTTCAAAACCTTCAATTACTTGACTCTAGAGCTTATTCCATGAAAAAAGACACTTAATATTATTGTTAAAATAGCAATGTCGATTAACTGTTCTGAGACTCCATCTAATTGCTGCAATAAAATCAATGTAAAAACAACGGAAGCTAAACCGCGAGGGCCAAACCATGCCAGTAAAAATCGTTGTTTAAGGTTAAGTTGCGTAAATAACAGAGACAACAACACGGGAATGATGCGCATAACAGTTAACGCGCATAATGCATAAAGTAAAACTAATAATGACACACCATCAATCAAATAATTAAAGGCAAAGTTACCAAAAATAAACCAGATTATGAGTGCACAGGTGTTAGCTAAGGCATGGGCGTTACTGAGTCGCTGACGTTTAAACGCTTTTTTAAATTTAAAATCAAACAGCAAGCCTGCGGTGAAGGCGGCAAAAAAACCACTACCGCCGAATAGTTGCGCAACTAAAAAGATTAAAATAGCGATAGCAACACAAATAAATACTTCATTTTGTTTGTTATAAAGTCGGTATTTTTCAGAAAATATCACTAGCTTAAAGACGAGTACAGACACAATAACGGCCACAAAAATCGCTACGCCGATTTCTTTGACTGCAATCATAAGCGTATTTGTTAGATTCAAGGTTTGTTGATTGCTCGCGGAATATAAAAGCAATAAAAATACGGGTACCGCTAAACCGTCATTTAATCCGCTTTCAACATTTACTGCCTCGCGTGTTTGCGCTGGAATTTTTTGATTGTCGATAAAGTTACTGCTGAGCGCTGCGTCTGTTGGCGTTAAAATAATCGCCAACAAAGCCAAATGGATAAATGGCTCATCAGGAAATAAAATAGTGCCGATATAGGTGCCAAATAAAAAGGTTAACGGCATTGCTATGAGTAACAGTAAAAGCGGATAGAGGTAGCTGTGCGTTAACACCGATATCCTGGCTTTCGCCGCGTCGCCAAATAAGATGAGTGCCAAGGTGAGTTCGATATAAATTTGAAATGCAGATACGTCAAATTCTAAGTGGTTAGGAGCTCTAAAAAAATACGCAAAACAAAAGCCGAAAAACAGCATAAACATTGGGCCTGTGATGCTTACTTGTCCAATACGTTTGGCAAAAAGCGAATAGACGATAACCAAGCTTGTAATTGCGACGAAGATTGCGTATTCATTTTCCATAATTAGCTGATCTCTTTTTCCATGGCGGTGATTAAACGTCTTAACTGCCGGACTTCGTAACTGCCATTACCCCTTTCTCTGTGAAACAAGGGGGCATCTAGCGTAAGCGCATTTCCGCGAAGCTGCTTGTAACATGTCGCGATTTGTAACCCAATGTCACACAAACGATGCGGGGTTAACTGATTATTATCAAAAAAATAAAGTACTTGTTCGGTAAGGTCTAGGTGGGCCAACAGTGGGCCTGAATCAGCGTTTTGTTGAGAAAAAGCTTGCAGCGGCAATTGCGCTTTCCTAACTAGGTAAAGCAAGAACAAGTTGCGCATTTTATGAATATCGTTTTGGTAGCGCGCAAACGCATCCCGCAACATGCTTTCGTCAATCGCTTTTGTGCGCGTTACAGGCTTATTATTCTTTTTTAAAATTGCGTCGTTTTTTCTCAGCGCTTTTATTGGGTTGACTTTAATAATAGCAGCTTGCGTTAAGGCATCGCAGAAGTGGTTGAGCACAGTAAACATCGACGCGCGAGATTCATAACTCATTACCGCAGATTTAAAGGGGCGCCAGTTTTCATTAACATGGCGCTCGCCATTACGCAGTTTAAAACGCGGATTATGCCTGAGTGCGCACCAAGTGGCATCCGGAGATTGGCAAAATAATGTATATGTGGTTAATAATTCTTTATTAAGCGACCTCAAGCCGCAATTATGTTTGAACCAAAGCCATAGCAATAATTTTTCTATTTCATTACGAAAACGATTAAAACTGTTTTCATTTTTTATACCTACTTTTTGTAAGTACTTTAAACAAAACGTTAAGTCGTCTAATTGCGCCTGCGTTAACCTACTTAAATGTGTATAATTTCCAACATTAAAATGACGTTGTGCGTAATCGATTTGATAAGGTAGTTGAGCAAAAGTGTCGAATAACGGTTTAATCATTACACACGTCTTTTCCATGTTGGCGCTAATTATTCTGGGGATCGTTTATGTCTTTAATTCAATACTATAGTGAACTACCTGACGCGTTATTTCAATCGATTAAACCAGAGTCGCTGGCACAGCCTAAAACTATTGTGTTTAACGATAAGTTAGCGTCAAGTTTAACCCTGCCTGTTAGTTTTAGTTCAAAAAACCCAGAGATTTTAGCGGGTAATGAATTGATTGATTCGTGCAATCCTCTTGCACTTGGCTATGCGGGGCATCAATTTGGCAATTTAACCCCGCAGCTTGGTGATGGCCGTGCGCATTTATTGGGTCAAGTGAGAGCAGAGAATAGGTTACATTATGATTTGCAACTTAAAGGCAGTGGGCGTACGCGATATTCGCGAGGTGGCGATGGTCGCTCAACACTTAGAGCTGCCCTTCGAGAATATGTCGTAAGTGAATACCTGCATAAACTGGGTATTGATACAACGCGCAGTCTGTACGTGGTTGCAGGCGACGATAAAATTATGCGCGATGATCTTGAGCAAGCCGCAGTGGTATGCCGAGTAGCAAAAAGTCACTTACGCATTGGCTCGTTCCAATACGCGGCGATGCATCAAGATAGCGCTGTATTAAAAACACTCGCCGATTTCACAATAAAGCAACTGTACCCAGAACTTATTGACCATGAAAATCCATACCTCTCATTGTTTGATGTTGTAAGTGACCGATTAGCTGATCTAGTAGCAAGTTGGATGGCTAATGGCTTTATTCACGGGGTTATGAATACCGATAATGTTTTATTAAGTGCAGAGAGTATTGATTTTGGCCCATGCGCATTTATGGGAATCTATAAACCTGAGCAAGTGTTTAGCAGTATTGATAGGCAAGGGCGCTACGCGTACCGTAATCAACCAGGCATAATGCACTGGAATCTTGCGCGCTTAGCCGAAAGTCTTATTGGACTTGTCGCACAAGATGAAGGCAAGTCGATATCGCTACTTTCAACTGTATTGAATTTGTTTCCACAAAAATATGAAAGCTATTTCCACCAGCGAATGTGTGAAAAACTTGCTCTTGACCCAAAAGAACAACAATCAAAACCAGTTGTTCAAGCATTATTGAAGTATCTCGAACAGGAACAAAAAGATTTTAATGGTGCGTTTAGCCAATTGGCAATGACGGAAAAACACATACATGCTGATTTTGATATTGTTCAATCAGAATGGTTTAAGTTATGGCAATCACAGCGAAAATTGGACTTAATACCCCGAATGTGTCATGTTATAAAAAATGCATATTTTTCCAACAGCGACATTGAAACCTTGCTTGATAAGTGTGTAACTAACCCCAAGCAGGCAACTCAAACCATTTCGCATTATTTTGCATTATTAAACAATCAAAGCGCTAACGAACTTCACGCTAATCACCCGTTTGATACGAGTTATCGTACGTTTTGTGGCACATAATCACGTTAACCCATTGCACACTGCTATACTTTGAGGAAAAGCCCTATTAGCAGTTAAGCAGAGCCGAGAGCAGTTATGATAGACGTAATAAAGCAACAAATTAGAAGGCGTATGTTTTGGGACTTAATTGCGCTAATTTTGTTGTTTGTTGTAAGTTACTTTTTGTTCTTGTTGTTCAACGTAATTGATTGGCTACATCATATCAGCCACGAAGTTGGAGTTAGGGGGCTCGCGGAAGTCATTCCTACGCTGTGCGTTTTGAGTTTGGGGTTTTCAGCATATGCTTACAGACGTTGGCAAGATACAAAAGCGTTTTCGCTTTACGCTGAAGAGTTGTCAATGATTGACCCAATGACCAACTTGCCTAACAGACGTGCGGTGCAACGTATATTAAATCAAGCAAACGAAAACAAAGAATACCCAGTAGGGGTGTTGTTAGTCGACATTGAAGGGCTTGAGAATATTCGCTCTTTACTTGGTCAGACCGTTGTTGAACACGTTTTAATTGAAATTTTATACCATATCTCTAAAGAGCTAAGTGGCGACCAGCTAGTAGCGTATTGGCAGGCAGGACAGTTTATTTGTGTATGCCCAGGGCTTGAACAAGGTGATGTTGAAGCATTAAAGAAACGTTTTGAAGCAATTTCAATCAATAGAGACAAATTACTCGGCCAACCATTAAAATTTAGTTGTGCAGCTAGCTCTGTGTACAACAAAGCTGAGTTAGAAAACCTATTTACAGAGCTTGAAGACCAATTAATTTAAGTTTACTAAATGACTGTGTTAACGAAGTTTTACGAACAACACAGGCGAGATTTCCTGATTAGTTTAGAACTAACACGATAATATCGTTGTTGTTAATGCCGTTGCATTGATGTTGATGTATATCGCTTTTGCTCGTTTTCAACACACATGACTCAAACCCGAGTGTTTCACACTTGTCGTAACACGCCAATTTTCTAGTCCAGCCAGTGTATTCTTGCATAAGAATATTGAGTAAAAACGTACTTGTGATAACCAATAATAACGTAACTGCAATGGCTTTTTTAAATGCAATTTTCATAGTGCTAAACCTTCACAACTCAATAATTCAAGTTTAGTACATTGTTAAAAATTGCATAGTTCAAACTTGGGTAATAAACCAATTAAAAATCATTTTCAATAGCCTTTAAAATTGCTTAAACATTTTAGCTAGGTTATTGAATTTTTAATATAAAAACAGTCTTTTAGATCCCTTGTTTCTCGTTTTATATGCGCTAGAGTTATTACATCTAATATCGCGTAGAGTAATCGTAATGAAAGGAAATAAAGACGTACTGATGACGTTAAATCAAGTGCTTACACACGAATTAACGTCAATTAATCAGTTTTTTTTACACGCACGTATGTTTAAAAATTGGGGCCTAGAGGAACTAAATGAAAAGGCCTATAAAAAGTCAATTAAAGACATGAAGCAAGCGGATGATTTGATTGAACGCATTTTATTCTTAGAAGGCTTACCAAACCTTCAACATTTAGAGCGTTTGCGCATAGGTGAAAACGCTACTGAAATGCTTGAATGTGATCTTGCTATGCAAATGGACCAAGTTCCATTATTAAAACAAGCAATCGCATTGTGTGAAGACAAACAAGATTACGTTAGCCGAGAATTGCTCGAAGATATTTTAGAGTATGAAGAAGATTATATTGATTGGTTAGAAACACAGCTTTCACTGATCGGTAACATCGGTATTGAAAATTACCTACAAAGTCAAATTGAGGAGTAAGTAATGAAAGGCAATCAGAAGATTATTGATTTACTTAACCGCCAGCTTACACTTGAGTTAACGTCGATGGATCAGTATTTGGCGCACGGTAAAATTTATGAAGATTTAGGCATTGAAAAACTACACAAGCAATTAGCCCACGAATATGAAGAAGAGCTAGAACACGCCAATAAATTGATTGAGCGTATTCTATTTTTAGAAGGAACACCGGACACGGCGTCACGTAAACCAATTAACGTTGGCAGCAATGTGCAAGAAATGCTCGAAAACGACTTAGCAGCAGAGCACACGGTTCAGCAAAGTCTTATCGAAATCATTAAAGTATGTGAAGACGAAAAAGACTATGTGACACGGGAAATACTCGAAACCTTACTTGATGATACCGAAATGGATCATATCTATTGGTTAGAGCAGCATCTGAACTTAATAAAACTGATTGGATTACCAAATTATATTCAGTCTCAAATGAAAAGTGATGCCCCCTAAAAAAGGCCTTTATGGCCTTTTTTATTATCGTTCTGCTTTATAGTTCTGTTTAAATTACAGCCTGTGCTTTGCTCTACTGCGCAAATTTACCCCACAAAAACATGCTCAAATAACGTTTCAGCGTACATGTGTGTCTATTTAAAAATTATGTAAAATCAGTGATGTAACTACTAAATGTAATAAATTTATTAATTTTTTTAACTAGAGTAATTGATCTAAACAAAATTTTATGACGTAATGTATAAAAATTATCTGGTCGGATGAGTAGCCATGAGTTTAAGAACAAGTTTGAAAAAAGTATTACCAAGTATCTCTGTAACAGAGCAAGAAGCCTTAGATGCAGGCGATGTTTGGTTGGAAGGTTCAATCTATCAAGGTAAGCCTGATTTTGATGCGTTACGTGCAGTGCCTGAAGCAAAACTAAGCGATGAAGAGCAAGCATTCCTAGATGGTCCAGTAGCGCAATTGTTAGACATGATTGATGAAACTGAGATCCAAAGTTCAAATCATTTACCTGACAATATTCTAGAGTTTATTAAATCAAATCGCTTCTTTTCACTGATTATTCCTAAACAGTATGGCGGTTTAGAGTTTAGCCCATATGCGAATTCAACAATTGTTGCGACTATCGCCACAAAAAGTACAGCTGTAGCAGTAACCGTAATGGTACCAAACTCACTTGGTCCGGGTGAGCTATTAATGCACTATGGTACAGAAGAGCAACGTCAGCACTACTTGCCTAAATTAGCTATCGGCCAAGATATTCCATGTTTTGCCCTAACAAGCCCTGAAGCGGGTTCTGATGCTGGCGGTATTCCAGACCAAGGTATCGTAACGATGGGCGAATACCAAGGCAAACAAGTACTTGGTTTAGAGTTAACTTGGGATAAGCGTTATATCACGCTTGCACCAATTGCAACGGTACTTGGTCTTGCGGTTAAAGTAAAAGATCCACAAGGGCTACTTGGCGGCGAAGAAGATTTAGGCATTACTTGTGCGCTAATTCCAAAAGATCATCCAGGTGTTGAACTGGGTAATCGCCACAACCCAATGGGCATTAAATTTTACAATGGTACAACACGTGGTCAGAGTGTTTTTGTACCGATGGAATTTATCATTGGTGGTCAAAAGAACATTGGTCGCGGTTGGCAAATGCTTGTAAGTTGTTTGGGCGCGGGACGTGGTATCTCATTACCAGCGTTAGGTTGTTCAACTGCCCACGTAGCACTTAAATCAGCGTCTGAATACGCAGCAGTGCGTGAGCAATTTGGTTTAAGCATTGGCTTATTTGAAGGTATTCAAGAAAAACTGGCTGATATTGCGGGCAAAACGTACTTACAAGAAGCAATGCGTGTATTAACAACAGAAGGTTTGGGCTTAGGCTTAAAACCATCCGTTGTAACCGCAATTGCAAAATACCATATGACAGAGCTTGGCCGTGACGTTCTAAATTCAGCAATGGATATTCAAGCCGGTAAAGCAATTCAATGCGGTCCGCAAAATACCTTAGCGCAAGGCTACCTTGGTCAACCAGTTGCAATCACAGTAGAAGGTGCAAACATTCTTACGCGTAACCTTATGATCTTTGGTCAAGGTGTAATGCGTTGTCACCCACATCTACAAAGCATGGTTGAATCAATTCACAGTACTGAAAAAAATGCAGACGCTACGTTCCGCGGCTTGTTAACTAAAACAATTGGCTACAGTGTTGGCAACAGTCTAAGTGCATTTACTAAAGGTTTACTGCCATTTACTGCAGGCGCGAAGTCAAAACTGTCTGAAGTGCGTCAGTACGAAAAAGCGGTAAATAAACTTTCAGCAAAACTTGCAGTATACGCAGACTTCTCATTACTTGTACTTGGCGGCAAACTTAAGCAAGCTGAACTACTATCAGCGCGTTTAGGTGATGTAATGAGTTACTTATACGCAGCAATGGCATCAATTCGTTACTACGAGCAAAAAGTGTCTGCTGAAGACCGTGCACAAGCAGCACCATACTTCCATTACGCAACACGTTGGGCCATTGCACAAGCTGAAAACGCAATCAGCGATTTCTTAGCAAACTTCCCATCAGGTGCAACACGTAAGTTTATGCGCTTGATAACAGTAACTTACTCTGAAAGCTCAATGCGTATCAGTGATGATTTGGTAAGAGAACTTGCGCATCAGTGTCAGTTAAATACCAAATTTAAAAAGCAATTAACGCATTTAGTGCATGCTTCGAATGGCGATGGACACGACATTAATCAGCAAGCGTATCTCGCTAAACTAGAGTGTTTAGAGATGCTAGCTAAGATTAAAAAGTCGCTACGTAAGAAAGAAATTAAAGCTGGCGTACGCTTCGCTGAAACACTCGATAACGCATTGGTAGCAAACGTTATTACAGCTGATGAGTATAAAATGCTGGTCGACTACAACGTAAAACGTGAGCTTGCAATACGCGTTGATGAATTTGATTTTGATATGAATTTACTAAAGCCAGAACAGGCAAAGCTAAAACAAGTTAGCTAATTAGAATCCTAACGTACTTGCAAAGCCAATCCATGTGATTGGCTTTTTTTATGTTCTTGTTACAATAGGCGCGATTTTTGATACCAATTCTGTTAAGTGTGAGACTAGGGATAGCGCTGGATAAATGAAATGGTAACAAGGCATAATATTTCTTATGTAGTTGTTCCACATTGATAAATTCTAACGCCGTTAGCATGATATTTATCCCGCGAGGATGAGCAGCTACTTAAGTGAATTGGTATTAGTATCACGGCACTATTAATTAGAAACCTTAGCGATTTAGGTAACAAGAGAGCAGTATGAAAAAAACCTTCCTTTTATCGATTTTTATAATGTGTTTTTCACTCTCAGCTGATCAATCAGAGCTAGCGTTAGTGATGAAAGAAATGGCACTAAGTTACAAACAAGCCAAAACAGCGCAAACATCAGATGAGTTGCTTGCTCATTTAACCGATATTGAAAAGGCCTTACGTAAGTCGCAACAAATTGGCTTTAACCGTGAATCACAGAAATCGAACCAAGGAATCGAGCGTGTACTTAAACACGTTGCGTTAATTAAGCAAAACGTAAACGACTTGCCAACTGCTAAAAAACAATTGACCGAAATTGATAAATTACGCAAGCAATATCACAAAATTCATGAGCCCAGTTTCTGGCAGCTATTATTTGGTAGCTAACTGTTAATAATTGTAATTTGACTTGATAAATCATGTTTCAATTTGCATTATATTGCGCCGTTATTCGGCATTTCTTCTAAAACCTTGATAACGTCTTAGCACTTATCTAACAGATAAGCGCTTTTTAATCGCTTCTGGTGTGCGATCACCGTTTTATTTTCATTTTAAGGACAATAATGAAACCCTTAACTTATTTATTTCTTCTCATCGTCAGCGTGTTTTCACTTAATTCATATGCAAAAAACCATAATCAATTTGCATATTACGGATTGAGTTTACAACAACAAAAATTTAAATCGCTTGATTTTAAACCAGCAGTTGTGGACGAAAACCTAGGTGAATATAAGTATAAATCTAGTGATAGTGGTTTGGGTGCACGGGTTTTAGTTGGCTTTCAATTTAACCGATTTGTTGCCATAGAAGGCGGTGTGTCGCGTTTTGGGATAGCCGATTTCAAAGTGTCAGAACAAACCACCGATAGCAAAGGCAAAAAAACAAGTACGACAAAGCATAAAGGCGAATTTGAAACGTTAGCGGCAGATTTACGTTTGGTCGGTACATTGCCTATAAATGATAAGCTATTTTTAAAAGCGCAAGTGGGTGTGATCGGTTGGGACAATAAAATGGAGCAACTGATATATCAAGATAGCGCATTAGCCACACAAAAAATTGACGACCGCGGCACGTCTGTAGTAAGTGGGCTGGGAATCGGTTACGGCATCAGCAAATCAATGGCGCTTACCCTAGATTATGAGAAAACTGAAATCGCTGAAATTAAAACCGATACTTTAAGTGTGTCGTTACTGTTCCGATTTTAGATTTGGGTACTTAGCGATATGTTTAATATCGCTAAGTACCCGACTATAAATCTTTCAGGCGCTTGAGTAATTTATGGGCATTTGACACACAATTTAGCTGCTGTGGTGGGTAGCTTAAAGTGCGCTCAAGTAGACGCAAACATTTACTTAACTGTACGTCGCCTATTTCACAGTTATTAACTAAGTAATCTACCGCTTCTAGCGCAACAATTTCATGTATAAAGCCATTTGCTGTAATAACGCCATATTTACCTGCCAAAAATAATTGCCAATGGTTTTGAATTTGCTCTTCAAGATTTTCAAAGTATTCGGCGTTAAGTTCAAAGCCTTTTGCCGCCAAATCGTTTACTGATTTTGCATATTGCTGATAGAACAAGGTATATGCTTGCGCTGAGCTCAGCTCTGAGTGATTTTTTAACAAATCTATCCATTTAGTATAGCCTCGGGCGTAATACTCTTGCTCTTCATTGAAATCACAAATGCCAAAAAACGAGCTCGACTGCACTTGGTTTTTTAAATGATAGGCAGCGCTTGGCAAAATACAGGCGTCTTGCCACTCATTTAAGGTGTGCTCTTTTACCCCTGTGTGTAGAGAAAGCTGTTTTAACGAGTAGAAATAATCTTCGAAGTATTCGGATATAGCCATTGCAAAATAATTAACTGTATGTTTGTACAGTTATCTTATCGTAACCAATAAAAATAACAACAAATTTTAACTAAGACTTGTTACCTACTTACGTGACACCTTGTTTATGGTTAAAATAGTGCAAATTTTTATAATGATAAGTAGCTATGACAAACGTTGCCACAATTAAACAAGCGAGTCTAATCACCGCAATTAAAACGCCTTACCACAGCAATGGCGAAATTGATTTACCCACTTACGACATGCTAGTTGAAAAGCAAATCGAAGCCGGTGTAGATGGCATTATTGTCGGTGGTACAACGGGCGAAGGCCAGTTAATGAACTGGGAAGAGCATTTAATGCTTATCGCCCACAGTGTTAACAAATTTAAAGGCCAATTACTTATTATTGGTAACACCGGCAGTAACAATACTAAAGAAGCAATTAAAGCCACACAATATGGTTTTGCAACAGGTATGGATGCAGCACTTCAGATTAATCCCTACTACGGACGCACGTCAAATCAAGGGGTTATTGCTCACTTTGAACGTGTATTAGCGATTGGCCCTGCATTTATTTACAACGTACCTGGGCGTACGGGTCAAGATTTAACACCTGATATTATTGAGCAGCTTGCTCAGTCAGAAAACTTTATTGGCGTAAAAGAATGCGGCGGTAATGAGCGAATTGAATATTATGAAAGCAAAGGCATTGCATGTTGGTCTGGTAACGACGACGAAGCCCATGAGAGTCGCCATAAAGCCAAATCACATGGTGTGATTTCAGTTACGTCAAATTTAATTCCGAGTGTATTTCGTGAATTAATGGACCGTGAAAATAATGAACTTAACGACCAATGCCAGCAATTAATGGCCTGGTTATTTTGTGAGCCAAATCCAATTGCGATTAATACCGCATTGGCGTTATCGGGCGCGGTAAAACCTGTGTTCCGCTTACCGTACGTGCCGCTTAACGATCAGCAAATCGAAACAGGTATGGGATTAATGCGCCAGTTTGAAGATAAGCTTGTTGGCGATTCGCTTAGTCAACTCGCACAAAGCGATTTTATCATCACCCCATAACGCCCGTTTTTATAAAAGCGATCGGTTAAACGCTCGCTTTTAGCTATTCTGCACCGTACTTTCCTTGTTATAATCAACGTAATTCCCTCAATAGGTTTCCAATATTATGAATTTCAAATCCTTTAGCTTTGCTGACTCGATTTTATCAGCACTAGAGAAAATGGGTTATGAATCACTAACGCCAGTACAGAAAATGGCGATACCACATGTACGTCGTGGTCACGACGTGCTTGCAAGTGCGCAAACAGGCACAGGTAAAACAGCAGCGTTTGCGCTGCCGATCATTCAAAAGCTACTTGATAGTAACGCCAATGGCGAGTCAATTCGCGCTGTGATTTTAGCGCCGACGCGTGAACTAGTTGATCAAATTGATCACAACATTAAACAATTTACGGCGTTTAACAATTTAAAGTCGGTTGCAATTTTCGGTGGTGTAGAGCACGACAAACAAATTAACCGTGTTAATAAAGGCTGCGATATTCTTGTCGCAACGCCAGGGCGTTTAATTGAACACTTACGTAAAGGCAATTTCGCGCTTAATAACGCGTGTTATGTCGTACTTGATGAAGCAGACCGTATGCTAGATATGGGCTTTCGCTTAGATATTGAAACCATCTTAGAGCAATGTGACAAAAATAAACAAACATTGTTGTTTTCAGCAACGTATCCGTCGGCAGTTAAACAGTTTGCTACAAAAGCACTTAAAAATCCGAAAATTGTTCAGGTAAGTAGAGACAACGAAACGGCGAGTACAATTACCCACGTTGCGTATCCCGTATCAAACGACAGAAAATTAGAGCTATTGTCGGAGCTTATTTGTCGTAAAGGATGGAAGCAAGTACTGGTTTTCGTCAACATGAAAGAAGATGTACAGTTAATTGTTGACGAGCTTACACAATACGGCGTTACTGTTGGTGTGATGCATGGCGATAAAAGCCAAGGCAATCGTCGCCGCGCCTTACGTGAATTTAAAGACGGTAAAACCACTATTTTAGTGGGTACGGAAGTCGCGGCTCGCGGCTTGGATATTGCCGGACTACCACGCGTAATTAACTTTGATTTGCCATACCTTGCTGAAGATTATGTTCACCGCATCGGGCGTACAGGTCGCGCCGGGCAAAAAGGCTTTGCTATTTCATTAGTTAGCCGTGAAGAAGAGCACGTACTTGCGCAAATTGAAGACTTAATTCAAGACAAAGTTAAGCGTATTTATTACCCTGGCTTTGAAGTAAGTAACCGTGATGGCTTAATTAAAAAAATCGGCAAGAAAACCTCGCTGCAAAAGCGTATTCGTTCGAATCGAGCAACGCAGTACGGTGCAGAAGCCAAGATGCAAAATCGTCAGAAAATCAGAAAAGCATTTAAAAAGTAACAACTAAGTTTAATATTTCGTTGTTATCGAGTAGCTGAAAAAGCGAAAGTTAAATACAAAAAAGGAGCATTTAATGCTCCTTTTTTATTTCAAATTGCTAATAGCTTACGCCAATAGCGCTTAGCAAGCTTAACCTTCTATGGCGTATAGTAGATTGGTGAATTAGGGCCAACTGGCATACCTAGCACGAATACCCATAAGTAGAATAAACATACCCAGCCTACAAAGAAGAACATTGAATATGGCAGCATGGTTGCGACAAGTGTTCCTATGCCCATATCTTTTTTGTATTTGGTTGCCACCGCGAGGATTAAGCCAAAATAACTCATCATTGGCGTGATAAGGTTAGTTACCGAATCACCAATACGGTAGGCTGCTTGAATTGTTTCAGGCGCATAACCGATAAGCATTAACATAGGTACAAATATTGGCGCGGTGATTGCCCACTGTGCCGACGATGAACCTAAACTCAAGTTAACCACTGCACACATAAAAATAAACAGTACAAATACTTCAGGGCCAGTTAAGTTTAACGCAGTTAACATAGCCGCGCCTTTAACCGCTAAGATAGTACCTAAGTTGGTCCATTTAAAGAATGCAACAAATTGTGCAGCGAAGAATACTAACACAATGTACATACCCATTGAGCTCATACTTTTAGACATGGCATCAATGATATCGCGGTCATTTTTCATTGAACCAACAACGCGACCATACACAAAACCAGGAATAGCAAAGGTTACAAAGATAAATACAACAATCCCTTTTAAGAAAGGTGAACCGGCTACTAATCCGGTTTCTGGGTGACGTAGAATGCCGTTTTCAGGCACGATTGTTGTGGCAAGTACGGCACACGTCGCTAAAAAAGCAAGACCAGCGTAACGTAAACCTTTACGTTCAACGTCAGTTAAGTGGTCGATTTTGTTATCCGCTAAATCAATGCTTGCTTCATCATTGTTGTATTTACCTAAGCGAGGCTCAACAATTTTTTCCGTTACCCACGTACCAACAAAGGCGATTAACACCACTGAAATGGCCATAAAGTAATAGTTTGCTTCTGGGCCTACTTCATATGTTGGGTCAATCATTTGTGCTGCTGGCGTAGTAATACCCGCAAGTAATGGGTCAATTGTACCCAGCAACAGGTTGGCACTGTAACCACCAGAAACACCGGCAAACGCAGCAGCTAGGCCTGCTAACGGGTGACGACCAAGGCTGTGGAAGATCATTGCAGCTAACGGAATAAGTACGACATAACCAAGTTCTGACGCTGTGTTAGACAAAATCGCAGCAAACACTACCATAAACGTTACTAGGCGTTTTGGCGCACCCATTACCATGCCGCGCATTGCCGCTGATAACATACCTGAATGCTCTGCAACACTTACGCCTAATAATGCAACGAGTACCGTACCAAGTGGCGCAAAACCTGTGAAGTTAGTAACAAGTCCAGTCACGATACGTTGTAAACCTTCAGCGCTCATAAGCGATACAACTTCAATAACACCATCTGGTGCACGACCTTTAGCACCTTCTGGGCGTGGATCAATGGCGCTAACCCCCATCCAATCTGCAATACCGCTGAAAATAACAATAGCAACACAGAACATTGCAAATAGGGTGATTGGGTGAGGCAGTAAATTACCGAGGAATTCGACGGTTGCTAAAAAGCGATTAAACAACCCTTTATTTTGGTTATCTTGAGAGTTTACTTCTATCGTTGACATGAATAATAACGGTTAATATAAAAATGCCCGCAACATACCATAATACGTAGATATTACCAAGGCTGATGCGGTTAACCGCGCGTTACGCTGCCAAACAGCGGCGATTATTGCTGTGCTAAGAAGTCAAACCACTGCTGTTGATATGCGGCTAGTTTAATGTGTTTTTTCGACAGCAAATGGCGTTGCTTGTTTTCCTCAGATGTAAACGGGCCGACACGACATAGCGGGCAATAACCGGTTTTATTAAAAGTAAAAGGGGTAAATTGATTTATCACCGATTCTGGTTGTGTTACATCGGAGTAGCAATAAATAAAGCCTTTAGTGTCTTTAACCTGTTTATCACGATCAACATTACGAATTTGATAGTCAGGAAAAAGTGAATAGTTAAACGCTTGTTTACCCAAGTAAGCGATTGATGTGTCGGTAACAAGATCAGTTTCTATCTGCCAATGGCTATAAGGTTTAACTTCTTTTGAAGTGATGTAACTGAGACGTGCACCGTTTTTATCTAAAAAGTAGTCAAAACATGCAAGTAAATAATTACGTAGCAAGTTACGATTTACAATATTTTGATTTGGGGCCTGATCAAACGCATCTTTTGACTTAACTGCAGGAACAAGCGGAAATTGAAAAATCACTAAGTCAAACGCACCGCAAAGGGTATTTGGCCAGGTTTTAGCGTTTGTTATATCAAGTTCATAATGTACATTCGCATTTAATCGATTTAATCCGTTAATGCCATTTTTACTGTATTTATCCATAATGGTTGCTTTCGCATCTAATACTGACGCTGATAAATGTGTTATTTGATGATGAGCAAGTAACGAATACGAAAAGGTGAGGTCGCCATCGCCAATGGTAAGAATACGCCAGTTGGGTTTTAAGAACATAAAATCAAAGTGCTAAAACAAAAACGCTATTCTAACATGTGCATTTACCTGAGAAAACGCAAGCGTTTTAAATGTGGCTGAATTACAATAGCGCCATAGATTATTTAGTTGTTTAGATATGAGTGAATTAAAACGCTTAAACAAATATATCAGTGAAACTGGTATTTGTTCACGTCGAGAAGCAGATACGTTAATCGCAGAAGGTAAAGTTACGGTTAACGGAACAGTTGCTGAAATGGGCTTAAAAGTATCTGATGCTGATAACATTACGGTTAACGGTAAGTCATTAAAGGCAAAACCGAAACGCGTTTATATTGCATACAACAAGCCTGTGGGTGTTACCTGCACAACCGAAAAGAAAATTAAAAGTAATATTGTCTCTGCAATCAATTACAAAGATCGAATTTTCCCAATTGGCCGCCTAGATAGACCGTCAGAAGGGCTAATCTTTTTGACCAACGAAGGCGATATCGTCAACAAAATATTGCGCGCAGGCAATAATCACGAGAAAGAGTATATTGTCACAGTCGATAAGGAAATCGACCAGCGTTTTGTTGAAAAGATGGCGTCAGGTATTCCTATTCTCGATACCATTACAAAACCGTGTAAAGTTAAACAACTTGGCAAGAAACGCTTTAATATTATTTTAACACAAGGGCTTAACCGACAGATCCGTCGTATGTGCGAGTACTTAGGATTTGAAGTAATTAAGCTAAAACGTGTTCGTATTATGAATGTATCGTTAAATGATTTAGCGGTGGGACGTTGGCGCTTTTTAAGCGACAGTGAAATGGCGCAAATTAATGCATCAATTGCCGATTCAAGTAAAACGCAAGAACGTTCAACGGACCACAATAAAAAAGCGAAGAAAACGTTTAAACCTGTGCTAAATGAAACCTCAAAAGCCAGCGAAAAACCGCGCGATAAACGCAAGCGTCAAGAGCAATCTAGAAAACCAGCTAAGCGCCTTTCAGGCACGTTAAGTTTAAAACGCAAATAAACAATGGGTGCGAGCCACCTATTTTTGCACTGGAATACCTTTAATAACGCATTTATGTGTAAGATTTATCTATCTCGCATGCGATTTATTGCACTGTAACCAAGCAGCTATCTTCATAACATATCAACAAAAATTAAGCATAAATGATTACATTAGACTACGCTTTTAACACTAGGTTAAAAACTGAGAATAACTGTGCGTACACTGATTTTATTAGCTTTGTTTGTTGTTTTTTTAGGGCAATTAACGCCACGCTTTGAAATCATCAAATCGATATATCAAATTGATTTGATAGCCAGTCTACAAACCCAGTTTGCGATGCTATCAATCGCACTAAGTCTACTGTTGGGCTTTTGGAATCGCACCGTGATGGTAATTTTTCTACTTGTTAGTGGATTACTGATTGCTGCAAATTTTAATGCCTATCTAAACAGCACATTGTTTATTAGCAAAACAGAAGAGTTAGTTAACCAACGTGAGGGCGATGCGATAAAAGTGTTGCAATACACGTTTGATGATTCGCTCGACTTGGCGCTTTCACCGATTTATCAAGAAATAACACAACAAAATGCCGGGTTAATAATTCTTTTCAATGTCAATGAATTGCATATCAATCAATTAAAAGCATTAAGTGAAGGGCGCTTTAATTACGGTATTCGCAAAAAAGAAAGTCTGCCAAGTAATATTGCCATTATCAGTAAGTATGCAATCAGTAAAAAGCAAAAAACCTCCTTTTTAGATGAAAGAGGGGATTTGGTGTCTCTTGGCATAGTATTTAACAAGCAAACTCTCGATATATTTGCAATGCACCCACCGAGACCGACAACAGAGGTTAATTGGCGACGTCGCAATTTAATGTTGAATACATTAGAGGCGCGATTAAATAATGGTGATAATACGTCGCCTTATTCTTTGGTTGTTACCGAGCTGTATACAACGGTGTGGTCTAAGTATTTTCCAAATTTAACGAACTTACGCTCATGTGCTTATACAATGGGACTTTATGGCACTTGGTATGCAAAGCCTTGGTTAAAGTCTTTGGGTGGGCTAGGTGCAATCAATACAAGTCATTGCTTTTTTAGTTATCGATTAAAAACAAATAACTTAGAGACTCACCAAGTGGCACATTCAGATAATAATATTGTTACGTACTCGGTAACAATACCAACAACTTAGGGACTAAAAATTTTATGGTATACAACCATCACGCTAATTAAGATTGCGCTCGCGAGCGGCAGTAAACTGAACATAAGCCATACATCATAACTGACTAAACTACTTGCGCTGAATATATTGCGCACGTTACCAGAAGAAATTAACGATACTGGAAACCAACTTAATGCGGCGTATAGTCCAATATTAGCAATGCTCTGTTGAAAAAATGTTGAATGTGCGATTAATTTTGCAGAGCAGGCGACGGCAACTAGGCATAGCATGATGACAAAGGAGCGATAGGGAACATGCCAAAAAATCTCATTAGAATGTTGAAGAAAATCAACATCTAAAAGAATAAAACACCCGCTGACAAGCGCTGTCATAAATGAAGCTAGCAGACAATATTTATGTGACATGTGAGAGAAATAAAATACTAATGAACAGGCATAGTATAATTTAGTAGGCGTTGTTTCCAGTGTTTCGTAAAGTCTTCACAGATTAAAATTGAATTTAACGTTAAATATAAGCGGTTATTTTGGCTTTTAGGCAACATGATATGGCGAGTAAATGTATCGTGATGTTTTTCTGCAATGTAGAAGTCGTTGTGGTCTTGTTTACTTAAATAAAGAAAGGTGTAATAGCTCAATATCGCAGTATCGATACGCTCTTTTTTCAACATATCAAATAATTGCGTTTCGCTTTGTGTATTTACGCGGGTTAATTTTTGCTGATTTGCTAACGAATCAACACCTACGTATTTAAAGCCGTGAATGCCACCAACCCGTTTGCTTTCAAGATCTGATAATTCGTTCACAATCACAGGGTGCTTACTTAAGCTCACAAATATATCTTGATCGGACATCATTTTCGGCGTCCAATGATAGCGTGATTGAGTCGGATCTCTAAACCACTTGGGATTAACACCAATGACTACACCGTTTAGTTTGTTTTGTTTCAAACGATGGTCGATGCGTTTTCGCGGCATGTACACCAATTTAAACTGATAGCCAGAATTCATTTGGTTGAGTAAATCGACGAACTCAAAATATAATCCTGATTTTTGTTCCAAGTCGATAACGTAAGGCGGCATATTATGATAGGTATATACCTCAACTTGGTTTTGTCTTGCGGTTAGTTGCAAAGGTAAGATAAATAAAAGCAGTAAAATATATTTCATCAATTGGTATTTAGGCTCTTGATAAACACGCTTTCTAAATAATAGCGGCAGTTACAACACGGTTTATTAAGTATAGTGAGCGAATAATAAAAAACGAGCCATTGGCTCGTTTTTTATTATCTACCAATTAGCGTGCGTTGGTACTTTCAAAAATTTTGTCTGCCGATGCTGCAACAAAACCGGTGTAAATATCGCCATCTGGTTTTGCGTAGCGTAGGGCAAATTCGTAAAAACAGCTAGGGATCGCTTTAACACCGTCGCTAAATGTTACGTCTGCTTTGTCAGCAAGCGTTGAAGACTGCTCTAGCAGTACTTCTGGTGAACCTTTGATCTCGCCACCTGAACTGTTTAGTTCAAAACCGGCATCTTTAAGTGCTGTGTTTACAGCTTCAATTGTTTCAAAGTTAGCGAGGTGATTAATGCTAACCGTAAAGTGATTTGCACGGTAACCCCAAGCAGCAGTCCATGCAGCGTATTCAGATTCTTCTAATAGTGTTGCATAGGTCGCTGAGTCAATTTGCCAATGCGCACCTGAGTATAAGAAATTATCAGCAGTAATTGCGTCTTCGTCGATTTGCTCAACTAATGCGTGAATTGTTTTTTGTAGCTCAGGCGAAAACTTTTCAACAAGTAATTCAGAAATAAACACTTTTGGTTTAGTCGGATCGCTGTGCTCAAAATGCTTTGCATACAGTTTTTTAGCTTCAAAATGATACTCGCCACACTCTGTGTAGCCGACAGCTAAAAAGTGTTGTGCAAGTTTTTCAAGGCCCACTTTTTCGATATTAAATGTACGTAATGCAATGTGGTCATTAATCACGTCTGTTTGCTGCGTATCACCTAATAACTTGTGAACTTTAACTGCTGATGGCGTTACGTCTAAATAGCTTTGCCATAAGTTTTCAAATAATGTATCTACATTGTTGTGCATAATGTTACCTTTGTATTAGTGAACAGGGCGACCTGAACACTGTAATTGTGTATTAAAGTAGGTTTAAGCACGACCTAACTTAATTTTAAAATTCGTATTGAATCGCCACACCCAACGTTAAGCGCTGATGCTAATTCGCTGTCGATGATTGCCGTATCATCATTATCATCAATCGAAATATCACAGCTAAATACGGCTTTAAATGCATTTACTTCAAGGTTTGCAATCGCATAGGTATCAACACTTTGGCCTTTACCAATTTTCACCGTAAGCAAACGGCTTTCTCGTACGCTTTTAATGTTATCCATTTGCGCTTCAACCGTTGGCCCTGCATCAAATAAATCAACATAACCGCGAAATTCAAAGCCTTCTTTTTCTAGCAATCTTAACGCAGGTTTTGTTTTATCATGAACATTACCGATGACGGCTTGAGCGTCTTTGCTGAGCAAATTGGCGTAAATAGGGTATTTAGGCATCAGTTCGGAGATAAATACCTTATTGCCCGTGCCAATTAAATGATCAGCAGTTGGGAAGTCAATTGAAAAGAAGTGTTCTTGTAACCATTGCCAAAATGGTGAATGGCCATTTTTATCAGAAACACCACGCATTTCTGCGATTACACGGTTTGAAAAACGTGCTTGATGCTGGGCCATAAATAAAAAGCGAATACGTGATAGAAAACGACCAGCTAAACCACTGCGGTGTGATTCTTTCAAGAACAAGGTACAGATTTCAGTGGCACCTGTGTAATCGTTACACATGGTGAGAATGTCAACTGTGTTGTAAACACCAAGTGTACTTGAGTGATGAACTGTCTTGCCCATATGATAATGGTAGAGCGGTACATCAAGTCCAACAGCAGCTTCGATTGCCGTAGTGCCCACAATTTCACCTGTATTGGTGTCTTCTAATACGAATAAGTAGCCTTCATCGCGTGGAACGCTTACGTCTTTTTCAAAACTCTCCACTGCGCGATTAATTTTACTTTCGAGTAAATCATCGCAAACAGGGAGTGATGTAAAGCCGTGGCCAGACGCTTTTGCTACTTCTTTCAAAGCAGCAAAGTCATCTTTTGTAATTGGTCTAAGTACTAACATAGCCAGCTTGGTTATTAACCGTTAACAACCGCCGCTACGGCTTTTTCAAAACGTGCTAGACCTTCAGCAATATCTTCATTTGGAATAACTAATGAAGGTGTGAAACGAACTACGTCTGCACCTGCTACAAGGGCCATTAGGCCGTTATCTGCAGACGCTACTAGGAAATCGCGAGCACGACCTTTGTAACTATCGTTAAGAACTGCACCGATTAATAAACCTTTACCACGTACTTCACTAAATACATTATATTTAGCATTAATAGCATCTAACCCTTCACGGAAAAGCGCTTCTTTTTGGCTAACACCGTCAAGCACATCTGCTTGGTTAACAGTATCGAACGCAGCTTCTGCAACTGCACACGCTAGAGGGTTACCGCCATATGTTGAGCCATGAGTACCAATTTTAAGGTGCTTAGCGATTTCAGTCGTGGTGATCATCGCACCAATTGGGAAACCGCCACCTAATGCTTTCGCTGTCGTAAGGATATCTGGAGTTACACCTAAACCTTCATACGCATAAAGTGTGCCTGTACGGCCAACACCTGTTTGCACTTCATCAAAAATAAGTAGTGCATTGTGTTTATCGCATAACTCGCGAACACCTTGGATAAATTCAGGTGTTGGTGAAATAATACCGCCTTCACCTTGCAGTGGTTCAAGCATTACAGCACATGTGTTGTCATCGATAAGTTTTGCAAATGCATCTAAGTCGTTGTAATCACAGTGAACAATATCACCAGGCTTAGGACCAAAACCGTCAGAGTAGGCCGCTTGGCCGCCTACCGTTACGGTAAAGAATGTTCTGCCGTGGAAGCCTTTGTTAAATGCGATAATTTTTGATTTTTCTGCACCGAAGTTATCAAGGGCAAAACGACGTGCAAGTTTAAGCGCCGCTTCGTTTGATTCAGCACCTGAGTTTGCAAAGTAAACTTTGTCAGCAAACGTTGCATCAACTAACTTTTTAGCAAGACGAAGTGCTGGTTCGTTTGTCCATACGTTAGATAAATGCCAAATTTTTTCTGATTGTTCTTTTAGCGCATTTACTAAAGCTGGGTGACAATGGCCTAAACAGTTTACCGCGATGCCGCCTGCAAAATCGATAAACTCTTTATCGTTTTGGTCCCATACACGTGAACCTTCACCTTTAACTGGAATTACCGCTGAAGGAGCATAGTTAGGTACCATTACATCATCAAATAAAGCACGATTTACAGCCATTATTCTTTCCTCAATCTTGTTGTCTAATTACTTAAAATTTAATTATTTCAATTATTGAATCAATTAAAGCCATTTTGTAGTGTAAAAATAACCATATTAACGATATTATTTATCAAATTGTTTATATTTTTAGTTAATATGATTAGTGATACAGATAAAAGTTTAATTAATGCGCTAAAAGAAAACGCGCGTTTGAGCGTTTCAGACTTAGCTAGAAAGCTATCTTTAAGCCGCTCAACCATACAAAACAGACTTGCCCGACTGGAGTCTACTGGTGTCATAACTGGTTACAGCGTAAAGCTTGGTGAAGATTATTTAAAAAATAGAGTGAGCGCCCATGTATCCATTAAGGTTAAACAAAAATTAACAACACAAACCAATGTCGAATTAAAGCGATTCACCGCTATTTCGCAGCTCTATGCAATAAGCGGAGAGTACGACTTAATAGCAGTCGTAGAAGAAAGCTCGTTAGAGCAACTGAGTCATACACTCGACGAAATCGGTAATTTAGATGGCGTAGAGCGCACTACATCTTCTGTTATTCTAGAAACCAAGTTTAAGCGCTAATTGCAAAAACTCGGTCTAAAATATTACGCCACGTAATGTTTATGCGCGTCTACTAGCTGGGATCAGCTCTCCTGAAATCATTGGTGTCGGCTCAGTGGGGTTGTTGGTTTTAAAGTATTCCAGTAAGTGATTCATATTGTTCGCACGCTCAGCCATTAAGTTAGCGGCTGCCATGGTTTCTTCTGTTACCGCTGAATTTTGTTGGACGATAGTCGCTAATCGCTGCACAACCACATCGACTTCTTTTAAGCTATGGCTTTGATTGTTTGAGCTTTCACTGATTTTATGAATACTTTGATTTACTTCTTCAACGCGCTCCACAATTTGTAATAGCTTCTCACCAGATGCAACCGATAACTGACTACCTAAATGGACTTTATCGTTACTGTCAGAAATAATATCGCGAATTTGCTTTGCCGATTTGGCACTGCGACTCGCAAGTTCACGCACTTCATTTGCAACCACGGCAAAACCACGTCCATTTTCACCAGCACGCGCAGCTTCCACCGCGGCATTTAGTGCTAATAGGTTAGTTTGAAAGGCAAGTCCGTCAATTACTTCAACAATTTCATTAATACTCTTACTGGACTTTTCAACTTCTTCAATGGATTGCTGGGTTTCAAGCGACAGTGATTTACCTTGTTTGGCACTTTCTGTGGCAATGTTACTTTGCGATACCGCACGTTTTGATTGTTCTACGACGCCGTATACTTCTTCGAGTAATGTTTTAGTGCTGGCGCTTGCTTGTTCTAGGCTTGCAGCTTGTTCTTCCGTGCGCTCGCTTATTTCCGTATTACTGAGCGAGATTTCTTTCGCACACTGTTTTACTTCTTCGGCAGACGCTTGAATATTGCCTATTACATCGATTAGTTGTTTTGTTGTGCGATTTATATTCTGCTGTAGTTGCGAAAAAATACCATGGAAGTTACCTTGCATTTGTTTGCTCAAATCACCATTCGCTAACGCCTCTAAACTGGTAGAAACCTCGTTAATGGCCGTGGCTGTTGCCGTCACAGAGCTATTGATATCTGTTTTCAGCTGCGCTAAATCACCTTTAAACTCAAGTTCAATAAACTGCGTAAAGTCACCTTTTTTCATCGCTTCGGCGACATCGCTAAGTGATGCGATAACTTCTTTAACACTGTCGACTGAACTATTAATATTGGTTTTTAACGCATCTAACTGTCCTTTCATATTAGCGTCTATTTGTTGGCGATAATCGCCTTGGCTAATACCATTCATTACCGCGCTAATATCGTTGATGGCGTGATTTACCGATTTGATACTGATATTGACATCATCTTTAAGGCGCGCGAACTGACCTGTCATTTCACTTTCAACCTGAGAGCTAAAATTACCTTCACTGACGTTTGCCATAACAAATGAAATGTCGTTAATAACAGTAGAAATATTTAGAATGGTTTGGTTAATTTTTTGTTTTAACAGATCTAATTGGCCATTGAGTGGCACACTAATCTGCGCGTCAAGATTACCATCACTAAGTTCTGCCATCGTGTAATCTATGGTATTTATGGCGTTGTTAATGCTTGAAATAGTTTGGTTAATTCCTTGTTTTAGTTCATCTAACTTACCGTTACAGTCAACCGTCACTTGTTGTTCAAAGTCGCCTTGAGCCATAGATTGCATGACATTAACTATGTCACTTATTGCTAAATCTAACGTCGATAACGTTGAATTAATATTGTCTTTTAATGTATTTAAATCGCCTGCCATAGGTGAATTGATGGTTTTATCAAACTTACCTTGAGACATTGCGTTTACGACTGAGTTTAACTCTGACATCGCTAAGCTTATGGATTCTGCGCTATCGTTGGTTGCTTGTTTAAGTAATGCCAGTTCGCCTTTACATTCTGTGGTTATGCGAGCGTCAAAATCACCTTTAGCAAGTTGTTGCATAACGCGATTGGTGTCCATAATTGATGCTTGTAAACTCGCAAGCAAGTTGTTGAAAGCACCCGCCGTATCGCCAATCTCATCGTTATTCATTTCAGTCGTACGTTTCGAAAAATCACCGGTATTTTCAACGCTTTTCATTAATTCAGATAAATGTTTAATCGGTGCTGCTAAAAATGCAGCAAACTTAGGTGCTGTGTATGCAACAGCCGCAATCACTAATAACAGCACTAAGGTAAGAATAAGTGCAAGTCTATCAACTGCGGCAAATGCTTCACTTTCATCAATTTCGGCTAATAAGCTCCAGGTAATATCGAACACCTCAAGTGGTTGATAAGTTGAAAGTACGGGGTTGCCGTTGTAGTCATCAATAATTTTTTGCCCCGCCACGCCTTGTAATGATTGTTCTATGGCATAGGTATTTACACTGCCTTTTTCTGGGTTTCTAAATGAATTAATTACCGAGTGATTTTCCGGGTCAAGATACGAGTCTGAGCGCATTAACTTATCAGGGCCAACAAGGTAGGTTTCGCCGGTTTCACCTAGACCATCACGATTACTCATAATGTTATTTAGTGCATCAATCGAAAGCTGAAAAATTAAGGTAGTATCGCGATCAATTGGCATTGCGATAAAACTTGCTGGATTGTTATATGAGGGAAAATAAGGTTGATAATCAATAAACGCAACGTTATTTCCTGTTTTTATGCTCTGTGACTTTTTGAAAACACTGGCGATGTTGCTATTGGCATAAGGGCCGTCAAGTAGCGATGTCGCAAAATCTAACTCTTTATAAACAGAGTAAATAATATTGCCGGTGCGATTATCAACAATAAACAAGTCATAAAACTCATAATATTCAGTTAGATTGGTAAAATAGTTATGATAACGGCTGTGCACATTATCGTAAGAATCACCTATACCGCTTGTAAGCAGCTGCTGTTTACTACCAATTGGATTAGCATTATCTAAAATGTAACGAGTTTGTAGCGCAACCGCGGTTGTACTTAAGGCATCAAAATTGATGTTAAGCTGCTGAACATTCGGGTTTGTTTTTTTAAATTCATCAAAAAAAACTGTATCGTAATAGTTTTTGAGCGCAGGTTTTGCATTGTTATTGGTATTAACCTCAGCAAATGCGCGTTGAAATTCGATGGCGGCTGACTTTGTCGTGGGGCTCAGTGCGGTAGTTACTAGCTTTAGCTCAACTTGTTTAAAGTAGCGCTCGAGCCCACTTTTTTTAATACTGCTTATCGCTGATAACTGGTTATAAACTTGTGATTTAATAGCGATTGAAGAGTTGTAATAGGCAATAATAAACACAATTAGCAGTGGGATGACTGCAACAACTAAAAACGACAGAGTTAACTTTTTAGATAAGTTAATGTTTGCAAAGTATTGGCGTAAAGTTAGCGGTAACCTAGTCATAACCTTCCTTAGTGCTAATCCATGAATGAATTAATCAGTATTAAGTCCTAACTAAGTCTAAAACATAAATTGACTATCGCAATTTTGCTGCTAACGAAAACGGTTTTTTAACTGTGATTTTTTGTAAAAATGGCTAAATAAGTTTACACATTGTATTTTCATAACAATACGTTATTGCCTGTTTGTTCGAATCGGACCATAAAATTTCTAGGGTGTCTTGGTAATTAAGCCATTTATAAGCTAAGTGTTCGTTTGGATGCAAAACGATAGGTTGTGTAATTGGTACCAACAAATGAAATACAAACTCAGTGTTTATAGTACTGTTAGGCTTATAACGACTACGCCACTGAGTTCGAATTTCATAGCGATTAGTAATATTTAGGTCTTTGATTGTAAGGTCTTGCTTATGGCAATTAATGCCAGTTTCCTCAAGCACTTCGCGATATGCACAGGCAAGGGCGGTTTCGTTTTGTTCAATGCCACCAGTAACCGATTGCCAAAAGGACGGGTCATCTGCACGTTGCATCACCAAAAATTGATTTTGAGTATTTTGAATTACCACAAGCACCGAATAGGGATCACGAAGCATAATTGAGCACACCGTTTTTTTATCCACAGTATACCTTTAACAATAACGAGTTAAACTAATGTTTAAAAATCGTGGTATTCACATTTAAAGTGATGTGTTGGAAAGTGGATGTCCCACGCTAAGAGGCTGTAGCGTGGGACAGTTATAGCTAGGCTTTGTTGTTTTCTGGTTTTACGCTAAATACTAAAGTATACAGCGCAGGAATTACCAACAAAGTAAGAATGGTTGCAAATCCTAAACCGAACATAATAGTCACTGCCATCGATTTAAAAAACACATCGAATAGTAGCGGAATCATACCCAGAATCGTTGTAATGGCCGCCATAGACACCGGTCTCAAACGACTCAGTGCAGAATGATAAACGGCGGTGTATGGGTGTTTATTTTCACTCAGCTCGAGTTCAATTTGATCCATAAGCACAATGCCATTTTTAATTAGCATACCCGATAAGCTCAACAAACCAAGTAAGGCCATAAAGCTAAATGGGCTGCTCATGGTAAACAAACCAATGGTAACGCCAATTACCGCAAGCGGTACAGTAGCCCAAATAATTAACGGTTTTTTAATCGAGTTAAATAGTAGCACCGTGATAATAAACATCACTAGGTAGCCAAGCGGTAATGAGCCAAAAATGGCTTTTTGTGCCTTAGATGCAGATTCAAACTCGCCGCCCCAATCTAATTGGTAACCTTGCGGCAGTTTTATCGCTTCAATTTGTGGTTTTACACGCTTTAATAAATTTGCCGCGGTTTCATCACCTAGAATATCTGGATCGGCCATAACCGTTATGGTGCGTTTACGATCGCGACGCAAAATTAAGTTATTTTCCCATTCGGTATTAAAGCCATCGACGATTTGTTCTATTGATACATAAACACCGAGCGTTGGGCTGAAAATTTGTAAGTCATAAAGCGAATCTACGTTAAGACGCTCTGATGCAGGTGAGCGCGCAATTATCGGCAACATGCGTGTGCCATCACGATATAAACCAACCTGACGTCCCGACAGTGTCGTTAACAACACATTGTCTAAATCGGCTTTACTAATGCCTAATCGACGGGCTTTTTGTTCATTAAACTGCGGACGGATAACTTTCGTTAATTCGCGCCAATCATGTTTAATGTTATACGCCGCGCCATCGGCATTTAATATGTCGATGGCTTGGTTAGCTAAATCGCGTAGCACTTTAGGGTCGTGACCTTGAAAACGCGCTTCAATCTTTGCATCGGTTGATGGACCAATCTCCATGCGTTTTAGTTTAATAACCGCATTATGTAAATTTTCATCGGCATAATTGCGTACATCAGCTAACAATTCATTAAGTGACTCAAGATCCGTCGTTCTGATAATTAATTGACCAAACGCAGGGTGAATTTTCTCTGGCGCGTAGGTCAGCATAAAGCGAGGAGCACCTTGCCCAATTGTACTCGTTACTTCAACAACCTGTGGTTTGGCAAGTAAGTACTCTTCTAACGCAGAAATATCTTTCTCCGTTGCTCTAATATCAGACCCTTGATAACGCCAGTAGTCTAAGTAGAACATCGGCGTGTTTGACGGTGGGAAAAATGACTGTTTAACATTACCGAACAGGACTAATGCACCAAGTAACGACACGAACATAATTGTAAGTGTACTTTTTGGCCACGCTAAAACGGTTTTAAGAACTTTTCCGTAAAAAACGAATAATGCCCCTTTATAAAGTTCGTCAGCATCAAGTTCATTGTCAGGGTTATGTTCAATTTCACTTTGCTTAAATAGCACACTGGCTAAAAACGGGGTAATTGTAATAGCTGTTACCCAGCTCAATAGAAGTGAAATTAGCAAGACATAAAATAGGCTTCCAGCAAACTCACCGGTTGCGTCAGAGCTAAGGCCTATTGGGGCAAAAGCCGTGATGGCGATAATCGTTGCGCCCAATAATGGCCATTTAGTTTGATTAACAATGCTGTTAGCCGCTTTTACTTTGCTGTAACCTTTTTTAAGGCCAACCAAAATACCTTCTGTTATAACAATGGCGTTATCAACGAGCATACCTAACGCAATGATCAAAGCACCTAAAGAAATACGTTGCAGGTCAATTTCTTGAACCAACATAAAGATAAAGGTACCAAAAACGGTAATAAGTAGTACCGCACCAATGAGTAAGCCACTGCGAAACCCCATAAATAGCAACAGTACTGCAATTACAATTGCAACCGCTTGTGCCAGCGACATAATGAAATCATCAACTGACTTCTCAACTTCTTTAGGCTGGTTGTAAAGTGTATTAATTTCAATGCCATACGGTCTTTGATATTCAAGTGATGCAAGGTGGTTAGACAAACGCTCGCCCACATCAACCACGTTAACGCCTGATGCGAACGACACGCCTAATAGCAGAGTTTGTTTACCTGCATAATGGGTCGGGTTATTAGGTATTTCAGGGTATTCACGTTTTACCGTGGCAACATCACCTAAATAGATAATTTCTTTTGCGCCTGGTTTTGAGATCAGCAGATCTTCAAGTTCCGACACATCTTTAAATTCGCCAGTAGGATGGAGACGAATTGATTCGCCTTCTACGGTTACTTTACCCGCGTTTGATACGGTATTCTGATTTTGCAATAACTGATATATCACGTTGGCTGAAATACCAAGTTGCGCGAGTTTATGACTCGAAATTTCGACGGTCACTTGCGGTTTTTGTTCGCCGGCTACGGTAACTTTACCAACGCCGTCTACTAATACTAATTCACGGCGTAGGTAATCTACGTAATTTTCAAGTTCTTCATAAGAGTAATCATCGCCGTTAATTGCGTAAAGCACACCATAAACGTCGCCAAAATCATCCATTACACTTGGCGGATAAACACCCGAAGGTAAGCGCGGTGATAAATCATTTATTTTACGGCGCAATTCATCCCAAATTTGCCTTAGTTCTTCTTTGCGATAGGTACTTTTCATCTCAACCGCAATTTGCGATAAACCGGGTGAGGAAATAGACGTAACATAATCAACATAGGGCAGTTGTTGAATAACGTTTTCAATGGGGTAAGTAACTTCCTGTTCAACTTGCTCTGGCGATGCACCTGGGTAGCGTGTTATCACCATGGCTTTCTTTAGGGTGAATTCAGGGTCTTCTAAACGACCAAGTTGCTGATAAGAAAACACACCGCCGAGTAATAAAATTAGTGTAAAAAGCCAGCTTATGGTGCGTTTTTCAATTGACGTTTCAGCAATGCTCATATTATAAGCCTCGCTCTTTAGTCCATGGACGCACTAAGCTTTGTTCAGATAATTGATGTACGCCTGCACTCACGATTTTGTCGCCCGGTTGTAGGCCGCTTTCGACTTCAATACCACTTTTGTGAATTTCACCTAAGGTGATTTTAACTTTTTCAATTGCACCGTCTTTAAAACGCCAAACAAACGAATCTTCACTTGCATCACTAAATACTGCGGTCGTTGGAATAGTGAATTTTTGTTGATCTGAACGGAACACTTTATTTAAATCAATTAGTACATTGCCCGTCATGCCTGCGAGCAGATTAAAATCGCTCGGTAGCGGCAAGGTAAATACCACACGATAACTTAACGTTAACGGATCCGCTTGGGTATCCCATTCTTTAAGTGACAGTGAATACGCCTTATTTGGAAAGCTATCGAATACCACTTGTGGCTTATAATTCGTTTGTTTATCGACACGCGCTACCAATTTTTCCGGAATTTGAATGGTTACGTCCATCAAATCACGGGTTTCGATACGCATAATATTTTGCTTTGCGACAACACTCTCAAAGTTCTTAATAAAGACTTTACTAATGGTGCCGGAAAACGGTGCTCGTAAAACCGTGTATTCTAAATCAGTTTGCGCTTTTTCTAATGCAGAGAGCGCAACTTGCATATTGGCCTTTGCTTGATCTAATTCCGCTTGTGATGCGATGCCTTTTTGTTTTAGGGTTTCGGTACGTTCGAGTTGATTTTTCGCGAGTTTGTAACGCGCTTCTCTGTCAGCGAGCTGCAGTTTAAAATCTTCTGGGTCCAGCTTGGCAAGCACATCGCCTTTTTTAACTGCTTGGCCTGCGAGTGTAGGAAATTCTATTAGCTCGCCATTCACTCTAAACGATAAATAAGATCCTTGATTTGCCTCTACTTTAGCAGGGAAACGCCTGATGTTCGGACTTCCTGAATCAGGTACGGTAAAAAGTTTAACAGGACGAGAAGTGACAGATTCAGTTTTTTCTGGCGCTGCATCTTTGCAGGCAGTTAATAGCATTACTGGTAAACACAGTAAAAAAGCGCGCATCTTATTATCCTAAAAAGAAAAAGTTAATTAACTATAGCCAGAATAACGAAACACAATATAAAATAATATTTATAAAAAATTACTAACTATATAAGTTTTAATAATGAAGTTGAGTCAATTGAAGATTTTAGACGCTATTGTTAGTTCTCAAAGTTTAAAACAGGCAGCTGAAAAGTGTCATAAAACCCAGCCTGCACTGACCATGGCGATGCAAAAGTTAGAACAGGACATCGGTTTTACCTTAATTGACCGCAGTGGTTATCGTTTAAAATTAACGCCAGCTGGTGAGCGCTTTTATAAGCAAGCTAAGCGGGTGTTATCTGGCTGCGATGAGCTTGATAAAATTAGTTCAACATTAGCACTTGGTTATGAACCGAGTATCTGTATTGCGTATGAGCAATTGGCGGGAGACCAGCGTATAAGCCAACTCTTTGGTAAAATTATTAAACAATTTCCGCGTACGCAGTTCAAAATAGTCGGTGGTTCGCGGTTTCAAGCAGTTGAAAAACTCGCCAAAGGAGAGGTTGATATTGGCATTGGTCCTTGGTTTGATATTTTTCACGCGTCAGGGGATTTCCAAAGCGTTTTGCTAAAACCGATCGACGTTATTTTAGTGGCGTCACCCAAAATCTTACCTGAAGGCCGAACAACTTTAGCAAGTGATGAACTTGATGCTATTCCATGTTTAACTTTAAAACCCACTGAATTGCCTTTTGACGATGAAAAATTGTCGTTTGCAAAAGGCTCGCAAGTGGTGATGGTGGAAGAGTTGGCAACATTGCGCTCTTTATTATTACAGGGCGTGGGTTGGGGGTTAGCTGCAAAACACGTGTGTAAAACTGAACTGGAAAATGGCGATCTAGTGCAAATAAGATTACGTGACGACGAAGACCAATTTCAATCTGAATTACGTGCTTTTCGAAGTAATCGTAATTTTTACGGACCGGTTGCCAGTGCAATTTGGCAAGGGCTACAAGAACTTTACTAATTTTTAGATTTTAACATGACGCAAGAAGAAAAAGTACAAGCAATTTTACTGGTGGTCGGGTCCATTCCAAGCGGAAAGGTCTGTACCTATGGCAAAGTAGCAGAAATGGCTTCACTAAATGGGCATGCCCGTTTAGTGGGAACCGTGATGAAAAAACTGCCAACTGGCAGCCGTATTCCTTGGTTTAGAGTGATTAATTCACAAGGTAAAATTAGTTTCCCCGAAAACAGCGAAAAATTTCATCAGCAAAAATCGCTGCTGGAACAAGAGGGAATTGTGTTTAAAGGAACAAAAGTAAACTTAAAAGTCTGTATGTGGTAGGTATAAAGCGATAGCAAATTTAAATGCATTTGTCGTTTCGTATTTGAGACGTTACGGTTTACAATTAAGCATTATTTAACGTGAATCGCAGTAGTATGTTTAGACGATTAATATCAAAGGTTTTTCCAACTTTAAAGCAAGAAGTTGAAGCGAATCATTACTTCTTTGAAGACACAAAAGATGTGCCTGAAAACCAAGATATTCAATATAATCAAAATACTGCTGACGTGCCTGATCTTACCTTTGAATTAAACAATTCAGTTCATTATCAGGACCGCTTTTTTGAACTGTTATTTAATAGCGCAATTACCACATCTCAGTGCGACCCGATAAATGAATTTATTGAAAGTAAAATCCTACAGTTATTACGCCAACCGCAATATATCTTGAAAGCGTTGCCACTTGTACCGAGTTCGTTAACCCAAGTGATGAATACGCTCAATCAGGCGGAATTTGATGTTGAAATACTTGTCAATCTGATTAGCGATGACCCTGTTATTGCGGCCAAAGTCATTGAACTGGCGAATTCTGCATTTTACAACCGCGCGAATAAGCCGATCTCAGATATAAAAGCAGCATTTATGTTACTCGGGCAAAAAGGGTTGTCTGAAGGAGTGATTAACGGCTTCGTGGCTCAAATGGTACCAAAAGCACAAATCTATTTTAAAAACTATGGTAAGCACCTATGGTCGCATAGCCAGACTACAGGACGTTTAAGCCAACAGTTAGCCGCTAAATATAAAATTAACGCAGAGCAAGCTTATTTAGTCGGTTTGCTCGTGAATCTAGGCAGTATGGTTATTTTTCAATTGATGATTGATGCGTTTTCAAGCGTCTGCCCTGATACTCAGCCAAACGCCCAAAATATTAAACGTTTAGTAACGGATTATGGTCAGCGTTTGACCCTTGATATCGCAAAACTTTGGAACTTTCCGCGCGAAATTTTAGAAAGCTTAGCGGTACAAAATAAGATCAGCACAGAGCATGAGTTGCTAAAATATTCCGAGCGATATCCTATTGGTGCCTGTGTTTATCAAGCTAACCAACTTGCAATGCTATCGTTATTGGTACAACACAATAAAATCGAATTAGAAGATTTCGATTTCAACAATGCAACGATAATGTTACTAACAAATGAAGAAGCGAGTTTACTGATAAATCATAGCGCTAATGCTGTGATTTAAGTCATTAATGCTTGTTAGCTTGCTTATTTAAAACGGCCTTTTTCTTGTTGTCAGTATGCTTAATCGTTACACTTGCACTCCATTTTTAAAACACGTGCTTTAAATGACTAGTATCGACGATTTGTTTGGTAAATCAGGCCCGTTCGCCCTTGCGATAAAAGGGTATGCACCCAGGCAACCACAAATTGATATGGCCAAATCGGTCGCTTTAGCGATTGCAAAAGATGAGCAGGCAATTGTTGAAGCAGGAACAGGGACCGGTAAAACATTTGCTTATTTGGTCCCTGCGTTACTATCAGATAAAAAAGTGATGGTGTCGACTGGCTCCAAAGCACTGCAAGAGCAATTATTCCATCGTGATTTACCTGCGTTGAAAAAGATTCTCGGAAAAGGCAAAAAAATTGCGCTGTTAAAAGGGCGTTCCAACTATTTATGTACTGAACGTTTAAATCAGCACGTTGCCCATGTACCAGTAGACGACCCCGACGTAATGCATCAACTTGCCATGGTGGCAAAATTTTCGGGCGAAACGCGTTCGGGAGATATGGCCGATTGCAGCGGGATAGAAGAAGATGCCAAAGTTTTACCTTATGTCACATCTACAACTGATAATTGTCTTGGTAAAGAATGTCCATCATTTCAAGATTGTTTTGTCAGAAAAGCCCGTGTTAAAGCCATTGAATCAGACTTAGTGGTGGTTAATCACCATCTATTTTTGGCAGATGCAGTTGTTAAAGAATCGGGCTTCGGCGAACTTATTCCAAATGTTAATTGTTATATATTCGATGAAGCACATCAGTTACCAAACATTGCATCAGATTATTTTGCCTCGCGCGTAAGCACACGTATGGTAATCGAGCTTGTTCGCGATATTCGCTTAGTGTATCGCGCTGAGCTCTTCGACATGATCCAGCTGGGCAAAACATTAGATAAACTTGAAACTGCGGTATTTGATTTACGCTTGCAATTTCCAAGTGAAAGCCAACGTGGTGACTGGCAACAAATGGTCAAACAAGCCAATGTGTATCGAGCCATTGAACGGGTAATAAACGATATTAGCTTTTTATATCAAGTGCTTAAATTATGTCTTGAACGCAGTGACAAAATTGAAAAATTGTTTGAACGCACAGCCAGCCTAAAAGGCCAGTTAGAAACCATGTATGACGCACAAAAACCGGGATTTAGTTTTTGGTTTGAAACAACTAAGCGTCATTTAACGTTCAGTATTACGCCTCTCAATGTATCAGAACGATTTCGGGCACTTGTTGATAATGCAACGTCGAGCTGGGTTTTTACTTCGGCAACCCTTGCGGTAAATGGTGATTTAACCCACTTCGCAAAAGATTTAGGCTTAAACACCAAGATTATGGAAGTGTACGACAGCCCGTTTGACTACGAAAACCAAGCGTTATTGTGTATACCGCGTTACCTACCTGAGCCGAGTAAATCGGAAATGGGTTTTTCCATCGTTAGCATTGCAAAACAAATGATTAAAGCAGCAAAAGGGCGTTGTTTTATCTTGTTTACCAGTTATCGTATGCTTAACTTAGTGGCAGATGGCTTATCGCACAGCGTTGAATATCCGCTTTTAGTTCAAGGGCAAGCGTCAAAACGTATTTTGTTAGAGAAATTTGTGATGCATGGTAACTCTGTGTTGCTTGGTACAGCATCATTTTGGGAAGGGGTTGATGTACGAGGTGATGCACTGTCGTGCGTGATCATTGATAAATTGCCGTTTGCAGCGCCCGATGACCCCTTATTACAGGCAAAGATGAAATCCCATAGCGGGCAGGGCAACGACCCGTTCTATTCGCTGCAATTACCTGGGGCTGTCATTGCGTTAAAACAAGGCGTTGGCCGCTTAATTCGTGACCGAAAAGATAAAGGCGTGCTGGTGATCTGTGATAATCGCTTAGTGACTAGGGAATATGGTAGAATCTTTTTAGCAAGTTTACCCAATATGGCGCGCACTCGCGATCTCGCAAAAGCGTCTGCATTTTTAGAAAAAATTAAATAGATTATGTCAAATATACTTCTTATAGATGCTGCTACAGAAGCGTTGTCTGTAGCCGTTAGCTGTGATTTAGAAAACGCTCACTTTGAGGTGTGCCCTCAACAACATAGCCAAAAAATGTTGCCGTTGGTCGATAATATTTTAAATAGCGCAAACACGAATCTAAAAGCACTGGATGCTATCGCGTTTGGCCGCGGTCCTGGCAGCTTTACTGGTGTGCGCGTTGGTGTTTCGGTTACGCAAGGGCTGGCATATGCCGCAAATTTACCTGTGATCGGTATATCGAACTTACAAATGATGGCACAACAGGCATTTGACACGACAGAGGCGGATTATGCAATCGCAACGATAGACGCGCGTATGGGCGAAATTTATTACGCAGAATTTAAGCGTGATGAAAATAATCTCGCAGCGTTTATGTCACACGAAATGGTCATAAAACCAGAAGAATTAACCCTACCAGAATACGATGCCGTAGTTGTGGGTACCGGTTGTCAAACGTATAAAGTGCACTTTGAAGCAACAAATTTAACGATTTTAGATGAGATAACGCTACCAAACGCACGTTTTATGACGAAATTAGCAGAGCGTGAACTGGTCGCTGGCAATACGGTGGTTGCCGCAGATGCGCAGCCTGTTTATGTGCGAGACACGGTAACGTGGAAAAAATTACCGGGCCGAGAATAGGTTAAGTATAAAGACTGTGTCGATAACTATCGGCACAGTCTTTGTTTGGGTTTATCTTTGCTTAATGTAGTTAATTAACTGATTTGCGATTTCGGTATTGTCTAAGTGGCCTTTAAAGGCGTCGGCACCTTTACCATACGCTAAAATTGGTACATCAATCGCGGTGTGACCGCCTGTAGTCCAACCTGTATTTGACGCATCACTAATTAGTTGTCGTACATGTTTTACCAATGCTTCTTTTTCTTTGTGCTCATCATCTTTTTCGCTCTTAGCACTGGCGGTAAGCATAGCCAGCTGCTCTGATTGCGATTTATCTAACTTAATGCCAGTTTTGTCTGACCAAGTAGTTAAAAGGTGATCACTTTTCATCAGCGCTTTGGCAATTTTAGTAATACTCGCGTTAACGCCTTTTATTACATCGGTATGCCAAGAATAGTGGCCGTTGGCACCAAGAGTTAACCCACCGGTACTGTGATCTGCGGTAACCACAAGTAAGGTATCTGGATTTTGGTCTACGTATTGTTTTGCATGCTTAATTGCATTGGCAAAATCATCCATTTCAGCCATCGCGCAGGCAATATCGTTAGCGTGACCACACCAATCAATTTGCGAGCCTTCAAGCATTACAAAGAAACCATCACGCTTATTGTTATCAAGTAACGACAGGGTTTTCTTTGCCATATCAGCAAGTCGTGTAGGGTTTTGGTCAATTGCATACGCAAATGCCACATCAGAAAACAAGCCAAGCGCTGGTAGCGACTTAATCGATTCTAGTTTGTCAAAATCATCGACATATTGATAACCCGCTTGTTTGAATTCAGAAACAAGATTTCGGTCATCACGAATAAAATATTTAGTACCACCACCAAGCATTAAATCTACCGCTAGCTTTCCATCTACTTTAACATCAACGTAGTCGTTTGCGATTTCGTCATAGTTACGACGGCTTTCGTTATGTGCGGCGAAACTTGCAGGCGTAGCATGGTTAATTTGTGATGTGGCAACTAACGCGGTAGTAAGGCCTTTAGATTTAGCGATTTGCAGCATCGTAGTTAATGGTTTTTTTGCGGTATCAACTGCAATTGCGCCATTGTAGCTTTTAGTTGCCGTTGAAAGCGCTGTTGCACCCGCAGCACTGTCAGTAACTACTGTATCGTCATCAGGGCTTGTGCTAGCAAGGCCGACAAATAGCTCATCAAAGATAGTACGCTCTACGTATTTAGTACTTTTGTCATCTTTAAAGTAGCGATAACCAGTAGTGTAGGCGGGTCCCATGCCATCACCAATCATATAAATAATATTCTTCGGTGCTTCTGCATACGCTAAACTGCTGCTTGCCAATAATACTGTTGAGGCAATTAACGATTTTTTCATGTGTATTGTTTTTCTGTGTTATTTTGCGCTAAACATAACGTATTTATGCACTAAATTACATTTTTATCGGTGAAATTACATTGCAAGTTACAATAACAGAAACATCGTACGAAATTGATGAATTAAAAATCGCATGTCAGCGATTAGACAATAGCAATACAAAAATTATCGCACTGCATGGTTGGCAAGATAATAGTAATTCATTTTTACCACTTATTAATCAAATGCCTCAATATGATTGGTATGCGATTGATTTCCCAGGACACGGACGTTCAAGCTGGCGCAATAAACAAGCGCATTATTATTTTATTGATTATGTAGATGATGTTTATCGCGTGTTGCAGCAAATTGCTCCAAATGAAAAGGTGATTATTGTTGGTCATTCAATGGGCGCTATGGTTGCTAATCTATTTGCAGCCTGTTTTCCTGATAAAGTTAAATGCGTTATTGCAATTGAGGGACTAGCGTGTGTTACAACACCAGAAAGTGAAGTAACAGCGCAATTAAGAAATGCCATTGAAAGCCGTGCTAAACCAAGTAGTAAGCGCGTGTTTAAACGCTTTGACCAAGTTGTTAATGCGCGACTTGCAGTAAGTGATTTAGATTACGACAATGCTGCACTCATTATGAAAAGAAACACACAGCAAGTAGAGGATGGCATTAAACTTTTGACTGACCCAAAACTCAAACATCACTCTGGCTTTCGCTTTAGTCCAAGCCAATGCCAAGCAATTTGTACAGATACAACTGTACCAATGCTCCTAATAAAAGCGCTAAATGGATTTAAAATAATATCGCAAGCGATTGAAAATTATGGACAACTCTATACAAATTTAGGTGTAATAGAGATCCCTGGTGGGCATCATTGTCATATGGAATATGCGCACGTGATTGCGAAAGAGGTTGACGTTTACGTAAACGGTGTAAACTAAAGTTTGTATAACGTGCTTAAATATGTGAATATTAGCCCTTTAGAGTAATTACTCAATTGTTAAATTGCCTTACATGAATTAAGGTTTAAGTTGAACACAAAAACACAAACAATAAATATAATTTATAGGAGCCTATCGTGGAAAAGATTTGGTTGAAGCGTTACCCAGCAGGTGTTCCTGCTGAGATAGATCCACAGCACTATGACTCCCTGCTTGAACTATTTGAAAAAAGCTTTCAAGACTATGCAGATCTTCCTGCCTTTGAAAATATGGGTAAGGTATATACATACCAACAGATGGATGACGCAACTAAACGATTTGCTTCATATCTTCAAAATCAACTGGGCGTTAAAAAAGGTGATAAAGTTGCGGTGATGATGCCGAACTTATTGCAAACGCCAATAGCAATTCTTGGTACACTGCGTGCGGGCGCGACTGTTGTAAATGTAAACCCGCTTTACACTACGCGTGAGCTTGAGCATCAATTAAACGATTCAGAAACAAGCACTATTATTATTCTTGCTAACTTTGCTCGTACACTTGAAGAAGCATTACCAAAGACGAATGTTAAAAACATCGTAGTTACTGAAATCGGCGATATGTTAGGTGGTGTTAAAAAGCACTTAGTTAACTTTGTTGTAAAACACCTTAAGAAAATGGTGCCAAGCTATAGCCTACCAAACATTATCGATTTCACAGATGTGATGAAATCTGGTGATGTATCTAAATATACGCGCCCACATTTAACGCAAGATTGTTTAGCATTCTTACAGTATACCGGTGGTACTACCGGTGTATCTAAAGGTGCCATGCTTACACACGGCAATATGGTAGCAAACCTTGAGCAAGTAACGGGTTGTTTAGACCCACTACTTAAGAAAGGTAAAGAAATGGTAGTAACAGCGCTACCGCTTTATCATATTTTTGCCTTAACCGCCAACTGCCTAACCTTTATGAAGTACGGTGGTCATAACCTTTTAATCACTAATCCGCGTGATATGAAAGGGTTTATTAAAGAACTTCAGGGCAAAAAGTTTACCGTAATGACAGGTGTAAATACCTTGTTTAACGGCCTGTTAAATACGCCTGGATTCTCAGAAATTGATTTTTCATCGCTAAAAATATCGCTTGGTGGCGGTATGGCAGTACAACGCCCAGTTGCTGAAAAATGGCAAACGGTTACTGATTCTCGCTTAGTTGAAGGTTATGGATTAACTGAATGTGCGCCACTTGTTACTGTTAGCCCGTATGACCTTGCAGCATTTAATGGCTCAATTGGTTTACCAGCACCAAGCACAGAACTTAAAATCGTAAAAGAAGACGGCACTGAAGCAGAACTCGGTGAAGCAGGGGAGCTTTGGGTTAAAGGTCCTCAGGTAATGAAAGGTTATTACAATCGTCCAGAAGCAAGCGCAGAATGTTTAAAAGACGGTTGGTTTGCAACGGGTGACGTTGCTAAATACGATGAAGAAGGCTTCTTCTATATTGTTGACCGTAAAAAAGACATGATTATTGTATCTGGCTTTAACGTATTCCCAAATGAAGTGGAAGAAGTGGTAGCAATGCATGATGGTGTGCTTGAAGTTGCGGCTGTCGGTGTACCACATGAAGTAAGTGGTGAACAAGTTAAGATTTTTGTCGTGAAAAAAGACCAAAGTCTGACAGAAAAAGATATAATCAAGCACTGTCGTGAAAACTTGACCAATTATAAAGTGCCAAAGTTTGTGGAATTCCGCGAAGATTTACCAAAAACAAATGTTGGTAAAATTTTAAGACGTGCACTTAAAGAAGCAAGTTAAATAGGGAATACCCTAAAAAGAAAAACCGGCAATTTGCCGGTTTTTTTATGAGGAAAAGTAGTGCAATACTCATTTATTACAGAACAACAAGAATTAGACTCAGCGGTCGCTAGCTATAACAACAAATCGGTACTCGCGGTAGATACCGAGTTTATGCGACGTCGCACCCTTTACCCAGAGCTTGCATTATTGCAAATTTACGACGGTGATCGTATTTGCCTTATTGATCCAACGTTAGATCTTGATTTGTCATCGTTTTGGCAGCTAATGGAAAATCCGAATATTATAAAAGTGTTGCATTCGCCATCTGAGGATCTTGAAGTATTTGCACGCCACGGTAATTGTACTCCAGCGCCCTTGTTTGATACTCAGTTTGCATTAAGTTTATTAGGCGAACGCAATTGTGTTGGTTTTGCCAATATGGTTGAAATGTTACTTGAAGAGCAAATCGACAAAAGTGAATCGCGCACTAATTGGTTGCAACGCCCCTTAACGAAAGCCCAGTTAGATTATGCAGCTGCCGATGTATTTTATTTAATGCCTTGTTTTAACATTATTAAAGAAAAACTAAATGACGATAAGCAAGGGATTGTGTTTGGTGAAAGTGCGGTTATTGCTAATAAACGCAAATATGAAACGCCGTTAGAACTTGCCTATCTAGATATTAAAAACGCGTGGCAACTTAACCCGAAACAATTAGCTGTGCTGCAGCAGTTAGCAGCTTGGCGCTTAAATCGCGCCCGTGAGAAAAACTTAGCACTTAACTTTATCGTTAAAGAGCACATTTTATTCGAGATAGCTAAAACGCAGCCTACTCATTTTGGTGCACTAAAACGTTTATGTGAAGGCGACCAAGGCTTACTTAATCGTTATGGTAAAACCTTGTTAAATCTTGTGAAAATCGGTTTAGATAAAGACGAAGCCGAGCATCCAGAAAAAATCCAACGCTTAATAGACTTTCATGGCTATAAAAAAACGTTAAAAGAGCTACGTGCTGAGCTTGAAAAAATCGCCAAAGACAATGATATTCCACTTGATGTGCTAGCAAGTAAAAAGCAGATGAATCAATTGATCAGCTGGAAGTGGAAAGGCAAGTCTAAGTTTGACGAAGGTGCGCTCTTAAAACCCGATTTAATGACGAGTTGGCGCGGTGAAATGGTTAAGCATTCACTAAAAGACTGGTTTTAAACTAACATTAAAAAAGCCTGCTTCACGCAGGCTTTTTTATGTTTACTTATCGTCAGGCAAAGTGACATTGAGTTCGAGTACAGCCAAGTCATCTTCGTTTTGCTCAAGCTGAACTTGAACCTGATCTTGCTCGATATTTACGTATTTACGGATCACTTCAAGAATATCTTGTTTAAGCTGTGGTAAATAATCAGGCGTACCACGACTTGAGCGCTCATGCGCTACGATGATCTGTAATCGTTCTTTAGCTAAACTTGCTGTTGTTTTCTTTTGTGAGCGAAAGTAATCAAGTAATGACACATTAACCTCCAAATATCCGTTTAAGTAGGCCCTTCTTCTCAGCTTCTAAAAAGCGAAAATCTACTTTTTCACCTAATAAACGGTCAATCGCATCGGAATACGCTTTACCCGCATCAGAATCTGAATCAAGAATTACAGGCTGACCCGAGTTAGACGCATTAAGTACTGCTTTTGACTCAGGAATAACGCCCAATAAATCGATTGCAAGAATATCTTGAACATCTTCTACCGACAGCATTTCACCCGTTGCAACACGCTCTGCATTATAACGTGTTAATAGCAGGTGTTCTTTTACGTTTTCAAGCCCTTCTTCAGCGCGTTTTGACTTACTTTGTAAAATACCCAAAATACGATCTGAGTCGCGCACCGATGAAACTTCAGGGTTAGTTGTAACAATTGCTTCGTCTGCGAAGTACAGTGCCATCATTGCACCTGCTTCAATACCCGCTGGCGAGTCACATATGATAAAGTCGAAATCTTTCTTAAGCTCGTTTAATACCAGCTCAACGCCTTCTTTGGTTAACGCGTCTTTATCGCGCGTTTGCGAAGCAGGTAAAATAAACAACTTTTCTACACGCTTATCTTTGATCAATGCTTGGTTTAAGTTTGCTTCATTGTTGATTACATTAACGAAATCATAAACAACACGGCGCTCACAACCCATAATCAAATCAAGGTTACGTAAACCAATATCAAAGTCGATAATAACGGTTTTGTATCCTTTTAACGCAAGCCCAGTGCCAATCGCTGCACTTGATGTTGTTTTACCAACACCGCCTTTACCTGATGTGACAACAATAACTTTTGCCATGAAATCTATCCTTTAAACCAAAGCTGAAATTTTTAATGATTCGTTTTCAAGTGAAATACATGCAGCATTGCCCCATGATTCACCTTGCAGTGAGTCGCTCAGCCAGTAGTTTCCATTAATTGAAACTAACTCAGCATTAAGCTTTTGGCAGAATATAACGGATTCTTGCCCTTTTGCGCCAGCGATAGCGCGGCCACGTAATGTGCCATAAACATGAATATTGCCATCGGCAATCACTTCAGCGCCTGGACTTACTGAGCCTGTAATAATGAGATCGCGGTTCTTCGCATAAACTTGCTGACCACCACGCACATTGCCACTAATAATTTGTGCTGGAACAAATACTTCTTTTTCAACAATTGATGTATTTGCAGCTGATTGTGGCTTTGCTTTAGGTGTTTGGTCTTTACTGTAATTTAGTATTGATAATTTGTGCAGTTTAGCGGCAGTGTTTTGCTCGTCCGTACCGTTACAAACACCTACAGGGTTAAGCTGTAGGTCAATTAAAGCTTGCTTTAACTTTGCAAAGTCAATGTGTTCGTTTGGTACAGACTGAAGGTTTACGACAATTGGCGCACCGAAGAAAAACTTGGGTACTTGAGCAATTTTTTCGTCAAGTTGACTAATCAAACTATCTAGATCGTTTTTAAAAAGATGCAATACAGATAGTGTAAAAAGGTTCCCTTTTAGTTCAAAAATTTGTTCCGACATAATCTCAATTATTATTATAAAAATCACAGGCTGATTTTTTAGAAGAATCCAGCCATTAAGCGCAATTTATCTCACTTTTAGTGTATGCCATGGTATAGTGTGACGCAGTGTTACGCAAGAAGTAAAAGGTGTTTGAATGCTCAGTGCAGTGTATAAAAGTAAAAAAAAGGCAGATACCTATCTGTACGTTGAAAAAAGAGATGATTTTTCAAAAGTTCCGGAACCTTTAATGGCAACTTTTGGTCAACCAAGTTTTGTAATGCTAATTAATTTAGCAAAACGTGAACAACTTGGTACGGCTGACCTTGAAAAAGTGAAGCAAGAATTAGCTGAAAAAGGATTTTATTTACAGCTACCGCCAAAACAAGAAAGTTTATTAGATGAATTTAGAAAACAAAATGGAGTCACTGACTAGTGTTTAAAAAACTCGCCCTAATCACAGCAAGCCTTATTTCGGTCTCTACCTTTGCAGATGAAGAGCAAGCAAAATTTAACCAGTACGTTGCAGATTTAAAAATAGAAGCAATTGAAAAAGGGTTTTCACAAAAAATTGTTGATAACGCCTTTGCAACCGTTAAGTTTAAGAAAAAAGTTATTAAAGCGGATAAAAATCAGCCTGAAGTAAAAGAAACGTTAGAAACTTATCTGCCAAAGCGTGTACCTAAGTGGAAGATAGATAGAGCACGTAAACTGTACAAAGAAAATCAAACAGAGCTTGAAAAAATTGCCGCTAAGTATGGCGTACAAGCGCGTTTTATCGTTGCGCTTTGGGGCCTTGAAAGTAACTTTGGTAAAATCCAAGGCTCACATCCGGTTATTTCTTCAGTGGTAACGTTAGCATACGACGGACGTCGCGAGGCGCTGTATAAACGCCAACTTTGGGCTGCGTTAACGATTTTAGAAGAAGGCCATATTGATCTTGACCACTTTAAAGGTTCGTGGGCAGGCGCAATGGGTCAAACACAATTTATGCCAACGTCGTTTAATGCTTACGCGGTTGATTACGACGGTGATGGTAAAAAAGACATTTGGCAAAACAAGCTCGATGCCTTCGCATCTATTGCAAACTATTTGAAAAAAGCGGGCTGGAATGACTCACTAACATGGGGCCGTCAGGTGGTGTTGCCTGAGGGGTTCAATAGTGAACATATTTTGCAGCGTGGCACGCGTACTCGCAAACAATGGCTCGAGAATTGGAATAAATCAGAACGTGGTCTAGCCGATTGGCAGGCACTTGGTCTTCGCCGTACTGATGGCACTGATTTGCCAAATGTTGGAATTACCGCAGCGCTCGTTATGCCAGACGATGAAAATGGCCGTATGTATTTGGCATATGACAATTACAAGGCGCTAATGCACTGGAATCGTTCTTATTATTTTGCGACTTCAGTTGGCTATTTATCAGACCGTATCGGTTACCCTAAAATCTAATCACCTATTTATCGGTGCCAGTCGTTGTATCTGGCACCTTTTTCTTTTCGCTTTTCTCACACAACTAGCTTAAAATGTCGCCCTGAAATTTAGGGGCACATATGTTAGAAGATAAATTTTGGCTTAAAAAGTCGTTGGCAGAGATGAACAACGATGAATGGGAAGCCATTTGTGATGGCTGCGGTAAATGTTGTTTACACACATTTATTGATAGCGATGAACAAGAAGAAAGTTTTGAAAGTACCGATGTACTGCGTGAAGGCGAAGAGATTATCTATACTGCGATTGTGTGTCGCTATCTCGATACTAAAAAGTGTTTTTGTACAGAATATGAAAACCGCACATCTTTAGTGCCTAGCTGTGTAAAACTGACCAAAGATAACATCGATAATATCTTTTTTATGCCACCAAGTTGTAGCTACCGTCGTCTACATGAAGGGCGTGGCCTTGCGTCTTGGCATCCACTTTTAAATAACGGCAGTAAAGCGGTAATGCATCGTATGGGGATTAGCGTTAAAGGCCGTGTAATGAAAGATAACCAAATCGATATGGATTTGTTTGAAGATTACATAGCCGATTGGCCTAAAGAGGACCACGACTAATGAGCAAGGTACAAGTGGTACTGATTAACCCTAAAAGCGCAACAAATGTGGGTGGCGTAATGCGTGCCGCAGGGTGCTATGGCGTTGAAAAGGTTCATCACACAGGTAATCGTTATGGTTTTGCGCAAAAATTTGCAACCGACACAAAACAGCGTATCGATGAAATACCACTGTGTGCACTTGAAAATATTGAAACACTTGTTAAGTCCGATACTAAAATAATCGCTGTTGAATTAATTGATGGGGCAACACCGTTACCGCATTTCGAGCACCCCGAAAACGCCATTTATGTATTAGGACCCGAAGATGGGTCAATTCGTAAAGACGTACTAAAGCACTGCGATGATGTTGTTTATGTACCGACAGTTGGCTGTATGAATCTTGCAGCAACGGTTAATGTTGTTTTATACGACAGATTAGCAAAGGCTACTAACACTGACTACTCAAGAGAGTTTTTGTTGCAAAATCGCGATAACAATAATCGCGTTACGTTTAAAAAGAAAAACTAGCAATCTCATTTTCACATGCGGCATTAATTCGTATTTTTGCCGCATAGCCAATTCTTACCAATCAACTTCATGCCAACTTTGCCGTATCTGTTTTGCTCAAAGTCATCTAAGAAATATGACAACGCGCACGATTTTTTGTCATGTCAATGAAAAATCACGGTTACATATTCGTTAACAGAATCCCTGTGCGAGATAAAATGCAAATCATTAACAATTGATTTATAACGTAAAAATATCTAAAGATTTCAAATTTACTGCCATGTAATGTAAATGACATGTTTATGAAACCCTTGTGTCATTTTGTGCCTCTAGACTATGCGCAATCATTTAATAGGGTTACATAAAATGTTTACAACTAAGTTTAGTAGAAAGATATTGGTAACAGCGCTAGTTGGATGTTCGCTAACGGCCGTTGCTAATGATCAACTTAAGCCTGTGATCGACAGCGCAGATAAAATTAATAAATCAGCACAAAAGTCGCAAGCAAAAATAGATAAAATTGCTGACACAATGCAAGGTCGCCTACAGCAATTTAAAACTGTTAATAAAGAGATTGATGGTTTAACGATTTATAACAAGCAACTAGAAAAACAAATCGCAAATCAATTAACAGAAATGGACAACATTAACGTATCAATTGACCAAGTATCGGTTATTGAACGTCAAATTACGCCATTAATGCTTAAGATGATCACCTCACTTGAGCAGTTTGTAGCATTAGATGTGCCTTTCTTACCAAACGAGCGCGCAGAACGCTTAGCCACATTAAAGCAGTTAATGGACCGCGCAGATGTAGCATCAAGTGAAAAATTCCGCCGCGTATTAGAAGCTTATCAAATCGAAGTTGACTATGGCCGTACCATTGAAGCGTACACCGGTCTTATCGATGTTGATGGCCAAGAGCGTGAAGTGGACTTTTTACGTATTGGTCGCCTTGACCTTATTTACCTAACGAAAGATGGCAAAAAAGCGGGAGTATGGAATACCGACGCTAAGGCGTTTGAACGCTTACCAGATAGCAATATTTCACAAATCAATAAAGCAATTCGCATTGCTAAAAAGCAACTTGCACCAGACATGTTAACGCTACCTGTTAAAGCAGTTTAATTAGAGGCCATTATGTTAGTTAAGAAATTCGTAAAATCTGTTATTGCTGCAAGCACGCTATTCACAGCAAGTGCAGTTGTCGCACAGCCAGTAGATCTTGATTCACTGTTAAAAACACTTGAGCAGGGTAACTACCAACAATCACAAGATAATCAACGCCGTGAAGCTGAGTTTGCGAAAGCAAATAATCAACAAGCAGCGATGTTACGTTCGCGTATTAATGAACGTGACGGATTAATTTCTGCGTCAACGCGTCTTGAAACTCAGTTTGAAGAAAATGAAATCAAACTAGCGAATATGAGCGAAACGCTAAACAAACGTATGGGTTCATTAAAAGAACTATTTGGTGTGTTACAGCAAGTAGCGGGCGATACACAAAGTAAATTTATTACGTCAAACGTATCTGCTGAATTGCCAGGTCGTGGTGCTTTCTTAAGTGAACTTGCACAAAAAATGGGTTCGAGCTCTAAACTTGCGTCAATCGAAGATATTGAAAAAGTATGGTTCGAATTACAACGTGAAATGACTGAGCAAGGTAAAGTATCGCGCTTTAACCGCGATGTGATTGTTGCTGGCGGCGAAAAAGTAAATAAAGAAGTGGTACGTGTTGGTTCATTCAACCTAATCGCGGATGGCAAATACCTTACTTACAACGAGACCACAAACACATTATCAGAATTGACGCGTCAACCCGCTTCACGTTTCCAGTCAAGTGCGGCAGATTTACAAGCAGCAAACTCAGGTTTTGTTGATTTTGCCCTAGACCCAACAGGTGGCTCAATTCTTGGTTTATTAGTTCAAGCCCCAAGTACCGAAGAGCAAGTTCACCAAGGTGGAGCGGTAGGCTACGTTATTTTAGCGGTAGGTTTAATCGGTTTATTAATTGCCTTAGAGCGCTTTGTTTCGCTAATGATTATGGGTGGCAAAATCAAACGTCAGCTTAAAACGGACGTTGCATCAGATGACAACCCACTTGGTCGTGTAATGAAGGTGAAAGATCAATACCCAGATGTGACCTATGACACGCTAGAACTCAAATTATCAGAAGCAATTTTACGTGAAATGCCGCGTATTACACGTAACTTAACGCTGATTAAAATCATTTCTGTGGTTGCGCCGTTACTCGGTCTACTCGGAACTGTAACCGGTATGATTAATACCTTCCAAGCAATTACGTTATTCGGTACTGGCGACCCGAAACTAATGGCTGGCGGTATTTCAACAGCGCTTGTAACCACAGTGTTAGGCCTTGTTGTGGCAATTCCGACGGTATTTATTTACACACTACTTAATACCCGCTCTAAAAACCTACTGGTAATTTTACAAGAGCAAAGCGCAGGCATCATTGCTGAGCGCAGTGAGAAAGGTGCGCAGTAAGATGGTTATCTTTGCGGACTTCATCAACGCGATACGCGATTTTCTAGACACCGGCGGCTCTGTGCTGCTGGTGATCGGAGTCCTGATTTGCGCAATGTGGTTATTGGTGATTGAGCGCTTTATGTTTTTGTTTACAACATACCGTTCAAGTAAAAAATCAGTGATCACCAACTGGTTCGCACGCGAAGAGCGCAATAGCTGGGAAGCGGAGCAAATCAAACAAGCAAATATTTCGCGTATTAGCTTAAAGCTAAATCACAATTTACCCATGATCAATATGTTAGTAGCACTGTGTCCATTACTTGGTCTACTTGGCACGGTTACCGGCATGATTGAGGTGTTTAATGTGATGGCAATTACCGGTACGGGTAGCGCACGCTCAATGGCGTCTGGTGTATCAAAAGCCACTATTCCAACAATGGCAGGGATGGTAGGTGCGTTATCAGGGGTATTTGCCTCGACGTATTTACAGCGTAAAGCAAAGCGCGAAGTAGCGCTACTTGACGATAAATTGGTCTTAGACCACTAACACCAATTTTAAACGAATTTTAGGAGCTAGTAATGAGAGCACCATTAGCAAATGTATTTCAAGAAGAAGAAAACGAAGAAATTAATATGACGCCAATGCTGGACGTTGTATTTATCATGCTGATTTTCTTTATTGTAACGGCCACTTTTGTCAAAGAAGCGGGTATCGATGTAAACCGACCTGAAGCGGCAACAGCAGTACAAAAAGAACGTGCCAATATCCTTGTCGCTATATCAGATAAAGGCGAAATTTGGATTAACAAACGCCAAGTAGATGTACGTGCGGTTCAAGCTAATATCGAACGTTTACACGCAGAAAACCCGCAGGGCAGCGTGGTTATTCAAGCTGATAAAAAAGCCACTACTGATACCTTAATTAAGGTAATGGATGCGGCGCGTTCGGCAGGTGTATTTGACGTATCAATTGCGGCTCAGGAAGCGTAACAATGCGTTATTTAATTTCCACTTTAATCGCAATTGTTGTAACTGCCTTGTTGTTTTTCGGCATGCAGGCGCTAATTCAAAGTGGTGATGGTGTGGCAAGTGAACCGGTAAAAGGCAATGTTCTTGATTTTGTGCGTCTTAAACAAGAAGAGACTGTACAAAAGAAAGAACGAAAGCCGCAAAAGCCGCCAAAGCCAAAAGAGCCACCACCGCCAATGGCGCCACAAGCGAGTAGCAGCGAAAGCACGGATACTGCGAGTAATTTTGATTTTTCTGCCAATGTTGACACCAATGTTGATTTAGCTGCAGGGCTTGCGCTTGATTCGGGTGATGGTGAATACCTACCAATTGTTAAGGTATCACCTGTCTATCCACGTCGAGCGTTAAGCCGCGGTATTGAGGGTTACGTTATTGTTGAATTTACCGTAACTAAATCTGGCACTGTAAGCGAGCCGCGTGTAATACAAGCGGAGCCAGAAGAAATCTTTAACCGTGCCGCAATGGACGCCGCGCTAAAGTTTAAATACAAACCGCGCGTTGTTAACGGTGAAGCCGTTGAAGTAGCGGGTGTACAAAACAAAATTACATTCCAAATTAATGGGTAGTTTGTTAGCGGGAACATCCCGCTAACACTTTAAATAGTTAGGTTGAATTACAATGTTGAAAAGAAATTTAATTAGTATTGCATTAGTTGGTTGTGTATTTGGCGCGCCAATGAGCGACGCGATGTTCCAGACACAGCTTGCATCAGTATCAGCTGAAGAAGTTAAAACGAAACGTGTTCCAGCTCTTCGCAATAAAGTGTATACGCAACTAGCGCGTGCACAAAAACTGGCTGACGACGGCGATGTAGCAGCAGGCCTTGAAGCACTTGATATTGTACAGAAAAAGTCATCAAGTATGAATAGCTATGAAGTAGCCATGATGTACAACTTTTACGGTTTTATTTATTACAACGAAAACCGTGTTAGTGAGGCTATGGCTGCATTTGAAAATGTAGTAAAGCAAGACCCGATCCCAGAAAGTTTAAAGCTCAATACCATTTTCTCGTTAGCGCAATTAGCAATGGCTGAAGGCCAATTCGATAAAGTGCTGAGTTATCTTGATAGTTGGGAGTCGCTTAATACCAAACCGCCACAAGCAAACTATTATGAGCTTAAAGCCAACGCTAGTTATCAAGCGAAGGATTACCAAAGCGCAATTAAATACATTAATACCGCGATTAACCTTAACAAAGTTGACAATAAAGACGTAAAAGAAAACTGGTTTATCTTACTGCGTGCGTCTCACTATTCGCTAAACCAACCAAAAGAAGTGGTACGTGTACTAGAAGAAATGGTGCTGCGTTTTGACAAACCTGAATACTGGGTACAGCTGGCTGGCATGTACGGCGAAGTAGGCCAGGACGATAAACAACTAGCACTGATTGAAACAGCAAAACAACGTGGTTTCTTGGACGATGCAACTAAGCTTAAAAATCTGGCACAAATATACATGTATTCAGGTCTTGCTTACAAAGCAGCAAACGCGATGGAGCTTGGGTTTGAAAAAGGCAATATCGAAAAATCAGCAAAGAACCTTATCTTTGTAGCAGAAGCCTATATGCAAGCGCGAGAAGATAAAAAAGCGGTGCCGTATTTTATTGCGGCTGCAAAACAAACTGATACTGGTGAATATGATCGCCGTTTAGCAGAGGTGTACTTAAACTTAGAATTATTTGATGAAGCGGCTGATTCGGCACGTGCTGCGTTAAATAAAGGCAGTTTAAAGCAAGAATCAAACGCCTATATTGCGCTTGGAATGGCGCAATACAATCTCGAAAACTTCGATGCAGCTATCCTTGCATTTGAGCAAGCTAAAAAATACAAAAAGTCAGAACGCTTAGCGGCCCAGTGGCTGCAATATGTGAAACGTGAAAAACTTGATAAAGACACGTTAGCCAAGGCCTATTTGTAACATACCTATCAAAATAAATTTGTAATCAACCCTAAGGGACCTTCATGGTCCCTTATTTCTTTGTATTTCAAACACTTTTAAAACAACTCATGTATACGTGTAAGTTCGTAGTGTTTAAGAAATTTGACAAGAAACTGTCACGCACATGTTAAGTAAGTGTAACCCATTTGACACATAAACCCTCTAACTTAGAGCCAGTTCTAAATTAGTGCACACGCACATAAAAAGCGAAAAAGCTTAAAAACTATCAACGGAGAAAACAATGAAACTTTCTGGTTTATTTAAAGTGAGCATGGTTGCATCAGCACTTACTCTTGCAGGTTGTGGCGGCGATATCAATATTACACCAACTACAGTCGATAACAGCGTAGACAACTCTGTAACAAACCCAGGTGGTTCAAATCCAGACCCAATTTCATGTGCAACGTATACGCTTGACGGTGCATCGTTCACAGGTGAAGCAGACGGCGTAAACTGTGTTTACAGCCAAGCATTTGCAAGTAACGCAAAAGACATCACAAGCTCTTTCGTAATCCCAGCGCTTGAAGATAACGGCGCACATATCTTCGAAGGTGCTTTATTTATTGGTAAAGACATTGATACGTCAACGGGCGCAACCATTGACGATAATGGTCCAACACTGTCAATTGAAGCGGGCGCAACTATTGCGTTCACTAAACCAGAAAGCTTTATTCGTATTGCACGTGGTGCAAATATCGAAGCAATTGGTGAAGTAGACAAGCCAATCGTATTTACCTCTATTTCAGAGATTGATGGCGATGATTCAACAACAGCACAAATTGGTGACTGGGGTGGTATTCAAGTAAATGGTCGCGGTCATTCAATTCGTTGTACTGCAGACGCTGCAAGCCAAGACCTATGTAACCACCCAGCAGAAGGTATCGTTTCATACTACGGTGGTAACGATCCACAAGATAACAGCGGTATTTTAAAGCATATTGTTATCAAATACGCAGGTTTTGGTGTTGAAGGTGATGAACTTAACGGTTTAACGCTTAACGCGGTAGGTTCAGGCACTACAATCGATTACGTTCACGTTCACAACGGCTTCGATGACGGTATCGAGCTATTCGGTGGTTCAGTGAACCTTAAGCACATTGTTGTAACAGAAACTGGCGATGACGGTATTGACTGGGATGAGGGTTGGAAAGGCATGGGCCAATACATCCTTGTTCACTCAAAAGAATACGGTAACCACGGCTTTGAAACTGACGGTGCGAAAAAAGATCCGCTTTCAGGTGATGGCCAAGGCTTAGTAACAACAGTATCAAACCCAATTATTGCTAACGCAACGGTTGTTGCAACTGGATCTGCAGGTGCAGAAGGCCGCCGTGACGGAGCTGGCATGGAAATGAAAGAATGGGGTAAAGTGCAAATGGCAAATATCCTGTTTGCCAACTCGTCTACAGAAGCTGGAGCAGGCTGTTTAGATTTATTTAACGATAAAGATTTATCAGGTGCAGCGGGTGTTCATGCAAACGCGAAAAATGGCGATATTTCATTTGAAAGCGCGATTTTTGCATGTGGTCTTAACTTTGAAGAAATTGACACTCCGTTAACTGGTGAATTAGCTGATTTCGATATCGCAGCGTGGTTTGCGGCAGGTAACAACAACCAAACGATTGGCTTTGCTAACTTTGAAAACATTTTTGCAGCAGATGGCGTATCTACTAAATCGGCAATGATGGATAAAGACGGTAACGCTGTGACAGTTGTTGCAAAAGACATGAGCGAAGTCAATCCGTTCTTTGATAACGCCGGTTTTGTTGGCGCAATTCAAGAAGGTGCAACAGGCGATTGGGCAGAATTTGTTAAAGCGTCGCTAGAGCGCGCTGGTCACTAATCTAAGCCAAGTAGTGAGTTTAGGTGTGGCGTTAGCCACACCTCTTTATAAAAACTATAGGTTTAGAGGATTATATAATGAAACCAAAAAAGCAGTTTAAAGCTAATTTAGTTACGCTTTCGGTGCTTTGTGCGTTTTCGTCATTTTCCTCTGTTGCAGATGAGAATGAACAGGCACAAGTACAAAAGGAAATTGAAGAAGTTGTTGCAACCGCAAGCCGTTTAAAAGGCAGTGCAAGTGCAGTAATTGAAGAGCGTAAAAACCAAGCTTTCGTTGCCGACATTATGGGTGCTGAGCAAATTTCACGTACCGGTGATTCAGATGCTGCATCTGCGCTTCGTCGTGTAACAGGTTTAAGCTTAGTAAACGATAAATTTATTTATGTACGTGGTTTAGGTGAGCGTTACTCAAGCGTTCGATTAAATGGCGCATCTGTACCGAGCCCAGATTTAACGCGTAGCGTTATTCCACTTGATATCTTCCCATCAAGCATTATCGAGTCACTTTCAGTACAAAAAGCCTATTCACCAAATATGCCAGCGGCGTTCGGTGGTGGTGACGTAAATATTCGTACTAAAAGCATTCCTGATGATCGCGTGTTTAAAGTGGATATCGGTGCAAGCTATAAAGACACCAATGATGAAGGTTACACCTACGAAGGTGGCAGCGATGATTGGTTAGGTACCGACGACGGCACACGTGCTATGCCTGGCACGGTGCGTGCTGCACTTAATCGTTATGTTAACGGTTTATCGGATATTTCTATTCGAAACATTCGTGATATTGAGTCAAAAGCGCTTGGTGAAGATATCGGTCAAGACGCTGCGATTGCGTTAAACAAAGATCTGATTAAAGCACTGCCACGTGATTATGGATTACAAGAAGAAAGCTTAAATCCAGATTTTGGCATTAAAGCAGTTTATGGTGACCGTTTTGACGATGTATTGGGTTTTGGCGGGTCGCTTGGCTTTTTGGCAAGCGTTGCATATGACAATGAGTGGTCTAATGCAAATGAGTTTGGTGCCGTATTATCGTCAGCCGATGCAGCCAAGGCAGCGCAGTGTTCAACAAAAACTTTTGCCTGTTATTCGGCTAAAAATGAAAAGCAAACTACCAAAAATAATATCAAGCTAAATACCTCTTTAAATTTAGGTTATAAACTTGATGGCCATGAATTAACGGCAACATACATGAAACTTCGTGATACCGAAGACGAAGCGTCAGTTGCTATTTATCAAGAGCCATCAAAATCATTAAGTATTGATGATGGTCAAGTTCAGCGCAGTCATACAACGTCATTTGAAGAGCGTGAATTAGATATTCTTCAAGTTCGCGGTCAGCATAATTTAACGTGGAGTGTATTAGATGGCGTTGGTGTAGATTGGCATTATACCGATTCAACGGCGACGACAGAAATTCCAGGTGAACTTGAAATCACAGTGCGCGATGAGTATCAAGACGGTCAATACCAACGTACCTTCTATAATGGCTCACTCGGTGGCAACCCGTATTTATATCGCTTTGTTGATATGGAAGATCAGGTTGAAAACTGGGGCGTAAATGTAAACAAGGTATTTTACTTTGATGGTTCTGACATTGAGCTTTCAGGTGGTGGTTACTTTATAGAAAAAGCGCGTGATTATCGCACTGACTTCTTTAACTACCGCTTTGCACAAACTCAGCAAGTAGAACTGGCTCAAAGTGAAGATGATGCATTAAACATTGGCAGTTTCTTCAGTAACGACAGCACAGTAGATAACACAGATGTTGAGCTATTATTCCAAGAGCCAACAGCAGATGACTACTTAGCAGCGCAAATGATTGACGCATATTTTGGTGCATTCGATTACACCATTAATAACAACTGGCGTTTAAGCGGTGGTGTGCGTTATGAAGATTTCCGTCAAGTTGCGTTAGCGTTTTCACGAAGTGCATTTGATCCTGCATTACTTGAAGATAAGCTAAGCAGCGAAGCCATTGAGCAAGCGACAGTAATGGAAGACGACTACTTTGGCTCACTTTCTATGACGTACAGTCAAGATAGCTACCAAGTACGTTTTGGTTACGGCAACACGGTTGTTCGCCCAGATCTACGTGAACTTACGCCTGTTCAATATCAAGACCCACTAACTGATTATCGTACCCTTGGTAATCCGTACTTAGAGTCAAGTTACCTTGATAACTTTGACACACGTGTGGAGTTTTACCTAGACAACGGTGATAACTACTCAATTGGTGCATTCTATAAAGATATTGATAGCCCAATTGAAGCGTTACTTACTGAAAGTGATGGTCGTTTTACACTGCAATTTGATAACGCAGACAACGCAGTTGTTTACGGTATTGAAGCGGAGTGGATGACAGAACTAAGTGCTGATATGTTAGGCGGTGCGTTCTTTACATCAGGTAACTTAACGATAAGTGATTCAGAAGTTACAATTTTAGAGAGTCAGCGCGGCGATTTAACAAATCTTAAACGTCGAATGACAGGTCACTCTAAGTACGTTGCAAACGTTCAGCTTAACTATGATTCTCACAATGGTAATCATCAAGCGTCCGTTATCTACAATGTATTTGGCGACCGTATTCTTGCGGCTGGTGTTAATAACTTTGACGATGCATACGAGCAACCAATTAACTCGTTAGACCTTGTATATAGTTATTATCCAAACTTTAACTCAACGATTACGTTCAAAGTTAAAAACCTACTAGGTCAAGACTTTGAAGTTGAGCAAAATGACGTATTAATTCGTCAAAAAGAAATGCCAACGGAAATCAGCTTAGACTTCTCATACGAGTTCTAACAACATAGACTTTCAACTAAACCTAGCGTATTAATTTACCTAGCCAAAAAGCTCAACTTCGGTTGGGCTTTTTTTTATGATTTTTATTCAACAAAGCCTTTTATACGGTAGATTTCTAGAAGTCTAAATGATAGATTCAAATTTCTGCACTTTGTAGAACATTAATAACTCTCACGCATCAAAGTTATTACATTTTATTTAGGAATTAGAATTATGTTAAAAGTTGGTTTAGTCGGTTGGCGTGGTATGGTTGGCTCCATATTAATGGAGCGTATGCAACAGGAAGGTGATTTTACGAAAATTGATGCGACCTTTTTCACCACCTCACAAACCGGCCAACTTGGACCTGATATCGCAGGTGACGCAAAACCATTATTAGACGCAAATGACATCAATGAGCTGGCTAAAATGGACGTGGTACTCACGTGTCAGGGCGGCGATTATACCAAAGCTGTGTACCCAGCATTACGTGAAACCGGTTGGAATGGTTACTGGATTGATGCTGCATCTGCACTACGTATGGCTGATGACAGTATTATTGTATTAGATCCCGTAAACCTTGATGTAATTAAACGAGGGTTAGAGCAGGGGGTTAAAACTTTTGTTGGCGGTAACTGCACTGTTTCACTTATGCTTCTTGCTTTAGGTGGCTTGTTTGAGCAAGACCTTATTGAGTGGGTAAGCCCAATGACTTACCAAGCAGCATCGGGTGCAGGCGCACGTAATATGAAAGAACTCATTGCGCAAATGGGTGAAATTCATAACGAAGTGGCTGACAAACTTGATCCTGCATCGGCGATTTTAGAAGTGGATAAACTCGTTTCTGAAAAAATTAAATCAGATACTTTGCCAACCGATCAATTTGGTGTGCCGTTAGCAGGTAGCTTAATTCCATGGATTGATGTGCCAATGCCTTCAGGTCAAAGTAAAGAAGAATGGAAAGCGGAAGTTGAAGCAAACAAGATTTTAGGTAGCAATAAGCAGCCTATTCCAGTTGATGGACTATGTGTAAGAATTGGCGCGATGCGCTGTCATTCACAGGCGATGACAATTAAATTGAAAAAAGACATTTCGGTAGAAGAAGTTGAATCAATTTTAGCGTCACATAATCAATGGGTAAAAGTTGTACCTAATGAACGTGAAGTAACAAGTAAAGAACTTACGCCAGTTAATGTAACCGGAACCCTATCTATTCCTGTCGGTCGTATTCGTAAATTATCGATGGGCCCAGAATATATAAGTGCGTTCACGGTTGGTGATCAGCTGCTTTGGGGCGCTGCGGAGCCACTGCGTAGAATGTTACGTATCATTACTGATTAATATTATTCAGCTATTGTTTAAAGCCACCTGCGGGTGGCTTTTTTGTATTTTAAATTTAAAAATTACATATCTAAACGTATAAATTACTTTCTAAGCACTTGTTTATATGTAAAATAAATCTTTACCTATTCTAAATTAAAGACACGTATGTTGGTAAGACAGGCAATACTTAACGATTCAGTGGCGATTAGTGAACTGATAAGCAGATTAACGGTAAAGTACGTATTACCATCATGTGAAAGTAAGGTTCACCACATACTACTGAACTCAATGAGTTCTAAGCAGGTAAGCAACAACCTACAAAATGGCTACTATTACTTGCTTGCAGAAAACGCCAACAAACAACTTATCGGTGTTGCGGGGTTAAAAGATTATAGCCATCTTTATCATTTATTTGTCTGTGATAATCACCAAGGGCGGGGCATTGCTAAAACCTTGTGGCAAATCATCAAGCGTGATGCAGAGCGTATCAATAATACCAAGCAGTTCACGGTTAATTCGGCAATAACAGCTGAAAGTGTTTATTTATCTTTTGGTTTTAAGCGACTATCAGGCATACGCAATAGAGACGGTATGGTAGATATACCCATGACCCTTACCCTTTAATCTTTAATACAATAAGAGTTAATTACGAATTAAAGATTTCAATATTTTCACAGTTGTGCAATAGTTAATCAATAATAACAATATGCTCGCAATGATGCGTGTAAACGAAAAAACGGAATTTATTTTGAAATCCTACCTAACTATTTTTGCCCCAGCGTCACTAATATTTAATTTTACACAGGTAGCATATGCAAATAATGCTACTGAGTTTGTAAAGGAACTAAAAGAGCATTACCAAAGTACCCGTTCAATTAAAGCATTTTCGTTAACACACAGTTATTTAGGGCAAAGTAACCCGTATCAGTCATGGGACTTTAAGGTTCCTACTCGCTATAAAGCGTTTAAAGTAACCGACATTGATATGACAAACGAGCATTATTATCAAAATGTTGTGCATCATTACACTGGAGGTTTGTATTTTGATGAGGTGCATTTTCAAAATGATAGACATAGTCTACGCTACGAAAGAAACGGTATTTCATTAGGTAAACGTGCAGCGCCGCAGAATATGAAAAGTTATGAGCGCTATAAAAACCTAACTTTGATGAATATTGACTTTTTTGCAGTCAATCCATTGCTAGAAGAACAAAACGTTGCACAAAATGTCGTGTATTCGAAAGCAAATAATAAAGTGACTCTAACTCACCACGCATCACAAAAAAGTGAAATAGAATATACGTTTAGCACAAATCCGATACGCTTAAACTCAATTAATAATAAAACGCGCAATCGTATTTTTATTTACGATGACTACAAATACAATAATGGTTTTTACTTAGCGCATTCACTAATTAAGCATTATAACGGGGACACGTTACCGAGCTTTATAACACGAATTGAAGCGTTTAATACGATAGATAGAATAGAGCCTGAAAAACTCGTTTTACCACAAGGGTTTTACCTTAAACAAAGCCCAAACAATAGGGCGCTTAAAGTAACTTCTATTGCTAACAAGCTTTATTTAATTACTGATGAAAGCAATCATTACAATACATTATTTTATGTGAATGATAATGATATTACTGTTTTAGGCGTACCTAGAAATGCCAATATGGCGGTTGATATCATTGAAAAAATAAAACAAGTTCAACCAGATAAATCTATTACAGGCGTTTACGTAACACACCCATATAGCGATCATATTGCGGGGTTAGTGCCATTTGTAGACAATGGCGCAACAGTTTATGCTGATAGCTACACCATAAGTGCCATTAAGCAGTATGCAAAATTTAAAAATGATATTTCACGTTTTAAGTTTTCGCCAATTACACATGGCCATAAAATGTATGACATCCAGTTTTTTGTGTTAGAAAACGCACGGGCAAAAAAGCAAAGCTTTGCGTACTTTAAAAATGCAGGTATTATTTTCCAAACTGATTTTTTAGAAATCGCTAACGACAACACCATAGCAAAATTGCTACCAAGCTATAGTCATCAATTTATTCAATTCGTTTTACAAGAAAAACTAAACGTTAAACGCATCGTTGGTTATCACAGAAATAACAACATCACTAAAGATGTAATGGAAAAATCACTTAAAACAAATACCTTATAATGCGAGTGTGCCTTTTAAAAGTTCATTTGGTAAATTTCAGCGTTAAATTCATCGCTCGTTATAAATATAAATAATAAGTACGTTGCAAACTAAGCTCGTTAGCGGAATTCAACGTATCAAACGTAAACGTCCAATTTAAAGCAGGCTTATGTAAAGTGAAATATATAAACTTGTTTGCACACGTATTAGCGTAATGTTAAGTAGAGGTGAATGGTGATTCCAGAAAGAATTCAGAATTAGATAGACGATAAATCAGCAAGTTATCAAAGAACTCATAATTAGAAGTTTTCGTTATTTCAATCTCAGACTAATCATACTTATAAATAACTAACAATTAATAGTTTAGTTTTTGACTTGTTTTTATCGTGTAAATTTAGAAAAAATTGAAGCGCTTTATTCCTTTACTGTGAGATGAACCATTTATTTCCTCAATTTAAACCTTATGTACAGTCTTCTGGTGAAGCTCCTATTAGCTTATCGTATAAACATGATTATTAGCCGGCACTATAGAGCGATGAAGGAGCAGTCGCAGTTATTTGCTGTCATAGGCTGACTTCTACAGAGTGGACTTAAACCAACTCGTTTGTGAACCAAATTATTTAGAGATCTTGGTTTATTATATCTTTTAGGCTGAATCGCTAAAAAGCTAGGTTTTACCACAATGTGTGCATGTCACAGGTTTAGAATTGTGTCTGTTATAGTTTAATATTACCTGCTCTAGTTCTTGAGATGAGATCCCCATTGATTGAGATAATTTCTCAATAGCAGCTTGCTCTTCTGACGTAATTATACCGTCTTGCAGTGCGGTTGCTATCTCGCGTTCTAGTAGTTGTTTCCGTGTTCTCAGCTCATCTCCGAACTTAGCTGCAAGCATAGCAGCAGGTAACGCGACTATACCAACACCTAACAACATGATAAAAATGGATATAAATTTCCCTAAGAAAGTGATTGGTGTTACATCACCATAGCCAACCGTCGTCATAGTCACTACGGACCACCAAATGGCGCTAGGGATACTATCAAACACATCTGGTTGAGCCTCGTGCTCAACGCTATACATAACACTGGCTGACATTATTACTAAAACACTCATTATTATAATTGCAGCGCCTATGCTGGGTAATTCTTTTCTCAAGACGTCAATGAATAGTCGAAGTCCTTTGAAATAGTGAGTTAGTTTCAATAACCTAAGCATTCTAAGCATACGCAGATATCTTAAATCTATTGCAAATATGAACGATAAGTAAAAAGGGGCTATTGCCAACAAATCGATAAGTGACACTGGACTTAATGAATACTTAATTCTTGATTTTATAGGTTCAGAACGGTCACTGTGCGGTGATTCAACTGAAACCCAGATCCTCACGAAATATTCTAGCGTAAACACAACAACAGAAAACATGTTAAACAAGACAAACTCTTGATGGTACATTTCGCCTATGGGTTTATAAGACTCAAGAATAATGGCACTCACATTTAAAATGATAAGCACTACGATAAAGCCGCTAAATAATCCACTAGTCCTCGAGCCATCGAACCCATGCTCGAGAATGTCGTATACTTTTTTTCTAGTTGTTAGTGCCTTGCTCATCAATTTTTCCGCTAATTTTTGAGTTAACTGTTAATGCGTAATTCTTAAGCTTTAGTCTGTTCTTCTTTGGAAAATGTAAGGTAGGCTCTTGTCACTGGAATGGCTATTTGAGAGATTAATGCCGTTCCCCATAAAAGATTACCTACTAAAGCTGGCACATAGGGTAAGACCATTAATGTTGCTAAAGCCAAAGCAACACCAAACATACGTACATTTGCGGTAGCAAATCGATGAGCAATGCGTTCTTCGATATTGAATTGAATCCAAAGTAGACACAGTAAATATGAGGCAAGCCCGATACAACCTATTGCACCATATTTAAGCGGGTATGGGTCCCAAAATCCTACTTTTACTTCACCAGCAAGCGCAACACCCACCATCACAGCAGAAAGCATCAGAAACAAATGGGCTAACCACCAGTTCACAAGTGTCCATTTTTCTTGATTTTTTGGTTTTCCATTGCCTACAAAGTCGAAATAAATCCAGCATTGAACAAATACAGCTATACCCCCAAACATAAAGTTAAATAGGACTTCTGGAGTAACTTTATAGACGCCCTTTTCGGAAAGAGTAATCACTAGCTTAAAGAATCCTTCGCCAACAACAATGAGTAACAGTAGAGCAAATCTCTCAGACATATGCCCTAACCGAGGCAAAAATCGCTTACACTCTAAAACGCCAATTTTGGGAAGCATATACAGAAGTTGGATCGAAAGTATGGCAAGAGCAAATAACGCAAAATTATATGGCGCGGGTAGAAAAGCACTTATTGCGAATACGATAGCAAGAACAAAGAAGTTGCGGCTTACTGTTCGTGAAAGCACTGTTGCTTCAACACCAAGCTTATTTGTTCTGTGATATAAATAGGCGGTGATCGTTCGATTCGCTGCATAAGCAAGAGCAAAATACATCCAGCCTTTATCTAAAACATGAGGAATCGACGCTGCCATAACCATGGCGGTTACAATTTGGCAAGACATGATGAGTCGATGTTTTACATCAGTGCTGACATAAAGCGAGTTAAATACACTAGAGTCCGCCCATGCAAACCACACAGCGATAAATAGTCCCGCAAATGCTAGAAAACCATCCACACTTAAGTGGTCACTTAAAAAGTTTCCAAGTAAGAAAATAATGACCACATGGATCAAGTCATAAAATAACTCAACCCAATGCACATGGTCATGGGCATGGGCATGGGCATGGGCATCATCATGATCTAAGTGGTGCTTTGGCAATCGCCACATTGGATGGTTTTCTAGTGACATACTATTTCTCCGGCTTTTCCCACGCGTACGGCTTCATAGCGTCATCTACTTTTGTATGGGTTAACGCATTTGTGAAGTTTGAGATTAGTTTTGATGCCAGTCCGGTTAACACTTCCAAAGCTTGGCGCTTAGTATATCCAGCATTCAAAAACTCATTTAACTTATCGTCACCAATATGACCTCGGTTGTCTAATAAGGCTTTTGTGAAATCATGAAGCGCTTGAAGTTTTGCGTCTGGCAGTTTAGTGCCATTTCTCAACGCCTCAATAACATCATCTGGCATTTTTGATGACTTCATCATCCATGTATGGCCCGGAACACAATAGTGGCAATTATTCTCAAAGTTTGACGTCATAAAAACAACTTGTTGCTCAACTGGGCTAAATGTTGTTTCTTTCATGAAGCTTGTAAAGGTTTGGTTGTACGCTTTATACGTTGCTGGCGCTTCAGCTAAAATTTTGTGGAGGTTTGGGATCATGCCAAAACCAGCTAAAGATTGCTCCATCAGTGGTTTCGATTCTTCTGGAGCCGTATCCGGTTCATAATATGTAAACATAATAAGTTGTCTCTATTTTAAATATTGATTGAGTACACGTTCGAAAGTTGTTACTTCTTGTGCACCTGATAGGGCCTGCTTGCCATTAAAAATAAATAATGGCACGCCATGTATCCCATTTCGATGCCAGTGCGCTTCGCTTAACTTCACTTCCTCTCTATATGAGTTGTTAGCTAATACAGACTGAGCTTGGTGAGAATTCAAGCCAACCTTGTCAACAATCTGGATAAGTTCAGATGCTGTAAATGTGCCTCTATTACTGAAAAAATGCTCAAAAAGTGCTTCTGCTAATTGGTTTTGCAAATCACTTTCTTTCGCCCAATGAAGTAGCTGATGGCATTGATGGGTGTTAAGCATTTTCATTTCATCAAAGTAGTTAAACGTGAAGCCGACTTTCTTGCCTTCTTCAGTCAACATGGCCCTGGCTCGAATGCTGCCTTCTAATGTAGTTCCGTACTTTTTTGACAAATGTTGTCTTAGGTTTTCACCTTCGTTCGGCATATTGGGGTTAAGCTCGAAGGGGTGCCAGACAATATTAACGTCGAATTTAGTGTCAAAATTGGCCAATGCCGCTTTTAAGCGGCCATAGCCAATGACACACCAAGGGCAAACCACATCAGAAACGATATCAATGTTAATTTGTATCTTTGACATCATTTTCTCTTTTCAACGATAATTGCAGTGATTGTTGTGTCACCAACATTTTTAACTTGGTGTTCCCATTGGTCATGCCACATAACATAGCCGTCTGGGATCTCCAAAGTCATGTCTTTTTCATTCGTTGTTATCGTCGCCTTGCCACCTTTTTCGAAGTAAACAGTCTCAGCATTGTGTTTATGCCAATTATCCTGTTCACCTGGTTTTAGTGTCATCTTGAGCACCATAACTTCCGCGTTCTCAAGCAGCAGCTCATAGTGATTTGGAGACGCAATGTGCGCAGATTCGACTTTCGTGTCCTCTGCAAGCGCACTTCCAAACAATAGCGTTGAAATAACAGCTGACAATACAACCTTTTTCATAGGCGCTCCTATTTACGCATACCACGAATAGGGTAGTTGTTAGCGGGATTTCTTATCCAATCTAAGCCGCTTATCAATGACTGAAGTTCTGGCCTAACAAATGGATTGTTTGAAATGTCCACTACGTGGAGCTTTCCTTCGCTATTCACAACAAATAGACCCGGCTCAGCAAAAGGGTGATCCGTTTCTTCAGGCGATCTAGGATCTGATATATACAGTCCAAGCTCTTCCATCTGTTCAACAGTAAGGCCGTATGCGATAGGGAAGGTCACATTAAGTCTTTCCATATGACTTTCTAGTTGCGCTTTACTGTCACCAGAAACGGCGATCAAATCTACGCCTGTTTGAGCAAGTAAGCCTTTTGCATTTTCTAACTGGTTTAAGTAGCGGGTACAGAGCGGGCAGTGCTGACCTCTGTATACAACGACCATCTTCCAATCCAAACCATTTTCAGGAGTCGACAACTTTTTAATATCGCCATTCAAAAGTTTGGCTTCGATAATTGGAAAATTAGCACCTGCATGTAACTTACTGGTATATTCAACGCTCATGACTGCTCCTTAAAAATGTTTGTTAATGTGCGCTTCAAAACGTTTTAAGTCATTTTCCACATCGGCATTTTTCATCACATCAAAACACGCAAATGTTTCCATTGGTTTCATACCAAAGAACTTGAAGTTCATATGCATAGGGAACAGAAGATCATCAACAGATTTGCCATCAAAGAACTCAGTTTCGTCATTAAATGACTCTTCTGGCGCATTGAAAGTCAATGACATCATGTATTTCGTATTAGTTAGTGTGCCACCCATACCATAGTTTTCTTTAGGTGAGTCATGGTGGCGACCGTCACCATTACACAAAGCACCGCCCATACCTGCTGTATACACTTCATCCATATACTTTTTAAAAGACCAAGTAACCCCCATCCAATTAATTGGTGATTGGAAAATAACGAAATCCGCCCACTGATGGTTCTCTAGTTCTTTTTCAACATCTATCGTTTCAGACATTGTTACTACACGCGTTTTATGACCTTTTCCTTCTAATAAGCTAGCTGCTTTATCTACTAAGGTACTGTTAAGCTTGCCTTCAGAAAAAGGGTAATACTGATGACCATTGATGATTAAAATATTGCTCATTTGTGTTTACTCCAAAATTAAAATTTATTTTGAACGGTTATTTGTGGTATATTTTAGGTACCTTTTAACAACAATCAATTAGTATACTTTTAGTAACCTAGAATAAATAAGTGGGTAATTGTGGAAAGTTCAATAGAAACAGATAGTAAGGGAAGAAAAAAAGTTTATAACGCATGTACAGAGCCTTGTGCAATTGAAAAAGGCATGCGTTTAATCGGCGGAAAATGGAAAGGATCAATCATATATCATTTAAAAGATGAGCCCGTCCGGTTTAATGATTTAACTAGAATGTTAGGCGGCGCAACAAAGAAAATGGTTGATCAGCGTCTCAAGGAACTTGAAGACGAAGGTATGGTAATTAGAAAAGTTATAAGCGATAGACCAATCGCAGTTACTTATGAACTTACTGATTTTGGGAAGTCAGCTTTACATATCTTGGAAGAGTTAAGAACCTGGTCAGAATCGAATGATGTACAGCTAAATTCAAAGTAGCTTATTAATTAGCTCATCATTTAATACAATGTCATATGTTTTTAACCAAGATTTGGCCAAGTCAATGTCATTAAATAACTTAAAGTTTATGTTTATATTTTGATAAAGATCGTGAACTTCCTTCGTTTGAAATCATAGTTGCGTGGCACAAAAGGATGACAGCAGATCCTCTTCATAATTGGGTCCGAGACATTATCAGTAGACAACCTGTCTAAATTTAATGCTCTTTTACAGGAAAGCTTAAAATAAAAGTGTACGAATAAAACACAGAGAGTCTAGCTCGTTTCTGTCCAAAAATGAATTGTGGTTAGCGTTTGTTATTTATTTTAACCATTAGCAGTAGCTAGACGACTCAATATGGCTCTTTGATATTGAAAACAAAATTTAAATAACTTTTTAATTTTCTAGTATTAGAAACGCTCTGACTTTAATTAAAAATATTTAAGTTGCGTTAAGTTTCTCTACTCACAGAATTACTGAGGTATTACAAATCTCACGGGGTTGCGTGAGATTCTCGATTTGAGTTACAACGACGTGGTGATTCCTATAATAATTCAGAATTTGACAGAAGATAAATCAGTATGTTGTGAAATAACTCAAAATGAAGGTTTTTAGTTATTTCATTCTCAGAATATTCTTTTTTACAATTCATTAACTGATTGGAATAACAAGAAACATGGCCATAGTTAAAATTATAAAAATTTAATACCTGTATTTAGTCAAATTCTCTGATAACAATTTAAAATTGGCAGGTTATTTGGATTATATTTTGGCAAGAATACCTCAATGCCCGTCCTCAACAAAGTAGTTTCACTTAGACATCTAAAACTTAACCTGATAACCTTATGACTTTGTTGATAAAAATTATACGGAATTGTTTTTTTAACAAATTTAGATTGGGCTTATCCCAAAATACTCGCAAAAAAACGTGCCAATACACATGTCCGGTTTGTTGTGCGAAATGCAACTAAGCAAGCAAATACTGTGTGTGAAATTTACAGAAAAATAATTAAGGATGAAGGCTTAAAATGAGTTCTGTTTATCGAAAAGAAAACTGTATTGTTGTTAAAGGAGATCTTTACGATTTTCACCGGCTTCTATCTCAAATACATCAAGCAATTGAAGATGCAGAATACAGAGATGTAGTGCTTGATATGGAGGAATGTACTAGCGCATTTCCAGGGCCAATGCTCTCACTTTGTGCCCAGGTCCTTGCATATAGAAAAGCGGGGATTGACTTTACGCTAAAAGCCCCAAAAGACATGAAATTATTCAACTTATTTAAAAATGCTAACTGGAACTATCTACTAGATCCTAAGAACTTTAAAAAGTCACAGTTTAGAGGCCATTCCCGAATACCCGCTACACAATATCAAACTCCATCTGAACAGAATGAAGCAGTTAATAAAATTGTAAATGTCATATTAGGTGCTATCCCTGATATGCAGCGTAAAGATTTTGCTGCATTTGAGTGGGCGATTAATGAGATTACAGATAATGTGTTAGTTCATTCTGAATCCTCTATTGGAGGGCTTGTCCAAGTCTCTACGTTTAAACGGAATAGTAAACAGGTACAATTTGTAGTTGCAGATGCTGGTATGGGCATACCTAAATCACTTAGGCTTGGACGACCCGAGCTTACTTCAGATACTGATGCGCTGGATCAAGCTATTAGAGAAGGGGTTACTAGGGATACTAAAGTAGGTCAAGGAAATGGGCTATTTGGTAGTTACCAAATATGCAGTTTGTGTGAAGGACACTTTCGTATTGACGCAGGGAATGCAAAGTTAGTATTTCATAATAAAAAAGGCTTATCTATATCTAATGAAAGGATACCTTACGGGGGAACGATGGTTGAGGCTACCATCGATTTTACACAGCAGGGTTTGCTAGAAAAGGCTCTTAATTTTAAGGGTAAAGAGCATAGCCCTGTTGATTTTGTTGAAGTTGAATATGAAAGAAATGATGATGGGAGTATTCACTTTATCGTCGAACAAGAAGCACAATCATTCGGTAGTAGAGTCTCAGGTAAACCAGTGAGAACTAAACTATCTAATTTAGAGAAAATGGTAAGCGGCTCACAAATTGTAGTTGATTTAAAGAATATACCAATAATGTCAAGTAGCTTTGCTGATGAGGCCTTTGGAAAACTATTTATGCAGACAGGTGCTCTAACTTTTATGAATAAATTCACATTCATAAATGTTATGCCAACGGTTCAGCAGCTAATAGATAAAGCAATTGCCCAAAGAATGGCTGTCGGAGTTGTGGATTAAGTCGCACAATAATTTCATCTAGCCGCTCATCAAAACACATGGTTTGGAACATTAAAACTACACAATGATTAGTTTTAGTGTTCCAACAACGTCTATACCAATCGCCGCTATTTTATGCGGCTGTTTATGCAGGTATTACGAACAGCAGAATCTTCTAGAAAGTAACTGCCTGTTAACTAAACTCTAAGAACAGAAATGAGTTGCTACAGCTCAAAATATATGAGCAGTTTAAGAAAAATCTCCAGTCTTAATCTTGTACAGATAATCCATAACCTGTTCTGGATGCGTTTTTAACAGTGATACAGGAGATTTCCCTCTTAACATTGGTTTTGGTGTTTTGAGCCACTTTAGTATAATTTCTTCGCTACCAAACATCCGGTTTAATTCAATGAATAGATCTGGGTGCTTTTCTTCTAATTTTTTGAGTTGCTCGTAATCAGTCATATATTACTCGGTTTATATTGTAGTTTTCTAAAAAAGCCACTACCTGGGTATAACGAAAACTCTTTACCTGATACTTTAAGTTCCCCTGACTCATATAAGCCCTCAATAATCTTTAGATAAAGGCTAGGGAGTTTATTAATTGGTGTGCAATCAGAGTTCCCCATGCCAGTTGAGTATGCAAGGTATATGAGCTCTGTTTCTTCAGAAATAACAAGGCTTGGACATTCTTTATCATGACTTGCCCATTTCTTAACCTTTATAAAAGCATCGTTATAATTTGTGTTAGCATCTGTCATTTTGGCCTCAATTAAATTACTTATGTTGTCAAAATCCAAAGTAGCGTTTATTGTCATGCTTTTTGAAATATCGAATAATTTTATAAATAGTCTCTTTCACAAAAAGAGTTTTAGCCGTAAAAACAAGTGTTTTACCTCTGAACTTCTCCATAAATATCGGTTCAACGTTTGAATTTTGTAAACTTGAGTAGAGATCATCTAAACCAATATCAGCGAAATAAGCGACGCGATTTAAACAAATATATTTGTTCATGAATTTTGAAAAGTCTGAGGCATGTACTTCAAAATTCGTACCCCAGTGGTTAGATGTAATTAGTTCAGCACTCTCAAGTCTTTTTATTAGTGTTTCATTACTAAAAAATAATTTTGTTAATGCATGAATACCTACATCTATGGAAGGGTTGCTTAATTGTTCATTCAATATTACAAACAACTCTTGTTGTTCAAAAACACAGTTTTTAAGTTGCCGGTGCTCCCCAGGGCAATACATTGGGAGTTTTCGTGATAAGACTAACTCAAACAGATTGGCTATGTTTGCATTAAACAAAGGGAGGATAACTTGTACTTCTTCAAAGTTGATTGGATGATGTAACTTGTCAGTACTATGTACTTCTAGTTTACAAATTTTCTTAGCAATTAAGTTCAGGTCAAATAAAACTTCATTGCCTTTTCTTGATGTCGTTACTGGTTTTAAATATTTATGCTCAACAAGTGTTGTAATTTCATCGACACTAATACCAATAAGGTGTGCTAAACGTTTTGATGTGATTTGATGGGTAAGCGTTGTTGAAGTCACTTTTTTATATGTATTTAACCTTGATTTTGTAACACCATCCTTTACATCTAACTTTGCAATAGGTGTGTACAGGCAATTAGGTAACTCATTATCATATCGGTAATCGCATTCATAGTTAAACGCTTCCCATGGTTCTAAAACAGAATCTATAGAAATGTCTCGGTAAACTAACTTTATCCTTTTTAAATCTAGAAAATAATCATGCCTAAAATGAGAGCTATGCAGTAATCCTAACGCTTGCTCAAGAAGATCTTGCGTTGTATTGATATCGTACTTCTCTAAATTAGGCATCGAGAGTAAGTTATCAAAAGGTCTATGCATTCGCCGTAGAGATATTATTAATGCCTCTAAATACGCTAGATTCGACATGCTATTGACCAAACCACTTACTGCTAATAGCAAGGAAGGACTGCTGTTTGGTTGAACGTTATCAACTATGGACTCTCCACACTCGTTGCATTCATCCAATTTCCAACTATTCCATTTTAGTTTTGTAGAGCATTTCGGACAGGAGTTCATCAATGAACAGTTGTGTATTACACATTCAGTTACGATGGATAGGTCCCATGCACTTTTCATGTATAACTTTTCTTTTAAGCAAACAGGGCAATACCTAAACCCCTTGTGATGCATATGGACAGTATTTATTGACTTTATTTCGTTTACATATTGAATGGACGTTTGTTTGTAAAAGATTCTGGCTAATTCATTTGTTTCGAGACGAATTGCTTTGGACAAATAGGCAATATAATTATTAAATTGATTTGAATAAGGGCGGGTTGCGGGTATATAAGTAGTAGCTAGGTTGTTACAAATATTTTGAGCACCTTTCATACCGTTAACGGTATTCAATCGTTCAAAGTAGCCCCTAAGTGACTCATCTGTAAAAGGTAGTGGCGCATAAGTAAATTCGAAGGGGCTATTCATATGTCAACGCAGTTTTAACTTCTTTTAATGAAGTTTTTTTAGAGAACGGCCACACTGTTTCATGTTTCTTTTGTGTATTTAAATTTGGTGGTGCAATACTACGATGCGCTTCATCTAAATGTTCAAGTGTTACTTTTTCATTATCTTTAACTGTTAATAACACTTGCTGGAAAAGAAGACGTATCCGTCTCAAGTCGCCGCCAGTAGCAAGCTCCATCCGATAAGCAATATTTTCTGTTGACAGGTCTATTATAGGGGTGGGGAAGTTAACGCTATAAACACGTAAAAATTCGCAAAAGTATGCTTTTGATTCGTCTGTTCTACAATTTAATAAATTTAATACTCCACCATATACAACTCTTGAAAATAGTTCGCGATCTAATTCAAGTATTTTCTTAGCTCTCGGAACCCCAAGTAATAAAACAGACACACCATATGTACTTATAAGCGACTTTACAAACTGGCCGACTTTTTGGTCTATTTTTTTCTCACCTCTTAATAGATGATGGAATTCATCAATAATGATTATTTTCACACCAGCTACTTGCAATTGCTTTAGTAGATAGTTATTTAAAAACTGCCTTGTGTAACCATTAGGATAAACATTCGTTATTTTATAAATGATGCTTCTTTTAACATCCGTGACCAATGCACCTTCTTCTAAATTAATTTTAATCGCTCTTATTTCTTTTCTTTCGCGTGTTACCTTGCTTGCCTCATTAAGTTTTAAAGCACAATAGTCACCGAGCATTGTCTTTCCAGTACCCGGTTCGCAAAAAATACAAACACCATAAGGGCCAGTATCAACTGCTTTGACTGCGTTTAATACAGATTGAATACATTGCTTTAGATTTCGATGGAAAACTACGCTATTTAAAAACGCATTTATCTTAGTTTGGTCGATCATGATGACTCTCCATAATCTAAATCATCCTTCCAATCTTCTTGGTTTATATAATTTTGTGAGGTAGGCGTTTCATCTGTCGTTGTCGGCTTTATTTGAGCAGCTTCACCTGTATCTATCTTTACTGCTTGTATAGCTTCTAATCTTTGATTCTCTTTGTAGTCTTTAGCTTTTTGTGACTCGATGTTAAGTGCTTCTTTACTATCGATAGCGTGTTTTTTTGAAGCTTGTTTCCGTCTTTTTTTAAAATCTAAAATTTTGTGCTTTCGCTTAACTGCATGGTTAATGATTTCATCGTTTGTCATAGAAGTTAGATCGATTGAGTTATCGTAATCTCGAATCTCATTCAAAAAGTCGTCATTTTCAGAATTTCTTGGTGTCTGCTTTGGTGGGGTTACCATAGGTATTTTGAGCATCGCTTTAGTTTTTGGGTTGAGCACCCAAATAAAGTATTCGTTTATTATTGAATAGGTAACGCTTACTTCACCGCTGAATTTTTTTCCCATAGAACGACTAAGGTATCTACGCAACGTTTGAAGTTCAGTATCGTTGTACCAATAAGCAATACCGTTACGAATAATTGTTATACCTTCGTTAGCGTTTATTGTACGGTGCTCTTTAACACCACCGAAAAGGCAAAGCTCGTCTACATCTTCAACATAGGGGGGAGGGTTGTAACTACATTGATTAATCCATTCCTCTTCACGTGAAAAAGTTTGTCCTGTTTTACTGTCTTTGTGCTTACTATATAAATAGTCTAACAGTATTCTTGTTTTAATTATGTGGTATTCACGGATTGTTAAAGCCGCATTAGCTCTTGCGTTAATAGTGTCTCTCAAATGAATAGGTAGCTTGTCATTAAAACTGCCAGGTAAACCATTTAAAACATTATCTTTAAACCAGTCATTGAAGCTCTCTACACTACCTTTTTGCTCTCCGTGTTGCGTTTTAGCCATATGCGCAATCGTAAACCACCTAGCTAGGAATTGATGAACATCATTTGATTTATTTGCACTAGCACCATCAAGCTTAATTGATATGACCAAGCCACAAGGATACCAAGGCTTAGGATAACCAACATCAATATGTAAATCCGGTTTACTCAAAAACATGGATTTAAAGTGTTCAATTAAATAATCTCGCCGTTCAGAACCAGACTCAAAATTTGTAGTATTTGCAAGGAGACAAGTAGTGACTTGCTCATGAGAAAAGTATTCTATCGGAACATTATCTAGAGGTTTGTATGAATAAGAATCGATAAAAAATATAGGGGCATGAAGACAATCTACTTGCACGTTTGCCATAAACGCGAACATTTCATTAGACTTCAGTTTTGTTTGCCTAGCTCTTTTACCAGCGACACGACCATCTTGTCTTTGCGCGATATATGCTGAATCATAAGTTTCATTCAACCAACGACAAAAAGTCGAGTATCCAATCGGCTCGCCATCATAACCAAGCTTATTGTGTAACTTTTCCAGTCTTTTATGAGCTTGCGTTCTATTTAATGGGTGTTTGACTGCTATATACTTTTGGACAATTTTTTTGAACAACATTTGTTGTTGCTCAAGTAAAAGTTGTTTGTGCGTATGTTCGATAGTCATTTTTCATCTCAGAAATTAGGCTTTTTTCTTCGGCCATCCAAAAGTGAGAGTATGTTCCCCTCGCTTTTTTTGAACCTAGTAACCCAGCCACGAACGGTAGATTCAGCAAAACGCGTTCTAACCCCCAAAAGTAAAAGTGTATCTAGTATTATTTTATTAGCTTCTTCTCCTGCTTTTACCGGCGAGGCAATAAATTGGTTTACTAGAGCTATTTTTATTCTAAGTTCATTTTTTTGGTTTTCAGGAAGAAATGTGAATGATGCTTTTAAAGATTCTTCATCAATTTCTTTTCTCAAAACTGGTTTGAATAAGCCTTTTTTGTGAAGCCTATGTAATTGATAATTGTCATAGCCTTTCTCAACACCATCCTTTTTATATTTAAATACAGTGTAGCCATAGCTTGAGTAGGTAACCTTCACAATTTCATTATTGATTAGAAACTCATTATTTATCTTGTACATAATCAAGCCCATATAAGCGTGTTACTGTTAATGTATTTTGATTCATCCTCTACCGACAACCGTTTGTGTGCGAGTAAATGCCACACCTTTTGGGCAGGATATGAAACTTTTTTAGATATTAAATAGTCGATTAAGTTTTTGAGTGAGATACCTGAGCCTGAATCAAGTAACAACGCTATTTTTTCAACTTTTTCTAATTCTTCACTTGAGTAGCTACAGTAGAAATGTCTAAAAAATCTCAGGATATTTGAAGCAGCCTCGCCAGGGCAAATATCGTGTTCGGTCATGACTTCATATACGCTGTTTTTACTTGTTAATTCGTAAGTTATTAATTTAATTTTTTCCTTAAGATCTTCGTCCATTAATTTTAAAGACTGTTTTACCTCAACAAGATGTAATACATCATCAGAATAAGTGTATTGAATATCATCGGTATAACGACGACCTAAGCTTTGAATATATTTAGAGTTACAAGCGCTTGTTACATACTTTACTTTTGGATCCATTAGTAACTTCATAACTAACAAAGCTTCAAGTGAACTTTCAACCCTAAGCATATCCGAACCGTCCGATTTAATATTTGGAAGAAAACTGATATTTGCCCACCAAGATGACCTCGTGGGTTCTTTTGCAAAAGGAAGTTTTAAATCTTTTACTTTGCTCATTTCATATTCATTTAAAATTTGAATGTAATATAGTAATAGCAAAGATTTTAGGTTGATCAAATACTGTTATTTTTCAATAACATAATATAACTATAATTATATAAACTGTCATTTTTAAAGGAGAGGGCATAAATTAATGAAAAGAGGTGTGTTTTTATAATTAAAATTGTTTTTGACACAATTTGATATTTTTTGACACTTTTCCAAATCATTGATTTTAATCGATGTAATTTTTTTCAAAAAAATGTAATTAAATTACGAAAAAAGCAATATTCTAATGAAAAGCTATATGATCTATGAAGCTTGATAAGCCTAAAATTGTTATCAATTTAATGGTTATTTTCTTCTGTATTAACTTTATCTTTAATTCCAAATTGGTTCGCAATCATGGTTAAGGTAAACAAGAGTGTTTGGTACAAATTAGCCAGCGAGGATGTGATTGGCTAGCATTCTACATTAGTAAGATCAGACTTATTTTTGCATGTATTAGATCTGGCAAGTCTCTACTCCTAGCCAACAATGGTAAATGCAATGTGCCGGGTAAGTTGTCTGATATGGCATCACAGTATGTGAAATGAGGAAGTCTGACCGTACTGGTGCGTGCCATCTTTATCCTCACAACACAGCTCGATAATGGCGCTGATATTCGCCATATCCAAGAAATGCTAGGTCATGCAAGCATCCTCACTACGCAACTTTACACTCATGTAAGTCGCAAGAAGTTATTTGAGGTTTATGAAGCCACTTATCCTTCTGCTGAAGGTGGTAGTCGGTTGTTTTAGTTTTCTTTTCTATGCATTGAAAACTTTATTTGTTAGTATCTGAAAAATATATATTTTAGTTTTGGAATTTTTCTATGGATTGGAATAGAGCATTAAAAGTTGGTGGACCATCGGTAATTGTTACTTATGTATTTTACAATTTAACAAATAATTATCTGGCAGAATCTCAACTACTTCAAAATAACCTTCTTCTGAATATCGTTTTCTTGGCGATTGTTTTCTTATTTTGCATTTTTGTTTGTTATCGCGTGACGATGCCAAAGAATGATTCCTCTAATAAACCTCAAATTCTCGATAATGAAATTGAAGAAAATGAAGTTGAATCCTCTTTAAACATTGGCCAAAAATATAAAGTAGCAGATATCAAGAATAATAAAATTAATAAAAACAAAGTTAAGGGTGATTTGAACATCGGTTAATGCCGATAGCAGGATTTAGCAATGGTAAGTTCAGTCCATAATAACGAAATAAATAATAATGAAGTGGCTGGTGACTTAAATGTTGGAAGCACTGTAGTAAAACTGCCAAATTTTAATATTGATGTTAGTGCAGCAGCTTTAAAAGAATTAATTGCAACCCATGAGAAATTGAGGGAGGACTCTCCTGAATACGAGTTTTTTTTGGAGCAACTACAAGAAAAAATCACCGCTAAAGCTAACCGAAAAGTAATAGGGTTAGAAAATAAGCTAAGATTGGCGAATAGAGCGCATTATTACGATGGCGCATTAATTTCAAGCCAAAAAGCAGCCAAAATGATCACTAAACTTCAGCATGTTAAGTCATATCAAATTATATTTGATCATGTTTTGAGTTTGATTTTAACTCGATTTAAGGCACATATACTCCCGCTATTACAAAAACAATGTGACGAAGTCATCATTGCCAGCGCTATTAATTCAACAATTTTGGAGCCTTTATCGCAGGAAGTCTCAATGGCGGGTGGCATGATGAGCAGTGAGTTAGTTGAAGGGATGCTATATTTTTTAACAGAAAAGTGTCATGTGGAGTGGATCTAATGATCATGTACCATCCTAGCTATGATGCTCATCACTGTGCTTATAGATATCTAAATTTATTACGGTCATTTCCAAACTTTCAGTGTGATAAAACACTTTTGAGCTTTGTAGATTTTTACTACGTTTACCCTCATCTACTAAATGAAATGAAAAAGCTGCCGTCCCCTTTACATCGTTATAAGTCGCTTATTTCAGGGATTAAGAACCCATTCGAAGTAACTCCAAATTCTAGGGCTTTATTTTTCGAATTAAAATCTCTTCAAAAAGTGGCATTAGCAAATCTTCAATATAGAGGATTGGTCACAGTTACTAACAACAATGTTTGTTTAATAGATACAAAACTTCCGAATTTGCTAGTTAAAACATTTGAAGAAGATTCTTTCAGTAAAACAGACATTTTTAAGCTATTAGTTAATGAGCTACCAAAGGTACAGTTGTCTGGAAATAATGGATTAAAAGCTCGTAGTGGATTAATGGAATACAAATATGATTAAGTCAAATTTCTATATTGAGCGATTAGTTGTTGAGAAGCTAGGACGCTTCGTATATGACGAAGAGTTTCACAAAGGTATAAATGTTATCAGAGGTGAACACTCAGTCGGGAAAACAACAATTTTAGAATTGATTTTCTATGTATTAGGTGGGGAGATCAAAGCTAATCAATGGCTACATCCTGCGGATAAGTGTGACAGCGTTATTTGCCAGTTAAATATAAATGGAAAAACATTTACCTTAAAGCGAGCGATTGAAGTTGGGAAAATTCCTGATATTTCTATGTTCTCTAATGACATGAATGCTGCACTCGAATCTGTGTTGGGCTGGAAACATTTTGGCCCTAGGAGAACCGAGAAAAGAGCTTCATTTTCAGAGTGTATGTTTGAGCTACTAGGCTGGGAGTCATCAAAATCTGAAGAATATGCCAATCTCACGATGCATCAGTTATTACGATTTCTATACGCAGATCAGGAAACTTCATCGTTCAAACTTTTTAGAGCTGAAGATAATAAACGAGCTGATAGCGATACAATGAGAATTGCTGTTGCTGAGTTCCTATTAGGTTTAGATAACCTAGATACGCATCAGCTTAGACAAGAACTTTTAATGGCAGATCGTGAGTTTGAATCAATTAAATCTGAATTATCAGCTATTTATAAAATATTAGGGAAAGATTCTGGTTTGACCCTTGAGAGTATGCAAACTGAAATTGTAAAAAACAATGAGGAAATTGTATTACTAAGAGAGCAAAAATTTGAATCAGTATCTAATGATAATTTAGAAAAAGAGAGAGCTAGAAAATACAAAAGAGTTGAAGATGAAATCAACTTGATTTCTAGGAAGTTGAAAAGTTTCAAAGATGATTTAGGGACGGTAGTTGGCGAAATTGTTGATTGTGAGCTTTACTCGGAATCACTTGAGTTTAGGAAGAAAACCCTTCTTGAGTCACAAGCATTATATAACTCACTTGGCGAAATTAGCTTTGATAAATGCCCAGTGTGCCTTGAGAAAGTAGAACCTGTAGAACAGGGACATTGTTCATTGTGCAAATGTGAACTAAAAGAAGAAGAGAGTGATAATTATTTAGAGCTTTTGACTGAATTAAATTTTCAAATAAAGAGTAACTCAACTGTTATGACAAATTATCTAGACCAAAAAGAAGGTCTTGAGGCGATAATTGAAATTACTGTGGGAGAGCTTAAAGAAGCACAAAGCAGGCTTGTTGAAGTTGCAAAAGTAGTAGATCTTACTCAAAGCCAAAGAGAAGATAATGCGAGGAAGATTGGGTTTCTAGAAGCTCAAAATGAGAACTCTAAGAATAAAATCAATATCATTAAAAGCTTAGATGCCAAGAAATCAAGAAAAACTGCTCTAATAGAAAAAATTGCAGAAATTAAACAGAAGATTGAAGACGCAACTCTTTCCAATCAAAGACGTTCAAATAATGTATACAACGGATTATCAAAATCTATTGTAAACATATTAAATAGCGAGAAAAGAGAAGATGGTTCACCTTACGAAGAAAGCTTTCTTTCGTCTGGTGTAAATGATGTAGAGATCGACTTTGCTAAAGATAGATTACTCTTAGATGGCAGAGTAAAGTTCTCAGCCAGCTCTAACTTTATCAAGAAAAATACTTTCCACATTTCTACACTGTTAAGGTCTCTTCAAGACAATGCTTATCGATTGCCTAGATTTCTAATGCTAGATTCTATCGAGAATGGAGGAATGAAACCTTTTCGAAGCCATCAATTCCAGAAAAAGATTATAGAGTTGTTTTCCCAAATTGAAGGTGATTTTCAACTGATTTTCTGTACTTCGATGGTGTTAGATGATTTAAACAACGATGAATATGGTGTAGGTCCATATCATTTAGACAACGTTATAAAGTTAAAATAACAAAGTTTAAAGTAACTCCATCCTTAATTTGAAGCTGGATCGTAGTTCGTACTAATTTATATGAATACACGATTCTACGATCCATTTATTAGTTAATATATTTTCTATGCATTAAAAACTGCAACATTAATCTTACACCTTAGAATAAACTGATTAACTCAGAATAGAGCGTTATTCTGAGTTCTCGCGAGAATCACCAGACGACAGGAAGAAGTTAGACACATTTATGACGCAAAACACGCAATTTAACATAACGTGCATTATAAGCTTTAATGTGTTTCGCTATATCAATTCTTTAGTGCAATTTTCGAATTAAGTTCTTAACTATATAAAGAACAAATTATTTTATAAATTACGTTTTACATGAGTGACTTTAAAAAACAACGTCATCTACTTAGCGTATACACAATCGCGGTTATTGTAACTGGTATCGCGCTTACATTCGTCTCACTGTACTTTTATAGCCAGGTTGATAAACAATGGCGCTTGTATTCAACTGATGCACAGCAAGTATACTCATTACATGACACGCTTATACAAAAAATGGGATATGGCGGGTTCATACATGATTTTAAGAACTTGGTGTTACGTAAAGACATTGAACGATATGAGCCATTACTTAATCAAAATCTACAAGACATAAAATTGACCTTGGAGAAGCTTAAGGAGTTTAATCAATATACACCTGAGTCAATTAAGGTTATAAGCAAAACGGTTACCGCTTACGAACAAAAGTTAAATGTTGTTTTAGTCATGATTGGCCAAGGTAAAAGCAGTGAACAAATTGATGCTGTTGTTAAAGTGGATGATTTACCCGCGCTTAAAGCGCTTGCACAATTTGATAGTCAACTAAATTCTCGTTTAACAAAAGAAGGAAAATTAATTAACAACCACTTTTCTGTTGCGTATAGCGTTCATATTGCCAGTATTGTTATTTTTCTTTGTTTATTCGCAATTTATTTTATTAAGTTAATATCAGCAAACAAAAAAGAACACGAGTTAACAAACAAAGCTTTGGAAGGCGCGCGCGTAAAATCTGATTTTCTTGCAAATATGAGTCATGAAATTAGAACACCGTTAAACGGCATTATGGGAGCGTTGCAATTACTTCAAGGTAATTTAAAACAAGTTAAAAATATCGACTTAGCCTCAAAGGCATTATTTTCGTGTAGAGCTTTATTGACAATCATTAACGATATTTTGGATTTCTCCAAAATTGAAGCAAATCGAATTGATATAGAACAGGTTGATTTTTCATTAGGTGAAGTTTTAGAAGGTTTATCATCTAATGTTTTGCCGCTAGCTAGTGATAAACGCATTTCATTTGCCATAGAAAAAGACAACAACATGAGTGATTTGTGGGTTGGTGATCCGGTTCGTGTCGGGCAAATTTTACTTAATTTAACGTCAAATGCAGTCAAATTTACTGAAACTGGTGGTGTAACTGTGTCTGTTTGCCGCAAACAATTAAATGATATTGATGGAATAAATTTTGTGGTAACCGATACAGGCATCGGTATGAGTGAAGAGGCATTATTTCAACTTTTTGAACGATTTACCCAAGCCGATTCAAGTATCACCCGCAAGTTTGGTGGCACTGGTTTAGGAATGGCAATCACAAAAAACCTTGTTACCTTAATGGGTGGAAAAATTACTGCAACCAGTGGTATTAACCAAGGTACGCAGGTATCTGTGTTTTTACCATTACCGCAAAGCGATAAAAACACGCTGGTGAGCGAAGAACAAACAATTACCCCACCCGATTTAAAGCATCTATCAATTTTAGTAGCGGAAGATAACGCGCTTAACACCGTTATTATCAAAGCTATGATGGAGGCAACTAATGCTTCTCTTCACTTTGTCACTGATGGTGCTGAGGCGGTTGAACAATTCACTGAATTCTCACCCGATTTAATTTTAATGGATATTCAAATGCCCAAAATGGATGGCATGGAAGCTTGTCGTCGTATTAGAGGCGAAAATGGTGACATTCCAATAATTGCTATAACGGCAAATGTGATGAAAAACGATGTATTAAACTATCACCACATCGGGTTTAACAGCCACATTGCTAAACCAATTGATAAGAATGTGTTGTATAAAACTTTAAAAAGCTTTGCTGATAACTCAAACGGAAGTGATAGCTAAGAGTCGTAAGTTTCTTGGATCGCTTTGATATGCTTAATGTGTTGCTCAGACGCAGCATCAATATTGTTGAATTGGCTTTCTAACATGCCGGTGCTTACGCCTACTGTAATGATAATTGCTGATGCGATTGTGACAGACACTTTGGTGGTACGTGAGGTATTAGTAAAGAAATAATAAACGAGCCAAAGCAAAAATAAGTAAACAACAATCTGCCAAGCATAATTAAAAAGGGACTGAACTAAATCCATAGTATGTACTTCTTTACTAATCGTGAAGTTATTCTACCAAGAAGCGAATTTAAATTCCTATTTATTTTTACCCGCTTTCTTAGCTAAGAATTTTCCAAAGAGATTGAGTAACAAAACAAACAGAATTACTACAGAGAGTAACGCAAGTAATTTCATAATAAGCACTGACTATTTATTCATAGATTCTACAAAACTACCCTACTTATTTTCACTTTACTAGTTTTAGCGTTAAATACATTTGCGTGTGTAAATTAGATATAGGTATTAGAAAATAAACTATTTATGAAGTGTTAATAGCGTATTGCCAAATAACTACCAGTGCATAAATTGCGCAAAGTAGTTGTTTTGAAATATAGAATTCGTTTTTATGATTGTGAATTTCGGCAAAATCTCTACAATATACTCCTTTAAATGCGTCGTTAATCATCTCAATTACTATTGATTGAGGTCACTGGCTATCGTTCAGCCATATTTAGGAAGTAACATGATTTCCAAAGAAGCCACTCTTGTAAAAGAAGCGCTTATTGCTAAGGGGTTAGAAACACCTCTCAAAGACGTAGGCCTTAGTTCAGAACAAAAATATGACAAACTAAAAGGCTTATTTACAGAAGTTGTTGATACACTTGGGCTTGATCTTAATGATGATAGCCTAGCCGAAACGCCACATCGCATTGCAAAAATGTATGTGCATGAGATTTTTTCGGGGCTTGATTACGAAACCTTTCCAAAAATTGCGTTAATTGAAAATAAAATGCAAGTAGATGAAATGGTTAAAGTGAATAGCATTTCACTAACGAGTACCTGTGAGCATCATTTTGTTACCATCGATGGTTACGCCAAGGTCGCTTATATTCCAAATGAAAAGATCATCGGTCTGTCTAAAATCAATCGTATTGTGCGCTTTTTTGCAAAGCGCCCTCAAGTACAAGAGCGACTAACACAGCAAATACTCATTGCTTTACAAGCTCTGCTTGAAACTGACAATGTCGCAGTATCAATTAACGCAACTCATTATTGTGTTAAAAGCCGTGGTGTAATGGATGCCACGTCTGAAACATCAACCACTGCATTAGGTGGCGATTTCAAAACCAATAGCAATACTCGCGCTGAGTTCTTAGCGAATTAATACAAAAAAAGGTGTGATTAAAAATCACACCTTTTTTAATTAAATACAATTTTACTTTAGCTTGCAGTATTAATGCTTTTCACAAACTCAGTGACTGGCATGCCATTACACGTAAGTGCTTTAACATTCTTGCTTCGCTTCTCAACCGCTTTAACACCAAGCTTTGCCGCTTTTGCACATAATTGCGTCGCGTCACTATCATCTACTAAATTAAACTCTTGCGATGAGTTTTGATTTTCTTTTTGCGTTTTCGCAAAGGTTTTAAGTGAAACGCCATTACACGCGATATCTGAATAATGTTCACTGATAAATACGCCCTGCTCTTTTGCAAATGCTTTAGCAGCTTGAAATCCATTCGTTTTGGCTACATTACATACAGAAGTATAGAATGTATCTTTAGAAACATCTTTGCTTGCAAAGGCAAATGACGACATAGTGAGAGTAAGTACTGAAATTAACTTAAGCATAATATAGCTCCTAAATGAATTTTGAGCGAATTATATACGCTAAATTTAGTTTAACAATGGAGAATATAGCTAAAACCAAACTGTCTACAAATTAAACTAACTCAGTAATCATTAAGCTCACATCATTAACAAGCTGTTTTCATATTAACGATGAAATTAGCAAGCTAAAGGTGACCAATTTGCAAAAAGTATTTAAGTTAACCATTTTGATGATAAGCGTCTGGTGTTTAAATGTTGCAGCCAGTAGTTATTGTGATAACACTCGCTCTGCCTCACATACTCAGAAAAATACAGTTACGGTAATGAGCGCCAACATCGCCCACGGGCGCGGTACCAATTTCTCTCAGATAACCAGCTCAATTGAGCAGATTAAAACAAATTTAAACGCGATTGCGACAAAGGTGAATCAAATCAATCCCGATATTGTTGCATTTCAAGAAATAGACAAAGCCTCTTGGTGGAGTGGTCAATTTAGTCATGTGGATTACTTATTAAAACGAACAAATTTTCAAAATTACGTCGCTACGAGTCATGTAAATGCCTGGTGGGGAGACTATGGAACCGCGCTTTTTTCTAAACTTCCGCTTATCAATTGTGATGGCATAACGTTTGCCCCAAGTTGGCCTACAACTAATAAGGGCTTTAGTTACGCTAAGGTTAATTTAAATAAGCAAGCTCAAGATATCATTGTGGTTTCTTTGCATTTAGATTTCTCGAGAGCATCAGTACGTAATAAGCAAATAAAGGAACTTCTTACCAAACTCAAAGATTTGAACGCCCCTATTATAATTATGGGCGACTTTAATACCGATTGGCGGTGGCAAAATTCAATCGTTAAAACCTTATCAGATAGCTATGGCTTACGTATTTATAACGCACAGTCTAATGAACTCAACACCTTTGGCGCAAAAAGACTCGATTGGATAATGGTCTCGCAACACTTTACTTTTAAGTCATATTACAATGTTGAAGGCGCTTTATCGGATCATGCCTTTGTTGTTGCGGAGCTAGAATTCAATGAGCTCTAAAATAAGCATTAAACTAAGTACATTACTATTATGTTTGTCTACGTTTGCGCACGGAGCAATGCCGCTTGAGGTAAAATTTTTAATAAACGAGATAAAACAAAGCGATTGTTCGTTTATACGTAATGGCGTTTCCCATTCAGCGAAACGTGCCGCTGAGCACCTAACATTAAAATATAACAATGGAAAATCATACGCACAAAACGGTAAATCCTTTATTAAAAATCTCGCAACTAAAAGCTCGTGGACGGGTATAGCCTATAAGATAAAATGTCCTAATAAAGAAGCTGTTAACAGTAATGGGTGGTTAAATAATAAACTGATCAATTTTAAAAAATCAACGCGAAACCGTTAAATTACTTGCATTGGCAGTATATTGCTGTATAGTGCTCCAACTCCGGCAAGCGCTGTGTTTTGGGACTTTATCAGCCAATCGTCGGAATGAACGCTAAATTACGCGTTAACTGTGTGACGAGGTAAAGACCAAACATAACTAAAATAGCTAACGCTATTTGGGTGCTATATGCTGCCATGTATATTTCTACATTTTGGCCTCTACCTCCGTGTATCTTATTTAGGCGAAAGCCGCAAAAAAGTTGAGTAGTAGATGTCAAACGACAAAATTTTATTCGAAGAACTAAACCTTCCTACCCCTATTCTAAGTGCAATTACAGAACTCGGTTTTGTAGAGCCAACTCCAATCCAACAACAGTCAATTCCAGCATTATTAGCAGGTAAAGATGTACTAGGTGAAGCGCAAACAGGTACTGGTAAAACTGCAGCATTTGGTTTACCACTACTAGCACGCCTAGATGCAAACCTAAACGCACCACAAATGTTAGTGGTATGTCCTACACGTGAGCTTGCTATTCAGGTAGCAGAAGCAATTACAGATTTCGCTAAAAACATTCGCGGTTTAAATATTGCGACTGTTTACGGTGGTCAATCTTATACTATCCAAAACCGCGACCTAAAACGTGGCCCACAAATTGTTGTTGGTACACCAGGTCGTATGATGGATCACATTGAAAAAGGTCGTTTAAACCTAGACAACCTAAAAGCATGTGTATTAGATGAAGCAGACGAAATGCTTAACATGGGCTTCCTAGACGATATTGAATGGATCTTAGACCATGTGCCAGAAGATACGCAGATGGCGTTCTTCTCTGCAACTATGCCAGCACCTATCAAGAAAATTACGTCTCAGTTCTTAACTGATCCTGTTCACGTTAAAATTGCTGTTGAAAAACAAGCAAAAGCTAACATCACACAACGTGCATGGCGTGTAGGTGCTATTGGTAAAACAGCGGGTCTAGAGCGTATTGCAGAAGTTGTTGATTACGATGCAATGATTGTTTTCGTACGTACTCGTAACGACACCCTAACGCTAGCAGAGCACCTTGTTAACAAAGGCTTTAAGGCAGCAGCACTAAATGGTGATATGCAGCAGCAAGACCGTGAACGCATCGTTGACCAACTTAAAAATGGTCGTATTCACATTCTTATTGCAACCGATGTTGTAGCGCGTGGTCTTGACGTACCACGTATCAGCCACGTAATTAACTACGACTTACCATTTGATAGTGAATCATATGTTCATCGTATCGGTCGTACTGGTCGTGCTGGTCGTGAAGGTGAAGCTATTTTATTTGCATCACACCGTGAAATGCGCCTTCTTAACCGTTTAGAGCGTGCAACTGAAGGTCAAATTACGCCATTTGAAATGCCTGATGCAAGCCAATTAAGCAAGCACCGCATTGAAAAAACAAAAGAAAAGCTACTAAGCGTTGCAGCAAGCCCGAACCTTGAAAAATACACTGAGGTACTTGCAAGGTTCACTGAAGAAAGTGAAATTACAACGGAACAATTAGCAGCTGCAATGTTGTATCAACTACAGCAAAAACTACCACTATTCCCACAAGCGGATCCGGTAGATAAGCGTGGCGCACGTGATGGTCGTCGTGAAGGTGGCCGTGAGCGCGGTGGCAGAGATGGTCGTCGTGAAGGCGGTCGTGAACGTCGTAATCCAGGTGATTTTGCTACCTATAAATTTGCAGTTGGTCGTGCACAAGGTGTTAAACCAAGTGACATCGTTGGCGCAATTGCTAATGAAGTACGTATTAATTCTCGTGAAATCGGTAATATCAAACTGTTTGATAACCACTGTCACGTTGAATTACCAAAAACGTTGCCTAGCCAAGGTTTTGAAAAATTAAAGAACGTGACAATTCGCCGCCATAAAATCAACCCAAGCATTGTTGAAGGTGCAACGGGTCAATATGATTCTGAAAATCGTGGTAAGCGTCCACCTCGTAAACGTGAGCGTAGCAACGACGATCGCTCTATTAAAACATTTAAAAAGAAAAGCAGACCAAGAAGAGATGAGCGTTCGATGCCAACGTTTAACTAATTAAGGTTAGCTCCACAAAAAGCCATGCATTGCATGGCTTTTTTGTTATTAATCACTTACAAATTTCAACAACATAAAACGTGAAATAAACTATTTAGACGCTCATACTGTATATGAATTAAATTTAATGACTATGGCTGTTAGGTGAAATTTGCGTTTAGTATTTCAAGCTTTAATTATTACATGTGCACTGGTGTTTTTGTCTGCTTGCAGCAGCATAACCAGCGGACAGCTATTTTCAAACTACACTGAACAACTCACCCCTACGCGTAACGCATTACAGAGCGCAAATATGCAACAAGCCGCGAGTTTGCTACCAACACATTCAGCAAACAACGTATCTAATACGCTAGGTCAGCTTGAAAATGCAAGGGTGTCACAACTCTCTGAAAATTACACAGACAGCAAAGTTGCATTCGAAAATGCCCTGTATCAGATTGATAAACAAAATTTTGCAGCAAATATTGAAATCAGTGAAGGACTGCAAACAACGGCGTCGTTTTTAACTAATGACAATGTAAGAGACTACCGCGTCCCCTATTTTGAACAGACTATGGTGCACACCCTGCAATCGCTCAACTATGTCGCTTTAAATAATATAGAAGGTGCATTAGTAGAAGTTCGACGCGCTAATTTAGTACAGCTACAAGCACTTAAGAAAAACCAAGACGAATTAGAAAAAGCAGTAGCAAATACATCGTTAGACTTAAACGATCTATACAGCCGCTATCCAACTATGGACGATATGATTGGTTCGGTTAAAAATGGCTTTCAAAATGCGTTTACGTTTTATTTGTCAGGGTTTTTATACGAAGCTACGGGTGAATACAATGCCGCTTATATCGATTACAAACGTGCAATCGATATATATTCTGAAAACACCTATTTACAGCAAGATATTTTGCGTTTAGCTAAGTACCTTGGCTTTGATGACGAATATAACTATTTCAAAGCACGATTTAATGCTGATTTGCCCCAAACAAAGAATAACCAAGTGCCAGTGCTTGTGTTAATAGAGCAAGGCTTAATTCCTGAAAAAACAGAAGCTCGTATCGATTTGCCAATATTTACATCCCGCGATGATATTCGTTTTTATAGTGTTGCATTACCAAGTTATGCAAATAACCATGAACACGCAGCACCTCTATCTATTAATATTGGTGAACAAACATTACAAAGCGAAACAATCGTTAAATTGTCAGCCCTTGCGGCAAAAGATTTAAAGGAGCGTATGCCTGGCATTGTTGCAAGGCAAATAACACGGCTAATCGCAAAAGAGCAATTTAGAAAAAGCGCCGCGCGCAATGGCGGTGATGTTGGCAATATAATCGCAACACTTTACAACCTTGCGAGCGAGCGTGCAGATACTCGCTCGTGGTTAACGCTTGCGAATAATTATCAAATTGCAAAAACGTATCTTACAACCGGTGAGCATACGCTTTCGATTAATTTAAATGGGATAACACATCCCGTTTCATTTTCAACAGATGGTAACAAGCCCGTTTTGATTAAGGTCGTTAACCTTGGTTCGACGCTAAACACAACGGTTTATACAATATAGGTGATTAAAATGAAAAACATAGTTGGCATTGTAATTTTCTTTGCGTTGTTACAAGGTTGTGCCGGTAAACCCGTCACATCAGGCACAGGAACCGAACAGATCACAGCAAACGATAATTGGCAGGCGCATTTAAAAGTTGATAACCCGACACTTGCAAAACGATTAGTCATTTCAAATGTACTCACGCGTACAACCAATGGCTTGCTTGACGTAAATTTAGAATTAACCAGCAACTATAACAAAACGCAAAACCTTCAATACCATTTTAATTGGTTTGATAAAGACGGTTTTGTAATTGAGCAAGGTAAAGAGCCGTGGAAGTCATTACCGCTTCATGGTTATCAAGTTGTAAATTTAGGTGCGATTGCGCCAACAAAAGACGTTGTGAAATTTCGTTTGTATGTACGCGAAATTAACGAAACAATTTATCGTTTTTAGTACATAACCTCTGTGCGAAAAATATTAAGGAATTACTATGAAAAACAGTTTACTTACATTAAGCCTATTAACAACGTTAGCGATTAGTGGGTGTGCAAACCGAGAAGTGGTGACATACGGCGATGCAACAGAAGTTGAAACCGTCGACATTGGTTTTGGTTCAACCGACTTGCAAAAAGTCGCCGCAGAAATGACGGATTCGCTATTAGTTTCAGCTGCAATGAAAGAGTTTAGTCAAAATGGCAGGCCTATCTTTTTCGTTGAACGTATCAAGAACAAAACCAGCGAACACATAGATACAGAATCAATTACAGACTCTATCTCGACTAAACTATTACGCTCAGGGAGCGTGCGTTTTGTTGATATGGCGCGTGTTGAAGCAGCCCGTGAGCAATTAACGTTTCAGCAAGATGGTGGCATGGTGGATCAAAGTAAGGCGATTGCTTTTGGACAGCATGTTGGCGCTGAATATATGCTATATGGCAACCTTTCAAGCATTGTAAAGTTCAACAAAGACAAACAAGATGTTTATTACAAATTCACCATGCGATTAATGGACCTTAAAACAGGCTTAGTTGAATGGGCTGATGAAACAGAGATACGTAAAAATCGTGAGAAAAAACGTGTAGGTTGGTAATGCTATGAATATGCGCATTGTTGTCATAATTTCGACACTCGTTTTAGCTATATTCAGTTTTCAAACGGTTGGTTATGAACGTAATAAAGCGGTTCCGGTAGAAAAAGTGGTTTATGGCAAAGTGGAAACACTTCGTCATATTACTGATACCGAATTAATCCGCGATAAATCAGCTGGTTGGAAACACTTTGGTGGAGCACTCATTGGCGGTGTTATTGGTAATCAATTTGGTGATGGCAGCGGTCAAGTTGCCGCAACCATACTGGGCTCAATCATTGGCGCGTCGATTGCTAAAAATAATGTTCCGGATTACCGACAGCGCACTTTAAAGCTGATCGAAATGATGATTTTAACTGAAGATAAACAACGCGTTATGGTAATACAAGATTACGATAACCAAATGCAATTTAGTAAAGGGTCAACGGTGAGAATCGTTTATCTACAGTCAAATACTGTGCGTGTTGATATCGCTTACTGAATAAATTGAAAATATAAGATTGGAATTGCGGCGATCGCTAGTACAAGAATAAAGTACAATATGATGTCTTTATGAACAGATCCTTTGCCTTGTGATTTTGCCATTATTAAACTCCTTTTAATGTGACGTTATCATAATTATAAACTACCTGAAAAGAAAGGGTTAAATATTCTTTTTTATTTGTAGCGCGTTCGATATCAGCTTGTTAATTAAAGTAATAATTAGCACCTTTACGATACTAAGGTGCTAATTTTATTTTTTACTTTGAGCTTAATGTTTTACTTAAGTTTAATTTTCAAATTTGGTAACGCTGCGTCAAGTTCTATTTCATGACCTAAGCGCAACACTTTAAACGTTACTTTATCGCCACCTTTCAGTGAACGCATGTAATTTAGAATATTAAGATAATTTTGCTCTTCACCCGTTAACATATGCGGACCAATCGATAGAACAACATCACCGCCTAAGATAATCGGGTTGTTATCAACAATTGCTGGCACTATTCCGCCTTTAAGCCCGAGTTTTTCCGCAAAACTTTGCGTTGTTACTTTTTCAACCAACAACCCTGCCCGTTGCGGAATGTTTAACGCTGCAGCCATTACCGGTGTTAAAAATGTGTATTCAAAACCAAACCACACCATAGGTTGCGCGATTAAAATATCTTTAACCATTGCAGTGCTAGCTGCAAAACCGAGACCTTCGTTACCACCAGAGCGTGATTGGATATAGCTGACAACACCAATTAATTCACCATTTTCCAAGAATAAGGGGCCGCCAGAATTGCCTTGGTTTATTGCAGCGTCTGTTTGAATAAACTCAATTTTATTAAATCCAGGTCGCTGATAAATGCGTTTACCACTGAAGTGACCTACTGTTAATGTGTGTTCTAACCCATAAGGCGTACCAATAACAAACACCTCATTACCAATTTCAGCTTTATTTGAATCACCCAGTTTTACAAACGGAAAATCTGTTTCGTTGCTGATCAATTTAATTAATGCAATATCCGCAGCTTCAAAACTAGCCAATACTTTCGCTTTGTAAGTACCGCGTTCTTTTACCGTGACCGTAAGTTCATCTGCGCTATTTACTACATGCGCCGCGGTTAATATCAAGCCTTGTTGATTTATCAGTGTGCCTGAGCCCAAGCTGCTTGCTGTTTTGGTCACTAACTTGTCGTCTTCCGCTCTTACTTCTTGGCTGTCTGAATAAATAATAACAACAGATTTATCGAGCTTTTTATAAAGGCTACTATAATCCTTTGAAAAAGCTGAAACACTGACAAGTACTAGCAATAAAAACGCTGGCTTAAGTATATTTTTAAACACGACTATTCCTTAGGGTGTAATTGAGTCATGTTATTTTTGAGTGTAATGCGGTCAAAGTAAACAACTAATTTTCAAAACGTTATTTACTAAGTACGTTTATTGGAAATGAATAATAACAGAAATGGTTTATTGAAAATTAAAGTAGCGTGCTCAAAATCGGTTTGAGCACGCTACTGAATAGTAACTTATAAGCTCTTAGGGTAATCGACACCTAACCACGCTTTAAACAATGCTTTTTGTTTGCGAGACGGTTTTTTAACTAAACTAATCACCTTAGGGCTACTCGCTTTTTCACTCAGTACTAATTTAGTTGAATGTAAGGTGTCACGTCTAAAATAACTGATATCAATTGATTGACCTGGCTTAAAGCGTTTTAGATATTTATCAAATGGTTCGCTAATTCGTTTGCCGTTAATCGCAACAATAATATCGCTAGTGGTTAATCCGGCTTTCCATGCGCTTCCTTCGCGCTTAACTTTATTTATAAATACTTGGCCATCTTTATAATCACCACTTAAATCAGCACTTGCTTTAAAACTTACGCTTTTTGGATAATCAAACCTAAGGCCAACAGTGTTTAGCATGTCATCAAAATTAAGCGTTGCGGGGCTATCAATATTTTGTTGCCACCACTCGGTGTAATCGTTGCCCGATACCGCTTTTAAAATCGCTTTTACATCACCGCTAGTGAATCCTTTTGGCAAGGCAAAATCTTTATAAAGTGCGCGATGTACATCGCGATAACTGACATCACCATTACTATCTGAAATAAGTTTTACATCTAGCGCCCACGATAACAACGCGCCTTCACTGTAAATATTGGTCGAAAAGTTAGTATCATGGTCGCCACCTTGATTTATCCATTTGTCAAAGCTGGTTTCAGATGCCGATTGGATTTCACGACCAGGACGTGCAAGATGTTTATTAATGTTTTTAGACAACCCCTTAAAGTATTCTTTCAACGTAATAATATCACCACGAATTAACAATAAGTCGTCAAAATAGCTGGTTGAGCCTTCCGCTACCCAAAGTAAATCTGTGTAATTATGGTCTGTATAGTTGTAAGGCGTTAAGCCTTGTGGGCGATACCCTTTTACATTCCAAGTGTGAACAAATTCGTGTGAAGCGGTGGTAATAAATCCGATGTAATCATCTCTTTCACGAAAAGAGTCACGCTGACGTTGGATAATCGTTGAGTTGAGATGCTCTGTCGCACCTCGTGCGCCACTTGTTGCATGTACCATAAATACGTAGCGTTTGTATGGGTAGGCGTGCCAAATATCTGAACCGGTTTTAACTAACTTTTTAAGGTCGGTGATCATTTTATCGGTATCGTAGTTACCCTGACCCCATACAACAAGTTCATAGTCGCGATCATCTACTTGCCATTTGAATAGCTTGTTAATACCGGTTTCAATGGGTGAATCAACAAGAATATCATAGTTATCTGCGACGAATTGATGTGCGTGCTCACCATTATCCATGCCTGATACACTGCGCCAATCAGATGGTACGTTTAAGTCCACAGTCACCTTTTGGTCACGATAGGCTTCTGAAAACATAAAAAAGCCTGATGCATCGATAAATGCATGGCTATCATCGATATGACGTGAACGCATGCCTAACTCGTTTGCGTAAACTTGATAGCTGATTTTTACTTTTTGATTAGGTGTGGTGCTAATCTGCCAAGAGTTAGAATCAATTTTTTGCCAATTTAACGCTTTCCCGCTTTCGTCTTGTGCACTAAATAAACGAATGCCGTTTGCCATATTCAGTAATTCATAACGGCCAGTACGCCACGATGGTAACTTCACGATTAATTGTTCTGAACCACTCGGAAACTCGGCGCTGACATTACCTAAATGATGTTCACCTTGTGCAATCGTTAATTGATAATCAACCTTGGCAAATACCGGACTTGTATAAAATAATGACGCCGTAGCAAACGGGAGAAAAGCAGGAATAAAACGTTTCATAATACCATTAAGCAAAGTAGAAAATTACGTAACCCTAGCAATTTTAACTTTTTAATACCAGCATCTGAGGTAGTCGCCTACTGTTTATATTCTATATGTAACGTTATGAAAATTTGAGTAACCATGAGGTAACAAAATGATTATAACTGTGAAGTATGATTATCATTAAATTAACAACAATCTACTTACAACAAAATCGCTATAACTTAGAAGATTCAAAACCTTAATCCAAATCATCACAACATTAGCTAAGCTAACTATTTAAATTTTATGTATTTAATCTAATAAGAACAAATTCTTAAAAAGCAACTATGCTTTAGTATAAGCATATTTTGACTCGAAATTGACAGCGCATTGAGATAAACTTCAACTGCTCAAAAGAAATAGGTAAAAATCACGGTGTCTCAGCAAGTTAGTATTCTACGCACAAAGTTAGACTCAGCAATCAAAGGGCGTAAACAACTCGAACATGCTTATAAAGTACAAGTTGACTATTTAACCCAGTTTATCGCCAAACTATCATTAGTTTGCAAAGGCTTAGACCTTGAATTGGATAATCGCTTAGCAAAGTATCGCAGCACGATTCAAAAAGGTGTTGATTACGAACAGTTAGTACCGTTGCTTGAAGAGATCTCGAAACTATTTAAAGAGCAAGCCACTCGCGCAGAAACCAATCTAAAAGCATTACATCAAAGCGTCGATTCCGCTGGCAGAAAACTTCAGCGCCAAAAAGGGTTGCCTGATGACTTGCGTCGCAATCTTCGCATTTTACTGACAAGTGATTTAGAAAATGTAAAAGCAACTACCGAGTTTATTCCCGTTTTAACGCGTCTTGTAGAAATTTACCATGCGGTATTAGAGAAAAAGCACAAGGAAGACAGCAGTGACGCCATCGCTGAATCAGCAGAGCTTGCGCAAGAGTTACAAAATTTACTCAGTGAGTTAGCGTTTGAAGGCGAAAGTGGTAAACGCATTGATTCAATAAAACAAAAAGTGTCACAGGAATTCAGCTTACCTGTACTACTCGACTGTTGCGTTGAAATTATTCGAATTATTGTTGAAACAATTTCACAAGAACGTGCGTCTGCACAAAAGTTCTTATTTGCAATCAATGAAACCCTAAGTTTATTGCAAGCGAGTTTAATGGAGTCAGTAAAGCGCTCTAGCCAAATAAACTCGCAAATGGAAGATCTAAACGCGCAAATTCAGCACAAAATGCGCACTATTAGCCAAGACGTAGATGAAGCGCAAAATATTACAACGCTGAAGCAGCTTATTTCTGAGAAAATGGAATCGTTAACGGTTGATCTCGCTAATAAAGAAAAGCTAGAACAACAAGAACGCGAAGAGCTGGTCACTACGTTAAAAGAAATGGGCGAGCGTGTTAACAAACTCGAGAAAGAAACCGAGCAATATCAAGAGCGTCTAGCCGAGCAACGTTTCAAGAGTTTACAAGATAGCCTAACTCAACTGCCAAATCGCGCCGCATTTGATGAGCGCTTTGCCCTTGAATACAATACCTTTAAACGTGACCACCACGATCTCTGTATTGTTGTTGCAGACATCGACCACTTCAAATCAATTAATGATAATTACGGTCATAGCGCTGGTGATAAAACCCTGCAAGTAGTGGCTAAAGCACTCAAAAAAGCCATTCGTGTTACCGACTTTATTGCTCGCTTTGGTGGTGAAGAATTTGTACTTATTATGCCCCATAGCAAGTTAGAGCAAATTTCGGTACCACTCGAAAAACTAAGGCGTTCCGTTAAGGCAATTCCATTTAAATTTAAACAAAAAGCAGTAACCATTACTATCTCGTTTGGTGCAACACAATTAAAAGAAGGCGATTCAATGCAAGAAGCCTTCGACCGAGCAGACGAAGCTTTGTACCAAGCGAAGAACTCAGGACGTGACCGCATTGTTCTAAAAAATTAGCTTGCTTAGTGATGATAAAAAACTATATTTAAATTAAGTGCTTATTATAATTTGCATAATTTAAATATAGTTTAGACGTACAAGGAGTCGCCTATGCAAGTACAGATCAATCCAACAGGCGCGTTAGATTTACTTTCACAATTAGAAGTTGAAGCGCTTAAACGCTCATCAACCAGCGAGCTTTATCGCTTATTCCGTAATTGTTCGCTCGCAGTTCTTAATGTCGGTAGCCATACCGACTCTAGTGTAGAAATTTACGATAAATACCAAGACTTTGATATTAACTTACTGTGTCGTGAGCGTGGTATCAAAGTGGAACTTATTAATCCTCCTCAGCATGCATTTGTCGACGGTAAAATTATTACCGGTATTAACGAACATTTACTCGCAGTTATTCGCGACATCGTGTTTATTAAAGACAAATATCAAGATGGTAAAATAAACCTTACGAGTTCATCACACATTACCCATGTTGTATTCGATATGTTGCGTAATGCTCGGGTATTAAAGCCAAGCGAAGATCCCAACATGATCGTGTGTTGGGGCGGTCATTCTATTAAAGAAGTTGAATACAAGTACACCAAAGAAGTGGGTTATCAACTAGGCTTACGTAATTTAAATATATGCACTGGTTGTGGACCAGGTGCAATGAAAGGCCCAATGAAAGGCGCCACAATTGGACATGCTAAACAACGTTTTACGCAAAACCGTTACTTAGGGTTAACTGAGCCAAGTATTATTGCGGCCGAACCCCCTAATCCAATTGTTAATCAGCTGGTAATTTTACCTGATATCGAAAAGCGCTTAGAGGCATTTATTCGAACTGCGCACGGTATAATTATTTTTCCGGGCGGTGCAGGTACAGCCGAAGAATTACTTTATTTATTGGGTATTTTGCTTCACCCAGATAATGCAAAACAAGCACTGCCGGTGGTGTTAACAGGTCCTGAATCGTCGCGTGCTTATTTTGATGAGTTAGTTAACTTTGTAAAAGAGACCCTTGGCGACGAAGCGCTTTCTAAATTTAAAGTGATCATTGATGACCCTGAAGCGGTTGGTAAGTATTTTAGTCAAAATATGGCAAACGTTAGAGAGTACCGTAAAGAACGAGGCGATGCCTACCACTATAATTGGTCTTTGAAAATTGAACCTGAATTTCAATTACCGTTCGAGCCGACTCACACAAATATGGCGAACCTCAACTTAGGTTTAAACCAACCCAAAGAGCAACTCGCCGCTAATTTAAGGCGTGCGTTTTCTGGCATTGTTGCCGGTAACGTAAAAGATGAAGGCATTAAAGCAATTAAGCGCCATGGTGTGTTTGCACTTTCGGGCGACAAAGAATTAATGACTAAAATGGATAAGCTGCTCGCTGCATTTGTAGCTCAAGGAAGAATGAAACTACCTGGTGCGGTTTATACCCCCTGCTATCGTATAGAAACTTAATATTCTGGACAAAAACAGGTAAAATGGCGCTTCATTAGCGCCTTTTTTATGTTCATAATTTAGTTCATTTACAACGCGTATTAGTTTTTCTTAACGTTAAGGTATTCATGGCAACTCATTTACTACTCATTGATGCGCTTAATTTAATAAGGCGAATTTATGCTGTTGATAGTCAACAAGCAGGAAATGATGCAAATTTGGCTACCAAAAACACCTATTTTAGGGTCGTTAATGCGGCGCGAAAACTGTTAAAAAATACGAACGCTACACATGCTATTGCCGTTTTTGATGGTGATACGAGCTGGCGCTATCACTATTATTCAGATTACAAACAATCACGAAAACCAATGCCTAATGAGTTGGCTGACGCACTGCCTAAACTTTACCAAGCATTTTCAGAACTTGGCATAACGGTTTATGTTCCTGAGCACGATGAAGCAGATGACGTAATCGCAACACTGGCAAGTAAAGCGTCTACCAATAAAGTAACGTCAACAATAGTCTCTACCGACAAAGGTTTTTTACCTTTACTTGGCGACTACATTCATGTGTATGACTACTTTAAAAGCGAATATATTTCGATTCAGTCTGTAATTGAAAAATTTTCGTTAGCCCCCTCACAACTCACCGATTTTTGGGCACTCAACGGCGATAAAACGAATGATATTCCGGGGGTAAGTGGAATTGGCAAGCAAGGCGCAGTCAATTTATTAACGCAATTCCCGTCAGTTGAAGACGCCCTTTTAGCGACTGACTATCCAGATGAGTTAAAACGTGTTTTCAACAAGTTAAACGACAATCATGATGCCTATATTCGTGCTAAGCTATTGGTAAGTTTACGCCAAGATATTCATCTTGGTTTCAGTTTGAAGGCACTACGTTTACCGAGTTCTTAGTATGAATAATAAAATTCTGAAATACATTGTCTTAGGGTTAGGGATTTATGCGATTGCCGCGGGCCTTATTATCAACTTTTATAAAGACGACCCACAAGGCATGTATTGGCAAGACAGGGAATCTTTCAATAAAAGGTATCTTAGTAAATTAAAGGCCGACTCTCCTGTATTTTTAGACCAAGTATTCAACAATTTAGGTTCGCCTGACTTAACGTTTGCAAAGCGCAAAGGTGACGACGTATTTCAAATTATCTATTACCGCACGCAGCATGAACATTCTGATGGTATTACTACCAAAGATGAATGCACAGGGATGTTTTTCAAAAATGAACAACTCGTTGCGTGGGGTCCTGGCGCAGAAATTGCGTATGATAGAGTTAATTAACGAAGAATAAGTGAACATTTGAGTGGATTTAGCCCAGCAATTAATGGAGAGCGTGGATAGTTTAGACAAACTATTTAACGTTTATAATGACAAAACCCAATGGCGCTCAGCCTACCCATTACTTGTTGATGCCGCGACACGCATTGAAGAAACATTTCACGCTAATCAACACGTTTCGATAGCAACCCTTGCTGTTTATAACGCAAAGTACAGTTACGCAACTAATTTGATTAGTCGCCAATGTATTTTAATTTGTATTTTTGCAAAGATAAGCGGTTTAAATCGTATCGCGTGCGTAAAATTACTGCAAAGTGCGATATCGCATTGTGTAACCATATCTAACGAACTTAATTGTGTTGCTGCAAAAACATTGTTAAATGCAAAACAACATGAGCGCTACAAAAACCGTTATCGCTACACCTATCAGTTTGTTAAACCACATTTAAGCAAATTACCGTTATTGCAAACGGATCTTGTCGCTAAAATAAAACAGCAACCGCACTATTCTATCGATAACCGAATTGTGCGTTTAAGTTACGTACTGGCTAAAGCAATTACCTGTGTTGATGATATGCCAGCGCACACCTTACGTGACGCTATACACACTGTTTATTTAAAGACAACCCGTACTGAAGATAAGTCACTTTTAACTGAACTTGGCCAACTATTTAATAGCCCATTACCCGGAGAGACGGTTCGAAACGAAGGACTCGAATTACGTGTATTGGGACAAGTATCAAACAATAAATTACTGTGTTACCACACCGATAGTAAGTCATTTAAAGAAGTAAAAACCAGTGCACGTTTAGTCAAGCATCGCGTTGCCGCGACGAATCAAATTGAATCGCTTATTGGTTTGTGGCAAAAATTGCCCGAGCTAGTGAAGTTCGTCAACGCACCCCATATTAATGAATACTTTACTACTCATGATTTACGCGTAATTCGCAAAGCGGCACATTTTAGTATTGGAAAATTACTTGGCGAGCTTGAAAAAAATCCAAATGCCAACACGTTAGTGCTTAATTTAGCACAGCGATTTTCACACAATCCCATATCAGATATTAGGCACGCCATTGCACTGGTAGGCATTGAACAACTACCTGACTTATTAGAAAATCAGCAATTATTGCAACGTTTATGTAGTTTAGGAAAGCTCAATTGGCATTACGTTGAAAATCGTGTTTCGCTGTTGATTGCGTTTATTGAAAGCTACAAAATTATCGACCCGCATTTTCCATGTCAAAAAGTCATCAATTACGCATTAAAGTACATCGCATTTACGTTTAAACTGTTTCCGCACGGCATAGTTTTGCCGATAAACACCACTACACCCAAACACAGCATTACAGATATCAATTCGTTAGTTAATTTCTATGCGTTACATAACCAAGAATTACCTGATCAGGTAAAAGCAAATCCGTTTTTTGAAATTAGCCAAAGCGGGTATCAATTAACTGAGGGTACAGAGGTACACAGTGCATGTTTTGTCCACTTAGTACTTTGTAATTTGGTTTACTTAGGTCAAACGTTAGAACAACAGCCGGCGTACATAAAACAGCAGATGATTTATGCTCAACAACAACTTCAAATAGAAAATTTAGATAATTATTTAACCAAGTTATTAGACTTTAGTCCTGTTAACAGGGTTTTATAATTACAAATACCGTCATTTTTACGCCTTTTGTGGATTAATCTGCTAAAAATTGCTATAAATAGCCGTTGAATAATAATATGAGCAAGCATTAATAACTAACCAGTTGGCATCACGATGCTATGCTTGTTCGTGACAATCTCACGTACACAGTTACCCAACCGGGTAGCTCGATTCAGTTAAAGGAAAATTTAATGTCTAAGCAAACCATTACGGTTATTAAAGGCGATGGTATTGGTCCAAGCATCATTGATTCAGCGCTTGAGATCCTAAATGCAGTTGGTTGCGATTATGAGTATGAATTTGTTGATGCGGGTCTTGCTGCACTTGAAAAAACAGGTGAGCTTTTACCACAAGCAACCCTTGATGCAATCGAACGCAACAAAATCACTTTAAAAGGCCCACTAACAACACCTGTAGGTGAAGGCTTTACGTCAATTAACGTTACATTACGTAAAAAGTTTAACTTGTACGCTAACGTTCGCCCAGTCAAGTCATTTGAAGGTACTAAAGCGCGTTACGACGACATTGATATCATCACAATCCGTGAAAATACACAGGGTATGTACTCAGGTCTTGGCCAAGTTGTATCTGAAGATGGTACTGAAGCAGAGGCAATGTCAAAGATCACACGTGAAGGTGCTGAGAAAATCGTTACTTTCGCTTACGAACTAGCAAAGCGTGAAGGTCGTAAAAAAGTAACTGCTGTACACAAAGCAAACATTCTGAAATCGACATCGGGCCTTTTCTTGAAAGTAGCGCGTGAGGTTGCTGAGCGTTATCCTGAAATTGAATCTGCTGAAATGATTGTAGATGCGACATGTATGAAGCTAGTAATGAACCCAGAAGAATTCGACGTAATGGTTACAACTAACCTATTCGGTGACATTCTTTCTGATTTATGTGCTGGCCTTGTTGGTGGTTTAGGTATGGCACCAGGGGCAAATATTGGTAAAGATGCTGCTATTTTTGAAGCGGTACACGGTAGTGCACCAGATATCGCTGGTAAAAACCTTGCAAACCCAACATCTGTGATTCTTGCGTCTATTCAAATGCTAGAGTATTTAGGTGAAGCAGAAAAAGCTGAGCGTATTCGTAAAGCCATTGCTCACGTAATTAAAACAGGCGACCGTACTACACGCGACTTAGGTGGTAGCCACGGAACGACTGACTTTACCCAAGCAGTTATCGAAGCATTATAATTTTTAAAAAGGTGACGTAAGTCACCTTTTTTTATCGCATTTTCTTGCCTTTTACTTTCGTCATTTTAGACTACTACCCGCTGACAATCAGTAAACGAGGACACAATGAAACTAATCAAATCAGCATTAGCTGTCGCGCTAGGTTTATCTACAAGCGCTGCCTTTGCTAATGACACACTAACACTAGAAGATTTAACAAAAATCCAATCAGTTGGCCAAACTGCAATTAGCCCAGATGGCGATGCAGTTGCATTTACCCGCTCTGTGCCACGTGAAATTTATGTAGAAAAAGATGGTTTTAACTACAGCGAACTTTATCTTACTGATGCTAAAGGTAATGAGCGCCCTTTCATTACTGGTAAAGTAAATATCTCAAGTCTTGAGTATTCTGTGGACGGTAAGTTTGTTTACTTCTTAGCAAAGTTTAAAGAAGACAAATTTAAAACCCTTTATCGCATTCCGGTAAATGGTGGTCAATGGCAAAAAGTAATTGCCTTAAAAGGCACGTCTATTTCGTCTTATGACCTAAGTCCAGACAACAAACACGTTGCGATAATTGCAAAGCCTGCTAAACCGAAAACAGACAAAGAATTGGCAAAATTAGGCTTTAAAGCAGAAACTTATGAGCTTGGTTTAACAACTGCAGAATTAATGGTTGTTGATTTAGCTGTAAACGAAAAGCCAATCGCCCTTGAAGGGTTAGGAATTGATCAATACGTAAGCGATGTTAACTGGTCAAGTGATGCTAAAAAACTACTAGTTAAAACACAGCCTTCAGCACTTATCGACGATAAGTACATGAAATCAACATGGCATATCTTTGATCTTTCGAGCAAAAAAGTAGTTACTTCATTTGCAACTGAAGGCAAATTAGGCGCAGCTGAATTTTCACCAAATGGTAAGTATATCGCAATTCTTGGTGCACAAGACAAGCACGACCCTGCAACAGGCCGCTTATATTTGGCAGATGCAGAATCAGGTAAAATTGAAAACTGGTTACCTAATTTTGAAGGCCACATCAGCGATTTCGAATGGGCAAATAAGTCAAATACCCTGCATTTCGTAGCGCAAATTGATACAGAAAGCTTTATCGCAACAATTAAGCCAGGCTCAAGTAAATACAAAACCAAGCTTAAACGCGGTAAATTAATTGCTGGCCGTTTATCTATTTCAGATTCAGATAAGACAGTTGCGTTTGCGGGTCACTCACGTAAACACCCGACTGAAGCGTTTATGCTACGTGGTAAAAAAGATATTCGAGTATCAGATTCAAACGCGTGGTTAAACGATAAGCGTCTAGCTAAACAAGAAACTATCTCGTTCAAAGCCGAAGATGGAACACGTTTAGATGGCGTACTTGTTTATCCATTAGACTATCAAGAAGGTACTCGTTATCCGCTAATTATGTCGGTTCACGGTGGCCCTGAAAGTCACGACAAAGATGGATGGGTAACTAACTACTCTCGTCCTGGTCAAGTAGCGGCTGCACGTGGTTACGCAGTTCTGTACCCTAACTACCGTGGTTCAACAGGTAAAGGCGTTGACTACTCTAAACTTGGTCAAAATGACTATGCAGGAGAAGAGTTCAACGATCTTGTTCGTTTTAAGCAACACCTTGTTGATAAAGGCTTAGTTGATACTAAACGCGTTGGTATTACAGGTGGTTCATACGGTGGTTATGCGTCAGCATGGGCTGCTACAAAACTCACTGAACATTTTGCAACATCGGTAATGTTTGTTGGTGTAACTAACCAATTATCAAAATTTGGTACTACTGACATTTCAAACGAAATGCATCTAGTACACGCGCGTTCTTACCCTTGGGACAAATGGCAATGGTATTTAGAGCGTTCACCTATTTATTGGGCTGGTCAATCTAAAACACCATTATTGATCATGCACGGTAAAGACGATCCTCGTGTCCACCCTGCACAATCAATGGAACTTTACCGTTATATGAAAGTACAAGGTAAAGACGTACGCTTAATTTACTACCCAGGCGAAGGTCACGGTAACAAGCGTATGGCTGCTAAATATGATTACAGCCTACGTTTAATGCGTTGGATGGATAACTACTTGTTAAATGGTAAAACTGAAATGCCAGAGTACAAGATTGACCACGCAGCAAATTTAAAAGCGAAAAAAGAAGAAAATAAATAATTAGCTTCTTATTTAAATAAAGGCCCTATTTGGGCCTTTTTTTATGTACAAAATTCCGAAATAAATTAAAGTACTAATTCAGTAACAATAAATTATTGTATACACTTTGAAAAGATTGCATTTTCAATTCACCAGCAATCAAAGATAACCAAAAAAACCACATTTTTAATTTTAATACTGATAATAATGAATTATTTATGTCAATTGAAGAATTCACCGTTGACAACAGTTAACAAAAATAATACAAATACGTTAATCAATTTTTAGAGCAAATTTAAATGACATTATTTCTTCTACTAACAGTCTTCGTCCTGGTCTTAATTAAGTCGCCAGCGGGGAGCTATTAGTTAATTTTGTCATACTGAATTTAATAAGCCCCCGCAACTAGCGGGGGTTTTTTTTATCTACTGCACAGAGGAATGAGGATGGACAGTAATAAAATGTCGGGTGCTGAGCTTGTTGTTAAAGCGTTAAAAGCACTTAAGGTTAAATATATTTTTGGTTATCCCGGTGGTAGCGTATTAGATATTTATGATGCCCTATTTGCCGAGAACGAGCTTGATCATATTTTAGTGCGTCATGAGCAAGCTGCGACACATATGGCCGATGGTTTTGCGCGAGCAACAGGTGAAGTGGGTGTTGTACTTGCCACATCAGGACCTGGTGCAACTAACTGCGTTACTGGTATTGCAACTGCTTACATGGATTCAATTCCAATGGTGGTTTTATCTGGCCAAGTACCCACCAATTTAATTGGCGATGACGCCTTTCAAGAAACGGATATTGTTGGTTGCTCACGTCCAATCGTAAAACACAGCTTTAACTGTCGTGATGCAGAAAAGATCCCAGAAACCCTAGCAAAAGCATTTTATCTTGCTGCGTCAGGTCGACCAGGCCCTGTTGTTGTGGAATTGCCAAAAGATATATTGAATCCGGCACTTGCGTTTGATTACATTATGCCAGATGACATATCGATGCGTTCCTACAGCCCCAATACCAAAGGTCATCCAAAGCAAATCAAAAAAGCAGCATCCGCTATATTAAATGCTAAACGACTTGTTATTTACTCAGGCGGCGGCGTTGTGTTATCTGATACATCAGAGCAATTAACAGAGCTAGTTGAAAGCTTGAACGCACCTTGTACTAACACCCTTATGGGATTAGGCGGTATTTCAGGCACGCACCCTAACTTTATCGGTATGCTTGGCATGCACGGTAATTTGGAAGCAAACAAAGCAATGGCAAATGCCGATGTTATTCTTGCATTGGGTGCACGCTTTGACGACCGCGTAACCAATAATGTTAAGAAGTTTTGTCCCAACGCGACGATTGTTCAGGTTGATGTTGACCCGACGTCTATCTCTAAAACCATTCACTGTCATATACCGGTTGTTGGCGATCTTGCGACTGTATTTGCACAATTGCAAAGTGCGATTAGTAAAAGCGACATTCAAATTGACCGCGCTGCGCAAGAAGATTGGTGGCGACAAATTAATAATTGGCGCGAACAGCGTTGTTTAAGTTTTGAAACTGACTCAAAAAAAATTAAACCACAAGCCGCAATTAAAGCGCTCTACGAAGTAACTAAGGGCGATGCCTATATTAGTTCAGACGTAGGTCAGCACCAAATGTTCGCCGCACAGCACTATCCTTTTGCAAAACCACGTCAGTGGATTAACTCTGGTGGCCTTGGCACTATGGGTTTTGGTTTTCCTGCAGCGATGGGTGTAAAACTCGCTTTTCCTGATAAAGAATCAGTATGTGTTACCGGTGATGGGTCTATTCAAATGAATATTCAAGAATTATCAACCTGTATGCAATATGGCTTGCCAGTAAAAATAGTGTCTTTAAATAACCGATCACTTGGCATGGTACGCCAATGGCAAGATATGATTTATTCGGGTCGCCACTCATGTTCTTACATGGAATCCCTACCTGATTTTGTAAAACTCGCAGAGAGCTATGGTCATATTGGTATTCGCATTGACCACCCAAGCGAGCTGAATGAAAAGTTAAAAGAAGCATTTTCCCATAAAGACAAACTGGTATTTATCGACATCAATGTAGATGAAAATGAACACGTGTACCCAATGCAAATTCGTCATGGCTCAGTTGATGAGATGTGGCTGAAAAAAGGAGTAAAAGCATAATGCGTCATATTTTAAGCATTCTTTTAGAAAATGAGCCAGGCGCCCTATCACGTATTGTTGGTTTATTTTCGCAGCGCGCCTACAACATTGACAGCTTAACTGTGGGTCCAACTGATGATGACTCATTATCGCGTATTACAATAACCACTACAGGTAATGACCGTATTCTTGAACAAATCACTAAGCAAGTTAATAAGCTAGTAGATGTACATAAAGTGATTGACCTGAGTGATGCAAGTCATATTGAACGTGAGTTATTGTTAGTTAAAGTGATGGCTCATGAAGAGAAAACACGTGCGGCCGTAACCCGTGTGGTTGATATTTTCGGTGCATCAATTTTAGATATGGGTAAAACAACCTACACACTGCAGTTAGTTGGCGCAGTTGATAAGCTCGCATCCTTTATCGATACCTTAAAGAATGAGACAGAGGTGATTGAGGTCGTGCGATCTGGCGCAGTTGGTTTAAGTCGTGGCGACAAAGCGTTAAGACCAAAGTAATTATAAAGCGTGTTAGATAATTACGCTGTTTTGCTAACTAGGTTGGATTATTCAATGTAAATAACTACGTTGCAGGTTCAGCCTGGTTAGCATGTTTCTACCCAGCACCATTTTATCGAATAATTACCAAATGGGTTTAACCTACAGTTGAATAACAAACAATAAAAAAGGAGCTTAACGCTCCTTTTTAAAGTTATTGGGATGATAACTTTTACAAATTAGTTAACGCTGTCTTTAAGACCTTTACCTGCTTTGAAAGTAGGGATGTTAGCTGCAGCGATTTGAATTTCTTCACCAGTTTGTGGGTTACGGCCTGTGCGCGCTGCACGTGCTTTAACAGAGAAAGTACCGAAACCAACTAGCGCTACAGAGTTACCGTCTTTTAATGATGTAGACACTGCACCAGTGAATGCGTCTAATGCGCGAGCTGCTGCTGCTTTAGAAATTTCTGCGTCCGCAGCGATTTTTTCAACTAATTGTGCTTTGTTCATTATAGATTCCTATCTTTATTATTTTGCCTTTGCAGACCCTATAGTTATGCATTTTTTCTGGCTTGGCAATACGTATTTGTCATTTTTTAAGCAAAATCACCAAAAAAATTGATTTTAAGTTAGTAATTTAATGATCTTGTTGCTTAAACGGCCTGATGCTTAGACTTTACGAGTAATTGTGTTGCAATAAAACAAAGCCATAGGCTTACAACCGGCGAAAGTAATAGGCTTAGAAGGTCTGCATAGTTTGCTAAAAAGTAACTTAAATCCATTTTTATCATCCCAGATATTGAGTATTTATTACTTAGTCGCAGCGAGATCAAAAAAGGTTGAAAAAATAATTATATTTCTTAATACCTACAAGTTATTCGAACAGATTTGAGCATTTTTTGCCGCGTTATATAATAAAAAACCCGCTAGCCCAGCGGGTTTTTGCTTTTCATAAACTCATAAATACTCGGGATATAAACTTAAAATCATCTTTTAGGCTTTAAGTTAGAATCATCATGCCAAAATTAAACTGAACATTAAGTGAACCAAGTAAAACACGCTAGAATCCGTTTTGCCTGAGTGTTAAATTGTAAAAAACAGAAAAACGATATCGCTATGGATTTCAAACAGAAAATAAATGCTAAACGTCCGTTGAATCAAACGAACAATACAAAAACCGCACTTGAGAGCGATCGTGGACGTATTATAAATAGCGCAGGATTGCGAAGATTACAGCAAAAAACACAAGTATTTCCCCTTGAGCGCAATGCTGCCGTTCGTTCACGCCTCACCCACTCTCTCGAAGTGCAACAAAATGGCCGATTTATTGTACACACCATATTTAATACACTGAACGAAGTCCAACTGACCCAATACGGGTTGAAGCCTCTTGAGCGTGAATTAGAAAGTTTAGTTGAAATGGCGTGCTTGATGCACGATATCGGTAATCCTGCGTTTGGTCATTTTGGTGAAGCCGCGATAAATGCTTGGTTTAGTAAATACTTAAAGGCTCATCCGCTTTCAAAGCACGCATTTTCTAACAATATGGGTGAAGATTCCCCGCTTTCACCGACGCAATCGATACTACACGAACTTTGTCATTACGAAGGTAACGCACAGGCGATAAGAAATGTTCACAGCTTATTTGCGCTTAACCTAACCTATTGTCAAACAGCCAGTATCTTAAAATACACACGCTGTGGCACATTGCCTAAACAGCAGGTGCCAGCAAATAAGCAGTATTTAATGAAAAAAGTTGGCTATTACTTTAGTGAAAGTGAATTTATTGAAACGCTTTGTGGCGAACTAGGCATAGAGTTAGGTCACCGCCATCCTGCCAGTTACATTATGGAAGCCGCAGACGATATCGCATACTGTTTAGCTGATATAGAGGATGCAGTAGAAAAAGGATTGATTTCCATCCCTTTCTTAATAGACATATTAGACCGAGAATACCGCAATGTACTATCACAGTTTAATATTAATGAAGATGAACTTAGCTCATTTATGCAGCGTAAGTGCGAACATGCCTACGATTACGCACAAAAACACGATTACAATATTGAGAATAATTTTTTTATTCGCCTGCGCGTTAACTTGCTCCACCCGTTAGTAAAACACAGTGCAATTCGATTTTGCGATAATATTGAAGAAATTTTCCATGGTAGCTTTAATGCCTCTCTCATTGAAGACAATAGCTATCAACATGCGATTACGAAAGCCCTTAAGTCAGTAGCGTTTAAATATGTATTTTGTCATCACGAAGTGCAGCAGCTTGAATTACAAGGACACAAGATTATTACTACGTTGCTTAATGAATATGCGTGTTTGCTCGACTATTCCCGTAACGACTTTAATAAACTACTCGCTGGTGAATTTAATTTTTCAGTTGAATCGCGCTTACTAAACCGAATTTCATCGAAATATCTGTCCGTATATAAAAAATCGGTCGATGCATTGGATGCGTTTGATCAAAACGATCCAATCTACGAGTTTTATTATCGTGCACGTTTAATACAAGATTTTATTGGCAATATGACTGATCAATTTGCCTATGATACATACCGAAAACTGATGGTAATTGAGTAGATTTAAACTTAAATTGCGTCGCAAAATGCGAAAACTTACTGACTCAGCCTTAGTATTCGCTAAAAATCAACGAATTAACTAAGGCACGTTCATTGCTCAGATAAAGAAAACTATTATTTGAGTACCTGATATGGCGCAATTTAGTCTTAACGTAGCAAAATCTATTGGAAACGAAATTGGCGAATGGTTTCAAGCAAATATCACCGACTTTAACACTAGCCTTGCCTCAACCTGTCATTCGACACATCTGTTCGACATTTATATTTGGGGTGATGTTGCCTATCGAAATCAAGACAGGCAAATAACCGATGATCTACTGAATGGACTAAAAAAGTGTTATACCGGTCGCTCTTGGGTACTAATTAATAAAGAAACACGCATTGTTTACGCCGCAAGTGATGAATTTGGTACGTTTCCGCTACTGGTGTATCAGCATCAACAACTTACCATTATTGCAAGTTCGCGAACTGCACTAATCAATTGCTTAGAAGATAACGTTGAATTTAATCAGACAGCCTTACGTAACCTGCTTGCACTTGGCCAGCTTTTTAACAACGATTGTATAATTAAGCACACCCAACATTTTACAGGTGAATCTCTGATTAAGGTTAACCTTAACAACCACACGCTTGAGAAACAAAAAATACAGGCGCAATATGTTAAATGTTTGAACAAAACCACCAAATATAGCCATGCAAAAGATGCGTTTATTGAAGCAGTAAGAAATTGCTTCAAAAACGATAGTAATCCATTAGTATCTTTGTCAGGCGGTCTAGATTCACGCGCTATATTATCTGTGTGTGAGGTTTTGAACTTGAAACCCGAAGGACTGTGTTATGGCGAAGTTAATAGTACGGATGTTCAGTATGCGATTAAGCTTGCTAATGCATGTAATTTGAAACTGTTCCATTCAAAAAGTTCAACCACGCATTTTGATACACAAACGATAAAAAGAATTACGCAAGCGAGCATTGGCGAAGTCCCGTTTCACCATGCGCATGCGTTAATTGACAATCAACTATTAGATCAAACCCAAGGTCGAACAATTATAACCGGTACGGGCGCAGAAACGTATCGTGCGTTTTACTACGACCGAGGCATGCCAGGTTTTCGTTTCTTCGGGCAAAGCTCACTTAACAAGTATACAGTGCCTCGCATCGAACGTTATATCAGTGAAGAATTAACAAAACAAACGTGGCCAATCGCTCAACTGCTTTTAAAAGGCAGTGTTAGTATGGAAAAAACGCTTAACGATTTTATCAAAGAGCACATCTGTAAATATGTCGATGCAGCGAAGCAGGCTGATCAATTTTACTTAAAAGCCCGTTGCCAGCGAATGGTTGTCGCTGGACAGCAATTACTCGACAGTTACTATAATCGCACACACCCATTTTTAAATGATGAGGTCGTGTGTACAATGTTGAATCTACCTGCAAAGTACAAATTACACAGTGCTTTTCATCGCAAACTAATATCTGATTTATCGCCGAAACTTGCAGCACTACCTTGGGACAAAACGCACAAACCTTTAAACCGCGGGTTAACATTTGGCCAAAAATACCCAGGCTTACTCAGCCGGTTTGGTTTAAACGGGCATTTTGGTAAGCGCTCTAAACCTATGTACCAATATGATTATTCAGAAGTTAGTCAAAGCGTGTTATTAGCAACCGTAAATTTACTTGGACTTGATGATGAAGACAAAGCGGCGCTAATTTCACAAATAAGGCAATATAAGCTTGAGAATTATATAATCGGTTTTGGTCTAGTTTGGCTTAATTGCGCCGACAAAGCGCAAATATTGAAAGCAAGTTAGATGCTACACTTTTTCACAAATTGACAAGCTTATGACAAACCTTGGCCCAAGCTTACTGATATATTATCGCTCGACTGTTTACCACCCCGACCAAAGGTAAATAATTAAACCCTAAAGGCCCAGCTTATAAAGATTCCGAATTACTCAAAGATTGGGCCTTTTTTTGAGTTCCTCGTAAGGTTACTTTCCTCTTGTAAGAAACAGTACTTCGCATATCTTTGGTGTGAAAAATGTAAGCGTTTAACGCATTAGCATCGTTTTGAACTTTAACAACTAATAAGTGTGATGTGTTCTTTACAGCTCAACTAAACAAAAGCGAAATAAATGGCAAATCACTTAGCATGTGTAACGCACGGTTATCGTAGTTAGGTAACTTATAATATTCAAAAAAGGCTTGGGATTGGGTAAGGTTAAACAAAACGCCTTTGCAATTCTCACAATGTGTAAGTGTTATTTCAGCCAAGTTTTTATCAAAAAGTGTATTTGAACATTGCGGGCATGCGTATTTACTTGCCGTGCCTTTAGTTGTGTTTAAATGCGTTGAAAAAGTGCTAAAGTTAAATCTTCCCTTACCATCAAGCGCTGCATAGTACTTTTCAGGTAGCCATGAATAACCGCATTTACAACCAAAACCTATTTCCCCAAAACCTTTCCACACCTGAAAATCACATTCTTTACACACACAACGCATTTTTTACTCCTACTCTTTTGATTTAGTAGCGTATTAGAAGCACAATAAATCCGCTTAGTTTATGTGTTAAAGGGTGTATTTCGGTGTTGATTGGCTAAGTAGGATGTACATGGGTGTTATGGTAAATCCGCTTTCAATAAATCAGCACCCTACAGATAGCTTTATGGGTTCTCAGCAATTTTTGCGCGTATTAATAAGACTAAAGGCAGTGTTAAAACATGAGCTCTTAGGGGAGAATCAAGCCCAAGTGTCAATATGCTCCTCATCATCTTCACTTGTATGGCTTTCTTTTGTCGTATCTTCTTTTTGTTTTTTAAGTTCGGACAGAGTCGCCTCATTCTTTTTAAGGCGCACTTTTGTAGTCTTATTATCGCTCACGCCAACAACATATAAGGTAGATTTATCCACTGGGTGCACAGTGTTAATACGCGGCAAAAATGGGATTAAAATATCCATACATTACTCCTAGAACTTATCTATATATCGGCTAGGTTATAGTTTGCTTTAATATTAACGGTTTATGCAATTTAAGTTGATGCCATGGGGTTCCAGTAACATAGCTTCTTTTTCGAAGTCTGCTTGTAATAGAGGTTGTTCTTGCCACCAATTTTGCTCAAACGTTACATCAATTGAGTGCTCCAAAAACCTGATCTGGTCAATTTTAACAAAGTCACATTGACGCTTTTGTGTAAACAACAGTGCTAATCTAAAGATAGAAATCGCCTGCATAAATTCTTTAAAATCTGTGTTTGATTCAAGCTGTTCAGATTCAAGTTTTAATTTCTTTCGATGATTCCGTACTAATAAGGTTAATAACTGCTGTTCTTCTTGGCTAAAACCGGGAAGTAAACTATTCGCGATTATGTAAGCTGAATGCTTACGAATGTTAGACGAACTTATGCTTAAACCGACTTCATATACGTCTGCAGCAAAAAAAACGATTTTCTGCAATTGCAAGTTTACATTCCAATCTTTGTTTGCATGTTCAAACAACCAAGTAAGCATCGCTTTTACACGACTAGATTGACTTTTATCACAGTCAAAACGCTGGGCGAAGTTATCAATGCTTTGCTGCTTTAGGTTGTGATTATCGCTGCAATCAATTAACTCGTGTAATACCCCCTCGCGTAACGAAAAATCACAATACGTTAACGACTTTATATTGAGTAACTCGAAGCACGCAATGGCAATCGCAACAGCAGAGCAGATAATACCCTTACGTTCTTCACTCAGTCCTGGCAACTCAATATGTTTAATATCGCCAAACGAAATCAATTTATGTTTGATTACGTTTAAGTCTGACAAAGTCATTTGATCATGCTCTGAGTCATTAATGAGAGTGTGCTGTACGATACTCAAAATTGCTTTAAAGCTACCCGATGTACCAATAGCGCACTGCCAGTTGGTATTTTGATAGGCATTAAGAATAGGCTCTATTTCTTGGCTCGCAGCAACAATGGCACGGTTAAAACTATCATGTGAAATAGTATTATCAGCAAAAAACATTTGCTGAAATGTAACACATCCCATGCTTCGGCTAGCAAGCTGATGCGTATTGGGTCCTTTGCCAACAATAAACTCGGTGCTGCCACCGCCAATATCTATCACCAGTCTTGTATCGTTATCAACACGATAATTAGCAACGCCTTGGTAAATTAACCGTGCTTCTTCCAATCCAGAAATTACATCAATATTAAATGGAATGATTTTTTTCGCACGTTGAATAAAGTGATATTTATTTTTTGCTTTTCGTACCGTGTATGTGGCTACGATTTTTACGTGATTTGCGTTAAACCCTTGCAGCGTTGTCGCAAACTCTTTTAATGCAGTTTCAGCTCTGACTATCGCGTCATCACTTAAATTGCCGGCTGCGTCTAACCCTTCAGCTAAATGCACTTTTAGTTTTTCTTTGTGTAAGATTTCTAAACGGCCGCTTATTTGCCTTGCAACAATCAACTGGAAACTATTTGAACCAATATCTAACGCAGCAATTGTTGCAGTGCTTTTCATTAAGAGTTTTCTCGCTTTTTCAGGTAGTCATAAATTGCAATTTGAGAGCGAAGCTTCATCTTATTGCCTCTACGAACGTAATGGTTGCGTTGGCTAGAGTCTATTAACCGCGCTTTAGCGCGGTCTTTAAATTGCAATTCAAGAATATCAATTATTATTTGTTTTAACGCATTATCGTAAATTGGTGTCGCCACTTCAACTCGATGATCGAGGTTTCGCGTCATCCAATCGGCCGACGAAATATAGACCTTTTCGTCACCCGAATTATGAAAAACCATAACTCGAGGATGCTCTAAAAATCGGTCGATAATACTGATAATACGAATATTTTCTGAAATTCCCTTAATATTGGGAATCAAACTACACATACCGCGAACGATAATTCGAACTTGCACCCCAAAGGTCGACGCCTCATAAAGCTTATCAACCAAGCCCGTATCAACTAAGTTATTGACCTTAAGCGTAATTGCAGCTGGTTGCTTTAACTTTGCTTGGCTAATTTCGCTGTCGATTAGTTGATAGATTTTTTCACGCGCATTTACCGGCGAAACCATTAAATGTTCAAAGTTAAACGACTTGTAACTGTATTCAATAAAACGGAATACATCGGTGGCTTCGCGAGTTAGGTCAGGATGTTTAGTAAACAAGCTAAAGTCAGTATAAATATTAGCGGTTTTTTCATGAAAATTGCCAGTACCAATGTGTGCATACTTTTCAATAACACCTTTTTCTTTACGGTACACCAAACATAATTTTGAATGTACTTTTAAACTTGGAATGCCAAATATTACTTTTACGCCCGCATCTTTTAACAGCCTAGACCATTCAATATTATTTTCTTCGTCAAAGCGCGCTTTTAGCTCCACCATCACAGTGACTTTTTTACCATTTCTCGCCGCGTTGAGTAGCGCACTGATCACACGTGAGTGCTTTGCAACTCGGTAAATGTTGATCTTAATTTGCGTCACTTTTGGGTCGTAACTTGCCTGCCTTAAAAATTCAGTGAGGTGATTAAAGGTATGATAGGGATAATAAAGTAAAATATCACCAAGACTAATCGCTTTAAAAACATTGTCTTGCTGACTAAATTCTTTATTTTTTAAGGCCGGTAATGGACGGTTTTCAAGGTATTTACGCCCAACATTCGGAAATCCGATAAAGTCCTTAAAATTACGATATCGTGCCGAACCAATAGTCGAATCATATTGTTTAACACCCAATTTTTTACACAAAATTCGTAACATTGCTTCGGGCATATCATCATCATATACTAAGCGCGTAGGCTCAGAATTTAAGCGTTGTTTTAACCCTTTAGACATTTTATCAAGTAAACCTTCGTCTACTTCATCATCAAGGTTGTACTCAGCATCGCGAGTCAGTTTGAACGCGTGACCTGAGATTTCATCAAACTTATAAAGCCCGGTAAAAATATCGCGCAAAAAGTACTTTATTAAGTCATCTATTACGACAATGTGCTTATCTTTTTTGTTACGTTTGCTAGGTAAAATAACAAAGCGATTAATGGTTTGTGGCACTTCAAGTGCTGCATATTGCTCTCGCTCACCGTTAAGCGAAACCAATATATAAACACACGAATCATTTAGGTGAATTTTCTTCTCTGGGGCATCACTCACTTTAATCGGCGTCATGTGATCGAGTACATTATTTATAAAATACTCACTTAACCATGCTCGTGCTGCTTCATCTAGCTGTTCTGGCTTTGAGATGTAAATATTATAACGCGCTAAATCGATTAAAATTTGTTGGTAAATATCGTCAAACTTCTCGTTGAGCTTGAGTACTTTCTCTTGAATTTCGGCAAGTAACTGAATGTGCGTAGAAGGAAGCTTTTTAACTTCATCGAGTAAAATTCTGCGTTTAACATCGGCAACACGTACTTTAAAAAACTCATCAAGATTATTAGAGAATATGCCTAAAAAGCGAATGCGCTCAATAATCGGGTTAGTTTGATCTTTTGCTTCTTGTAACACGCGTTCGTTGAAAGACAACCAACTTAATTCTTTTTCAAAATATAACGGCGTCGCCGAGATATTAGATTCCATTTCCATGTAAAACTAATTTATGCAATTAACTTATAGATTAGTTTATGTATTTTTTATTGCACAATTATTACGTGTTAACAGTAACTTAAAAAACGCGCCAAACGAGTCCAATAAAATCCATTTATAATGGCATGGGTTTACATAAACTCTTTTTGTCATTTGCACAGCGCGCGCACTTTTTACAGACAAAGCGAGGGGTATTAACTAACGCCGCTAGCTTTTCTAGCTTTTGTTCAATTTCTTTGCGCTTCCATTCACACAAAGTTTTACTCACATCTAACCTCAATTAACTAATCTAACGCTGTTGTTAAAACAGCTACTTTACTACCAGACCAAACAAACTAAGTCCAAATTACGCTTTACGCTAAGCCCTAGTGATAAATTAAACACTATTTTATAAAACAAGCGTAATTTGACCTAATACTTTTATTTTTAATTAGGGAGTTTCTGTTGCATTTAAAATGTTCATATTACTTTAATTATCTTTCAACATTAATGTATGAGCTATTGAGTACATTAAAATTGCAGTGCTGATAATTTTCCCTTTGATAAGCTGCTTTCTTAATCAAATCTGATACTAATTATTCGACTAATTTTGTCGACAGGTTAAACATAAACCATCAAACAAGACAAAACACCCCATTAACCAATTAAATCTCCAAAACACCCTAAAAATGACAACTTAACTTGTATATACAGGCCTATACAAGCTAATTTTAAAGCGTTAACCAATAAGGATAAGGCATTGTTTTTATTAATATGTTATTTTTTGAAATATAGTATTCACAATTAAGATGCTATTTTTTATTGCAAAGCATTAAAATTCATGTTTTTCTATAAATACAAAAAGCCAAACAGGCTTATTATTTAAAAGGTTTATATCATGCTAAATACACTGAACACTATTCATCACCATCATACAACGGAGTAGCTTTCAGGTATTTCGCTGGAGGGCTATTCCGAAAATATGTCCTCTGGTAATCAACAAAAATGAGCCCGAGGACAACCTCGGGCTTTTTTGTAGCCCAAATTAAATTTAACGCATTATTAGAATTAAATATTGGGAATGAGAAAATGAGTGATAACAACCGTCTACGCATTGCGATTCAAAAATCAGGACGTTTATCAAAAGACTGCCAAGACCTACTTAAACAACTTGGTGTAAAACTAAACTTGCGTGAACAACGCTTAATTGCACACGCTACAAACATGCCAATTGACGTATTACGTGTACGTGATGACGATATCCCTGGGTTGGTAATGGACGGCGTGTGTGACTTAGGTATCGTCGGCGAAAACGTTCTTGTTGAAAGCCAAGCAGAACGCGCTGCACAAAGTCTAAATGCCGAGGTTACTAAACTTGCAAAACTCGATTTTGGTTATTGCCGCCTAGCACTTGCTTGGCCGCAAGAATTAGGTCAGTTGCCGTTAAGTTGGTTTGAAGGCAAAAAGATTGCGACTACCTACCCTGAAATTTTAAAGCAATATCTTAAAAATCAAGGGATCAACGCATCGACAGTGCTACTTTCAGGGTCAGTTGAAGTAGCGCCGCGTGCAGGCCTTGCCGATGCGATTTGTGATTTGGTTTCAACGGGTGCGACACTCGAAGCAAATGGTCTTTTGCAAGGCGAAACCATCTTAGAGTCTAACGCTTGTTTAATTCAAAACCCGTCAATGGATAACCAGCAAAAGCAAGCATTGCTTGATACTTTGCTACCTCGGCTAAAAGCGGTGCGCCAGGCTAAAGAAAGCAAATATATTATGCTTCACGCACCTAAAGCGGGATTAGACGAAATTTGCGAATTGTTACCAGGTACGGGCAAACCAACCGTATTATCACTTGCGGGCACTGACGATTTAGTTGCGTTGCACATGGTTTCAAGCGAAACGCTTTTCTGGGAAACCATGGAAGCATTAAAAGAAAAAGGTGCAAGCTCGATTCTTGTAATGCCAATCGAAAAGATGATGGAGTAAACCGTGAACGTTTGGTCGCAACTTTCCGCTGCAAAACAAAAGGCTTTATTGGCGCGCCCTGCTCAACAAGACCAGAGCGCACTGCAAGCGCATGTTCAAACTATTATCGATACCGTCAAAGAAAATGGCGATAAAGCGCTACTGGATTTTAATCAGCAGTTCGATAATAACCAAAGTGAACAGCTTATTGTGCCACAAAGCGAAATTGATAATTCACCAGCGCTATTAAGTACTGAATTAAAAACTGCTATTGATATTGCGTTTAATAACATTACTAAATTTCACCAAGCACAATTACCCGTTACGAAAATTATTGAAACACAACCTGGTGTGTGTTGTGAGCTACGTTATCAACCAATTCAAGCAGTTGGAATTTATGTACCTGGTGGTACTGCTCCCCTGCCTTCGTCGGTATTAATGCAAGGAGCCCTTGCAAAACTAAGTGGCGCTAAAACCATTGTGTTAGCAACACCGGTTAAAGGCGATATGGCGATTAATCCAGCCATTTTGTACGCCGCAAAATTGTGTGGTGTGACCACGCTTATTAAATCAGGTGGTGCAGGTGTTATTGCAGCAATGGCTTTCGGTACGGATTCCGTACCCAAAGTAAATAAAATATTTGGCCCGGGTAACAGCTATGTGACGATGGCAAAACAGCTAGTTGCTCAGCAAGCTACTGGTGTTGCAATTGATATGCCTGCGGGTCCTTCTGAAGTGCTTGTAATTGCCGATGATGGCGCAAACCCCACTTTTGTTGCCGCAGATTTACTATCACAGGCCGAACACGGTGAAGATTCTCAAGTAGTTTTAGTATCAAACTGCGAAACGTTAATAAACGAAACCAAACGTGAGATTGACGCGCAACTAAGTACGCTTTCGCGTAAGGCGATTGCTCAAAAAGCATTGTTAAACTCGCCTTATATATTAGTTGATAGCATTGAGAGTGCAATTAAGGTGTCAAACCAATATGGGCCGGAGCACTTAATTGTACAAACACGTAATGCTGCAGATATTGTAGATAAATTCTATAACGTTGGTTCGATGTTTGTTGGCGATTATACGCCTGAATCAGCTGGCGACTATGCCTCTGGTACAAATCACGTGTTACCAACGTATGGCTATAGCCAAGTTTATTCCGCGCTTAACTTAATGGACTTCTTTAGAACCTATTCAGTGCAAACCATTTCACAGTCTGGCTTAGCACAACTTGCAAACAGTATCTTGCCGCTAGCAGAAGCTGAAGGGTTAGACGCACACGCAAACGCGGTGTCAATCAGGTTACAGGAGGCCAAATTATGAGCCGTGAATTTGCCCCAGAATATATTCAATCACTGAAAGCGTATAGCTCTGCAAAAAGCGAAAAACTAACTGGTTCAACATGGTTAAACGCCAATGAAAGCCCTTATGCAAAAGAGTATGAATTAAATTTAGATAACTTAAACCGTTACCCAGATCCGCAACCTGAAAACGTCATCAACGCCTACGCGCGATATAGCAATCTTGCAGACGAAAACATTTTGATGACACGTGGCGCAGATGAAGGTATTGAGTTATTGGTACGCACCTTTTGTCAAAATGGTAAAGACAGCATCGCACAATTTTTACCGACTTACGGCATGTATAAGGTAACCGCAGAAAGTGCCAATGTTGCGTTAGTAGATTTAAGCCAAGCGCTTTTAATTAATGCACCACAGTCAGAGCTTTTAGATAGTGTTGGTAACGCCAAGTTGGTATTTGTCTGTAATCCAAATAACCCAACCGGTAACGTGCTTCCACTGTCTCGAATCGAAGAGATTGTAAAAGCGTTTGAAGATAAAGCCATTGTCGTCGTTGACGAAGCTTATATTGAATTTTGTGAAGAATTTACAGCGGCAGGTTTAATAGAAAAGTATCAAAACCTGGTGGTTTTAAGAACCTTATCAAAGGCATTTGCATTAGCAGGTTTACGCACGGGATTTGTGTTAAGCAATCCAGAGCTAATTAATACCATGCGAAAGGTGCTAGCGCCGTACCCTGTATCGAGTGTGGTTGCCGCAATAGCCGAACAAGCGCTTACAAGCTGCAACATCAGTAGCGTTAAACGCCAAGTGTCAATTATAAACAACAATCGTGCAACGCTAATTAATCAGTTATCTGCGTGCAAGCACGTGCGTAAGGTGCTACCGAGTTTTGCAAACTTTGTCACTATCCAGCTTAGCGATAAAGCACACATCGCAGCAGCTATGCAAAGTGGCTTAATTATGCGCCCTTTTACACTTTATGGCGAAGATAACTGGCTACGCATCAGTATTGGATCAGAACAAGAGCTTAACGTTGTATTCAACTGGCTAGTAGAAATAAACGGATAATAATTATGGCAGTTCCTTACTTATTTATAGATAGAGACGGTACTTTAGTAGAAGAGCCAGCTATCGATAAACAACTTGATACACTCGAAAAGTTAGTTTTTGAGCCAGGCGTTATACCTGCGCTGTTACAACTGCAAGCTGCAGGTTATAAACTGGTTATGGTATCTAACCAAGATGGCTTAGGCACAGATAGTTTCCCAAAGGCCGACTTTGACGCTCCGCACAATAAAATGATGCAGGTTTTTAGCGCATCGAACATCACTTTTGATGAGGTATTAATTTGCCCACACTTTGACGATGAAAATTGCGCCTGCAGAAAGCCAAAAACAGGGTTACTAAAAAAGCTGATGCAATCAGGCAATGTCGATTTATCCAATTCCTATGTGATTGGCGACCGCCAAACCGATATTCAACTTGCTGAAAACCTGTGCTGTGAAGGTATTTTGTATACAGGCAACTGGCCTGAGATCGTAACTAAACTCACGACGCGTAATCGTACCGGCGAAGTTAATCGCAATACCAGCGAAACCCAAATCTCAGTTAGCGTAAACCTTGATTCGGGCAAACAAGGGGAAGTACAAACGGGACTTGGCTTTTTTGACCACATGCTCGACCAAATTCGTACGCACAGTAATATCGGCCTTAATATTAAGGCATCTGGTGATTTACACATCGATGAACATCACCTTGTTGAAGACGTTGGTATTGCACTTGGTCAAGCACTTAAACAAGCGCTGAGTACCAAAACACAAATTGGCCGCTATGGTTTTTCGTTGCCAATGGATGAGTGTAAAACAGACGCACAGATTGATTTATCGGGTCGTGCATCGTTCGTACTAAATGCTAATTTCTCTCGCGAAAAAGTGGGAGACATGGACGTGCAAATGGTTGAGCACTTCTTCAAAAGCCTCACTGATAATGCGGCAATTAGCCTAATTTTAAGTGTGTCAGACGGTAATTGCCATCATCAAGTTGAAGGGCTATTTAAAGCGTTTTCACGTGCACTGCGCATGGCAATTGCCAAAGATGTTACCCAAACCACTGCCAGTTCTAAAGGATGTTTATGATAGCCATAATTAACACCGGTTGTGCAAACATTAATTCGGTTCGATTTGCATTTGAGCGTTTAGGCGCTCAGGTTGAAATTATTACAGAGCCAGAAAAACTTAACGATTTTCCTCGTGCTGTGTTACCCGGTGTAGGTCATGCCTCGGTTGCAATGAAACGCTTAATTGATAACAACTGGCAAGATGCTATACGCAATTACAAAAAGCCTTTACTAGGCATTTGTTTGGGTATGCAGTTAATGTGCGATGAAACTGAAGAAGGTGGAGTGAAGACCCTTGGCCTCATTCCTGGAGAACTAAATGCGCTTAAAAGCGAGTGCCTAACACTACCGCATATGGGCTGGAATAATTTAGATTTAAAGTCAGACCACCCTATTTTAGCGGGCATCAATGGCAACGACCAAGTGTATTACGTGCATAGTTTTGCTCATGTGCCGAATCAATACACATTGGCATCAAGCAATTATAGTACTGAATTTTCAGCTATTATTGCCAAAGATAATTTTATTGGCATGCAATTTCATCCTGAAAAATCAGCCCGCGTTGGCGAACGTTTGCTGAAAAACTTTTTAGCGTTATAGGAACAATAATGATTATTCCCGCATTAGATATTTTACAAAATCGAATTGTTAGACTATACCAAGGCAAGTACGACACGGCACAATTTTATGATTTTGACTTTAAACAACGGTTAACAGAGTACGCAAATTCAGGCGCTGAACGAATTCACATTGTTGATCTTGAAGGCGCCCGTGATCCGGACAAAAAGCAATGGCAGTTCATTCAAGAAGCATCAAACGAGCTCAAACTACCCTTTCAAATCGGCGGCGGCATTCGAAGCGAGTCAGACATATCCACTTGGCTGAACGCAGGCGTACATCAAGTGGTGATTGGCTCGAAAGCAGTGACGGACAAGAGCCAAGTAAAGAATTGGATAAGCACATTCGGCGCAGCTAAATTTGTAATCGCACTGGATGTTAACAAAGACGGCGAGACCTGGCGCCCAGCTACCCACGGTTGGCTCGAAAAATCACCTTACGATCTGTTTGAATTTATAGAATTCTATAAAGAATTGGGCGTAAAAGACTTTTTGTGCACTGACATTAGTAAAGATGGCACAATGACCGGCCCTTCATTTAAGCTATACCAAGACATTCTTTCAAAGTTTGATGATATTCGCGTACAAGCATCAGGCGGTGTTAGTTCCCTTGAGGATATTAAGCAGTTAAAAGCGCTTGGTGTCGGTGGTGTAATTTTAGGTAAATCATTACTTGATAATGCGTTTAGCGCTAAGGAGGCTGTAACGTGTTATCAAAACGCATAATTCCTTGTTTAGACGTTAAAAATAATCAAGTTGTAAAAGGCGTTAAGTTCAAAGAGCACGAAATCGTGGGCGATATTTTGCAACTTGCCGAAGCGTACTCGCAAGCAGGTGCCGATGAGCTAGTGTTCTATGAAATTACAGCGAGCGTCGAAAAGCGTTTACTTGATGTCACTTGGGTGGAGCAAATTGCCCGTTATATCAATATCCCTTTTTGCGTTGCAGGCGGCATTAAATCGGTCGCCGACGCTGCAAAAGTACTCGAAATGGGCGCGGATAAGATCAGCATTAATAGCCCTGCAATAGCAAGGCCTGAGCTTATTAAAGAGTTACATGATGAGTTTGGAAAACAGTGTGTTGTGGTTGGTATCGACAGTTTTTACGACAAAACCACAGGTGAATACCTCGTATATCAACTAACGGGCGATCCTAACTCATCAAGCCAAACACGTTATAAAACTCATGAATGGGTTAAGCAAGTTCAAGACTTAGGTGCCGGCGAAATTGTACTTAACTGCATGAACCAAGACGGCGTAAGAAAGGGTTATGACAACCGACAATTAAGTGAAATACGCGCGATTTGTGATGTCCCTTTAATTGCCTCTGGCGGCGCGGGTAAAATTCAAGATTTTGCCGACGTGTTTCTACAAAGCAATGTCGATGGCGCACTTGCTGCATCGGTTTTTCACAAAGGCTTAATTGATATAACCGAGCTAAAACAAACCCTGAATCAACAGACAATTCCGGTGCGATTATGAAATTAGATTTAAGCAATATTTCTGCTCTTGATTTTGATAAAAGTGAGCTTATTCCCGCGATTGTACAGGATGTGCAATCGGGGCAAATTTTAATGCAGGGCTTTTGTAATCTAGCTGCTGTGCAAACGACTTTAGAAATTGGTAAAGTAACCTTTTATAGCCGTTCAAAACAACGTTTATGGACAAAAGGCGAAAGCTCTGAAAACTATCTGGAATTAGTATCAATGCATACTGATTGTGACCAAGATTCGTTATTAATACTCGCAAAACCGCAAGGTCCAACTTGTCACTTAGGCACACAGAGTTGTTTTGGTGATGCGAGCACCGATTTAAGCTTTTTAGGTACGCTTAACAGTGTTATTGCAAAGCGAAAAAATGACGACCCAGCCGAAAGTTATACTGCAAGTTTATTTGCCAAAGAGTTGAGTCGAAGTTGCCAAAAGGTTGGCGAAGAAGGTGTTGAAGTTGCCTTAGCAGCAATGAAAAATGACAACGAAGAGTTACTCAATGAATCAGCTGATTTACTGTATCACTTATTAGTTCTGTTACAACGACAAAGCCTCAATATTAGCCAAGTTATTAATGTACTAAAAAATAGACATAAATAATCTCTACTCTTTAACCAAGGTTGCAATAGCAACCTTGGGCATCAGTTAAAATAGTCGCGCCTAGTGCGTTGTGACCGGTATCGTCGTTTATGTACTGCTCGACAAGACCTTCGCCTTCGCTACAAAACATTCCTGTTGCATACGGACCAAGATAGGTTAACTTACCATTTTGGTTGATAACTGCGACCGCAGGTACCGAAGGTATATTAAAACGATTATTACTTTTAAGCGTTATAACATGATTTTTAAAGCCGTGTTCCGATGCAAGGTTTTTCACTGACATAACATGGCTTTGGGCAACATACTCACAAAAGCAATTATCCATTTTAAAATGCACTACAGCCCCATTACTAGTACCTATAGTTTCTTCAATAAGCGATGTAAAGCGATTATCAAATTGAGTGTCCATCGCGTTACTCAAAAGCAAGCCGTTTACATCAAATTGCTTTGCTTTTAATGTAGACAAGTACAACACACTGCTGGTTAAAATAACTGACCATACAGCTAACACAACCCAATGTAATTTAGAGATCAAAGCGTGATAACTCGCGGTTTAAGTTTTCAATATCGTTCTTCATCTCTTTAAAGCGTTGCCCGGACTCATTAGTATTGTGTTTTAATTGCTCAGAATTATGTGATAAGCGCTGTGTCGACTCAGAAATACTCGCCGACACCGTTGCTTGTTCATTTGCTGCACTTGCAACAGAAGCCATGTTATTAACCATGCTTTCAATATTATCAACCACGCCCATCATCATGTTAGATGCGTCTTTTGCTTGTGCAACCGTGTCTTCTGCTTGAACTAAACACTTGTCCATTTGCTCAACCGAAGACGACGCCTCATTAATTAACGCCGCAGTAATTTCACTGATCTGCTCTGCATTTTGACGCGTTTTCATCGCAAGCTGCCTTACTTCGTCTGCAACAACTGCAAATCCACGGCCGTGCTCACCGGCGCGAGCTGATTCAATTGCAGCATTTAACGCTAATAAGTTTGTTTGGTCTGAAATCGATTTAATTGCATTCATCACTTCTTCAATCTGATTACACTTTAACGCAAGTTCACCAATTGTTTGTGATGTCGCCGCTAAGTCTCCCTTAAGCCCTTCGATGTTTTGTGCTGAACTATCAATTATTTGCTTTGTTTTATCAGTACGGGTAAACGCATCGCTTGCACTTTCGTTTGCTTCACTTGCTTGGCTCGCAACGTTCGCATTTGCTACTGTCATTTCTTCCGTTGCAGTCGCAATTAAGTTTATTTGACTGACATTTTCGTCGGTCGCACGCTCTACATCGTTAGTTAAATCTAACACAGCTTCAGAGCGTAGTAACACACCTTCACTGACGGTTTTGGTTTGTTTTATAAATCCACTTAATGAGGTCATTAACTTTTGATAATCAGAGCCATCTGATTGCTTGTTTGTAAACGCGGTTAAGTCAAACTTACCCTCTTTACTCAATACGTCGTGTATTGATTCTGACAATTTATAAGCACTTACCGCCTCTCTATGCGTTAATTTAGCGACATACATTAATACGCCGCCTTCGGTTATGGCAAACAATGCATGAATAGTCAAAATGTAAAACGCTAAATGCCCTTGTTCAAATATGTAAATCGAGGCGCCTTGCGACTGCACAATAAAAAACAGAATATGATGAACGGCTATAAATAATACGCTGGACAAAATCACCTGCCAATCGCGGTAGAAACTCAAAAATGCCAGCATTACAAATATTTCAAAGTGTAATTCGGTTAACCCCATGGCTTGTTGAATATGGAGTGCTGCAAATAACTGAACCGCGATACCCACAGCATGGCGAGTAACCGATGCAAACGGTGCAGTGTTAATTAAAAATAGCGGCAATGCGACAATAAGCAGGCCAATTGCGATACCTTCAAACCAGGTATCGGTAAAGAATGCGATAATTAACGTAATAATAAACTGGCCAATTAATACCGCAGAGAAGATCCGGTTTGCTTTTTCAATCCAAGGGTAATTCATTTAAACTTCCAAATAGTGCTCATAAATAAACGGTAATACAACATAAGTTGTACGGTTTTTACTGCCAAATGGCTCAATTTCCTATGCCACAATTTTAAATCTAAGTTAAAAATTAGCTTTTATTTATTTAATTAATTTGATGCTTGATTAAATGCTACGCAATACGCGTGTTGATACTTGATAAATCACAATATTGCATACGTTAAGCATAGATTTTCTTTTTAAGTCTCGCTATGCTGATGACAAATTATTAGGGATAGCATTATGTTTCGTAAAATTTCTGCTGCATCGCTGTTTTTGTTTCTAGTTGGCTGTGGCTCAACACTCACTCCAACACAAACAGCCTACGTTGATAACTTAACACCTTGTGAAAAAATTCAAGGTTTAGTTGATGGTTTTGAAAATCAATTCGAGCCGCTAAAAGCGACACGCGTTCAAACTAAGTTTGGCGATGTATGGACACCAAAGTACCATTTGCTAGGCAATAGTTGTCAAATTCTCGGTATGAATAACGAAAGAGTGTCTTACAAGTGCGCAAAGCAATACGATAATGAATCGCAAAGCCGTGACGCGTTTGACTTAGCCGTAAATCAAGTAGCACAATGTTTGGGCAGCCAATGGCAAGCAAATAACACTTCACAAAATCAAAGCCAACGAACTACATTTAAAAACGCTGCGCACGATGCCGTAATTAGCATTCAAAGCGGACAAACTAACGCCAAGTACAATAAAACGTGGCAAACATCTTTTGAAGTTGGTGGTTTAATTAAGAAATAAATCCATATTTTTATTATAAAGCCAATAAAAAGGGCCCACAGTTGTGAGCCCTTTTTATTATTTTTCTTAGCTAAATTAATAGGCTAAGTTACTAAGCTAGATTACTTAGTTAAGTCATCAAAAAACTTCTTAACACCATCAAAGAATCCTTGCTCTTTTGGACGATGGCGCGAGCTATCACCGCCCATGCTCTCATCTAATTCACGTAATAATTCTTTTTGACGTTCGTTTAAGTTAACCGGTGTTTCAATAATCACTTTACAGATTAAATCACCCACTGCACCGCCGCGAACAGACTTAACGCCTTTACCGCGCATACGGAACATTTTATCCGTCTGACATTCTGAAGGAATTTTTAGTTTTGCACGACCGTCTAGCGTTGGTACTTCAATTTCGCCACCAAGTGCTGCTGTGGTAAAGCTAAGTGGTACTTCACAATATAAATTGCTGCCGTCACGCACAAAAATTGGGTGTTCACGAACAGAAACCTGCACGTATAAATCACCTGCTGGTGCACCGTGTTGCCCTGCTTCACCTTCGCCAGCTAGACGAATACGGTCGCCAGTATCAACACCTGCCGGAATTTTCACAGACAAGGTCTTGGTTTTTTCTACGCGGCCCTGACCATGACACTTATTACATGGATCTGAGATAATTTGACCGCTACCATTACACGTAGGACATGTTTGCTGAACAGCAAAGAAGCCTTGGCGCATTTGTACTTGGCCATGACCATGACAGGTACCACATGTTTGTGGCTTAGAGCCTTTCTTCGCACCAGAACCATCACACGGTTCACATGACACCCAAGTTGGAACTTTAATTTCAACGTCTTTACCGCGAACTGCTTCTTCTAGGCTTAAATCTAGGTTGTAGCGTAAATCAGCACCACGTTGTTGGCGAGATTGACGTCGGCCACCGCCGCCGCCACCAAAAATATCGCCGAATACATCACCAAAGATATCGCCAAAATCTGCACCGCCGCCAAAACCACCGTGACCGCCGCCACCGCCTTGTTCAAAGGCTGCGTGACCAAATTGGTCGTATGTTTGACGTTTTTGACTGTCGCCAAGTACTTCGTATGCTTCTTTTACTTCTTTAAACTTAGCTTCTAAGTCTTTGTCGCCTGCGGTACGATCTGGGTGATACTTCATAGCAAGGCGTTTGTATGCCTTTTTAATATCACGATCGCTAGCGTCTTTTGCAACGCCTAGTACTTCATAATAATCGCGTTTTGACATAATTACTGCTTTCCCCGTTAGTTGGCTAACTGCATTTGCATTGCCCCAGCGGGGTCTTTAGCCTCAAAATTCATAAAACCTTTAGATACACTAAGGGCGCGTCTGAGTCGAAACCCGCGCGCCCTCTTCAAAGTAAATTACTTTTTATCGTCTTTTACTTCTTCAAACTCAGCGTCAACAACGTCGTCATCTTGCTGTGCTTGTTGCTGTTGGCCTGCATCGCCGCCAGCTTGTTGCGCTTGTGCATTTGCTTGCGCAATTTCCATTAGTTTTTGCGATTTTTCGATAAGCGCTTGCGTTTTCGCTTCAATTTCAGCTTTGTCATCGCCTTTCACTGCTGTTTCTAGCTCTGAAAGTGCTGCTTCAATCGCTGCTTTATCGTCAGCTGGTAGTGCGTCACCTGCTTCTTCGATTTGCTTGCGTGTACCGTGAACCATTGCGTCACCTTGGTTACGCGCTTGTACTAGTTCTTCAAACTTCTTATCTTCTTCTGCGTTTGCTTCCGCATCACGTACCATTGCATCGATTTCATCATCGCTTAGACCTGAAGATGCTTGGATTGTGATCTTCTGCTCTTTACCCGTGTCTTTATCTTTCGCAGATACGTGTAAGATACCATCAGCGTCAACGTCAAACGTTACTTCAATTTGTGGTGCGCCACGTTGTGCAGGGCGAATACCTTCTAGGTTGAATTGACCTAGTGATTTGTTCGCGCTTGATTGCTTACGCTCACCTTGCAGTACGTGAATTGTTACCGCACTTTGGTTGTCTTCCGCAGTTGAGAATACTTGTGACTTCTTCGTTGGAATCGTTGTATTCTTCTCGATTAATGCAGTCATAACCTGACCCATTGTCTCGATACCTAGCGAAAGAGGAATAACGTCTAGCAGTAGTACATCTTTAACGTCACCCGCTAAAACACCACCTTGAACCGCAGCACCCATAGCTACTGCTTCATCAGGGTTTACGTCTTTACGAGGCTCTTTACCGAAGAAATCAGTAACTGCTTTTTGTACTAGTGGCATACGTGTTTGACCACCCACTAGGATTACATCGTTAACATCGCTAACAGAAAGATCTGCGTCAGCTAATGCCTTTTTAAGTGGCTCTAGTGATTGCGTTACGAGATCTTCAACAAGTGATTCTAACTTAGCACGCGTTAGTTTAACGTTCATGTGCTTAGGACCTGACGCATCAGCAGTTACATACGGAAGGTTAACTTCTGTTTGTTGTGCGCTTGAAAGTTCGATCTTCGCTTTTTCTGCAGCTTCTTTAACACGCTGCATCGCAAGTGGATCAGTCTTCAAGTTGATGCCTTGATCTTTCTTAAATTCTTCAACTAGATAGTTGATAACGCGGTTATCAAAATCTTCACCACCTAAGTGCGTGTCACCATTTGTTGCTAGTACTTCAAACGTGTGCTCGCCTTCTACTTCATCAATTTCGATGATAGAGATATCGAATGTACCACCACCCAAGTCGTAAACAGCAACTACGTTGTCGCCTTGCTTCTTATCCATGCCGTATGCAAGTGCAGCAGCAGTTGGTTCGTTGATAATACGTTTAACATCAAGGCCCGCGATACGACCCGCGTCTTTTGTCGCTTGACGTTGAGCATCGTTAAAGTATGCCGGTACAGTAATTACTGCGCCAGTTACCGCTTCACCTAAGAAATCTTCTGCTGTTTTCTTCATTTTCTTAAGAACTTCAGCTGAGATTTGTGGTGCAGCGCGTTTTTCGCCTTTCGCTTCTACCCATGCATCGCCATTGTCTGCTTTAACAATTTTGAATGGCATGATGTCGATATCACGTTGTACTTCTTCGTCTTCAAAACGACGACCGATTAAACGCTTGATTGCGAATAATGTATTTGTTGGGTTTGTTACCGCTTGACGCTTTGCAGGTTGACCTACAAGCGTTTCACCTTCGTCTGTGTATGCGATAATTGATGGGGTTGTACGATCACCCTCTGCATTTTCAATTACGCGTGGCTTATCGCCGTCTAATACTGCAACACATGAGTTTGTTGTGCCTAAGTCGATACCAATAATCTTACCCATGGAACGTCTCCTACTTCTTTAATTCTGTATCAAAAAATGATTAATTCGTTTAGATGGTTACTTAATAGGGGTGGGGTAATGACAATTCAACTGTAAAACGTAAATTTTTTTTAAAATTTTGAAATTTTTTTTGCAATGATGAATTTTGATACTGAAAGTGGTCATACCACTTTATTTTTGTTATAAACAAGCTAGTTACGATAACAAATGAAATTCTTATGCATTTTGATCAATTATTAGACCAAGTCAATTCACGTCTTACCCAACTAACCTTTCCTGCAAACTGGTGCCAAGGACGCACAGCCTTCGGCGGTATTTCTGCCGCTATGCTGTACACCGCAATGCGCACTGTAATTAATAACGAACGTACGTTACTGTCACTCAGTACTAATTTTGTTGGCCCGCTGACCGCCGATACGCCATTTAATATTGAGCTTTCACTTTTGCGTGAAGGTAAAAGTGCATCACAGATTGAAGCAAGAATTATTCAAGACCAAAAAGTCGCGGTGATTGCCCTTGCATGCTTTGCAATAAAACGTGATTCAAATGTGATTGTTGAAAATAAAGCGACATGCCCGTTGGCACCAGTTAATGAAGAAAACCTTATTCCTTATATAGAAGGAGTAACCCCCCAATTTTTCCAACACATGAGTTTTAATATTCAAAAAGGTGCTATGCCGTTTTCAAATGCATCGAATGGCGAACTTGCAGGATGGATGCGTTTAAAAGAAACACCCAGAGACTTAACTGTAGCGCATATATTAGCGCTAACAGATGCGTGGCCACCTGCACAATTGCAAATGTATGCAAACGTTGCTCCTGCCAGTTCAATGTCTTGGTATATTGAATTTTTACCTCACCAGCCATTAGCAGCTGACGCTTGGCTTGGTTTTGATGCGTTTACCCATCATAGTCGCGATGGATATGCCTGTGAAGAAGCAAATATTTATAATCAGGCGGGTGAATTATTAGCAATGAGTCGTCAAACCGTTGCACTGTTCGATTAAGCTGACAACTACTATTTAAGCGCTCACTCAATGAGCGCTTAAATGTCATCAATGCTCGCCTAATGTAACGCAATTTACATTATTTGCATTACTGCAAATAAACACATAACACATTTAACACTAATTTATCGTTTCAAATCCAGCTTTTAATTTAGCCATCATATCGTCACTAATTTTAGTATTGCATGCAAAGTATAGACTCGTTGCTTCCTGTTTAAATTTGAACACCTTGCTTAACTCAGGGGTGGTTTTGTCAATTTCACGTTGCGTTGTATATTGTGTCTCGTTCAATACGATTAAATCAAGTACGTGTTTACGCTGCTTCATAATATGAAACAATCTATCTACATTTTCAATCACCAACAATTGCGTGCCTAATTTAAACCCATGTTGTGTTAAATAATGATGGCTAAAATTGTTTTCTATTACCGCGGTTTTGTATTCTTTTGCGGCGAGAATTGACTCTAATTGAATTTGTTTTTCAGGTAAGGCATAGAAATAAGCTGTAAAGTGACTTAATTTAGCAACCCACTTAAAATTGGGCTCACGCATGGGTAGACGGGCAAGCGAAAAGATACATGCATTTGGGTCGCGTAGCACCCCGTTATAAGCAAGTGACCAGCCAAGTACATTTAGCTCATAATCAATATTTGCAGCACTTAACGCACGATGTACTTTATCAAAGTTGGGCCCGACAAATTTCCCGTGCTCATTGTAATATTGAAAGCCACTTAAATTTTCAGTAAATACCGTCAGTTTACCGAACGCACTAATAGGCATTAAGCATAATAAGACATACAGTGCGGCTAATCGGTTTACCATCTTTACCTTTTTGATAAATCACGGGGTTTCATACTGTTAAGTGTAAACCCTGTTATTGACTTTAGAAACTATAAGAGCAAAAAAGGTGCCATTTGGCACCTTTTTTAATTTACTTACTGTTCATCGCATCAATTAACAAGGCTGAAATTTTTGCTCCCTCTCGCAATGTACTTTCAGAGGCTTGTTTACCACTGTGTGATGCATCGGTAAACGGCGCAATTTCCATCATATCTGCGCCCGTAATTGGGAACTCTTTGGCAAGCGCATTTAAAATTAGCATTGCTTCATCTGGCGTCATACCATCGTATTCAGGTGTTCCCGTTGCCGCTGCAAATGTTGCATCAAGGGCATCAATATCAAAACTAACGTAAAGCTCGTCGACATTGTCTGCTTTTAACTGTGCAATTACTTGCTCAACAATCGCTTGTGCGCCCTTTTCTCGAATCTCATGTGCCCAATGCTGTTTAACACCAAATGTTGATTCCCAATGAGTTTTATCTTTACCACTTGAGCGAATACCAAACTGAATTAAATGATGTGGCGCCGGTAAAAACTCCAGAATATGTGTACACCAAGAGCCAAAACATAAATCAATACCTAAACGCTCAACAAGTAGGTCGGTGTGTGCATCGAAGTGAATAATTGCAGTGCGTTTACCCTGCGCACGTTTTGCCTTTAAATACGACTTAGTTAATGGGTAACTAATTGAGTGGTCGCCACCAATACCAAAAATCCCTTTATCTGGAAAATTGGCATAAAAGTCATCACAGACATCTTCGGTAATTGATAATGGGCTTACGTGATAATCACTGCTTTCATCTTGATAAAGCGCTTTTTGGCAATTTGAAATCGTACCGTCGTTTAAGTATTTATCATGTAGCAGGTGTGGAATAACACGCACGTCACCTAAATCGAATGTTTTCGCACTTGGCTGTTGTTCCATTAAGGTGCTGCGTAAAAATAGTGGTCCCCAGTTTGCACCGCGTAAAATACCGCCGCCGCAATCTGAGCTGATGCCTAACGTTACTGCATTATATTCACTTTGTTCAATATTTTGCAGGCTATCACGCCACAGCGCATCGATGTTTTCGGTCTGTCCATAGATTGACTGGTGCAGCGCTTCTTTTCGCTCTTTTGCAGTGTTAACGGTGAAAACACCGTTACCCGGTGGGCATAAGCAATTTGTTACTTTTTTAATAAATGCGTTTTTAGAGTCGCTCATATTCAGCTCCGAACAAAGCATAATCAGTCATATAATTATGCATAGATTAAAAATTTATTGCTGGAAATACCATTTATTACAAAATCCGCTCGTTACAAAACTAAGCGACGTATCATTTAATGGTCTTTAATTTTTAACTCGTTGTATTTGTTAAAAATTGGTTTATTCGATAAACCCAACAATAATCTACATGCCCCTTTCTTAGAGGCTTTGCCTTTGAATGTCAAATCAACTACCAGAAACAACCCCTAATCACCTGAAGATTTATTCAAGCTAACTGCATAGCTTTTCATATAATTATCAAGTTCTAATTTGTAACTAAATGATTTATAATGCGTTCGCTTAACAATTACATACAATCAGGAAACGTTTAATGGACCTAAACACAGCGCCGCAAACTCGCCGTTCGCAAGTTCAATTCACAGGTCAAACTGGCCAATTTTTTTCAATCTGGATAGTCAATATAGTGCTTACTGTACTCACCCTTGGCATTTATTCTGCTTGGGCTAAAGTCAGAACACATCGCTACTTTTACAGTAACACCAGTATCGATGGACACCAATTTACCTATCTTGCTAATCCAATCCAAATTTTAATTGGCCGTATTATTGCCGTCGTATTATTTGCTATATACGTGGGTAGTGTTCAATTTGTTCCAATTCTTGGCTTATTTATTATGCTAATCGCACTATTTTTAATGCCTTGGGTTATTAACCGCAGCATGCGATTTCAACACCGCATGACAAGCTATCGAAATGTACGTTTTGGTTTTAACGGCAGCTATGGCGAAGCGTTTCTTGTTTTCATTATTTTTCCAATTTTATCGGTATTTACCTTATACCTATTAGTGCCTTGGGTAATGAAGAAAATTAATTCCTATATTTTAAACAACATTACTTATGGTGATCGCAAGGTTGAGGCAACACTGTCTACAACCGATTACTATGTTGCCGCATTGTTAGTTGTTGCAGTGTCAATTGGTGCCATGTTTGGTTTTGCAATTGTTATCGGTATCGGCGCCGCTATTTTTGGTGCGACTGTTGATATGGCTAATTTAGATTCAGCAGGCATGAGTGCTGCCGCATTTGTAATAGCGCCAATTACTGCGCTGTTGTATATCGGTATGTTTGCGCTTATTACCGGTATTTATCAAGCACGTATTCGCGCACACAACTTTGCTAACAGCGAAATCAAAGACGTTGCTAAATTTGAGTCAACGATTACTGAGATGCAATTTGCACGTTTAGTATTCTTTAACTTAATCGCGATTGGTTTGTCACTTGGCTTAGCTTACCCGTGGGCAAAAATTCGCGCAGCACGTTATTTAGCAAACGGTACGTTTGTAGAAATCCATGAAAACGCAGATAACGTGATTGATGATATGACCAGTGATCAATCCGCTATTGGCGAAGAAATCGCAGAAGTATTCGACTTAGATATCGCCATCACCTGATGAGTCAAATAGTCGATGGTAAACTCTATCAAGCTAGCAGCACACGCTCGTGTGCTGTTAAGCTGGTAGTAACAGAATCTCATATCAGTATCATTCAAGACGGTGTTGAATATGGAGCCCATAATTTAAGCTCTATTTCGCTGAGTGATGCAATTCCCGGAGTCGCAACCGAAGTACGCTTTGAAAATGGCGACATGTTTATTCCCGATGACAAATCTTGGCGTGTTCAACGCCAAACCGGTTCACTGCTTAGTACGTTAGAAAGCCATAAAACCAGTGTGTTTGCCAGTATCATTTTAGCGCCACTACTCATTTATTGGCTTATTATGATTGCTATGCCTGCGCTTGCCAGTAAAAGTGTTGATTGGTTGCCACCAAGTGTGTCTAACTACATGGGTGAGCAAAGTTTTACGATTTTAGAGAAGGCTTTTCTTGAGCCATCTGAACTTGATGAACCTACACAACAACATATCGAACAGCTGTTTTCAAATGCCACAACGGCTTTGAATTTAGACAAAGAGCACTATCAAATATTTACATACCAAAGCGCGTACTTTGGTGCTAACGCACTTGCGCTACCTGACGGCACCGTAATCGTAACCGACGATCTTATTACGCAATTACGCGAATATGATGAAAACAAGTTAGATAGCATGTTAATGGCTATTATTTTGCATGAAATTGGTCATGTTGAAGGTAAACACGGTATGCGTTTAGTCGCGCAGTCTTTATCAAATGCCATTGTGTTTGCGCTGTTATTTGGCGATCTCGAAACCGTGGGCGAGCTATTTGTTGGTGCCAGCTCAACCTTAGTGCAAGCTAGCTTTTCACGCGATATGGAAAGTGAGGCGGATGATTTTGCACTTCAACATTTAGCTGAATTAGGTTACTCACCCAGTGCCTTTGCCGATGCCATGGATAGCTTTGATGCAAACGGCTCAGGTGATTTTCTTAAGTACCTAAGCTCGCACCCTGCTATAAAAGAGCGAATTGAAAAGGCCAAACGCTTTAAATAATACCAACTGCATAAAAGTGCAGAGGTATACCTAGAGCGTATTGGTCTCTATGGTCTAAATTCTGTTCAAATCCAAAGCTTTTTGATCGCGGCGTTGCTTTGTAGCCTTGCGGGCTACGTTAAGAAGCAACAACAAAGAACAAAACGCTTTGGGTGAAACTGTAAGCAGCACTTGCTTGGCGTTTATACTGTGGGTGCTGGGTAATAGCACAACGCCTTTATCGCTCATTTATGTAAATAATTACACTACAATCGCTCTATTTCGTCTAAATGCCAAACAAACAGCTGTAGAAATCGACTACAAAGGCCAACACGTTCTAATTACCAATATTCTCTAACGGCAGTTATTTTACCGTTAGAGAATTCAAATAAACTCACAATATTATCACTTGAACGCGCATACCATTTGCCATTAACACGTTGTTGCCAAGTACTTTTTTGCTTAACAAATGCTGCATTTAACGCGAACTCGATATGTATTATCTCAGTTTTTACATTACGCGTGCGCGTTTGCTTCATGCGTTCGTTAAGTGCATTCACCCACTGCTCTTTGTCTAAATGAATTTGAAAACTTGGTTGATAATATTCGAATTGCGTTGCGGTTAACTGAGATAAGCTAACGATTGCACTTTGCTTATCAATTGAATCATTGAGCGTAATAAACTGTGTTACTTTGGCGCGCATGTCTTTTTCAAAAAGTGGCTCAGCTGACGCATAACAAAATTGCGTAGAAAATAATAACAAAACGATTACGTACCAGTTTCGCAATTGATTACATTCCCAAATTGATTTACTGTTAAAAATTATACGATAAACAACTTAAACGTTAAGTCAAAGGTTTTGCGATGGCGAAAGTATACCATTCACTTGCAGCATTTTACCCATTTTATTTATCGCAACACACTAACGTTCTGTGTAGAAGACTGCATTTTTGCGGTTCGTTAATTGGCCTATTTTGTTTGCTTTTTGCTGTGCTAAACCAAAACTACTGGTTGATCTTAGGCGGTATTGGCATTGGCTATCTGTTCGCTTGGATTGGACACTTTGTATTTGAAAAAAACAGGCCAGCCACATTTCAATACCCACTTTATAGTTTTGTATGCGACTGGTTTATGTTTCGCGACATACTGTTGCGACGAATTCCTTGGTAAGTGAATTACTTGAGTGTGTTGACGTTTCCGTTTTGATTTAAACTTAATAACTGTTTTATCACGTTAATAGGCAGTACTTTTTCAACTTCTGTCGCTAGTTTCTCTATCTGATTATCTTTTTCACTTTCATAGTCAAATCCAGTTGCACCGGTTAACCCCGCCCACTCGAGGAGTTGTGATAAAAAGCGTGGGTTGTCTAGTACACCGTGTAAATAAGTCGCTTTTATTTGTCCATCTTGTGATTCATAGCCATCGAATTCACCGTTTGCGAGTTTAAACAATCGTTTTACCGTAGCTGTTTCACTTGTTTTACCTGCATGAATTTCATAGCCTGAAATAGCACTTCCACTCGTTAAGCAATGTGCCTTTGTTTGACTTAAGGTTTTAGCGCGTTGTAACGTGGTTTCAATTGGCAAGTAATTTAGGCCAACCATTTCATCGATATTAGACTCAATATGTTGAGGATCATAAAGTCGTTGCCCTAACATCTGCATACCACCACAAATCGCAAATACTTTGCCGCCATAGCGCAAATGACGCGCGATAAATTGCTGCCATTGGTTATCAATAAGAAACGACAGATCAGCCATGACACTTTTTGATCCGGGTAAGATAAGTAAGTCACACTTATCTACTGCGTTTGGCTTACGGGCATATCTGAGATTAACGTTAGGGTGCAATCTTAACACATCAAAATCAGTATGATTGGATATGCGAGGGTAAACCACTACCGTAATATTAATTGCGTTATTTGTGCTTAATATTTGATTAAAATCGAGTGCATCTTCTGGCTCTATATATAAGTCTGGTATATAGGGAATTGTTGCAAGTACCGGTATACCTAATTTGTTTTCGAGCCATTGGTTGCCCGGCAGCAGTAAATCTATATCCCCTCTGAATTTATTAATTACAAATCCAACCACTCTGGCTTTTTCTGTATCAGATAGCAGTTCATATGTGCCAACGAGGTGTGCGAATACACCGCCTTTATCTATATCGGCAACGATAATTACCGGACAATCTGCCGCTTCTGCAAAGCCCATATTAGCAATATCACGGTCGCGTAAATTAATCTCAGCAGGCGATCCTGCGCCTTCGACAATCACTGCATCAAATTGTTGCGATAATCGTTGATGTGATTCAAGCACAGCGCCCAGTAATTGCGGTTTCATTTGATGATAATCGACCGCATCTGAATTACCAATTGCTTTACCATGCACAATAACTTGCGCGCCAATATCAGAATTTGGTTTTAACAACACCGGGTTCATGTCCACATCTGGTTCTATTCTAGCCGCATCAGCTTGAACCGCCTGCGCACGACCAATTTCGCCCCCCTCTGCGGTAACCGCGCTATTAAGCGCCATGTTTTGCGGCTTAAACGGCGCAACTTTGATATTATGGTTGGCTAAAATACGACAAAGCGCCGCAACCAGCACACTTTTCCCAGCGTCTGAGGTTGTGCCTTGAACCATCAATGTATGCTTGGCTTTCATACAATTCTCTATACATTTTTTTGCTGCACACTAACAAATTAACGGACCATTGTCCTTTACAATTTTGCATGCTAATTCAAACTGTTATTAATATTTGCCAAGTTAGAGCATACAGGATGAAAAAAGTATTCCACTTAGGATTAGATAAAGCACAAGTTGAAGGTGCTAAACTCGCTATCGTACCCGGTGATCCAGCACGTGCAGAGCGCATTGCAAACGAGCTTGAAAACCCTATCGCACTTGCAAAAACACGTGAATATCATGTCTTTTTGGCCTATATCAAACAACAGCCGGTAATCGTATGTTCTACCGGTATCGGCGGGCCAAGTACGTCTATCGCAGTTGAAGAACTCGCGCAGCTCGGAATTAAAACGTTTTTGCGCGTTGGCACAACGGGCGCAATTCAGCCAAACATTAACGAAGGTGACCTATTAATTAGTCATGCATCTGTTCGTTTAGATGGTGCAAGCCAACATTTTGCACCAATTCAATACCCCGCAGTTGCCGATTTCTTTGCAACCAATGCAATGGTAAGTGCGTGTGACGAATTAGGTGCAACCTATCACTTGGGTATAACGGCTTCATCAGATACATTCTACCCAGGACAAGAACGTTACGACACCTATTCAGGCTATGTGACAAAAACCTTCCAAGGTAGTTTTGACGAATGGCAAAAACTTGGTGTGATGAACTACGAAATGGAGTCAGCTACGTTATTTACTATGTGCTCTGCTCTTGGTCTTAAAGCAGCCTGTGTTGCCGGTGTGTTAGTAAATAGAACGCGCAGTGAGATCCCTGATGTTGACCATCAGATCGTTGAAAAGAAAGCGGTTAGCGCTGTAATTAAAGCCGCTGAATTATTGGTATAGTTTAGAGTTGCTACACCATAAAATTGAGGAAGTGGTTACGCTTCCTCAATTGTTACCTTAATATTTCCACCAAGACTCATCGCAACCGCATTGGCAACCCCTTGTTGGTTTGCTTTCCCTGCTGTTTGCTTAATCACTATTTCGCTTATTCCCTGTAATCCAGTTTCTCTATTATGTAGCTGCACTTGATTGAGCGCTGCTTGCAAAGGCGACAAGCTTGGGCTGTACGCCGCGTTTTCAAGGTAGACCCCAAAGTATTTGTGCCCATCAACATGCTTAATTTCACACGCTGAAAAATTACCAGAGTATGGCGCATAGCTTTGTTCAACATACGCATCTAAGTCACAACATTGTGTTAAAGATTGGCTAAACAATGGTGTATGGTTATCTAAATCACTTGGACCAAATGCGTCTGGCAGGTATTGCTGTATGGTTTTCTCGACACCGTGCACATTTATTAATGGTTGTTTGTCTAACTGAATTTCATTAATAAACTGACGACAATAGCCACAAGGTGAAGCATTAATCACGAGCTTTTTAATTGCTTCAACCCCGTGTAACAATGCGTTATGAATAGCACTTTGTTCAGCATGAACAACCAGACTCAAGGCTTGATGGGAAAATTCTAAATTAGCGCCGAAAAATAAGCGCCCTTCACCACCGCTCTCAATCGCTAGGGCTGCCACTTTAAACTGTGAAACCGGTGCAATTGCATATTCAGACACCCATTTTAATAACGCGTCAAAAAATGATTGCTCGCTATCGAACTGAGACTTAAGTGAAATGAGTTCTTGATGAGTTAAGTAAGACTTATTGTTGGTGTAATCCGATAACACCGTTTCAAAATTATTATTCGATTGCATATTTAATGAAAACTCAAAAAATGGCAGTTCACACTACTGGTATTGTAAACGGAATACTAAGGTCAATTGTCCGCTTTTTAAAATAAATCGATATATTTACGTTATGAATCAATAAAAATTTAAATCACGTCTTCGCCTTAAAGGGGATGTACATAGGTAGTAAATAAGTTGCCATACTTTGACCGAACTCAATGATTATAAAGATTTATTTTGCAAGATATGCTAGAGTTCGCGGGTAAAATAAAAACTGGTAACGGCGCGTTCATAAACTATACTTGCTTAATGTAAACGTATGGAATTTGCGAAAGCCGTGCAGGATTAAAAAGTGCAAATGATGAAAACTGTCTCCCGCGTTGTGTTATTCACAACTGGGTTTATTGTCGCTATATATTTAGTATTAGCTTTGTCTCTCACGCAAGGTGTTGCATTATCACACCATGAGGATTCTCCGGTAAATACGGTCGAACTTAACCCCAACGACCTAGATGCAAATCAACCCAATATTTTCTCCTCGCTATTTAGTTATATTGATATTATTAGCAGTGACGGTGAGTTATATGTGCAACTCGAAAGCAATGAACAGCATGTAGTTGCCGTGCCGCTTAATAAAATGTTCAGTGACATGTTGTTATTTTCCAATTTACCTCTTCTCATTTTATTAGGCTTCGCAATCTTAATGCCGTTCGCCATCACCTCCAAAAAGCAAAAGTCATTGAATAAATCGATATCAATTCTTAATAACAAAACCGATAATCTGCTTAGCGCATTTAATCTGGATTTACCACAATACGAAACAGAGAATAATCTCGCACGGCTAAACCATTCTATTAGCTCACTCACAGACGCTGTTGAACGTTACAAAAAAGACACCGAAACCAGTATATTTCAAGACAAACTAACAGGACTTGCTGATCGTCACGCATATTTAGCGCATTTAAAAGAACAGTTAAACCATGCTGAACAAACAGCAAAAAAACAAGCATTACTGTTTATTGACCTCGACGGGTTTAAACAAGTTAACGACTCATTTGGCCATAGTTTCGGCGATGAAGTGCTCATCCAAGTTGCAGAGCGTTTGCGCACAATAGTGAGAAATCACAACTTATCATCTCAACACCCAATCAATGGCATAGAACAAAATTTATCGCGCTTAGGCGGTGATGAGTTTTCAATATTTATTAGTGATTTACTTGAACCATCACTGGCTGTTAACGTTGCCCAGAATGTATTGCATGAAATTGAACGTGATTTTGTATTGGGCAATAAAGTGGTAAAAATTGGCGCGAGCATTGGTATCGCAATCTACCCAGATAGCGCTTCAAGTCCTTTTGCCCTTTTGCAAATGGCCGACGTCGCTATGTATCGCGCCAAAACTGACGGACGCGGTATATTCCGCGTCTACTCACCTGAAATGGGCAGTAAAATGCGACGCTATCATTACTTGCTTGAAGAAATGCGTCTCGCGTTAGGCAGTAATAACTTTTCGTTATCATTTCAACCAATTGTACATGTTGATGATTGCAGCATTGATTATTTTGAATGTTTAGTCAGATGGCACCACCCCGTTGAAGGGACCATAACGCCGACTGAATTCATCCCGATTGCTGAAGAGTCTAATTTAATTCTAGAGCTTGGCGACTGGATTTTATTTGAAGCGTGCCGCCAAATGTCAGCATGGTATAACGCGGGTATGACCAAGGTACGCATTTCCGTCAATATATCAGGCGTGCAGTTAAAACACCGTAAGCTCTACGATTGGGTAATAGAAACCATCGAAAAAGCGGGGTTACCGCCAAAAGCGCTAATGTTGGAAATCACTGAGTCGTGCTTTATTGAAGCATCGCGCGAAACAACTGAAAGCCTACAAAAACTAAGGCAAAAAGGCATTACTATCGCAATAGATGACTTTGGTACAGGCTTCAGTTCACTGTGTACGCTCGCTGAATTACCCGTCGATGTTATTAAAATTGATAAATTATTCATTGATCAGGCGAATGATAATCCGAAATATAATAAAATACTTAATTCCATTAGTGAGCTGGGTAAAGATCTCAACCTTAAAGTGGTTGCAGAGGGCGTTGAATGTGCCGAACAATTTGAACTCGTAAGAAAAATGGGTATCCAATGTGTGCAAGGCTATTTAGTATCAAAACCAGAGACTTCAAATAACGTTGGCACCAAAGTATTGCGTACTAATTTAAATCATATCGCTGCGACAGGTACCAATATATGGCTACCTGAAAACGAACCAATGCCGCGACATAAACTTCATTCCGTAAAGTAGGGAAATCAAAAAAATGAAACACATATTAAAAATAATCACGATCTGCCTCGCATTTACAAGCTGTTTAGTTAAAGCCGATTTACAACAGGCCATTGATGCTGCGAATGAGGGAGATTTTGAAACGGCGCTATTTCATTTTAATTACTTAGTCGAAAATAATTATGGTCCTGCTATGTACCACTTAGGGCAAATGCACGAATTTGGTTATGGTTTACCACGTAATCCAAAAAGAGCAGCAGAATTGTATGCTAAGGGCGTTAAACTAGGTGAAGCCGATGCGATGTTTGCACTTGCAACCTTATACCAAGACGGCAAAGGCGTTAAAAAAGACCTGCAGAAAGCCGTTTCGCTTTACGAAAGTTCAGCAAAAAAAGGGCTGGCTGCAGCGCAATTTAATTTAGGTGTCATGTATGCCAACGGCACCGGTGTTATCCAAGACTTTTATGCAGCAAAAGACTGGTACACAAAAGCAGCCGCGCAAAACTACGCGGCGGCTCAATTTAATCTCGCGCTACTTTATTTTGAAGGTCAAGGTGTGGATAAAAGCGTTGAAATGTCGTTTATTTGGAACACAGTCGCTGAATTTAATGGCCATAAAGATGCCAGCCATAGTCGTAAGCTTGATGAGCGAAAAATGTCGCCATCGCAAGTAAAAGAAGCATCTGAAAAAGCGAATGAGCTCTATCAAAAAATCCTTGCAGGTAAGTACTACGGCGACGACCGTCGTATCTAATTGCAATTTATCACAATTACAGGCATGGTTCTTAATTTAAGGACCGCCTGTGCTTAACTTAATACTTTTTCTCATTATTTGTGCGTTAATTGCACTTATTATTAAATCTTCTGTTCAAAATGCTAAACGCGCTAAGATAAACATTGAGTCACAGCAAGCGTTTTTATCCGAAAACAAAAAACGTGAAGAAATCATTGAAACCGCGTCAGGCCTGCAATATGAAGTGATCACACCGTGTGATTCAGGTGAACAGCCCACACTGCAATCAAAGGTTACTTGCCATTATCACGGTACATTACTTGATGGTACGGTATTCGACTCATCGGTTGAACGTAACACGCCTCTCTCATTTAAACTAAACCAAGTTATTCCTGGCTGGACTGAAGTGTTACAACAAATGAAATGTGGCGAAAAAGTAAAGGCCTTTATTCCTTATAACTTAGCGTATGGTAAACGCGCTGTTGGAAAAATTCCGCCAGCGTCATTATTAGTATTTGAAATTGAACTTATCGCGATAGACTAATAGGCGCGTTTAAACTTAGGGTTTAAGCGCTACACGCCGTAATAAGCGATTAATCGAAGAGCAATCCCAGGTTCATCGTCAAAATCGTAGCGCTCTCTAAATTCAACAAATGGTTCAGCTTCAAAAAATAACCAATGCTCAAAAAAGCGCGTTCGCCAGCGATAAGATGCATAATAGCTTCGCTCTCCGCTGAAACTATCTTTTAGCCACACACCCGTTACACCAGCTTGATCATTGTTATAAGTATGACTGTGGAAAATACCAAGCGACACACGGTTAGTCGGTTCACTTTCAACATAGCGGGTGTTAAATGCGAAGTTTAGAGTCTGGTCGCTTTCTATTTTTCTATCAAGTCGTGTATTAACTCGCGCTCCCCACCCATCTTCAAGGTAGTATTCAATGCTTGGCGAAACGGTAAAGCGCCATTTATCAAGTTTTTGCTGATATTTGAGGCGGCTTTGTGCATACAGATTTGAGCGGCTAACACCGATTCTATGCTCAATGTTTAACCGCTGTTTTTGTAACATATACCAGTTTAATGCAGCGTTAACATGATTATCTTGATCTTGACCCGATATACTTTGAAAAGGAAGTCGATCTTCTTCTGCTTCGTCATTATCGATAATAACGCTTAGCTTGTTTTCTAAATTAGGTAAATCGAGTGATACTTTAAATTGATTATCAAAATCCGATAAATCTCTTGCTCTTGGCGCAAAACCGAGTGAAACATAGCCCTTAGCTGTGGCACGTGTTTTTTCGCTACCTTCACTTACCAATAATTGATCAAGCCACTGCGCCGAATTTTGCATATGGGTATTAAGCTGGCTTTGTAAAAAAGATGCGCTATCCGTAACCGTTTTTTTTACTTCCAGTGTCAATGGTGGTTTTGCGGACTTTTCTCTGGAGGCTGAGTTACTCGCTTGAGACAGGAAAGGGACTACTAATAACGTCAGAATAGATAATCGACGACAAGAATTTAATAACACTCCCTCTCCTTATTGGGACGTTAGCTTATCGCCTCTTTTGGTGCCTTAAAGTACTTATAAAGGCCAATTAGTGACGCAGCTATCCAAAACAATTCAATTACAAAACTTGCTAAATTAAAATTATAACAGAGGCTTATAAGTAATAAAATTGCCCCAGATAAGTTCATCACGTTGTAACCAATACCCGTTGGTTTTACTTTTTCTAATTGTAATAAAAAGAACGCACCGACGACAAGAAACGTACCGGTCATACCGATAATATCAAAAATTATTGAGATCAATTGAAAACTCCAAGCTTTAGCGCCCAAATTTGCTGGCCCTTTCCGTGGGGAGGGCGATTTCCATCCATGAAACAGCTTGTAGTTGAGGTTAATCCTCAAACCGGATAATTCTATCTTACCGGTAGGACCTTACCATGACATATGTCCCCTATTAACGTTTATTTGCTTTAATCTATTTTGGCCTTACCACCAATGATTTTATACGCGGCAGCGCCACGGATAATCTGCTCACGGGCAAACATTTGATTACAACTTGGGCAGTGGCATGCATTTTCACAGTAATTTACGGCTATCCGTTCTTTAAAACACTTAACTAACGCGCCTTTACCATTTTTGTGATATTTAAATAGCTTAGCGCCACAACCTACACACACTATTTTAACCACGCGTTCAGGTAACTTTTTGTTCGGTTTAGCCATAATGTTCGGTTTTAGTCAGTTGCGGTTTTTTTTGCAGTTTACGTTGTAATGTTCTGCGGTGCATACCGAGTTGTCGTGCGGTTTCTGAGACGTTTCCATTATTTATTTTTAATACCTGATTAATGTGTTCCCATTCTAATTGCTCGCTCGAAATGGGTGTTTCATCAAAGGCTATATCGGTTTTTTCGCCCGTTAAGGCAGCAACAACGGATTTAGTATCAGCAGGTTTTGCTAAATAATCATTTGCGCCTAATCGTATCGCTTCTACCGCAGTTGCAATGCTGGCAAAGCCAGTTAGCAATACGATTTTGCAATTCGGCAACAACGCCCTTAACGGTTTAATTAATGGCAGACTAATTTGAGCGCCTAGTTTCATATCAAGCAGGATGTATTCTGGCAAGTACTGTCTTGCCTTTATCAACACTTCGTCAGCATGAGTAACATGCTCAACACTAAATCCGTGTTTAGTCATACGCCTGGCTAGTGTTTGACCGTATGCATTATCATCTTCAACAATTAATAATTTCATAGTAATGGTAACCTTACACTTACTTTTGCGCCAACATCCTGATTATTTGCAATAATCAATTTTCCGCCCAATTTATTTACTGTGGTATTGGATAAAAAGAGTGCTATGCCCATGCCTTTTTGACTTTGAACTGTTTCGTGTCCTAATGAATCAAGTAGTTCTATATCAAAGCCAGCGCCAGTGTCTTCAATGTCTATATTCAATTGACCGTCACTTTCACCGACATTGATTTCGATTTGATTACTTTGATTTTGTCTATTCGCATCGACAGCGTTTTGCACTAAGTTGATCAGTGCTGAAAGTAACAAACTGTCTGAACTGATTTTACTTGATGCTGAGGCTAAATTCGTTAACACAATTCGCTGCTCAGGAAAGTGCAATAAACACGCATCATAAAACTCGTTAATCACCGTATTAACACATTTTTCGTTAATTTTGTTTTCTTTAATTTGGCTTGCGTAATCACGAAAATATGCCAATTGTTCAGTGCATTGAGTCAGTGGCTGCGCCATTTCGTTTATAAGTGAATTGTTTTCACCAATTTCATCGAGTAAATCTTCATAGATCATTTGAAGGTTGGCAATCGGTGTTGCCAAATGGTGTGTGACTTGTGCAGCAGCCGTACCCAGAGCCATTAATTGTTCACTGCGTAACGTTTCTTCCCGTTGAATTGCCATCTGGCGCTCTTTATTGGCATTGGCTTTAACCAAGGCACTGATTGTGGTGGTAACAACCAACGCGGACAATACAAAATTAATCCACATTCCTAAAAAATGCTCCTGCATATCCATATGATGCATCGCGTGTTTTGGCATGTTAAACACTAATAATGTATAAAAGCTGACAGCGGTAAGCGAACACACAGCAAGCCAGCGAAGCGGTAAACACACTGCAGCTATGATAAGCGGAAGTAATAACAACGAAACAAACGCGTTAGTTGCCCCACCACTATAAAGTAAGAGCAAACTCAAGAACGAAATATCAGCCAATATTTGCAATGCCAACGCAAAATTAGTCGCATTAAGACGCGAAAAATAAACAATACTTGCTAAATGGAACAAGGTTTCAAACGCAATAACAAGCAGTAGTACACCAACGTAATCATTTTTGCTAACAGAAAAATGCAGCACAATGACGCTAATAAGCTGAATAGCAATAGACACGGTTCGTAAAAATAACAATCGGCTGATCGGTTTTCGATAAGCTAACGCCGGTTCAGCTCTAAGAAATTTAGCAAGCAAAGTCATAACTAACTCGTTTAAACAAAGACAAAACGCACTGTATCTGGTATAACCAGTTCAACACACAAAGAAATCACAATAAGGGTTGCTAATGAAGTATGCCAAAATTACTGGTTGGGGAAAATGCATTCCGCCAGTAAAACTGACAAATGATGATCTAAGCCAAATTATGGACACCAACGATGAATGGATCACCACACGTACAGGAATAAAAGAAAGGCGCATCTCTCATCAAAGTACCGCAGAACTTGCAACTATCGCAGCAAAAAATGCACTTGATTGTGCTGGCATCAAAAACGCAGACGAAATAGATTTAGTACTTTTAGCAACCTGCTCTCCGTCTACCATGGTTGCAAACACGGCATCAGAAGTTCAAAAAAACCTAAATGCAACGGGTGCAGCTGCATGTGATGTAAATGCGGCATGTTCTGGCTTTTTGTACGCATTACAAAACGCTACCGCACAAATTCAATCAGGCATGATTAAAAAAGCAGTTGTCATTGGCGCTGAACGTATGACTTGGTATGTAAATTGGCAACGTCGCGATAGCGGTGTACTTTTTGGTGATGGTGCCGGTGCTGTAGTGCTTGAGGCAAGCGATGACAAAACAGGCCTTCTAGGCACTAAGACAGGTTGTGACAGCGAAGATAGGGAAATTCTACACATCACAAATTCAGGTACCAACACCGATAAATATCAGCCAGTTGGCCCGTCTGACCTTTTATTCGAAGGTCGCGAGATATTTAAGCGTGCGGTAAAAGGTATGACGACTGCAGTTGATGATGTATTAACGCAAGTCGGCAGCGAAATTACCGACATTGATGTACTTATTCCACACCAAGCAAACCTACGCATCATTCAAGCAATTCAATCTAAAGTGAATTTAACCGATGATGCAGTAATGGTGAATATTGATAAATACGGCAATACCTCTGCTGCGACCATTCCTATTGCGATTTGTGAGGCAGTTGAAAATGGCCTGATTAAAGAAAACAGTCGTGTAATTTCTGCTGCGTTTGGTGCGGGCCTAACATGGGCTGCAAGTTTTATTCAATGGGGTGAGCGCGTAACCCCGATTATTCCAGCAAGTCATACGTTAACCCCTTGCGATAAAAGCGGCCTAGAACTAATCGCCGATGCAGTAAAACACTGCCAATAGCCTTTCTTTAAGCCCGTGTTTATACGGGCTTTCTTATTTGCAAAATTCCCTTTTAACACTACGCTTTAAATAGTGATATATGCGCCATACCAAGGGTAATGGAGTGCAATTTAGCGATTGTTTAAAGGGTATTACTATGCATGAGCAAACTTCCAACATTGAAAAAAGACGCTCATTACGGCTCGATATGGAAAAAGAACTCATTGGATTAGAGTGGCAATGCGAAGATGGCAAAATAATAAAACGCCAAGCAATGTGCATTGATGTTTCGAACGGTGGATTAAAAGTGAATATCGACCGACCTATCATTACAAATCATCCCGTTAAGGTAACATTTCGCGACAAGTTAGGTGCCTCAAACCAATTTTATGCAAGGGTATTGCGAGAGACAGAAGTTCACGATTGGTATGATGTTGCCATGATATTTGTCGAACAAGGAGAGGATAAATGATTATTCTTGTTGGCGGTGAAAAAGGCGGTAGCGGTAAAAGCTGTCTTGCTCAAAATGTTGCCGTTTACCTTACCCTGCAAAATTACACCGTTTTGATTGTAGATTGTGACCCTCAACGAACTTCATCAGATTGGATCCAAGCGCGTAATACCAACCCACAGTTGCCACTGATTAATTGTGTGCAATTGTACGGTAAAATCCGCAATGATCTTCTTAGTCTTGAAAACCATTATGATTATGTTATCGTCGATTGTGGTGGGCAAGATAACTTAGCACTTCGCGCTGCGATGTCGGTAGCCGATCACACACTTATTCCACTCAGGCCAAAACGCAGGGATTTAAAAACAGTTCCCCATATGGAAGATATACTTACAACGTGCAAAATGGTTAACCCAAAACTTAACGCAGCGTTTGTTATTACGCAGTGCCCTTCGTTGCCTAATCAAGCCTCACGTATTTTAGAAGCGAAAGAGGTGTGCTCGTCATATGGTATACCGGTACTTAATTCAATTACCCACAGTAGAAACATCTACGATGATAGCGAAGAAAACGGTAAATCTGTGATTGAAATTGAACCTGATGGTAAAGCTGCGCTTGAGATTAAAGCCATTGTTGATGAGTTATTAACGATGGAAGTGGTTCACGGCCATGAGTTTAATTGATTTAAAAAAAGGAAATGGTAACAACCGAAAGAAAAAAATTTCGGTTGATGAGTTTATTGAGCAAGCAAACCTGTATGCACAAGGTAAAGATACAACCCTTAATAAATCACGACACATAAAAAAAGGGCGAAAGTACAAAAATGCTACTTTCACCCTTTCTCCTGATCACATTAAACAGCTCGATACGCTGTCAAAGCAATCAGGGTTATCTAAATCTTATATTTTGCGCTTATTAATCGCAGAGCTTGCCGAAGGTGATGATCTAACGATTGACTTACTGTTAGATCATATCAACGCCAAGTGATCTCGCTTTAGCTATATTTATTTTGTAAATATTTCAGAACCGCACGTACACCAAATGCCTCACCACCAACAGGTCGGCCAGGTAACTTACGGATATTCCACGCCATTACATCAAAATGCACCCATGAAATGTCTTGTTCAACAAATTCTTGTAAGTAAAGTGCAGCGGTGATTGCACCACCAAATGGGCCTGACGCGCAGTTTGTCATATCTGCAACCGTGCTGTTTAACAAATCTTTGTAGGCTTTATGTAATGGTAAATGCCATACTGGATCTTGTACGTCATTTGCAGCTAATTCTAGCCCCTCAACAAGTGATTTATCATCACTGAAAAAGCCAGGTAACTCTGTGCCAAGGGCAATACGGCACGCACCGGTAAGCGTTGCAAAGTCAATAAGCGTATCTGGCTTTTCTGTTACCGCTTCAGCAAGTGCATCACATAAAACTAAGCGCCCTTCTGCATCGGTATTGTCAATTTCAACGGTAATGCCTTTACGTGTTTTAATAACATCGCCCGGACGTAATGCATTATCCGACACTGCATTTTCAACCGCAGGGATCATCACACGTAAATTAATTGGTAAGTTAAACGCCATAATCATATGCGCTAAACCAAGAACGTGTGCAGCGCCACCCATGTCTTTTTTCATTAAACGCATGCCAGATGCCGGTTTTAGATCTAACCCGCCTGAATCGAAACACACGCCTTTACCCACTAAGGTTACTTTCGGCGCATTTTTATCACCCCAACGTAAATCAAGTAAACGTGGTTTGTTTGCACTTGCTCGGCCTACTGCGTGAATTGTTGGGTAATTTTGCTCTAAAAGTTCATCGCCAACTATTTGAGAAAACTCGCCTGAAAACTCATCAGCCATATCAGACATTATTTCTGCAAGGTGTTGTGGCATCATGTCACCTGCAGGCATGTTCACAAGGTCGCGAACAATTGAAACACCCTTTACGTACGTTGTAACTTCATCAAACAAGGCTTTATCAGCAATAGCGAGTTTTACGCTTACTGGTTTAGATTCTTTGTACGGTGTGAAGTCATACGCACCTAACGCAAAGCTGGTTGCTACCAACTTGTTTGTGTTTGCATCATTATTGAGTAAATAAGTACCCGCTGGTAACTGCGAAGCGAGGTCGCCACATGACCAAAGTTCGTTAGTATCGTTACAAAAGAACACGGCTTCGCTTAACGTGCCACTTTCAAAATTTGGTACTAACAACAAACCACGGCCTTCAAAGCTTAGTGATTTAAGCCAGTTTTTAGTTACCTCAGATTGTTTTTCTTGCCACGCGTCAAATTCTGCACTTGATTTAATGCTAAGCGGGATCCCTTCAGATTTTTTAACAAGGGCTTGCGTCATATTTTGGCCTTTATAATTTACACACTTTGGCTATAGCATAACAAACTATGGTTCGGGTTGTCTTACATTCGCGATAGAATTTAATAGGATAGCGCCTGTTATTTCAGCGCAATATAATAGGCGATGTTAAAGATTATTTATTATCAGTTTTGTTAAAAGCACTGGGCAATACTTCAACACCAACAAGTTTTCCGAGTTTTACAATTAATGGAATAGTAATTGGCGCAAAGGGTAGAATTGCAAAAATGCCTAAACCAACGCCTTTAAGTACATCAAGAAACTGTTGATTTGCTTTCTTTAGTTCTGCTTTATTTGCTTTGCCTTGCGTGTAGTTACGGTAGGTGATCAGCATATCGATGGTTTCTTGCTTTTCTTGTGCAAGCGCATGCTTAACTTGCAACATCTGACGGCGCACTTTTAAGCGACTTCGTTGCTGTTTGATTTTAAGCACCCGAACAGGGGCTTTATGGAAATATTTCATCGTACGCATAATTACATTTTCGCACAACAATCAGAAAAGGTATAAGCGAAATCTGTAAAAAGTTGTTTGTATTGAAAAATCATGAATAAGCGGAACTCACCTTGAATACGGCGAGTACACGGCTTTTAATTACCTCTGCGCTATCACCTGCTACAACGCCTATGTTTCGCTTATTTAAATCGATTAAACCAATTTAATGTATCTAAGTAAGTTTCTTTTTTAGCAAACGGCGACGTGAGAATATTTATGTGGTCATAATCAATTTTATGGTTGTAGCGTTTACCATACATCTTAAGTACTTGTTCACCGCTTCCACTCTCTTTGATAAACGCTTCTATATCAACTTGTTGTGCTAGCGCTTTGTCATTTACTGCGCCAATATGTAAAACAGGCGGAAGCGCTATGTCTTCAAGTGCTTTACCATAATCAAACTGATCAAATGGACATACCCAAGGATTTTTCTTAACCCACTCTACCCCTTCTTTATGTGACAAACGAGTTTCATCATCCGAACCAAACTTAAAGCGTTTTGCAGGTAAATAGCCATACCTTTTAATTAGCAATGGGGAAATTAAGTACCACACTAAATTCGCTTGAATATATTTTGATGGGTGACGGTTATATATGGTTCGTTTAGAAGCAAAATAAACACACGCTTTTAAATCATCTAGGTAAGTTGGGAAGCGTGCCAATACAGAGTTAAGTAATACTCCACCCCATGAATGTGCACAAAAATAAGCAATAGGCTGTTTAGAATAGAATTTAATATAGTCCAACATCGCTGGGATCTCTTCAACAATAGAATCCCTTTGCCCTGTACTGCTATGTTTGGAGATTTTTGGTTCACTTAACCCCCGGCCACGCAAGTCAGCAACAAAACAATTAAAACCCGCATCTGCTAAAAACGGCGCTAATCCTTTGTTTGATTGGGTATAAAAAATGCGGCCATTTTCAACAGCACCATGCATAAAAAAGACAATAGGACCGTTTTGGTCTTTGTAGATTTGACGCAAATGAACTTTGTCACCATTTTTCAAAGGAACGAAATGTGAGGCTTGTGTAATCATAAGTATTGCCTTTAATCTGGTCGTACCAGAACGATACTAAAAACAAATATGAATAAATACAAGCGTTCAAAAGCTAGCATGTTAAAATCAGCGTTATGTAACACTTTTGAATTGCCCCATAACGATGGAAAAAAAACATCATCCGCGAAATATCCACCTCAATGGTTATGATTTAGCGAAGCTAGCGAAATTTAGCCCGACACTTACGCCTTACTTAATCAAAAATGAATTTGGTAACACGACGATTGATTTTAGCGATTCAAAAGCAGTAAAGGCACTTAACCAAGCGCTTTTGGTTGTAGATTATCAGTTACTTGTATGGGATATACCAGAAACAAATTTATGCCCTGCCGTACCAGGCCGCGCTGATTTAATTCACACGCTCGCAGATTTACTCGCCGAACAAAATAACGGTGATGTACCGACCGGAAAAAACACACAGTTACTTGATATTGGTACGGGCGCATCACTCATCTACCCGATTTTAGCCAACAAGATTTATGGGTGGAAAGCGGTAGCGACCGATATTGATGAAAACTCCATTAAACAAGCTAAGAACTTAGCGCAGTTTAATAAGCTGCCCGTAAAATTGCGCCAGCAAAAATCAACTGACAACATATTTCACGGTGTGATTAACGCAAACGACTTTTTTGATATCACCTGCTGCAACCCACCATTCCATAGTTCGTTAGATCACGCTGAAAAAGCTAACCAACGAAAATGGAAAAATCTCTCACACGAAAACAAAGGGTTTAATTTCTCAGGTCAAAAAGCCGAATTGTGGTGCGAAGGCGGTGAAATAGCGTTTCTTACGACAATGATTAGCGAAAGCGTTGACTATCAAGAGCAGGTAGGTTGGTTTACATCGTTAGTATCAAAAAAAGAGAACTTGCCAAAGCTTAAATCACAATTAACACGCTTTGCTAATTCTGAGGTTAAAGTAATGCCATTAGCCCACGGCCAAAAAGTAATGCACGTGTTGTGCTGGCGTTTTAACAACTCATCTAACTAAGCGTATTGGTGTAAAACAAAAAAGGCTTGCGATACATTCACAAGCCTTTTGGTTAACTAACTTAAGATAGTTAATGCTAATTCGGGATTGCGACCTGATTTTCAAGCCCTTCAAAATAGTGTTTTCTGCACACTGACACATATCGGTCGTTACCACCAATTTCAACCTGCTCACCTTGGGTGATTGGTACGCCCTGTTCATTGGTACGAAGCACCATATTGGCTTTTCGCCCGCAATGACACACGGTTTTTAATTCAATTAACTTATCTGCCCACGCCAGTAAATACTGGGCACCAACAAATAATTCGCCGAGAAAGTCGGTACGTAATCCATAACACAATACTGGAATATTTAGCCTATCAACAACGATACACAATTCTTCTACTTGTTTTTTAGTTAAAAACTGGGCCTCGTCAATAAGTACACAATCAACTTTTTTAACCGCATGCTGCGTGGCAATTTCGTCAGACAAATTAGATTCAGGCGAGAACAAAGATGCGTCTGCTGCTAAGCCTATACGCGAACTTACTTTGCCTTCACCATAGCGTGTATCAATTGCTGCGGTATAAATTAATGGCTCCATTCCACGTTCTTTGTAGTTAAAAGCAGATTGTAATAACGTGGTTGATTTACCTGCGTTCATTGCAGAGTAATAAAAGTACAGCTGAGCCATGAATTATCCGAGAGAGCAAAAACGCTAATGCTATATGAACTAGCGTTATTTCGCTAGTTCAAAATCATAAAAGACAAGTTTAAAAGCGTTACGAGATAAAGCTTAATCGCTACCGAAGAGGTCCCGTGTATAGACTTTGTCAGCAACATCCTTAAGGCATCGCTCCATTCGATTTGATACGATTACGTCCGATATTTGTTTAAACTCTTCAAGGTCTTTTATTACGCGTGAGTTAAAAAAGGAGTCTTCTTGCATCACAGGTTCATACACCACAACTTCAATTCCTTTTGCTTTAATGCGTTTCATAATGCCTTGTACCGAAGACGCTCTGAAATTATCGGAACCGCTTTTCATTATTAGACGGTGAATACCCACTACTTTTGGTTGCTTATTAATAATTGAAAATGCGATATGATCCTTTCGGACAGTGTTAGATTCAACGATTGAGTTAATCAGTGTGTTTGGTACATCTTCAAAATTTGCGCGAAGCTGTTTGGTGTCCTTTGGTAAACAATAACCGCCATAACCAAACGATGGGTTGTTATAGTGGTTGCCTATTCGAGGGTCTAAACTGACGCCTTCAATAATTTCTTTTGTATCTAATCCGTGACTTTCAGCGTAAGTATCAAGTTCATTAAAATAAGAAACACGCATTGCTAAGTAAGTGTTTGAGAACAGCTTAACCGCTTCGGCTTCTGTAGAACCTGTTAAAAGAATATCAATGTCCTCTTTCAACGCGCCCTGTGCCAATAACTCAGCGAATTTTTGTGCCCGTTCTGATTTCTCACCAACAATAATGCGCGACGGGTGTAAATTATCAAATAACGCTTTACCTTCACGTAAAAATTCAGGCGAAAATATAATATTGCTAGTACATAACTTTTGTTTAATGCGTTTAGTAAAACCAACCGGCACCGTTGACTTTATTACCATTATTGCTGAAGGATTAACTTTGTTAACTTCATGAATAACCGCCTCTACAGACGATGTATTAAATTTGTTTGTAACCTCATCATAATCCGTAGGTGTTGCGATAATAACGTAATCTGCATTTTCAAACGCTTTGTTGCTGTCGCTTGTCGCAACTAAATCTAGTTTTTCATTTGCGAGGAAATGTTCTATTTCAGGATCTGCAATGGGGGATTGTTTTTGATTAATCAGGTCAACTTTTGTATCGATAATATCATAAGCGATTACTGAGTTATGTTGCGCTAATAAAACCGCGTTTGATAGTCCAACGTAGCCAGTACCTGCAATAGTAATATTCATTGTTATCCTTGTTAGTCAAAGCTCTTTTGAAAGATGTTGTATTGGTGAGCGTGCGGATTATATAAGAGATTGGTACATTTTAAATGCCGTTACGTATCTACGCAAATATATTCCCTAAGTTTAGAATATAAATGTAGTTTGTTACTGAAAACAAAAAAGGCTTAGCAACCTTGCTAAGCCTTTTTACAAAACCAAACCGAATTATTCAGCGCGGCCCATAAATTTTTGCTCAGAGGTGTTAATTTTTACTTTATCACCCGCTGAAATATGCTCTGGCACTTGAATGATTAAACCTGTTGTCATTGTTGCAGGTTTTGTACGTGCACTTGCTGATGCACCTTTAATTGAAGGTGATGTGTCTTCAATTACCAGCTCTACACTTGACGGTAGGTCAATTGATACTGGGCTACCTTCAACCACTACAACTAATAAACCTTTGGTATTTTCATCGATGAACAAAAGTTGTTCTGCAATTGACTCTTTGTTTAAGTTATATGGCGTGTAATCTTCTTCATCCATAAACACGTATTCGTCACCATCAACGTACGAAAATACCGCTGGGCGACGATTTAAATCAGCGAAGTTTAACATTTCATCGGCTTTAAATGTTTCATCGACTTTACCGCCATTTACGACATCGTACATACGCATACGGTATAAACTACCGCCTGCACGCCCTTGAGGAACTGAACGTTCGATATCTCGTACAATCATCACTCGACCGTTATAATCAATGGCTGCATGCTTTTTAATTTCACTTGCTTTAGGCATTTCTAATTCTCATTGTGTCAATTTATGCAGACCCTACAAAAATATGGCCTGTTAGTAAATACATAATGATGAAAATCAAACTTGTATTATTTGTTAACTTGATTTTTAATTATTTGCCCCAACGTATCTAAAGCACAATAATAAAGTTGTTAGAGGACACTATGCAGTTAGTTTCGTTAGATGCCAACGATTCACATGTAATTAGTCTATTTGCTGAAATAGACCGCCTTATGAATTCACTCTACCCAATTGCAAGTGACCAATCTTTACATTTATCTGAATTAAACCAACCCAATGTACACGCGATTGGCTTGTTAACAGACGAAGGTATCATCGCCTGCGGTGCGATTGTAAAGAAGTTTGAGTCAAGCCTGTATGGCGAAATTAAGCGTGTTTATGTTAAACCAACACACCGTGGTAAAGGCTTATCTCGACGCATTATGCAAAACTTAATGTACTGGGCCGGCCAAGCGCAGATCCCATTACTACGTTTGGAAACAGGTAGTAAGCAAACAGAATCAATCAACCTATATGAAAGCCTTGGTTTTGAGCGTTGCGAATGCTTTGGGCGTTATCGTGATAACCCGCTCAGTGTTTTTATGGAATTACCGTTATCGACAGAAAGCTAAATACATGTCTATGATTATTCACAGCAACATGTAACTGTATTCAAGATATGGATGAAATTTAACAGGGTGTTTTTTATGAAATCTATTTTGCTTTTTTTATTAACTACATCGCTGTTGTGCTCATTTGCTTCTGGCGCAAGCACAAGCCCTCTTTGGAGACCTGCTGACAGCGACTTTAATCAAAAGTATGATTGGCTTAAAACCGCCTCAGGCGAGTGGATAAAAGGTGACTTAATTACCCTATATGATGAAGACATCGAATTTGATTCTGATGAATTCGGTATACAAACAATCGATATCGATGATGTTGCTGAGCTTTATACTAAAGGCAAGCAAAGTATTCGTTTAAACGACGGCACGGTGTTAACTGGCAAGCTAGTAATTCAAAACAAACTTCTAACGCTAACCAATGGTCAGGAAAAGCAACAAATTGCAGTAAATAATCTTTTATCAATCGCTTCTGCAAATGGTAACGAACGTGATTATTGGGACGGCGAAATTAACTTTGGCACTAACTTTCGCCGAGGTAATTCTGAGCAATCTGACTACACATTAAGCGGAGAAGCGCAAAGGCGTACCGCTACAACGCGTTTATCTGGCGAGTTTGTGAGTAATTTCAGCGAAAGAGTAAGTCAAGATACCGGTAAAAAAGAACAAACCACTAACGACCAACGGCTCTCAACTAGTTTCGATTGGTTTTTCTCTCCCAAAACCTTTATTCGCGTAGCCGATTATGAATATTTCGCTGATGAACTTGGCAACATAGATAACCGTCATACATTGGGTTTTGGTGTTGGTTATGAGGTGCTTGATACCGGTAATTTTGTTTGGGAAATAAGTGCAGGCCCTAGCTATCAATCTACTCGTTACATTACCGTTGAAGCTAGCGAAGACGACAAAGAAACATCCGGTGTATTAAACTTAGGTACCGCCGTTCAGTGGGATATAACCAAAGACATTGAGTTTGACGCAGATTACCAAGTTAAAATTGTAAGTGAAGAAGCTGGTGAATATATTCATCGCCTTAAAGCTGGCTTTGAAGTAGATCTGATTGGCGACTTTGATTTAGACCTCACATTCTATTTAGATCGTATCGAAAATCCGAAACCGACCGACACATCAACCCCAGATAAAAACGATTATCGGTTTGTTGTAAGCCTAGGTTACGAATTTTAGCCGCCTTTTAACAAAATAATACATTAAATTTTGCTTAAAAAATGGGGTTAAACTGCGCTTTGTTTTACACTAACTGCCCCAAAAGAGTGTTAGGAAATTCATGAAAAAAGTATTGATAACAGGTGCAACTGGCTTACTTGGTAGAGCACTGGTGCGTATATTTAATGAAAACGGCTTTGACGTAATCGGCACAGGGTTTAGTCGCGCACAAAGCCCAATTGTTAAGTTAGATTTAACGCAGCATATAACGGTAACGCAATTTCTTGATGAAACTAAACCCGATATTATTATTCACGCAGCAGCTGAGCGAAAACCGGATGTATGTGAAAATAACCATGCCCATACCAAAGCCCTCAACCTTTCAGTAACCGAACATCTATCGCGAGAAGCTGCTCGTTTAAACGCACAATTCTTTTTTATCAGTACTGACTACGTATTTGACGGAAAAACGCCGCCATACAGTGAAAGTGATACGCTAAACCCACTTAATTTTTATGGTGAAACTAAAGCACAAGGGGAACAAATAGTTTTAAACACGTGTAAAACACATACCGTTATTCGTGTACCCGTGCTTTATGGGCAAGTTGAAACCTTGAGCGAGTCGGCAATTACGGTTATCGCACACCAAGTTAAACAACAATCAAATAATGCACATGACAATTGGGCGATTCGTTACCCCACCCATGTTGACGACATTGCCTTAACGCTTGTTGATTTATGTCAAGTAACCAACACAAACATTGGCGGCATATTCCACGTTTCAGATAATCAAGCATACACCAAGTATCAGATAGCATGTATTGCAGCAAAGCAACTTGAAATTGATGAAACGACACTTTCGCCAATAAACGAGCCAAGTCAAGTTGCAAGCAGGCCACATAACTGTGCACTGCAAGATAGTCGACTAAAACAACTCAAGATCTGTCACAGCCGACCATTTGAACAAGCATTTATTGCGTGTGTACAACCCTTATTAACTCACTGACCAAATGGGTGTTTAATCGAAAGCTGAGTGAGCTCATGTCGAATTGGGGCGAGCTGTTTTGCATAGATTACTAGCGCATATAAGCCAACTTCTAAACGCGAAAATATGCTTTTTTGCCTGCTGCAAAGCGCTTTATCTTTTTCAGCAAAATTCGCTATAAACTCATCGACATTGTTAATGATCACATGGAATGGCAACCAAACTAAGTGTGAATTTTTAGCACTATAGCCTTTTAATAAACTAACTGGATTGTGCCCACCGCCTGACGTTGATATTCCAATGGCTAACGCAGGCTTATGGCCGAGCGGAAAGCCAGAAGCAGAGCCATAAGCACTGAGCAATAGAAAATTATGTAGCACTGGCGGTAACATACCGCCCCACTCCGGTGCCACAATCACAATGCCATCACTTGAATATAATTTTTCAAGAAGTAGCGCTTTTTGCTTGCTAAGTACTTCATCATCATGCCCTTCGTAATGATGCAGTAGTCGCGTCATTTCACTTAAATCGACTAAATCACATTCAATGTCTAATCGTACAAGGTGTTCGCTTATCTTGTTTGCTAACCGCACACTATTTGAATTTGGTCGACCGCTTCCACTGACAATCACTACTTTCATACTAACTCCAACACGCAAAGTGGATACAATATACATAGAGAGTTAGGATTTATAAATGAGAACTTGTTAAAATGCAGATGTTTTAGTTTATTATTTTCGCCTAATTTAGTTATGCCATTATCTTACCGCCTGCAATCCATCGCCAATACAATCAAAAATCCGTATCACCATATTTGGGATACATGTTGTGATCACGGTTACTTAGGCATGTCTTTACTTTCGACTTACCCATCTAGCACCATACACTTTGTTGATATTTCTGCGCACATTATGAAAGGCGTTGAAAATGGGCTAAGTACGCAGCCTGACTCTCAGCAGTTGCCTTATAAAAATTGGCAGTGCCATACAATAAGTGTTAACGAGATCCCACTTGATCAATACCAAGGTTGTCACCTAATAATTATTGCGGGCGTGGGCGGTGATTTAGCAACGGAATTTATTCAACAATTAACGGCGCGCTTTGGTGATGTAGCGCTCGAATTTATCATTTGCCCAGTGCATCATACGTTTATACTTCGCCAGCAATTAATTGCATTAAACTACTCATTAATAGATGAATCGCTTATTTCTGAAAACAAACGGTTTTACGAAATTATTCACGTAACACGCAATAAGCGCCAAGGTGTAGCAATATCTCCTATTGGCGACAAGCTATGGCATAGCGCTGAACAATGCCAAAAAGCGCAGTACCTCATGCGCTTAATAAAGCACTATCAAAACGTAAGCCGAAACAATAAAGAAGCACTTGTCGCGTTACATGCGTATCAAGCGTTAGCAAATAAACTTAAATGCAATTAATCGATTAAATTAGCGCGTACGTATATAAACCCGTTTACCTGTTAAGTACAATGCGGGTAAATTTATTCCTTAGGTTTAACATGGCTAAGAAAATTCAATACACATATAACCAGCAGCAAAAGTTAATTAACTTCTCACAAGACAAATATAATTCAATGTTTGAGGCAATCGCCGCAGCAGAAGGATTTGATATTGCGGAGTATTCCAAAATGGAGCATCAAGTAACGTTGTACGCAAAAGACAAAGCGGCAATTCGTAACTTTAGAGATGAATACTTTCGAAAGCTGGGTGTCACTAACATCACATTTATTAAAGAGTAATTATGAATACACTCATCGTTTGCGCCATTATTGCCGCCTTACTTCCCTATTTAGCAAAAGCACCTGTCGCAATTGCAATGAACAAGCTCGATGGCTATGACAATCGCCATCCACGCGCACAACAAAGTAAGCTTACCGGATTTGGTGCACGCGCATTGGCCGCACATCAGAATAGCTTTGAGTCATTACTGATTTTTACTATTGCATTGGTAGTTGTTTTTGCCTCTAACACCATCACGGCTACAACTGAAACGCTGGCAATTATTTATTTGATTGCACGGGTTTTATACTGTGTGTGTTACTACGTAAATTGGCATGTATTGCGCTCAAGCGTATGGCTTATAGGCCTAGTTTGTCCAATTGCAATGATGGTTGTGAGTATTCAACCTAGCTAACAAAGTGAGATAAAGTAAGCTCAGATTTTTGAGTAGTTTTATCGGCGAACGCGATATCAGATTAACAATTTCCCAAACTGATATCGCGTAAATAAGCGAATGCTAATTGCGATTATTCACCCAGTTTTACACCGGCGTCGTCCAATAATTTCAAGAATGCAGGTAATACTTGTAAGTTTTCAAACGCAACTTCGTTTACTAGCTCGTTCTTTAAATTTGGTGATAGCTTAAGCGCCATATGCAAATCATCCATTGAATCACTTAAACGATTTTCTTGTGCATAGGCACATGCACGCTGCCAATAGGCATAACCATAATCTTCTTCTTCTTCAATCGCTTGATTACAAAGCGCAATTGCTTTAACTGTTTTACCTTGCTCCAACAATGCATCAGCTTTATAGGTAATTGCTTCTACATCATCAGGTTTGCGCTTTAAAATTTCATCGTAAATTTCAATTTTCGAATTAACATCACTTTCTAATGTTGCACGCATCCATAGCGAATGTACTTCATTGGTAATGGTAATTTTCCGATGGTTATTAATGATCTCTTCTGAGCGTTCTTTTAATTCACTTTCAAGTACACCTAAACGGCTTTCATACTCTTCGGTAATGCTTTTAACCCGTTCGTTAACAATGCTTTCTACTTTGTTTTTCACATCGCGCAGCGAGTTCCAACCTACCAAAATCAAAATTGTCGCGGTTGCAGTGATAATAAACATCACATTGTTTATGGTGTCATTGGTATAATCAAGCGCTCTGTCTGCTGCGCTTAATTCCGTATGGGTAATTTGTTTTGTTGTGTCTTCACGCAGCTTTTGCTGGTCTTGTCGTAACGATTTAAGCTCGTCTAATACGTAACGCTCCAAAAGCGGACGATACAGCGGTTCGTTGAGTTCTTTTATTGCCTTTTCTTGCTGTTGCTCTGTCATTGGTTTTGATTCATTTGCAAAAGCCCCAAAGCACAAAGTTGTAAAAATAAACAGTAAGATAAATTTTAATTTCATTAAGTTAGCCTTATTAATTTGAGCCACTAATATACAACAATTCAGTTATAAGCTACACCCATGTTTTAGGGTCTGTTGATCTTTTCTGTTCTATTTTTGTTCTGTTTGAGCGTGCTTTTATCGCGGCGCTCGATGTGTGGCCTAGTAATCTAAGCGAATATCGAGCAACAATGAAAAAAGTGCGCTCAAAAGAACCGTTCGGCAGCGCTTGATTGCCTTTTCTACTGTGTTATCGGCTGGCTCACATAGAATAACTATGCCACGCAGCCTCTGCCTTGTATAAAACCCAATCAAACTGCTGCAAAAACGAACTTGAAAGGTCAACAGACCCTATAACTTTCATTGCGTTTTCAATACTAATTACCCGTTTGTTTTGCTACAGTTTTGCCAATTTTTATCACCAAGGTTTAGGAACAAATATGACCATTCAACGCATGCAAACAAAACAGCGCATGAGCCGCATCGTAATTCACAATAAAACAGTCTATTTATGTGGTCAGGTATGCGCAGATGCCACTAAAGGCATTAAAGAACAAACGCAAACCATGCTCGATAAAGTGGATGAATTACTTATTGAGTCAGGTAGCAGTCGCGAACATATGTTAAGCGCAACTGTATACATTAAAGACATGCAGTATTTCAAAGAAATGAACGAAGTATGGGATGCATGGGTACCAGAAGGTCATGCACCTGCGAGAGCTTGTGTTGAAGCTGCAATGGCGCGCCCTGAGTTATTAGTGGAAGTATCTGTTATCGCGGCACAAAAAGACTAATTAAACTAAATTCCACTTATTAATAACCACAGCCACAAGGTTGTGGTTATTCATTTTTATTACGTACTATATCGCTTTGTAAACTTTTCCAGCTTCAATACCGCATCGATGGGGCTTGGTATTTTTAAAAACGACGGGTAACGTTTGTCCACATGGTTTTTGGTTATAGTGTGGTGGTAAATTTGGCCCGCATGTTTGCACATCAAAATGTAAATGTGGCCCACCCGATTGCCCAGTGTTACCACTTTTAGCAATGATTTGACCTTGTTTTACCTGCTCACCTTGTTCTACCATAGCTCCTAAATGAGTTAGGTGAAAATAACGCGCAACAGTGCCATCAGCATGCTTAATAAAGACAAAATTCTCAGCTAAATCTTTCCCGTTCCAATCTTCAAATTGCTCGCGAACGGCTACAACCTCACCCGCTCTGGCTGCAACAATTGTTGTACCGATAGGCATGTTAAAATCAACTGCATACAACCCTACTCCTCCATTACTTGCTCGGTAATGGCCTGTTGAAACTTCCACTTTATAGGATTCACCTTTTTGAAATGGCAAGATGTATTTCGATTTTGCTTGTTCGTCAAATACCGAACAGTCTACGGCTTGTTCTGCACATGCCGACAAAGATAAGGTTAAAAAAATTGCGTGTACTAATTTGTTCATTGTAATTCTCCCTTTTGACTTTATTTGTCGCAGCACACCATCAAAAAGGTTTAAACGTAATTTTCTTTTTTACACAAATAACTAATCAAGTACGCTTTTCGTCAATATTCCTTTATCTATCAGTTTTTGCAGCAGCGCTTTCGTGCGTTTTCTGCACTCATCTCGCACTAATCGCACGGCCGGGGTGATTGATTGTCTACTTGGGCAAATAAGCCACAACTCGGTACTTTTATGGGGGAATTTAGGCATTAATGTCACTGCTCTGCCCTCAATCAGGTCATCGGCAATATCTATCGCTGATTTAACGGCAAGGCCTTTGCCTTTTATACACCATCGTCTCACCAAATCTCCGTCGTTAGCCGCACGTCGACCTTTCATTTTTACTTTTATTACCTTGTCGTTATCTAAAAACTCCCAAGTGTCGTTGATGCGATCTTGTAGCTGATAAAAAAGCCCTTGATGCGCTTGTAAATCTGACGGTTTAGTTGGTTCGCCATTTTGGCTTAAATATTCGGGCGTTGCGCACAGTAGCTTTGGAATATTACAAATTTTAAAACCATATAAGTTTGTATCGTTTGGCTTGCCATAACGAAGCGCCAAATCAACTGCGTCACGATAAAAATCGATATTGCTGTCACTAATATGACTGCGCAAACTTAAATTTGGGTAACTATCAAGTAGTTCATCTAGCCAGGGTATTACAATGTTTCGCCCTAAATCGGACGATAAAGCAACGCGTAATTCGCCCTCAATGTCTTTATTATCAGCTTTAATATTTTGTTTGGCGATAGAGAGTAAATTTATCGATTCTTGGCATTGCGGTAAAAAGCGCTCACCGGCGTTTGACAGCCTCAAGTGACGGGTAGTACGAACAAACAGTTCCACACCAAGCTCGGCCTCAACACGTTTTAACGCTGCACTGGCTGTTGCCGCCTGCATATCAAGGGATACTGCCGCAGCAGAAATACTGTTAAGTTCAGCAATTTTTAAAATGAGTTTTAAATCGGCTATTAACATATTAACTAATATTTTTTGATAATGATTCAAATATTACCGTGTTTTTATTTAAATAATCAAGTTTTACAATAGGCTCAAGTTTAACAGCACCTTGTTTGTTAGGAGCAATCAATGACACACCCAATTATTACTGACCTAAATCGTCGTTATACAAGTAAACGTTACGATGCGAGTAAAAAGATTTCACAATCAGATTTAGATATCATTTTAGAAGCTATTCGCTTATCACCATCGTCAATTAACTCACAGCCTTGGAAAATTATTGTGATTAGTTCTGATGAAGCGAAACAGCGTATGCATCAAACATTTGTTAACAAGTTCCAGTTTAATCAGCCGCACATTAAGGCAGCATCTCATACGTTGCTATTCGCTTATAACCCTAAATATGCCCGCAGCGATTATGAAAAGGTGATTGATACTGATATAAAGAATGGCCGTACATTAGCTGAAAATAAAGAACAAGCATTCGGTGCGTTTGCATTTGTTGATTTAAATACGGACGAACATGGTAACAACGCACATTGGACTAAGGCGCAAACTTACATTGCACTGGGTAATACAATGCACACAGTAGCGCGTTTAGGTATTGATTCAACACCAATGGAAGGCGTTGATAAAGACATGATCAGCGAATTATTTGCCGATGAATTAAACGGTTACGTATGTGAAGTTGCGCTTGCGATTGGTTACCACGAAGAAAGCGAAGATTACAACGCCACGTTACCAAAATCACGTTTAGCAAAAGACCAAGTAATTACAATTTTGTAATCGAATAATCTTCGTAACGTTATCAATAAAAGCGCACGTTAATAAAAGTGCGCTTTTTAACTGAAAGTTCTAGCGGTAGACCATGTTATGGTCCGTTACGTATACTCCAGTTAATTGATGATACATCTAAATACACCACAATTGTGCGAAATCCTTTTATGCTAGCGTTTTCACACTTAAACAGATCTTCAATTGGTTCGGTGTTAAACGTGAGCCATGATGCAAAAATAAAAACGTAAAAGCGCTTTATTCCGCTGGTTCACATAATTCAGGGCCTAAATTCCGCGGCGCTGAAATCACCGAGTCATAATGCGCATTTTCTCGTGCCGGCGTATTAAGTACAAGCATATATACAAACCTTAAAGGCATCTCCTTTTTTACATTTTCAGGCAAAGCTTGGTAAGAACAATAAATGGCCACTTTACTAATGTTATTTTCCACTGCGTCAGCCCGTGGCTGAATCATATTTATAATGGATATCATTTGGTTATATGTGTCTAACGTAACGCCATCGAGCAAATTCATGGCCTGGTATGCGATACGTTCTAAATCGTCCCTGGTGCCATTGTTATTAGTGTCTATTCCTTCAACTGTGGCTATCGCCAACTCTCTGTCGGGTTTAGGCGGTAGCTCGACTACTTTCGCTAAATTGCCAATATTCTTAATTACCTTTTTAAGCGCTATTTCAAGTTCTTGTGGTGTCATGGGGACAACGGTAATATCTAATGAATCCGAGTTAGTTGCTCCTTCATTATCCGTTACGGTAAGTTGCAAGGTGATTTGATGTTCATTCGTTGCTTTTGGTGCACGAAATGAGACTTCTGGACTACTTGGGTTTTCAATAACAACCGCTTTGCCTGATGTTTGTGTCCATTGGTAACTCGCGATCGAGCCATCACGGTCAGAACCACTCCCACTAAGTGTGATAATTGATAGCTCTTTTACAGTTTGGTCTGGACCTGCATTAACAGAAGGCAATTTATTAATAGATTCTGTATGTAATGGTTCGTCATTATCATCTGAACTTGCTCCACACGCAGTCAAAAACCCGAGCATTGCTGTGACTGCAAGACTTTTTAAAACCTGTAGGGAAATACCAACCTTGCTTGATTTGTAAAACATATTCACTTCCTTTTGCTTTGAGCAGCTTTAAGGGTACGTCTGCCCTAGTATTACTTTCTTAAATAGCTAACGGTATAAGTGGGAACTTTGAAATTACAGTACGAACTTCTGTATCTAAATGCGTACTTATCGACTATTAAAATCACTTAACTTAATTAATCATATCGAAAAACTGAACAAAATTCGTATTTATAATTAAGAGTAAAAACACTTAAGCGTCTATTATGACGTTCATCTTAATATGCCCCATATGGCGTACAAGAATTGTCTGGCGCTGAATCCAATTATAACAAAGCAATTAAAACAGGTATGCGCTATTGGCCACTAGTTTTTTATTCTTTCAACTATTGTCAATTCATTGGTTAGGTAACGTTGCCTGTTGTTAACCCCAAACCGTATAAATAAAGTCAAAGGTATAATGTGAGCTGCGTATTGGGTTGTGCGTATTTAGTTAGTATTCACAGCGATGAAGTAAACGAAGTTATATACACTGTTTTACCAGAGCAACGCTAAATAACGTGCGACTTAAAACAACTTAATAGTTGATAACAAATCAAAAAGTTATCGCTCTAACTGTATGTTTAAGAATTGTTATCTCAATAAGCATAGGAATTTTATAATAAAATTGTTACATCCATTAACAATGAGGTGGTTGGAGGTTTGACCAGACCTAATTTTGTCATATATGGTAGCTATGATAATAAAAAAAACAAAAGGTCACCTTATGAGTCACAACTTCTCACGCCGAAATTTTTTAAAAGCCTCTATGTATGGTCTTGGCGCCGCGACAATTGCGATGTCACTTACTGGTTGTAATAGCGACGACGATAACAAGCTTGCTGAAAACGATTTTGCGATTAATTTTAATCATGGTGTTGCCAGCGGCGACCCACTTAGTGATGCAATAATCCTTTGGACACGCGTTACCCCAAGTGGCGCGCCGCAAGGGGTTAATTTAACACTGCAAATCGCTGATGACGAAAATTTTGACATTAACCGAGTGCAACAAAGCGTTGTTGCATTAGCATCAAACGACTACACAGTAAAAATTGACTTTGCAGGCCTTAACGCAGGTAGCAAGTACTATTATCGTTTTGTCACCGAAAATGAAGTATCACCAACAGGTCAATTCAAAACCCTACCACAAGGTTCGGTTGATTCAGTTAAATTTGCTGTAATGTCATGTGCAAACTACCCTGCAGGTTATTTCCACGCTTACGCAGAAGCGGCCAAGTTAACGGATATTGACGCCGTGTTACACCTTGGCGACTACATTTACGAATACGGTATGGGCGGCTATGCCACAGAAAATGCACAAGCGCTTGGCCGTGAACTAGCTGACGATAATGCGGGCGAAATTATCACCCTAGAAGACTATCGTAAACGTTACGCACTTTATCGCAGTGATACATCATTACAACAGCTTCATGCCAATAGCCCATTTATTGCGGTATGGGATGACCATGAAGTTGCCAACGATTCATTTAAAAACGGTGCAGAAAACCACAACGATGGTGAAGGTGATTTTACAGCACGTAAGCTTGCCGCATTACAAGCCTATTTTGAATGGATGCCAATTCGTCCTTACGTAAAGGGGCAAACTGAAAGTTTGTATCGCCAATTTGAATATGGTGATCTGGTATCGCTTTATATGCTAGATACCCGCCATGAAAGTCGCGCAAAACCGTTAGATTATGCAAACTACATTGATCCAGTAACCGGTCAAATTGATAGTAACCGCTTTATCTTAGATTTAATCGAACCAACACAAAAGCTAATTGGTACTGACCAATTAATTTGGCTGCAAGATGGCATGATTAACTCAAACGCAACATGGCAAGTGCTTGGCCAGCAAGTATTAATGAACCGTATGCATATTCCAGCTGAGTTACTTGCTGAACTGGCTAACCCAAGTGCACAAACAGCACAAACACTAACAGAGCTTGCGCAAATTAAAGGTCGATTGCTGGCAGGCGATCCAACCCTAACAGAAATGGAAAAAGCCCGCGTTACCACTTTGGCACCATACAATCTAGATGCATGGGATGGCTACCCAGTTGAACGCGAGTTAATTTTACAAACGGCCAATGAATTTAATAAGAATTTAATTGCGCTTGCGGGTGATACTCACAATGCGTGGGGTGGACAGCTAAAAGACGGGAAAGGTAATGTGTGTGGCTATGAGTTTGCAACAAGCTCTGTAACCTCGCCAGGACTTGAATACTACCTACAATTACCGGAGCAAATGGCATTACAATTTGCGGAAGCGCTTAAATTGTTAGTTGACGACCTTGAATATGCCAATATTCATCAGCGTGGTTTTATGACAGTAACATTTACCGCTGAAAAAGCGCATAGCGAATGGCATTTACTATCAAGCGTACATCAAAGTGACTATCAAATGAGTTCACAAATGACTGAAGTGCTCGCTAAATAGTTAGTGATTAAGTTCATTTATAAATTCATCATTTAACGTTGTTAGGCGATTAAGTTGTTGTAACAATGCAGCTTTATCGCCTTTTTCAACGTTGCAACACAATAGGTTGTGTAACTCCAACTGTAACCCCTCAAAACGCGTGATAAGGGATGACAGTTCGTCATTTTGCTCAACATTCATAGTATCAACATGATTGTTATCACCTAATAACATGGTTAATTCTTCACGGCTTAATTGCATATTCATCTTAGTTTTCCTAAAACGCTTTGTATTTACACACTTTCAAAAGAAAAATTAGCAGGTTAAAAGTTAACCTTAAATGAACTTGCTTATTGCAATTGCGATTTAGGTGTAAAAGGCGAAATTAGCGAGGCTATTTGCGATTTTGAAATTACCGGAAAATCTTCTCGTGTTTGATAGCGGCGGTAAAGCGACGTAAAAATACCTGAGCGAGATAATCTATCGAGCGATTGCAAAAACTGTTTAGCTTGCTGTTCACTCGCATATTGCTCGTTTTCACGACAGCACATTTGATACTGCTTGATTAGTGACGCTAAATCGGGTTTGTCTTGCGCTTTCAACTGAGATTCAGCTTCAATAAAAAACGCAACACCGGTCCAATAAACCCGCTGATACGCATTACGTTGCCACATATTTTCACTTACGTTATTTAATTGGCCTTTATTTTGTTTAGTATTAAGTTTACCGCGCTGTAATCCCGCACTGATGCGGTGGATAAATTCATCACGACTGATCAGTTGATTGTGCAACATAACGCGATTTTGTAAGTAAGTCGCCAATCCCTCGGCAAGCCAAAAATCTTTGTAATCAAATAGCGGATGATAAAGATGAGAGAGTTCATGATACAAGGTCCAATCACGTTTTAAGCTTGTAAGCGAAGCAAAACGATAAAAGTGAAGCTCAACCGTATCAAAAACGCTTCTATGAATACGCGCCCAGGGGACGGGTTCGGTGGAAACGTAACGGGGATTTAAATCAAAGTAGTAATGCGATTGCCTCGGTAAACCCAACACACGCTTATTGGCATTAATGCCAAACTTTAACCACGTTTTTACCTTTGTTTGGTGAGACACTGAAAGTGATGACAAATTTTTATACGTCACCTCTATATCTGAGTTATGGAGCGTGACAGTTTCTGCGCTGTGTGCACTAAAGGCAAAAATGCATAAAACCGCTTTGTATAAGGTTATGGTTCGCGTAAATTTACAGTTTTCTGCTCTCATCAACATTAATTTTGGCCTGAATAAAGTCGGCATGGGTAACATACATTAGACCGGCGATTTTACGAATAACATGATCTTCTTGCCCATCAATTTGACCATCAGCAAATGCCACTTGCCATAGCAGCTCTATAATCTCAATGCGTTCAATATCGCTAGTATGTTCGTTCACTACGTTAACAAACGAATATAGATCAATGGCTTGTTCGACCAATTGCTTTGCTTTTGTTAATAAGCGGCTTGCAGCGTCCAGCTCTAAACCACAATAATGAATCAATGTATTTTGAATATTTTCTAATTCTTCAGTGAGCACTTTGCCATCTGCACGCATCACCTCTACAAGTAAAGCCGCCAAGCCCGTTTCAAAGTCGATTGCAGCGCGCTCTACCGAGGTGTCGTTAAATTTAGATAGTAAAGATTTTAAATGAGCTATCACTGTACATACTCCTAAACCAGTTTTATAAAGCGAAATTACAAACACTAAAACACATTATGTGTTTTGACACTTAATATTGAAAAAAGTTATCCCATAAATTATCTAATTGCGTTTTGGCATCTTTAAGAGGCAACGCGGTATACCCGTCTTTTTGTTTTGAAACGAGTTTAAAACGTTCTAATTTAGCTAATGCATCGCTAATTTCAAAATCTAAGGTACATTGGTAATTATATTCAAACCAGCTTTCAATTGCGCTGTCTAATTCGTCTGCGGTTTGCCAGCGTTTAGTAAAAAGCTATATGCGATAATCGCTTCTTTGCAGTCCTCTTCTTCTGCCGCGTCGACTAGTGTATGAAATACACCTGCATTGTTGTCTAAGTTTTTAAAATAAAGGTTATCTGATAACGCTTTCATAAACTTAATTTTTCGATTTTTAAATTTAGTCCATTCTTTAAAAATAAAGCTGCCAAATACTCCTAAACCAAGTCCAAGACTGATTAAATGTTGCTGACTAAACTCCACGCCTTCACTTCGTAATCCTAACCAATACGATAACAGCGCAACCAGTAAAATAATCGATGCGCCCAATTTGGTTACCAAGACAACGGCGCCGCCAACAGCGGCTGATGCACTGATGATCACTTTATCTATGGGCCTCATGCGTACTTCGCTATTAGGAAACAACATTTCTAAATCAGCCTTTGGTACGTTTTGAAACAGCTTAATAATGGTTGAACCAGGCTCAAATCCTAACGGCGTTTTTTTTGCGTGTTGAAAGTATGCTTCATCTTTAAAACGGATAAACACCGCAACTCGCTCATAATTGGTAAAACGAATAGCTTGTTTTTTTAGCCCTAACCAAGTGCGTAATGTTTCGTCTTTTTGCGAGGCGCCGCGGCGGTAAAAAACCACTTCAGCAAAATCGTCAAACGCCACCTCAAGCCTTACTTTAAACAGTGACTCTTCGCTTAACGCGTCTTTTAAATCTTGGTCGGTGATCCGCTCAAAATTCGCCGCGTTTAGAATATCGCTAAAGGCCTGCGCGAAACGTTTTTGGCACGTGTGCTTGTCGTTTTCAGATAAAGGCGCTAAAGAACGCGTATCTGCGTTCGGGTCAAACGGCGCATAATTATCTTTCAATAATTCCAAACGTTTATGGTATGCAAAATGAATAATGCTAGAAAAGAGTTCTGCAAACTCGTTAAATGATGTGCGTTTTTCAGTTGGTAGCAGTGTTTGACACATGCTCACAACATCAGACTTACGAAACGGTATATAACGCTCTAATGACATGGTTTTAGATAGCTAGATTGGTATGGTTTAGACTTTACCCGTTAACGCGCAGTAAACCAATTGCCAAAGCACAAAAAAAAGGCCCTTAAAACTCGGGCCTTTTATAAACACAGCACTATTACGCAAATGCTTTATTGTTTTTCTTTTACCACAGCAACAAGTAATGCGGGTAAGAATGTCAACGTAAGTATTGTAGAAACCAAAATACCACTCATTACAATTACACCTACTCCGCGGTAAAGCTCTGTGCCATCCCCAGGGATTAACACAAGCGGCGCTAGACCAAACAAGGTAGTAGCAGTAGACATAAGAATTGGCATTAAGCGTTTTTCGAGTGCTTGTTCAACCGCTTGCTTTACACTTAACCCCTGTTCAATAACAAAACGGCGGGTTTGATCAACAATAAGAATTGGATTGTTAACCACGGTGCCAAGCAAAATTAAAAAGCCTAACATGGTGATCATATCAAACGGTTGGTGATAACTACTTAAACCAATACTGCCTAACACGCTATTTAATCCATTCACAAGCACAAGACCTAATAAGCCGCCCGCCATGCCTAATGGTACTGTTGCCAAAATAAATAACGGATAGCGCCAATGTGTAAATATAGCTACCAATAACAAGTAGCTCAGTGCCAAGGCAATAATAAAGTTACTTGAAAGCGCCTCTTTCGTTGCTTCTAATTGGTCAGCTGCGCCACTAATATTCACTTTTATGCCTTGTGCTATTTTACCTTGCTGCCAAAGGGCTGGTAACAATTCATTGCGAACAAATTGTTCCGCTGTTTCTAACGCAACATCTCGCGGCGGAATAATGTACACAGTCACAGTACGATTACCATCAACACGACGAATTGAGTTACTGTTATTTGAATTAGTTAAATCAGCCAAAGCGTGAAGCGGTAAAATATTACCCGAAGGCGTTACTATTGGAGAGCTGGCAAGCTCCGCCATATTTTGGCGATTGCCAGCACCGCTAAACAAAAACATGTCAATTTTGTCATCGTTTAGAATAAACTCGTCTACATAGGCACCATCGCTCATTGCTGCAATTGCATAGCCAAAGTCACTGTTATTAATACCTAGTTCGGCTAAGCGCTGCCAACGCGGTTTAATTTCAACTAGCGGCTGCTCAAGCGTTAACGAGCCGGGATCTGAGTTTATTTGTGGCTTATCAAACACCACATTGGCTTGCTCATAAACTGCTTCTGCCGCGCCGTATAAATCAATAATATTACTGCCAGCAATATCCACAGCAACTGCACGCGTACCGCCATCATTACTTGATATAATTGAACCGCGCGAACTAAATGCACGCATATTTGGATAAGAGCGGAACTTATCGGTTACCGCTTCCATCATTTGATTGATATGGTCTGGATTTACCGGTGCGCTTAAAAACCAAATACGCCCCACCGATACCGACATCGAGTAATAATCAAGCGGTGGCATCGTCTCTTTACCGGCAATAAAATCGGCGCTATCGGCGTGAATATATCCATCAAAATATTCCCGTAATTCTTTACCGATTTTTTGCATTTCAGATAAGTTGTAACTTGGCGGCGCAATCATCATAGAAAACGCTTTTGGTTCTTCTCCTTCAGGCAAATATTCTGCCGCTGGCATAAACCAAAGTGCACTACCCAAAATACCTACGGCGAAAACGGCAACAGCAATACGCGCGCGTTTTGTTGATTTACTCAACCACGCTGCTGGTTTTAGCCACTTGTTTGACAGTTGCAGCTGCTTACCTTCACTGAGTTCTTGTTTTTTACCTATATTGGCAATAGCCGTAGGGACAATAAATATCGCAACCAACATAGACGCAATAATGGCACCTGAAATCGCGATAGCGATATCAGAATAAAGCTGACCGGCTTCTTGTTGCACAAATAAAATTGGCGCAAAGACCATGACAGTAGTTGCTGTTGATGCAAGTACTGCTGGCCATACTTCTTTTACCCCGTTAATTGCGGCGTCGCGTTTACTGGTGCCATTAACCTTTGCTTGCACAATCGCCTCTAGCACTACAATGGTGTTATCCACCGTCATACCAATTGCGAATGCCACACCAGCAAGAGAAATAACATTAATGGTGCGGCCAAATAAACTCAGCGCTAAAAACGCAGCGATGGTGCAAAGTGGAATACCAATAATACCCACCAAAGTGGCGCGACCTGAACGCAAGAAAAAATACATGACTAAGGTTGCAAGTAAGCCACCTAACGCCAAGTTTACCCAAACATTTTTTAATGAGCTACGCACGTATTTCACATCGTCGCTCATCAATTTTAACTCTAGGCCATTTTGACTCAACAGTTGTTGATTGAGCTCAGCGACAATCGGTAACATCGCATCTTTAATTGCTAGTACGTTAGAGCCACTTTCACGGCGTACCGATAAACTTAATGTACGTTCGCCATCGGAAAAAGACGTACCACGTGTTTCAAAATGGTCAAGCGTTACGCTAGCCACTTCTTTAAGAAGAATATTTGCACCATTTTTACGTGCAATAATCAGGTTTTCTAACTCGTTTAAGCTTTCAAAGCGCGATACTACACGCAGCAAATAACGGCTTGTGCCTGATTCAATATCACCCGCTGAGGCATCTTTGTTACGGCTACGAATTGCGGTTCTTAATTCTGGTAAACTAATCCCGCGTTGTGCTAATCGGTGTGCGTTCACTTTAATTTGAATTTGCCTTTGCGCACCGCCGCCCACTCGCACTTCTGAAACACCCGAGACACTTTCCATGCGCGGTCGCACATAGTCTTCAGCAAAGTCGCGTAGCAAATCGACATCTAACTCAAGTGGGTTACCCGCCAGAGGTTTAAGCGTAAAATACATAAACGCATTGCCAGAAAACGAGCTCGAAAACAGTCGCGGTTGGTCAACGTTTTCAGGATATGCTGGAACTTGACTTAGCGCGTTGTTAACTCGAATAAGTGCATCGTTGGCATCTACACCAAATGGAAACTCTAATTCAATGCTAGCAGAGCCCATTTCGCTGTAAGACACCATACGTGACAGGTTCGCAAGGCCGCGTAAATAGCGTTCTTGTTCAATAATGATTTCTTTTTCTACATCCTGTGGTGTCGCACCAGGCCAACCGGTTTGCACAGTAATAGTTCTGACTTCAAGATCGGGGATCATTTGCACCGGAATGTTAAGCGCGGTTACTAATCCCAATATGCTGGTGATCAGTACACAAACCGCAACTAACGTGCCGCGTTTTACTGCCGCTGTGATCATTGCGCACTTCCCTTAACTGAGCTTACCGTTACTTTTAAACCATCGCTAAGCGCTTCAACACCACTCATTACAAACGCATGATTACTCGGTGCATTTGTGACGGCAATGCGTTCTGCTTGCTCTGCGATCACATTAACGATATGACGTTTAGCTACATTGTTGGTCACAGAAAACACACTGAATCCACCATCTGGATGGTGCTTTAATGCCGTTTTTGGCAGCCAGAGTTTTTCTTGTGCTGATTGCTGGAGTGCTATTGTTGCCGTTGCTGAAATACCCGGAATCAGTGCGATTGATTTATCAATATCAATAAATACTTTAAAGGTACGTGATAATTCACTTGTTGCACCAACGACATTAGAGATACTGGCTTTAAATTGGCTTGCGTGTTGTAAATCTGGTGTGATGTTCGCAACTAAATTCGTTTGCTTAAAATTGGCGTAATATTCTTGTGGAATTTCAAGTTCAAGTCGTAATTTGTCGTTTGCAACTAACGAAAAAACAGTGGCTTGTGGCGTTACCCATTCACCCACCTCCGCAAAGCGATTAACAATAACACCTGAAAATGGCGCATGAAGCGTATGTCGATTTACAATTTCTTTTCGCTCAGCAAGCAACGCCTTAGCTTGAGACAGAGAAGCTAACGCTTTTGCACGTGTTGCTTTACGCTCAGCAATTAATGTTTTTGCAACCACCTGTTGCTTTGACAGTTTAATTACTTCTTGGTACAAACGCTCCGCTTCTTGATAGGCTATTTCGCTTGCCTCTAAGCTTGCTAACGCTTGCTGATACTGGGCTTTTGCAATACTGCTGTTTAATTCAAGTAATGTATCACCAGCGCTTACGTGGTCGCCCGCCTCTACAAATAGCTTTGCTACAACACCTTGTTGCAATACAGTTACTTTGGCATCTTGCTTTGATTTAATCGTGCCCGACAGCGACAGTTGCTCTGCGAATTGATTTACTTGGGGGTAAATTAAATCAACGGCAATTTCCTTTGCTGTTAGCAACGAAGTGTTAAAAGATAAAACAATAAAGGCTAAGGCTAACCTTACGCGCACGACACACATAGCTATCTCACTTTATATTAATGATAATTATTTCTATTTATTCTAAACATCTACGCATAAAAACACACCCGTTTGCGACTAAATACACAATTTTACGTGTGAATGTATTATGTTTGTTCAGAATTTATACGTTTTAATTGAGTATTTGAAAAGAATACAAACACTACAACCACTTACCTTTGGCTAAATGGCAAAAATCTTATGCAACAATAGACAGTAGCGAGCAACACGCTTTAGTATTAAAAGCCATACAGTTACAAACAGTGCCAACTATGACCATAAAACTAAACCAACACGATAAACAACAGTGCATCAGTAAACTACAAGATTACTTTGATAAAGAACTTGATGTTGAACTAGGTCAATTTGATGCAGATTTTCTATTGGACTTTATTGCAAAGGAACTAGGAGCCGCCTTTTACAACCAAGGTATTTACGATGCACAAGCGTTATTGCAAAGTAAAATTGATACCCTAAATGACGGTTTTAGCGAACTTGAAAAGCCTATTCGTTAATTAAATTCATATGCAATTGTTGCGAGAAAAAATTACAATTCTATTCAAATTCAATTGTTAAACTTACTATGATCATTTCAAACCACCAGCACGATATTAAAACTGCAACAGGTGTTATGCGCACTTATCGTTATTCTCCTGTTGAATCTGGTAGCTACCCTTGCATCATTTTTTATTCCGAGATTTTTCAACAAACTGCGCCAATAGCGCGTTCTGCAGCCATTTTAGCGAGCCATGGGTTTCATGTTTTAGTGCCTGAGGTATTTCACGAGTTAAACCCAATCGGTACCGTACTTGCCTACGATGACGCGGGTAAAGATAAAGGTAATCAAGATAAATGGAATAAACCGCTTGAATCGCATGATAGTGATACAGTTGCTTTAATTGAATTTGCTAAAGCATTACCCAATTGCACTGGTAATGTTGGCGCAATGGGCGTATGTATTGGCGGCCACCTTGCCTATCGCGCAGCGTTAAATCCTAATATTAAAGCGGCATTTTGTTTGTATGCGACAGATATTCATAGTGATACGTTGCCAGCAACAGAAGGTAATAATTCGCTAGAACGGATGTCAGATATTAAAGGTGAAATTCACTTTATCTTTGGCAAGCAAGACCCACATGTTCCAGTGGATGGACGTATAAAAATTTATCAAGCCTGCCAACAAACTGGTATTAATTTTCAGTGGCAAGAAGTTAACGCGCAACACGCGTTTATGCGCGACGAAGGCGAACGTTACGACGCTGCACTTGCAATACAAATGTATCAACAAGCCGCTGCACTATTTCAGCGTAAATTAGTGTAATTATTAACAAGGTTAGATTAATGTAGTAATCAGGTTTACATTGCTACATTATTAACCTTACTTTAACCTTTTCTTACAGACCCTTACACTTTTAGACGAAGACTTACATAAGTAATATTTACCACGTTAAATTCTAGGCCTACACTCCTGCTACGTACTAATAGCAGGAACGCTAATTGTGAATACTTTAGTCTCTGTGACATCACAAAAAACAAATAATGCAGTAATAAAATGGAATTTATACTACATAATCGCAATCATCGCTGTCTGTCTTATTGTTAATGTCAGCATTCGCTTAGATTATTATTTCTTACAAGGTATTCCTGAACTTTCGTTTACCGAAACCTTGCAGGGCTTAGCACTTGTTTGTATCAATCTGTGCTTTTACAAAATGATAAAGGCGCCAAACGTTGGTGCCGGTAGCTTACTTGTATTTGGCTTTTTTACCGCCCTGTTAATACGAGAATGTGACTTTTGGTTTGATAAAATTACCCATGGTTTTTGGTTTTACCCTGCCATGTTTACAACGCTTGTTACGTTAGTTTTGTTTTCAAAGCGAGGAAAAAGCGGCTTTACCGAGTTTGTTAACTTGCTGCGAGTACCGGCCATGAACAAGGTAATCGTAGGCGTTATTGTATTGATTATTTTTAGCCGTATTTTTGGTACTGGTAGCTTTTGGCGCGATGTTGTAAGCCAAGACGCCTTTGTTGTAAAAACCATTATTCAAGAAGGTTTAGAGCTACTTTGCTACTGTTTTATTACTATTGGTGCTTGGGAAACTCGGCAACAAGTTAACATCCTGAACAATAACGAATGTGGTGCGCTTTAACGCACCACTTTTAGTTTAAAAGCTAAAATCTATACCTGCGAAAATGCTTCTACCCACCTCGGCATATCCATAATCGAATGCGTCTGAGCTTAGCATAAATTTACGTCATCATTTCCAGAACGGTGTACATTAGCCACGACTACGTCTTGTAAGCTGGTTGTAATATCTGTTGCTGGGATCTTGATGATCTCTTCAAAATCAATAACACTCACCGAGGCTGGTGCATTAAGTAATGTTTGTTCACCTTGCGTTGCTGTCTCCACAATTACATCATTAATTTGAGCGTCGTCTGCATATACGTAATTACTTACAAGTAATGTACTGACAAATGCTGCAAGCTTACTTAACCTCATCGTTTATTATCTTCCTGTTTGTTAATAAATAAGTCAGTCCATCAGCCAATTCATTACGCCAAACATAAGAATCGTGCCCCCCTGAGAACTCGTGGTACTTTACCGTATAGCCTTTTGCGTTGAGTACATCACGCAAATGGCGATTACTTTCCAGAATATCGATTGTGAAATAGCCTGTTTCAAATACTCCTGCATTCATGTAAATCGACAGTTTTTTGTAGTTATCGCGAGCGATTTTACGCGTTAGCCACTGCGGTTCTGTTTGCTCTTTACTCCCTTCTCGTGGCGACCACCAAAATGAGCCTGATTGACTTAACACATTGCCAAATACGTCTGGGAATTGCATTGCAACATACATTGACGCAAGTCCACCGAAACTAGAGCCCGATAAAACCGTGTTGTGTGCACTTGGTGATAATCCATTTTTTGCTAGCCAAGGCATAAGTTCATTCGCCATAAACCATGCAAAATCTCTATTTGGTGGCAGCTCCTGGCCTCTGGTTTTTCTGGATACATTGCTTACAAATACCGCATTAACAGGTGGGATTTTTTTGTCGTTTACTAAGTTGGTTAGCGTATTGGGTACTTTTAGTTTTGACTGATAATTTTTTCCGTCGAAAAACAAAATTGTTGGTGATATTGGTGTTGCATCTTTATGTTTATATACGACGATATCGCGAGTGTTGTTTAGACGAACACTCTCGATAGTGTGCTGCGTCAAGCTGTAAAAACTTTCTGAAACATCGCGTAAATACGGCGAATGTTTTGTATCTTTTAATGTTAAAATTGAATGTGTTGTGTATTTATCGGTACCATCAAATTGCCATGTTTTCGGGTTGAGCGGGTCTTGTTGTTTCGTGGCCATTATGGCAATTCGCGATGCGCGAGGTTGATTAGGTACATGCGGCACATCTGGTGCTAATTGATATGAAATCAAACTGTCTGTTGGTAAACGATACGTTTTAAACCAAATATCAGTGCCTTTTATTTTTTCTAAATCTTGATGACTGCCAAAAGGCGCGCCAAATAGTCGTACATTATGACGCGCGCCGCGCCACAAAAATGTTACAAGCGCATCAGTTTGTTCATATTCAATTAAAGGTGTACCCTCTTTGGCAACGTTTTGCCAAAATTCATCTACTATCTTGACCTTGTTATTACTTTTTAGCCTTGTTATTAACGATTGCATAGTGGGACTAAGTAACGTTTCGTTATCTGACACAGCAGGTTGTGAAATTGGCTCAGAGAGATTAATCGTCGCTAAATTTTTATTAGCGCTGGTTACGCGTACTTTAAAGTGCTGGTCCGCTTGTGCTAATAAATACAGTTTAAAGGTGTTCTGCTGCTTAGCTAACACCCGCACTAAACGTTCATTTTCGTCAATTAACTCTGCTTTAATAAAAGGCTTTGAAAACGAAAACTCTCCGGTTATATATTGGTCTTTTTTAAGTTTAATTGAATGAAAAAATTCGTGAGACTTACCAACGGTGCTGGCGAAACACGCCCCAGCTGACAATAGAAAATATAAACAAACACCAAAACGAAACATTATTAAATCCATGTAATGAGAGTGATTTGCATTATCACTCATATAGGGTGGGTTTTCAATATTTTTAACGCGATATTAGGCAGTTATGAAATTTTAGGCTGTTAAACTTTCTAGAATAAGAAAGTTTAACATGTAAAGGTATAGCGAAAACGTGCCGCTACTGTGTTAAATAGCAGCCTTTAAAGGATTGCGTACAAGACAAAGTTTCTATTGTCGAATGTGTGATAGAAAACTGTTGAGCTAACATGTCTTTGATTGACTGCAAATCATCATTACTCAGCGTAATGCTGGCCTCAAGATGAAGGGTCGTATCGTCCAACTGCCACACGTGCAAATGTTCGACTGCAGTCACATTATCTTGTTTTAGGATTGCTGAATACACACTATCAACATCGACATCAGCATACGTACCTTGCATTAAGATAATAACGCTTTGCTTCGCATAATCAGCGCCATGGTAAAGCACATACACAGAAATTAATATGGTGGCGATTAAATCGATTACATACCATTGATATAAAATAATTAATGTGCCTGAAATGATTACAACAAGTGACGCTAAAGCATCTGATAAATTATGAATAAACGCCGCTTTTAAATTTAAATTATCCTTTGCGCCTGCTTTGTATGTAAGCCACGCAGTTGCGACATCAATCACCAACGCAATTGCCGCGATGTAAACAACAATCCAGCCATCAACTGGCGACGGATTTAAAAATTGACTAAACGCTTCAAAAATTAGGTAACAGCCAACTAAAATTAAAATTGTGCTATTGACCAAAGCGCCAAGGATCTCAGCGCGTTTATAGCCAAATGACATTACGCTAGTGGCGGGTTTTCTTGCGATTCGCCGCGCAATAATTGCAATTACAATGGCTCCTGCGTCACTTAAATTGTGGAGTGCATCCGCAACAAGCGCCATACTACCAGACAAAATACCACCAATAATCTGCGCTACAGTCAGCAATACATTAATCACAACGGCAAGTGATAATTTGTTATCGCCGCTATGATGATGGTGATGATGTGAATGTGACATCCGATTTCCTTATGCTATTTGGCGGTATTGTTGTGTGTTAACCAGTTCAGTTGCGTCTTTACACTCAAGTGGTTTACTGAACAAATACCCTTGTACTTTATCTACATGTAAATCGATTAACGTATTTTGCTGAGCGGTGTTCTCAACCCCTTCAGCAACAATGGTTAAGTTTAACGCTTTTGCAATAGCACATATTGCTTTTACAATTTGTAAGCCAGCTTCACTGGATAAATCATTAACAAACGAGCGGTCAATCTTCAAGCCATTTAGTGGCAGTGCCTTTAACCTAGCCAATGAACTGTATCCTGTGCCAAAATCATCAATTAATAAGTGATACCCTGCATCTGATATACATTCTAGTATGGGTATAATATCAGCTTGATTTTCCATCATTGCAGATTCGGTAATCTCAAGTTGTAATAGCGACCTTGAAACGACGTTTTGGCAATCTAACCAATTGAGTAGCTCGTTATTTTTAAGTTGTTTTGGGGAAACATTCACGTTCACAAAAAGTTGATTTGATGTATCCAAATTAACACTAGCACAAAAGTGTGCGGCTAATTTCGCAACATGTAATCCAACTTCTGAGATTTTGGCCATATCTTCAATAATAGGCACAAACTCAAGGGGCGAAATAGTGCCAAGGTTTTCATCATGTACTCTGAGTAATGCCTCAAAGCCTAAAAGCCGATTTGATTCTAAACAATATATTGGCTGATACACCAATCTAATTGCCGATAAATAACTATCATTACTGCAAAAAGTTTCAATTTCACGTTTACGACGGTTTGCGATGGCAAGTTCATCATTATAAAAAGAGTACTGATCTCTTCCCATTTTTTTTGCACGATACATCGCAAGATCGGCTTCATGTAATAATTGTTCAGGACATAAATTACAAGGCGCCGCGATAGTGCGTACGCCAATACTCGCTGTTATACATTGGTATGCAGCCTGCTGTTTTCTCAATTGATGAATTGCGTAAGTCAGTCGCTCAACGACGCTCTCAATCGAAACGTTTAACCTATTTTGTGCGATAAACAATGCAAACTCATCGCCGCCAAGGCGCGCTACTTCACCATAGTTTGAAAATTCGCTTTGAAGTAATCTGCCTAACGCTTTTAACAGTGCGTCACCTACCTTGTGCCCATAACCATCATTAACCAATTTAAATCTATCAAGGTCAACGTATAAAAGGTGATAACTGCCTTTTCGCCTTGTAAGTTCATTACCAACACTATCTAAAAACGCTTGTCGGTTTAATAAATCGGTAAGTGCGTCGTGCTCAGCCTGATACCTTAGTTTTTCTTCATGTTGTTTGGTGGCGGTTATATCAAGTAAACGCCCCTCAAATAGCCTACGCTCTGCGTCATTTACCCAATGCCCTTTTAATAACAAACAATAGGTATTGCCTAGTTTGTTTTGCACAAATAACTCTTGCGAAAATTCATTACTTTTACATGCTAAAAATGAATGTTGTTGTTGCGCGGACATCAAACCACAAATATTGTTATTTGCGTCATCTGGTAATAAGAGACCAATAAACGCAGGATTCCTCTCTAAGATCTCGCCTTTGTCGTTACAACAAAATAGTCCTTCGGAACAATTTACAAACAAGGTTTTGTATTTTTTCTTGGTTTCTAATTGTTGTTCTAGTGCTTTTACTTTGAGTTGTGACGTGGCTGCTAAATTTTGCTGTGTTTTCTTTAATGAATACGTTTTGATACGAACAAGGCGGTTAACATGTGCATATTGGTTACGAATTGTGACTAAATACATTATAAGCGCGAAGCCAAATAGTATAGCTAAGGTGCAAAATCCTGCACTAATAAGGTAATGACTATGGCGCACGTAACTTGGGTTAAAGTAGGCAATATCCAATGTTTTATCAAAAAATGAGATGCGTTTTCGCGCTAATGGTTCAGCAGAAGACAAACCTAATGTATTTTGCCAATCTGAATTATAAATGGGTTGATTACGTAAGCTGATTGTAATGTGCTGATTTTGCGTATCACCCGATGCATGAATGTAATCGAAAAAGCTCTTAACGTTAAACCTCAGTGACACCGTTTTTACATCAGCGGCATTGAGAATAACGCTCCAAAACTCTGAATTTGGCCACTCTTTTACAATATAGGCTTTAGCGTTGTCATTGTTGATCGATATTGTACTACCAACTAAGTGACCAAAATCAGATTCTGGGTAATTAGCCAGCAACACGTAATTTTCATAGTGATTAGAGAAACGAATACTATCGCTAAATGAAAAATCGAACACCCCAACTTGTTGCATATAATCTTCTACAAATTCAACATTGTTTGGCGTTACGCGATAATAGAACTCTATGCTTGAATCAAACGCTAAACCGCTAATTTGGTCATCAATCAACGGTTTAACGCGCTCTTGCGTAACACTTGATGACGCACTATACAGACTAGCAATCCCCGAAATTAAATTTTCTACATAATCACTTTTACTTACAATTGCCTTACTATAGCTTGAAAGTTGAAACTGCCACTGCTCGGACTGTTTTTGCTGTAATTGCGATGCAAACCAATATGCCAGCGCTATGCACGCAATCACATAAATAACAAATACCAATAAATAAGGTTTATATTTATTAATGAGCAAAAAATCAGGTTTCATCTATAGACTTATCGCTAGAACTAGTTAAAAATACAGTAACGATAATAATTCCTATTACCATCTATGAGAAGTGTTATTTTCCTTTTTATCTCGTTTTTTGCATTAACTGCACAGGTATTAGCCAATTCTGTAGTAAACGTATACTCATTCCGAAAGGCTGAAATAATTTCTCCTTTAATAACCGCGTTTGAACAAGAGCATAACGTGCGGGTAAATCTGGTTTATGGAAAACCAAAAGCGCTGGTCAATAAATTCATTGCCAATGCAGACAATAGTCAAGTAGATGTATTACTAACGTCTGAATTAGGGCAACTTCAATCGGTAAAGCACCTACTACAACCAATAAATATTCGAACATCGCCAGTCTCACCTGAATTAGTGGACGATGAAAAGAAATGGGTGGCACTGTCTTTAAGAATAAGGGCATTGTTTTCACTAACAAACGAACAGCCAATCACGTCATATAGCGAATTAAACAGCGAGAAATTTTACGGTAAGCTTTGCAACCGTGATTTTAATCATAGCTACAATCAACAAATGGAAAAATCACTGCAAGCCATTGGTAATACCCAAGATGTAAAGTGGCTAAAAAATTACGTTTCGCTCTTAAATAAACGCCCTTCTGGCGGCGATCGGGACCAGTTGCGCGCTGTATTTAAAAATCAATGTGATTATGCGCTCGCAAATCACTATTACTATCACATGCTACGTAACAGCAAAAAGCCATCGGACCGTGAAGTTGCGGCAAGCTTAAGCATGCATTTTTTAACAACATATAAAGGAAAAACGCCCGTTTCAGCGACTGCCGCGGCAATTAGTCAATTCGCGCCAAATAAAGAAAATGCGCAGCAATTTGTTAACTTTTTACTGTCTTCTAATGCGCAAGCAATGATTGCCAATGAGCTTCATGAATTTGCGGTAAATAAGCACGTGCGAGATCGCCAATTAGTGCAGTACCCAAATTTGTCACTGTCGTTGCAAAGTGTAAAACGGGCACTTTAATAGACCAAGTCCATTTTCAGGCGTTTTTGTGAGATTGGTTTATACTTTAGCGATTAGCAAAAGTAATAATAAGTTGTTATGCAAAAAGCGTTGTGGTCATTGTTATTGGTAGTGTGTTGTCAGTGTTTCAGTGCGCAAACGTTACCACCGGAAGAATGTCAGACCCCGCTTTCACTATCAATCACCAATGATTGGTATCCCTATGTTAAATTTTCTAAATTTGATAGCACCACAGGTGTCGACGTAGAATTACTCAAAAAAGTGCTCGAAAAGATGGACTGTGAACTCACCATAATTCACTTTCCTGAACGTAGAACCCTTTTTGAACTCACTATCGGTAATTTTGATATTGGCCTTGGCGCCAGTAAAACACCTGAGCGGGAACGAGACTTTTACTTCTCAAAGGCATATCGCCTAGAACGAAATCGATTCGCCTATCGAAAAAACGACCACGGCGTTAAGCAAAGTAAAAGTTTCAAATCAATTATTAGACAGCGTAAGCTGATTGGCGTTAACTTGGCGGGTTGGTACGGTGACGAACTAGAGCGTGCCAAACAAGCGTACAACGGCTTTGTTTTTTCAGAAACAACAATTAAACGCTTGGAGATGTTAGTTAAAAACCGTGTCGATATTGTGATTGATGACGACATTGTACTTTGCAGCGAAATATCAAGACAAAACCACTCTCAGGTGGTTATTCACCCTTTACTACTGTCACAAGCAAGTATTCATTTTATCTTTAATAAACAGAGCGTTTCACCTAATTTTATGGCGCGCTTTGACACTGCGCTAACCAAAGTGTTAGCCAATGGCGAGCTTGAAACGTTGTTCTCGCATTATGTATCGCCAAGCTGTGCTGAGCAACTTATTTAGTTCTCGTTTTTATAACCAACCGTCACTTTAAAATAAAGCGCGCTATCGCTATGTTGTGCCATAAGATAGTGTTAAAATGCCGCCAATTTTGATTCGATGAAAAATATATAATGCTTAGTTCAAACAACATCACCATGCAATTTGGTGCAAAGCCACTTTTCGAAAATATTTCTGTTAAATTTGGTGACGGTAATCGCTATGGTTTAATCGGCGCTAACGGCTGTGGTAAATCAACCTTTATGAAAATCTTAAGCGGTGAGCTTGAACCAAGCGCAGGTAATATTTCATACGACCCAAATGAGCGCATTGCAAAGCTAAATCAGGACCAGTTTGCTTACGAACAATACAGTGTTGTTGATACCGTTATTATGGGTCACAAAGAGCTGTGGGATATCAAGAAAGAGCGTGACCGCATTTATTCTTTGCCAGAAATGAGTGAAGAAGAAGGCATGTTAGTTGCTGACCTTGAAACCCAATTTGCCGAAATGGACGGTTATTCAGCCGAAGCAAAAGCCGGTGAATTACTGCTAGGTGTTGGTATTCCAACCGAGCAACATTATGGTTTGATGTCGGAAGTTGCACCAGGTTGGAAATTGCGTGTGCTACTTGCACAAGTACTGTTTGCCGAGCCAGACATCATGTTACTTGATGAACCGACCAACAACTTGGATATCTACACCATCAAGTGGTTAGAGGATATTTTGAATCAACGTGATTGCACTATGATTATTATTTCCCACGACCGCCATTTCTTAAACTCAGTATGTACGCATATGGCTGATATCGACTATGGTGAATTACGTATTTACCCGGGTAATTACGATGAGTACATGTTTGCCGCAACACAAGCGCGCGAGCGTTTATTATCAGATAACGCCAAGAAAAAAGCGCAAATTGCCGAACTACAACAGTTCGTATCTCGCTTCTCTGCTAACGCATCAAAAGCAAAGCAAGCGACATCTCGTGCTAAGCAAATTGATAAAATCCAATTAGAAGAAGTAAAAGCGTCGAGCCGTCAAAATCCATTTATTCGTTTTGAACAATCAAAACAATTATTTAGAAATGCACTTGAGCTTGAAAGCCTTGCACAAGGTTACGACGATACTTTGTTTAGTAATTTATCTGCGCTTGTTGAGGTAGGTGAAAAAGTAGCGATTATTGGTGAAAACGGCGTCGGTAAAACCACGCTATTACACACCCTAGCGAATCGCTTGCCTGCTAAAAGTGGCAGTCTTAAGTGGTCTGAAAATGTAAACATTGGCTACTACGCGCAAGATCATGCAGATGACTTTGCGACCGATATGGATCTGTTTCAATGGATGGAACAATGGCAACAAGAAGGTGATGACGAACAAGTAGTACGCGGTTATTTAGGCCGTTTACTGTTTTCTCAAAACGACATCAAAAAATCAGTTAAAGTAATTTCAGGTGGTGAGCAAGGTCGCATGCTATTTGGTAAATTAATGATGCATAAGCCAAATATCTTGTTAATGGATGAACCAACAAACCACATGGATATGGAATCGATCGAATCACTCAACCTTGCGTTAGAACAATACCAAGGTACTTTGTTTTTCGTATCCCATGACCGCCAATTTGTATCGTCGCTTGCAACCCGTATTTGGGAAATAAAAGACGGTAATGTAATTGATTTCCAAGGTACTTATGACGAGTACCTTGCAAAAAAAGCAGCTGACGAAGCAAAATAACCCAGTTTAGCTTAACCAATTACATTTTTAAAAAGGCGCTATTTATTAGCGCCTTTTTTATTAGCTACGCAAACACTTTCAAAAAACAACGCTGTCATAAAAAATTCATACACTAATTTTGTACAGAATAAAATCAACACCCAGAATAAACCTCATTGATTTTAAACAGTTTTATTTAAATGTTACGTATATTTAAGCTGCCTTTATTTTTGCTTTATGACAGTTTTATTGCAGTTATCGTATTCCTTTCGTATCTTATTCCTGTTCAAGGTGAACACATGTTTATATATTTTAAGGAAAATTTCATGACCCGTAAGTTAACACTCTCGTTGCTTGCAGCATCAAGCCTCAGCCTTGTCGGCTGCGGTGGCTCATCAACTTCACACGAACCAGCGCCAATCGTACCTAATTCTGGCGAACTTAATATTGGATTTTTAGGACTTCCTGACGGTGCGTCTGCAGATGTGTTGGTTGAAGGCCCCAACGGTTATTCCAATACCGTTAGTACCAGTACCTTACTTACGCAACTCGCCCCTGGTACCTACACACTTTCAAGCGTTGCCCAATCCATAAACAATAAACGTTATCTCGGCATAAACGAATCGATATCGCTGAACGTTTCAAATGGTCTGGTTTCAAATGCGATTTATGAATTTGGCTATGCAACGCAAACCATAGGTACGGTAAGTGGTTTTGGTAGCTTGTATGTCAATGGTGTTCGTTACAACACCGATAATGCCGACTTTACAATTAATGGCCAACCAGGCTCAGAAGACGCAATCCGTTTAGGTGATCGCGTTGTGCTTTCAGGCTTAACCAATAACCAAGGCCGTTTTATTGCAAATAGTGTTAACTACGAAGCAACAGCAACGGGTCAAATTCAGCACATTGACTATGCTAATGAGACAATAACAGTACACGGCCAAACATTTGTCTTAACCGGTGAATCTAACTTAGAAGAGGTTACCTTTGATGCGTTAAAACAAGGTAACTTTGTCGAGATCAGTGCCGTATATTCAGAACAACGTGGCTTTTTAATCTCCAAGCTAGAGCGCAAAGACGATGAAGACACGCTTTCACTTACCGCAAAAGTCACAGCGCTGGATAGTGCTAATAACACCTTAACAATCAACGACACAACTTTTGATGCATCAAACGTTACTGTAGCTCAAGAGCTTGCTGTTGGTGATATTGTCGAAATTGAATTTAACCAGCTAAATGATATTAACGTTATTACTGACATCGAAATTGAGCACTATGATGAGCAAGATGGTGTGTCTGTTATTTTAGACGGTCCAATAGTCAATGTTACAGATAGCAGTATTACAATTGCCAATACACAAGTATTGATCAATGACGACACGGATTTTGAAGATATATCATTAGCGCAACTTGCAAACGGTACACGAGTCGTTGTTGAAGCAATCATTATTAATAATCAACATATTGCTGAAGAAATCGCGCTGTATGTTAGTGCAGACAGTGATATTGAAGGTAAAATCACCGATATTAATCTGGCATTAAATACTATTACTGTAAATGAGCGCGAATACACAATCACACCGTTTACCCTGTTTGATGATGAATCAAGCGCCGACGATAAACAACTAGCGCTTTCAAGCTTAGGGATAGGCGATTTTGTTGAAATAGATTTTTACAGCGATGATAACGGCAACGCCTTTGTGACTAAGTTAGAGCGCGAAGAGCAACCTGAAAACGACGATGACATTTCGATTTCAGGCAAGGTTAGCAATATTAACCTTGATACCAATACCTTTAACGTTTCGGGTATTACATTATTTGTAAATGCATCGTCAGATCTTGAAAACCGTTTTGGCAATGATGTGTCCGTTCAAGATTTTATGGCATCACTTAGCGATAACGATAAATTGGAACTAGAGGTATTCAAAACATCGGAAGATGGCTACCTAGTGCTAGAAGCAAAATACCAAGATAGTTACGACGATAGCTTTGACATTGAAGGTTCAATTACAGAGTTTAATAGTATTCAAGATTTTAACGTAAACGGTTTTCAAATCATTACCGATGAAAACACGCAATTTTCACACCCACTAGATATGTTTCAAAACGGTGTCGAAGTTGAAATCGATGCAGTACAACAAGATGGCAACACCCTGCTAGCACTTGCTGTTGAACTTGAAGATGAGAATGATACACGCGAAATCGAAGGTGAAGTTACCGCGATTCAAAATGATACAATTACTGTTAACGACACTGCCATTTTGCTAACTGCCGATACCCAGTTTGAGAATGGCACACGTGAGCAGTTAAGAGAAGGCGTGATGGTTGAAATTGACGCTATCATTAACAGCCAAGGTCAGCTTGTTGCGACTGAAATAGAATTTGAACAACAAGACGACATTGAATTAAACGGTTCAATCACAGAAATAGTAAGCGATTTTCAATTTAAGGTTAACGACACCCTTGTTTACTTTGATGCCAATACGCAATTTGAAAATGGAAATCAAAGTAAACTCGCGCTCGATGTACTCATAGAAGTTGATGCGATTGAAACCGCAATTGGTTTGTATGCCGCTGAAATCGAGTTTAAAGCAAACGAAGAGTTTGAAATTGAAGGTGAAATTCAAAACCTAACCGACACTCAATTTACATTAAGTGACGTTGTTATCCACTACTCAAGCTATACCCAGTTTGAATTAGAAGGTAATCAACTTGAAAATGGCTTAAGTGTTGAAGTGGCTGGCACAATAGATAAAAAAGGCCAGTATATCGCATGGCGAATTGCCTTTGATGACTAGTCATTCTTAGATATCACACACTAAAAGAGTACGTTCTTAAAATGAACGTACTCTTTGTTACTTAAATTTAACTCGCTGGCATGATTGAAATAATTTTACTTTCGTTTTTATTTCGGTCATTTATGGTTAAGTAGATTGTGCCATTTGGCGCGGTAACCACATCACGAATACGCCCTAAACCTTTCAGAATAATCTCATCTTCAACTATCTGATTATTTTCAATACGTAAGCGATGCAATTGCTTTTTCGCTAGGCTGCCAACAAACAAGTCGCCCTGCCAATTTTTAAACACATTTCCGGTATAAAAGTTAATACCAGCAACCGCAATTGATGGCGTCCAATGGTGAATTGGCGACTGCATACCTGGTAATTCAGTGTGCTCGGTGATTGGCGTACCGTTATAATTCATACCAAATGTCACTTTTGGCCAACCATAATTCACACCTTTGGTGATTAAGTTAAGCTCATCGCCACCGCGTGGGCCATGCTCGGTTGACCATAAATCTCCTGTTGTTTGATTTATGGTTAAGCCTTGAGGGTTACGATTACCATACGTCCAGATTGTTTGTTGTGCGCCCTTTTCATTATAAAACGGGTTATCTTTTGGAATACGTCCATCTTTAAAAATACGGTGTATTTTACCGTTTTGCGTTGTAACGCTTTGCGCATCATTTTGATGGCCTTCATCACCGTTAGTAAAGAACAAGTAGTCGCCTTGAATAGCGAAACGTGAGCCAAAGTGCCAACCGCGATTTTTACGGTTTTCTGGCTTCGCCTCAAACAAGGTTTGCTCTGAACTCCATTTACCATCGTTTATTTTGCCGCGCACAATTTTAGTAAAGGCAATCTCGTCACCGTTATCGTTTTTCCCTGCAGCTTGGCTAAACGACAAATAAATCCACCCGTTTTCGCTATATTGTGGGTCGGGATATACATCAAGTAAGCCACCTTGACGGTTATGCCATACCTCAGGAATGCCAATTACTTGCGTTTTTTTGCCGTTTTTCGACATCATCCACAGCTCACCCTGGCGAAGCGTATACAGTAAACTGCCGTCCGGTAAAAAGTCCATAGCCCAGATAATTCCTTCGCTGGTCAGAACTTCTTGTGTCGTTACGGTTTGATGCTTTGTGGTGAATATTTTACCAAGAGATGATTCTGGCGCTTTTTCTCTTTCTACTTTAGCGCCCGCTTCGCGAATATATACAACAAGCGTTCGTACTTGTTCATCGCTTAGTGTTTCACCAAATGCTGGCATGCCAACGTTAGCAATACCATTTTTGATTGCATTGGTTAGTGCTTTATCAGTGCCATCTGTTAGCCATGTGTTATCAACTAACGAGGGAGCCATTGCGCCCATTAATGTTTCGCCATGGCAAGACGCACAGGTAGATTTAAACAATTCTTCAACCTTTGCCTGTGATGGCAAACTTGCAATGCTTGCTAACATCGCCCCTAATATCGGTAACTTATTCATTTTTTGATACATATTATTATTTCACGGTAGATCGAATGCACGGTAATTACAGTATAATGTGCCGAGTTTCTGTTTTCAGTCAAGTTGCGTTTAAAGGTTTGTTTCGTGCGAGAAGTGTTTAAAAAGTCGTTAGTTGTTTCATTATTAAGTGTTCATTTCACATCATTGGCCGAGCAAAATAGTCCGAGTTTTGCCGATATTGAAACCATAGTAACAACCGCGTCGCGCACCAAGAAACGCCATTTTGATCTGATAGGCAATACCAGCATTATCTCAAAAGATGCGGTTGCTACCGTTAACGCAGAGCACTTAAATCAAGTGTTAAGTTTAGCGTCGGGGGTATGGTTAAGTCGTGGTAATGGCCAAGAATCATTGCTTTCGTTGCGTTCGCCTGTGTTAACAGGGGCAGGTTCTTGCGCTGAATTTTTGATGTTAGAAAATAACATTAGCCTACGGGCACCCGGATTTTGTAACGTAAATCAATTGTTCGATAGCCATTTTGAAATAAGCGACCGCATTGAAGTAGTAAAAGGCAATAATTCAGCACGTTATGGTTCAAACGCAATCCATGGCGTAATCAACATTAATAATACGCTCTACGCCAGCGAAAATCAGCTCACTCTAGACATGGGCAATGATGATTTTTACCGGCTAAACGCAAAGGCAAGTAACGATTTTGACAATATGCAGTTAGGTATTGGCGTAACCGTTACGAGCGATGGCGGTTATCAGTTGAGTTCCGGTTATCAACAGCAAAAACTATCAGTCTCGGCACAACACCAGCTCGGCAATTGGCAAACAACACACCATTTTAGTGTAACTAATCTCGAGCAAGATACCGCAGGTTATTTACAACAAGGCGAAAATGCATATAAAGATAAATCGCTGTTGAAAATTAATGAATTTCCAGATGCCTATCGCGACAGTGTCGCTATGCATTACAGCATGCAAAATAGCGCTGAAATAAACAATGCCCTATGGCAACTAACGCCTTATCTACGTTACACAGATATGACGTTTTTAATGCACTTTTTACCTGGAACGCCTATTGAAGAGAACGATCACCATAGCATTGGACTGCAGCTATCTCGATATGCAGAAGTGACGGATGCCTTGTCGCTTAAATTAGGTAGCGACCTCGATTTTACCCAAGGTTCGTTACAACAATATCAAACAAATGACACCATATCAGATTCGGCGTTTTTAAGAGCGGTACTTCCCAAAGGACAACATTACGATTACACGGTTAATGCAAAAAGTTACGCGCTTTATGGTCAGCTTGATTATCAAATAGCAGCCGATCAGAATGCTTTTTTAGCGCTTAGACATGATATTACCGAATACGATTACGATAACGCATTAAGCACAGGTAATTTAAAAGATGACGGCACTGCGTGTGGCTTCGGCGGTTGTCGATACACTCGCCCCGCTAATCAAACCAATCGCTTTAACGATACAAGCTACAGCCTTGGCTATTCTTTAACGCTAAACGACAATACGATTGTATTTGCTAAACTAGATAACAGTTTTAGAGCACCACACACCGCCGAACTTTATCGCCTGCAGAACAATCAGCAACAAAATGACATAACCAGTGTCGACGCAAACCAGCAAGAGCTTGGCCTGCGTTTTCAAACAGAAACGGTATTCGGTGAGCTTGCGTTTTATCATCTAACTAAGAAAAACGCGATTTATCAAGATTCAGACAGACATTATCTCAATGGTTTATCGACTCAGCATCAAGGGCTCGAGTTTGATCTCACCTGGCGCCTTAACGACATATTTAAAACGCGTTTGAATTCAAGTTATGCAAAACACACCTATGAAAATAATCCAACGAATGGGCAGCAGCTCAAAGGCAATGAGATAGATACCTCTCCACGCTTAATAGCAAACCTCGTTCTTGATTGGCAAATAGCGCAAAACATAACCAGTCAGTTTGAACTAAGGCATCTTGACGGCTATTACTTAGACGATAAAAACACGCAAACATATAGTGGGCATACGGTTTCGAATTTACGTGCAAAATGGCAAATAAACAGCAATTTCTCTATCGCATTTGCCGTGCTTAATGTATTTGATACACGTTTCGCTGAAAGGGCCGATTACGCGTTTGGGAATCACCGTTATTTTATTGGCGAGCCACGTAATGCCAGTGCAACTTTGCGTTATCAGTTTTAATTTAAAACCGGTGCTTTTAGGTAACCCCAATTAAAACCGTTAAGCGCATTGAACTTAGTAACTAATTGTGGCGTATAAACGTTAGGTATTATTCGGAGAGCACAATGACACGTAAAGAGGTTAAAGTTCCTAGTTCACGCTTGAGTCGAGCGAGTAAGTTTGGCGGGTTATTAGCAAAAGTAGCAACCAATGTTGCCTACAATGGCACCAAGCAACTATTTAGTGGCAATAAGCCGTCCGTTTCGGATCTCGTTTTAACGCCCAGTAACTTGCAAAAGCTAACCAATGAGCTTGCCGCAATGCGTGGTGCTGCAATGAAATTAGGTCAACTTCTTTCGATGGATGCAGGTGAGCTTATTCCACCTGAGTTGAGCCATATTTTAGCAAAACTACGAGACAATGCGCATGCTATGCCACACAAGCAGTTAGTCACTTTGCTTCGTGACGCTTGGAGTGATAATTGGGTTGATAATTTTGCTTATTTTAATCTTAAACCCTTTGCCTGTGCATCTATCGGGCAAGTGCATATTGCCAACGACGATAGCGGAAAAAAGCTCGCGATAAAGTTACAATATCCGGGAGTCAGTAACGCCATAAAAAGTGATGTTGATAATCTAGGGCGTATTTTAAAGCTCTCGGGTCTTATCCCAAAGCAGGTTGATCTCAACACGTTACTTGAAAAAACCGCCGAGCAGTTAATCAATGAAGCAAACTATCAACTTGAGGCAAGCTACATAGAAACGTTTAGCAATAAACTCGACAAGACACAATTTGCTTTACCTAACGTTTCCCCTTTAAGTACACAAACCATTTTAGTAATGAGTTTTATTGAAGGTATGCCTATTGAACAAGCGGCCACACTGCCAGAAGAAACTCGAAATCACTTCGTAAAGAGCTTATTTTCACTGTTTTTTGTTGAATTATTTGAGTTGAAGTTGATGCAAACCGACCCCAACTTTGCCAATTATGTGTTCAATAATGAAACACATACCATAGGCTTATTGGATTTCGGTGCTACCCGAGAGATTTCACCGGCTATATCTAATGGATATTTATCGCTTTTTACAGCGCTAAGTAGCCAAGACAGCGCTCAAGTAGAAGATGCAGCCCGTACCATTGGCTTTTTTAAGCAAGATATCGATACTACATACCTTGAGCAAATACTGGCACTTTTTGATATCGCGTCAATGCCATTACGATTTGATGGCGAATACAACTTTGCAAACTGCACTATCGCAACAAAGTTACGGGCGCAAAGCGTTACAATTAATAAGCGCAAAGACCAATGGCACACGCCACCCGTTGATGCCCTGTTTATCCATCGAAAAATCGCAGGATTGTATTTGATAGCGAAGCGTTTAAACGCAAAAGTAAATGTTAAACAGTTGTTTGCTAAATACGCGGAAGAAGCAAAATAACAAATTTAAAGAATTAATAAGCGCTATAGCTTAAAACGGTTTAGTGCATCACTTACTTTATGGCCGAGCTCATTTATCTGACGAATATTTTCACTTAACGCCGTTAGTTCATCACTATTTTGTTCTGCACTATGCTCTACTTCCTGCATACGCGTAACGATGTCTTGCGCCATGGTACTTTGCTGCGCACTTGATTGATCTATTTGATTACTTTTGTCTGCCAAACGCGATAAACCTTGCTCAATCAAATCGACTGCACCTGTAAGTGCTGCGCTTCGCTCAGTACACGTCAGCGCAGCCTCTTGCCCTTGATTAATCGCGCGTTGCGCATCGCTGGTACCGCTTTGTAGTTCGCTAATCATTTGCGCTATTTCTTTTGTTGATTCTTGCGTACGCGATGCTAACAACCTGACTTCATCAGCTACTACGGCAAAACCACGTCCCTGCTCTCCCGCACGCGCAGCTTCAATGGCTGCATTCAGAGCTAACAAATTAGTTTGTTCAGAGATTGCGACGATAGTATCTAGAATACTGCCAATATTACTCGACTGGTTTGAAAGCTCAGCCATCAACGCAACCGATGTATTCAAGTTTGAAGCAAGCAATTGTATTTGTTCTCGGTTTTGCGTTGCCAAATTTAGCACAGCATCGCTTTGTTCACTTGCTTGATTAATATCTTCGGAGCTTTCTTTGGTTTGTGTGTTTACCGTATTAGCGCTGGTATGCACATCTTGTGCAAGTGCCGTGGTGTGTTTTGCCCGCTCAATTTGTTTTTCAGCATTGTGCGAAACCGTTGCACTTCTTGCTAAGGAATTTTCAAGGCGCGACTCAAGTGATGCCACCTGTTCGAAAATATCGGTGATCAGCTCTTTTAAATTATCAATAACCCGATTCAATTTATCGCTTACTTCACCAAATTCATCATCGTTAACCTTGCGCGCATGACGCGAGAAATCGCCATCAGCTACTTTTGTAAGCGTATGATTTACATAGCCTAACGGTATTATAATCGCGCGTATCGTTAAGGTAGCGATAATTGCAGCAACCAATAGAAAAACACCAGCAATGACCATAAGTAACAACTGATTTTCATCTATTTTTTCATCTGCTAATTGTTGATAACGGTTCACTAGTTCACTGGCGCTTTGTTTTATGGTGTGAATTGAACTGTTAATTTCTTCAGAAAGCGCTTCTACGCGATTGTAGTCTTGTTCAAATTGATTGTACTTAGCAAGCTGTAGCGTCTGTTGTTGATACAAATGTGCCGGATTATCGACGTTACTGTTAAATACAGCCAAGTTTTGTTCAAAACGCGTTTGAAAATCACCGCTTTCAATATCTGTGAGCTGTTGATTGAGAAAATTGTAGTTGTCTTTAATATTTGCCAGTAAAAACCGCGTATCGTTTTGATGTTTAACTTGCGTTTCACTGTCTAAAGTTTGACTAAGTGCATTGGTTACTTCAGTTAAATTAAACAACATATCATCGATGCGGATCGCGGTGCCCATCACTTCATCTAACAGGCGCGAACTTAATCCTGTTAATGTTTCTAGGTCATATAATAAATCGGAGCTTTGTGAAATAAGTGCGAGCTGCTTTTCAATCAAAGTTTTGTTTGTTTTTTTAGCATTTAAATAGGCAATTTTGTTATCAGTTAAACTTTCCGACGCTTCAATTAATGCCAGTGATTGGTTATTTAGTTTTTCAAGGTCAATGCTGTAATCTGCAATGCCACTTGAAAGTGTTTGTTGTAGTTGATTTTTAAGTGATTGATTTTGTGCTCTGAATTTTTCTATAACATTTAATTTGTTGGCACCGTAAATTGCGTTAGCGTTTTTTGAGTAGTTGAGAATAAGCGTTTGAATGTCATCGGCACTGCGTTGTACTGGTAAAGCCTGCTCTTTAATATTTAAGTAAGCACGCTCAATATTCGACAATGACATATAAAAAAACAGGCAAACACCCGCAAGCAAAATGCCCACTGATGCAAAGCCAAAGGTGATTTTTTGTTTTACCGTAAAAACCATTAAAACGCCCTACTACTTTAATAACTCGGTTTAAGTATAACGTAATATTTATAAAGTGATTTTGTTTTGAAATGAAACGAAAATACGCCAACTAATGTTGGCGTATTTTGACATCATTAAATTGATGGACGAAACAACTTCTGAGGTGTTTGTAATACTAATAAGCGACTTTGATCTTTCAGTACCATATTGTTTAAACGATAAGACGAATAACGTGCCTGAGTGGTAAATGGTAGCGACAGTGAATCGTCACCGTTTAACTCTTTTGCCATTTCAACCGTGGCTATATCATAAAAACGTACCCCATCATTACTACCTTGTAACGTTGCTTGCAAACTAAAACGCCCCGCATCATTTACCATCAATGGTACCTTAGCTTCAATATGCGATTTCGACGCACTAAATGTCACATTAGGTAACGCCTTTGCAGTTTGTTTAAAATTAACAAATGGAATTTTAAGCGAACGCTTTACTGGCATATTAGCGCGCTCTGCATCAATTTGAAGTTCAAGCTCATACAGGCCATTGATTGCTCCAAAATACGCCAGTGCTTTATCAAAATTAAAGTGGTTATTGGTTATATCTACCGTTACTTTTTCATTTGTTGGGCTAATCAGTTTAGCTGACATCGTTTTGATTTGAGTCACGTTATCAGTAAACGAAAGCGATTGATATGCCAGTTTATTTGCACTTTGAATAGAACGGTTATTCGCTGCAACGGCAAGAACAACATCACTGTGCTTTTCCTTTACGTGTACTAGATATTTCGCATCATCAATCAGATATTGATTTGTTTTTAGCGTTAGTTGTTGCAAAGCGTGTTGCGACTTTACCTTTAGCGCTACACTGCCATCACTAAAACCTGCATCGTTCATTTCTTTTTGCGCAAACACTTGTTCTACCTGTGCACGATTGCCCTTTGTTAACACTTTAGAATTTGGTGTTAACGACAATGCACTAACATCAAGCGGTTCAACAAATTGTGTGTTTGCAACATCAAATTTCGGCGCAACTCGAACAAAACTATTCTGAGCAGACAACGGCAACTCAACACCTTGCTTAAGCGCTTTGCCAGATATTGTCATCCAATATTCATCGCTTTTTAATGCTTGCAGTAACGGCTGCTCAACAGCTGGTTGTACTTTTTTAAACTGATATACAACCGGTTCAGCATGGAGCGAAAACGCCGATAGTAAGCTTGCAAAAAGCGTTAATACAGTAAAATGTTTCATAATTAGATCTCCGTAATTCGATTGCGTAGTAGGCCATCTAAATTGAAACATTTACGACGACTTTGATGATGACTTAAAGGCTCACTGCCACGTGTTTTATTTTTATCTTTAAACCACACACTGCCCGCAAGCGATTGCGAACTACACTCTAAGAATCCGTCTGAGCAATCATCTAACCAGTTTTGTGTAACCTCTAGCGCCACTTGATATTGATAGCCTCCACAGTAACTATCACCATCCCAAATTGCCGAATCAACATCACTACCTACAACTGCCTCAAATGCAGAACTAAGTGCCGGTCGATTAGGCGTACCATATAACCAATTTTGATTGTAATGTGCCATCCAACCAACTTGCTGCTGTTTCACCGCGTCACTGTCGTAACCTAAGATCCAGCCAAGGGTTGTTTCAAATGAATTACCTGCGGTTACCGCATCGGCTAATGGTGTACCACCAGACGACGGTGCAAGCGCGATTGTCTTTTTGACCGTATTTATAATAGTGACAAAACGGCTATCCCAGGTTGGATTAGATAAAATCCAACGCACAACATTACCGCCATTTGAGTGTGTAATGAGTGTTAAGGACGTAATGTTTTTACTATTTATAAAGTTAGTGAGCTGCTCTGCCAAACAGCCAGATGCTCGCGTATCCCACATATAGCGATCGAAATCGCAATTGATCACCGTGTAATTGTTTGTGTTACTTAACCCTTGCCTCACTGAGTTTACAAATTCAGCTGTCCAGTAGTCATTATATGCATCTGTTTGACTTCCAGTCCCATGAATAAAGGCCAGTCCATGACTTGCCCAAAGAGGCGTGCTTGCGTACAACAACACCGCATAAGCTATTATTTTCGTTATTTTCATACTGTGTGTTCCTAATTATTGTTTATGATCGGAGGAGTGACCTCCGATCACAAAATAGCCAATTTAGGTACAATTACAACATTTTTTTACACTTTATTAACAATCGGTATTGTTAAGCCGATTGTTATTACATAAATATGAAAGCTGGGTTATATATTCATAACCATTTGATATAGCTAAACGAATCGTTTGTATTAAATTTGACGTGGATAACACACTGTTTTACTAAGAAAAGACGCTAAATCCACTAACTATCTTTAACGGAATCCATTACAACATGGGTCGTTATGGTCGCGACCTGCTCGATATCACCTAACACATTGGTGTGAAATTGCTTATAACTTTTCAAATCTTTGGTTTCGACTCTTAAAATATACTCAAACGCACCGGTTACGTTGTGGCATTCAAGCACTTCTTTTGAAAGCGTTATTGCCTCTTCAAATTGCGTTTGCGCTGTTTTGGTATGCACCGACAAGCCCACCGTAATAAATGCTTTAAAGCCGATCCCTAATTGCTCAGTATCAATGGTCGCTTTATAACCTGTGATAATCTTTGCCCGCTCAAGCTCTTGTACCCGGCGTAAACATGCCGATGGCGATAATCCAATTCGCTCAGCCAATTGAATATTGGTCAAACTACTGTCGCGCGATAACTCAAACAATATTTGTTCGTTAAATTTATCCATATCTAAATTTTATTGTGCCAATTAATTTTATTAGACAATATAAAACAGCAAATTGCGCAATAAGTAAATTACTCTATTAAAAAAGGAGTCCACTATGAATACTGAATTACTTATTGCATTAATAACATTTTGTTTTGTTTCATCTATCACCCCAGGCCCGAATAACTTAATGTTATTAAGCTCAGGGTTAAATTTTGGTCTGCGCCGTTCGATTTCGCATTTGTTAGGTGTTGCCATTGGTTTTAGCGTGATGGTGCTATTGGTGGGAATTGGCGTAAGTCAGTTATTTCAAGCCTTCCCTGCAAGTTACACCGTATTAAAATGGGTAAGCATCGTCTATTTATGTTACCTTGCATACAAAATCGCGAATAACCATACTATTGATGAAGTCGCATCGGATGCGAAACCATTAACCTTTATGCAAGCTGCGCTTTTTCAATGGGTCAACCCTAAAGCGTGGACAATGGCGTTAAGTGTTAATGCGGTGTATGCCAGTGATCAAAGTCTACAATCTGTGATGTTAGTAAGTGGGGTGTTTTTACTTATTAACTTACCGTCTATTGGCTGTTGGTTAGTATTGGGAAAAGTTTAAAGCAACTTATTGCCTCACCCATTAAAATACGTTTGTTTAATTGGCTTATGGCAGCACTATTGGTTGTATCGGTTATACCTATGCTTTAATCCCTAGTGACTAAAGGTGTATTGGCGCTTTTGAGCATAATACATTAAAAGCATGAAGAAATAACAACAGAACAAACGGGTGACTTGGACTTTCTGACAGCGTTTTCTTGGCGTTTAGCTTTGTTAACTAAAGCGATAACCGTTCTAGTTTATTTCTAAAGCAAATAAACAAGTTTGAAGATAGTGATTAACGTTCAAAACCCCTTAATAGTTTACGGTACATGTATCAACATTCTGTTTATCGCAATAGTGAAAACCTAAATAAGTAAATTCTTGCTTAGGTTTCACATTGTGTTTTAAATACTGATACAAATATTCGGCGCCCTGTTTTCCCATATCAAAAGGTTTTTGGCCAATATTGACTGTGGAAAGCCCCTTAGATAATGCACTTAATTGCAACTCTTCGGTATCGGCCGAGACAATCACAATATCACCTGATTTAATCTTAGATTTAAACTGATTAAGCTGGTCAATGTAACGTGGATTAAACTGAGCAAATCCCGCTACGGCGATAAAAACCGGCGGCGCATCGAGTTTGATCTTACCTACTAACTGACTAAGTGCTAGGCCTCGTTTACCCAAGCTGTAAACTGGGCATAATTCATGCTCTTGCCATTGGTAGCCATCATTCAAACGCTGTAAGCTTTGGCCACTTAACGCATGGCGCACACCTTTGATTCGCTGGTTTAAGTTTGGCGTAGATGGATGCCCAGACTGCAGGCACACAGTGTTTGTGTGTTTAACGTTATTTTTAACGTATTCGCCTAGGGCAACACCAAAATCGAAATTATTAGTACCAACATACGCTAAACGGTAATCATGATGTTGCGGTAACAAGTCTGAGTCAAAGGTAATTACTGGAATATCAAGCTCAAATGCTCGCTTAAGGGCACCATTTACTAAGTAATCAGAATCAGTAACCGAAATGAGTAACGCATTTACTCCGCTTTCGATCAGTCGGTTAATTTTGAGCGTTTGACCACGAATATCTTGAAAGTCATCAGCGCCTTCGTAAATACATCGTAAATCTGAGTGATTTTTAGCGACAGACTCACACCCTTTAAATGATTGGATATAAAAACTATCATTTTTGGTTTTACCGATAACACCAATTGTGTAGCTGGCATTACTGGTAAAACTAAATAAAACTAAAAATAAGTTGAATAAAAACAACAACCAAAAACTACTATTTTGTGCTTTATTCCGCATGGAGATGACTACAATAAATTTAAAATACAATCTCAGTATAGAAGCATCATTGTGTTAAATTAAACAGTTATTTACGATTTTTTTAACTTTCATTCATTTTTGAATAATAACCAATCAAAAGTAGCGTTAAAAACGCACAAAAATAAAACTGCAATGATAATAGGTGCCAGTATAATGTTGCAAAAGAATGCCTGACAGACATTACCCATTTATTACAATTAAAATAAATCCACTTAAATCAATTCGATTATTCACTTTTCAATCCAAATACGAACAATTTAAACGCATAAAAAGATTGATCTATATCAATGATGGGATTAGTATATTTTAAAGTTTCAGAAATTATTGAAAGTTTAGAATGTTACTAACACCAAAAATCGAAAGTTTTGTAATGCATTGCGGCGAAATGGGCAGCCGTTGGGGATTTAACCGCACAATCGGTCAAATCATGGGTTTATTGCTAATGAGTGAAGAACCTCTAAGCGCAATTTCGTTATCAGAAACCTTAAATATCTCGCGCGGTAACGTTAGTATGGCAATCAAAGAATTACAGTCGTGGCGCCTAGTATCGGTAATTCATAAACCTGGTGACCGAAAAGATTACTATGCACCCGCTGGCGATATTTGGGAATTAGCAAACCGGGTATTTGAAGAGCGCAGAAAAAGAGAGATGGACCCAACCCTATCTCTTTTGCGCGCTTCAATCATTGATGAACCGGCTAACGCAGAAGAAGCGTATGCACAGGACAAAATGTCTGAGTTGCATGACTTGCTTGAAACCATCACCGTTTGGGCAAGTGAGTTACAAAGCATGAGTCCTGAGAAGCTAACAACACTTATGAAGCTCGGCTCTGGCGTTGTTAAAGTACTCGATTTTAAAGATAAAGTTTTGAAAAGCGGTAATAGTAATTAACCGCTTTTTTGGTGCGCACTGTAAAAGTGCATATGTCGTCGTGTTGCTATTTAATTTTTGTTTTATTGAATACCGGAAGAAGTATAGCAATTAATAAGCAAGGTGCTATAAGGCTCAATTTCCCCTTTGTTGTTCGTATACAATGGCAAATTCAGCCCAATCAGTACACGTTAAAATTTGCCAACCAAATCCATGTTTCAAAAAACAGTAGATAAATAGCACGTCTATTCTTTGGGGGTCGTTTATGTTGGATACGTTAATGCTTTCACGCATACAGTTCGCTGCCAACATTAGTTTTCACATTTTATTTCCCACTATAACCATCGCGATGTGTTGGTTTTTAGTTTTCTTTAAAGTCAGGTTTGATATGACAGGCAATCCGGTTTGGATGCGCGCATATCGATTCTGGGTAAAAATCTTTGCCCTTTCATTTGCCCTTGGCGTCGTAAGCGGTATTACCATGTCATTTCAGTTTGGTACCAACTGGCCTGGTTTTATGGAAAAAGTCGGAAACATCGCGGGGCCACTATTAGGCTACGAAGTATTAACTGCATTTTTCTTAGAGGCGACATTTTTAGGCATCATGCTGTTTGGTATTAAACGTGTGCCACCAAAAGTACATACTTTAGCCTGTATAGTGGTAGCAATCGGCACCACGCTTTCAGCATTTTGGATCTTAAGTTTAAATTCGTGGATGCAAACACCAACCGGTTTCGAGATGCGCGATGGAATAGCCTACCCAACCGACTGGTTTGCAGTAATTTTTAATCCAAGTTTTCCGTACCGCTTAGCGCATATGCTTTTGGCTTCGGGCTTAACGGCAAGCTTTATGATAATTGGCGTGAGTTGCTATCGTTTACTTAAAGGAGACGATAAACAAGCACCAAAGTTAACATTAAAAGTAGCGGTTATTGTGGCGGCAATTTTATCACCGTTACAAGCATTTGTTGGTGATTTACATGGTCTTAATACGCTTGAACATCAACCACAAAAAATAGCGGCAATGGAAGGTGTTTGGCAAACCGAAAAAGGGGCACCTTTACTGCTATTTGCAATTCCTGATGAAGAAAACAGAACGAATCATTTTGAAATTGGCATACCTAACATGGCAAGCTTTATTCTTACCCATGAGCTTGATGGTGAAATTAAGGGGCTTGATCAATTTAAAGGTGAGCATCCGCCAGTTAAACCTGTATTTTTTGGCTTTAGAATAATGGTTGGCCTAGGTTTACTGATGATCGCCATCTCTTGGTTTGCAACCTATACCCTTAAAAAACGCGGCCAATTACCCACATGGCTAATGCGTATTCTTGTTGGCTTAACATTCTCAGGTTGGTTAGCGACGTTAGCTGGCTGGTATGTAACTGAAATAGGCAGACAACCTTACCTAGTTAGCGGTGTGCTAAAAGTGTCTGACGCTGCAACACAAATTGCGCCTGCAAATGTTGGTTTTAGCTTAGCGCTCTATTTAACTACCTATGCCATTTTGTTAGTCGCTTATCTACATACAGTGTTTCTAATGGCGCGCCGTGCCGTTGAAATTGAAGAATTTGATATGAGCGAAAAGCCTATAAAACAATTACCGAGTAAAGGGGATAATGCATATGTTTGATCAAGCAACTCTGGCAATTATTTTTGTATCCCTAATGGGCCTTGCAACATTAATGTACGCTGTTTTAGACGGTTACGATCTAGGTGTAGGGATTTTACTGCCGCTAGACGATGAAACATCGGCAGATACCATGATTGCATCAATAGGACCGTTTTGGGATGCTAATGAAACCTGGTTAGTATTAGCGATTGGCCTTTTACTCATTGCGTTTCCAACTGCACACAGTATTGTCTTTCAAGCACTTTATATCCCGTGTACATTTATGTTGATTGGCTTAATTATGCGCGGTGTGGCATTTGATTTTAGAGCCAAAGCCATTGTTGCCCATAAACGTAAATGGGATACGGTGTTTAAATCAGGCTCTTTGCTCGCCTCGCTGGCGCAAGGTTATATGCTCGGTTTGTATGTTATGGGGTTTTCAAACACCTTAGAAGCGCACGGTTTTGCCCTTTTAAGTGCAATTGGAGTTTCAGCGGCTTATACCTTTATTGGCAGTGCATGGCTAGTTATGAAAACCGAAGGCGATTTGCAACAAAAAGCCATAGCGCATTGTAAATCAACGGTTGTTATTACGTTTATTGGTATATTGCTGGTATCACTGGTTAACTTACTTATTTCACCAGAGATCTATCAAAAATGGTTCGACTTTCCGTATGCACTGATCTTAATTCCCATTCCGATTATTTGTGCAAGCTTCTTTGTTCTATGTTGGTTTGTACTAAAGCGCTTAGCTAAACAGCCAAATATTGGTGCAGCCCTACCATTCTTTTTTGCGCTATTGATTTTTACCCTATCATTTTTCGGCTTAGCATTTAGCTTTTTCCCTGAGATTGTGCCGGGTAAATTAACAATTTGGCAAGCTGTAGCAGCACCTGAAGCACTTAACTTTATGTTATGGGGGGCGTTAATTGTGGTGCCTACTATTTTGGCCTACACCGCATTCTCTTACAGAGTGTTTTGGGGAAAGGTGGACGAACTTCGCTACTATTAAATTAGACTCAGTTATTAGATCAGTTTTTAAAGTAAGTGTGTAGCGACTAGGCTACACACTTATAATAAATCTATTAGAAATATAGGCTTTCAACCGTTTCACCGGCAATTTTAACGTCACACTTGTCGCCTGACTTTGAATTAGATGACTGAATAGCGCCCGCTACCGCACCAAATACACCACCTTTTTCATTCAGCACAGAGCTAAAGTAACAATAGCTAGAAACATTAACTTCTTGATAGCTCGTGTTTAAGTTAAGTGTTGGCGTGTATGGAGGAAAACGACCTTTCATTACCGGATCGCCATTTACCGTTAGTTGTACTTCATTTCGTTTAGTGTCGTACTGGCCACCAAAAACGTAAGTCTTACCTTGGTACGCAATGGTTTTTTCTTGTGCTTGAATTGGCGGTGTAGAACCACAACCAGCAAGTGTAAGTGAAGAAAGTGCAACAAGTGAAAGGGTTAGTGTTCTTAACATAATAGAATTTCCGTATAAAAATAAGACAAAAATTACTCTACGTTAAAGAATATCTAGATTCAAGAAAATGAATGTTAAGATTTGAAATCGTTCAAAACATAAATACAAATAACTACTGGTAAACTCTGTCTACAGCTGTCGCACTATCAGATAATTAAAGATTTACAAGCGAGATAGGTGCACTACGTTTGCATCTTATGATCAAATTTGTGTCGTATTTAATTGAAAGTAGTTGGTGCAGAATTAATTTACTTTGCGTAAATAATAAAGCCAGCCATAACGGCTGGCTTTAAGGTACCTATTTTTTATTTCGTGCTACAAATAACAACGAAACAAAAAGGAGTAACCAACTTAAATTACCTGATGATTTTTTCTTAGGCATTTCGGGCTTAACAACGTCCGGTGTTTTGCTTACACTAATAGTAATTGTTCCTTCAGCTAAAGCGCCAAGCTCATCACTCACTTTATACATAATGATGTCTTCGCCTACAAATCCTTTTTGAGGTTTATACGTTATCGTTTTAGCCGCTTTATCAATGACAATCGAGCCAGACTCAGCGTTAGCCTCAAGTAAGCTAACGCTATCGCCATCAGGGTCACTCATATTTTCAGCCAGGTGGATAACAATATCGGTAGTATCGTTAGTCTCTAATGATAAGTTAGTTACAACGGGTGCACTGTTAGCTCTGATAATGAGCTGAAGTTTTCCATAATCTGTACCGTCACGACCATCGCTTATACCATAGCCAACATTCGCAATACCGAAAAATTCCGGTAATGTCTGATATTGAAGCTTATTGTCATTAATTGTAACGGTTCCGAAGTCACTATCAGCTGATGTGATAGTAAGAGCATCACCATCAATGTCTTCATCGTTTGCAAGTACATCAATGATGATTGAGTCGCCCATTTTAACACTAACAAAATCATCGTTCGCAACTGGAAAATTGTTATCACTCAAAGGTATTGCAACCCCACCTGGGTCAGTTACACGTCCATTTTTGAGGCCATCAGCATCATTTGGTCCACCATCTTCAATTCGTAATTGAATACAGAAGCTTCCTTCAATCAAACCAGGCTGCCATAGCGCGTCACGAGTCGAAGGACAGTATCCTAGCGTACCAGGTGCAGAAAGTACTTCATTATTTGCGTTTAATATAAAGTTGACCCATTCCCCCGCTATTAACTTACGATAAACGGCATTTTTTGGTACAGGTATACTCTGAGGAATGACAATTCTGACTACATCACCCATTTGATCAAGGTTTGTTGCTTCGAATGTATATATTCCTCCGATGTTTTTGGCGTTAGAGTCTTCTATAAGCTCACTAGTCGCTACCGCAGCGCCTCCTGATTGTGCATTCGTAATCACTAAATTACGTTTCAAACATAAGCTCGCATCGCCTTCTAGCAAGAATTGAGATGACTCATCAGCGCTAGTTTGTAACACATTGCATGCATCAATTGCATCAAGGTAATCAGCAATGCCATCACCATCGCTATCTTGGTACCCTTCGGCAAAATCGGCAACGCCGTCCCGATCGGTATCTTTAGTAGTTAGTTCGGGAAGACTTTCAACGACCACTAACGAAATCGATGCAGATGTCGATAAACTTGGCTCACCATTATCGCTTGCAATAAGCCCAATCGTGTAAACGCCGATATCTAATGCCTGAGGTATGAATCTAAATTCACTCTCAGTATCACTGACGTTTTCAATCCCGTCGTTAGACGACCATGTATAGTTTACAGTGTCTTGGTAATTTGCATCAAAAACAGTCGCTTTAATAACCACTTCACTTTGTTGCTTACTTATTAACGTGCGTAACTCATCATTTTGTAAGGCATGAAGCGTTATCCGCGGCGCAACGTTTCGTTCAACAATGTCTATCGTTGTAGAGGACTGAATTCCCAAGTTTAATTGCTCAGATAGTGTAATAACGATTTGTTCATCGCCCTCATTTACTCCATCTGCAAAAATGGTGTAAGGAATAGCTTTTACAACACCTTTATCAAAGATTACACGGCCACTTTCTAAGTTATGATCATTACTATCAGCGGAGCCACTAATACTGAAATTAACAGTAAGGGGATAACTAGGCGCTATACCATTTAAATGAACAAATACATTGCCTGTTTGCTCTTCACTCATCACCGATGGTTTACTTAATGAGACCTGTGGGTTAACAACAACATTCTGTAATGCAACCGAGGTATTGCCTTGGCTGTCAGTAGCCTGCCAAAACACTTCATGGCGTCCAGGTCTGAAGAAAGTACGACCTTCAACAAGCGATACCGACACAGGATTACCTGAGCTATCCACTGCCGTTGCGGCGCCTAAATCTACCTTTGTATACAACCCAGTCGAATCAATAATGACGTCTTCCGGCACGGTAATTATTGGAGCATTGTTATTTCCGTCAGTTAACGTGACTATTGCTGATGCGTTTGCTTCAGCTTTTTCTGAATCACGTACTCGATAATTAATGGTAATTGGTGAATTTATCGAAGGTAATAATGTCAATTGAATGTTGTTTTCAACTAATTCTACCTGACCAATATTCGCATCAGCACCGGATAAAGTTACTACGTCATCTTCAACATCAGTATCATTATTGGTCACATTAATGGTATACACACCAGACTCAGTCACGGGTAATGAAATAACGTCATTAACAGCTATTGGTAAGTCATTAACGGGCTTAACATTAATAGCAACACTCGCTATGTTAGATGTCTTCTTGCCATCAGATGCACTATAGGTAAACGTGTCTTCACCAAAGTAATCCTGATTAGGTGTATAGATAAATACATTATCTTGGAGTTCAACGGTACCGAATTTAGCTGGCGATTCAATTGAAGTGGTTAATGTATCATCTTCGTTGTCGCTAATATCTGGAATTATCGATATAGCTTCATCTTCATTTATAACAACCTGCATATTATTAGCGTTTGGCGCTTCATTTCCATCTTTGACCAAAATATTAAATGCAGGAAGTGACGCAGCAAGTTCGCCGTCAGTTACTGAGATAACAATATTTTCGTAAGAACCAATGTCATTATCGCTAGGGCCCCCTGATAAGCTTCCTACATTTTGATCAAATAACCCCCAACTTGGTTTATTTTGAATTGTGAATGTCAAATTTTCACTATCAATATCGTCGCTGGTAGGCACAAACTGATACATTTGACCTGCTTTTATAGTCGTTAAAGGCGAACCGGAAATTGACGGTGCATCGTTTACTGATGTGATTTGGATGAATACGTTCGCAATGTTTGACGTATTTTGAGACTGATCTTTAACGGTATAAGTAAAGCTATCCGAACCATTAACATTTTCATTTGGCGCATAATTTATCACTCCGTTTAAAACGGTAACCATACCTTTACTTGGCTGATTAACAATATTTACGGATGAAGCTAACAACAGCCCTTCGTCGTCAATATCGTTTGCAATTATGTTAAACGCAACACTCGTATCTTCAAGCGTAGAAACATTATCGTCATTTGCAACAGGAGCATTGTTTACATTATTCACTGTAATACTAAATGGCGCTAACGAACTGCTCAATAGACCGTCGCTAACCGACACGACAATATTAGATGTCGTACCTGCATCATCAAAACTCGGAGTACCAGTGATCGCACCTGTCAACAAGCTGATATTCGCCCAATTTGGTAAACCAGTTGCGCTATATGATAACGCATCTCCGTCTACATCATCACCGACAGGTGAGAAGCTATATGTTTGATTCTCATTCACAGATGTAATTGGTGTGCCTGTGATGGTCGGTGCATCATTCACATTGGTAATATCAATACTTAAAGTAGTGAGCGGAATGTCTCCACTTTCGCCATCGTTACCCAAAATCGTTAAGCTGCCCGAACCTGTGCCTTGTACATCAAGGTCACCGGCAAAGGTAATGTTGCTTGTGGTATCAAGGTAGGTGGTAACGTCGGCAGGTGAACCAACAAGGGTGATACTGGTCGGTGAGACTAAGGTTCCTGTCACACCACTGCCCACGCCTGTACCATCCGCTGGCGTACCAAAGGTGCCACCTGTAACGTTTAGGGTAAGTGTAATTGATACATCGTCTACATCAGCAAAAGAAAAATCAGAGAGATCTACATTACCTTGAATTTCTTCGGTAAAGCTAAGCGTTGTTGGTAATGTTAAATTGCCTGTGTATGCCAAGGTATCAAAGGCTGGGTTAAATGCACCACCACCATTGATGACGGTAAAGGCAGTTACATTCGTCCAATCAGTCGGTGTAATAGTCACACCACTGGCGACGTTTGCGCCCGTTTCTGTGACATTAGAGCCTGTGCCTGAGGTCACATCAAAAGTGAATGTGCCGCCATCGGCAGCGCCATTCACAAAGTGTAAGAAAGAATTGACGTCAATCGCACGGTCAAAGTTGAACGTAGTGAGTGTTGGCCCGGTTGCGCCAGTGTAAATTGAATTCCCAATTGAACTGCCGCCACCACTGGCGTCATTGGTCCAAGTGCCGCTATCGAGGCTCACCGTCATTGTGATGCCGTTGTCGGTTTCAGTGAAGGTGCTAGTGCCACCACCTGAACCTGTCATATCAAACTCACCGGTGAAGGTGGAAATCAAAATAGGATTGTCGTTCACGGGGGTAACATTAATGGTGCTATTCGCAGTATTCCCGTTTGTAGTGCCATCGTTTGCTACCATACTCAGTGCTATGTCATTGATGTCGTCTTGGACCGGTGTCACTGCAATCGCATTCGTATTAGTGATAAAGTTATTTAGCGAACTAATTGTGCCCGAGAGTGTCAAGCTAGCCGTACCATTACCTAATATTGATACACCTCCAGATGTACCTAATGGCGATGACAACGTGCCACTTGCGACCGTTAATGTAATAGTAAGGCTGCTGTTATTACCATCACTAAAGCTCACTGCAGATAAATCGAGGTTACTCTCTGTGTCTTCGGTTGCCGATAAGCTTGTGGGTAAACCTGAAATCACTGGCAGTTCATTTTCACTTATCGTGAGTGACGCACTTGATGTGTTAGAGATGAATGCATTACCACTAGGCCCCGATATATTTATTATCACGGTTTCTGGCGCTTCACCCGTCAAGCCATCATCAACCGACGTCACTGTAAATGTGTTAGTGCTCTGACCACTGTCTATCTGAAAGCTTCCACCACTTGTGGTTCCTGAGAGGTTGAAATCAACACCACCACCTGTCGCCGTCGATGCGCCATCAATTGTGGTTGTCATGGTTACGTTACCATCTGCTGGAAATGGGTCGCCATCTCCGTCTTGCAACGACACGGTAAAGGTTGCAGTAACCGCAGTCTCTGTAATGGTAGAAGGAGAAGCCGCTATACTGAGCTCAGGTAAGGTAACAAAGTTATAGGTCGTTGAATCGCTGATTGCTGGCGCTAAATTGCCCGCAGAATCTATGACAGTACTTGAGCCATACCTCACCGCAATGTCAGTACCTGCGGGTAGGTTTTCTCCTGGGGTAATAGTTATTTGAGCAGCACTGACCGCGATGGTACCACCATTAGAGCCTGTTGCCGCTGCTGTAGAGCTTGCTGTAAACGTTTCAAGAACCGCGTTGTTTGATACGTTAAACACGGTGATGGTTTCACCAACACCAAGTAACACATTTTCATCATAAGACAGCAATAACGAGTCTGTCACCGCGATGTTTGTTGCATTATCCACAGGCAGCGAATTGCCCGTATCTAAGGTCGGTGCAATCGTATCGACAGTGAAGCTAGTAAGCGATAACGGCGTACTTTGGTTGGTATCGGCGTCTTCTACTGTGATAGTACAGTCGCTAAAGGTCGCATGACCGAGTGCACCACCAGCACCATCTGAGTCGAGCGTAATGATGTTGTTGCCAACCACTGCCGTGGTCGTCGCGGTGCTACACGAGCCACCCATAATAATCGTACCTGCTTCAGTTGAACTGAAGGTCACGCTTGGTGTCGCATCGTTAGTTGGGTTCGCAACTGGCGTGACTTCCGTAATGGTGGGTGCCACGTCGTCCGCTATGGTGATCATAAAGCTTTCTTGATAGGTCTCTGGCGAGCTTGGATCTTCATCCGACACCTGAAGACAAACTTGATAGGTGCCTGCATCCAGCGCTGCAGTGCTTTGTAAGTTATTGCCACTAATGGTAAATGAGCTGTTACCCGCGTTACCAGCGCATAACCCATTACCGGAACTGCCGGCAGTGACAAGCGAGAACGCTGTTGGCGTGTCATCGGGATCATTGGCTGACAAGGTTGCGATGTTTGTTGTGGTCCCCGTCGCGCTTTGATTAACTGTAGTGCTAGATACCGTAATATCATCGGGCGCATCATTGACAGCGGTAATAATTACTGAGCTTTGGTTTGCTCCTGAACTATTTGCGATACCATCATTAAATACCCAATCGAATGTAGCGATTGCATCAGGGTCATCAGATCCGTTGCTGTAAGTGATATTTTGCAGCACTTCATTAACCAATACGGTTGTAGGCGTTGATAAGTCACCGCTAAATGTCACCGTTAATGTGCCAGACGTAGAGCTAAATGAAGCAAACTTATCACCAATAGAATTTGTAATGTCACTACCTCTGACTGCCACCTGAGAGCCGTCTTGTACACTAAATACATCATCTGTATTTGCACCGCCATTACGAGCAATAGTTAATGAAGCGCCTGTATAATTACCTTGAGATGAATTCAGTGCATCTAATTCGACGTCACTAATCGTAACATTAGCATCGAGTACCTGCTTTGTTCCGCCTTCGGTATACGCGGAACTGCCATCTAGATTATTAAACAATGGTAAGTTATTGCTTTGTTCAAAGGTTATTAGCGAGTCACCACCAACGTCACTGACCGCTAGGACAGATAAGTCATTTCCAGCACTATTTGTTAAGTTTAGAGAAACTTCTACGCTACTAAAGTCTGTAGCATCAGTATCAATTTCTAATGTGCCAGCGCCATTAAAGCGCACATTAGATGTCGTTAAACCAACTATCCCAGTGAGACGAATTGAATCATCACTAGCCAAATCAACTATCGTGTCACCATTTAAGTCAGAACTTGAACCAGAGAAAATATCACTTTCGCTTCCACCAGTCATACTATCTGTACCAGCACCCGGTGCTATTGTATCAGCACCCGCACCACCGGATAGGTTATCACTACCAGCACTTCCATTAATTGTTTGATCACCTGTAGAGCCTGTGATTGTAAACCCGTCACTAGCAGGTGTCGTTGCTGTTAGCGTTTTACTACTTACATCTGCCGCAGCCATAGTAACGGTAATGCCACCGCCAGAGCCTGTAGCAAACTCCTCAATGGCATTTAAATTACCGCCTGTGACACTGCCTGTCGTTGAAAAGGTCAGCGTATCAGTGCCTGCAGCAGTAATAATGCCACTAAAGCCATTAAGCTGAGCTGGCGTTAAAACAAGGTCAGCACTGTTCTCTAACGTTAGATTTGCAAATCCACTAATTGTGGCACTTGCAATGTCGTTTGCGCCATCTGAAACAAACGTATTTGCAACGTCAGTATTGCCCGTTAAAGATCCGCTAAAGTCAAATGTGGCAATGTCAAACGTAATGGCATCAGATGCAGAATTCGCCGTAAAGGAGTTGCTATTGCTTGCGCCCAAGTTGATGGTACGGGAATCGGTCGAATCGTCACCAAAATCATATGTTTCTACGGTCGTACTATTAATAGTAACGTTGCCATCACCAGAAATATTAATGGTCTCAGCGCCAGCTGCTGTGATGGTTTTTGCTTGTATGGCAGCATACTGCGCTGCCGTCATATCCACGGTAGCGTTAGATTCTAGGCTTAACACCTCAATATTAGTGAGTGTTCCTCCGGTAATATCCGCACCATTACCAAGCAATATGGTATCGTCCGTAGTGCCATTACCAACGAGTGTACCTGTAAATGTTAAAGTACCAAGGTCAAAGGTAATCGCATCATTAGCCGTAGTTGCACTTACACTGTGATCCGCATTTGAAATCGTGATAGTACGCGTATTCGTCGAATCGTCACCGATTGAATAAGTTTCGATATTCGCTAAGGTCGTAAAGTTACCGTCACCAGAGACATTGAGTTGTTCTGAACCAGCTGCTGTAATAGTGCCTGTAAACCCAGCCAATTGAGATGCATCAATCGAAACCGTCGCACCCGATGCTAACGTTAGGTTTTCAATGCCGCCTAATAAAACACCTGAGAAATTAGTACTGTCCACAACACTTAAGGTATCACCCGTTCCGCCAGCACCATTAAGCACACCGCTTGAGTACGTTGCAGCGCCTAATGTAATGGTATCGTTGCCAGAACTTCCCGTAATATTTTGCGTCAATGAACCACCAGAGGTACCCAGTGTCACCGAATTCGCTGCGCCAAGCACATAGGTCTCAATGTCCGCATTAGCGGTAAATCCATCGGTTGCGGCACTAATCGTTATTTGGTTGGTGCCAGAAGCAGTTACAGTACCTGTAAACCCATCATGCTGTGCTTCTGTCATGGTAACTGACGCACCAGAGTCAACAATTAAGCTTGTGATATTTGTCGTATCTATACCCGCGTTAGCAATACTACTGCCGTTGCCCATCTGCAGAATGTCATTGGTATTCGCACCATTTAACGAACCTGTATAGCTAAGCGTGCCAAGGTTAAAGGTAATCGCATCGTTGCTTGAAAAATCAGTAACATAGCCGCCTGTATGAGCAATCGTTACAGTACGTGTATTTGTCGTATCATCACCGACGTGCCAATTTTCGATGTTGTTAAGAGTTGAGAAATTACCATCGCCTGATATGGTTACCGTTTCTGTCCCCGATGCAGTAACGGTACCCGAGAATTGCGACAGCTGTGCTGCACTTAGCGTGGCGCTTGCGCCGCTTGCAAGAGTAAGGTTCTCAAAGCTTGAAACAGTCGCACCTGAAATATCTGCGGATAGCGGCAGGCTTAACGTGTCTGTACCACCGCTGGCATTCAATGTTCCTCCAGAAATGGTACCCGTAAACTCGAAAATATCATCACTACTACTGCCGGTTATGTTTTGCGAGGTAGTCATAAAGCTAACGGTCATGCCACTACTGAGTACATATGTTTCAACACCGCTGTTGGCGGTAATCGACGCGTCGCCATTAGCAGTGCTTACGGTAATTTGATCGCTTCCACCAGCTGCAGTAATTGTCGAAAAGCCATCATGTTGAGCTTCTGTCATGGTGACAGCACCAGTCATGGTAAGTGTTTCAAATCCAGACAACGAATTCGCACCAGCGAGATTACCACCTGTTGTGATTTGCAACTCATCCGTTCCAGTGCCACCAACAATGTCGCCCGTCACGGTAAAGCCTGCGACACTGATTGTGTCTGCCGCACTATCCGCACCGGTCACATCTTGACCCGCAGCACCTAAGGTAAAGACCCCTGTATAGCTCGCGCCTAATGAATACGATTCAATGGCACTATCACCACTGAAGTTATCGCTACCTGAAGCAACGGTAATCGACTGACTCGCGTTGTCAGTAAATGTCGTAAACAACTCATGCTGCGCTGAGGTCATGGTAACGCCAGAGCTTGCAGGAATAGTGATCGTTTCAAAGTTTGAAACGGTTACCCCCGTCATATTCCACGTATCAACGGCGATTAAAACATCGGTTCCACCACCACCATTTGCAGTTCCCGCAGTATGGCTAGCATTGCCTATGGTTAGTGTTTCATCGCTTGAGTCAAACGAGAACGAAGGGGATAAATTTGTACCATTGGTTGTATCAAACGCTGTTGCCGAAGTGGTTGCACTGGTAAAAGAAACGGTATGGGCCGTGCCAGAAGTATAGGTGGCAACGTTGCCGTTGGTGCCATTACCATTACCACTGTCATCGGTGATATTGGTGCTTGCATTAAGGTCTAGGCGGAAAGTTCCTTCCCCAGAGGTGCCCACAGTCACCGTATACACCGAGTTAGCAACCGAAACAGCAACGTTGTCGATAGTACCACCTGCATCTCCCGTCACATTGGTGATGGTAAAATCATCCGCTGTAACATTGTTGGCATTCTCATTAAAGGTTACGGTGAAGTCGACCGAAGTCGCATCATCGCCACTACTTTCCGTAATTGACTGGACAACGGGTGGGGTGACATCGGATACAGTTATCGTAAAGCCTTTTTGAAATGTATCAACACTATCGTTGTTATCATCCGTCTGTACACAAATTGAATACGTGCCCGCAGCCAGTGATGAGTTCGTTCGCAACGTCGAACCACTGAAGTTAAAACTACTATTGTCATCATCTGATGTTGTAGCCCCACAATCACCATTAGCTGATGAGCCATCACTTACTAAACTGTAAGTATGCGTGTCACCTCCATCAGCATCCGCCGTAGTTGCAGTCGCCACCGTGGCATTAGCTCCCGTTGCGCTATCATTAATGGATGTAGTATTTAGAGTAATGTCAGTTGGAATGGCATTAGCAGCCGCCGCCGCGTGATAAATAGAAGTGCCGTTACAATTTCCAGGATTGACAACATGAGTGGGTGTATAATAAGTTCCGCCAAGGACGGTATGACAGTGAGCGCGAGTAGCCGTTGTGCTCGCAAACATTTTATAGCCAGCCTGCTTATCGCCAGAAGTTGTCGCCTGACGCGTTTCAGCACTTGCAAGTAGCCCGTTTTGTTTGAGGTAGTCGACAGTGTTAGCTACCTCAGTCGCAACGCCTTTGTTAAGCTTTTGCTCTCTCTGGTTTGAGAAAGTATTAAATGCTCTTTTACCAGCGTGTGAACTGATTCGATTGGTTGGGTTTTCTGATACAAAAACCACGTTTTCGCTTTTAAGTTTACGTGCGCTGGATAACGAAACCCGACTCGACGGCGCTGCATTAGCCGCACCGAGGACTGCAAGCAAAGGCAAGGCAGCTTTCACAGACTTACTAACTTTAGTTATTTGATTATTGCAATCTTTTTTCATTACCATTCCTTTAATCCAAAGGTTGCAGTTTAGGGTGAGTAAAGTGGTTACGCATGCGAGGGTGCGAAGGCTCTATCAATTCGGGGTAGTGGCAGCCTGTTAATACCGCCACATCATATATCTGCTCAACATCACCTGTAAAAGTGAGCTGAGCTATGGTTGAGTTATCAAGTAAATTAATTAGTGTAATACTGGCTGAAGTTTCCATGCCCGATTCCGCAATAGGAATACTTTGCCGAATCTCACTTTTACGAACTTTAGAAGTAGCAACAATTAAAATATCGCCATGAAACGCCATGCCTCGAGTAAACCCTGCTAATTCAGCCACCACCTTTTTCTCTCTGGTAGCGGGCTCGTAACTGCAGACCTGCCCTAAGCCAGAATTACAAAAATAGACTTTTCCATTATGCCAGCGAGGTGAGTGCGGCATCATCAAGTCGTCTATTAAAATTTCGTTGCTAGCGACATCCATTAAGGTACCAGTATCGTTTTTATCATTTTCACGCCACGCACCAGCAGAGTCTAACTGAGAAAAGGTAGTCACATAGGCTGGCTTTCCATCTTTTAGCGCCATGCCGTTTAGGTGACATCTATCTTCGGGTACTAAGTCGCTGATAAATGGCGGCTTCCAACGCGGTACAAAGCTATAATCTGCATCTAATGTGCATAAACATGAAAAGCTAGAATTAACCACCCAAAGGCCATCATCGCCCCAATCTATGTCATGCAAATTAATCATGCCTGTGTAGTGGGAAGAACGTGCAATATAGCAAGCATCAGTTTTCTCATTGACTGCTTGCATTTGCTCTTCACGATAGTTTTTATATTGACTCTTCTGTTGTTTTGCGCGCTCACGCAATAAATCTTGTGCAGCCCGTTCAATTTCATTTAACTCGTTATTAGCGCTTTCATTTAGGATACCTAACACCAAAGCGTCCGCGGCTTGCGCTTCAGGCGATTTGATCTGCTCAGCATTCACTTTGGGCGCAGTAATATCTCGCTCTATAGGAACTAGCGGTTGCTTAACTTTTTCGAGTAGACCATCTTCACGATAAAAATTAATGATTTGACTGAACGTTCCGAGGGTAAGCCCTTCGTTTGAAGAGACCAACCCCATGGGGCGGGGAAAATGCTTAAAATTCACATCAATGTTTTCACCATCACTGCGCACCAATATCAATCGAGAAGATTGATAAGAAGTGAACACCAAACTTATGTTCAGTGTTTTCAAAATAACAGGGAGGTTATCTGTGTATTCACAAGAATAATCAAAGTCCTTACTTAAAGAAAAATCGGTAGGAAGATTCAAATCTTGATATTGCTCTTGCTGAGATAGCTGCTCCATGGAGTTCCTTATTAAAAGCTTTATTATTGTGATTTATTTTTTTTAAAGTAATTTTTCAGCAAAGACTCTAAACGCGCCACCGTCAACTCAGGTTCTCTTTGCAAAAACAAAGCAGCGACACCCGTTACGTTTGCTGCTGCCAACGATGTTGCTCCCAACTGCCCATATCGACCATTTAGTCCGGTGGTATTTTGTGGCTCAGCATTGACCCACAAATCAACGGTTTCGCCATAATTGCTGAGGGCATGTCTCTCGCCAACTTTATTCAACCCACCTACTACTATAGCAGTTTTTATAGCTGCTTCTGTCGATTGCGGTAAAATATGCTTACCTTGATTCCCTGCGGAAACCACTACCGCAGCTCCCTTCCCATCTCGGCCATTTTTACTCAAATCATCAATCACATCTGCAACTGGCTCCAACAAAAACTGTGATGTCCAGCTACAGTTTACAACGTCAGCTTGCAACAATTTTGCAAGATGGAAACTAACCAAAGTATTTGAAGTCCATGTATCGGGTTGACGAATAGCAATTAACTCAGCACTAGGGGCTATCCCTTGCACTTTCCCTTTTTCAGTCGACGCGAAGATGACTCCAGCCACCTTTGTTCCATGGGATTCCTGATAGAAATGAGGACTAACATCAACTCCTTTATCTGTTACATCAAAGCTGAACTTAACGTTAACATCTTTTAATTCAGGATGGTTGAGGTCAAACCCGTCATCGATTATTGCAATACTGACGCCAGTGCCATCATACTCTTTCAGCCCTTCCCTTATGTTTGGTGGTTTGGTGATGAGCGCGTTTACACTGGTACTATGGTGTTGTCTTTGCTGCTGGATATCCGGCTGAACAAGTAAAACACCATAAAGCGACTGCAACTCCTCAATTAAACTTGGCATAGCGCTATATACGCTGACCTCAATGACAACATAGTCAAAGCCGTGCCCTTCATAAGCAAGCCAAATACGACGAATATTCGGAAACAAGCGTTCTATCTGCTGAGTTTTTAACGTTTTATTCTTTTTAACTATGATACGGCTACTCAAAGCTATTGGATATTGTTTCCCATTGCTTTGAAGTGTTGTATGCATCCCCTCAATTAACATCTTCATGGAAAAGTTATAAAAGTTTAGATTCAAATTGCCTGCGGCAATACTGTTTGCGTATGCATTCCCTGCAAATATAATGAAAAAATACAAATATCGACGACTGACTAACATTAATCTTCAACTTTTACAACTCAAATGTGTGAAGAAAGCATAACGTTCTTCACACTAAGATAAAACCAATTAATTACGGCTAGGATATAAACCGATTGTCGCGATACAGAAGTTCAATGCTAAAAACGGTTGCCTATTCTCGTGCGATAAACCACCACCAGCATTTTTAAGCATGCTCGCTGACATAGTCGTAGTGCCGGTAGGGTTCGTTTTTAGATTACGAATCCTCTCATTCGGGAAACCATCAACAGCTAAATGCTTATTACTAGGCTCATTCGTATCACCGGCCGCTAATTGGCCAGAAATCGTATGCGTGTGTCGCGGTAGCTGATTCTCTGCTAAAACAACAGCAGGTATGCCGCCAGAGGCGCCATAAGGCCTAGGCGTCAATCCTGGACCAGTACCCCAGTGCATTGGCGCGCGGCCTTTTAAGTTTGGCAGGCCAAAAGTCGTACGACCATCGCCACCATAGGCAGTGCCAACCAAAGAAAACAACGCGGTATTTTGTGCAATTTGCAGTAACTGGCCATCGCACATACTCCAACCTCGTGGAGCATAGGTATTTGCCCATATACGTACTTCGGCAATAAACGGTTCTGACATGATAATCTCCTTAGTTACGTGAAGGGTAAATACCCGCGATACAAATAATGTAACTTAAGCACTGATATGGCATCATATTTGTGTGCTCAATTGACCCGCCAGAGTACATGACACTGCTGCCTGCCATTGCTCCCGTCTTACTAGGGTCCACAACCTCTGTGTACATAGTATCTGCCGCATCCAAAGTTCCCAGTACAGTACCAGTAGGGTTAACTGAAGAGACAGAATCAGTACTTGCTTGCATGGTATGTGAGTGAGAAGGAATTTGATTTGCAGTTAACGCGACTGACTCAACACCCATTTTTTGCCCGATTGGACGAGGCGTTAAACCAGGCCCGGTGCCCCAATGCATTGGGATACGACCACGCATATCTGGTATGCCAAAACTAGAGCGCCCGTCACCACCATAAATAGTACCGAGCAATGAGAATAACGCGTCATTTTGCGAGATTGCCATCAACTGACCGTTACAAAAAGCCCACTGGCGAGGAGCAAAATTACCAGCAAACATACGAATTTCACCAACAAAAGGATCTGACATAATTTCTCTCTCCCTAGTTACGCGACGGGAATACACCCGTCATTGCGATAGCAAACGATACCGCTAAATAAGGCTGCATATTATTGTGTGATTGATTCCCGCCCACAGAAGAAACAAAGCCAGGGTTCATGTCTACCAAATTAGTAGCCGCTCTATAGGAGTCGCCAGTCCCAACCCCTTTAGTATCCGAACTTACAGAAAAATAAGCATCTTGATAAGCCGGTAAAGGATCCGCAACATCCGTAGCTGCTGACACAACATGCGTATGTGTAGGCATATTGGCTTGGGTTAAAGTAACATTCTCTGCGCCCCCTTTTTGCCCACGCTCATAATGAAAGCCGTATGGGTCAGTACCGGGGTGAATCGGCGTTCGGCCACGCAAATCAGGTAAACCGAACGTGGTGCGACCATCGCCGCCAAACGCAGTACCTATTAACGAAAATAGTGTCTGGTTTTGGTTGATTGGTAAAATTTGGCCGTCACATAAAGACCAACCGCGAGGCGCAAAGTTGAAACCAAACATTCTGATTTCACTTACATAAGGATCCGCCATTGCTCATTCCTTTTTAACTTTACTTTATTTTATATTTTACCCAGAATGCCTACAAAACCTTCCATTTATTAGGGACGATTATGACTACCACACAGTCTTGGCGCGATCATTTACATTTGCGCAAATACACCACTGATGACATTGCGTTTATGCAAACGTTATATGCCTCTATTCGGGAACCTGAATTAGCCATGACTAACTTTAATACCCAAGAGCGACATGAATTTATAAGCCAACAATTTATGGCTCAATACATTCATTACACAAAACACTATTGCACTGACAAATTCTTTATTGTTGAAATCGCAGGCCAACCCGTTGGCAGAGTTTTTGTCGACCATTGGGATAACGAAATCCGTATCGTCGATATTGCTCTAATGCCAGAGCATCGCGGCCAGGGGTTAGGTACACATTTATTTCAACAAGTAATGGATGACGGTAAACGGTTGGGTTTGCCAGTCTCTGTACATGTTGAGCGTAACAATCCAGCGCGCATTTTATACGAAAGGTTAGGTTTCAAACTCAAAACAGAACGCGATGACGTTTATCTGCTAATGGAGTGGCGACCTAACACTTTATAGTAGCGCTAATGTTATGTCGTAAACCGTTAAGCGTCGCGTTTACGACTAACCACAATCTCATATTCTGTTTGACTGTTCGGTGACATAAACATGTCAATCTCACCGAGTTTTTCATGTGCAAATTTATAGGTTCCTTGCGGCACATGAAATGCCTCAGTCCCTTCTAAAATCACGTGAAACGAGTCCCACTCATCACCATTAAGAATGGTTGATTCAACTTCAACAACTTTGAGCTCTACTTGGGTACCTTCGGGGTCTATTAGTATTAAATTCTCATTAACCAAACTGTCAATTTCTTCGCGTTTCAGGATGTCCATTTTAGCTCCTTATTCTGATTGTTTTGTTTGATTTCATTACTCAGTTAATCTTGAAATAAAACGAGTGAGACATTTTATTTGACGCATTTTAATGCCTTAAAATAACTTACTAATACCGTTAATACCCTTACACCAATATTACACATGGGCTAATTCCCGGATGTTTTCTTCAAGCCAAGCATTACTCACGCAATCAATTACCAAGTGAATGCGGTCTTCTGCACTTTGATTACGTACCTCATGAACTTGATCTGCGTTAATATATGTAATTTTACCCGCAGGCATAGGGACTAACTGGTTCGCCACATAAAAGGTAACACTATTATTAGAAAAGATAGGTACATGGAGGCGGGCCTGGCCATGCGCCAAACCAAGCCCAGCGTCATTGTGTGGTAATATAGACGCGCCTGCTTTTAATCGCATCAGGCGAACTGATTGTATCGGGCATTTAAGCGAGTTGATAACTTTAGAGAGATACGGAGAGTTGCTCAAAGCGGGCAAATTTACCCACTTACTATTATTTTCTATCGAATATGCTTGCAGAATTGGATGTGCGTCTTCATGAACTACAGCGCATCTTAAAGGGAAAACATCCCACTGGCCTTGGTAGGCCCTTTGATTGACATGCGCAACCCAATCACATTTCAGTATTTCATTTACTTCTAACTGAAGTTTTTTTACATCAAACTGAAATTCGAGTGTACAAAAATCCATTTCCTAAATCACATTATCAAAATCTTGATTAATTTAGTTATAGTACAAAATCGAAAAAGCTTTATAACAATCTATTACAATGTGATTAACGGAGCAAAGGTTGAATCAAATTATTTGATTAAGGAGATAGGTGCCGACAAGAATCAGCACCAAGTTTTCAAACGTTAACTTGCAGATGTATCAAGTGGCTCAAAGCTTTTTACAAGGTCATCAACCGCTTTCATCTGGCTTAAGTAACCTTCAAGTTTAGCAAGTGGTAATGCACATGGACCATCACATTTGGCAATGTTCGGATCTGGGTGAGCTTCAATAAATAGGCCTGCTAGCCCGAGTGCCATACCGCTTCGTGCAAGTTCTGCCGCTTGAGCGCGACGGCCATCAGCTGAATCGGCACGTCCACCCGGGCGCTGCAGCGCATGTGTTGCGTCAAATATAACGGGCGCTTGCTGCTTCATATCATCCATACCAAGCATATCAACTACTAGGTTGTTGTAGCCAAAGCTTGAGCCACGCTCACATAAGATTACTTGGTCGTTACCCGCTTCGTTAATCTTTTTAATAATGTGTCGCATTTCATGAGGTGCTAAAAACTGCGGTTTTTTCACATTAATAACTGCGCCAGTTTTCGCCATCGCTACGACTAAGTCGGTTTGACGTGCTAAAAATGCAGGTAACTGAATTACATCTACAACTTCAGCGACGGGTGCCGCTTGATACGGTTCGTGTACATCAGTAATCACTGGTACATTGAAGGTATTTTTGATCTCTTCAAAAATCTTTAACCCTTCTTCCAAACCTGGACCACGATAAGAGTTAATTGATGATCGGTTTGCTTTATCAAATGACGCTTTAAACACGTAAGGAATGTTTAATTTTGTTGTCACTTCAACATAATGCTCTGCGATTTGCATTGCTAAGTCACGTGATTCAAGCACATTCATACCACCAAATAGTACAAACGGCTTGTCATTAGCAACTTCACAGTTACCCACTTTAATAATTTGTGTATTCATTTAAATTCCTAACAGAATAATTAACTACCGACCAGCTGCAGCACTTGGCCACAGAACCACGCAGCATATGTCCCAAGTGCGTAACCAAGTACAGCCAGTAACACACCAACAGGTGCTAATGCCGGGTGAAATGCAGATGCAACCACAGGCGCTGATGCAGCACCGCCAATATTCGCTTTACTGCCCACGGCAACATAAAACACCGGCGCTTTAATAATCTTGGCAACAACAAATAATAGAATAACGTGAATTGCCATCCAAATTAGGCCAATAATAACGTATTTTGGTGCTTCAAATACTTTGCCGATATCCATATGTAAGCCAATGGTGGCCACTAGAATATATAAAAATGAGCCGCCTACTTTTGATGCGCCTACCGCTTCAAATTGACGTGCTTTTGTAAACGATAAGCTTAAGCCGATTGTGGTTACAACAAAGATAATCCAAAACAATTTTGAATGCAGCGAGAACTTCTCAAGTGCTGGGTAGTTTGCTTGGAAAAAAGGCACTGCAGTGTCTGCAATTAAATGTGCAAAGCCTGTCGCACCAAAGCCAAATGCCACTAAAATCATTAGATCACGCAGTTCTGGCTTGCGTGAATTTTTCTTTTCAAACTGCGATACCGTATCAATTAGTTTATCGATAGATGAAGTATCTGCACCAGTATGCTTATCAATCTCTTTATGACGAGCCGCTAAATATAAAAGTCCTGCCATCCAAATATTCGCCACTACAATATCTACGGTTACCATAATGGTAAAGATATCGCCGTTAGCTTGATAGATTTCTTTCATCGCTACCATATTTGCACCGCCGCCGATCCAACTACCAGCCAGTGCCGCCATGCCGCGCCAAAGTTCCCCTGCACCATCAACACCTAGCAATTCTGGCATAAAGGTGGCCGCCACTAATAACGCGATTGGCCCGCCAATAACAACACCAACAGTACCAGTTAAAAACATAATAATGGCTTTTGGTCCAAGCGCTGCAACGGCTTTTAAGTCAATACTCAGTGTTAGTAGTACTAAACAGGCAGGTAATAGGTAATATTTTGCAACCGTATACACGCTATTGCCTCCACCGTCGACAATACCAAATGTATTTAATAGCGATGGTAAAAAATAACACATCAATAATGCGGGAACGTACTTATAAAATTTTGCCCAAAATCCGGTTTTAAGATTTGAGGTATAAAACACGAAACCTAAGATTATGGCCAACATACCCATAACGACGGCATCGTTGGTGAACATCACGCTGTGAGAGTCCATGAAGCTGCTTCCTGTATTAAGTTATTTTTAGTGGATTGTTCTAAAGTGCGAGTCCATTTCTTCAATTTGGCTTTGCAGCACATCAATTGATGGGTCATCCGGGCACTCTTCGATAAACTTTTCAAAGTCTTTAATGGCGAGTTCATCACAGTTCAAATTATGTAATAAATAACCGCGATCGCGTAATTCGTACGGATCACCATCGGTAAGAACCATCAGTTTTTCAACACATTTAAACGCTTCGCCGTAGCGTTTTTCACTGATAAATGCCCATTTTTGATGGGCCAAAAATAGCTTCACAACATCGTCTTCAAACAATTGTTGAAATGCGTTATCTAGGCTATTTTCATCGTCATTTTCTGGTTTGATATACCAGCGTTGCCCACCCGAGCATGGGTCGATTAAATACCCTTCACCTTGGCTTACTTCTAGTAATACTTGAATGTCGTTTTCAAATACCAACATCTCAACATCAAAACCAAGTTGTTCCATCACATAGGTTAAGATCATGCCAAGCGATATAGTGCTGCCAGTGCGGTAATTAAGTGCATAGGCGACACTATTAAGCAGACTCATCGGCACTTTTTGGCTCGTCCCGCTAAAGGCAAAGTCGCTGTAAAAACTATCGAGTAGCGAATTTAGGTTTTGCTCTATGGTGTTTTCAGACTTTTGCGTTTTTACCGCCATCAGAACCAGTTCAGACAATTTGTCCCGACAAAGGGCGTAATCGAACTTAGCCAGCCACGATGACTCATGGTTTAAACATGTAAAGACGGGCGCTTCTATTGCCGCTGTATATTCTTCCTCAGAGATATCAAACATCAATATCCTTCGGTCTCTCTATAACTAAAAATTAATGCCAGTTTATCGTGTTTTAAAATGAATACCAATGAAGATCGGCGAATAGATAAAGAATAGAGACTAACTTAATGTTCTGTATCAATAATCGTTGAATAGATATAGCACACTTGTATGAACGTGAAAGCCCAGATAGAAAAGAAAAAGGCTGAATAATCAGCCTTTAAAAAAGAAATGGTGTTTTAAATCTCGCTAAATAAAAAATGGCGAAAATAACGGTTGTAGCAAGCAATAAAAGCGATATTTGCCCTTTAATATGTTTTTGCCTTGCCATAAAGATCCCTACAACAATATACGCTACCACAAGTACGATTTTTTCAAGTAACCAAGGTTGATTATGAGGACTCATACCAAGTGTCACTGCGAGCGCTACGGCTGAGATAAGCAACAAGGTATCAATACTATGGCTACCGATAAACAGTATTTTATTTTTAGCAAGTTGTAACTGCTTGATGCGAGCAAATGCACGTGTATAAAAAAGCACAACACTCAGTGCAGCTAACAACATATGTGTATGCTTTAACGCAATATATTCCATTTTACTACCCTGGATAATTATTAAGAATTTGTTCGAATCTATCGATGTTGTTAAGTAATACATCAACTAACTTAGGCTCAAAATGCAGCCCACGTTGATTTTGTAATTCAGTTGTAACCTGCTCTACGCTCCACGCTTCTTTATAACAGCGCTTATGACGAAGTGCATCATACACATCTGCTAACGCGACAATACGGCCATAAACATGAATTTCTTCACCTTTTAGGCCGCGAGGATAACCTGTGCCATCCCATTTTTCATGATGGTCGCGGGCTAAAATCGCTCCTGCTTGAATAATATCACGTCGAGATCCCGCTAAAATATTGTGTCCTTTCATGGCATGAGTTTGCATCACTTTCCATTCTTGCTCATCCAATTTACTTGGTTTATGTAAAATGGTGTCGGGAATACCAACTTTACCAACATCATGCAGTGGTGCTGCATAACGCAGTACATCGGCCTCTTCGTCGCTCAGGCCATAACCTTTTGCAAGTTCATAACTAATGAGTGATACACGCTTTACATGATTTCCGGTTTCAGAGGAACGCTGTTCAACCGCTTCACTTAGGCGATAAACCAGCTCTCTTTGCGTATCTTCAATTTCAGATTGCAATTGCACATTTTCGTAGGCAATTTGTACATTTTGCGAGAAAATTTCAATCAAATCTTTATGTGTTTCAGTGAGACTGCGTGGAATACCCGATACGTAAAGCATTGAGTTATGGTTAAAACGGCTTGAACAATAGGCAAAAAGGTAATCTTCTTCATAAACAATGGTTTTGTTACTGAGTGCTTTCTTGCACGCTAACAATTGCTTTTCAGATAGCACCTGGTTAACTGGCTTACCTTCGCTTTTTTCAAACTCGCCTTGTCCTGCAAACACAATCAGCTCTTGCTGTTTTTCATCAGGGCTACTTGCAACAAGTGAGGTTGCATACATCGCCTCATCAACTGACCCTAAAATCGAGGTAAGTTGTTGCATTACGCCATGAATGAAGGTGTCCATAGAATGAGATGAAAAGATATCGCGTGAAGCGGTGATGATTTTCTCAAGACCTTGGCGAGAGTGCTCTATTGATAAAATATCGCGATAAGAACGTAAACTCGACATAACAACCGTAAATAGTTTTTGTGCTGTTAATTCGGTTTTTGATTTGTAGTCGTTAATATCATAGTTAACAATGACCTGGCGCTCCGGCGCTTGCCCCGGTTGGCCAGTTCGTAAAATAATTCGCACATGGTTATTTTTAGCAGTTTCGCGAATAAACTGGGCAACTCTTAAACCCGCGTCATCGGTTTCCATAACCACATCGAGCAAAACGATGGCTGCATCTGGATGCGCTATAATTTTTTCTTCTGCTTCTTTACCTGAATAGGCGCTAATAAATTCAAGTCGTTTATCTTGAAATGAGAAATCGCTCAACGCGAGTTTCGTTACCGCATGCACTTCCGGTTCGTCATCAACAATAATAACTTTCCAAGTACCGTGGTTATTTACTTGCTTCGGTGCTTGCTCTGACTCATCAGAAAATAAAAAATCACTCGCCATTCTATCCTTACCCCTTATAACCACTTCACACTCGCGTTAATACCAACTCACTAAATAGCTAATCAGGATCCCACTGCGCTAAAGTTACACGGTCGTTGCCGCCTAAATCTTTTACTGTTGAAATATCTTTATATGCCATTTTTGCAAAAAAATCACGTACTAACTGGCCCTGATCATAACCATGTTCTAATAGTAACCAGCCTTTTTTCTGCAAATAGTAACGTCCGGTTTCAATGATATGTTCAATATCAGCCATCCCCTTTTTCGGTGCGACTAACGCCGATAAAGGTTCGAATCGTACGTCACCTTCGAGCAAATGAGGGTCTTGTTCATCAATATAAGGCGGATTTGATACGATGACGTCAAACAATTGCACATCGAGCGCGCTAAACCAATCGCTTTGGACAATGGTCGCATTTGTAATCGCTAGATTTCGTTGATTTTGCGTTGCCAACGCAACGGCATCTGGTTGAAAATCGCAGCCAATCACCTGCCATAAAGGAAGCTCACTTGCCAGTGACAAGGCGATTGCACCGGTGCCGGTACCAAGGTCAAGTAACCTACCTTGCTTGTTTATTGCTTTATCAAGCGCACATTCAACTAATGTTTCGGTATCTGGTCTTGGAATAAGCGTTGCAGGACTCACCTTAAAATTTAGGCTCCAGAACTCGCGATATTCAGTAATATGCGCAACAGGTAAACCCGTTTTGCGTTTTTCAATTGCTGACAAAAAAACGGCTTGTTGTTCATCGGTCAGTAATTTTTCAGGCCACGTAAAAAGGTATGTACGCGATTGTGAAATGCAATCTAACAGTAATACTTCTGCGTCAAGTTTGGGGGATTCTGATGTGTTAGTTAAAGCACTTGCGCCAACGGCAAGTGCTTGTTGTATCGAATAATTACTCATCGCCCATCGCTGCAAGCAAGTCTGCTTGATGCTCAAGAACAAGTGGGTCAACAATGGCACCTAAATCGCCTTCAACCACTTCGTTTAGCTTATAAAGTGTCAAGTTGATACGGTGATCGGTAACACGACCTTGCGGATAATTATATGTACGAATACGCTCAGAACGGTCACCACTACCGACAAGGTTACGACGCTCAGAGGCTTCTTCTGCCATGCGCTTCTCATCTTCAGCTTGTTGTAAACGCGACGCAAGCACACTCAGTGCTTTCGCTTTGTTTTTATGCTGTGAACGCTCGTCCTGACATTCTACAACTACACCCGTTGGAATATGGGTAATACGAATCGCTGAGTCGGTTTTGTTAACGTGCTGACCACCGGCACCTGATGCGCGGAAGGTATCAATTTTAAGATCAGACGAATTGATTTCAATTGCTTCTGCTTCCGGAACTTCTGCCATAACCGCAACCGTACATGCAGAGGTATGCACTCGGCCTTGCGATTCTGTTTCTGGAACACGCTGTACGCGGTGTGCGCCTGATTCAAATTTCAGTTTGCCATACACGCCTTCACCAGAAATATTCGCAATAACTTCTTTAAACCCGCCGTGTTCGCCTTCATTCGTGCTAACAACGTCAACTTTCCATTTTTGTGTTTCAGCGTAACGGCTGTACATGCGGAATAAGTCACCAGCAAAGATTGCCGCTTCATCACCACCAGTACCGGCACGCACTTCAAGGAACACATTGTTATTGTCACGAGGGTCTTTCGGTAACATAAGCACTTGTAGTTCGTCTTCTAACGCTTCGATATTTGCTTTGGCTTCTTTGAATTCTTCTTGCGCCATTTCACGCATATCGGGATCGTTATCTTTAAGCATTTCTTCGGCTGTCGCAACGTCATCTTCTGCCTGACGGTACGCATTAAAAGCCTTGGTTACATCTTCAAGTTCAGAATATTCTTTTGAAAGCGAACGGAAACGGTCTTGATCAGAGATCACATCCGGATCGCTTAATAATGCTTGTACTTCTTCATAACGCTCAACCAGCGTTTCTAATTTTCTGTAAACGGATTCTTTCATCTAAGCTTGACGCCTGTTAATTATCTAAATCTAAAACTTTTTTGATTTGTGCAAGTTTGGCAATATCATCTTGCTCAGCAGCTTGCTTAATCGCTTTGGTTGGTGAATGAATAATTCGATTTGCTAGTTTATTAGCTAATTCATTCAGCACTTTTTCTGGGTCTTTACCTGATTTTAACTGACCTTGCGCCTTTTGTACTAACTCTAATTTTATTTGTTCAATATTTTTGCGGTAAGTACGAATAATGTCGACTGAATCGAGCGCATTTCGCCAAGTTACAAATTCATTGGCTTTTACAACAATTATCTCTTCCGCTTCAGCGGCTGCACGCTCTCGCGATTCCATATTCTGATTAACAATTTCTTGTAAATCATCAACAGAATATAAATACGCATCGTCAAGATCAGCTACTTGCGCTTCGATATCACGTGGTACCGCAATATCAACAAGCAGCATCGGCTTATAACGACGCGCCTTTAACGCCTGTTCAACCATACCTTTACCGATAATTGGTAATGTACTTGCTGTAGAACTGATCACAATATCGGCATCGATTAAACTCTCGGGTACGCGCGATAGCGGCACAACCTGTGCGTTGAACTCATCTGCTAAGTTTTGTGCACGTGATAAGGTACGGTTTGCCACTGTCATATGCTGACAACCATTTTGGTATAAATGACGTGCTACAAGCTCTATGGTTTCGCCCGCGCCAATTAGCAATACTTTGGTTGGTTCTAAATTACCGTAAATGTGTTTGGCTAAATTAACCGCCGCATAGGCAACTGAAACTGCACTTGCTCCGATATCGGTTTCAGTACGTACTTGTTTTGCAACCGAGAAACACTTCTGAAAAAGACGCTCAAGTAAGGCGTTCACCACGCCCGCTTGTTTTGCCTTAGCATAAGCTTGTTTAATTTGGCCAAGAATTTGTGGCTCACCCAACACTAACGAATCTAATCCAACCGAAACACGCATTAAGTGCTGAATAGCATTAAAGTCTTGATGCTGATACACGTGTTCCGCTAATTCGCATTTATTGAGTTGGTGAAAATCAGCCAACCAATCAATAAGCACTTGGGGTTGTTGATTTTCAACGATACAATAGAGTTCAGTGCGATTACAGGTAGACACAACCACAGCTTCGTTAACGCCATTCTGTTGGCAAAGTTGAGCGAGGGCAACGTCGATTTGATCAGGAGAAAACGCCACGCGTTCTCTTAATTCAACAGATGCGGTTTTATGATTAATGCCTAAAGCAACTATGGTCATTATGTCTACAATTTGTTTTTAGCACGTTTTAAAGCGATTAATTTTACGTAAATCAAGTCAATAAAAAAAGTAAGGATTTAAGATTTGATGCAATTACGCATGATATTTGTCATATTTTTGGTTTTTTTAACAGGCTGTGCAAGTCAATATTACGACAATGCAACAGTTAAAGAAAATTGGCAAAGGGAATTACTGCAAAAACAGTCTTGGCAGGTAAAAGGTAAATTGGCGATTATTCAGCCAGAAAAACGTCAAAGTGCTAATTTATTTTGGGCCACTACCGCCAAAAAAGATGTGCTTAATCTCACATCATTTGTTGGCACCTCAGTCCTTTCAGTTGAAAAGACGCAGACCCACGCCACTTTAGAATTAGATGGCGAAACCCATGTTGGCAAAAATGCACAGCAACTAGTGTATTGGTTAACGGGTATGAATCTTCCATTTTTAGATGACCCTAATTGGTTAAAAGGATTGCCTCATACCCAAACATTTCTTGCCGATGAACTAAATCGCGTTAGCAATGCCACACTTATTGATTCGCAAGGCAAGCAATGGGAAATAACCTACAGCAACTACCAAAAACATGGGGGATATTGGTTGCCCTATTCCATTTCACTCACTCACGACACCGTTAAACTAAAATTAAAAGTATATACATGGCAGATTTAACAACGCTTTCGCTTATTGCGCCCGCAAAACTTAATTTATTTCTACATATTAATGGGCGTTTACCGAACGGTTACCATGAACTTGAAACCTTGTTTGTGTTTTTAGATTATGGCGATCGTTTACATTTTAAATGCACAGACGACGGCGCGATTACGCTAAAAACCCAAATAGACGGACTGCCAGACGAAGAAAATTTAATTTATAAAGCCGCAAACGCATTAAAACTTGCAACAAATACTGCGTTTGGAGCAGAGATTTCATTTGATAAACACCTGCCAAGTGGCGGCGGTGTGGGTGGTGGTTCATCCGATGCGGCAACTACATTACTTGCTTTAAATGCGCTTTGGCAATTAGCGTTACCACTTGAAAAATTAGCGGAAATTGGCGTTGCGCTAGGTGCCGATGTGCCCGTATTTATCAACGGCCAGGCCGCAATCGCACAGGGTGTTGGCGAAAAATTAGCCCCAGTAAATTTACTTGAAACTTGGTATTTAGTGGTCCACCCAAATGTACACATTAGCACGGGCGTAATCTTTAATAATGCCGACTTACCACGTAACACACCTAAATTATCAGGCGACTGGCAAAGCTCCAAACATCGAAATGACTGCGAAGAGTTGGTGAAAAAGCACTATCCCGAGGTTGAAAAGACCCTTAACTGGTTGTTAAAATACGGCCCGTCAAGAATGACAGGTACCGGAGCATGCTGTTTTGTCAGTTTTGAAACGCAGCACGCAGCCCTTGAAGCATTAAAATCGCTCCCTGAAACTTGGCAAGGCTTTGTAGCAAGAAGTACGAACATATCTCCAGCACATTCGGAGTTACGTACTAAACTAAATTAATTATTGGTAACTACTGTTACCCAAAAAAGTGCCTGAGGAAACCTACCGTGCCAGACATGAAGCTCTTCGCTGGTAACGCAACGCCTGAGTTAGCTCAAAAAGTTGCAAAACGCTTATACATTGATCTTGGTGACGCTGAAGTTGGTCGTTTTAGTGACGGTGAAATTAGCGTTCAAATCAACGAAAACGTACGTGGTTCTGACGTTTTCATCGTACAATCTACTTGTGCGCCTACAAATGACAACTTAATGGAATTAATCGTAATGGTTGACGCACTTCGCCGTGCATCAGCTGGCCGTATCACAGCGGTTATCCCATATTTCGGTTATTCTCGCCAAGATCGTCGCGTGCGCAGTGCTCGTGTTCCAATCACAGCGAAAGTAGTTGCTGACTTCCTTTCAAGCGTTGGTGTTGACCGTGTGTTAACTGTTGACCTACACGCTGAACAAATTCAAGGTTTCTTCGACGTACCAGTTGATAATGTTTTCGGTAGCCCAATTCTACTTGAAGATATGAAAGAGAAAAACTTTGAAGATGTTGTGGTTGTATCGCCAGATATCGGTGGTGTTGTACGTGCACGTGCAATTGCAAAACTACTTGATGACACTGATCTTGCAATTATCGATAAGCGTCGCCCACGCGCTAACGTATCGCAAGTAATGCACATTATTGGTGATGTTGAAGGCCGTGACTGTATCATTGTTGATGATATGATCGACACAGGTGGCACGCTTTGTAAAGCTGCAGAAGCATTAAAAGAACATGGCGCTCGCCGCGTGTTTGCTTATGCAACACACCCTGTACTTTCAGGTGCAGCAGCAGAAAACATTAAAAACTCTGTAATTGACGAAGTTATTGTAACTGACTCTGTACCGCTTACAGACGAATTAAAAGCAATCGACAAGATTAAAGTGTTAACGCTTGCTGATATGCTTGCAGAAACAATTCGTCGCGTAAGCAACGAAGAATCAATTTCTGCATTATTTGAGCACTAAAAGTCGCTTAAATATATGATAAAAACGCAGGCCTAGCCTGCGTTTTTTGTTTCAAAAATAACACTGTCTTCGCCAACTTATACCATCTCATAACTTACGTATTTAACTTACTGCGTGCTTTAATCGCTCGCTTTACCTCACTCAAAACCCATTAAAATATCAACGCGCGTCAACTAACAGATTAATATCGAGTAAATTTTTAGAAATAATGAAGAATTTACAGTGTGCATTAAATTTTCTACCTATACTTAATTAAATTTAATATAAATTAAATCCGTCAGATCTAATGAGAGTAGCGTTTATGTTCACTAAGTTAAAACTGGTTCAACAACTATCTATTTCATTTGGCGCCATGATTGGATTAATGGTGTTACTTGCCACTATTTCGTTTTTTGGTTTACGCAGTGGATACGACGACTTCGTCGAATATCGCGGACTCGCCCGCGACAGTAATTTAGCAGGTTTAGTGCAATCTAATTTATTATCTATTCGTTTACATGCCCTTAAATTTTTAAAAGAACAAAATAACGAAAACATCAACGACTTTAATAAACGCGCAAAGCTACTCAATGAACAACTCGACATTGCGAGAACAGAGATTATTGAACCTGGTCGAGCTAAGCTTATTGATCAGTCATTTGATAAAGTTATGGCCTACGAGCAAGGGTTTTCAGACGTCGTAGATTTATATGCCAAACGTGATGACATTGTTAAAAACCAACTTGATGCAAACGGTGCAATCATCCGGCAAAATGTGAGTGAAATTATTCGAACCGCCTACGAAGATGGCGATACAGATGTCACTTACTTTGCCGCCATTGTACAAGAACAGCTTTTATTAGGTCGTTTATACACAAACAAATTTCTCGTTTCAAACACGCAAGATGACTATTTGCGCGCGACCGCGGAATTTAAAGAAGTAATGAAATCGGTAAAAGTACTTGAGGACAATATACAATCACCTAAAAGAATCGCACTGCTAAATGAAACTGCTACTCGTTTAGCTGCTTATCAGCGAGGCATTGACAATGTAAATGACGTAATCAACAAGCGCAATAACATCATTACCAATGTATTGAATAAAGTCGGCCCTGAAATTGCCGAGGCTTATGAAGAAGTGAAGCTATCTGTTAAAAATGACCAAGATTCTCTTGGTCCTAAAGTTCAAAGCCGCAGTGAAACCACCACAACTACAATTATTGTCGTCTCAATAGCTGTTGTCGCTGTGGGCGTATTTTTCAGTTGGTTTATCTCCATTACCATTCGTAAACCCATTGGCGGCGAACCAAAAGACATTGAATACATCGCTAACCGTATAGCAGATGGCGATTTAACCATTTCATTTACAAAGTCAGGCAACGAAACTGGTATTTATAATGCCATGGGAGAAATGGTCGGTACGCTGCGACATATTATTGATAGCCTAAAACACGCAACTACCGAGCTAATACGCTCAACGAAAATATTGGATGAAAATACTGCAAGTTCAATGCAAGGTGCAGAGCATCAAATGGAGCAGTTAAATCAAGCCGTGCTGTCGATGAATGAAATGGCGGCCACAGTTGCCGATATCACACAAAGTGCCCAACTTGCAGCCGATGCAGCAACCAATGCCGACGATCAAACTCATACTGGTAAGCAAGTGGTTGATAATACGCGTAGTGCGATAAACGACTTAGTTGATAACACTGAGCTGGTGAGTAATTCAATTAAAAACCTGGAAAACGAAACCGAATCAGTTGGGTCAATTTTAGATGTGATCCGAGCAATTGCAGATCAAACAAATTTATTGGCGCTTAACGCTGCTATTGAAGCTGCCCGCGCAGGCGAGCAAGGTCGTGGTTTTGCTGTAGTTGCTGACGAAGTAAGAAGCCTTGCGAGTCGTACGCAAAAGAGCACCGAAGAAATTCAAGCAATGATCCATAAACTGCAAAGCGAAGCTAAGTCGTCAGTTGATCAAATGAACGCAAACTTAGAAAGTGCGCGCGTTACCACAGAAAAAGCTAACGAAACCAATGAAGCCCTTGATTCAATCTCTAGTTCCGTTGGCACAATCCGCGATATGAATATGCAAATCGCCGGGGCGTCTGAAGAGCAAAATGTGGTGACTCAGCAAATTACCGACAGTGTAGGTCAAGTAAATGAAATGGCAGTGCAAACCGTTGCAGGTGCAGAAAAAGCGGCTGAAACAGCACGTGGATTAGTCGAAATTGCCGCTAATTTAGAGGGGCTCGTTAACCGCTTTAAAGTGTAAACAAACGCTAAGGCAGTACAACAGCACACCACATGTGCTGTTGTACTTTTTACTATATTTCAAAGGCATTTTTTTGCACGTTTTAGTCGTTGCTAACCAACCTTTTCTGACAAATAAGTTCGCTTTGAGCCGTTATAAAAAGATAAAGCCTGCAGGAATGACAAAGCCCGCCAAAATAAAAAGGCCACGTTTACCAAATGCTCCGTATTTACCTCGGATCATAAAAAGTGAACTCATTGCCAAAAACAACAACAAAGCGGCAAAAATATCAGATACGATAATCCATGATTGATGTGTTTCGTTCAGGTGCAACCGATTAAGTGCTTGGAAAATCGGTCTAGGTCTTATTTGTTCAACAGTGAGCGTATTAGTATTTAAATTTAAGCTAATATTCGCGTCATCATGTAAAAAAACCTTAAATTGATTTTGCGATTGCCAATAAGACGCTTTGACGTCTAGTTGCGTATTAGCGAGTGTCAAAACCTGCTTAATTAAAGCCTGATCGTTATTAATGTTCCAATCAATGTCACGTGCGTTTATCTTAGTAGTATGTACTGCGTAGTTCGGATTCCAATCATTTTTATGATTAACCGCAATACCTGAAATCGCATAAATCAAAATAAAGCCAATACAAAAATAACCAACATCGCGATGTAAACTGCGATTTAATCTAAACCAGTTAATTTGAATGGGCTTACTTTTCAACATTGTTATCAATAATCTCAACACCTGTCGGCGACAGTTGGTAAACTACATTTGGCTCAGTTACTGAATCGGGATTAAAGTCTTTACCTGCTTTTTGAGCGCGATGAGCAAGTAATCGTTTTGTTTGGTCAAGGCTTAGTTCTATTTTTTCAAGCTTACCCGTTGCAAGCGCTTTGTTTCCTTTCGCCGTCATCGGGAACACCATGTGCCCATCTTCCACTTTTATGCGTAAATTTTGAAAGCGCTTATCTGATGCAAGTGTCATCCAGCAGCCTCGCTTTTCGCATACGCCGACAATGGTCCCTTCAATGGTAATTGGCGAACTTAAATAACTATCTGGGTTTGCCATCACAGTTGATATTTTAATTAGTTTGTCGCTATCGACCTCTTCACCAAACGTAAGCGTTTTGGCAAGCGCTTGAACTTGCACCAGCATAAGTGCAACAACCAATGTTATTTTTGTAAAAAACGGCATAAGAATTCCTTTTCAAGGTTTACTAGTTAACTGGAATCTAATCTTAGCAATTAAATCTACCGCCATTTTTATCAAAAAACGTCAGTGTATCAACTAGTTTTCTTTTTATTGGGTAATATTTAGAGAATGATGCCAACAAACGACGTATCAACAACATTTTGAAATTTATGTGTTCATATAAGTAAAAATGCGCCTATCAAAAAGTGATAGACGCATCGTTAAAGCCTGCTAGCTATTCGTTTAATTTCTTAAACTTAACCGCCTGGCTTTGTACTCGTTTATACATTTTAGTAAGCGATTTATCGTGCGCTCGGCGTTCACGTAAAGATGCTGTATTAAATTGGTTTTCTTTACGTAACTTTTGGTAATTTAAAAATCGCCGCTCAGTTAAACTACCATCGCTAATTGCTTGCTGTATCGCACATTTTGTCTCATTGCTATGTGAGCAGTTAACAAACTTACAACTTGATGCCAAGGCTTCAATTTCGCTAAAGGTTTGCTCTAGCCCCGCGGTTACATCGCTAAGCTGAAGTTCTCGCATTCCCGGCGTATCGATCAATACTGCGCCTGAAGCTAACTTAAGTAAGTATCGCCCAGTAGTAGTATGACGGCCTTTGCTATCTTGCTCACGAATGGCACTTGTTTTCTGCTGCGTTTGCGCCAACGTATTACTTAATGTTGACTTTCCTACACCAGAAGACCCCAACAGCACGATACTGGTTTGTGGTTTTAACCAATCTGACAATTGATTAACCAGTGTAACATCATGGCAGTCAATGACTTCGACCCGTAACATTGAGCTAAGGTTTTGGACTTGCTCACGCTTTTCAAGGCCATCATTTGCAAGATCGGCTTTTGTTAGCATTACCACAGGTTCACAGCCCGCTTCATTAACGAGCGCCAAATAACGTTCGATGCGATTGAGGTTAAAGTCATCGTTCAATGAACACAACACAAACGCAACGTCGACATTTGCCGTAATTGCTTGTTTTTCTAGTTTGCTGCCTGCAGCGCGTCTAGCAAAATACGATTTACGTTCAAAAACGCGATTTACGTCGTGGTTTTCATTAAGTAACAACCAATCGCCAACAACACATTCAGATTCCTTTTCAGTTACTGGTAATTGAAATGTGTCGCTACCAGAATCAACCACTAGTCGATTTCGATGTTGTTCAACAACCCTAACAGGAACGCTGTTGTACCATTCGTCGATATCAAGTTGTTGTTGAAAAAAGCTTTGCCATCCAAGTAAGTTTAATTGATTAATATTTAACATTTTTGCCCTTAAATAAAAGAAAAATAAGGGGCTTTTAACCCCGGTTATACAAACCGGGTGTATTAATTATGCGTTACACCCGGTTGGGTTAACTACAATCATCAAAATCTCCTGTTTACGTTATTTACTGTGTAATTTACGACATTAATCTACTTAATGCGTTAGTTATCTACTGATACACGTGTTTGATATGCTTTTGTACCATACAAAGGCACTGTCGACAAACTGTGCTTAAAACTACCTGACGTTTCTTTCGTTGAATACGACAAGTACATTAAGGTTTGATTTTCTTTATCTAAAATTCGTCTTATCTTCATCGATTTAAAGAAAACGCTTTTCGATTTTTTGAAAATCACTTCACCTGAATCTGAGCTATCTATTTGCGCTATCATCGCCTGAGTGATTGGCCCTGTTTGGCGACACGCTATTGAGCTATCACTGGGATCTGAAAAGCTTAAATTAGCTTCAACAGAGGCAACATGACATGTCACCCCTGTTACTATTGGGTCTTGAAAATGGTTTAGTTTAATGTCTTTAAGCGTAAAAACACCGAGCGACACATCACCTACCTCACTTGAATCACAACCAACAAGTGACCCAAGTAACAGTACTAAACCCATTGCCTTTTTCATTTGTTTATTCCTTGCGTAACGCGTTTATTCATATCTTAACGCATCAATTGGGTTGAGTCTTGCTGCTTTTATCGCAGGCACTAAACCAAAAATAACACCAATTGCTGAGGTAAAACCAAATGACAATAATATCGCCCACATTGGAATATATGCCGCAGGCATGCCTGGTACAATCGCTGATATGGCAGCAGCAGCGCCATAACCTGTTATAAGGCCAATTACGCCACCAAATAAACTGAGTACCACGGCTTCTACTAAAAATTGCAGCATAATAAAGCCCGGCGTCGCGCCAAGTGCCTTTAGCGTGCCAATAATACGGGTGCGCTCAGTTACAGACACCAGCATAATATTCATTACACCAATACCGCCAACTAACAAGCTAATGCCCACAATCCCCGCTGTAATTGCCGTTGCACTGCCTGTAAATTTATCTATATTCTCACGCGCTTTTTCAGCAGTTTCGAACTCAAAATCGTCGTGGTCATCTGGACCAAGTTTATGATTCTGACGCAAGATACGTTTCATTTGAGCCAAGGTTTGTGCTTCATCAACATCCGGCTTTAAGCGGAACATAATTTGAAAATATGGTTTACGCGCATTGCCTTCTAGAATTTGCATAGTACTGATTGGGATATTGATGTAATCATCCTGATCGAATCCCAAAAAGCTGCCTTGCTTCTCTGCAACCCCAATAATACGAAACCATTCACCACCGAGTTTAATGTATTCACCCACTGGGTTTTCAGGTAGCTTAAGCTTTTCAATCAGTGTTTCACCAATAAAGGCGACGCGACGGCGTTTATCGTCATCTTGTGGGCGAATATAGCGGCCCATTTCAGGATAAATGCGATAGGCCTTTTGGTAGTTTGATTCTGTACCAACTACCCGCGTATTGTGACTTTCGCCTTTGTACTCTACCGCGCCTTGAAAACGAAATGCCATCATTTGCGCAGTGATAGTATCGAACCCTTGTACTTTACCTTTTAGCGTTTCAAAATCACGCACTGTTAAATACGAACGTTTACCAAGCATTTCTTGCTGCGGTGTGGTGTACGGCTTAATGCTAGTCACATCCGGCGCCATATCAGCCAATTGGTCGTTAATTTGCTTGGTAAAGCCCTGCATCACAGCAACAACCGTAATAACTGCTGCAACGCCAATGATTATACCTAAACACGTGAGCGCACTGCGCATCGCATTAGCACGAATCGCCTGAAGCGCGGCTTTGGTTCCCTCAATAATCGCGAGAAATGACTTAAACATACGCTCTCTCCTCGCTATTTCGTGTATCCGATACCACTTTTCCATCAACCAAGCGCAATACACGCTGGCAATGTTCAGCAATTTCTTGCTCATGGGTCACTAAAATAATGGTATGCCCATCATTATGCAGCTCATCAAACAAACTCATAATTTCATTGGTTGTTTTGCTGTCCAAATTACCTGTCGGTTCATCTCCCAGCAGGATATCTGGCTTTGTCACCAGCGCTCTTGCTATTGCCACACGTTGACGTTGACCACCTGACAGTTGTGATGGTAAATGGTGCAATTTATCACCTAGGCCAACTTTCTCAAGCGCCTGCGTTGCTAGCTTTTGACGCTCTTTTGCTGAGATAAAACGGTAAATCAACGGCTGCATTACATTGCTTAACGCACTAGCACGAGGAATAAGGTTGAAACTCTGAAAAATAAAGCCAACGCTTTTATTTCTCTGTCCTGCGAGCTCAGTTTCAGTCATTTTTTTTACTGGTTTACCTTGCAACACATACTCGCCGCTACTTGCGACATCCAAGCAGCCTATAATGTTCATTAGGGTCGATTTACCTGAGCCCGATGGACCGATAATCGCAAGATACTCATTTTCTTCAATGTTTACGCTTACATTATCCAAAGCCAGAAAGCTTTGTTCACCCATTTTGTATTCTTTGCAAATATTACTAAGCGCGATCACTGACATCTTTAGCATCCTTATCAGCTGTTTTCAGCTTTACCTTATCGCCCTCTTTTAGTTTGCTAACTGCGCGCGCTGGCCCTACTACAACCGTTTGCTTTTCTTCAAGACCACTTTCAATTGCTTGTTCAATATCTGATGAAACACCGAGCTCAACCGCTTTCTTAGTGACTGTTTTATCGTCGTTTAACACCCAAACATAGTGATTTTCATCTTCGCTGTGTACTGCTTCAATTGGAATTTTAATGGCATCTTTACCAATCGCTGTTGCAATTTCTGCACGGCAACTCATACCTGCATACAAAGTGCGTTCATCGTCGTTTAACAGTACTTTCACTTTAAATGAACGTCCTTGTGAGCCAACAAATTGCTTGGCTGACGTACCAATATGAATGACTTTGCCAACAAATGGTTTATTTGGGTAGGCCGCAGCGTAAATTTCTGCCTCTTGGTTTAATTTAATGCTGGCAATATCTGTTTCGTCTACTTTTAGCTCAGCGAGGATTTTGCTTGGGTCGGCCAATAACATCAGATCTGAACCAACAATATTGGTGGTACCTGCAATCACAGTTTCGCCTTCTTTAATATCAACCGACGCTAATAAACCACTCATTGTTGCTCTAAACACACTTTTACTTAAACGATCTTCAGCAATTGACAGTGACGCTTTAGCTTGATTTAGCGATTCTTTACGCGCCGAAACATCAATTTCAGCCAGCTCTTTTGCATTTTTAATGTTATCGTAAACTTCTTGCTGCGATAGTCCTACATCGAAGAGTTCTTTTTGACGGTTGAGCTGAGAGATTAAATTCTTCAGACTTGTTTGCGCACGCTCAATATCAATTTCGCTTTGTCTTACTAAGGCTTGATAACGGTCCACTTCGGCTTCAAAGGCTTCGGTATCAAGCTGCATTAACATGTCGCCTTTCTCAACACGCTGCCCTTCTTCTACAAATACTTTTTCAACACGGCCGGTTACTTCTGAGCGCAATTGCACTTGGGTGTTAAAAACCAAGGTACCCGACGCTAAAATAGAATCTTTTATTTTTCCTTTTTCAGTTAGCGTGGTTTTTATCTCTGGTAATTTACCATCGCCCTTGATTTGTTGGCTTACAATCATGGCGACAAATGCTGCCACCGCGACTACTACGATAATAATTTTTTTCATATTCAACCCCAAAGCAAAGCAGCACCTTAAAGTGCTGCAATAATTGCCCAAATACCATAAATTAAAATGCTTGGTAGTAATGCAAATAGCATTGCTTTGTTGTTGTTAAAGTTAGTCCATGACTTTAATCCAATATACGTCAGCGCAAGAGACCAAATTGAGAAAATATTGATACTCTCAAGTAAACCCGCAAATGCGTGGTTAGCGTCAAAGCCAAAAATAAGTTGGTTTAGTGAAGAGAATGTAAGTACTGTTGCAGGAATTTCACCGCTTGAGGCAGTTAACACCAATGCCATGGTACCAATTGCTGCAAAAATTGTTGGCAAGCTCGTAAAAGCGGTAAAACCAAACCAATCACCAAATGTCATATGGCACTCTGGGTCTTGCTTCCCAATTAAATAGTAGTACAAAGCAAAAATACAGAAGATAGTTGGAATGCCAATTAACACACCGACTGCAGAGAAAATCCACATCATTGGAAATTGCTGTGCGGTCATCGCTTCAGCTTGTTCAAGTTCCGCAGGATTGTAATCGCCACTTTGTTCCATCGTAGCAATTTGTTGTTCAACAAAATATGCTTGGTCAACAGAGTTAAAGTAAATAACTTGTGCCGAGATACCAAACACAAATAATAATACCATCGCAAGCCATGACCAGCCTTTTGCATCTTTTAGGCCGTTAAACGCCTTGGTAGGGGCTAAAAATGTATCGCCAATCGCGCTAATTGCATTTTCTGATTTCATAGTTTTACTCGTTTTTAGTTGTTTTGATATACAAACCATAACAACCTGAAACACTTTGAAAAACTAAAAGTGATAAACGGTAAAATACGATTTTAAGCGGTAAAATATGCCTGGCAACGTAAACGATGTCACGCCTTGAAAACAATTATTGCTTGAAAAAGCGACAAATTCACTGGAGCGTAACATGCCCTCTAATCGAAATGTGAGTGTCTTGGCTCATTTGAATCGCAAAATCCAAGTTCACATTTGTGGCTTTCAAAGTAACTTAGGTTTTCCTCAGCCCATTCATAATCCTGTATTGCAGGATCTTTTCGTCCTTCATCACGTGCTTTTTGATATGCCAAAACCGAAACTAATAGCTCCATAAACACCTCAGACATCAAAAAATAGGAATTTAGTACTAATTACGCTTTAAATAATAAATTGGATCATTAACCGTTAATTTTTCAAATACAGCGTAAAAGGCGCTAAATACTTGACTCGAGCATAAGACATAGTTAGCCTTTGCCGCTTTTTAAGGGCGCTATTATGAATAAATCCCAACTTATTGAACTCATCGCAAAAAACAACGACATGCCAAAAACGACCGCTAAACGTGTTGTGGAGAGTTTAGTTGCGACAATCACTCAATCATTATCAGAAGGTGACTTAGTACAATTACCAGGGTTTGGCAGTTTTTCATTGAGTTATCATCCAGAAAAGCAAGGGCGTAACCCACAAACTGGAGAAGAGATCACCATAGCCGGACAAAATAAAGTAGCGTTTAAAGCAGGCTCGAAACTAAAAAGCGCGATTAACGAATAGCCTTTAATAATTAGGCAGAACACCTAATCCCGAAGTGAATCGTAAACTGGTAGCACTTTAAGCGCCGCCAGTTTACTTAACAATCAACATACTAACAAAATATCACTTGCCAATCGGACGACGGTCTTTTATTTCTATTTCGCTCAGCTCGTTGCCTAAATGATCAAGCACTTGATTTATAAAACGGTGATTGATAAAAATATCGACCGAACTTTTTGCTGTGCGCAAAAACACATGCGTATTGGTAGCTTCAATTGCACGAATTTCATCAACCGACACTGTGACAGCAAGGCCTTTAATCAAACGTGCAATCGGCGTATCGCGTACAATCAGCTTGCTATCTTGATGCTCAATTAAATGCTCAACGCTATTTAGTCGTTTTGAATACGTAAGCCAAAGCATAAAAAGCCACATAAAAAAGCAAATTATGATCAATACAATCATTGAGGCGCCTCTTCAGACACTAATTTAAATCGCGTAAATAGCCAGCCTAACGCAACTAACGACAAACCTAAACCAATAAACGAAATCGCACGATACAACCCGTCTAAGTGGGCCATATCAAATAGGAAGGCTTTTAAAATAACCACAAGTAAAATTGCAAACCCCGCTTGGTAAACCACAGACCTAGCAATACGCTGCCCGAACAAAATAAATCCTGCCGCGATAATTAACCACACAACCGAATAACTGTAAATCTCAGCTTGACTCGTTGGTAACGAAAGATGTATGTGATCGGTTTGAAAATAGCTGCGCACAACACCGTTTATAAATAAAAAGCTAAATCCTGAAGCTATTGGCAACAACACTTTGTTTTTATTAAGTTTTAACTGCTTTGGCACAATATCAAAGTAATACACAAGACCAATTATCACCGCAGGCACAGCCCACATCACCATTAACCAATTAAACAAGAAGATATCACCAATCAAAATAGCTTCTAAGAACGGATTATACTGCGTATTCAAAGCTAAATGACACAAACCACTTGCCGCAGCCAGCGCACAGCCAGCGTACAAATATAAAGAGCGCGAACTGATTTTGAATCGCCACCAATAAACCACGGCTAGTATCAACCAGTTCATTGATAACACGCAAAGTTCTGCGAAGTTTAAGTTACTAAAATCAGGGTAATGACCAACTAAGAAATAACTGGTTTCGGTCGTTACAAATAACGCGATTAAATGCAGTAATGCGCCTTCATACCACTTTTTAAGTTCAGAATTGGAATGTAACCGATAAGCATAAAACACCATGGCAAACATCATGGGCAGTACCACTAAACTCCAGTGCACACCAAATACGAGCTCATTACTGTACTGCTGAGTCCAAGGAGCGAGCGTGATACGCATAAGCACTAGTGACAGAGCTATTTTACTCAGCCACAACGGCAACTCGACTTTAAAACGCTGTTGCCCATAAGCAATTAACACTAGTTGTGCACAAATAGCCAACGATAACGTACTAGCATTCAACCACATGGTAAATACTAACGCTAAAAAACTGTTCGCAGTAAGCCAAAACGTGATCGTTGCTAGCGCATGATGCGCTTTAGTTATTTGCCATAGCGCATAGCCTGCCATCACCATTAGGTATACCGTCCAAAGTGGGTATAAGGTTGTTTCAACTGTTTGCGGCGTTACTATGTACGACACGGCAAACACCAACAGCGGCGCAACGCCTAACAACAAACTAAAACTGGCACGCTTTATAAATAGTTTTTGCATTACCACGCTATACACAAAATACGCTACACCCACTAATTGCGCATATAAAAATACACTACTAAAAACTAGCATAGGGTCATCGAGCTGATGCGCGATAGGATAGCTTACTATCGCAAAACAACTGAAGATTAACGATACAAACGGCCAAGAATCAAATGCACTGTGCCTTAGTGGCAAATACATGCAAAGTGCACTTAATAACACACTTACAATCAACAAACTGCTACTAAAGCCGTGCAAACTATAAAACAGTACTAGCAGTAGTATGTTAAGCACTAAGGCTAATTGCTCTTTGCGTGGCATTAATAGTACTTTTATTGCTAGTGGCGTTACGTTTTTATTAGTTAAGCGCCAACCTAGCACACTGGATAATACATACAGGTAAAATGCAATTGCCATGGTCGCTACAATTATCCAAATATCGCTTTTATCTGCAATCGCAACACTAATCGTAAGCCATACAAAATGTCCGACAAAACTTTGCCACCACAGCCACTCTCGTTTGACTTTATTGGCAACCCAAATCGCCGCAATTGATACAAAGTTAACGTACATTAGTAAGGCAAACACATTGTTGCTGCCAGTATTAACCAAAGCTGGCACCGTATATGCGCCAATAATACCTATCACCGCAAGCAGTGGACCAAACCGTAATGCAAGCGCAGTAGCGATTAAAGAAATTGCTGCAAGTGCAGCAAAGGCAACAACAGGCGAGATAAAATGATAATAACTAAAGGTAGCAAGTACCAATGCAAACCCAGTAATAATGCCCCCGCTGGCAAGTGCAGCACTGGTGTTCGTAACATGATTGCTGGCACCGTGTTTGCGATACAAATATTCCGCCAATATCACTAATGCCAAAGCAAACACACCACCCAAAATTAGGCGTAACGTAATTGAAATAAGTCCTGATTCTATTGAGTACTTGGCGAGGAAAATACCACCGAGCGCTAAAATACCAGCACCAATCCAGAGCAAACCGTTGTTTGCTAAAAATTGCTCCAATCGCTGCGCTAAGCTTACAGTCTCTAAAGGCTTGGGCTTAGGTCTTGGTTTTTCGTTTGACGAGGTTTTTACCTGCTGTTGGTGAGTTGCCAGCGCTACGCTCACATTACCTGTGCTATCCACCTGTGGTGTTTGCGGTTGTGAATCATAGGCAGCGTGCGTGTCGTTTTCTGCGCTTTGTTCGACAACAGATTCTTGCGCTGACTCTTCAGATGTTACGCGTAGTGTATTCGTTTCGCTTAACTTTTTAACGAGCGATTTTAAATGTAATACCGCGAGCGTTAATTCCTTTATTTTTGCGTCGGCGCTGCGTAATTTAACAAAGCTGTACCAGGCAACGATTAACCCGCCCAACATAAACACAGCAAACACCAGCGCAAAAAGTCCTAATAGAGTTTCCATACTTTTTACGATAAATTAAAACAATCTTGCACTAATGTACCTTGAATGGCTGACGAAATGAATAACTATAAAAATAAAACCGTTTTAATAACAGGTGCTTCGAAAGGTGTAGGCGCTGAAACTGCAAAGCAATTTGCCAAACTTGGGGCTAACGTTGCATTGGTTGCTAGAAACAAAGCCCCCCTTGAAGCACTGGCAACTGAAATTAATCAATATGGTCATGCTGCGGTATTTCCCTGTGATATTGGCGAGATATCAAGCCTTGAAACCCTAGTAACGCAAGTGGTCGACACCTTTGGTGCAATCGATGTGCTCGTGAATAATGCAGGGCTACACCATCGCGGCGATTTTGAAAAACTAACGCCAGTTCAGGTTTCAAATATGGTGAATGTGAACTTAAATGCGCCGCTAACACTCACTCACCTATGTTTAGAACAGCTCAAACAATCAAATAATGGCGCGGTAATTATGATAGGGTCGTTAGCGGGACGCGCGCCATTGCAAGGTGCCGCGGTTTATTCAGCAACAAAAGCTGCACTAAGGGCATTTAGTTATGCGCTACACGATGAACTTAAGCCTCACCAGGTTAAAGTGGCGGTAGTGTCACCGGGTCCAATTGATACTGGTTTTATAATGGATGAGATTGATCACGTTGAAGACATTGTATATTCGCAGCCAATGAGCAGCGCATTAGAGGTTGCAAATGAGATTATCGCATTGTCGATAAACGACAGTGAAGAAAGCGCTATGCCATGGTTTAGCGGCAAGCTAACCACCCTCGCCTATCTATTTCCAAAATTGCGACGTGCCCTGCGCCCCTATCTTTATAAAAAGGGCGCAAAAGCGAAGTTAAAATATAAAAACCGACGCTAACTATCAAAAGGTGGATCGTCGCTGATTTGGTGTTTTATCGCTACTAACTCACAAAAGTGATCTGTTGCGATTTTTGCGAACTGCGGGTCAAACTTAATACCCGCATTTTGCTCAACATACTGACGAATTTGATCATCGCTCCACGGCGCTTTATAACTTCGTACACTGCCCAGAGCATCAATTACATCCGCAATTGCGACAATACGTGCTTCAAGTGGAATATCGTCACCTTTAAGCCCCTGCGGATAACCACTACCGTCATAATTTTCATGATGAAAACGCGCCATCGTTGCGCCTAGTTTTGCAATTGGCATACTTGATTTATCGAGCAGTTGGCCGCCCTTTTCAGCATGCGTTTTAATTAACTCAAACTCATCTTGCGTAAGCTCACCTTGCTTATGCAAAATGGCATCAGGAATGGTCGTTTTTCCAATATCGTGTAACGGCGCAGCAATGCGTATTGCATCACATAGCGAATCTGGTAACCCCGCTTTTATCGCAATAAACTCAGCCATTGCGGCAACGCGCTTAACATGACTGCCTGTTTCTTTGCTACGTGCTTCTATTGCATCACCCACAATATAAAGTAACTCTTTTTGTGTAGTTTGTGTTTGATGTTGGCGTACTAAACTTTCAAGCATCAACGCAATATTATTTATAAATAGTTCCGCGATGCTGGCTTTAAAGTCACTGGGTTGATGATCAAATTCAATATACAGCACTGCTTTCGAATCGCTAGATGTGCTGATACATGCCACATAATAGTCGTCTGAAAAGTGACTGTGGCTACTGCTCAGCGCTTCTTCCACAATAGCATTAACGTTTTTAGGGAATGGTTGATTAGCTTTTTTAAGTTCGTTAAAGCGACCAGAACTTGCGAGCAGTATTTTATGAGATTGATTAAAGATATCATTTTCATGGCGCATTATGTAAATTGCCGAACTTTCCACTTCCATTAACGATAGAAAGTTATCAAGGGCCGCACATGCAAAATCGTTTATATTCTGAATTTTAAGTAAGTCACCAGACACTTCTATTAAATTGCGAAATGACTTCAGGGATTTTTCAACTGTGTTTAAGTCGCGAAATCCGCGTAGCGCCCCATACGTGCAGCTTACCAACTTAGTCGCTGTTAACTCGGTTTTTGTTCGATAATCATTTATATCGTACTTTTCAATCACTTCTTGCTCGGGTGCATAACCCGCTTGCCCTGTACGAATTAATAACCTTACTAAGTGATTGTTAAGTGTATTTCTGATCCAGTTAACCAGCTCCAATCCTGCATGGGTAGACTCCATCACGACATCAATAAATACACATGCCCAATTAGTATCGGACATCAATAGTGTTTTAGCTTGCTCAGATGAAAACGCACTTGTGCAACTAATTGTACGCCCCAATATTTCTTTGCCTTCAAGCACTAATTTGGTTACATCATGAATATTTTTATCATCATCCACGATCAAAATATGCCATTTAAGTGTTTTAGACTTTTGTGTTTTCTCTGGCTGCTCGCCCTGACTAAACAGGTAATTATCCATAAGGTAATGTAATTTATTTGACTAAACTGTTGCATGACTACCGCTGATTATTTAAGTTGAACCAGCCCGATAAATACGCAGTACGACAACGTTAAAACGTTAAGGTGAAAGTGTAATTTTAATCTAATCCCACACTTTAAAAAAGGTTATTCACATTTAATCACATATGAATGATTCATATTTGCCTACACCGTTATAAAGTGAAATTACAGAGACAATAAGTGACATACGGCATTACGCATGAACTTTATCTAAGCAATTGATAATAAATAATTTTTATAAAACACCAAATCCATACTAAAACCCTCATTATTGAAATAACGCTTAAATAAGTTCGATTAAAAGCGTATTCATTTTAGGGCGACACGTTACGTTTGTAAGAATTTGGAAAAGCGTTAAAACATGCACATCAAATTATTAACGCACTGTTTTAATACTATTTATTATTTCAACATTTTGCTAACGTGATGACAGTTTTAAGAAAAAGGTATTTCACAATGAAACAATTATTGATCCTTATTTGTTTTATCGCATTCAGTGCCGTAGCTAACGACAAAGCCTATGAACAAAGTGCAAATAACTGGCTTGAACTGATTGATAGTGGCGATTATCAGGCTTCGTGGCAAGACACCAGTGATCGCTTTAAAAATCAAGTCAGTGAAGCACAGTGGCAACTTGCCCTAGAGCAAGTACGCACCCCATTAGGTAAAGTCGTAAAGCGAAGCCCGCTTGATAGTACTCGTCACACTAGCCTGCCAGGTATGCCAGATGGCACATACCAAGTAATGCAATTTAGCACACAGTATGAAAATAAGCGCGAAAGTATCGAAACCTTGTCTATGACATTGATTGATGGAAAATGGCAAGCAATCGGTTATTTTATTAAATAAGTCACTAACAGACTGCATTTCCTCGTCACTCTTAGCTAACACATTCAATGGATAGCAAACTATGTTGCTATCCAACTTTAAAAAAGTTCACTTCATCCACCATGCGCTTGGTTTCTTCATTTAGCGCGGCTGCAGAGCTGGCAATCTGTTCTACCATTGCGGCATTTTGTTGCGTACTTTCTTCAATATTTGTAACAGCAAATTTTATTTCATTAAAGCTTGCTGTTTGTCGTTTATTTGCTTCGGCAATTTCTTCCATTTTCTCGTTAGCATTAGTAATCGAGTGTGCGATACCGACAAGTGCTTCACTTGATTGATCAACATGCAAGTTACCATGTGATACCTGCTCAACACTCGATGTAATCAACGATTTTATTTCGTTCGCGGATTGTGCGCTACGTTGTGCAAGGCTTCTTACTTCGCTTGCCACCACACTAAAACCGCGACCGTGCTCCCCCGCTCGTGCAGCTTCTACCGCCGCGTTCAGTGCAAGCAAATTAGTTTGGAACGCAATTTCATCGATAACTCCAATAATATTTTTAATACGGTCGCTCGACGCACTCACTTGTTGCATCGTTTCTTTTGCCTCAAGCGCAATAACCTGCCCGTTTTGCGCACTAGTTTGCATCGTTAGCATTAGTTGCTCGGTATCCAGTAAGTTAGATTGCGCGACTTTTGCTGATTCATGCACTCGCTGCACGCTCACACTCGTTTGTTCTACCGCGCTTGCCTGGGATTCAGTTCGGCGTCTCAAATCTTCATTTGCATGCGCAATTTCATGCACACTATTCGACACAGACTGCGCTAGGTTTAGTAAATTTGATAACAGCGAGTTCAACTTACCAACTGAGGTGTTTGCGTTATCTTTCAAACGTTTAAATTGACCATCATAGTGAGTCGTAACACTGGCTCTTAGATCTCCCGCAACCAAGCTTTCAAATAGGTGGTCTAAATCGTTGAGTACTCGGCTAACAACAACAATAATCTCATTTACACCATCACTTAGTTGTAAAAAGCAACCTTGTTTATTGGCGCTATCAATGCGTTTATCTAAGTTGCCTAACTGTAACGCGCTGATAACATCTTGAACTTCGACCTCTATAACTTGGCTTAGCTGTTCAAGTGATTTATTTATATTCATTTTTAGGGTGTTGAATTCACCGCTATAGTTGCCATTTACATGTATGCTTAGATTGCCGTTCGCCAGCGCATTAGCAACCGAGTTGAGCTCACTGATAACATTTTGATTAAGCGCTACTAAGTTATTTAACGAATTACTTAGCGACAAGAAAAAACCTGATTTGTCTTCAGTATTTATACGTTTCGTCAATTCGCCCGATAAACAACTTTGCACTATTTCTGTAATTTCATTCTCGATGATGTGATTAAGCGTAGAAATGGTTTTATTAGCGTTAAGTTGTAAGCGTGCGTACGCACCTTCATATTCCCCGTCTATTGTTACTGCCAAGTAACCTTGTGCTAAATTGTCAAAAACTTTGTCGACTTCATCTATCACATTGCGGTTAATCTGTTGTAATTTGTTAATGCTTTGCGTAAGGGTTAAAAAGCCGCCTTGTTTATTTTTCTCATTAATAGATACATCTAACTCGCCTGACGTCGCACAATCCACCAGCTGTTGAATATCTTTTTCAATAATTTGCTGTAACGTATCGCGACAATCGATAGCCGAATCCAGTAAAACCGCAAATTCCCCTTGTAGTTGGTTAGTATACTGATTGCTTAAATTGCCACACGCTAAATCATTAACAACGGTTGATATTGCACTAAATGAGCGATTACAGGTTTGAACCGTGCTGTTTACATCATCTTTTAGTTGCCCAAGCTGTCCTTGTAAATTCCTACTAATGGTATTTGAAAAGTCACCCTTTTTTACCGCCGACATCACCTTTCGTATTTCCCCAACGCCTATGCCTACCTGATTGCCTGCTGTTTCAATTTGCGATACTACCTTTGCCAAGTCACCATTGTACTTTCCGCTGTAGTTAATTTGGTTGTATTGGCCATTCGCTAACGCATTACTCATATTGCCTATTTCACTAAACGCATTGCCTAAGTTTTCAAGTAATGCGTTGATACTTTTAGCGGTTTGACCTATTTCATCGTGTTGATTAACTGCAATTCGTAAACTGTAATCGTTGTCTCGTTGTATTTGCTGAATCGTTAGTTGAATGATGTTCAACGCCTTTTTAAATGAATGCGCAATTACAAAACCAATAATTAAACTGACCAGTAAAAATGCAAGCGCTGTATATAACGCATTTTGTAATGCCTGCTCTGTGCTATTTAAATTTTGTTTTGCAGTATTAGTTATTTCAGTTGCCAAGGCCTTAATAAGCCCATTAACCAATTTTATTTCGTCCGTTGCACTGGCAAACCAGGTTTTTGCATCAACATGTGGCAAGATAACGGCGGTAGCGAGTCGCTTACTAATGGCGCTTTTTTGATTACCTGTAATGTCTCGATCAGCGCTTAATCGGCTCACATCATTTAGAAGCGCCGAAAATACATGCGCGGGTAAATACGGCTTCATATTCAATACAATCGCACTCACCTCATCAATTGACTGCGTACTCAAAGCGTCTTGACTGAGTAACAGCAGTAATGATTTTTTATCGTTCCTAAGTTCAACGTTATTAGTAAATGTAGCGGTCATTGCCTTTACGTTTACCACTTGTGGGTCAGTTTTTAGCGCCTCAAAACGCTTCAAATAATCGTTATTGGCATAATGGGTAAACTGCTTTTCACGCTTTCGTATTTCGGCTAAAAAGCGATTTACGGCTTCTGCACGCTGTGGCGTGTAATCACCTTTTGCAAATACCCCGTTTAAGGCGCCGCGCACTTGACCCAAATGCTCTTTTAACCAAATTAACTGAATTGACGATTTAAATTTAGCTGACAACTCTGGCTCAGTAATATAAACCGATAGCTTTTCAGTCAAGGTAATGGCATCTGCGTTAATTGCAGAATAAAAGTGAAAAAAGCCAGAGTCAGGTACTAGTGCATCCACTTTTTCTCTTATGTTCATGCGTTCAGAAAGCGTCTTTTGTAATTGCTGTATAACGTCGAGTGAATGTTTGTTCAGTGAAAGTGACTGTATCTTATCGATTTTCAATAAGAGTGCGTCAGCTGCGCTATCGGCATTTTTACGTTGCAATTGCAATGCTTGTTTACCTTGAGTGCCACCAGAACCTAAGTACCCGGCACTCAACCCGCGCTCTACCGCAAAGTTATGTGCTAAATTATTAAGTAATTGTGTTAACTCAATAACCTCGTTTATATGAGTTTGAGCTGTCACTTGTACTTCGCTGTTTTTATTTAATTGGTAAATTAAAAATCCACTAAGCACACTGGGAATAAGCAAAATAAGAAGGAGCTTAAGAACAATCGGTAGGTTTTTTAGCATTGTGTGCATCCCTAAGTTTGGCAAGCAAAGCAGTTAAATGATACGACTCCTCTTTCACAATAGTTTAATTTCAGCAAAACAATATTTATTTATACAAATTAGGGTCTGTTGACCTTTCAAGTTCGTTTTTGCAGCTGTTTGATTGGCTTTTATACAAGGCAGAGGCTGCGTGGCATAGTTATTCTATGTGAGTTAGCCGATAACACAGTAGAAAAGCCAATCAAGCGCTGCCTAAGGGTTCTATTGAACCTACATTTCTCATTTTTACTTAAATGGATTTAGGTAAGGGGCGAAGGCACGACGCGGAAGGTTTGCTCGGTATTCACTTAGATTACTGAGCCACACATCTAGCGCCGCGATAAAAGCACGCTCTAAAAGAACAAAAATAGGACAGCAAAGTTCAACAGACCCTAATTATCTACTCGTAACGGATTACCAAGGCAAACAAAAAAGCGCGTAAAACGCGCTTTTAGATAAATTACTGTCGTAATTAACGACCATTAAATTTAGAAACAACCATGTGCACCGTTAATTTTTTTTACGGCGACGATTACTGCGTTGACCTAAAATACGCTTTTTATCTCGCTGTTTGCGAGATTTTGTTGTGTTTTTTCTATCGTCTTTTGGCTCTCGGGTTAAATCCGGCTCAAATCCCGTTAACCATTGTGGGGTTAAACGTTCATCCAGTAATACTTCAATTTCTTCCAACAACCAATTTTCGTCTAGGCTCACCAGTGAAATTGCAGTTCCTGCTTTACCTGCACGCCCAGTTCTCCCAATGCGGTGTACGTAATCCTCAGCGATATACGGCAACTCAGCATTAATCACATAATCCAAACTCGGAATATCGATGCCACGCGCCGCAACGTCGGTTGCCACTAAAACACGTAACTCGCCGGCTCGAAACTGCTCTAGCGCTTTATTTCGTGCGCCTTGAGATTTGTCGCCATGAATAGCCGTGGTTGGTAAACCGTCTTTATTGAGTTCTTTCGCAAGTTCATCGGCATAATTTTTGGTACGCGTAAACACCAACACTTGATGCCAGTTGTTTTTTCCTATGGTGTAAGCGATTAACTCGCGCTTTCGTTCTTCGTCTACCGCATAAAATAATTGCTCAACTTTGGTCGCTGCGGTGTTAGGAGCATCTACCCCTACACGTTTTGGCTCATTTAGCCATTGCGATACATTATTGAGTACTTGCTCATCAACCGTTGCCGAGAATAGCAAGGTTTGTCGTGTTAGTGGCACATGACGCATTATGCGCTTAATTTCACCCATAAACCCCATATCCAGCATACGATCTGCTTCATCGAACACTAAATACGCTAAATCTGACAACGAAAGTGTGCCTTTAATCAAATGATCGAGTAAACGGCCGGGCGTTGCTACAACAATTTGCGCGCCTTGTTTAAGTTGTTTTTCTTGTGGTCCAATATTTGCGCCACCGTACAAACACGCAACGTTCAATCCGCAGTTTTCACTGTACTGAGTACTCGCCTTTGCAACTTGTTGCGCAAGCTCTCGTGTTGGCACTAAGATTAAGGCACTTACCGTATTCGATATCGGCTGACGTGATAACAGCTTATCGATAATGGGTAACATAAACGCTGCCGTTTTACCGGTTCCTGTTTGCGCGTGCGCAATGATATCGTGGCCGGCCATAATCTCTGGAATAGCCAATGATTGAATAGGCGTGGCCGTATGGTAATCCAATCGCGTTAAGGTCTCGGACAAGTGAGAATTTAGGTTAAATGCTGAAAATGACATGAGGTTACAAGTGAAAAGCACATGCGAAAAATTATACCATTAATCGTTGTGAAAAAAGCTAACTCACTGGCCTATTTGCCTAAAATCTAACAAAAAAACTAACATACACATATCACCTGAAATTTAAGCCACTGATTTTCAATAACTTTCGTTTTGGCTTAATTGTTGCCATAGTTAATAAAAACACCAAACGAGAATTCCTATGATAAAAAATAAATTTCTATGGTGCGTTACTGTGTTAGTAGCATTGTTACAAGCTGCTGTTTTGTGCTGGCATTACTTTAATCCTAAGATTGTATTTATTGGTGTATTGGATGCGCCTTACCTACTTGATGTGCCATCTTGGTTTTCACTGATTATCATGCCTATTTTTTCATTGTGCTGTTTGCTTTTAATGCGAAAACGCCTTCAAAGTACGACTGTGAATCGTGGTAAAGCAACCACCTACGCACTAATCGGATTTGTATTTTCATTTAACTATGGTGCAACCCTTGCGGGCAGTTACTATTGGGCAATGGAGTTATACACTGTAATGTTAATTATTGGCATCGCTGTGATTGCGTGTATCGTAAAATCATATCGTGCGGAATGTGTTTTTGGTTTTGCCTTGAGCCTTAGTTTTGTAATTGGCGCAGTTCAAGCCTTGGTATTAGCATTAGTGACTGCCACAGTGTGCTGGCTGCTTTACAAATGCCGCAAACTGCCATTACACTTCGCCCGAGATAATTCATTTACATAATCATAAAAATATTAATGAGTTCTAGGTATAAATTAACGATCTGCGCTCTGATTTCGCTGCTCGCAGGTTGTGCATCAAACAAGATCACAACAATAAATAACCTTAACGCAGACGGAGCAAGCCTAAAGCAAGGGCGCTATATCAATCGCTACCCCGGTAATAAAACATACCCCTATAGCTGTGATGAAAATTGCTACCCTCCTACTGACGATATTCACTGCGAAAGTGATATGGAGCACTGCCAATACAGAGGTAAAAACCCAAAACTAACAACACACTCAGGCTATCAAATTCACTGGCTTGGTCATGCAAGCTTTGAAATTAAAACGCCATCCGGCAAGCGATTTTTATTTGATCCGGTATTTGATGAATTTGATTGGCCTGTAAATTGGGCGTTTCAGATGGCGAATGGCTTTGAGCGTCAATCACCCAAAAGCAAAGTGCAAAACCTAAGCGATGTCGACGCAGTGTTATATTCCCACTTACATTATGATCATTTTAATAAGCACGATATTGCGTTAATTGGCAACAAACCAAAATATTTGGTGCCGCTAAATTTTGCCAAGCACTTTGACCGCAACCACTACACCATTCACGAAATGGATTGGTTTACAACGCATCTCGTTGCACAAACCAAAGTCCACTTTGTGCCTGCTCATCATTTTAATAGTCGAATTTGGGTGCCCTTTTTATACAATGACGATAATCAGGCACTGTGGGGCGGTTGGGTATTAGAAGAAAACGGCAAAACTTTATTTTTTGCCGGCGACACAGGTTATTCAGATCATTTTAAAGATATTCAACGTCAATATGGAGATATCGACGTGTGCTTACTACCAATCGCATCTTACTTTCACCAAGAGCACGAAACTTGGTATCGCTATGTACACACACGACCAGAAGACGCTATTGTGGCGGCAAACGATCTTAACTGCAAAGTAACCATTCCTTGGGGTTATGGCAATGCTAGTTGGCAAATGGGCGATCACAGTTCTCACTCCGCACTTTTTAGGCTGTTACACAACTTGAAAATCATTGAATCAGACAGTCAGTTTTATATTATGAACGAAGGCGAAAGGCTGTCCTTGTAACACGAACTGCTGTAATAAAGTGTGTTAGTTTTTCGGTTTATTTAAGGCTATAAATACCAAAAAAAGAAGATGCCTTTAGCTGCCATGTTGGTATTTTTACTATTATTTTTTAGTTTTTCAGCAAATGCCCAAATTACAGTAAACCAAGATCCAATTGCATTAACGCAATTTGATACGCATTATTATATTGATGAATCTCGTACACATAGTATCGCTGATATTCAAAATGCGCCGTTTTCCAGTGCAACCAACCGACTTACCCTAGGTACAAATGCAAAAACAACTTGGGTTCGATTTGCTTTGCACAACTCCTCGGCTGTAAAAAAACAACTGTTTTTGCATGTGCCAGAGGCTTACCACACCGAGCAGTTAACCCTTTATCTAATTAGTGACAGCAACACACAAATACGCCATTCGATTGACCTAGAAAACAATCAAGCTCATGAAATGTTATATGGTGGAACCGCAGTGTTTCCTTTAATACTTTCGCCTAACGAACGGTATCAGGTTTACTTAAAAAGTGATGTATTTTCACACCAATGGTTTACGCTTGCCATATACGATGAAACACAATCTAAACATGCCCTTGTAAGCGAAAATTATGATATTGCCATCATGGTCGGCATGCTGTTGGCGCTGATGTTTTACAACGTCATATTGTTTTTATCATCACGTAAAAAAGAAAATATTTTCTATGCGCTGTATTTAGTCTCGGGTACAACGTGGATTGCCCTTTCCTATGGTTTTTTAGCAACCTTATTTGGCATTTACGGCAAATCCATGATGCATCTACACCTTTCGCTACTTACCATGCCAAGCTTTCTGATCCTATTTATGATCAGTATTTTTGAAACCAAACGCCTATACCCGACTGAGCACAAAGCACTTATGTTTGTTTTACTGTTACTGGTATCTGATTTAGTGTTTGGCGTATTTGATATTATTGCAGCGTTAAAACCAGCAAGCACATTAGCCGCAATAATGATTGTGGTGACGTTAAGTGTCAGTCTCTCTATTTTAAAAAAAGGGAATCCGTTGGCAAAATACTTCTTATTTGGTCACGGTTTGTTTTTCACTTTTAACCTATTAGCCATCGGCTATTATAAAGGCCTATTACCAAATACTTATGTGACAAGTCACGGTGTCGGCATTGGCATTATGCTCGAATCATTTATGTTAGCGTTTATTATTTCGTACCGTATTCGTGTGTTAGAGCGCATAGAAAAGCAACAGGCAGCGCTGCAAGTGCAAGCAAATACCGACCCGCTAACGCAACTTTATAATCGACGTTACTTTGACCAAGCTACCGAAGCGGTATTAACTGATGATACGCGAACCCGTCCTGTTTGTATTGCCATTGCTGATATTGATTTTTTTAAGAAGTTTAACGACAAATACGGACACCAAGTAGGTGATGAAGTACTTGTGGTTTTTGCCGATATATTGCAAAAATTCACGCCAGATAATGCCATCGTCGCGCGACTTGGCGGTGAAGAATTTATCATTGCCCTGCCTAATCACAGCGAAAGCCAAGCATTTGCCTTAATTGATAAAGTACGCAAGCAAATCGAAAGCACCATCATTAGCTCGCATACACATGATGCCTTATCAATAACGGCAAGCTTTGGTGTGTGTGAAATTGAGTCATTACTGAAACCAGCCATTATTAATGCTGACAAAGCACTTTACCGTGCAAAAGAAAATGGGCGAAATCAGGTAATGCCTTTTAGTACGCTGAGCGAACCTAGATTATCGTTACAAACACAATAACTTAAGCAATAAAAACATATTTATTTACAAAACAGCGCGTTGTTAAACGTGTTCTATTTGCTATCTTGACGTATTTTCGTTAAAAACAAGCTAAGTTTTGCAGTTTTTAACGCAAAATAGAAATATTTAACGCTAAGGGAAATCTTAATGAAAAAATCAATTCTTGCAGTTGCACTTGCAACTGCGTTTCTTGGTGGTTGTGGTGACCAACAAGCTGATACCGCTAAAGTAGAAAAAGAACAACAAGCGAAAGCACCTGTAGCCTCAAAAACAGCAACACAAACTAAAGCTGAACTTGGCAGCTTTGGGGTTGATCTGACTGCTCGTAATTTAGATGTGAAACCAGGTGACGACTTCTTTATGTACGCAAGTGGCACATGGTACGACAACTATGTAATGCCAGCGGATAAAACGCGCTTTGGTGCGTTTACTGCGCTAGCTGAACGCAGTGAAAAACAAGTTAAAGAAATCATCGACGATATCACAAGCCGTAAAGACCTAAATGCAGAAGAGCAAATGATTGCTGATTTCTACAATGCGTATATGGATGTTGAAACAATCAACAAAAAAGGCATTACGCCAATCCAAGGTTTACTTGATGAAATTGGTTCAGTTAAAAACACGGATGACTTAACGCGTATCTTTGGTAATGCGTGGCTAACAAGTGTGTCATCACCGATTGGCGGTGGCATGTGGTTTAACCGTTTAGACCCGAATCAATATGAAATGTCGATGGGCGCTGGCGGTTTAGGTTTACCAGATCGTTCATATTACCTTGAAGACAGTGAGCGTTTTGCTAAGACACGTGACGCATACGTTGCGCACATTGCAAGTGCACTTAAGTTTGCTGGCGTTGACAACACAGAAGAGCGCGCAAAAGCAATTTTAGCGCTTGAAACTAAAATTGCCGAAGGCCATTGGCCACGTGAAAAGCGTCGTAATCGCGATTTAACATTAAACCAAATTAAGCGTACCGACCTTGCAAAAGAATACCCTGGTTTTAACTGGGATCTGTATTTTGAACAAACAGGTTATAAAGTACCGCAGCTAAATATGGCTCAGCCAGAACCAATCAAAGCCATGATTTCACTGATTAACGGTGAAGACATTAACGTTTGGAAAGATTACCTAACGTTTCATGCGATCCGTGGTAATGCAAGCCTACTTTCTGAAGAAATCTATGCAAATAATTTCGAATTCTTCGGTAAAGAATTAAGTGGTCAACAAGAGCCGCGTCCACGCTGGAAGCGTGCAATTGGTGCAATGTCAGGCACTGAATCAATGGGCTTTGCAATTGGTAAAGTATACGTAAAGCGTTACTTCCCTGAGTCATCAAAAGCACAAATGGCTGAGCTTGTAGAAAACCTTCGCACTGCACTTGGTGAGCGTATCGATGGTTTAGACTGGATGGGCGCCGAAACTAAGGTAAACGCAAAAGCGAAACTTGCAGCATTTAACCCTAAAATTGGTTACCCAGATGTATGGCAAGAGTTCGACGGCCTGAAAATCGCAAAAGATGATTTAATGGGTAATGTGCGTAACACGCGTCAATTCTTCCGTGCAGAAAGTGCAGCAAAAGAGCTAGAAAAAACAGATCGTAATCGTTGGGGCATGACACCACAGCGCGTAAATGCATACTACAACAGCTCGTTTAATGAGATTGTATTCCCAGCTGCTATCTTACAGCCGCCATTCTTTGATCCAAACGCTGACGCGGCCGTTAACTATGGTGCGATTGGTGCGGTAATTGGTCACGAAATGGGTCACGGTTTTGATGATCAGGGTTCGAAATCTGACGCTAACGGTATTCAACGTAACTGGTGGACTGATTCAGACCGTGCTGCTTTTGAAGCAAAAGCAGACAAATTAGCTGAACAATACAGCAAGTACGAACCAATTCCTGATAACTTTGTAAACGGTCGTAACAGCTTAGGTGAAAACATCGGTGATGTGGGCGGCCTTGCAATGGCTTATCACGCGTATAAATTAAGCCTTAACGGTAAAGAAGCCGAAGTGATTGATGGCTTAACAGGCGATCAGCGTTTCTTCTTAGCGTGGGCACAAGTGTGGAAAGAAAAACGCACTGAGCAAAGCATGCTAAACCAATTGCGCGCGGGTACTCACGCACCAGGTCGTTTCCGTGCACTTGCGCCACGTAACCATGATGCTTGGTACAAAGCGTTTGATGTAAAAGAAGGTGATGCACTTTACCTTAAACCAGAAGAGCGTGTTCGCATCTGGTAATCAAAATAGTACGTTTAAAAGCCCGGCTTAAGCTGGGCTTTTTTGTTAACACCACATGTTAATTTAACAAATGGCTGGATACTTTCATTTTACTTTATTCTAAACCGCCTTTATCACCTTTATTTTTGTATATGACGCAATCACTTAGCATTAAGCGTTCGTCAACTTAGCGTGGCACTCATAAATCACACATTCTTTTGATCTATTTCCGCTATTTGTCAATATTTTAGCCACTTAGACCTCTGTACTATGCAACTTGTTAAATATTTGTGTTAATGTTCGCGCGCTTTTTAACAAACGCTGCAATTTTAATACAAGGCTTCACTCATGAATAACAAGCTGTTTTTGTGTCTACTGTTATTCAGCTTTATGCTGTTTACTCCGACTTCAATGGCCGCCTCCACGGTCGGCTCTCCTCTTGATTTAACTGCGAGCACGCTGGGCTACATCTGTATCGCAATTTTCGTTTTAGCATACGCATTTGTGATGCTTGAAGAAAAATTACATATGCGTAAGTCCAAGCCAGTACTGGTTGCCGCAGGTTTGATTTGGATTTTAATTGGTAGTTATTACGTAAATAATGACTTGCCAGGGATCACAGAAGCTGCGTTTAGACACAACTTGCTAGAATTTGCCGAGTTGATGTTGTTCCTATTAGTTGCCATGACCTACATTAATGCACTTGAAGAGCGTAGAGTATTTGATGCATTGCGCGCGTGGATGATCCGTAAAGGCTTTAGTTATCCTGTGCTTTTTTGGTTAACTGGTTGGTTATCATTCTTTATCTCGCCAATTGCAGACAACTTAACCACCGCACTACTCATGTGTGCTGTGGTAATGAAAGTGGCTGAAGGCGACAAGAAGTTTATTAATTTGTGCTGTATTAACATTGTTATTGCAGCTAATGCGGGTGGCGCATTTAGTCCATTTGGCGATATTACAACACTTATGGTGTGGCAAGCAGGCAAAGTCGAATTCCTTGAATTCTTTGCGTTATTCTTACCGTCAGTAGTTAATTACCTTGTACCAGCTGCGATTATGAGCTTCTTTGTTGAGCGTAAACAGCCAGCTGCAGCGCAAGTAGATGTTGAACTAAAGCGCGGCGCCATCCGCATCTTATGCCTATTTTTACTTACCGTAACCACAGCTGTATTGTGTCATAGCCTACTTCACTTACCACCAGTACTTGGCATGATGATGGGTCTAGGTTATTTACAATTCTTTGGTTATTTCCTGCGTATGACATTACCAGGCTCTCTTGCACGTAAAAAAGCGCTTGCTGAAAGTAAAGGCGATGAAAGACGCTTAAAATCATTGGGTAGCGTAGTACCGTTTGATGTATTTGCTAAAGTATCACGCGCAGAGTGGGACACCTTATTATTCTTCTACGGCATCGTGGTGTGTGTTGGCGGTCTTGGTTTCTTGGGCTATTTAACATTAATGTCTGAAGCGCTATACGGCGGTATGTCAGCAACGACGGCAAACGTATTACTGGGGATGATTTCTGCGGTTATCGATAACATTCCAGTCATGTTTGCAGTACTTGCCATGTCGCCTGAATTATCACACGGTCAGTGGTTATTAATTACGCTTACAGCAGGCGTGGGCGGTAGCTTGTTATCAATTGGTTCTGCGGCGGGTGTGGCATTAATGGGTCAGGCGCGTGGTTACTATACCTTCTTTGGTCATTTAAAATGGGCACCGGTGATTGCGCTTGGTTATGCCGCAAGTATTTTGGTGCATTTATGGGTTAACTCTGAGTTATTTACCATTTATACCTAACACACATTAAGGGAAGCATATGCTTCCCTTTTTTACTAGCACGCTAATTTTTCAGTAAATACACTTTCTAAAAACTGCAGTAATATTTTTATTTTTGGTAAGTTTATACGGTTTCTAGGATAAATCGCGTACATATCTGACGGCGTCAATTGCCAATTTGGTAATACCTTAACCAAACGCCCAGAGTTTACATCATCTTGACACATATAATTGGGTAAGGCGGTTATACCTAGCCCGTCAATACACGCTTGCTTAATCACACTAAAGTCATCAACAACCAGTTTGGGCGAAAAGCTAACTTCCTGTGTCTGACGTTTATTTAATAGCGTAATGCCTGACACGCTAATACTGCTGCTCATCACGAGCCAATTTAATGTGTCTAGAGATTTAATCTCGGGTTTAGTTGCTAACGCGTTTAAGTATTTTGGACTTGCGTACAACCCTCGGGTCGCGCAGCCTAACTTTTTAGCTATTAAGTTCGAATCCTCAAGCTTGCCAATGCGCACTAACATATCAAATCCACCTTCAACTAAGTCGACACGTTGATTAGTTAAATTAAGTTGCAATGAAAGCTCGGGATATTGAGATAAAAACTCAGTGATCTTGGGCTTTAAAATCTCTTGACCAATCGACACAGATGCACCGATTTTTATTTCACCCGAAACTGTATTTCGTGCCTTATCAATCACCGCATTGGCTAGTGCTGCTTCTTCATAAATACGTTTGCAGTGCGCTATGTAGTGCTTGCCCGCTTCTGTTAATTTTTGCGAACGCGTGGTTCTTTCAAGTAAGGTAATACCTAAGGTTGACTCTAGTTTTGCTATTTTTCGACTGACGTTAGCTTTTGGCATTGCTAACCTTTGTGCTGCAGCGGTAAAGCTACCACTTTCTACCACAGCAAGAAACACCATCATGTCATTTAAGTTATGCATTGATTTTTATTGTTGTTACAAATGAATTTATTTTAATCACAAATTGGTGTTTTTAAAACAATAATTTCATTCTACTATGTATCTATCGAAGCAGAAAATAAATAGGAAATACCATGCAAGTATTAACACGTAATGAATTACCACTTGGTGGGTTTGCTGGTTTAGTTGAGCATCGTTTTGTCACGGATAGTCGATTATTCGGTTCACGTAAATCACCGTTAACATTCGAAGGATTGGGTCAATTTGTTTATCTGGCTGATGCCAAATTTAACCCATTTGGTGAAACCACAATGCACCCCCATAAAGAGATAGACGTCATCACTATTATGCTAGATGGACAAGTCACCCACGAAGGTTCATTAGAGCACGGTAAAAGTTTGCAAGCGGGTGATGCGCAAGTACAGCGCGCTGGTGGTGAAGGCTTTTCACACAATGAAATAAACCCAAATTCGTCAACTAATCGTTTATTACAATTATGGGCGTTGCCAGAAACATTCGGCGAACCCGCAGCGTATAAATACTATAAAACAGACAAACGAGGCATTACACATATCTATGGCGGTGATAAAACTCAAAACGCTACGTTTGATAGTAAAACCCATATTTACATCGTTAAACTCGCCGCTGGCGAAAGCTACCGTGCTGACACAGAAACATTAGCATATGTCTACAAGGGTAACCTTAATGTTGAAACCACGGAGCGACAAATAGTGGCAACTGATGGCACACTTGTACGTACTAAACACGCGACCTTTAGCGCACTAACACCGAGCGAGTTCGTAGTAATAAATCACGTAGAATAGTTAAAACGCCAATGCCAGTAGCGGCACATTTGACACAAACACAATTGCCGATGTAAGTGTTAACACTTTAATTTGCGTTGAAAGCATTCTCATTGAAGGAAAAAGCAAGGTCGCTGCTACTGCCACAAACGGTAAACCAAATGTGGTACCAAGAATAAACGCAATTTGCTTGCTGGGAACATCAAATGCACCATGGTTTATTGTGGCGTAATGAGCAAGATACGCATTTGAGATAATTAACACGGTTAATAACAACACCATTACCCAATCGAGCTTACGTTGAAAGGTGGGGTTAACCAACGAGTGTGAAGTATTGGTTTGTGCTGACGTATTCATAAGTCATCCTTGATAAGTTAGGTAGCGACTGGCTTAATATTGCGCGACTCCATTTGCAATAATTTAATATAAGCAAAGGGTGTACCTAATTTCAAGGAAATACGTCACTTAAAACATAATGCGTGATTGTGTTTATAAGTACGCCGTGTTGTGTCGCTTTTGCATTAGCGTAACAAATCCTTATGCAACGCTAATTTTAAGCTGATTAACCTTTTTAAAACCGGGTTATTTAAAGATTTTATTCGCCCACTTCGTTAAACCAGCAGTTACACTACCAAAGTTGTCACCATTTAACATTGGGATATCACCCAAAGCCTGTTGTAATGCCTTTTTGAGTAATGGCGATTGTGCACTACCGCCAGTTAGGTAAATCACATCTGGGCGGGTACCGGCTGCACAAATTGCGTCGTTCGCAAGATTCACCATTTGCTTTAAACTGTCATTAATCGCATCGCTCAAATCATGATGTTCAATTAACTGCATAAGATCAGATTCAACAAACGAAAGATCTGCATAATGCGTGCTCTGTTCCGATAAACCAATTTTCGCCAACTCCCCTTGCCTAACGACTTGATGAGATTGTTTATTTTCAAGCACTTTAATTAAACGCGAAAGTAAATTTGGCTGCTCTACATCACGTAATAAACGCGTTAATTCGCGATGATTTGTATCGCTGTAAAACTCACTTTGCAAATGAATATCGTTGATTTTACACGCTTGCCAATAAAGTGGATGTGGCATAGGTAAACCCGATTTCATTTGTGTTCCTAAACCAAATTGCGGCATCAATTTATGAAAACTTAGAGCGATGTCTAAATCGTTTCCGCCAATACGTTTACCTGTATGCGAAAGAAAGTCGTTGCTGCGATCATGGTTTTCGCGAAACGATGGACCCATTTGCACGAATGAGCAATCCGACGTACCACCGCCAATATCAACCACCAGCACTTTAGTATTTTCAGTGAGGGAGGTTTCAAAGTCGATACCAGCAGCCAGTGGCTCATACAAGAATTCTACGTGTTTAAACCCTGCTCGCTGAGCTGCTTTGGTTAATATACTAATCGCTTGTTGATTGCTTTCTTCTCCGCCAACGGCTTGAAAGTTAACTGGGCGACCAATTACCGTATGCGATAAACTATGTTTTAAATGGTTTTCGGCGCGGGTTTTGATTGCCATAATCATGGCTGTAGCAATGTCTTCAAAAAATGCAATTTGCTCTGGTTTTAACCCGGTTGCACCGAAAAATGATTTAGGAGATTTAACGTAAAAGCCTTCTTCGGGGAATTCTATATACTCATCGATGGCTTCTCGGCCAATGTAAATTCCGCTTTCATTATTTGCTAAATCAAGATCGCTGCGAATAGCAGGAATACCGGCCAACAGTCCTTTTCGTTGACTAACGTACGTGTCAGCCAGGTCGCCCTTAGCTAAGTTTTTAGCAACATAGTCAACAATTAAACTGTTGTGCTGAGCATATAAAGTAGATGGTAAATACGGTTTGCCATTCTCTAGCGGTACAAGCTTAGGAACACCTTGCTCTAAAACACCCATAGCGCAATTTGAACTACCATAATCAAAACCAACAATCATCGCATACTCCTAAGCAAAAAAAAGGTCGCGCAGAGTAGCACAGAGCGTTAGCAAGTACCATGGTTTTTAAAATTGATTGTGTATCATCCAATACAACCCGCTCTAAAGCGGTAAAATAAGGCATTAGTTTTTAACACGTGCTTATTTTTTAATACATTTTAATAGTGAACGTATCACTTAAAACTCGATTATACGGTAAATAACAAGTTGAAAATGCTTACTATACTATTAGTTAAATTACCGAAAGAGATAAGCTACTCGTTCTTAGGCAATCATGGTTAAATATTTACTGCTTATAATTATCAGCGTTGCCTTCACGTTGGCGCTCGTTGCAATGTCATCGCTTTCAGCCACTTATTATTGGCTTGATTTAGTGACAAGTTTTATTCCACACCTATTGATGCTGAGCCTTGGCTTATCGTTGATACTCATTTTTATAAAGCCAAAATTAGCATCTAACATCGCTGTAATTACATTCACCACATTGTTAATTAATCTACCTATAAATCTTTCATTTAATTACTACAGCGACCCCAGCATTACGGTTAGCCAACTTAACCTTAATTATTACAATGCTGACATTGAAAGCGTTTACAACATACTTGGCAACGAAGGTAGCGATATAACAGCACTATTTGAAGTGAATGATACTGATCGCGCACGCTTTATCGCGCTGCGTGGAGATTACTTTGATTATGGCTCTGCCGAAATTGAAGGGTTTCCAGATGGTATCGGTGTCATTACTAAATTCCCAATTTTGCAACGTATCACTCACTCAGTTTTTGAAAACAGCGTACGGGGTGTTATTGTTGAACTGCATTTAGCCGTAGAACATGAAAAATTACGTGTATTTGCTTTGCACCCACCCTCGCCGCGTAATCAAAAATTGTGGCATAAACGCAATATGATGTTGTTGTACTTAACAAACCTATTAAACCAACACCATGACATTAAACACACATTAGTATTAGGAGATTTTAATACCGGACCTTTGTCACAACACTTTACCCGTGTTGAGCGTTTCAACACTTGCTATCAATTAGCTGGCCATTATGCATCTTGGTCACCTGTTAAATTACCGCAGCCGTTATATTCGATTTTTGGACTTACCATTGACCACTGCTTATTAAGTGACTCACTATTACTCGATACATTAACCACCCAATATATCCCGGGTAGTGACCATGCTATGTTGAAATATAACATTGTATTACCAAAGCAATAAAAATACGTTGAGATATGGCAGACTATGCTAAACTCCGCGGCGATTTATTAAGTGAGAATTCTATGAACCGTCGCAAAAAAATTTATGAAAAGCTGAAAAAGAAAGACAAGAAAGCAAACGAAAAGCTGAATAAAAATAATAAGCCAAAATACATCTCGAAAGCAGAGCGTGAAAAACTGGCACAAACGACACCTGACAACAATCAGTCAGAAGACTAGAGCGTAAAGTAAAACACGCTCTACATTATTTATGTTGGGCTTTTTTAAACAGCAATAAAATAAAGTAACGCTCGTTTGCAGCAAAGCGTTAAACGCACCGAATACAGAAACAAAGAAGTAACACATTAAATAAGAATTTTGTCGGTTTATTTAGATTTAACTACGTTATATATTAATAACGGGAATAATAGTTAAATTATGCCGAACACTAAAAACGATTAATTGTTATATAATTGAATGTAAAAGCGTTTTTAACTGAAAGGTACGTTATTAAACACATAACGCATGGAGTGGGTACGAGTTTGTATCGAATAGCTATTTTTAATGTTTGTTTAATACTTTGCACGTTTTCGCTGTATGTAGCGGCAAGCGCAAAGCTCAATGTGGTTACCGAAGAGTGGCGACCATATAATTATACAAACGAGCACGGTGAAGTTGTTGGTCGCGCGACTGAGCGCGTCAAAGCTATTCTAGACAGTATTAATATTGAGTACCAAATTACGTCTTACCCGTGGGCGCGTTCTATGATTTTAACCGCTAACGACGAAAACACCCTTATTTATACCATTCTTAAAACAAAAGAGCGCGAAAACTTGTTTCAATGGGTTTGTCCGCTTATTGGCCCAGTTAAAGTTAATTTGTACAAGTTAGCGAAGCGCAAAGAGATAAATATAACCACGCTTGAGCACGCTAAGCGCTATGTTACATCCATCGAAAAGGGCGAATCAGATCATGAATATTTGTTGGCAAATGGCTTCAAAAATGGCGTTAACCTCGATGTAACGAGCGACCCTTACGCAGGTGCACGAAAGTTTTTTGCAGGACGTGTCGACTTGGTATTACAAACAGAGTGGGAAATGTCAGAAAATCTGCGTCATTTCAATCATACCGAGTCTGAAATCGAAAAGTTGATTGAGGTAACTAAGGCCAGTGACGAAGAAGGCTGCTTAGCGTTCAGCAACAAAACAGATAAAGCATTAGTAGAAAAAGTAAGAAACGCATTAAAAGCGTATAATCAAAAACACGGCTTATAATCACAACTTACCGCAACAACTACCCCGTTCCCGGCAATACACATTTGTTAACATTTATTGTGATGAGTTTATAGTAAAGTGACATTAGATTTGGTAAATATATCAACCATATAGAAAGTCTATAAAGCATATTACTTTAACTTCAAAAGGATTTGACCTTGCAATACGTTGAAATTTTTACGCTCGTTCTGTTTGCTGTGCTCTTTAGCATTGGTTACAAAAAAAATAACCGCAATATGATGTTAACTGCCTCATTATGTTTGTTAATTGGTTTTGCTATCGAACCATTTGTAATCGGGTTTGAGCAGGGCATTGCAGATGCGCGAAATTAAAAAATTAACAGTATCACATTAAAAGGACATTCAAATGAGACTTAAACTGGCTCCCCTATTCGTAATCTTTCTGTTTTTTGTTACATACTCGATGAGCGCAAGTGCAGAAGAATGCTCTGTAAAACTCAGCGCGAAAGAACAAACGCGTTGTTTAGAACGAAAAATTGTTAAATTAGAAAAAGTGATTGAAACATTGAGCAAACAATCAAGTTTGCTGCCAAAAAATACGATTGTTGAACTTGATGCGACACAATGCCCACTTGGTTGGACTAAATATGACTCACATCAAAATAACATTAACAGTCGTTCTGTCGCGCCAACAACCATTAAATGCAAAAAATCTTAGCGCATCCTAATTGGTGACTATGAAAGCATTTACTTATATCGCAATTTCTCTGTGCGTTGTGACTTCGCTTATTTTGATTTTAAACGGCGAAAACACAACGCAAGATATAACAAATACGTCGCTTAAAACGCAGCAGAACATCGAACAGTTTGAACATGAAAAAATCACCAAACCTCAGCCTATAACTAACGCGTTACCCACACAATCAAAGCACACCAAGCAAGGCCATTTAATTGAAATTACCAAACCACAATGGCGTTTTGAAGATGACATAAAGAGCCAGTTAAGTGCATTAAAGTTACGTGCAAAATCGGGAGACGCTGAAGCGAGTTACCTTCTTGCCCGTAATTTTCGTTATTGTTTATTCGCACCGTTAAATGAGCAAATGTTTGAAGACAAGCTTGAGCAAGCCTACCAATTTACAGACAGCACCGTGGCAATTGAGCGTGTGCGTGAACAGTATACCTATTGCCAGGGGCTTGAATCAGAAAATTTAAACGCCTTTTACACCTACTTAGAAACTGCAGCAACTCAAGGATTTGTGCCTGCGCAGGAAACATTAGGGCACGTCACTGCTGAGTTTTACATGCAATCACAAGGCTATGCATCATTATCGCGCGATGATTATATTGCAACGCGCAATGCATTTACGACACAAAAACTTGCGCTGTTAGAGCAAGCGGGTAAAAAAGGCAGTATTGATGCATTAATTCAATTGTCGAATCTGCATCACTCACAAAACGCAGGGAAATTTGGTCATGTAAAGTCATTTGCTCTAAACCAATTGATCACCCAATTTACCAACAATGACAAAATTTATAATCGCTTCTCTAGGTTCGTTAATAGACAGTACGATAGGCTCACTGCTGAAGAGCATGATAAAGCGAGTGAACTGCTGGAGCAGTGGTCAACGGATATTTATAAAAACGGTACGCTCTATCATTAGCGTATTTTTATAAAATATAACGCTCAGCGAGTAGATATAAGATTAGTGAAAACATTATTAAAATGCGCGCGTTATTTAAAGGTGTGTGACTTTGTCACACACCCGTATAACAGATTGAGTACGACTACTTAGTGACTTTGCGTACCCTAAAGTTACGGCCTTTCATTTTGCCTTCGCTAATGGTTTTTACAGCCGCATTGGCAATTTTTCGCGTTACCGCGACATACGATGTCATCGCCGTTACTTTGATTTTACCAATGTGTTCACCGGTAATTGTGCTATTTGACGTAAGCGCACCCAGAATATCGCCCGGGCGAAGTTTTGCTTTTTTACCACCATCAATTTGCAGCGTAATATTTGGCGCGCGCTCAATCGCGTTTGCAAATACCTCATCGCCTGGTAAATCAGTGGGCGTTGCTTCGATATTTAAATAGTCTTCTAACGCATTCACTTTATGGGATTCTTTATAACTCATAAGCGAACAGGCAATACCTTTATTGCCGACGCGGCCGGTACGGCCAATGCGGTGAACATGCACTTCAGGGTCGTGCGCTATGTGATAATTCACCACCATATCAACATGGTCAACATCAATGCCGCGCGCTGCAACATCGGTTGCAACCAAAATAGTTAAACTCTTGTTAGCAAAGCGCACTAAAGTACGGTCACGATCTTTTTGTTCTAAATCACCATGCAGCGCAGCACTATCAAAGCCAAAATGACTTAATTCATCGCATACATTTTGACATTCACTTTTGGTATTACAAAACACCACCGCTGATTTTGGCTGAAACTTAAGTAATAGGCGATTAACCGCATCTAAACGTGCATCATTATTTTCAACTTCATAAAAATATTGGCTAATTGAGCTGTGATCATGCGTTGCTTCTACCACGATTTTTTCAGGATTAACCATCACATGCTGTGCTAACTGCTCGATTTTAGTTGGGTAAGTGGCACTAAATAATAAATTTTGTCTTGCTGTTGGTAGGTGCTCAATGATGCAATTAAGTGACTCTTCAAACCCCATTTCTAGCATACGATCGGCTTCATCAAGCACAAAGGTATTTACTTCATCTAGAATTAAACGCCCTTTTCGTAAATGCTCTTCAATACGCCCTGGCGTACCAACCACAATGTGGGCGCCATGTTCAAGCGAGCCTATTTGTGGCCCCATCGGTGCGCCACCACATAATGCAAGCACTTTAATATTGTGAATCGCACGTGCGAGCTTTCGTATCTCTACTGCTACTTGGTCGGCAAGTTCACGTGTCGGGCACACAACCACTGCTTGCACGCGAAAACGTTTAACATTTAAGTTATGTAACAAGCCAAGTGAAAACGCAGCCGTTTTACCCGAACCTGTTTTGCCCTGCCCAATCACATCTTTACCCGCAAGAATAAGCGGCAAGGTTTGCGCCTGAATATCGGTCATTGTGGTATAACCTAAACTGGTTAAGTTTTCTAAAAGCGCGGGCGATAACGCCGTAGTTGAAAAACAAGAAGTTGAAGACAAAGCGAACACTCAAATATTGCAAAAAGAGAAGTATATCACAGCATGTCATCACTGTTAGTCTCAAACTATGCTTGCTATAGTGTCACAAACAATTAAATGAACTGATCACTTTGAAAAAAATCGCGCTCTTTGTAGATATTCAAAATATCTACTACACCACACGCCAAGCCTATCAACGCCAATTTAATTACCGTGAGTTATGGCAACAAATGTCTAATCAAGGAGAAATTGTACTCGCCAATGCATACGCAATCGCGCGCCAAGACGACCAACAGCATAAATTTCAAAAAGCACTTAAACACATTGGCTTTGACGTAAAACTCAAACCCTTTATCCAACGCGCTGACGGCTCAGCAAAAGGCGATTGGGATGTGGGTATTACGATTGATGTTTTAGAGCATGCGCCGAATGTTGATGTGGTGTGTTTACTCTCTGGCGATGGGGATTTTGATTTATTACTGCAAAAAGTTGCAGCTAAACATGGTATAGAAACCTGGGTATATGGCGTTGAAAAACTTACCGCACAGTCACTTATTTACAGTGCCAGTCGTTTTCAACCTATTACCAATGGATTGTTACTATAGATGACTAGTCATGGCGAGAAAATTATCCCTGATACAATATGTAAAACGCCGTAATGGTGTACCGCTCGGTGCATCAGGCTCGCTTACAAACATGCTTAAAAATGCCCTTGGTGCTAATAACTTTTCGCAGTTTTGGCTTTATTGGAACCCGATTTGGGGCTATTACTTAGCGACGAAAATTCAAAAACCACTAACGCTCTTTTTGCCACACACTCTCGCGCTAATTTTAACATTTAGTATCAGTGGACTAGTTCACGATTTAGCGGTAAGCGTAATCAAACAAGAAGTATTTTTTGTTTGTACACCGTGGTTTTTTGTAATGAGTTTAGCCGTTATAGCATCGACTAAATTGAACATTAATGTGAGCAAGTTTACTTTCGTTATCCGAGCATTTATACATTTATCGACCATAGTTATTTGCTACTGGCTAAGTGATTTCATTTTGCGATTAATGTAACAAAATAATTCTAAGCCTTTATTTTTCTTGGCAATAAAATAGTTAGTCGCTAGATTAGTTTATGTTTATAAAATCAACAGGAACTAAAATGCGCTTAATTATTATTTGCTTATTATCATTTTTAACAATACCTACGGTGCTTGCAAAAACAACGCAAATTGACCTAAAAGTATTCGCCACAGACTACTACAATGCAATGGTTGCAACTCAAGCACCAAACGCAACATCAAAAGAGTTAGAAAATTACTTAGCATTTTTAACCGATGATATAGGTCACACGCATTTACCTTATGTGACTGATGATGCGAGAAGACCCGATGGCAAAGAAGCGATGCGTAAAGGCATGACGTTTTATTTAGGTGCACACACAGAATACAACTCAAAGTTACTCAATGTATTTGCTTTTAATAACTCAGCTGTTGCGATTCGTTACACATCAAATGCCAAAGGCATTCATCCGCAAAATAAGCAGCCACTTGCGTATTCAAATGTGATGATGGAAGTACTCGAAATTGAAGATGGTAAAGTTGCGGTTATTCGTAAATATCATGAATAACGGTTCGCATGTGATAAGAATATTTAAATGATTCGTTAGACAATAAAAAAGCGCGGTAAGCAGAACTTACCGCGCTTTTCGTTAAATCAGTTTATTAAACCATTTTAACTGGTACTGCTTGCTCAGAACCGAACTTAGTCGTTAGCTCTTCTTCAAGCGGTGTAAACGCTGTTAGGTCAATGCCTTCAACTGCTGCTGAGTATTCAGCCATAGTTGGGAAACGACCAAGAATAGTTGAAAGTACTACTAATGGTGTTGAACCAAGTAGTGACTCACCTTTCTTCTCTGAAGTATCAGCTACAACACGGCCTTGGAAAAGACGTGTTGATGTTGCGATAACTGTATCACCTGGTTCTGCTTTTTCTTGGTTACCCATACATAGGTTACAGCCTGGGCGTTCTAGGTATAGGATGTTTTCGTACTTAGTACGTGCAGCCGTTTTCGGATTTGCATCGTCAAACTCAAAACCTGCGTACTTAGCAAGTACTTCCCAATCACCTTCAGCTTTAAGCTCATCAACAATGTTGTATGTTGGTGGCGCAACAACCAGTGGCGCTTTAAATTCGATTGAACCGTTTTGCTTTTCTAGGTTACGTAGCATTTGCGCGATGATCTGCATGTCACCTTTGTGAACCATACACGAACCAACGAAACCAAGGTCAACTGGTTTGCCATCGTAGAAAGAAACTGGACGAATAACATCGTGCGTGTAACGCTTAGACACGTCATCGTTGTTTACGTCTGGGTCAGCGATCATTGGCTCAACGATTTCGTCAAGGTTAACCACAACTTCTGCGTAGTACTTAGCGTTGTCATCTGGTGCAAGTGCTGGTTGCTCACCAGACTTAATACCTGCGATACGCTCGTCAGCCAAGTCGATAAGACCTTGAAGCGTTTTCGCTTCGTTTTCCATACCCTTGTTGATCATGATCTGGATACGGCTCTTAGCAAGTTCAATTGACTTGATAAGTGTTTCGTCGTTTGAAATACAGATTGACGCTTTCGCTTTCATTTCTGCAGTCCAGTCAGTAAACGTGAACGCTTGGTCAGCCATTAGTGTACCAATGTGAACTTCGATAATACGACCTTGGAACACGTTCTCACCGCCAAATTGCTTAAGCATTTGTGCTTGCGTTGCGTGTACCACGTCACGGAAGTCCATGTGCTTAGCCATTTTGCCTTTAAACGTTACTTTAACTGAATCAGGAATTGGCATTGCCGATTCACCTGTTGCTAAAGCAAGTGCTACAGTACCTGAGTCGGCACCGAATGCTACACCTTTAGACATACGCGTGTGTGAGTCACCACCGATGATGATTGCACGGTCGTCCACAGTAATATCGTTTAATACTTTGTGGATTACGTCAGTCATTGAGTGGTAAATGCCTTTAGGATCACGTGCAGTGATAAGGCCAAACTTGTTCATGAACGCCATTAATTTAGGAATGTTTGCTTGCGCTTTTGCATCCCAAACTGATGCTGTGTGACAACCAGACTGATAAGCACCATCTACAAGTGGTGAAATCGTTGAAGCAGCCATCGCTTCAAGTTCCTGACATGTCATAGGGCCCGTTGTATCTTGCGAACCTACGATGTTAACTTTAACACGTACGTTTGAACCAGCGTGTAGTGGCGTTTCAGATTGCACACCTACCGCATTACGGTTAAAGATTTTCTCAACCGCAGTAAGGCCTTGGCCTTCGTGTGAGATTTCTTTTGACGGTGCGTAAACTGCTGGTGCATCAACGCCTAGCGTTTCTGCTGCTAGCGTTTGAAGTTTCTTACCGAATACAACCGCGTAAGAGCCGCCCGCGCGCATGAATTCAACTTTCTGTGGCGTGAATGCAGATGACACATCTACAAGCTCTTTGTCACCGTTGTATAGTTTCTTCGCTTGGGTATCAATTGTTAATACCGTACCCGTTGCTACTGAGTAAGCTTCTTCTAGTACTGGGTCGCCATTTGCGTCTGTAACTGTTTTACCGTCAGCGTCAACTTTCTTAACCCAGTTTTTAAGGTCAAGACCGATACCACCGGTTACGTCAACCGTTGTAAGGAAGATAGGCGCAATACCGTTTGTACCAGCAACAACCGGTGCGATGTTAATAAATGGAACATATGGGCTCGCTTGCTCACCTGCCCAAAGTGCAACGTTATTCACACCAGACATACGTGAAGAACCTACACCCATAGTACCTTTCTCTGCGATAAGCATTACTTTCGCGTTAGGGTGCTTTTCTTTAAGTGCAACGATTTCTTGTTGTGCTTCTGGTGTAATCATACATTGGCCGTGTAATTCACGGTCAGCACGTGAGTGCGCTTGGTTACCTGGAGAAAGTAAATCGGTAGAGATATCACCTTCACCTGCAATGTAAGTTACAACTTCAATCTTCTCAGGAATGTTAGGAAGTTTTGTGAAGAACTCAGCATTTGCGTAGCTTTCTAAAATTTCTTTAGCAACTGCGTTGCCTGCTTTGAACGCATCTTGTAAACGCGTTGTATCAGCATCGTATAAGAATACTTGTGTTTTAAGTACGTCAGCAGCTTGTTTTGCAACTGCTTCATCATTACCTAGTGCAAGATCAAGTAATACTGCGATTGATGGACCACCTTTCATGTGTGAAAGTAGTTCAAACGCAAAGTCAGCTGAAATTTCAGCAACACTTTCTTCACCAAGAATGATTTCTTTTAAGAATTGCGCTTTAACGCCTGCCGCTGGTGTAGTACCAGGAAGCGTGTTGTAGATGAAGAATTTTAATGAATCTTCACGGTGCTCATTTGTTGTATCTTTAATTTGAGCGATGATTTCAGATAGTAGCTCTGCACTATCAATTGGCTTTGGGCTCAAACCAAGGTCTTTTTTACGAACCTCAATTTCTTCCATGTATTCTGTGTACAAACTCATAAAAAACTCTCGACGTGTTTTTGAAAAGATATGAACTAAGTATTTTACATGATTTTTACTCACTCACTAAACTGTCGAGTCTAAAAAACATGAAAAACTCAGTAAATTAATACTAATTGATAACCTTACTGGTCATAATCGTGAAGTCGTCAATAACTCATTGATAATAGTTATTATTACCAAACAAAAACCTAACCACTTTGCAACCAATTAAAGCACGTTAATGGGATTACGCAATAGTCTGTTTTATATGTCGACTTCACTTTAGATATTCATTTTCTGGCATTGTAACACGAGGATATCACAAGCAGGATTTAGCCAAATAATACCCATTATAAATGAAAATTATAGTAGGAAGAAAAAATATAATTTAGGTTAATATTTGAACGCAACAGAGTGTTAAATAGTGTTTTACCACCAGATCCGTTCGATATCTATATCTTTCATAATTCTGCTCCCAAGTAATATTTGGTGCTTATTTGTTATGTCCATACTGTGGATATTAAAATTGAGTTTACTCACATCAGCTTCTTTATCACCAGCTTTAAAACGATAAACCGTTTTAATTCGGTCAGTTGCGTAAAAGTAATCATCTACAGAGTTAAATCGCATATTTAAATCGACAATAACATTGTCAGGCAGTGTAACTAATTCTTTAGTATCTAGATTAACTAAGCCTTTATCAGTTGCGGCATAAGGCACACCGTTATTACTGTTAAATAGTGACAATGAGTTGACTGATAATATGGTTTGCTGTTCCTCTGTTATAAAATCATAACGCTTAACCCGCGCATCATCACCTTTTTCTACATACAACAAAGTATTACTGTTTTCGCCCCATATGATCGACAATAGTTCTTTTTTCGCTAAAAAATCAACGCTGCGTAATTTACCCGACTCTACATTTAAAATTTCAATGCGGTTATTTCGTTCAAACAACAAATGGTTGCTGTTTGGGCTTAATTTTAACTTTGATAATACAGTTGCTTTATCTTCAAAATGGGTTAATTGCTTAACGCCTAATTTGTTGCCATGCCATACCTGCGGTATGCCACTTCGTTTAGAAATAAAATAGGATTGCTGGCGCTCATTATCGTACTGAATAAAATATGAGTTGTGTTTTGATTCATAAATACTATACGCATCATGCCCACGGCCAAAGTCATCAACTTGTTTAAAACCGTAGTGTTGGGTGTTACTTGTTGTGTAATAAAGATCTGTTTTGCTTCTGTGACTTATATAATAAGGAAACACAAAATCAGGTAGTGATAGGCGTTCAATGACACTTGATGAGTTAATGTCGATTGTTACGATTTGGTCATAATCGATAAATCGCAACGTTTTCGTGTCTACCCAATCTAATGCAAATGAATACGTTGCTGACTTATTTTGATATAGCCTTTTTGACTCTAGCGTTTCGAATGAATGTAAAAACACTTGCACACGCTTATTTTTCTCAAAAATTAAATAAGCCAACCACTTTCCGTCTTTTGACAGCTTTGGCATCGCTGGGCCAAACAAATCAGGACGCGCCGGAACCAATGCATGTGATGTCTTTGTTTCTGTATCGTACTTTAACAAGGCTTTTGTTTTTAGTTCGTTATTGCTCGATGTGTAATACAAATATCGCCCTTGTTTATCGAGCGCTGCGTAGCCATCTGTTTGGTAATTACAATCTGATAGATGAGTAAAATCCGAACTTGCTGTAAAACCCGATATATTTGCCAACAGAATTTCGCATTTACCCAAACTCAAGTCTACCGCTTGCACAATTAAACTGTGCTGCTGATTTTGCCACGCCAATGCGGAAATCATCATTGTTGGGTGAACCAACGTAATTTCTTGCTTATCCGCGATCCGTCTAATATGGACTTTTCTCTCTTTGGTTTCTGGATAAGAGCGAGTGTAAGCCATAAAGGCTTTATCAAAACTAAATAACGGAAGCATTTCAGCCCCGCTATCGTTAGTTACAAGTTCGGTTTTAAAATCTGCCGTCGCCACATAATCGCTGTCTTGTTTTGGCCAAAAATACCAACAAAGTTGCCCAACAACCAACAGCAATACACCAATAACAAGCAAAGTATTTGGACGTACATTCGTTCGCGTTGATTTCTCTTTTTCGTTAACTTCAGTGCTTTGGGTTTCAATTATTTTTGGCTGTAGTTGTAAGCTATAGCCTTTACGATAATGGGTTTTGATTAGCGGCGCTTCAAGCTCAGAATGCTGGAGTTGTTTCCTCAATTCAGACATTGCGCGATTTATCGCATTGTCGTCAACAAATGATTGCTGCCAAACATTATCAACCAACATTTGGCGAGAAATAATTTGCTTTGGATGTGCAATAAAATACCGCAATAACTTAACAAGAAGTGGGTCTAATTCCGTTTTAATATCACCGTTCGATAGCAAACATAAATCGCTATCAAAAAGCCAAGGTCCTAACTGATAAATCACGTTGGTCGCAGTTAACAAAAATAAACGCGATATTAGCATAACTCGTTTTGTTTTCTACAAGTAATATTATTTATTTAAAAAATAATCAGATAAGGTTTCATTTAACATATTGAAATTTAGATATAATTTTAAAATAAACCTTATATTTCACGATATAATAGTTTGATAAGAGACAAAGATTAATTTAATCGGCATCATGGCCCCACAAACGTAATTTATGTAAAGCGGAAATAACCGATGTCACTTATTGCACTTATTTTTTCAGCACAATTAGCAATACCTGAGCTTAATCAGAATGAAGTGTTACAAGCTTCAGATACAAACCAGTACTCACACACAAAGCAGACGAATACGCAACAAGTAAAAAAGAAGCAAGTGGAAAAGAAAAAAGACACTGGTAGCCTTTTTTCAGTGTCTTTTAAGATTAGGTTTTAGCCTTTAGTTTTTGATTGGTTATTTAACCAGGTAAATACCGCTTTTCACGTTGAACTTCGCTTGAGTATATTTAACCATTTCAAGAAACATAAAGGCGGTCAAAATTAACCGCCTGTATAACTAATTACTGTTCACCATACTGGTCGTTTCCTATCGTTTCCTTTGGTTGCGAACTTGCTTCTTCCATATCCTCAACAATATCATCTAATGCTGCATTCATTGCATCCAAATCAGCTTTAAGATTATCAGCAAATTTTGATTCATTCGCTTTACTTTGCTGTGCAATTGCCTCTTGTCTTAATGCATCGACATCAATGCTTTTACCCTCACCCGCTTCGCCAAACACATCTTCGAAATTAGTATCTTTAGCAGCAATATTTTGATCTTCAGCCATTGCAGCAGCCTGTTGTTCAAAGCCAGTGTTCATCATCCCTTCAAAATCGTAAGCAGCTTGTGCCTGCTCGGCAATATTTTGGTCAACAGCCATTTGTCTGTTAACAGGTGAGTCACTTTGATTCACAACATCATCAATATAGCCAGCTGTAGCGCCTAAATTAATGTTATCGGGTATGCCTTCGCTACTGCCTTCTCGGCTAAGTTGCGGTGCATTTACCACAATATTAACATCCGCATCTTCACTGCCTTGGTTCATCATGGCTTGTATATTTGCCTGAATTTGATTTGGCACATCATCCATTGCCATCATATTATTAACAGGGGCTCCTGGTCCCATACCTGCACCCGGTTGGTCATTCTGATCAACAACAATAGACACTCCCGCCTCAAGATTGGCATGGCTATCAATGGAAAGACCATTATTGTTACTTGAAATCATGTTTTTAATACTATTAAAAATTGAATTTGCTTTGTCACTAATTGCTTCGCCAATATCCGCTAATTTTTCAGAGGCTTTATCGCACCACTCGGCTACATCGTCTTTCACATTACTTAGCGTCGTAACAATCGAGTCTTTAATTGAAGTGCAGGCATTACTAAACTTATCTTGCCAGTTCACAGATACAGGGTCATTTGACACTTGTTGCACATCACGGTGACCTAATTCAGCACTGTTAATCTGAGAATTAGCGTCATTATTACTATTAACTTGTGATGGGTTAATCACATTTGTTTGTGAAGCGGATTGTGTACCGCCTAAATCAGGTATTGGCATATATTCGTTCCTAATAAGTAACTAACTTAATGTTGTTTTCCTAAATTAAGACTTATTATGATGGGTAAAATACGGTGAATTATGCAGAAATGTGTGCAATTAATTTTATTTGGACACCCAGCTTAAAACACAAGTAACCACTTGATTTTAAACGCTATTCCATTAAGCTATTAATAATAAATGTCATCAGGTTCAATTTCTTCAGAATGATTATTATCTAAACTGCGCACAAAACGGATAATATCTGCAACTGCTTCAATGTATTCCTCTGTAATAAAGTTATCCATTTCAACCTTTGCAAACAAACCTCGCGCTAAATATTTTTGGCGGATAACTGGCACACCATGTTTTTCAGCAATGGTTCTAATTTTCTTTGCCGAGAGTAGTTCACCTTTAATCGTGACATAGGGCAATGGCGCTGCGGTTGCATCATATTTTAAGCCTACAGCTATTCGCGTTGGGTTAGTCACAATCACATCGGAAGATTTAACTCTCGCTTCGACTTGCTCTTCCATTAACTCTTGATGCAATTGTTTGCGGCGACCTTTAATTTCTGGGCTGCCTTCCATCTCTTTATATTCACGTTTAACTTCATCATGACTCATCATCAGCTGTTTTTTATGCTGTTTCATTTCGAGCAAATAGTCAGCTGCGGCCAAAAAGATAAACACACCTAAACAGTACAAAATTAATTTAAATACTAAGCTGCCTGATAACGTAAAGGCACACGCTGCGCCACAGTGAGGTATTGCCATCAGCGTTTTCATTTCATTGGTGAGAATAAAATAGGCAGTGTAGCTCAGCACAATAATTTTAATCAGCGACTTAATGAACTCCATTAAGTTCTTAAAGCTAAATATTTTTTTTGCGCCTTCTTTCGGGCTTATTTTTTTAAGCTCAGGTTTGATTGGTTTGGCGCTCATAATCCAGCCACTTTGTACTAAATTACTTATGATGCCAGTTAGAAAAACGATTGAAAGTAATGGCGCAAGCATTTTCATCGTCTGCAACAAAAACAATAATAAAATTTGGCCAATGGTTTTATTAAATGTGTGATTCTCAACGCGATCATAGAAATGCGTTGGTAAACTAAACAATGTCATAATCTGTTCGAGTAACACTGTGCCAAAAATATAGAAATAGCCCATTACAGCTAGCAACATAGCAAGTGACACTATTTCTTTGCTTTTCGCAACTTGGCCATCTTTTTTAGCATCTTTGAGCTTTTTCGGGGTGGGTTGTTCGGTTTTTTCAGACACAAAGATACCTAAAACGAGCTAATCATAAATTCGATGATTTGACTGGGTGTTTTTTCGATTAAATCGTATAAGTGCTCTACTAAGTATTTTAGATATAAAATTAATACAAAGAGCGCAATCGCACTTTTCACTGGCATGGCAAGAAAAAATACATTCAGCTGAGGTGCAAATCGGCTAATTAAAGCCAGCGAAAATTCAGATAAAAACATGGCTAGAATTACTGGTGCAGACAACACAACAACCAATTCCATCACTAAATCTAATTGGCTCAAAATAAACGTGTCCAACCCTGTCATAAACTGTGGCAACAGCACACCAACAGGCCACACAGCGTAACTTTGCACCATAACAAGGATAAGCGATAAAAACGCGCCACTAATAACAAAAATAGTGACCATTATTTGTGTCATAAAAATACCTAGCGGTGAAGTCTGCTCGCCCATAATCGGATTGACCGAGCTCGCCATCGCCGCGCCGCGTTGGTTATCAATAAAAAAGCCAACGCCTTCGGCAATCCAAAATGGCACAGCCGCCATATATCCAATCACCAGCCCTAACGTCATTTCTTTGATTAATATCGTAAAGTAGTCCGCCAACGATAAATCGGGTGGCAATGAGTCTGCGGTCATTGGGTAGATAAAAAGCGCAAACGACAACATGGCGCCATTTCGTACCATGCTGCCACCCAGCACAGACTTACTTAATACCGGTAGTATCATAAACGCTACCGTTAAACGCGGTACACCGAGCAGATAGGTTTTAATAATTTGTTCAAGCCCTGCCGCATCTAACATGGTTAACCACCAATCGCTTTAAAGATATTGTCGGTCAAAGTACTAATCTCTTGTCCCATCCAATTGCCTGTAATCATCAAAGTGACAACTACAGCAATAAGCTTTAGCACAAACGATAGGGTTTGCTCTTGAATTTGCGTTAATGCTTGCACCAAACTTGTTAGGGTACCTACTAATGATGCGGCAACTATGGTCGGCAATGATAAAATCAAGGTTAAATAAAGTGCTTCATTCGCTAGTTGGATAAGTTCCGCTGTCGACAAATTCACTGGCTAATACCCCGCGATTAAACCATGCGTAAGACGTGTCCAACCATCAAGCAACACAAATACTAATAATTTAAATGGCAATGAAATTGTCATCGGCGACACCATCATCATACCCATTGCCAATAAGATGTTTGACACTATCAAATCGATTACAAGAAACGGTAAGTAGATTAAAAAACCTATTTTAAATGCTTCTGTGATTTGTGTGACTGTAAACGCTGGCATCAGTACTAATAGGCTGTTTTCATTCAATGTTTTAGCATGTTTTTCAGGCCATAGCTCGTGTGCTTTATTAATAAAAAAATCACGTTCTGTTTCGGTGGTATTTTTATGAAGAAATTGTAAGTACGGCTTAAGCCCATTATCAATTAATTCACCAAAACGTTCTGGCGATTCTACTACTTCAGGGTTGTTATCCATATACTCTTTTACTTCAAAACCCACAGGGGCCATCACGTACAAGGTTAACACCATTGCAACACCGTAAAGCGCCATATTCGGTGGTGTTTGCTGCACACCTAGCGCATTTCTTAATAGTGAAAATACAATCACTATTTTTATAAATGAGGTCGCCATCACTGCTAAAAAGGGCACAAGGGCTAATGCGCCTAAAGCAATAATTAACGAGACGTAATCTAAATCATTGCCGAGCATATTAGTTTCCAGCTACATCCAAGATACGTACACCCAGTTTTTCGCCTACCTTGACTAATTCGCCATTGGCAATCACTTGATTATTCACTTTTATCAAAATCGGGGAATCGGGTTTGCAATCACTTTCAAACACATAACCTGGTTGAAGGTTCTGCACATCCGGTAAAGACAAGGTCTTTGATGGTAAAGAAAAATCCAATTCAACTTGAACAGTATTTAAATCAAATACCGCATTAGGTTGTGCAAGTTGCTCTTCGCTCATGGTATTACTCCAAGAATGTTCAATTGTGATGGTGTGGTTATTAAGCTTTGCTTGCCAAGCAGGTGTGTTTTCTATCAAAAGACAAACACGCTGCTCTTTGTCGAAATAACATTGGTCAAAAAACACAACATCGCCGCAAGCAAGCGCTAAGTAGTCGGTTTGAGGCAAAGTTGTTTTACCCATGCTAAAACTAAGCTTGAGGTCGATTGCCGAAATACCTTGTCTTACTGATGTTGGGTTTTGTGAAATTAAGCGCGCTAGCTGGTGTTGTTTTAACGCGATAATTAAGGCTAAATCGTCGGGTGTACTTAGTGTAAATTCGCAGCAAAAAGACTCTTCATCTGCTTTGTAAGGTGAAGAAAGTGAGATCGATGAAATCGCTACAAATTCACCGAATAATTGTTTAAAACTGCCTTGAAGTGGTGACAGCAGTTTTTCAATCAAAGCTTCAAGTAAAGCCGAAGGTAAGGAGGTAATACTTAATGCATACCCTTGTCTTTCAAGCCATGTCTGCAATGCAGCATGGGTTGCGAATAGACTAAATGACTGTTGCCCAACTGCACACTCAATTTTAACCAGCTCCCCCTGCGGCTTTGAGATTTGACGCAACTGATGACAGGTTACCTGATCTGATACGAGTCTTAGCGGTTGTTTTAGTAATAAATTAGCAAACCTAACCTGTTCAGGTGCTGTCGCGGCTAATTCGAATTTTTCTACCATCATGATTGCTCACCCTCAGTCTGCTCGTCTCGCTCTTCTTGTTGCTGTCTTTGCTGATCAGAGTCATTCATTGAGAATTGGGTATTAAATTGCGGATAGCGTTCATTCAGTACTAGTTTTAAATCTGGTAAAGACTGCGTAAGCTGCGCCAAAACGTGTGATGACGAAACATCGAAATGAATTGTTAAACGCCCTTGTTCAATGTCAATTTGTACTTTACCGCCTTGTAAATATTGACTTTCTAATGAGATGGACAATGACGGCGATTGCTTAAGTATTGCTTCGTCAATCTGGGCAAAGTGTGATTTAAAATTTTCTACAATGTGAATTTGGTCAATAGACTTTAACTGGGCTCGAAAAACTTGCTCAACCGATGGCAAAGCGTGCGGTGTACTTTGTAATGACACTGAGCTTGCCACTTCATTTATTGAGTCGCCCAAGTTTTCTAATGCAGCTTCAAGGCTTGGCATTACTTTTTGCGGAGCATGGGCCCAGTGAATAGTCGTATGTAGTTCACCTTTGTAGGTAATATTTAGCTGATTGTTATGTAATAAATCATTTACGTCTTTAGAAAACGCAATATCGTTCAACACACTACCATGAAAACCATGCGAAGGCTCAGGCATGAAAATTTGACTGGCAACCACATTATTGTTTGTCACAGGCGCTTTATTCAAACTAACGGTATTGATGTTTGCACTGGTTAATAAGTCGATTGAGCTAGCGTTCGGATTATCATACTGCGATTTAGTTAATGATGTTGGTAAAGGAAGCGTGATCGCATCAAATTGGTTTATGTTTTTAGTGTCATTTGCTTTGACTGGTGCTAATTCAAATACAACTGGATGGGGAGCAAGTTCAAACGCTTTACTTGGAAAAACTGGACGTTTTTCAATAGTTTCGATAGCATTGACTTGCTTTGGGGTAAACGCGGTATCACTCAGCTTAATGTTGCTGTGTGGGTTCTTGTTTAACGGTTGAACTATTGGTTCAGCTTGCACTTGCACTTGCACTGTGCAATTTGAATGCGCAATCTCGTCAATTTTTTTATTAACGTGTGCAGTTGTTTTATCTTCCAGCGGAATAATCAAGTGCTCAAAACCGTCACAACAAGCAACTGTCGGCTCATGGCATAACAAAGAAAGTTCACAGGCTTGATAGGTTGAAATAACGTTATTTGCACCGCGTATTTGTGCACTCACATTATCATCAACACCTTTAGTAGCAATTATCGGGTTTTGCTGCTTTTTAGGAAAATCATAATCTGACGTCAGAAATTCATCCAGTTGGGAGTGTGATATCACACGCTGTTCTTGCTTTATTGTCGTTTTCTCAGGATTATTTTCATTCGGCGTTAGCGCCAAACCATCATTAATCTGATGGTATTTAGTCTGTTTTTTATCATTCATTAAATGATTAAAGCGACTGCCCTGCTCAGTTAGTTGAGCGCCGTGATTTGTAGGCACATCAACCCCATTAGAAGGTCGATTTTGCATCGTATCATTAGTAATTTTCATATGGATTTCATTCCCGAAAAGCGCGATGTCACAAATTCATCGAGTTGGTTTTCTTCGTTGCGATTGGCCAGTAATGCACGCTTTGTGTTTTCAAGTGCAATTAAAGAAGCAAACTTTTCCATCGCTTTATTCGCTGTTTGTAACCCAGCCTGACATACCTGAACGGTGTTTTTTGCCGCTTCAATCTGCTGTTCACACGTCGCGATATTTTTTTTCAAGGTCGCATCATGGCTGCGAAGGTTGGCAATTTTGAGGCGAAACTTATCAACGCCAGAACGTGTTAAAAACGCATCATGTGCCTGCTGATAGAGGGCTTTTTCTTGTTCTTTTCGCCACACGATATACTCTTCTAACGTTTCAATGTGCCCCTTAAGCTCCGTTTCTAACGCACGCAACCTTGCACCAGCTTGCAACAGTGCTTGCTCTGATTTGTCTCGTTGGCGTTGTTTTATTTGTTGTAAGCGTTCAAGCATCATTTAAATAACGCCTGTAACATCTCGGCAGACTTATCAAACGGAATGTTTTCTTCTGTGCCTTGTTGTAAAAATGCTTTCACCCGGTCAATGACCTCCACAGCCTTATCCGTTTCTTGGTCTTGTCCTTTTTGGTATTCACCAATTCGAATAAGCAGTTCGACTTCTTTGTATTTAGCAAGCGCATTTCGTAAACTTAGTGCCGCCTGTTTATGGCCTGAACTAACAAAATGATTCATCACACGACTTGCACTTTGTAATACATCAATTGCCGGATAATGTGCCGCAGCAGCAAGCTCTCGAGACAATACAATATGGCCATCTAATATTGAGCGCGTTTCATCGGCAACTGGCTCGGTCATATCATCACCTTCAACCAAAACCGTGTATAAAGCCGTAATCGAACTGGTATTTGACTGACCTGCGCGCTCCATTAATTGTGGTAATGCTGCAAATACTGAAGGCGGGTAACCACGACGTGTTGGTGGCTCGCCTGCTGCGAGACCAATTTCTCGAAGCGCCCGTGCATAGCGCGTTACAGAATCCATTAAGAGCAGAACTTTTTTACCCTGATCACGAAAATGCTCTGCTATAGAAGTGGCGACAAGGGCTGCTTTTGCCCGTTCCATCGCGGGTCTATCTGAGGTAGCTACAACAAGTACTGCTTTTTTACGGCCTGCTTCGCCTAAATCACGCTCTATAAACTCGCGTACTTCACGTCCACGTTCACCAATAAGCGCAAGTACTGTGATATCAACATCGGCATTACGAATAAGCATGGCAAGTAAGGTACTTTTACCACCGCCAGCAGCCGCAAAAATCCCAAGACGTTGCCCCTCGCCACAACTCAGCACACCGTCAATGGCTTTAACACCCAAAGAGAGTGGTTTTTCGATGGTATTTCGCGTCATTGCATTTGGCGCATCAGCATACACACTGATTAACGTGCCTTTTTCAGAGTCAGCGTGTTCCTCTTTATTCATTGGTTGGCCAAGGCCGTCAACCACTTCACCGAGTAGATGCTCACCCACCCTAATTTGGTGAGGTTTGCCTGTTGGGATCACCTCTGTGCTGTTTGAGATCCCCATCATGTCACCCATCGGGGTCAAGAGTGCTTGGTGTTCATCAAAGCCAACCACTTCTGCAAGGACAAAGCTATTATTTTCAGGATCAACTAAACGACATAATTCGCCAATTTTTACCCCAGGCACCACAGCCCGAATAATGGTTCCGGAAACCTGAGACACCCATCCCCTCACGCGCAATGGACGTGCAACAGATAAATTCGCATTCATCTGTGCCATACGCTTTGCGTTAGCATCTTTTTGCTCGTTAATTAACTCGGTTAGGGTATTACTAAATTCTGACACGGAATATCGTTAGTTAGTTTTGCTTAACGTTATTATGTAAAAACGTAAGGGATAACGATTTTAACCAAGGGCGGCTTTTTTTATAGTTTAGGCAAGAATAGAAATTGAAGGCGTGGGCGATTGCCCACGCCTAACTATTACACGACAACTTTACCAACTGGTTGCACATTGATTTCTTTGGTTAATTCTTGAAAAGAAACGACCGGTAACTCATAAAGTTCACTTTCAAGTAACTTGCGCACATAGCGACGAATATCCATCGCTACCAGCAACACAGGTTTACGTTGATATTTCTTTAAATCACCCACTGTACTTACTGCATTCGCAATAAATTTTTGCGAGGTACTTGGGTCAAGCACTAAATAACAGCCTGTTGAGGTTTGTCTAATGGCTCCACGGATTTGCTCCTCAATTTGCTGATCGAGCATAAATGCTGGTAATACATTTTGCCCAGCAGCGTACTTGTAGCAAATAAATCTTCGTTGACTCGCACGAATGTACTCGGTGAGCTGCACAACGTCTTTTTCTTTTTGACCCCATTCAACCAGAGATTCTAAGATAACGCGCAAATTTCGAATCGAGATATCTTCTGACACTAAACGTTGCATCACCTCACTCATTTTATGAATAGGCACCACACGCTGGGCTTCTTTTACTAATTCGCCGTAATGAGGTTCGAGCTTTTCAAGTAAAAAACGGGTTTCTTGAATACCAATAAACTCTTCTGCATATTTACGTAGCACATGGGCTAAGTGAAAAGTCATCACTTTATCGATTGAAAAATACGATAATGAACCTGCAATCACTTCTTCAAGATCTTCTTTATCAACCCATAAACTCGGCATATTTGGCAAAAAAGCCTGCTCTTGCTGATAGGCAATACCAAGCATATCTAACTGTTGCGCCGGCTCGGAAACTAATATCTTATTGGGTACAAGCTTGCCACGAGCCACTGGCAGCTCTTGCATCAAAATCGCGTATTCATCCTTTGGCATAGCTGCATTAAAACGCAAATGCACGCCGGGAAACGGTACGCCCATGTCTAAATAAAGTGCTCGCCTGACTTCTGCAAGCTCAGCATTTAAATTGGTCGCATCAAGTGCTGTTTCTAAATTTGCGGATACATCAACCAAGAGCGGAACAGTAATCGAAAAGTCATCTCCTTGCGCTTTACTTTTAGCAGCTGCTTTTTTGCTTTCAGCGGAACTTGTCGCTGCTGCGCCACTGCCTTTAGACAATACTTCTGGCAAGGTCTCAACGGTTTGAACCGCTTCTTGATTACGCTTTATTAAATAGACGCCACCTGCACCAATCACAGCAGCAAAGCCTAAGAAGATAAATGTGGGAAAACCGGGGATGAGCGCAAAACCAGTTAATAGTGCTGCGCCAATAAGCAGCGCTTTTGGTTGAGCTGTCACCTGCGAGCCAATATCACCACCTAGGTTTTGTTGATCTTCTTCGTCTTCATCACCTGCTGAAACACGGGTAACGATAATACCGGCAGTAATTGAAATAAACAGTGCTGGTATTTGCGAAATAAGTCCATCACCTATGGTTAAAATTGAATACACCTCAAGGGCTTCGCCTGCCGACATCGCGGCTTGACTCATACCAATGGTAATACCGCCTAAAATATTCACGAAAATAATAATTAAACCAGCGACAGCGTCGCCTTTCACAAACTTCATTGCACCGTCCATTGAGCCAAATAACTGGCTCTCACGGCTTAGGGCATTTCGCTTTACTCGCGCTTCATCAACGTCTAATACCCCTGCGCGCATATCACCATCGATACTCATTTGTTTGCCCGGCATGGCATCAAGAGAAAAGCGTGCACTTACCTCAGCGACACGCTCTGCCCCTTTGGTGATAACCATAAATTGGACAATAGTAATAATTAAGAAAATAACCACACCGACCACTAAATTACCACCCACAACAAAGTTACCAAAGGTGGTAATAATATCACCAGCATCACCATCCATTAGGATAAGGCGGGTAGTGGTAATGGAAAGTGCCAAACGAAAAAGTGTAGTGATCAACAACACGGCTGGAAATGCAGTAAACTCAAGCGGTGATTTGATGTATACCGACATCATCAGTAGCACCACAGCAATTGAAAGATTCATTGCAATTAAGCCATCAACTAAGCCTGTTGGTAGCGGTAGAATCATCATAAAAATGATGGCGACAAGTAACACTGCAAGTGCTAAGTCACTGCGTTGACTCATTTTAAGCAGAAGGTTTTTCATCACTTTCCTGATTTATATTTGAGGCTAAAGAAAGGTACAACTGATGGGCTCTTCGTGCACCGATAAGATCGTCCGCTTGGAATCGTGAAAAGCTTAAACAATAATAAATTGCTGCACGCTGCTCACAGTTCAATTGGTTATCCGCAAGCAATCGCTCTACTCGTTGTTCTAATAAGGTTAATTCGCCAAGATCTGCCCAGGCGCGACAGAGCATCAGACCTGTTTCTAAATCGGCACCATAAACCGACTCAACCAAGTTAATTAACGACACCGCCTTTTCATTGCTGGCATAGTCTTGTTGCAGCTGCGCTTGCATCAATAGCCATTGACGATACTCACGATGAGGTCGCTCTATTTTATTGTGTTGAACTGGTGTTTCGGTCATCATTGCACCAACAATTTACTACTGATATTCAAGATTAAAGACAACTCTGCAATTTCATTTAACACCGCTCTGGCTTCTCGCTCTGTCTTAGCGTCTACATCGCCACTTTTTTTCATTTCGCCTAACCATTGCAAAGTATCGGTAGGCATATTGAATAAATTGAGATGCGCAATTTCTTTACATGTTGCATCGGATAACCGGCAGGTATTTTCGACTAACGTTTGGCCTTGGTAAACGTGAAAAAGCGCATCAAAATGCGAGTCAATCGCTTCTCCTAGCTGGGGCAATTCTGACTTTTCAGGCAGTTTGGTGGGCACTTCGTCATGTCGTATATGACTGATGGAGGTTAAACCCACTTTTAAATCAATCGGTGTGCTCATTACAATGCCTTAATCGTTTGGCTTTCATTAAGTAAGGCGGTAAAGGCTTGCTCTAACGCAATTTCGGTAATCTCTTCGTGAGCTAAATTTAGCTGCACAATGGCTTGGTTTTGATACCAGTGATAGCGGAAAAACTGCCCTTTTTGAAAGTGTATCGGGTTCATCTTGGTTAAATAGGCGAGAACCTGAGTCTGACTCGATAACACAATAGGTGTTAAAAAACTCACCATTAATTGCGAATCAAGAACAGATATTTCACAGGTTATGTCTCCATCGAATTGCAAAGACAAATGAGGAGAACTCTGCCACGGCTGCATCGGTAAACCGAGCTTGGCTAAAAAACCATTTAAGCTGCTCTCTAACCAGTCAGTCATAGCGCTTCCTCGATTGCAATCACCGCATGACGTGCCGCTTCTAATGCCAATACACATTGCCCGTGCTGCTCTGGATCTTTAAACGCATCGTGAGGAATGTTATTCACAATATTACGCACCTCAGCAAGCAAATTTATTTGTGTACCAAGCGGTAAATCACTTACATTGAGTGCTCTTTCCACGTCAGCTTGTTCAGCCCACGGCATATCATTTATGGTAATGACACTTTGCATTAGTCCGCGTGGCGTGACTTGTGCTTGGTCGAGCTTTTGCGCAACCTCGTTACACTGATCAAACATCGCCGCCAGCATTTTCAGACGGTTCATATCTTTCATAATTACACTAAGTTGCGACTTATCGATACTGCTGCCTTGCGCTTCATAATCGGCTGCAAGCGCTTGCAACATAAAGGCAACGGCAGTCTCAAAACGACTTTCACCATACTTTTCAATTAAATCCGAAAATGCAGCAGCAGTGCCTTGGTAATCCATTACCGAATCAGCATAGAATTGGCGCAGCTGACTACCTTCATCTAAACCGACATTGGCAGCTTCAATAGTTGGAATAAAGGTGTTAACACCTAAGGTCAATGTTTGACCGTATTTGCGCTCTAGTTCAGCTAACTGTTGGTTAACCAGTTGAAGAATGGCTTCATTGCCCTCGCCTGCACTAAGTTGCTCACGCACACTTAATAAGCCAATGTATTGCTCCGTTACATCATCGCTGAATTCTTGTAATTTTTGTCTAAGCGCTTGATGGTCGGTTTTGCCACCTGATAGTAAATCTGCCGCTAACTCATCTAATTGATTGCGTTTTTCAACTTTAAACGCCATTTCCATTAATTGTTGAATTTTTTCAACACGGTCAGCATTTGACTGACGCATGTCTTTGGCTTTACTTTGCGTAAATTGAGCTGATGCTTTATCGCCCAACGCTTTCGTCAGCTCTTCTAGTGCATTTAGATGGTTTTGTGCACTGTTTCCAATCACTCCGACAGAAGTGTTTTGAAACTGGCTGGTTGTTTTCGTTTCGACATTTGCTCCCGCCAGTTTTGCATTAAACTGATTTGGGTTTATCGGCGCTGCATTTATAGACATATTTCACTCCTTAGGGTAAGAGTAAATCAATTAATAAGGCGATTTTTGTGAAAAAAGACGAGTTTTTATTAAGTTTTGGCCCAAGTATTAGGTTTGTGTTGTATTTGCTGATGTAAACACATAGCCATGGCCATAAAGCGATAAGATAAACTGTGTGTTAGGACACACTTTCTTAAACTTTTTACGTAAATTACAGATCAACCTATCTAACGTGCGGTCTTCAGGGTTAGGTCTAAAGCGCCCTAAAGCCATCATTAATCGCTCTCTTGATAAGGTCTCGTTGTGATTATCAATCAGCATTTTTAATATTTTTGCTTCACTGTATGACAGTGAGCCGATAACTTTTTCATCAACACTGAGCACTCGGCTTTGTGAACAAAAATGCCACTTTTTATCATCAACTACTGGCGCAGTGGCTGGCAGTGATTGCATCAATTGTTGTTGCTGTAAGGTGGTAATCACGGTTCTAATTTCAAGTGCAAGTGCTTGTTTAGAAAACACGTGATTCACGCCTAGGTTATAAAATGCTAATCGTTGATTCTCAGTCAATATATCCGACAAAACAAATAACATGCCTCGCGTTTTAATTTTGAGAGATTCAACATCACTCGTCAGAGCAGAGTCTTCATCGAAGATGATAACCGTAGAGACCGTTAGATTGGCCAATAAGCTAAGTGCACGTTGACAGTTTTGTTCAATTAAAACAAACCAGCCAACCTCTGCAAAGCCTGTTTGGAGGCGTTCTACAGCGAGATGATCCGTACCAATAATTAAAATTGTTTGCGGAATTGCTTCAACATTATGCACCATAGAATACCCCCGTTTAGACTTACCTTATTAAACCGATAACAAGCTCGAGTGCAATGGCATAACCTCATCGGGCATGTCATCTTTCGCGGTTGTTAAGGTCATTTGCCAAAACAGTGCTACCTGTGTGAAAGATAAAATCTTTTGTGCTAATTGTTCACCCTCTTCAATTACCGAAGGTAATAGTTTTACCAGCACAATTTGATTGCTTGCAGCATCAATGCCCACTTTACACCCTTGTAACTGAACACCCGTTGCATTGGCATTTAGCATTAAGTTATACACAGATGAAGGTAAATCACTTGTCGGTTTTGCTAACGCTGCTTTTAAGCCAAACGTGCCGTCACTCGGATGAAACGAGATGCGAAACACCAATTGCTCTAAATTTACTTGATAATCTTCGTCTGTCAGTGCCTGTGGTGTGACTTCTAATAAAGCGCACGCTTCTTCAACCATTAATTTGAATTGTTTCATATTAATTACTCCTTCGCGCTAAACTGATAACAGTGTGTTATCTAATGGCTGGTTTGTTGATGTCGGTAAGTATTTAACTTCGGCGATGTCTTTTTTCACTTGTTCAGCAATGTCGACAAACTTATTTAACTCTGCGATAACCAATTCTGCACGGTCTAACTCACTTGGTAACAATTGATAAATTGTCACGATATTGTCATTCGGTAAAACACCAATCGACGTGCCACCAGTTGCGCTAAATTCTGCATTTTTTTGCAGAATAAATGTGCTTACTGGCGGAACCTCATCATCATTCAGTGTTTCTAGTTGAGCGTAGAAAAAGAGACTTTCTTTTTCCGTCTCGGTTTCATCAGCGGGTTCTATTAACACCCGAATGCCATCAATCAAAAGTGCATAAAAGTCTTCTTTTACATCAGGTTTGTCGAAGCCAATAAGCTTTGCACATTCAGTGACTAATTCTTTGAATTTATTACTCATGATATTCTCTCTTAGTGAAGCAGCTTTACTGCTCCACTGGTTTAATACAGTTAACGTGTTTGTTATAGCGGACTAATTTTCGCCCATTCCTGGTACCGTTAAGGTATTGCCATAGGTGTGTGTTCTGCCAATCGGATTATTTGACACATTGCCATTAGTCTCGTCTGAAATAGCTAATTGATCGTCATTTTGTGGCACACTTAAATCATTTACCGACAAGCTATTGGTTGGCTCTATCACATCCGCGGCTTTTGAAATATGCGCTAATGTCATATGACTGTGACTAAACGTGCTTGAATGAGTTATTTGATCATTTGCAGCAGTTGGTGCGCCTGCTGGCGCCAATGTCGGAGCAACAGTTGGCGCGATAGTTGGAGCCGGAGCTGCATTTGCTTGCGGATCAAAGCGCGTGCCCTCAATGTTTTTTTGCAGCTGAATAACCATGCTGGTATTCGCTGCATTGAGTAAATAGGTCGCCTCTTTTGCCGCCGCCCTAAACGAAATATCAAGATTTTCTTTACAATCAAGAACTGCTTGCTTTTGCGCAAATAATGGGTCGCTCTGCTCTAAAGTTTCGGAGCGTTTTACGTCCACCGCTTCGAGTTGTGCGAGTTGCTCGGGCTGTACAACTGGAGTCATTTTATTCAATTGACCCGCTGGTATTTGAGCTGTTTCAATGCGTGCTGGATTATCTTCAGTTTGTGCACGTGTAGCTAATTCCAGATCTTTGAGTGCTTCTAAATAATTTTGGATATCCTGTGAGAATACGTTGCGGGCGACACCTGCGATATTTATTTGTAAATCAGAATTTGTTCTGACGAATTTGCTGTGAACCTCTAGCGTATCACCCAAGGTAAAATCTAAATTTTGGCTTTGCCTTGAAAGCGGTGCATCTGCATCAATTAAAAAGTTTTCCTGAATTGATTTCAGAAATTCTAGATTTTCCGTCGCAAATTCCTTATCAATCTGTTTAGTCAAAACTTTTGCTAATGGGGTTTTATTATCAAGCTCTTTCAATAAAAAACTTTCATTTAAGTGATGACTCGTTCCTGGATACGCATTCAATATTGTATAGCTCGTCTCTGCACTTAACTTATCTGCAGGTCGGTTGAGTCGCATATCGCGATCAACACGCACTTGAATTGCCTGTTCATCATGACCTAGCGCGTTTGCAGTCGCTTCTTGAGTCATCTCTTTTGTCGTAACTGCGGCCTCGCGCACGCCCTGCAACCCGTGAAATAAACGTGAATTCTCAACGTGTTTTTCCACTTTGCTCCAAAATTCTCCAAACTTTTCACAAAAACCATCAACCATTTTTTGAAATGCATTGCGGTTATCATTTGATGCTGCTTGTTGTGCCTGGGTTTCGGATTGGTTTGTTACATCAGTCACTTGACGATTGTTAGTCGCATTATTACTAACTGTAGTAGGCGTATTATCTACATTTGTGGTCGTCTGAGTGGTGGTTTGACTCACATCACCCACATTATTACTGCCTATAGTCATGTTATTTCCTTTTTTATGGCTGAGAATGCACAGAGAAATCCCCTTAGCATCTCAATAACATTGTTGTATGTTCACGAAAATGAACGGTTATTTTTTTGCTTCGTACAGTTTTGTCAGTATGGACGACAAAACATCAAGAATTGCCTTATTAATTAGCGTATTACCTGCATTTTCATAAAGCGCAGTTAGGCAATTTGTATATTCATCAAACAAATGTGTACAGCCAATAAAAGTACTGTGGTTAATCACATTTGCTAACTGTTTGTGGAGCTGAATAAACACCTCACTTAGTGCGTCACTATTATCATTTGGCTGTTTTGCCAGCGTTATTACATCACTTTCAACAATCGCGAAAATCAGTGCTCGGTAGGCAAGCCCTGCTTCTGTCCGAGTAAATTCATGTAACAATTCTGGGTGGCGTTGATAAAACTTAACAATGTCAAAACCGCGCAGATTTTGCCCAATTAGCCCTTTTTTAGAAAACCCCGAAATGACGTTAATTTCTGCCCGGCGCTGTGATTCTTTTATCTCGATTGCCGCATCACACGGTTTAAAATGTCTGTTCTTTATCATGATTTGAAAAGAGTTTACCTAGTTCGTTTCGTTCTGTTTGTGTAAGTGTTTTGTCGTTCAATAAAAGCGTAAAACCTACGGACTTTTCAAACCCAACTGTTACTAGCGTGTTATCACTATTAAACGTGTCAAGTGCTGCTGTATCACTGTAAATTGCATCAATCTCCTGACTAACAAGTAATTGAACACACTGCTCTAATGAGTCGCATTGAATATAAGATTGGTGCCTAAGTGGTTTTGGCATCACCAGTTCGTTAACCACGCCAGATTCACCTTTAGCAACGTAACCCACGCGTTGAACTTGCCTTAGAAAACTACTTTCGAACACATATTCACTCAGTAATCGTTGATCCTCTTTGTAAACCAAATAATCGAAAACGCGTTCTTCTAACACAATGCTGCGACTGTGCATCATCACTTTCAGATCATCTGTTTCAGGAATGCCAACGATAAGGTCGACATTGCCAACACGCATCTCATCTAGAAGCGCGTCGTACGGTAGTTCGATGACGTTTCCGGCAAGTGTTTGGTTCGACTTACTCAGTAAACGCCAATCCGCAAGGCGTGTATCCTCTAACACACCAATGTTTACAGTGTTAAGCAATGGTTGCACTTGCTCTTTAGTTAAACTGCATGCGCTTAATCCGCACATTACTGTTAAGCTAATAATAAAATTCTTCATTATATTTACTTACGCGCTTGCTTTGGTGTAATTCCAAAACGCGATTTATATGCTTGGGTAAAATAAGACTGGCTTGAAAAACCCGCTTCGATAGCAATATCAATTACGCGCATCTGACTGGTGTGCAATAAATGTGCTGCATATTTAAGACGGCGTTCATTGAACCAGGCACGCGGTGATGTGTGATAAATTTGGTTAAATGCCGATTTAAATGCAGTAAGCGACATGCCAATTTCTTTAGCAAACTGCTCTAACGACCAGTCTTTTAAATAGTGCTGTTCAACAAATTCTCTAAAGCGTTCTGTTGCAGGGTCACAACTTTCCACCAGTAAATTGACTAAACAGCTACCTTGTGGCTTATTTATTTGCAGTAGCAACAATTCTTCGACTTTAAGCGATGTCAGGCTAGGGACTTGTGAATCACTTAAAAGCTGATCTAGCCCAGTCATCGCCATACGCGTTAAATCACAGCCGCAGAATGCTAGCGGTGCTGAACTATCGTGACGCTTGCCTAACTTTGCGCCAGTTACTAACGCTTGATAGCGTTGTTTAAAATTTACAAGCCATGTTTGTTCAAGTGACAAACATAAAATAACGGTATCACGGGTACTATTAAGGTTTTCAAAGTGACAAAAGCCATCTTTTACAAGCAATAAACTGCTCGGTGCATAAGCACTTAAATTGTTTACACCAGCCGTACCTGTGACCACCATTAACAGTGTCAAGGGGGCCTTAAACGCGACAGAATATTCTGTACCTGCTGGCAAAGTTAATCGAAATGCAGTCCCATATTCAAACGCCAAATTATTCGTAAACGCTTGTTCTAAAATCGTATTTTCAAGCGTAGCTAATTGTGTTTGCATAATGCTTCCCTCAAATTTAGGCCGAAAAAACCCGCGATGTCGAAACACCGTTATTAAAAAAACGTGGAATTAGGCAGGTATCAACCTGCCTGTAAGTTAGATGTTGTTACCCATATTGCGCGCTGTGCTTGGCTCTTGTGAAAAGAGCTCCTTTGCCAGGCTCAATAATGCAGCTTGAATATCATTCAAAGTGCCTTCCCAGTTTTGCGCACGTTGTTGCAACGCAGCCGCTTCTTGTGCAGTGGCATCATTCTCAGCTTGCTCTGCTTTTGATTTCTCTTGGATCTCAGTAACTTTATTGTTCTGATTTGCCGCTTCAGCACTAGCAAAACCCGCACTACCACCAGAGCCTGTTGTCACCAGTGACGACACTGCTGCACCTGCTTGAGCACCAGCAAATTTTGTTGCACCGGCACCAGCTAAACCACCACAAACAGCACCACCAATGTTAATTGCTGCTGCAATACGCTGTTGGTGAACGGCTTCATCGCCTTTGTCTTTTGCATCTTTCGCTTCTGAAGCAATGGTCTCTGCGTTGTCGCGTTTAACTTCAACTTGTGTTTCCATTTGTTGAATAATCACTTCCGCGCGATTTTCAGCGGCTTCACGCAAAGATTGCACTAATTGCAAAAACAATTGAGCCATTTTTGTTGCACTGTTTGCAGACGCAGTTAAATCAAATGCAAGCGTTTCTGCACTTTTAACCACGTCGCTATCCAAACTTAAAGGCTCATAACATTGCGCCGCATCATTGGCATTCACACCACAGTTGTGCTGCGCTTTATCCACATTATTTTCGCCCGAAACAACTTGTGGTTGCATTGTATTAATGCGTGGACCATCGAGTACTAAACCATTCATGATAATTTTCCTTAAATTGGTGCACGTGCGTTGTTTAGCACTGTAAGCGATGCTTGCATTTCATTTTTTGCTGCATCAGATAAAATACTTGCAATGTCTACCACCGTACCTGACTGCGATTGAATAAAAGCGATAAAGCGCTGCAAAATCGATTCAAGCTTAGATACCAAAGCCTCATTTTCAACTAGTTCACTTTCTAAAAGTTGTACTTGTAAGTTCACCTTGTTAAGCGCTTCTTGAATGTCTGCTTGCTCTGCACTAATAATGCCACTGCCTGTTTGCGCACCCATAGATGCAGCACTTGATGCCCAAGTTGTACGCCCCATTGCAGTTTTAATCATGTCGTCACTTTGTTTCCTAATCATGGTTTCACAAAGATTTTTTGCAGCACGTTCTATGGCATTTTCAGCGATTTCTTCAGACACATTTTTTGAAATTTCTTTCACTACAGCTTTAGCTGCTTGTTCGACAACTTCTTCTGCAGCTTCACTTGCAGCCTCTTTTGCTGCAGCTTTCACCCCTTCTTTTACTGCCACTTCAGTTGCTTCTTTTGCAACTTCTTTACCTGCTGCCGCACCTGCTGCTGCGCCAGATGCAGCACCATAGGTGAGTAACCCCACACCAATAACGGTAAGCGCAATAGCGGTATAGCTTAGTATTTCAGCTGCTTCATGTTCACCAAACATAATGCACACTTGCGCTGCCACTTCACACATGCCTGCAGCGGTAAGCGCAACGCCCGCAGCGATCAGGTTAGGCTGCGAAGCAACCACGCCAGCTACCAGCGAAGCAGCGCCACCGACCATAGTGGCTACCGCGGTAAGAAAACCAAATGCCTTGCCAAAAATACCCGCTTCTTTTGCTTTTTTGCGTGCTTTTTCTGCTTTTTCGATTTGATCTAAACGGTTGTCTTCTTGCTCATTAAGCTTGTCGATTTGTTCGTTCATTAAATCTTCTTGCTCTGCTTGAACACGCTCAAGTTCCGCTTTATTCGCTGCAATGGTCGAGTCTTTAATCTCTTTGATTTTTCCCAACACAATAAACATGGTGGCAATACCACTTAACGTGGTGTCGCTATCGGGCTCTGCAATACTTGGATTACCCGACTCGTTCGATGCACTGGTTACCCCAGAGGCATCAGATGGGTTAATTCCACTAAAGCTTTTCATTACCGCAGACATTCCTTCTTGGAAAATCTGAGTAAATGCCGTATTGCCAACTCCTAGGCTATTTACTGACATCAGTTTGCTCCTGTTTCTTTTTACGTTTTTCAACGATGGATAGTAACCCTTGTGCTTTAGTTGCAAGTTCGCTGTATTCATCACGCCCTTCACAACGCACAAGCGTACCGGTAAACCCTGCTTCTGCGCGCTCTAAATCACCCAATGCTAAATGGCACTCGCCTGAATGGAATGCAAGCTTTGGTTCCTCAGCATCAATTAACGTCGCCATGCTGTAGGTGTCAGCCGCTTCTTCATATTTACCTTGCGCTTGGCGTGTCGCCCCAAGACCGATTTGGTACTTCACGTTTAGGTGGTCACATAACACCAACATTTTGAATACTTGCTCTGCCTCGCTCATGCGATTGGTTTGATACAAGTTAAACGCAACGGCATATAAGCTTTCCATTTGCTCTTTACTTAAATCCACCAGCTCATGCATTACACCGCCTTTACCAATAAACGTTTCAAGCTGTTCCTTTTTAACTAGACTTGGGTCGATCTGTGCCATAGTGTTTTCACTCCTCAGAATTTAAATGTAATGCGTATGTCGCGGTAATTTTTTAGGTTTGCTGGCAGTAACTTCTTTGCTGGTTTGATTAAGCACTTTACTCACCATTTTTTTAACATCGCTGTGCTGCGTTTTGCCTTTTTCGCGTTCTTTTTTACAGCGCGCTTTGAACTGCTCAAATGTCATGCCTAGCTTTTGCGCTAGCTCCTCTTCTAAGCGACGCGTTTCACGTAAACGTGAATTCACATTCGCGGTTACAGCTTGTAATCTGCGTTGTTGTAGTAATTTGTCAGGATCAAACATGGTGAACACCTTTATTACTGCCTTTTGACTTTATGTGTTCAGTATAAGAAGGGAAATATCAATAAATATGGAGAATTGTTTCTTAATTGTGGCTTTTTACGATTAATTCTAACTTATTGAATATAATGAAATTAACATCAATACCAAGAGCTGAATTAAGAATATGCAGAGATTGTGCAAATTGCTTCATTGAGATTTTGCACATTGTGTTATTTTTACGCCAACAATGTGCAAATTTGCAAAAAATACCAGACTAGTCTGTAAGCTGTTTAATACTGCCGTAAAAATCTTCTGCGTATTGCGACATAGCGGTAATAACAGAAGTGTACTGTTCATTTGATGATTGAAAGTCAGTACTTAAGGTTTCCGTTTGCGTGGTTTTTTCTTTTACGGTATTGCGAAGAGCTTCAAGTGCATTTGAAATATCGTTTTCCTGAAACGTCATTAGGTATTGTGTAGTATTTAATGTTGTTGTTCCAAAGCGATATGTACCGGTATTACTTGTGGTACTGCCACTGATGTTTTCCCAATAAATATAGTCATTATTGGCATCTTGTAACAAGGTTACTCGCTCGGTGTCACTCAGTTCTGGTGTTTCTTGTTTCAATAACTTGAAAAATTCATCGCTACCAAATGCCGCAGCAAATGAGTTGTAGGTAATTTCACCGTCTTCTTCAAACGTGGTACTTTCACCTAATGCTGCCGAAATGTAATTCAGCTTCTCTAACAACTCATTGATCTGTTCAATATCGTCTTGTAGCTTTTCGATCATTAGGGTATGAACTTCGTAACCAACCTCAGCGTATTCCAAAGTCTCTCCATTAAACACTATTGAACCTGCTGAAGTTAACGTTAGATTACCATCATTAATCATGGTTTGTATTTCGTTTGACGTATATTCAACCCCTTTAATTTGATAGCGTACCGTATCACTGGTTTCACCCAATGATGCCAAAATACTCCAAGGGTCGATATTTTCATCAACCACTTTCAGCTCATCGGCACCCAGAGTTTCAGTTTTACGTTCACCATCCTCAAAAACGGTTGCTGTAACGGAAGCATTGGCAAATGCGCCAAATTGCCAGTATGGATCAGCCATGGTTACCCTCCTGTTAGCAGGCTTTTTGCTGCATCAAAATAGGTACTATAATAATTCGACATGGCTTCCATTAAACTGTTGTACTGTGATGTATTACTTTGTAGATCAGTACCCAATTGCTCTACTTGAGTTGTTCGTTCTTTTACCTTGTTGTTTAGTACCTCAATGGCGTTTGAGTAATCATTCGTTTGAAAATGTATCCTATTGTATATAGATATTTTGGCTGACGCGAAACTATAGTAAGTGTCACCATCTGCACTTGATGAAGTAGCGTCTACGTAATCGTCCACTTCAGCCCATACTAAGTAATCATTGTTTAAATCCTTTATGAATTTTCGGGCATCGCTATAGCTAAAACTTGGCATCTGATCCATTAAACCATCAATAATTGGATGGTCATCCCAATCGGCGTGATTATAAAACTCTTCGCCTTTGTCCTTTATATCATCGTTGAGCTTAAGTACGTTTTCCATAATCTGCATATCACTGATGAAATCATTTAACTCACTTATTTCATCCTGTAATTTTTCAATCAGTAACGAGTGAACTTCGTAACCAACTAAATCTGTGTCTAGTTGATTACCATTAAACATCACATAACCTGAAGAAGTAATATCCAAATCACCATCATCAATAAAGGTTTGAATCTCGTCACTGGTATAAAGTGTGCCATTTATTTGATATTGCACGGCATCAGCAGCATCATCGAGTGCTGATAAAACTTCCCATGGATCGATATTGGCATCGGCATCTTTTAAGTTGGTAATTGATAGCTCTTTGCTTACACGTTCACCATCTTCAAATATGTCTGTCGTTACTTTCTCATTTGCATGATAACCAAATTGCCAATAGGCATCGTCAGTTGAAATACCGCTCATTTCTTTGTTCCTTTATCAGCCAAGATAATCACTCTAACAAATAATTTTGCAAAAAATATGCAGCAATGTGCGTGTGCACTCAGATTTGACGCCAACTAATAAATTTACACCTGAATTATAAAAATGAAGCGACGCAGGTATTTCAACGCACGAGATACTTAATTTAATTCAGTTTTTATGACTACGACTTTCAGCTGACCCAATATATAAAATTTTGCGCCTTCCTCTACAAACTTATGTTTTTAAACCGTGAGACTCTAAGCATCGTGGAGGAGATATGTTAATTAACGATTTTATAAAGCAACTTGCTACTGAACTAAACATTGACATTAGTCAGAGTGAACAAGGATTTGCGAGCGTGAGTCTGGGCGATATTTTGGTCGATATCCAAAGCTACAAAGATACACTGGTATTTTATAGTTACATCGATCACTTCAGTGAACAAGCTTATGAACAAGAACAACAGCTAAAACAAGCAATGAGTTGGACTTACGGCTGGCAAAAAAGCGAATCAAGCATCGCACAATTGTCGGAACGCTTCGCCATACAAACTACTCAACCGCTGTCTCTCTCATTTGAGCAGTTACTTGAATTATTAAACAGCCATTGTCAATTAGTGGCACAAATTCAACAACTCGAACTTCAACCAATTCAACACAGCCAACAGCATGCGTATATTTTACCTTAGATTATTGTTTATCAGCTTTTTACTGCTGCCATTTGGTGTGCTGAGTAAAGCTGCACTTACAAAACAACCATTTGAATACTATGGTGAAGGCGACTCTCTTAGAAAGGTACTGACTGCGCTTGCTTCAAACGCTGATATTAGTGTCAATGTCTCTTCCACCATTGATGAAAAATTTAATGGTCATTTACGTTACGCTTCAAGCCTTAAAGCCTTAGATTACCTGGCTAGCGCATACGATTTAATTTGGTATTTTGATGGTGCAACACTGCATATAAATCGCAGTGCTGAAAGGCAAAGTCAGATGATCCGCTTAGAGTTACTGTCAACTAATCAACTCAAGCAAACAATGCAAGATTTAAAGTTGTGGGACCCGCGCTTCGAATGGCGCACCATACAACATACCAACATGATTATGGTATCTGGTCCACCGCGTTATATCGAATTAATCAATGAAACCGTAGCCTTATTGCAAGACAGTTCAGATTCCGGCTTTGTTGATCCACTTGTGATCCGCATTTTCAAACTTAATCATGCCAGTGCCATCGATCGGGAGTTTGAAGTGCGCGGTGAGGAAGTAATTATTCCAGGTATAGCTACACTGTTGGCAAATATGATTAAAGGCGAAAATCGCGGCCAAAGTGGTAATGTGCAAATGCAAGACGTCGATGGCTCATCGAGCGAACAATCAGCAACCAGTAATGCCCATACCCAAGTAAGCATACAGGCCGACGCCAGTTTGAATGCGGTAATCATTCAAGATTATCGTTCACGTATCGATATGTATGCGCAACTCATTGAACAACTCGATACACCGCGCGAGCAACTTGAAATTAGCCTAGTGATTATCGATTTAACTATGAACTCATTGTCTGAAATTGGCATTGATTGGGCGACTAAGCAAATAAAAATAGGCGAAGGTTTGGTTGACTTAATCTTACCAGGTGCCGGGGCCACTGATGCTGAAACACTAACGACAACGAATGCTGATTTTTTAGCAACAGTGAGCCTACTCGAAACACAAGGCCGAGCACGCGTTACCTCACGCCCCGCCATTGTCACTGAAAATGGCCTGCAAGCATTACTTGATAATAACGAATCGTTTTTTGTCCGCGTTGAAGGTGAACGGGTCGCAGAGCTTGAAGAAATCACTTATGGCACTTTGTTACAGGTGACACCTCGCATAATTCAAACAGCTGTACCACGTCAAATTTACCTTGATGTTAATATTCAAGACGGTGCGCGCATTGATGATGGCGGCCCTGACTCACTGCCATCAATCAAGAACACACAAATCACAACACGTGCCCAAGTACCTGAAGGGGCAAGCTTACTCATTGGCGGTTATTCACGAGAGTCAAATAGCTCAGGTGTCGGTAAAGTGCCTGGTGTTGGGGATATCCCAATGCTCGGAAAGCTTTTTCAAAACAATACCAGCAATTCACAACAAATGGTGCGTTTATTTATGATAAGCCCGAAAGTGATGGAAACGCATACCATTCCTGATGGCACACAAGAAATTGATTATGAGTTACTGCCCGAAAACAAACGCATTAAACAGTTGATGCGCTTAAGTAACAATAATGGTCATATTTTTAGTCTGGTTAACCGTTTGCCGTGTGAATCTGCAATTGAAGCACGTGTACGCCGTAATCACTATCAAAAAAAACAATACGGTACGGCTATTCGCAGCTGCCGAGACCTTGATGGTTACCAAGGTTATCAAGTGACACTCAATAACTGCCCAACAACCGCAACTGAGCCGGAGTGTGCGCTGTGAAAGAATGGAAATTACTAATTCTCAACACCGCATACAAGGGTGCTGAAATCAACTTTACGCACTCTCAACGCTTGGGTAGTGATGAAGACAGCATGGATTTAGTGCTGAACGACAGTGATATTCCCCCGCATTTACTGAGCCTAAACTGCCAAGATGACGCTGTGTATTGTGAGCCTTTTGCGCAAACTGTGGGCGTAAAGGTGCAAGGTGTGCTCCATGATAATACGCTCGCTTTACCCACCCTGACGCCAATCAATGTGGGGGAATTATGGTTTATGATTGGCGAAGTTAACGAGCCTTGGCCTAAAAAATTACCGGTATTTGATAAACCATCGGTAAATCAAAGTAAATCTGAACAGCCCGTCAAGATGAATAAAACCTACAAGCACCTGTCAAATGTGATTTGGCTTGCGGTACTTGGCACCATTACAGCTGCGGTATTGCTGTTTTTAGATATAAAAGCAGAAACTGGTCAAGAAGTAGATACTGAAAAACTCAATTTATCGATTGCTAAAGATCTGCTTCAAACCGACAGTCGCCCTCACCTAATAATCGATTGGGACGAAGTCGATCAAAAAATCAGCCTATCCGGCTATGTAGATAGCAAACTTGAACGTAAAAAACTATTGAAGCAGGCGGAGAAACTTAATATTCGCTTTACCAGTGACATTCGTACCATGGAAGAGATTAAGTTTGCAGCACGGTTTATTTTGAAAAACCTCGAGCTTGATGCCATTGAAATGCGTTCAGGTGAACTTGCTGGCAGCCTTGTATTTGTTACTGACTCAAATAATTTAAATGCATGGAGTCGCGCCGAACAGGTATTACAGCGAGATATTCCCGGATTAACAGCGTTTGACCTTGAAATTCTTGAAGATAAACCCGCCCTTGAGCAGCTAAATGAACTACTGGTCAACTCAAGCTTTAATGACAAGATTATTGTTGAAGACCGCGGCGATATCATCGAACTTGTAGGCCAACTAAGCGGCTCTCAATTGCGCGAGTTTGATCAATTAAAAAAGCAGTTTGCCACCAAGTTTGGTAATAACCCGCGATTAATTCTATCTGCGCCAATGATCAAACAAGACGATAGCCCAAACCTAAGCTTACGCTTTCGTACCGTTAATCTTGGAAAAGTCCCCTACATTGTGCTCGATAACGGCGAACGCTATTTTGAAGGTGCCCGTTTACCTAATGGTGCGCGTCTAAAATCAATTAGCAGTGAAGGGGTCTTTCTTGAGTCGGGAAACAAAAGTTACATGATAAATTTTAGCCGCACTATTTAAGGAATAAACTATGACACTCATTGAAAAAATCAAAAACCAAGAACAGCGCCAAGCGTTAACTAATCATTTGGAAGCACTAAAGTCAGCTCACATCGCTGCGCTTGCCAAAGGATTACCACCTCAGGAATTTAAGCAAACAGAGGCATGGATTAAAGCGTTAAACGCCTCACTTAAAATAGTTAAAAGTCCAAAATTACAAGTTTTAAACCCTTAGGCTAAATCCCCCGAATCAATAAGCAAATAAACTAACATGGCACAATGCGAAAACTAACTTTTAAGGAGCCATTATGGCAATAGGTCACAACAATTATGACGGTACGTTAGGTAATCTAGGAACAGTGTCTGGACATCTGCAAACAGTTGCTGATGGCACCGCAGGTACGCTTGATTCAGCATTAGCTGATTTAAAAACCGATCCTAATAATCCGGCGAAACTTGCAAACTTTCAAGCCTCTGTGAATGAGTACTCGGTTGTAATGAGTCTTGTAGCCACAGTGCAAAAATCAATTAAAGATGCCATGTCAACCATAGTACAGAAGATGGGCTAATGAATATTCAAGATATCAAGCTATTGGCAGATATCGGTGTGTTAGGCTCGAACTCGGGCCTAACGCGTGAAGCCGAACATATATTTGCTGCATTACGATTATCGAAATCGGGCGAACAGATTGCGGTAACTACAACCGCGTTAAATTTATTTAATCGAGGACAATTTCCAGAGGCTGCACAAGCGCTTTCAAAATGGTGTGAGAATAAAGCTCCTGCGATTCCACATGCATTATTGGCCATGGTGTATTGGACATGGGGATTTAATGTAAATGCCGAAGCCTATGCACGAGATGTGTTATCACAAGCAATTGAACCAGAAGCACATGCACTTGCAAAAGAAGTACTCAATGGTATGGGAGTAACTTATTAATGGACGCTATTAACCAAATCACCGCTGTTTCAATGGACTCATTACAAGGACAGCAAGATTATACGTTACCTACGGCACCTTCTATGGCAGAAATGGAAGGCTTAAGCGCACAGTTTTTAGACGCTCTAGGCGAAATGAAAGCTGAAGTGTCATCCCGTGCTGACAGCGTTGAGCTGAGTTTAAGTAACTTAACTGATTTATCTCCTCAAAAACTGCTCCAGGTACAAATGGAACTGATGCAAGTGACATTACAGCAAGAGTTGATAAGCAAAGGCGTTACCAAAACAACACAAAATGTTGAAGCATTAATTAAGGCGCAATAATTAATGAATAGGTTTATATCAGTGTTACTTGCCTGCCTTGTACTAACAGGGTGCAAAGTCGACCTTTACTCGGGCCTTGATGAAAAGCAGGGAAACGAGATGCTTGCATTATTGTTGGTTGAGGGCGTAGATGCGGAAAAAATTGCCGACAAAAAAGGTACAGTTAAGCTGCGTGTTGATAAAAACCAATTATCGAACGCCATTGAAATCCTCTCTCGTAACTCTTATCCGCGAGATAAATTTGCCACATTAAGTGATGTCTTTCCTGAAGGTGGACTGATTTCGACGCCTACTGAGGAGTCGGCGCGATACAATTATGCGGTGTCGCAAGACTTAGCAGCAACGGTGTCCAATATCGATGGTGTGTTAACGGCGCGCGTTCATTTGGTATTACCAGAACAAGATGGCGCCAAAAAAGCCAAATCAGACACCAATCTGGCCAAAGCCTCAGTATTTATTAAGCATTCCAGCAATATCAGCCTGGATGCCTATATTCCACAAATTAAACAAATGGTTGCTAATTCGGTGGGCGGACTAAAATACGAAAATATCGCAGTTATTCTATTCCCCAGTGTTGCAACATTTAACCCCATAGCAAAAACCAGTACCGATGTAAGTCTTGGTATTATTCAACAGTTCAAAGATTTAGGACCTTGGTTAATTGCCGCTGCCGTACTGTTAATTATTGGCTTACGCTTTGAAAAGCTAAGTGGCACAGCGAAAGAAATCTACGAACGACAGCAGCGAAATGGTTAATCAAAAACATCACTTTGCTGCGATGCTTGAAAGTCAGCATGCCGACGCGATCATCGCTAAACTGTATCAACCATTACGCTGGTTACACCCACAATGGATTGAAAAGGTGATCCCTGCTGATTTTCCAGTTGATCATCAGTGTGTTAAAACCAACCAGTTTCTCGCGGAACAATTAAGCATTCCCGGCACGTTTGACACAGAGCTTAGCTCGCCGTTATCTAAATTTTTGTTGCTTGAACGTGAATTGATTACGCAAGTGATTGGTGTGTTGGGCCTATCATGTTTTCAACCGTCATTGAAAAAGTTGATAAGCAAACAGATTAAACACACGATAGATCAACAAATTGGCTGTAACGCATGCCAAATAGTGACACAAAAAATCCCTTTTATGTTAAGCGACTTTCCAAAAGAGTTGTTGGTTGAAGATATCACGTTGAATTCATCGACAAATTTACCCAATTTCATTGAGAAAGGGTTGTCAGTGTTTAAGCAAATTTGTGATGACGAGAGTCATTTTCAGTTACTGTGTTTTATTTTATCACCTGAGCATATGACTAACGAAAAACAAATCGTCCTCTCAAAAGAAACTTGTCGTAAAACCATCTTACTTATTCGTAAATTAGCCATTGAGATAGACCCACCATGTTCAAATTTACTGAAATAAAAGCGGATAAGCTGCAATTAGTCAGTGGCGCTAAAGTGCTAAAAGCCGTTGACTATAATCATTACTTAGGTTCGCAAGATGTCGTTGAAGCAGCTCAGAAAAAAGCCAATGATATTATTGCAAACGCAGAGCGTGAGTATAAAAACCAGCAGGCGTTAGGCTTTGCACACGGTATGGAACAAGCAAAACAGCAACAAGCTCAGTTACTTTTGCAAACCGTGGAGCAATGCCATCAGTATTTTGCTTCTCAAACGCCACGAATTGCCGAGCTGATTATGGCGGGTATGTCACAGCTTGTCAGTGAATTTGATGACACTGAACTCACCCTTGAAATGGCTAAAAAAGCACTGAGTACAGTGACAAACCAGCGAAAAGTAACGTTACGTGTAAACCCAAACTTAGTCGACTCTGTAAAAGAAAAGCTTTCAATCCTTTTGAAACAATTCCCTGAAACAAGCTATGTTGACGTTGTTGCAGATCAGCGAGTAGATGCTGGGGGCTGTTTACTTGAAACCCAAGTAGGCGTGATTGATGCGACCATTGAAAACCAAATTGCTGCAATTGAATCTCTGCTTTTAAGCGAAGATCACGTATAATTTGCCAATCTAACGGATATATTTAACACCTATGCTCAAACAAACAATTCTATTAATTGAGGATGACGAAGATCTCGGCGAAATCTTAATTCGTTTTATCGAGGCGTCTGGCTATCAAACAAAGTGGCTTAAAACCGGCGATACTGTAATGGATTATGTTAATAACAACATGCCAGATCTTATTTTAATGGATGTGATGTTACCCGGTGTCGATGGCGTGACCCTAACCAATCAAATTCGCCAATTTAGTGATGTGCCAATTATTATGGTGACCGCAAAAACTGACGAAATCAGCCGTTTAATAGGTTTACAAACTGGTGTAGATGACTATGTTTGCAAGCCCTATTCTGGCCCCGAGCTGGTGCTCAGAATTAAAGCAATATTGCGCCGGGTGAATACACCCCCCGCACCTACAACAGTTGAAAATCAGGTTTCCGCCATAACTACTCAAAGCTTGCAACTCGATGAAGCACAACTAAAAATCAGTTACGGTGAACAACAGCAAAAGCTCACATTTGTCGAGTACAGCTTATTAAACTTACTAATATCGCACCCTAACCGGATTTATAATCGCGAACAAATCATTGAGTTAGTTTACGATTCGTATCGTGAAATCAGTGACCGTACGGTCGATAGCCATATTCGTAATGTGCGAAAAAAATTATCGTTACTTGGGCTAGATTACGAAGCAATTGAATCAGTATATGGTGTAGGTTATCGCTATATCGAGAAAGCATCATGAAACATGCCGCGTCCATACGTATAACTACCTTATTTATAGCCGCTCTTTTTATTGTTGTTTGGCCAGTTTCAGCAAACCAGTTGCTAAAGGAAATTACAAGTATTGCTGAAGTCCCCAATCAGCACACAAGCTTAAATAAACTGCGCAATACCGCAGAATTGGAATCAAATATAACTGCATTTACGGCCGCTACAGAAAGTATTCTCAAAGGTTATTTAAAACAAGGCGAATATGACGCGTTTAGCAAAGAAATAAGGTATGTAAAACAACATAATCTTTGGTCTAGCACGCCAGAGTTACAGATAATTGTTTACATTGCCCTAGCTGACGAAGCTTATCGAAAAGGCGATGTGCAGTTGGCATCGGACATCCAAACTACCGCCATCACATTGGCGCAGAATCATAATTTCATCTCTCGAATGAGCGAAGTATATACGCGTCAAGGCATCTTTTATCGCAATCTTGGTTTGTTGGACAAAGCCTTGGAATATTATGAACGAGCATTACCTTATGCAGAGCAAAGCGGTGATCCGTTGCAAGCGTCAAGAATTACCATGAATAAAGGGGTTATTTATGAAGGGCAGAACAAATACAACGAAGCATTAGAGCTTTATAAGCAAGCATTACCAAGCATTGAGAATGGTAACAACCCTATTTTACTTGCCGATATCTTGTTTAATATCACTGCGGTTTATATGCAACTGCACGAATTAGATTTGGCCTTAACGTTTGCTCAGCGCGTGTTAAAACTTGATGAAGCGTCTGGCGACATTAATAATATCATTTACTCTCTTAACCGCATTTCAAGTATTTATTTGTTACTTGGTGACAACGGTCAAGCACAAACCTATTTAAACCGCTCTATCGAATTGGCAGAGAAAGGAAAAAATAAGCAGCAATTAGCAGTGGCGTTTATGCGAAAAGCACGTATCTTGATGAAACAAGGTAAACTAGACCAAGCGCTTGAAATTGCAAATAAAAGCGCCGATAACGCTTTAACAATCGATAACCCCATCACCAAGAATAACGTTATACCACCGCTTGCTGAACTTTACATATCGATTAATCAAAACCAAAAAGCGATAGAGCTTATTGAAATGCTGCCGGGTGATACGATTAGCCCAACATACATGGTTAGAAAGCAAAAAATTCTAGCAAAAGCGAATTACAACATAGAAAATTATCAGCAAGCCTACTCGCATCTAAAAATACTGCACAATACAGAGCAAGCACGCGCTGAAGAAAAATTGAAAGCATACCGGGATGAAATGAATTCTGAGCTTGCTAAGTTTTCTGAACAGTTAAAAGTAAAAGATTTAGAACTTGAAAATGAAAAGCAGCAAAGTGATCTTGAAGTAATGCAATATCGTCAATATTTCGGCATCACTTTAGCGTTAATTGTTTTTCTACTATTTAGCCTTTTGATTTACTCGCAAATTAAGAAAAAGCAGATGGCACAAGCGCAAGCTCGATTAAAAGAAGCTGCAATTGACCACAAAAACCAAATGCTTTCAGATATTTGCCACGAACTACGTACACCGTTTAGTGTACTAAAATTACAAATTGAGGCACTGCAATATAACTTAGAACCAGATACTGAACTCGCTCACAACCGTTTAAATGCAAAGATTGAGCAACTAAGTCACTTGGTGTCTGATATCGACCAACTATCGCAAGCTGATTCGATGGTACTAACCTTAAATAAGGTTAAAATTAACGCACACAACTTACTTAATGCCATTATTACTGATAACCGTGTACTTATTGAAAAAGTAGGCCTTGAGCTTAAGCTTGATATTCAACTTGACGAGACACTTGATGTTGACCTTGATATCAACCGTATCCAACAGGTTTTCCATAACTTATTTAGTAATGCGATTCGCTACACATCAGTGCCTGGTTTTATTCGATTAAAAGCACGAAATGACCAGAATAATCTGTTTATTCAAGTAGACGACACTGCCCCAGGTGTATCACTTGAGGATATCGAACACTTGTTTAATCGTCTCTATCGAGTTGAGAAGTCGCGAAGTCGTGCCACGGGTGGTTTAGGTTTAGGTTTATCTATTTGTAAAAGCTTAATTGAATTACACAACGGCCGCATTATTGCCAAACAGGGAAAAAGTGGCGGACTATGTATTCAAATTACACTGCCCTTACACTAAAATCGAGCTGGCCAACGCGCTACACATTAGCGCGTTTTGGCAAGCCCACTTTCTAGTATCAACGGTTACATTCATTATTGTCACTCAACTAACTGACATGTCAGTTAAACCATTCTTATCACCTACTTTTGCGACCATTGTTGTTTAACAAACCAAAACGCCATAAAAAACAACACTGCCTAATTGTTTCACGCAGCGTTTTTGAACTAAGTTAAGGTAGTCATAAACCTACACGATTAATACGATATTCGACCATTGAAATATTACGTATTTTTAATTGACATTAACCTTTGCTGAATTAGAATAACGCCATTCGAATATCATTCGAATGGCGTTACCAAAGAAAATGAGCAAGAGGTTTAGTAATGGCACCAGCACCAAAATATAGCCTGCAAGAGCAGGAAAGAATGATCTTAAATGCCGCAGAACAGTGTATTAACGAGTCGTCAGTTACCGACTTTACGATGGCTAAGGTCGCGCGTTTAGCCGGGCTTTCTATGGGTTCTGTATATAAGTTCGTGCAGAGCAAAGAAGATATTGTGCTTGCCCTTGCCTATCAGTCATTTGATCACGTATCAAAGGTTTTTGAACGTGTGCTTAGCTTACCCTTATCAACGCCAGAAAAAATGCTCGCGGTATGTTTAATATCCCCTAAAGCCATGCAACGCTTTGAATTTGATTACGAACTGCAATCTTATTCAACCAATAAAGCGGTTATTCAGCGCGCTTCAAGTCGTTGGACTGAAAAAATGATCGACGCCTGTAACTGTTGTGAACAAGGTTTTAAATTAGCCCTTTCCGATGGCATCAGTGCGGGCGAGCTGCAAAATGTGCCTAACCTAAGCGAAGTGATTGAAGAAATACTCATTAGTGGCTGGGCTATAACTGTTGGATTTGAACAAGTACAACGGGTTAAACAAACGCAAGAAATTGTCGAAGGCACAGACTCATTACTTGAGCCATTACCGCTTAATCATCCTATTATTAGAAGCACAGTGCGTTTGCTTAATAGTTATCCATGGAAGAAACCCATCGATGATGACTCACTTGTCACCATTGAAAACGAATTAAAGAAATTAACATTGCGTTAATGCAATACAAACGGAGATAGTATGAAAATTAAACGCTGGCTCGCAGCCATTATCCTTATACTTGTTGTTGTCTCGGGACTAGGCTTTGCCAAGTTTAGTCAAATTCAAGCAATGATTGCCTTTGCCGAATCATTTCCTGAACCTTCCGCATCGGTGAAAAGTACCTATGCTCAGTCAACCCAGCACATTAAAACCGTAAAAGTTATTGGCCAAGTGCAAGCACCGAATACACTAACCGTAAGCAATGAATATGCTGGCAATATTACCAAAGTAGGTTTTAAGCCGGGTGATATAGTTGAAAAAGATCAGTTGCTTTTAAAACTAGACACCAGTATCGAAGAAGCTAATTTAAGTGCCGCAAAAGCACGCCTCACCCTTGCGGAATCAACCCTATCACGTGTTGAAAAATTGTTATCGCAAAAGCGCATTAGCCAAGATGAAGTGGATAAAGCGCTGGCTAATGTCAATGTCGCTAACGCTGAAGTGGCTAATTTAACGTCAGTTATTAACAAAAAAAACATTAAAGCGCCGTTTGCTGGTCGCGTTGGCTTAACGCAATATCAAGTCGGCCAATTACTTGATGCAAATAGCCAAATCACTACTTTGGTTGGCTTAAATGACAATATCTGGATTGATTTTGCTGTACCACAAACGCTACCACGCTTAGCCATTGGTGATGCCCTACGCGTTACACCGGTAAAGCAGCAAAAATCCGACACCACATTAACAGCTGAACTGATTGCTATTGCGCCAAATATCGACGTAAATTCGCGCCAACAAAGCTATCGTGCCATTGTAAACAACCAAAATAAGCAGTTACACCACAACCAAATGGTGAGTGTGTTTGTGCCAATTGAAGTGATTGACGCAGTAGCAGTACCGACCAATGCAGTAACACGCAGCCACTTCGGTGATTTTGTTTATAAATTAGAGAAAGACGATAAACAAAATTGGCGCGCCAAGCCAATTAAAGTAGAGCTAGGTGATAAAATCCAAGATCAACAATTAATCTTAAGTGGTTTAAATGCCGGTGAGTTTATTGCCAGTGAAGGTGCGTTTAAACTAAAAGAAAACCTCTTGGTTTACACTACAGAAACGGCTGAAAATACAACGCACACTGGAGGCTTGTAATGAGTTCATTACACGAAAACAAGCCCTCCTTTATGGACATTTTTGTCAATCGACCCGTATTGGCAATCGTACTGTCAGTATTAATTGTGCTCGCGGGTATTAACGCTGCGCAAAAAATCTCGGTACAACAATATCCGAAAATTGAAAGTGCCTCGTTAGTCATTAATACCGTTTACACCGGTGCATCAGCCGATGTTGTAAAGGGCTATGTTACCGAGCCTATTGAGCGTGTCACCTCTACGGTTCCAGGCGTAGATTACGTTGATTCAATTACCACAGCAGGCCTTAGTAAAGTAACTGCCTGGCTTGAACTAAACCACAATACAACAGATGCCTTAGCAGAGCTCACGACTAAATTAAACCAAATCAAGTTTGAATTGCCAACGGGCGCTGAAGATCCGGCAATTCAAATTGTACGTGCCGATAGTCCGTACGCGGTTTTTTATCTGGATGTACAATCGCAAGGTTTACCGCGTAGCGAAGTAAGTGACTACCTAACCCGTAACATTGTGCCGCAAATGAGCGATATTGATGGCGTGCAAAAAGTAACCCTTGAAGGCGGTCGCGATCCCGCTATGCGCATTTGGCTTGATACCGATAAACTCGCTGTTTATAACGTGAGTGCCGTAGATGTGTTTCAAGCACTGCAAGCTAACAACACCATAGCAACATTAGGCTACAGTGAAAACAACCGTCAACGCATTGATTTAATGGCTAATACATCGCTAAAAAGCGTAGCTGATTTTGAAAACCTCATCGTAAAAGAAAGTGACGGTGTGCAACTTCGTCTTGGTACAATCGCCAACGTCGAAATTGGCGAAGCCGAAGGCATGGTAACAGCGCGTTTAGATGATCACGATACGGTATTTTTAGCAGTTTGGGCGCTGCCAGGCGCTAACGAAATTGTTATTGGTGATGCACTTTATAAAAAGCTAGATCAAATCAACGAAGTATTACCAAACGGTATGCACATTGAAATCGGTTACGATGGTACGCTCTACATGCGTGATTCGATTAAAGAAATTTTTACCACGCTGGGTGAAACCGTTCTACTCGTTGGCATTGTGGTTCTTGCCATGATGGGCTCATTTAGAACGGCTATGGTGCCACTTATCACCATTCCTATTTCAATTTTAGGTGCGATTGCCGTTATTTATGTGGTTGGGTTTTCACTTAACCTGCTGACAATTCTTGCGATTGTGTTATCCGTTGGCCTTGTAGTAGACGATGCCATTGTGGTCGTTGAAAACGTAGCACGTCATATGCGCGAAGGTAGACCTCGCTGGCAAGCTGCGCTCATTAGTTCACGTCAATTACTTGTGCCAGTAATCGCCATGACCTTAACCCTTGCGGCAGTATACGCCCCCATTGGCTTTTTAACCGGTTTAACGGGTTTCTTATTTAGAGAGTTTGCGTTTACCCTTGCCATTGCGGTACTTATTTCCGGTGTTGTTGCCGTTACTTTATCGCCCATTATGAGTGCGTGGGTTAACGCCGAAGGTGGTAAAGAAAGTAAACTGACGAAAAAAGTAAATAGCTACTTTGATAAGTTACAAAATTTCTACTTTAACGCATTAGACACCCTATTTAACTGGCGTGCTCAAGTGTTCTTCGTCGCTATTGTGTTTTCATTGTTATCGGCACCTTTCTACCTTTTATCACAAAAAGAGCTCGCACCAATTGAAGATCAAAGCAGTATTCAAGTAGTTGTTGAAGCGCCGCCTGAATCATCGCAGGCGTATACTTCAAGCAAAATGAATGATACCGCTGAGGTAATGAATGCGACCGAAGGTGGTCAGTTTACCTGGCAAATTATTACTGCGGCAGCCGGTTTTGGTGGCGTTGAACTTGCGCCATATGAAGAACGCGAAAACTCGGTACACGACTTACTATTTGACCTTTACGGTCGACTAGGCAGTGTAACGGGCTTAAGCTTGTTCCCAATTCTGCCAGCGTCATTGCCTACCGCAGGACAGTTTGACGTTGAAGTTGTATTGCGCGCGAATGATAAGCCAGAAACTATGAAGCAATACGCCGACGAGATTATTGCAAAAGCAAACGCCAGCGGCAGCTTTATGTTTATAAATACCGACCTAAAAATCGACTTACCGCAGGCAGAGCTAGAAATCGACCGCGAATTAATCGCCGATTTAGGGTTAAATTTACAATCGGTGAATGATCAGCTGAGCATTTTAATGTCGAACAACTTTGTTAACTATTTTAATAAAGATGGCAAAGCCTATCGCGTGATCCCAATTGTTGGCGATAATGAGCGCTATAACCCTGAAAATATTCTCGATATGAAAATACGCACTGGTAGTGGCGAACTTATTCCTGTGTCGTCATTTGCGACATTACGCACATTTACCAGCCCGCGCGTATTGGGCTCGTTTAACCAACAAAGTTCATTTAGAATTTTAGCGGGTGTTTTACCTCATATCACCAAAGAGCAAGGTTTAAGCACTATTGAACAAATAGCAGCTGACGTTTTACCAAAGCATTATTCTATTGATTATGCAGGTGAATCACGCCAACTTCGTAAAGAAGGTAATACTATGGTTGGCGTACTGTTAGTATCAATGATTGTGGTTTACTTCCTGCTGACGATTCAATTTAATAGCTTCCGCGACCCACTTGTTGTGCTGCTTGGCTGTGCGCCTTTAGCACTTGCTGGCGCACTCATGTTGCCATTTCTATCACTCACAACGGTGAATATTTATAGCCAAATTGGCCTTATTACATTAATTGGATTGATTGCAAAGAATGGTATTTTAATTGTTGAATTTGCGAATCATTTACAGCTTGAAGGTAAATCTAAACTAGACGCTGTAAAAGGCGCTGCCGCTACACGTTTACGCCCAATTTTAATGACCACAGGTGCAACCGTACTCGGTCACTTCCCATTGGTACTCGTAACAGGCGCAGGCGCTGAAGCGCGCAATAGCATTGGTATTATTTTGGTTGCCGGAATGTTGATTGGTACCTTCTTTACCTTAGTGGTGCTTCCGCTACTTTATGAAAAAATAGCAAAAGATCACCGCGGCGAAATGGAAACAGAAGAAGCGTTATCTCATACGCAATTTCAAACAAGCCTTTAATAAAAATGCCAGTCAGCAGCCCTGACTGGCTTTTTTAGCTTATACCAACTCTGTTAAGTTTGTGATCAGGGATAGCGCTGGATGAAAGAATTGGTAACAAGGCGGAATTTTTCTTATGTATTTGTTCTACATTGATAAATTCTAACGCAGTTAGCATGATATTTAGCCCGCTAGGATGATCAGCTACTTAAGTGAATTGGTATTAAGTGAATTGGCATTGCATCACAATTCAATAAATAACTTCTCAACTTCACCGATAAACCAATTAATTGCTGCATTATTTGATTTGGATACATGCCAATACAACTGTAAATGATAATTTGGAATATGAATTGGTGGCTTAAGCACCTGTAATTGTAATTTATCAGCCACTAAGGTTGCTATGCGTTTAGGCATGGTTAGTACATATTCGCTGTTTGGTACTAAATACGGCGCAACCAACACACTTGCCTGTTGGCAACCAATTTCACGGTTCAAATCTAAGCTTGCAAGCACATGGTCAACCACACCGGCATTCTCACCCCACGGTGCGATTAAAATATGCTTATGCGCCAAAAATTGTTCAAGCGTAATTTGATGTTGAACATGCGTATTATGTTTACACGTTACAGTTACATACTCATCACTTAGCCAGGTTAAGTGCCTAACCCCTTCCATTTCACTATCTTGATGTTGAAAGCCAAGGACAAAATCCAAATCACCTTGTGATAATTGCTGCTTAACGGGCAACGGGCTTGCAGGCAACACTTGTAATTTCACCTTAGGCGCTACGGTGGCAAAGTGCTTGGTTAATTTGGGTAGTAAACAAAATTCTGAAAAATCGGTTGCAGCAATACGAAAGGTTTTTTCGCTTGTTAACGGTTCAAAAGGCGTCACACTACTTAAGCCTTGTTCAATAAGTGGCAGCGCTTTTTCTATATGCTGGGCTAATAAGTGCGCGCGCTCTGTTGGTTGCATATAATTGTTTTCACGAATAAAAAGCGGGTCGTTCAGGCTTTTTCTTAAGCGTGCTAAGGCGTGACTAAATGCAGACTGGCTAATACACATCTCATCTGCGGCTTGGCTAACCGAGCCCGTTACGTAGAGTTTATGAAATAAAACAAGTAAATTCAGATCAAACTGTTTTAGATTCATATACCATGAGCACCTTTCATATATTTATGATTATTATGCACTGGTTTCATTAGCGCGTTAATCATACACTAGCAAAAAAGTTTAAACGATGAGGTTTCAATGAGCTTAACAATTCGCCCGGCAACACTAAGCGATGTCGATACAATTTTGCACTTTATTAAAGAGTTAGCAATATACGAAAAGGCAGAACACGAAGTATTAGCAACGCCCGAGACCATCAAACAGAGCATGTTTTCTGAGCACTCTGGTGTTTATGGTTTAATTTGCGAATTAGATGGTCATGCCATTGGCTTTGCCGTATTTTTTTACAACTATTCAACCTGGCTTGCAAAACCAGGTTTATATCTAGAAGACTTGTACGTATCACCTGAATACCGTGGTAGAGGCGCGGGCATCGCGTTACTTCAGCATTTAGCACAAATTGCTGTTGAAAAAGAGTGTGGCCGTTTTGAATGGAGTTGCTTAGATTGGAATACCCCATCGCGTGAATTTTATGAGTCACTTGGCGCCGAGCCTCAGCATGAGTGGATTGGCTATCGTATGAGTGGTAAAACGTTAGCGAAGTTTGCTGAAAACGGAAAATCTTAAAACCAAAGCGTTACGCATGAATAGATAAGAGTGAAAGCGACTTAAATATGCCGCTTTCACTACAAGAAGCCAGCTGTTATTACGTTACAATAAGCTGGCTTTTTTCTTATCCTTTACTGCAATCAACCAATAGGTAACGCCAAGCGCAAGTACTAAGCCTGCTGTGCTCCAAATGTATTCAGGGGCGAGTTTTGTAAAGTCGAGTACAATTACTTTTCGCGCTATCGCCATTAATGCTGTCGCGATTACTAAGTTAACATGTATTACATCGTCACGCAGATACATAACAATGTTGATAAAGATTTCAATTGCAATCAACACCGCCAAAAATGCGCTGAACACTGCAAGAATGTCACTGATTGACAATAAGAAATAAGGCGGTGAACTTAATTTCATGTACATCACGTAGACAACATCTAACACCCCCCAAATAATGAGCAACGTCATTAAAATTGCGAGTATTTTTACGCAAAAGCGAATAACAGTATGGCTAAAACGGATCGCTTTATCATCATAACTTGCTTCATCAAAGCCACTATCATGCTTTTCCATTGCATCTCCTTAATGCGGTAAAATTTAATAATTATAATTTATTGAACTTTACACGTTTATGCGTGTTCTTCAATAGCACTGCCAGAATTAATATCAAGATGCATATTCACTCCAATTTGCTTAACAAACTGGGTGTCGTGACTCACTAATATAAACGCGCCCGGATAATTATTTAATGAAATCGCCAATGCGGTTTTTGCAGCGATATCCAAATGATTATCAGGTTCATCAAGTAGCAATAACGCATCTTTTTGTGCGTGGCTTACGATTAGCATCGCCAGCTTCATTTTTTCGCCGCCACTTAGTGATTCAACAGGTAAAAAAACGCTATCGCCTCGAAACCCAGCAGATGCAAGTAAGGTACGCGCGGTTTGTTCACTTATCTGTGTTGTCAAAGCCATAATTGCGGTCAGTACATCACTGTATTGATCGAGCCAGCGACAGTTTTGTTCAAGATAAATCACATCGCAATTACTATTAACTGTTAGGTTTGCCTTACTCAGGTTCGCTATGTTTTTAAGTAAGGTAGATTTTCCTGAACCATTACGGCCTTGAAGCCAAACACGACTTGTTTGTTTAATGGTAGCGTTCAGTGGTGGATGATGATTAAACTCACATTTCCAGTTGCTTATATTAACCAGTACCTTATTTTTATGAGTGTTTATATCGGCCATGTGGAATGTGACTGGTTCGTTTAAAACCTGATCATCGCATACCGCACGCAACATTTTATTTGATGTATCAATGCGCGCGTTTTGCAATTTCACTTGCCGACTATGGGATTTGGACGCAGCTTCTTTTTTACTATCGAGTAACACTTTAGGCTGACTGCCCGATGCTCTTTTTTGCTTGCCCTGCGCCGCACGCTGATGTGCTTTTTCTAAGCTTAGTTGTGCAATGCGCTTAAATTGCGTTTGTTCGCGTTTAATGTGCTCTTGCTTCGCTCTCAGTGCTTTTTGTTCGGCATTAAACTGTGCTTTAAATTGATGATAGCCAACACCGTATTCATTTACTGTACCATTAATTACGTGCAATGTACGAGTGCTGTGATCCAATAGATTTTCATCGTGACTTGCCATAACCACAATGCCCCTAAAGGCTGTTATCTGGCCGCTTAACCATTTTCTGGCATTTAGGTCGAGGTGATTGGTTGGCTCATCCAACAATATAACATCTGCATCACTGTTAAAGCAACGATGTAGCATTAAACGAGCTAGCTGCCCATAGCTTAATTTATTACACGATATGAACGGGTCTTTTGGTAATGCAAGTGACGTTAACAGTGCTATTGTATCTCGTTCGCAATGCCAATCATCTTGTAACGTTTGATAGTCGTTAACGTCGATGCTACCCGCATTAATGCGCGACAACGCATTTAGTTTATCGGCAATACCCAAATAGCCTGCAACCGAGCAATTTGGCATAGCATTGAGCTGTGAAAAAATAGTGGTTTTGCCAGTGACTTTAATCGTGTTATTGCAGCCATTAAGCTTTGCTATTGCGTTTATAAGTGTCGACTTACCGCTACCGTTGTTACCCACTAAGCCGTAAACGCCAGGTGTTAGTTGCAGAGATACGTTTTTTAAAATGTGTTTTTGCGCTACGCTGTATGAAAAATTTGAAATCGAAATATGTGGCATAAGACCATCCTTTTACCCAAGTAAAAGGGATCAGCATCACCTGCGAGAAACGCCCAAGCACTATTATATTTAGCGTCAATATTGATTTTCAGTGAAAAATTGGCAAAGCAACGCCTACTAATCCCTAACATTAAACAGAAAGTTAAAATTGTTTGGGGAGTTAGTTGTTCATGTCGGCGCTTGCTCCAATAAGAAAAGTAGGTTTACTTTGCCTTAAAACGACAAAACGCGCAAGTAATCAGCAATACGAAACGAAAAAAGCGTAGAAAATAACGTTATTATCAGCCTTCAACGCATTGATATTTAAACAAAGCACAGGTATATTGCGCAATTATTACACAGGGACTTTTCTACCTCCCTAACAGACCTTCCAAAAACAAACTGAAGTTAAGCCAACTTAACCAAAAAACGATATAAATTAATCAAATACAACTCGAATTACGAGTAGTTTAAATTTTAAAGGATTTAAAATGCGATATTGGTTTTTTGTTTTAAGCATCGTGTATACGTGTTCGCTTGGGGCAAAAGAAACGCTTAGAATTGGTGTTCAGCTAGAAGGCCAAAAACATGTCGAACAATTTATTGCGGATCGCGAAATTAGCAGTATAGAGGATTACTCAGGCGAGTTTGCGTATCGCGATGTCATTGAGCAAGTTTTGTTGTTACAAGCGCTTCACTTTGGCGGGTTTCGTGGCAACATTGAATTAGTACAAGCAGATCACTATAAACGTCGCTTGCGTCTGCTCGAACAAGGACTTCTTGATTTAAGCGTTACCGGAGTTTGGCTAAGTGACGCTCTGCCCATTAAAGATAATCTATATATTTCAAGGCCGTTATTACGTGATGGTGAAGCCGAGGCAGGTTTTTATGTACATCAAAACAACACACGCGCACGTCAGGTAAATGACAAATTTGGCTTACAACGCCTAAACGCAATTTCTAATAAAAACTGGCAAATTGATTGGCGAATAATGTCGGCAATTGGTTTTGCTCATTTAGATAGCGTAAGCCAATTTACACAAATGACCGATATGATTATGAAAGGCCGAAGCGATGTTATGCTTGCGACATTTTACAACACCGACGACCTGAGTTTTTCACAAGACAATGAAACCTTTGTACCAATTCATGGATTGAAAGTTAAGCTCCCCGGTAGCAGGCATTTTGTTGTGTCAAAAGCCGCGGGCAACTCAGAAATATTTGAATGTGTGCAACGGGGCTTAAAAGAATTGCGAAGCCGCGGTTTAATCAATAAAGCGTATCGACAAAGCGGCTACATAAATGAAAAAGTGAAACACTGGATGGTGATTCGTTAACCGTACCATGCAAAAGTTTACATTTTTAGATTGGTTATTGCGGAATTAACCAGGTAATCATAATTCGCGCCCCCATTCCATCAGGCCCATTTTCTGGGCCTTTTGCCCAGTAATGCAATCCTGCACCAAGGCTAAATACATTATCGCCGATGGTTATCACTTGACTGGCAACCAAATTGATTGGTACCGACTCTACATCATTTTCCCAGTCGATTGTTGTTTCGCTGTTTAAGAATACTGAGGTTGCACTTGGCCATGTATAACCAATAAATGGTTGAATAAAAGTTGCATTTACATCCGTCTGGCCTTGGTCCTTATCTGCACCAAAACCCCAAATATGATTTGCCAATGCACCAAAAGTCCAGCCATCACTTTGTTTAAGCAGTACCGCCGTTGGGCCTATTCCCCAATTGTCGCTACCAAACATAGGCTCAGAGGCACTCGGAAACATTAAAACAGGCCCTGCCCCCCAAATCCAGCCGCTGTCGGTTTGTTGTTTAGGTGAAAAGAAAAAGCTTTGAACTATATCGCCAATGCCGTCTTCACGAAACGAGCCAAAGTCTTGACTTACTATGGGAATAATTGTGCGAGAGATTAAATTCCAATCATCGTTTAAATCGTACGGTACAACTGGCTGAACATTAGTTAACCAACGTTCACCTTGCTCGTCCAGGCCAATATTCGGGTCGTAATTAAACTGCACTGGCACACTGATCATATCGGCAACAGGATTTTGTAATTTTTTGGCGATATCAGCGGAATTGTTAGCTGTGGCAGTAAGTGAGCTTAGTACAAGCAAGGTACTGAGAATGCGGTATTTCATGCGCTTCATCCTTAAAGACTAAAAATCGTTTTAGTTTACTATTTACACACTTACACTAACGCAGTTTGTCTTTAAGAGATAGATTTTTCGGAGATTTGTTTCCATTTGCTGTACCAACGCACAACTTCATTAATGGGTTTTGGCCGACAGATAAAAAAGCCCTGTAATAAAATGCCAATTTCAGTTTGGCGCAAGTACTCTAAATCTTCAATATCTTCTACGCCTTCTGCAACAAGCTCTACTTTTTGCTCTTTTGCAATATCGATAAGCGACTTAACAATCACTTGAGAAAATTTATCATCACGAATGCTCGAAATAAAACATCTGTCTATTTTAATCTCAGTGAAAGGCAAGGTTCTTAACTGATTTAAATTGGTAAATCCCGTACCAAAATCATCAAGCGCAATACCATAACCATGCATGCGCAAACGGTTTAACGTTTCCAGTTGTTCAGGCGTACGCAACGCATATTCTTCGGTTACTTCAATAATAAATTGGCTTGGCTCTAATCCGTTAACACACAATATGGTCGCCATTTGTTCGGCGCAAAATGAATCTTGCATTTGTTTGGGTGATAAATTAATTGCCAGTTTAAAATCGTGGTCAAAAATCACCTGCAACTCGCAATAATGTCGTGCGGCTTTTTCAACAAGCTGAAAAGTAATAATATTTTCGATGCAAAGGGATACAGCAGTCGGCAAAAAATGTTGCGGTAAAATGGCGTCAATACGTCCAGGCTTTACGATTCTTGCAAGAATTTCCAAACTGTCGACGCGGTTAGTTTGGCTGTTAATTTTAGGTTGGTAGTAAGGTTCAATTTGCTGGTTTTCAATGGCTTCTATCAGTTCTTGTTCAGAGAGGTATTGCAAGGTTTGCATTTTAACAACATTGAGTGTTTTTAGCCGGTCTAACACCATTTCAATTTGTTTAACGCTAACAGGCTTTGACAAATTGCCAATAAGCCGGACTTTGTGAATTTTAGCAAGGTCGGCGGCCAGCGAGATTACACGTTCATCCATTTCAGAAACAATTGCCACACCGCCATTAAAGCCAATTTCACCTAACTGCCTAATAAATGCCATACCGTCTAATTCAGGCATATTTAAATCAGTTAATACGCAGTGATAAGCTGAACTATCTTTTTTGATTTCGTCAAATGCAAGACGCGCGGAAGAGAAGGTCTCGGTATTTTGATAGCCGAGGCCATTGAGCATTGCTTTTAGCGTTAACAACATGGTTTTCGAGTCGTCAACAATCGCAATTTTAATTAAATTTTTATGCATGTCGCATTCCTTGCAAGTAAGAACATCTTTGACGCCAGCCCTTTCCTTTATAAGTCTAGTAACAAACTGAAAGATTACAAAAATTTAATCGTCAAATAGTAGATCATTTTGCGTTTAGTTTATTCATTAAAAATGATTAACAAAACCGAAAGCTCACATTAATTTGATCTAGTTAAATTTTTAACCCGTACAAGATCTCGCCAGTTAATTATCAAAAAAAGGATAAACAAGGTGAGAAATTTATTAAAAATAGCACTTTTAGTGTCATCAACGCTTGTAGTAACTGGGTGTAACGACGATGACGACGATCATAAAGTGGAAACGCCAACGACGCCTGTTGCCACACCAACAACAGTGGTCGACGTTGCAGTGAGCGACGGCAACTTTACAACGCTAGTCGCTGCGCTTGAAGCAACGGGTCTTGACGAAACGCTTGCAAATACTGATGCCAATTTTACCGTATTTGCGCCTACCGACGCTGCATTTGCGCTGTTACCTGAGGGCACTGTTGAAGCGCTGTTAGCCGATACAGAGACGCTTTCTAATATCCTCACATACCACGTTATAGCGGACAAAGTCGATGCGGCGACGGCAATATCAAGCGCAGGGTCAAAAGTAACCATGGTTAATGGTGATTCGGTGGGTTTATCGCTCGACGATGATAATTTACTTGTAAACACTGTTACCGTTACGTCTGCCGACATTATGGCCGACAACGGTATAATTCACGTTATTGATGCTGTGCTAATGCCCCCAACAGATAAAGGTATGCCAACGGCAAATATTGTTGAGACCGCAGTTGCAGCAGGTACGTTTAATACGCTTGTTGCGGCTTTACAAGCAACAAATTTAGATGCAGTGCTCGCTGATGAGTCGAAAATGTATACGGTATTTGCACCAACTGATGATGCTTTTGCAATGCTTGGTGAAGAAACCATTAATACATTACTTGCAAATACCGATGTGTTAAGCAGTATTTTGTTGCAGCATGTTGTGATGGGTGAAGTTGACTCTGTTACTGCATTTACCCTAAACGGTATGGAAGCTGAAACAGCTTCTGGTGCTAAATTGCCTGTATCAATCAACTCAGAAACAGATTCACTGATGTTCGGCGGTGCTAAAGTTGTTACCAAAGACATTCACACTACCAACGGAATTATTCACGTAATTGATGCTGTTATTGTGGGTGATGTAAGTGTGCCTGAGCCTGTTGGCAATATTGTTGATGTCGCCTCACAAGCAGGTTCATTCAACACATTATTAATCGCCGCGGCTGCCGCGGATCTTGCTGAAGTACTTGCAGACGAATCTGCAACTTACACCGTTTTTGCACCAACAGATGCTGCATTTGCACAACTTCCTGAAAGTACATTAAATGCCCTACTTGCCGATACAGAAGCGCTAAAAAATGTATTGCTCTACCACGTTATTGCTGATGCGAAAGTAATGTCGGATGGCGCCGTAGCTGTTGCGAATAGCGAAAATAATAAGGTGACTATGGCAAACACTCAAATGGCCGCCTTATCACTTTCAGGCTCTGATTTGTACATAAATGCGTCTAAAGTCTCTGCTGCCAATGTTGAAGCAAGTAATGGCGTAATTCACGTGGTTGACCAAGTCATTTTACCTCCATCAATGAAAGGCGAACCGACTCAGAACATCGTTGAGGTTGCCGTATCCAATCCTGACTTTACAACCCTAGTGACTGCGTTACAAGCTGCAAATTTAGTCGATGCACTCGCTGATGAAACTAAGTCTTACACGGTATTCGCGCCAACTAATGCTGCGTTTGATAAAATCCCAGACGATGCGTTAACAGCATTACTTGCCGACAATACGGCTTTAACAAATGTGTTATTGCAACATGTTGTGGCTGCTGAGATCGATTCTGTTTCTGCGTATGCAGCAAATGGTAAAGCAGTAGACACTCTTGCAAATAATGATGTATCAGTGGATCTAATTAATTACACCGAATCAACTAATTCGGCGTCAGATGAAGTTGCCTATGATGCTGCAGGTCAAATGCTAGTCGGCGGTAATGGCTCTGCCAAAGCAGGTTACACGCTCTATGTGTTCGATAATGACCTCGGTCAAGCTAGTAGTACATGTGTTGATGCATGTGCGGATGCATGGCCGCCAGTAATGGTTACTGATGAGATGGTTGATAATATTCAAGGCTTAAGCGTTATTACACGTGCTGACGGTACCAAGCAAGCCGCGTTTATGGGTCGCCCTTTATACTTCTATGCTCAGGACATGGCACCTGGTGAAAGCAAAGGTGACGGCGTAAATAATCTATGGTGGAAAGTGTCACTGCCTCAGGTGGCACTTCAAGTGCAAGGCGCAAACGTGGTGACAACCGATATTTACACTACCAACGGTGTGATTCATGTGATTGATACCGTAATCACTGAAACCCTAAATTAACACTCCCTTCGTGTTTAAGGGGCTGAAAAGCCCCTTTTTTATGCGTTCTTACAGGCGTTAATTTTACGTGATACGTCGCTTTGGAATTCCTCACTTAAAAACGTAGTTGCCGGTACCGGTTTGGCAAAATAAAACCCTTGTAGGTTATAACAGCCCAAACGTTTTAGCACAGTAACTTGTGTAAGTTCTTCAACACCTTCGGCAATACAGTAACTACCTAAATTTTTCGCTAAATCCGCAATAGTTTGTACGATTGCTTGGTTTGTGCGGCTGGATAACATTTGACGAATAAAACTCTGATCTATCTTAATCACATCAATTGGAAATTGGTTGATATAAGTTAACGACGAATACCCGGTGCCAAAATCATCCAAATACAGTTTAAAACCCGCTTTTTGCAAGCGCTCTAGTTGCTCAAGGGCGTTCACTGTATCTTCAATCAAAATACCTTCGGTAATTTCTAAGCGAATTTGACGTGGCGATACGTTGTTGTCGGCTAAAATAGTGACAAATCGCTCAACCAAGTTAGGCTGGGTAATATGTAGTGCAGATAAGTTAATTGATAGATAGCGGTTCGCATTACTTGCTAACCATGACGCTAACTCTGTTGTCGCTGTTTCAAGCGCTATTTCGGTAATCGCGACAATTTGCCCAATTTGCTCAGCCAACGGAATAAATACTCCCGGTGAAATCATGTCACCGTCTTTAAACCAGCGCAATAGCAACTCAACACCCACTACTTTTTGTGATTGCGTATTAACAATAGGTTGATAGAAGTTAGTAAGCTGACGATTTTGTACTGCGTTAACTAATTCGTTTTCAAGCAACATACGGTTGCGCGCTTCTTTGTTGAGCTGCTCAGTGTAAAAACGGTAACAGTTGCGACCACTGTTTTTTGCGTGGATCATCGCAATGTCTGCTTTTTGTATTAATTCTTCAGTAGTTTCGGCGTCAAATGGGTAAAACGAAATACCGATTGATGAACTAATATTGACTGTATTACCGCCAATTTTATAGGGTTTGGCAAGTTGGCTGTTGAGCTCGTTAGCGTATTGGCTAATTTCTTGTGGCGAAACCACATCATCAAATAGTACTATAAACTCATCGCCACTTTGACGCCCCACACTGTGTTGTTCACCAACAACTGCGGTCATGCGTTTTGCAGCTTCAACCAACAACCGATCGCCAATGCTGTGACCAAGTGAATCATTCACTTGTTTAAAGCGGTCAAGATCAATAAATAGCACCGCGATCACTTTGTTTTGTGCATGCAGCAAGGCTTGTTCGATGCGATCGTTAATTAAACTGCGATTAGCCAATTGTGTTAGGTGGTCGAAATTCGCCATTTGCGTAAGCTTCTTCTCAGCCGCCTTTTGCTGCGTCAAATCCGATACAACTACTACATAGTTACTAACACTCTCGTCACCAATCGCTGAAATTGATAACAATACGTCAATAGTTTCGTTGTCAAACACCCAAGTTTCTTCGCGACGTAAGTGCTCGCCAACCCTAAGCCTAGCTAATTGCTCAATGTAAAATGCTTGACGTTGCTCGTCAAACAACGCCAATAATGTATCTTGGGTCGCGTCTTCCGAATGTGTTGAAAAACGTTTATTAAACGCTTCGTTTGATACAACTAATTTAAATTTGCTGTCCAGAATAATTAGCCACTCGTTCATTTTACGCAGTGCTTCACCGTAGAGCCGAGCTTGGATTTCCTTATTTTTGGTTTCGCTAATATTGGTGTAAGTCCCTGCATAAACGGGGTTTTCTTCATTTTTACTTTCTTTAGAACGCTTACCTAAATCACGATACCATACCCACTCACCGCTTTTTGCACGCATGCGGTACGTCACATCCCACAAATTGGTTTCACCACTTGAAAATGCTCGCCATTTTGCTTCTAAACGAATACGATCTTCAGGATGGATTAGTGACATATGGTCATGAAGAGTGGTAAGCATTTCACGCTCATAACCTAAATCGGAAACAATTCGTTCTTGATCCAACTGCTGGTTATGACTGTTATACACCCACACACCGCTGTTACTTGCTTCAAGTGCTAAACGTGCGCGCTGCTTTGCCGCCATAGATTCATCATGGAGCTGTTGTAGCCTATGTTGCTGTTTAACGCGCTTTATATAGATAAACGTAAAACTACCAAGAAACAGAATAATATAGCCAACAATGGCATATGGTGATGTCCAGGGATTATGCTTGACATAAAATGAAAACGTTTCAGGCTTGCCAAGTTGCCCATCTTTTAACGAGTAGGCTGCGACGTTGAAGGTATAATCACCAGGCAACAAGCGGGTAAACTCAATGTTATTTTTACCGTACTGTTCATAAACGACACTGCTTGGCCCTTGTAAATCGACACGGTACTTAATTTGCTTTTGATTGGCAAAGTCAAAGTTAGAAAAGTGAAATTTCAGGCCAAAATCATCATGTTCAAGCGATAATTGTTGCTCCATTAAACCTGACAAAGTAAGTTTCTCATCACGAGATTTTAGCTCAACATCAAGTAACCTTACCGGTTTGTCGTTTCGGCTTTTTTCAATTTCTTCGGCGTTAAACAAAATAATGCCCGCGGGTGTAGTAAACGCAATACGGCCATCTTTTAATTTATGTGGCGCACTGTAGACCTCATCACTTATCAACCCTTGCTCGTGGGTATACTGATTAAGTGCATCTAAGTCTTTATCATATTTGATTAAGCCACTTTGCGAACTAAACCACAGTGCGCCGTTATCACTTTGCGTGACACTGAATAACCGATTATCCGGCAAACCATCGGCAAAGGTAATTTCTTTTTGTTGTTGGTATTTATCATCAAGGGCCACTATGCCGTGAGCGTTATAAGCAATCCAAATTGTATTATCTGCATCTCGTGTCCAGTCAGATACAAATTTAAAATCGTGTACTTGATAGTTGTCGATCTGATGAATCAAATCAAATGTATCTTCTTGATAGTTATATTGATAAATCGCACCACCAACGCTATAAAGCACGCCAGAATCGTCTACAAAGCTTTTCATAAAGCCAATTGATAAATCTGGATCAAAGTGTTTATCAAGACTGTTAAGAGAAGTGAGAGCATTTTTCTGTGTATCTAAAATAAAATGCCCTTTGTAACTAACAAATATCAAACGATGTTTGTCTAGTGGGTGAACACCGTAAGGATATAGCTCAGTGAATTCTTTATTAACTTCTGCAGATAAGTTGGTCGGCACAATAACTTCTTTTTCAGTGTCAAAAAGTGTCAATCCCTCACTGTGTACCAGCCAAATCTTTCCATCACCTGCGTCAAAAATATACTGAATAAAGTGCTTTCCCCACTTATTTTTGGGGTTCTCATTAACGAAGAAATGTTTAGTTTCTTTTGTTTCAGTATTTAGTTTTGTCAGGCCATTCTCGGTTGCAACCCAAAGCGTACCTGCTTGCAATTCAATAAAGTCGGTTACCGATGAATTAGACAAATCGATACCAGACGCTTTACTGTAACTTGAAAATCGTTGTAAATCAGGGTGCCAGTAATAAACACCCTTTGACTCAGACGCAAGCCAAAGTAGCCCGCTGTCGTCTTGGTAAATGTCTTTAATAGCATCGTTACTGACTAACGGGTGGCGTTTTGAATATTGCGCAAGCAAATTTAACTCAAACGACATTGGATCAAAGCGATACAGTCCTTTTTCAGAGCCAATATAAAATGCATCTGCATTTCTAACCACACCCCAAATATTTAAATCGGGAATAAGCTGCATGGGTTTAGCATCTTTTTCATCGAGTTTAAGTGCAAACAACCCTTCAACCGTGCCAATTAATAAACCTAAACGATGATCCCATGCTAAATATTTTACATTGTTGTTATCATAGGTATCTTGTATGTTAGAGGGTTTATGGTGCGTTAACCCTGCACCACCTGTCTCGATATGATAGACATAAAGGCCTTTCGAAGTACCAAAGTATATGTATTCTCCTTTGTAAAACAGGGTACGAATAAGGTCTTGATTTTCATTCAATGAAAATAAAATTTTCAATTGTTTATCGGCAACACTATACGAAACCAAGTGGCGACCAATTGCTAATATCAAATCGTCCTTAACTTCAATAATGCTCTCAATACTTAAATATTCGTCCTTAGTTTCAACTAATTTACCATCATAAAAACGTGTTGCTTCAAGTGTAAGAGGATCAACGAAATAAGCACCGCTATAATACGTGCTAACAATCAAACTGCCATTTTTTAGCGAATGAAGTGCAATAATGCCATTGTTTGCGAATACATTATCAGGGCCTATGACTCTCTCAAATTCGTACCCATCAAAGCGATTCAAACCATAATCTGTGGCCACCCATAAGTAACCATAGTTATCTTGCAGCGTTTGGTTGACATAGCTTTGTGATAATCCATCTTCAACGGAGTAATTTTTCAGATACCGGCTATATTCCGCAGTAAACGCATTGCTGGATGCAAAGAGTAAGACAAGAACAAAAGAAAAGACTTTATGAAACAAAAAATTAAACCCTAGTCACATGAATCCGTTCAGAATATGAGAAGTAAACCAACGAGCCATCACTGCTGTCGTTTCATTAATACAGTGTAAAACACAATGCATATTCAAAGAAGAAAAAATTGATCTGATTTAAAACAACTTCTTAACATTGCAAAACAAACTTTAAAGCAAAGCCAAACCCGTAACAAGCTGAAATAGCTAATTATTAACGATAAAACACATATTACGAAATAGTCCTTTTGTCGTATCAAGTACTTTAAAGCTAACTTATACTTACCAAGTCCGATCTTGTCCTGACAATATAACTTTATATATGCCTTTCATTTATAATAGCCCGTATTGGCCTAAGTGCGCGTATTTTGGCCATAAAACACAACAAAACATACATATTTAACCTGCACCCAAGTTAACTCCGTTTAAATTATGAAGTTCTTCACCTGTTTTAGTGCTTTTAAATCGCTTACTTTGTGCTACGACAGGCTGCGTTAAGGCCCTCTGGGTTACACATTACTCAATCAGTAAATAGTTATTTTTAAGCGCTTTTATACAGGTACTGTAGCCAAGCGCAATCATCTCAGCGGCCTTATCAAACTCTAATGTGCCACAGGCATTACGGCTAATCTCAACCAGTACATCAGGCGGATATGCCGCTAATTTAGCAGCAGCTAAGTGAGACTGCATGGCATCAAATGCTTTATCAGCTACTTCGTACGCCCCCAGTTTATTCACCTCTTTTTCTTCTTTATCAAATCGCAATGAATCAATAAAGCGTGAAATTGGGGATGTATCATCATGGGTTTCGACTTTTTCGATGGGCTCTGGTGGTGTTGCTTTTTCACTGCCTAAATTAACCGCTATTTTATAATCACTGTCATCATTAAACGTAGGCGCAATCGGCACAGGGTTTAACACACCGCCATCAATTAAAATTCTATTATTGGTTTCAATCGGTGTAAAAAACAAAGGAAGTGAAATCGATGCGCGGATCGCGTCGAATAATGACCCCGAATTTAGCCATACTTCTTTACCGTTTAAAATATCAGACGCAACAGCCGTGTAGCTAATTGGTAACTCGGCAATCGTAATATCCCCTACCATTTTCTTTAAGGTGTTGATTATTTTGTCGCCCTTTACCAACCCATTATTGCCCCACGCTAAATCAAGCAATGACACAATATCGTATTTGTCTATTTCTAAAATCCATTTCTCAAATTCAGGCAACTTACCTGCCGCATAAATACCACCGATTAAAGCACCAATTGAACACCCTGATATGGAACAAATCTCAAAGTTGTGCTGTTCTAGCGCTTTAATTACTCCGATATGCGCAAGCCCACGTGCACCGCCACTGCCTAAAATAAGTGAAATGCGTTTTTTCATCGTATTTATCTAATTTTAATGAATTTTTACCATTAATACATAAGATTACATACCGAAACAATAAGATCAGTTAAACTTATTAGCTGGGTTAAAAATCGATACCGTCACATCAACTCATTTTGGAATAAGCGCATGAATACACTGCTGTCTAACGTCTCAGTTCGTAACAAAATAAATATCATCTCTGGCGCACTGCTATTTGCCTTAATATTGTTTGCGAGTTTTGAGATCTATAAGCTCAATTCAATCAAATCGAGCTTTGAGCAGTACAGCCGTGTCGCGGTTAAGTTAGAAGTGACTACACTCAAAATTAATCGCGATGTAAATTACGTATCGCGCATTAATCGCAGCATTATGCTTGGTGACGATTATCAATCAAACCTTGCTAAAATGCGTGAACGTATCAAGGATATTCAATCGCATTTTTCACAGCTAAATTCATTAGCCCTTAACGACAACACCGAGCAAAAAGAGCTCAAGCAACTGATTGTTAAATCACAATCATCCACCGAAACATTTTTATCAAAAAGTCTTCAGCTGGTTCAAACGCTCTCATCGACATCGACAAAAGCACAACTTGAACAAGCATGGCAAACGTATAAACGTGATTACAGCCCTGTTGCTGCAAAATCTCGCGAAGACTTTGCCGCGCTTAACCGCAAAATGAATCAAGAAAGAGAAGTCATTTTTCAGGCAACGACCAACGATATTGACTCATCGATTTCCGTTAGTATTTATTTTGCTGTGGTTGCTGCTTTAGTTGCGGCAATATTAAGTTGGCTTGTCACAAACAATATTATTGCCCCGCTTAATACGTTGCGAAATTCCATTAATGATATTGCAAAGAGCAACGATTTAACGAAACGCACCCAAGTTAAATCGAACGATGAACTCGGCGTAGTGAGCCATGCATTTGATACGTTAATTGATAATTTCCACGGCACATTACAACAGGTGGTTAACGCCAGTGAACAGGTACATCAGGCGTCTAACATGCTGGCCCAATCAAGCGAAAATACGAGCTCGTTAATAAGCGAACAACGCCAAGAAACCGATATGGTTGCGACTTCAATGAACGAAATGGCGATAACCGCTAACGAAGTCTCTCGCAACGCCGCCGACACAGCGACAGGGGCGATGGATGCAAACACTCAAGCATCCAGCGGACAACACGTTGTTGGGTCAACAGTCACCAGCATCGATAAGCTAGCACAACAAATCGATACGGCTTCACTCTCGGTTGATAAACTATCAAACGATAGCCAAGAAATTGGCCGCGTACTCGATGTTATTCGCGGCATTGCGGAACAAACCAATCTACTTGCGCTAAACGCAGCAATAGAAGCGGCCCGAGCTGGTGAGCAAGGCCGCGGTTTTGCTGTGGTAGCAGATGAAGTGCGCTCGCTTGCATCACGTACCGAAAGTTCAATTCAAGAAATTCATCAAATGATTGAAAGCTTGCAAAATGGCAGTAAAGACGCGGTCGCATTAATGCTGCAAAGTAAGCAACAAGCAGAAGACAGTGTAAACAATGCAACACAGGCAGGTGAAGCACTTGATTTGATCACCACTGCGGTGGCAAAAATAAACGATATGGCGGCGCAAATTGCAACCGCTGCAGAAGAGCAAACCAGTGTTAATGAAGAGATAAATCGCAATGTAGTGAATATTTCTACTATCTCAGACAACACCTCGCAAGAGGCCGCAAACACCAGCAGTGCAAGTACTGAACTCGCCGCACTTGCCAGCGAATTAAAGAACCAAGTATCGCAGTTCAAAGTGTAACGCATTAAAAGTGTAACGCATTAAAAGTGTAACGCGATTAGCTACGCAGCGTATGCCTATAGCGATAAGCATAGGCACACTTGATATCAGTGAATATTGATACTTAAATTAATAACCGAGCCCCAAATTGTATACAGTTTAAATCTCGGTTATTATGTCTGTTATTTCTATCGTTTAAAATGAGTTCGCTATGTCATTAAACTCCCTTGCCGAGCAATACGTAAAGCTTGTACTGGCAATTGGCCTTCATCACCCACATTATGTTGACGCTTACTATGGCCCAAGTGACTGGCAACCCACAACGAAAGAGCCGCTTGAAGCTATTCAACAGCAAGTTACAGAGCTTGTAGATAGCTTAAAAAATACAACATCAAATGAAAGCGAAACACTCAGACATACCTTTTTATTAAAGCAAAGTGAATCAATACTAACCTTTATAAATGTGATTTCGGGCAATGCACCAAAATTCGATGAAGAATCGCTAGCGTTATACGATGCCATTTCACCAAACAAAACAGAATCTGAGTTTGATAACGTCCTCCTAGAGCTTGAAAACCTGGTACCAGGCGACGGTCATTTAAGCGAACGTATGGTGGCATTTAACGCACAATTTGAAATCCCCAAAAACAAACTCGATGACGTATTTAAAGCCGCAGTAGCGCGCTCAAGAGAGATTACCAAACAATTTATTCCCCTCGCAGATAACGAAAATTTTCAGCTGGAATATGTAACTAACCAAATTTGGAGTGGTTATAACTGGTATAAAGGCGATAACTTTAGCCTGATTCAAATGAATACCGACTTCCCGATTTATATTTCACGTGCGGTCGATTTAGCTGCCCATGAAGGCTATCCCGGCCACCATGTGTTTAACTCATTGATGGAAAAACACCTAGTAAACGAAAAAGGTTGGATGGAATATTGTGTTTACCCATTATTTTCCCCTATGTCACTGCTTGCCGAAGGCTCTGCTAACTATGGCATTGAAGTGGTTTTTCCAAAGCCTGAGCGCATGGTATTTGAAAAAGAAGTGCTCTTCGTGCTTGCCGGTCTCGATGCTTCACAAGCTGAGCGCTATTATGAAGTACAAGCGCTAATGCAAAAACTCTCTTATGCTGACAACATGGTTGCTAAACGCTTACTTGATGGCGAAATATCAGAGCAACACGCAATCGAGTTATTAATTAAATACACCTTAGTGAGTAAAGCGCGTGCAACACAGCGCTTAGGGTTTATTAAAGCAAACCGTGCTTATGTGCTTAATTACAACCTCGGCCAAGATATTGTTAAAGCCTACATTGAAAAACATGCCAATATGCAAGATAAAAACTCTGTTTGGCAAGTGTTTGCCGATTTACTAGCAAACCCAAGACCCGCAAGCTTGCTGGTATAGCAAATCTCATAAGGCTTTTTTGCTGTTTCACTTTGCTGTGAGCCTCTTCAACAAATTCCAAATAAGCAGTTACAACCAATACTCTTCGTGACTGCTTTATTTTATATACAATAAAATCAATATATAAATAACCTGAGCTAGGAATAACAAATTACTTTCTAGCAGCTACTTTTACTTATTACTGCGTTAAATTTGTTTGCAATAGACTCGCTATTGACGCACAAATTTGCCTTGTTACTGTTAAAAATTATCAAGCTAGAAGGCTTAAAATAAAAATATATGTATTAAAAATTGTTAGTTAACTTCTTATCCCAAGTTCAGGTTAAATAAAAAACTCAGTCGATTTTCTATTTTTCACACAAGCGTAACCGATTTGTAAAAAACCCTCGTTAGACTGTTTTTCAGTTTCTGGTCTAGACCATAATAATTTTACTAACTGAGAAGCCTTAACATGAAAAATATATCGCGTATTGCCGCCAGTATACTGCTGATAACAAGCCCCCACATTCTTGCCGCCGAAGCAAAACTGACAGGCGTTGTAAAAGATCAACATGCAACACTACCAGGTGCCATGGTGAAAGTAGTTGGTACTAATAACAGTGCCGTTACCGACTTTAATGGCCGTTTTGAACTGCCTAAATTAGCACCGGGTACGTATCAACTGGAAGTTAATTACATGGGTTACCAAACAAAGTTACTGAGCGTTTCTGTTAAAGATGATGAAATGAAAGTACTTGAAACCATTTTCCTCAATGCTAACAACGCCAACAATGAAATTGAAGAAGTGGTTGCGATTGGTCAAATTCAACGTGGCGAAATGGCTGCAGCTAACAGCCAAAAAAATGCCAGCAATATTATCAATGTGATTTCAAGTGATGGCATTGGCAAATTACCAGACCGAAATGCAGCAGAAGCAGTACAGCGTATTCCGGGTATTTCCATTGAACGCGACCAAGGTGAAGGCCGCTTTGTTGCTGTGCGCGGTTTACCATCACAATGGAGCTCAGCATCAATTAATGGCAATCGCTTACCAACCGCTGAAGAAGAAACCACCAGCCGCGCTACCGCATTTGATTTTTTCCCAAGTGAACTTATTGAATTTGTTGAAGTATCAAAAGCCGTCACACCGGATATGGAAGGTGATGCAATTGGTGGTAACGTTAATTTCATCACCAAAAAAGCCCCTGACGAATTTACCTTAAATACCAATATCGCGCTGGGTGCAAATGAACTTGCCGAAGGCACTAACTACTCTGCGAGTGTGCTTTATGGCGACCGTATAGCCGATGACAAACTCGGTTATCTAATTAATGCTACTGCATGGAAACGTGATTGGGCAACGGATAACTTTGAACCTCGTCGCGGGAATGATGGTATTGGTATTCGTCGTTTAGAGCTTAGGGACTATACAGGTACACGCGAAACCTACGGTTTAAATGGCTCTTTAGAGTACACCTTAGATCAGGGTAAAGTCAGTGCAAGCGCAATGTACGGCACCTTAATCGACGATGAAACCCATTACAAACATCGTATGCGTTTTGACAAAGACCGCGTTGAAGTGCAGCATATTCGCAATGAACTTATCACCGAAATGCGTGGCGCTGAACTTGCTGGTGAACATTATTTTGGTTTTGATAAAACACTTTCTTGGTCACTGTCGAGTTACGAAAATGAGTTCCGCTACGGCGATATGCCAAATGGCGAAGACAACAGTTACTTTGTTGTGCGTTTTGACCAAAAGAACGTTGGCTATGTTGGCCTTGAAGACCGTGGTACAGGTAAAAACTATGCCTACAACGAAGTGGACGGCGGCAGTGACCCATGGAATGCCATCAGTAACCACTTGCCAAATGGCTTTCAAATGTCACCGAGCGATACCAAGCTTGCATGGGTAGAGCTCTATAAAGTTTTCGTGAATGAAAAAGACAAAATCGTTTTCAGCAGTGATTTTGACTGGCAACTAGATAACAGCTTATTACTTAAATTCGGTGTGAAGTACCGTGATAAAGAACGCGTTGCCGAATTTGCTGATGAATTTTACGCATGGGATAGTGAGAACTATGGTGATGCGCCTACCCTTGCTGACTTTGCGTTAAGCGACCAACCAGGTCGAAATGATTACTTAAACGAACTCAGCATTGATTACGCAAGCCAGTTCTCTCAAGTGGCTTCCACGGATGCCTTAGCACAGTTTTGGACACAAAACCGTAATAAATTTAAGCTCGATGCCGGTGAATCAGCACTTATTTCAAACGGTGGCGCCCTTGGTCGAAACTTTGATGTAAACGAGCAACACGCCAGTATTTATGGTATGGCAACATGGCAAGCTAATGCACAAATCGAAATACTTGGTGGCCTGCGTTTAACCCAAACCGATACCGAAGTATCGGGCTTTACCTATCTTGCCGATCAAGACAAAGTGGTTGAAAGTAAAGCCGAGAATGATTATCTCTCTGTGCTGCCATCGCTCCATATCACATATAAAATGAGTGATATGACCAATTGGCGTTTAGCACTCACGCGCTCCTTTGCCCGTCCGGATTTTGGCTCATTATCGCCAGGTGCAACTTACCTAGAAGCAGATAACCAACTGTTTTCAGGTAACCCAGAACTGGATCCAACCTATTCAAACAACATTGATGTCATGTTTGAGCATTACTTTGACCGCCTTGGTTTAGTGTCAGCTGGTGTGTTCTATAAAGATATTGAAGATCCTATTTTCCAAAGCAGTTCCATTGGCAGTTACAACGGCCGTGAAGGCGTTAATTTAATTCGCCCAGAAAATGGCGACAACGCATCATTAGTGGGATTAGAACTTGCCTTTAATCGTGATTTTGGTTTTATCGCGCCAAGCCTTGAGAACTTTGGGGTAATGGCAAATGCGACCTTTATGGATTCTGAAATGACCATCCCAGAGCGCGATGACGTTGTTAGCATCCCTCGCCAAGCCGATGAATTATTTAACATTACCCTTTACTACGATAACACCTTCTTTGCTGCGCGTTTAGCTGTGAACCACAAAGGTGAGTACGTTGAAGAGCACGGCAGTGATAAACAAAGTGACAGTTACTACGGTGACTATACCAGCGTTGATTTCACTACTTCGTATCAAATTAATGACGATGCCATGGTTTACCTTGAGCTTAATAACTTAACGAACGAACCCTTAATGTATTACCAAGGTCAGCAAGGTCGCCCATTGCAAGTCGAATATTACGGTATTCGCGGCATGCTCGGCCTTAATTATCGTTTCTAACGAAGTTTTAACGAATGTTCTAACGAACGTTTTTAACGCGAACAAGCTAACAGGGGTAAGGGTGCATCACATGGCAAACTTGACCCCTTTGGTTACACATTAAGTTCACATAACACTATCACAATGGGTTCCCGAAACAATTGCCCTAAATTAACACTGATTTGTTGATAGTACCGAGGTTGCAAAGCACCTGCTTTGCACCCTTTTTCAAACGCAGTCGAGACGTATTATGTTGTTTAAAAATGCTAACTGGTTACAAAAGACACAAGGCCCCGCGTTCGTATTATTCGCAGCCTCCGCAGCCTTTATGACTTATTTTTGTATGTATGCATTTCGAAAGCCATTTGCCGCATCAAGCTATCTTGCATTTGAGCAAGAAAACTGGCTTGTAAGCTTTAAAGTGGCGCTGGTATTAAGCCAAGTATTTGGTTACATGCTAGCAAAATTTATCGGCGTAAAAGTGATTTCCGAAATGCCATCTAAGCAGCGAGCTAACGCCATCATTTTGATGATCTTAGGCGCAGAGCTCTCGCTGGTGTTATTTGCACTATTGCCAATTGGCCTTAACATTATTTGCCTATTTTTTAATGGTTTATCTCTTGGCATGATTTGGGGGGTCGTCTTTAGTTATTTAGAAGGTAGACGCACTACTGAAATCCTCGGTGCCATTTTAAGTATCACCTTTATTTTATCATCCGGTGTTGTGAAAACTGTTGGCCGCTATATTACCAACAACCTAGGCATTTCTGAGTTATGGATGCCTGCCCTAACTGGCCTACTCTTTTTACCCTTATTGCTGCTCAGTGTTGTGTGTTTAAACGCCATTCCAAAACCTGATCAAAGCGATATTGCTGCAAGGCAAAAACGCACACCAATGGATGGCAAAGCGCGGTTTAATTTCTTTAAACAATATTGGTTTGGTATTACAGCGCTCGTTTTAAGCTTTTTACTTTTCACAGGCTTTCGTGACTTTTTAGATAATTTTCAAGCAGAACTGTGGATGGCGTTAGGTTATGGTGAAGAACCAACCATTTTTGCTTACGCAGGCATTCGCATTTCATTTATCGTGCTGATTGCCCTTGCCATGATGGTACTGATTAAAAACAACAAAACCGCGTTTTTAGTCAATCATGGTTTTATCTTATTTGGCACATTGTTACTCGGTGCGAGTACCTATGGCTTTGAATTAGGCATCTTAGATGCTAAAGCCTGGATGGTGTTACTTGGCGCAGGGCTTTATATCGCGTATATCCCCTACAACTGCTTTTTATTCGACCGCATGATTGCCGCCGTGGGCGGTGTTGCCAATGTGGGTTTTCTACTCTATTTAGCTGATTCAGCTGGGTATATCGGCTCGGTCAGTATTTTGCTGTACCGCACTTTTGCCGAACCAGAGTTGTCATGGCTGAGCTACTTTATTGCTACCAGTTACTGGATCTGTGCAGTTGCAAGTGTATTGGTCATCAGCTCCCTTTGCTACTTCAGCATTATTTTATCTAACAAATACACCTCTAAACGAGCACTTAATGCTAAGTCGCTCGCACCAACTCATTAAGGACTATTTATGAAACAAGTAGAAGCGCTTATTCTCGACTGGGCAGGCACCGTTGTTGACTATGGCTCAATCGCACCCACTACCATCTTTGTTGAAGCGTTTAAATCGGCTTATGATTTTGACATCACGCTCGAAGAAGCACGAATTCCAATGGGCATGGGCAAATGGGATCATATCGAATCACTTGGCAAGCTCGACACTGTTAATCGCCGTTGGTGCGAACAGTTTGGTTCGGCAATGACCACCGAGCAAATTGACCATATTTACCAAACCTTTATGCCGCTGCAAAAAGCCAAAGTTGCAGAACGTTCAGCCCCTATCGAAGGCGTGCTACCAGTGATACAACGCTTACAAGCAAAAGGAGTTAAAATCGGTAGCTGTTCAGGCTACCCGCGCGAAGTAATGACCGAACTTGAAATTGCCGCAGCTGAGCACGGCTATCGCCCTGATTACTGTGTGGCAAGTGACGAGTTAACAGCGGGCTCTCGCCCTGGTCCTTGGATGGCATTAGAAAATGTTAACAAGCTGGCAATTAGTTCTGTCAATCACTGTGTAAAAGTTGATGACTCAGTTCCCGGTATTTTGGAAGGGTTAAATGCAGGCATGTGGACAATCGGAGTGGCACTTACGGGCAACGCTGTAGGCAAAAGTGAAGAAGAGTGGCAAGCATTATCAACAAGTGAACAAAGCGATTTATCACGCGAAGCATATACCCAATTATCAAGCGCAGGTGCTCATTTCGTAATTAATAGCTTAGCCGATATTGAACCGGTACTTTTTGAGATTAATGCACGATTAGCAAGAGGCGAACGCCCTTAATGACGTATCAACCCTTTTGGTTTGATCAAGCAATGGCTGAAGAAACAACCTTTGTTTCTTCAGCCAGTATTGATGAAAACCCTTATGACATTGCGATTATTGGTGGCGGATTTACTGGACTTTGGACGGCAATCACTATTAAACAACGCGCGCCAAACACCCGTATTGTGATCCTTGAAAAAGATTTATGTGGCCAAGGGGCTTCGGGTCGCAATGGCGGTGCCATGCTGACGTGGTCAACCAAGTATTTAAGTTTGAAAAAACGCTTTGGTGAGTCACACGCCAAGTGGCTAGTGCAACAATCTGAAAACGCCGTTCATGCAATATCCCAATTTGCAAAAGAACATAATATTGACTGTGATTTACGTGTCGATGGCTGTTATATCAGCGCGTCTAATGCTGCGCAACAAGGTGTGCTTACACCCTGTCTTAATGCCCTTGACGCTGTTTCACTTAATCAATGGCAAGTAGTAAATAAAGAACAGCTGAAACACACGGGCTCAGGTCAGAATCAACACGCGGTCTTTTCACCTCACGCTGGCAGTGTGCAACCAGCTAAACTGGTTCGCGGGCTACGCCGTATTGCCATTGAAATGGGCATAGTGATAAGTGAATCTAGCCGTTATGTTTCCCACGCAAAGATAAACGCACCAAAAAACGAGACTATTAGCGTTTGTTATAGTAATAAAACTCAGTCAATAAAAACCCTTAAAACTGAAAAATTGTTATTTGCCGTCAATGCCTGGTTACCAAGGTTAATGCCGCAATTTTCACGAAATGTTGTGTTGGTATCATCCGATATGGTGATTACTAAGCCGATGACTGAAAAGTTAAAAACACTTAATCTTAACCATGGTGCAGCAGTGATCGATTCGCGTATATTTGTGAATTATTACCGCACAACAATTGACGGCCGTTTAATGCTCGGTAAAGGCGGTAACTATTTTAGTTTTGCCAATCAGGTGAGTGATAAATTCAACGCACCCAGCCAATATCAAGCTGAGCTACAACACTCACTTAATTATTTCTTTGGCGATCATGGCTTTGAAATTGAGCGCACCTGGACAGGTCCATCGGATCGCAGCGTAAGCGGTTTTCCATTTTTCCAAGAGACCGATAAAAATGTGGTGGTTGCAGCAGGTTACTCGGGTAATGGTGTGGTGCAATCGTATTTAGGCGGGCAAATTCTCGCGTCTATGCTATTAAATACGCACGATGAATGGCAAAGGTGTGGCCTTGTAAACCAAAAGCTTGAACGTTTTCCCATCGAGCCCTTTCGCACACTTGGCGCTTATGTCATTCGCAACGGCATCAGGCGAAAAGAGCGCGCGGAAGATAATAATTTAGCACCATCTAAACTCGATAATTTCTTAGCTAAGCTTTCTGGTGCTGCTGCAAAGGCAGATACAAATTAACGCGCGATTCATACGCTTGACATATTTCTTAGGCCTAATAGCATAGGCCTCGTTTTCTGCAGATTTTAAAAGCCGCTTTCTATGTTGCTATATCAAAAAATACAAAAGTATATTCAAACACATATCGCCAGTGGCGAACTTGTTATTGGTGATAAACTGCCATCAGAGCGCACACTGCAAGAACACTTTAATTCTACTCGTATTACTGTGCGTGAAGCATTAAACCGCCTTGAAGCACAAGGCTTAATTTACAGCCAAAAACGTCGCGGCTGGTTTGTTACACCCAATAAACTTAAGTGGCGACCTGCTACTAAGGTTAATTTTTATCAATTAGCGCAAGAGCAAGGCTTTACGCCAAACACCCATGTATTGAGTATCGAGAAACAAGAAAATGTGTCGCTTAACCAGCACTTTAGTGGGAATACGTTATATAAAATCGAGCGTGTTCGCAGCCTTGATGGCCGACCCATTATGTTTGAGCAGATTAACTGCGATGCCAGCCGTTTTGATGATTTAGAATCACAACCGCTCAATGGCTCAATCACCACGATTATGACCTCTCATTATCATGTGGATATTAACAACGAAGAATGCGTAATAAGTGTTACCGTTCTGCCCGATGATGTTGCCAAAAGCCTTGAAAAAAATAGCGGCGCGCCGTGTTTAAAAGTGATTCGTCAGCGTTATGAATCAAGTGGTATTTTAATCGATTACAACATTGAATACTGGCTGCATGATGCCATTGAAATGATAGTGATTGGCCAATAAAAACTAACGCGTAGGGCTGAAGTTTCTTATATTTTTCATTAAATTCTGAGCGCTAACATTTTAACTATGCTGGATTTTTACTAAACTCAGAGCATTAATTGTACAGCGGCAGAATGAATGAGTATTAGTTACCAAGAAGCAGTGGGTGTGAGTACCACCATAGAGATCATCGCCTGTATTTTCGCGTTATTTATTTTACGCTCGGTGATGAAAGACAACAAAGAAACCCCCTATCTTTTTGGCTACTTTATTAGCTCTTTGTTGTTTTTTTATTTTTTAAATGAGCCCCCTTTTGAAATAATAAATACAGGTTGGTACTTAGAGGACTTATTTGGCACGATAACGTCTGTACTTTTTGGCCTAACCATCTGTAAAAAAAGCGGTAATCACTTTCTTAGCCGCCTTCTGATTGCTTCTTTTATCCTGTTTACATGTGTACTGATGTTTAATGAAAGTCATGTCTTTTATACCATGTCGTTTTCGGCTTTTTGCCTTTGTATTTCACTGATAAGCCTAGTAAGAGCGGAAAATCCCAACCAGGCAGATAAAGGATTAGCAATCTTTCTAGGGATATCGCTGATAGTGATATTTTATGAGCTCTATAATCTTCCCAGTGGTATTAGTCGCCGCGAATATTTTGAAACAGACTTTTATTATCCACTTGTTTATTTCTCATCGCTTATTTTGGTTCTGACGGTGTTTATATTCACCAGCCAACTGATCAACCTCAAATTAAAATACAAAGCCTTAGCAACACAAGACGCATTAACGGGATTATATAATCGCACAGCGGTTTACAATCTTGTTAATAATCAACTGGCATTAGCCAAACGCAATAAGCAAACATGCTCGGTGTTAATGTTAGATATTGATCACTTTAAACAAGTAAATGATCAACATGGTCATCAACAAGGAGATGATGCAATTAAGCTTGTGGCACAGCAAATACAATACTGCACGCGTGAATACGACATTAGTTGCCGTTATGGCGGTGAAGAGTTTTTTATTTTTTTAACCAATACTGACAGTAATCTTGGCTTTCAAATTGCCGAACGCATTCGTGGATCGGTGACGGAACACTCAAAAGATAAAGCCTACGGGCCGTTAACCATTAGTGTTGGATTAACACAGTTTAATGAAGCCGTGTCTTTGGATGATAATATTGCACAAGCTGATAAAGCCTTGTATCAGTCTAAACAAGCTGGACGTAACCAAACAACCATTAACTAACAAAACAAAAGGCAATAACCTTAGCTATCACCTTTAGCTTATCAACAATTCTATCTTAAGCTTCTAACCAAAATCGGCTGCGCTTTATTGCACTAAGTAATCGCGTTATATCGTCAGGGTAAATTTCGCCAATATTACCAATGCGAAAACAATCAGCATCTGATACTTTACCCGGATAAATTACAAACCCTTGCTCTTTTAACGCACTGTAAAACAAAGCAAAATTGTATTTATTACTGGTTGGTGAATAGAACGAGGTGATAATCGGCGAATGCAGCTCTTTCGCTAGCAAGGTCTCAAATCCAAGTGCGTGCATACCATCAACTAAACGCTGTTGATTTTCTTTATAACGGTTATAGCGCGCTTTAACACCGCCTTCCTCTTCTAATTCCAAAAGCGCCTGATAGAAAGCTCTTACCACATGAGTCGGCGACGTGAAACGCCACTTACCGTTATGATCTTCCATGGTTTTCCACTGCGCGTACAAATCTAAGCTAAGCGAGCGTGCAATGCCTTGGCACTTTTCAATAATTGCTTTTTTAACAATCACAAAGCCAAACCCCGGTACACCTTGAATACATTTATTAGCAGAGCTTATAAGCACATCTATGTTAAGTTCAGCCATATCAAGCTCAATACCACCAAAGCTGCTCATTGCATCTAATATAAAGGTTTTATGGTACTTTTTAGCAAGCGCGCCCATTTCTGCAACGGGGTTAAGCATGCCCGTGGTGGTTTCGCAGTGCACCATTGCAATATGAGTAATATCACTGTGCGCTTGTAACTGCTCTTCAACCTCAGCCATATTTGGTAACTGGGTTTCATCTAAATTTACTACCTGCGCATTAATATTTAAGTAATTTGCAATTTCGGCGATACGCTTACCATAAGCACCATTGTTAATAATGAGCAGTTTATCGGTGTTTTTAATTAAACTACCAAGTGCTGATTCAACACTAGCGGTACCACTTCCTTGCATTAAAACACTCGTAAAATCATCAGTATTACTTGCAAGTGCTGTGAGTTTAGCGCGGATCGCCTGCACAATCTCAATGTTATAGTCGTCATCCCAGGTACACCAATCTTTAAGCATTGCTTGCTTTACTGTATTACTGGTTGAGAGTGGGCCCGGCGTCAATAACAAGTATTCATTCATTTCATCTTTTCCAATCTGGTATAGTCCAGATTATTTAAGCATAAATAATGGCCTTGAATTATGAAACTTCAATGACAAATAACGGTTCGGGATAAACCTTAGATAGGAGTTATTCGGCTTTTAATGGTACAAACTGTCCATTAGTCAGTGATAAAAGATCACTTGGTTGAAGTTCAATCTCCAAACCGCGACGACCGGCGCTCACATAAATAGTGGATTGTGCTTTAGCTGAGTCATCAAGCAGGGTTTTAAGACGTTTCTTTTGTCCTAGTGGGCTTACGCCGCCAAGTACATAACCGGTTGAACGCTCAACATCGAGCGGTTCGGCCATTTTGGCTTTTTTTGCTTTACTCGCCTTGGCCACAGCTTTTAGATTTAATTTTCGATCGACAGGAATAATCGCGACAACCAGCTCGCCATTATCTAAGCTTGCTACCAGCGTTTTAAACACAGTGGCCGCAGATACGCCAAGCTTTTCACTGGCTTCTAACCCGAAAGATGCAACACTGCTGTCGTGTTCATACTGGTGTACGGAGAAATCTATCTTCGCTTTTTCTGCTGTTTTAATTGCTGGCGTCATGATTTTGCTCATAAAACTAAGATGTTATAAGCAGCTTACATAAGCCAATTCAAAAGCAAAAGCACTTTTAATGTGAAAATAGTGCGACCGTAAAAGTATTCATGTCCAACAAAAAATAGTTCAGGTCGCACTAGGGAGGGTTGATACGGGGTTATCCTGTGAATCTGGCGAATTCTTGTGGACTTAATTCGCCATTATTATCACGGTCTAAATGTGTAAATTGTTCAAGTAGTGCGTGATTGCGTTTCGCCTCGTCTACGCTGATGGTACCGCTGTTGTCAGAATCGAACAAAGCAAACTCTTCATCTGCAACGGCTTTTACGGTGGCAAATAACATTACATACATTGAGATTGCGATAACTAAGGCTTTTTTCATTTCACTTCACTACTTGATTTAATAAAAAAAGTTGGACTCACTCGGCATACTGATTGACAAGGAGTTAAGTGAGCCCAACTGTAAAACGGGATATTTAAGAAGCTTTAAACTTATGACGCTTTAAACTTCGAAAATTCCTCTTTGCTTAACTCGCCACTGTTGTCTACATCTAAGTCAGCAAATTGGTGAACTAGCGATACGTTTTGCATTGCTTCGTCTTTGCTGATAGAACCGTTACCGTCTGTATCAAGTGTTGCGAAATCGTCCGCTGCAACTACTGAGAATGAACTTGCGATAACAAATACTGACATTACTAATTTTTTCATTTTAAATTCCTTCATCTTTACTTTGGGTTTGTTACTTAACGTTGGAAAGTAGCGCACTTCCCCTGGTACGGATTAGCCTTTAAATGCTGCAAACTCGTCTTTGCTTAGCTCGCCGTTACCATCAACATCCAGTGTTTTAAATTGCTCTGAAAGTGCTTCATTTTGTGCCGCTTCCTGCTGGCTGATTGCACCATTGCTATCACTATCAAGTGTTGCGAAATCGTCTGCTGCAACTGCTGAGAATGAACTTGCAATAACAAATACTGACATTACTAATTTTTTCATTTGGAACTTCCTTTCATTTTAACTTTGAATATCTAAACTGATTGGAAAGTAGCGCACTTCCCTATTATTAAGTGGTAAGGCGTTTATTAGCCTTCAAATGCTGCAAATTCGTCTTTGCTGATTTGCGCATCTTCGTTTGTGTCTAACTCTTGAAACACTTCAGCTACTTTACTGTTTGCAGCTGCTTCTACTTCAGAAATGAAGCCATCTTTGTTAAGGTCAAGCTCATCAAATAATGTGTTTGCTTGTGTATTAAATGCTGCTACACCAAGTACTGCTGTTAAATATGCAATTGCTCTAATCTTCATGGGTATTTCTCCCTATATTTGGATGTCTGTTAAATTTTTGCTTAACGCAAAATACATTTGTTAAGCTAGTCTCGTTTTATGCTTTCGCATTGTCGCTAAGACTATTACAAACATGATGCCAACTTTTAAAAAAGCATATAAAACAAATAGATAGGATATTTTTGAAGTATTTCGCTCGAAAATAAGCTGTTTATTTGTTGCTAAATTGCAACAACAAAACAGCCATCATATTTTTATCTTTATAAAACAATTGGTTATATTGTCGCAATTTTGCAACAACTAATTTAATTTCTACTTTTAATCGAACAAAAGCTGTTCGGTTCAGCCTGTATTTGCAAAGGTTTTTTTTAGTGAAACAATTTTTTTCTCAGTCGTTACAAAAACAAGCGCTAGTTGCCATGTTAGTGGGTGTACTTCCGATCGTATTGCTTACACTGTGGTATGCCACCAGCATCTCGAAACACCAGCAAGAAACGCTTATTATTTACGATGAAAATCAGGAGCTTATACTCGAGTACAATTATATAAAAGCAGACGTAAATGGCATTGAAAAGGCGCTCAAAAACAACCAACTGTTAAAGAGTGAACAATTACAAATTAGTATCGAACAAAAATGGCAAACCACGCAAAATCGCATCGAATTACTAAAATTAAAACTCGCGAAAAGTGATTTTGTTGCTAAATTGCAACACGCGACATTATTAGACCCAAAAAGCGCTGACGAATTTGCGCAACTGGTGGCGCAACTTAAACAACTTGATGCCAACTTTGATGACACACTAGATACCCGCCTAGCAAATAAAAATGAACAGTTTAAGTCGTTACAAACCGAGTTTGTTGTTGGCCTTATTGTGTTACTGCCGATATTAGTGATTATTAGTTCGTTTTTAATCTTTCGCATTTGTCGTCAACTCAATCAGGTTGAAACCGTGTTATCTGATGTAGGTAAGGGGCAGTTAGATCAGCCGATAAAATTATCAGGTAGCCATGAGCTGCAACAACTTGGCAGGCGACTTGACTGGCTTCGCTTGGCACTAAAACGCGTGCAACAACAAAAGGAAACTTTTTTACGTCATGTCACACACGAACTGAAAACACCGCTAGCCTCGATTAATGAAGGCAGCAGCTTATTAAACAGCGGTTTACTTGGCGAGGTAAGTGATAAACAAGGTAGAATTCTAACCATAATGCAACAATCGGTAGAAAAGCTTGCACGCATGATTGATGATTTACTTAATTACAGTGCAGCCAGCCACCCTGACGGATTACAACAGGTCACCTCTTTCAACACACTTGAAGAAGAAATTAACCGTCACTTAAGTGATACTATTGCGAATAAGGACATCGCTATATGTTGGCACATTAGCGCTACAAATAAGGTACCTCACTTACCGTGTAAATTGATCCTTACGCAACTAGTCAGCAATGCGCTAAATCATGCGACGAGCACAGTAGATATTTACATTAGACAAAATCATAATACCATTGAACTTAACGTGGCGGACGACGGACCAGGCATTAATCAAGAAGAAGCACACTTACTTTTTCAGCCTTTTTACCAAAGCGAACACAATAAAAACAAGCAAGGTTCTGGGTTAGGGCTTGCCATTGTGTCAGAATGCGTCAATCAATTAAAAGGCGATATCACATGGCAAGAAACAGACTCAGGTGCAAACATACTAATTACATTCCCAAGCCAATGAAGATATTTAAACTCATTACACAGTTAAGTGCGGCACTGTTTATTGTCGCATGTACAAGTACACCACCTGTGCAAAATAACAGTGAACACACTCAGCCGACAACAAATACAAATAAAGCGGTAGAACAAACGCATCAACCGATTACCGCGGTTATAAGCGCCTTGCTTGCAAATTGTACTCAAGCGCCAACACATCCAACTCTTGAAAACGAGGCGTTACAAACATTTATTGGTGAATACTGTACAACAACCTCTACCAACAAACAGTTAAAACTGATTGAAGAAATTAAAACCAACGCGTTATGGCCAAATGATTACGTGGTTTGGTTTGATTCGCTAACTTGGCATACGGAAAACTTACGAAAACAAAAGATCACTAACTTTTATTCAGATTCAAAAGCTCAAAAACACGAGCAACAATTGCTCGAGCTGCAAAGGCAATTAATTGAACTTAAACAAAAGCTAGTCGACATTGAAAAACAACGCCTTGAAACCTCTCTTTCAGAAAACAGAACACAATAAAGGACACCTATGAAACATTTGGCTAGCGCTGCCAATTTATTACTGGTTGACGATGACACTGCGCTTGCAGAACTGCTTGCGATTCGCCTTGAAGGCAACGGATATAATGTCACTGTGGCTGAAAATGGTAATCAAGCACTTGCCCTGTTAAAGCAAACCGCCATTGATTTAGTGATCACCGATTTTAAAATGGCGAATATGGATGGCTTTGCTCTTAATCAAGAAATCAAAAAATTTTACACTGGCATGCCAGTAATTATGATGACGGCACATGGCTCTATTCCCGATGCGGTAGATGCCATGCACCAAGGGTTTGTTAGCTTTTTAACAAAACCTATCGATAGCCAACAAATGCTTGATGTGATTGAAAAAACGCTTGCCGGCAAAGTAAGCCAAAACAGCAGTGTTGAGCCAGATAACTTTCATGGCCTCATTTACCAAAGTGAAAAAATGCACCAATTAGTGCAGCAAATAAAAGCGCTGGCAAACAGTAAGGTTAATATCCTTATTCAAGGTCAAAGCGGTAGCGGTAAAGAAGTCGCAGCAAAAGCCATTCACTTAGCCAGTAATCAAGCCAACGGTCCTTTTATTGCTATTAACTGTGGTGCAATGCCAGGTCACTTACTTGAATCAGAGTTATTTGGTCATAAAAAAGGTGCCTTCACAGGTGCTGTAAGCGATAAAGAAGGTCTAGTACAAGCGGCCAATGGCGGTACCTTATTTTTAGATGAAATTGGCGATATGCCGCTTGATTTGCAAGTTAAATTATTACGGGTGTTACAAGAGAAAAAAGTTCGTCCGGTTGGCAGCCAAGTTGAACAAGAAGTCGATATTCGTGTGGTCTCGGCAAGCCATAAAAATATTGTGCAAGCGGTCAAAGATAATCAATTCCGTGAAGATTTGTATTATCGCTTAAATGTGGTTTCAATTACCTTACCGAGCTTAAAAGAACGCTTAGATGATATCCCCCTGCTCGCCACGCGATTTTTAGCCAAACTCACCGACGATGCCAAACAATTTAATCCACAAAGTATCACGCGCATGCTAAGTTACGATTGGCCGGGTAATGTGCGTCAACTGCACAATATCGTTGAACACTGTATTGCCATTAGCGCCGGAAATATTATTACCGAAGATGTTGTTGCAAACGCATTGCCTGATTCAGACGAAACGCATAACGCCTTTGTTGGTTTAAATGAAGCCAAACGTCAGTTTGAATATGACTATATTCAAAAGGTGTTAGCACTGTCTGGTGGCAATGTGTCTGAAGCTGCAAAACTGGCACAACGAAACCGTTCCGACTTTTACAAATTAATGAAAAAACACGAAATTAATAATGAGTGATCATACAGTTACGTAATAGTGTTCCGTTACACTTGGGCGTTATCACCGTTTTTGGATTGGTTTAAGTCTGCAAGTAAAATGAGGCTTAAACCAATTATCGCAATATTCGTTGTAACTGGATTAAATGCTTCAATCAGTAACGTCGGCTGTAAAATCGCAACAAACAATAATAAACCACATAACGCTAAGATATTGAAAAATAAAAGCAGTTTTGAACGATAAAAAAACAAAAATAAGCAAACCGAACAACACTTCCCCGACTCCTGCGGCTTTTGTGATGAAGTAAGAGGTTTCTTCAGAAAACCCGATACTCGCCGTCATTAATTTTTCAAGTGGCGCAATATGCACTAGTTTTGGAAAAATTCCGTGATACAACCAACTAAAACTCACAATATAACGAGCAATTTGAACTGATGACACCGAGTTTCGTCCTTGATTTACAGCATTAATATTGACGTCATCCTAACATCAAAACACCCAGCAACGTTTTAAAGATTGCAAAAACACCAATTTAAATCGCTTACGAAGTATTACGACCATAAAAAACACCCAAACAACGACGCGCCGTTTGGGTGTTGGCCCTAAGCCTTACAGCATTTTTCGCAAAATGAATTTAAGCGCGCCCGAGCATGCGCAATAAGGTGACATCTTTACTCAACAGGTGATGTTTAAACGCACCCAGAATATGCAACGCAATCAATCCAGTTAAACCATAGGCAATATACGAATGCGCTGCTTTAGCTAAAATGAAAATGGTTTCGTTATAGGGAACAGCTGCAGAATCGATGTAATTACTGGCAACCAATGTAAAACCAAAAATATCAATACCGTAACCGCCGAAACCTGAGTACAACATACCACTTATAGGCATCAAGATAGTACCGGCTAATAGCGCCCAGTGGGCTGCTTCGATGAGCTTTTGTTGATGGTGTGACACCGCTGATGTAGGCGTTAGCAACCCTTTTTGAAGACGATACAAAGCACGCGGAAGTACTACTAGCAAAGCTAACACACCAATAGACTTATGCGTTGGGTAAAGTGCCCACACCTCCCAATACACCATGTAATAACCTACGCTGATCAGGCCCAACATAATAAACGCGCTCAACCAATGAAAGTAGCGAGTGGTACGATTAAGTGACGGTATATTCATTTTAATTACTCCAATTATGTAATGCGCCATACGTTAAAGTGCACAATAACTGGGGTAAAGTTGGCTGTGATAAATTCACTTATTTTGGGATGAACAGCACACCTCCATTCATCCCAAAAGCCGATATTTACTGGGCTAAAAGCTGTTTCACAAGTTGCCGTTGTGATTTGCTCACAGGTACGTTTTGCGCATTAGCAAGTACTAAATTGGCATTACCTGCTCGAATGTTTTGCATGTGTTCTGTATGCGCTAAATTAACAATGTAAGAACGATGTGTGCGAATAAAGTAATCACTTGGTAATAAAGCGATAAGCTCTTTCATTGTCATGCGCAGTAAATAGGTTTTATGTTTTGTCACTATGTCGATATAGTTACCGGACGATTTAGCGTAATAGATATCACTAAAAGCTAACCTCAATTCAGATGTGACTAACTGGCCTGACAATGGTGCTTTTTCGTCACTTACAACAACGCTTGAATTTGCGCAGTTTTCTGCGGTACTCGATTCAGAAAAGAGCTGCTTTCTCGCCCAGATCACCAGAACAATACCGCCATAAGCAAAAACGTGTTTATGCCAATTATAAAACACACTTTCTTGCCATCTAATTCCCTCAAACAAGATATCTAAACTAGTATTAACGCACAGTACAATAAGCAGCGCACTTACACCTATTGATAAGATACGTTTAAACGAAAACTGCGCCTGTAACCCCATACAAATAAGTGGTGTTATCAGTAACCAAATACCGTATTTCTGCAATGACCACGCAATAGACGAGGCAATATCAACACGTGTTTTTGCAATAAATAAACTATGAACGGTACAATTTAAACAAACCAAACTCAGCATAAATAACCATGCGAGTGTCAGTAATTGATAATCTTTAAGGGTAAGAAATTTTTTAGCGAGCACAACCATTCCTGTCTTTGCAAAACGAGTGTGTAATCATAAGAAATGGTCTTGTCTGAGTAAAATGCTATTTTCGAAAGAGATATATTCGATAGCAATAGCAATGCAAGGGTTTAAACGCAGTTCATATTTATTCGCCGAGTAATGATCAGCGCGTTTACAGTAGATGCCTTGTGCAGGTGTCACCTACTGTAAACCCCGATTACAATTAATGAGGCTTAATAAATTCGCCCGCTAGCGCGCCGGTAAACGTGCCCGCTTTAATCACATGCTGGCCATTTATAAACACATCGTTAAATCCACTGGTCAATACATTCCATTGTTTAAAGCTGGCATTGACCGTTACATCTTTAGGATCAAACACAATCAAATCAGCGGATAGTCCGTGTTTTATTGCGCCTCGGTCTGAAATATTGAGTGCATTTGCTGTGGCCGTTGTACTTTGATAAATAAACGTTTCTAAACTAAGTACCTGCTGCTCAAGCACATACGTGGTTAGTTTTTTAGCAAAACTCGCATATTTACGCGGGTGACCATTGCTTCCATCTGATGATGTGACAACCCACGGTTTAACCATAAAGTGATTAACATCCTGTTCCGACATATTAAACGATGCAACTTTCACGACAGGACCTTGTGCCAACTCAATCACGGTATCTGCAGGCGTAAGTGAACGGTCTTTTGCAACCTCAGCGAGGGTTTTACCAGTAATCCCCTCTTGCTCTGTCACGGTAATAAGCAAGCGTTCAGCCCCACCACGACGACGGATATTTTCACTTATTTCAGTAAAAATTTGTTGATATAAACGTTTATCTTTTAAGCGCTTAATAGTGGCTTTTTTACCCCCTTCGCGCACCCAGCTTGGTACAACAGCGCCACTGATTGAGGTACCTGATGCAAGCCAAGGATATTGGTCAGCTGTTATCTTTATGCCGCGTTGCTGCGCGGCTTCAACAAGTGCAATGGCATCATTTGCTTGTCCCCATACATCAACGCCGAGCGCTTTAATATGACCAAGATGCAATGGCATCTTGGCTTGCTCCGCTACATGAATTGCCTCTTTTACCGCGTTTAAAAAGCCAATATTAAAAGTACTTTCGTCTCGTAAATGCGTTTCATAAATACCTTGGTAATTGGCAGCGACTTTAGCAAGTGAAACCACTTCTTCTGTCGTTGCAAACGTGCCCGGTAAATAATAAAGCCCTGTTGATAAACCTAAGGCACCAGCTTGCATATTGCGCTCAACAAGGGCTTTCATTTTATTCATTTCTCGCGTAGTGGGTTGACGGTCTTCTTTTCCCATTACCGCATTGCGCACTGTATTATGGCCGATAAAAAATGCCACATTTGTACCAATACCGTGCGATAACAGCTGCTTTGTAGTTTTAGCAATTGAGAGCGGGCTTTTGCCATCGTTACCATTAATTACAGTGGTGACTCCTTGCGTGAGGTAGTTCAAATTAGCGCTCGTTTTTTCGTTTTTCAGTTCAGACAAGCTGTGCGTATGAGGGTCAATAAAGCCTGGACTAATCACTTTACTACCGTAATCAATATAATTTACATCTAAAGAACGGTATTTAAAGCGCTGGCCGATATCACATATCGTTTTTCCACAAATTGCGATATCAAGAGCTTCAAAGGATTTTTTATCGCTATTGAATACGCGTTCGCTACTGATCACATAATCAATTTGTGGCTTGGCAAACACACTAAGACTCAACACACTCAATGTTAATAGTAGATACTTCATGGTGTTTCCTATTTTGCTGTTTTGGACTGATTAAGTAAGGTTTCACTCAAGGTGTTCGCTGCCGAAATTGCCACTTGCTTAATCACCTTACGATTGGTGTTATCACCCATTTCGTATGTAATGGCGTGCACACCATAGGTATCTGATAACCACTGTTTAAATACGCCGCGCCCTGGGTTATGTCCCGGCTTATCAAGCACAGTGAAATTTGGCTCTGCATTCGCTAAGCGTTCAAGCCAATTAACGGTGGTATCATCAGGTGTTAAGCCTTTGCCTTGCGGCATAGTGTAAAACACATCGTGGTGTGTTGAGTGAAAATCAACACCGTAGGTTATCTTGCCGCCACGTTTAACTATCGTATCTAAATATTGCTTAATTGCCGCGGTTTCAGGTTGCTTAAAGTGTTTCCAATCGCGGTTGAGGTCAACCCCGTTAACATTGTGTCGCCAATGACCAAGTGCTACACCATCAGGGTTAATATTTGGTACAAACACAATATTGTAGTGTTGCCTAAAAGTTGAATTTTCTAGCAGGGTTTCACTAAATGGGAAATACGCTAAAGCACCGGTAATTTCTGGTGGGTGCTGGCGTCCTATCACCAATAAATATTTGTCGCTTTGCCCTTTACTCAATAGCGCTGTAATCGCGCGTCCTTGAACCGATTGGCCAAGAGAAACTGAGGTTAATTCAAACCGCGTTTTAATGTTTTGCATCCAATTTTCATACGTGTGATTAGACACAATTTCTTGTCCTGCAACCAATAATGGCGTGTCGCCAAGTGTCACTTGGAACACTAAATCACCGTTTTTAATACGGTACGGTAGCGCGGTCCAACTTACACCATCAACACTAGCCTTGGGATGATAACGATGTTTACCACCATAGTACTTAACCCTAACGGTCACTTCACTTGCGGTTTTTGCCTGTAACTTAAACGCGTACCAAGGGCTGTCATTAATCGGTTTATTTTCCGGTTTAATGCTAATTGAGACATGGTTGCCATTGATTTTGCAATCATTCACTCGTGCACTTTCAAAATCAGTCGTTAACAACAGTGACTCACTTTGACAGCTTGCTTTACCATCAAAATTAACGCTTGCGTGTAACGTGCAGCAAATGAATAAAAGCGATGCAGATAAGAGATGTTTATGAAATAACATAATGTGCCTTAAGAATACGAGAAATAGCGGCATTTGTTCATGCCGCTGGTTGCTTACATCACGTTTCAGAATTAAAACGATTTGCTGATATCAAAATAGAAATAACGGCCTCGGTTAGAATGCACACTTGAAAAGTAACCAAAGCTTTCATCCGCAATCGGTGGCTTCTCGTCAGCAATATTGCGAACGCCAACACGTATACGCGTTTTCGATAACCACCCTGCGTCTTTAAAACGATAGTCGCCGTATAAGTTTATGGTCGTAAAACTATCTATTGGCAGAGGCTCACCATCTGATGTGGTAATGCTAGTATCGTAAAAATCACTTACGTAGTTTGCAGTGGTACCGACTGACCACTGGTCGCGCTTAAAACGCATTGACGCATACGCGCGCCACTCAGGTCGGCCATTTTGCTGGATTAAATCGCCAGCGCCCGTAATCACAATAGATTCTGGTACGGCTGGATCGCCAGCTTGCTGCGCCGCTAGCACTTGCGCTGTTATGTCATCAGGTTGTTGCTCAAAACGAATTAAGCGCGCTGCGTTCACCTTAAAATCAAAATTACCGAAGTCGGTTTTTAAATAATAAAAAACACTAAAATCAACGCCTTCAATTTCTCTTGGGCTTAAGTTGTCATATTGATTATTAACATGGATCACTTCATTGTCATCGCCGCGAATAACATTTGGGTTACTGCCACCTTGCGAGCGCAATAATGAATCATACAGTAAATGCGTTTGACTGTTTAAAATACCCACCACACCATCTTGTTCGATATTCCACCAGTCGGCAGTCACAGTGATGTTATCAAATGGCATAAGTACTAAACCAAACGATGTATTAGTATCGTCTTCAGGTTTTAAGTTTTTGTTACCACCGCGAATTTCTGTTATGCCATAAGAACTGTCGGTAATCGGGTCGTAGCGCGTATTTGAACGTGAAATTCCTTGCTCAACAACCTGTGGTAAGTTTGGCGCTCTAAACCCTTCGGCATAGGCGGCACGTACCTGTAACCAATCGCTTGGCATCCAACTCAATGCCACTTTAGGTTTGGTCACTGATCCCACATCAGAAAAGTTTTCATAACGCGCAGCAAGTTGAAGCTCTAAATTTTTGGCAAACGCTCTATCCATTAATAATGGTGCGACAAATTCAACATAGGCTGAAAACACATTGCGTGAACCATTTGAGTCTGGGGTATTGCTAGAGCCTAACACACCACTTTCAGACAACATTTCGCCGCTATTTTTATCAAAAAACGCTTTACTACCATCTAACAAGGGGTCACGATCATCTGAATAGGTTTCACGGCGGAATTCTACACCACTGGCCATTCCCACTTCGCCATCGCCTAATTCAAATAGCGCAGCGTTTGAAACTTTAAAGTCCATAAGTGCCAGAGATGTTTTACTTTCTCGGTCGATATTTACTAAAAACTGATCAATCACAGCTTGTGAATTAGGTGTTGCATCACCTGAGTTTAAGTTTGCTGGGTCTGCACCATTAAAAATGTTATATGCTGTCGCTGCATCTGTACTATTTACCGCATCAAAAAAGGCATTCGCATCAATACGGTTGTAAGTTTTATCATGGGTTTTCGCTTCGCTGTACAGTACCGCACTTTCCCAATCCCAATCCTGATAATAACCAGACAAACCTGTTAACACCCGAAAGCTTGTATCTTTAACCTGAATGTCTCGCAATCCTGTATCAACTGGACGGTAACGGCGCATTGTCACTGTTTCACCGAACGGGTTGTAATACGCATCAGGACTGATAGTAAAGCGTTGCGCGGTTAAATTGCCAGCTTGTTCACGCCAGCGCTGAGTTTCTGCATGGTAATAAATGGCTTCGCCAAATAATGTGATGTCGTTATCCAAGTCGTGATTTAAATAGCCGTAAAAGTTTGCACGTTGCACGTCAGAGGTCATGCTTTGCTCGAGTGCACGATCATAACGCATGTCGCGCGACAAACTGCCCTTATCAGCACATAAACCGTCGCCTAACTCAACAACACAGCCTGACATTGTATTTGGTTGAATATGAAATGTTTTTAGCGTATCTGTTGAAAATTCACCCCAAGGTGATGAGGTTGAACGATTATCAAGTTGCGTATCGCCAATATATTCTTCAGGTAACCCTGCGTATTCTCTGCGGTCTTGCGAAGCCGCATAATCTCTGTCTGACGCGGGCATGCCTTTTCTGTCATATAGGCTTAAGCTCATTGTTAGGTGGGTTTTGTCATCATTAAACGATAACCCTGTTGCACCAGAGATACTTGTTTGACTAAGCTCTGTACCTTGTGACGTACCGTGGTTTACACTGATACGTGAGCCTTCATAATCATCTTTTAATACATAGTTCACAACACCCGCTACGGCATCTGAGCCATAAATTGCCGCAGCACCATCACGTAAAACTTCAACACGCTTTAAACCACTTACCGGTAAAGTGTTTGCATTAACCGTTGACACTGGAACAAAGTTTTCAGTTTGCGTGCCTGGGTGTAACACTAAACGACGACCATTTAATAAGGTAAGTGTATTACCAGTACCTAAGCCACGTAAGTTAATTGACGATACATCGCCACGTGCATCGTTTACACCACCAATAGCACGTTCGTTATTAAACGCCATTTCACCGATTTGTGGAATTGAACGTAACAACTCTTCACCGGTTGCCGCCCCTGTTGCTGCGATATCGTCACTGCTCATTACTGTAATCGGTAGGGTATCTGCCACTTGAGCACGTTTGATATTTGACCCAAGTACTTCGACACGTTCTATTTCAGTGTCTTTTGTCGTTTGCTCATTTGCGTTTGCTGTTATGCTGGTTATCACAGCCAGTGCCATTGCACTTAGCTGAAATCTGGTTTTGCCCGTGTTGTTCATAATGAATTACCATTTATTGTTATAGTGACGCTACCAAACAGGGTTAGCTGTTCATTTCTGAATAACAAAAGTTACAGATGGGCTTCAAAATAACAACTTATAGTTTTTTACCACCCCATAACCTAAAGTTATGCATAGCGATTATTTCGTCACTACCAGGGAGGATTTCACCTTTGTTAATATGACGTTACATCTTTCTCACAGAAACTCGTTTTATTGCATAAAATAATATACAAATATAATAAATCGATAAGTTGAGCAGACTTTTGGTTTACAACGAGTCCAATTTAGCGACTTGCTAAGCATTAAATTCAGCATTACAAGAACGAGAGCACTATGCGATTAAGACACATTGAAGTATTTCACGCCATATACACAACTGGTTCAATCACCAATGCGGCGCAGTTTCTTCATGTTTCTCAACCATCAGTGAGTAAGGTGTTGGCTCATGCCGAACAACAATTGGGTTTTGCACTATTTGAACGGGTAAAAGGACGCCTGATCCCCACTTCGCAAGCAGAAGCCTTGTTTAGCGAAGTTGACAAGGTATACAAGCAGATCCGCGGGGTTAGAAATACCGCAGAAAATATCAAGAAAAGCAGCTCTGGGCACATTAATATTGGCTTTACTCCAGCGCTTGGTTTTGATCTTATTCCTCTTGTAATTAGCGAATTTAAAAAGCGCTACCCAGGAGTACATATAAACTTGCAAACATTGCATAACGAAGATGTACAACAAGCTTTGATGGAACATAAACTCGATTTAGCAATTATGTTTTCTCCTCCACCGATAGCTAACATCAGCGCAATTCCACTTTGTAAAAGCGAGATGGTAATGGTTGCACCCAAGCCAATTTTACCGTCGCAGCAAACTGATATCGAAACCAGTGAGCTGGCAAAGCATGAACTAATCGGCATTTGGGATAGCGGCCCGCTCGGTGACTTATTATGGAATCGCTTATCCGAAAATGAAGTCAGTGTGTCAAGTTCGATTCAAGTACAAACCTATTTCATTGCGTCGCGTTTAGTGGCGCAAAATATTGGCGTATGTGTGGTAGATGAATTTACTGCGCGAGGTAATTTAACAAATGATACCGACTACGCAGGATTCAAACCTAAGCTGGAATTTGATGTACAAGCGCTTCATTTAAGTGATAAACCTTTATCGGTTAACTGCCAGGCATTTATCGATATTTTAATGAAACAGGTTTAGTTAACACATTCAAAAATAACACCTATAACCTTTAGTTATAGGCCTAAAAAGGCTTGGAAATAGGCAAGATTTGTACATTCACTTAGTGTAGAGGTATCAACATTAAGAACAACGAGACCCACTATGCTACAAGCCCCTTATTTAGTTTTCCTTGGCGATGCCACCGATCCACTTTCCATCAAAATGGCCAAAGGCGTAGCCACATGGAAGCCAGAGTTATGCGTTGGTCAATATCGTTTAGATGGCTGTTCTGAAAGTGCTAACTTACCCGATATGAGCATTGCCGAAGCTGCTGAAAAAGGAGCGAAAACCTTTGTACTAGGGTTTGCCAATTCTGGCGGTAAAATTGATGAAAGCTGGCTGCCCTATATAAAAGAAGCAATTAAAAATGGCATGGATATCGTCAGCGGCCTTCACGATAAGCTCACTGATTTTCAGGAGCTTGTAGCGCTAAGTTCCCAACATCACTGCAAATTAATCGACATTCGCCACCCAACTGAAAAGTTCGCCACCGGTACTGGCTATAAACGCGGCGGTAAACGCCTATTGACCGTTGGTACTGACTGTTCGGTTGGCAAAATGTATACTTCGTTAGCCCTTGAGAGTGCAATGCGTGAAAACGGCATAAATGTGGATTTTCGCGCAACAGGTCAATGCGGCGTACTAATTGAGGGCAAAGGCCTTGCAATTGACTGTGTAGTGGCAGATTTTATTAGCGGTGCAGCGGAAACATTATCACCCAATAATACTGCTGATCACTGGGATATAATCGAAGGCCAAGGTTCGTTATCGCATCCCGCCTTTGCAGGTGTCAGCCTTGGATTATTGCACGGTTCACAACCGGATGCCCTGGTTATTTGTCATGCGCTTGGACGCAGTTCAATGCGCGGGCTAACAGATCGCCCTTTACCTACCTTAAAGCACACAATCGAACTTAATCTTGCGGCGGCCAGTATCACTAATCCAGCGGTTAAAGTTGCTGGTATTACAATTAATACATCCTCGGTAAGTGAACAACAAGCCAATGAAATCTGCCGTAATTTAAGTCAAGAGCTGGGACTTCCCGTGGTTGATCCATTACGTCATGGCGTACAATCAATTGTGGACAATCTATAATGGCAATTTCGATATCATTACATCAACAATCTTGGCCCTTAGCACAGCCGTTTCGTATTTCACGCGGGGTTAAAAGCCATGCACAAACGATTGTTGTGACTATTTCAGACGGCGAATTTCAAGGCTTTGGCGAAGCAGTGCCCTATGCCCGCTATGGTGAAACCTGTGCATCAGTAGCTGCACAAATCGAAGCGCTGGGCTGTGAATTTTCATCAGACGCTGCGCTTCAGCACGCAATCAGTGAGTTAAAAGCAGGCGCCGCTCGTAACGCGCTTGATTGCGCACTTTGGGACTTTAACGCGAAGTCACAATCGCAAAGTGTTAGCAAAATGCTGAAAATACCATTACACCCCTTAACGACAGCTCAAACAATTAGTTTAGACAGTACACAAAATATGGCTATTGCGGCAAAAGCATTAGCCAATGCACCGCTCATTAAGGTCAAACTTGATGCCGATTCGGTGCTAGATAAAATGAAAGCAATTCACGTAGCAGCGCCACACAGCAAATTTATTGTTGATGCGAATGAAGCATGGAATTTCGATTTATTAAAAGCTGTACTGCCTACGCTGAAACAGTACAATGTTGCATTGATAGAACAACCCCTGCCAGCCGGTAATGATCAGGCGCTCACTCAGTTAACGCCGTGCGTTCCAATCTGTGCCGACGAATCATGCCATACACGACACCAATTAGCAGAGCTTAAAAACCGCTATCAGGCAATCAATATTAAGCTTGATAAAACTGGCGGTCTAACCGAGGCACTAGCTTTATTAAACGAAGCAAAACAACACGGTTTTATTATTATGACCGGCTGCATGGTAGCGAGTTCGTTAGCGATGGCACCCGCCTTTCTAATTGCGCAGCACGCTGATTTTGTTGATTTAGACGGGCCTTTGCTCCTTAGCAGCGATATTGCATGTGGCTTTGAGTTTCATGGTACACAAATGTCTCAACCCACCCCCTTTATTTGGGGGGAAGCAAAAGCACACTCAAGCAAAATAACGGGACTTTAGTATGAGCAAGCGTGACTTTTATACGACATTTGCCCAAGCCAAGCACGCAGCACACACTTTTAACTTTACCAGTGCTATCGACTATCGCTATCGGCGTTGCCAATGTGATAGTCGTTTACATTCTAATCCGCAGTCCTATTACAAAAATGAGTGGCAAGGCTGGCATGATTTTTTAAACACAGCCCCTGCCACAGAAAGACTTTACAAAGATTACTCCAGTGCAAAACGCGTTGCTGCAAACGCAAATTTTAAAAATGCCCGTGCATATAAGCTATTTTGTAAAACAGTTGACGAACGCCTGCCCAAAGTGCCCGAACAGTTTTACGCAGAGCAATGGCAAGGTTGGTCGCACTTTCTCGGCATTAAAAGAAAGACCTATTACCAAGACTACAAAGAAGCCCAGCAAGCTGCAAAAGCGCTCGGTATTTCGAGTTCGCTTGCTTATTTTGCAACGCGTAAAGAACATGACGAAAAGCTGCCTCCTAACCCAATTAAACATTATTTGAATGACTGGGTATCTTGGTATGACTTTTTAGGCACTAAACGTGAAGACAATAAGCTTTACAACGAATACAACACCGCCAAATCGGTTGCGAAACAATTTAAGTTTACCTCAGCCAGTGATTATCAAAAACGCGCGAAACGTTGTGACATTCGCCTACCCTGTAAACCGCGTGAAAAGTACAAAGAAGACTGGATTAGTTGGGGTGATTTCTTAGGATTATGCGATTGTAGCCAACACACACTACCTTCGTTTTCAACACTTAAAACTATGGTGCGCGAACAGCAATTTCGCAGTATTAATGACTATGTTACCAAGCGCCATTTCATTGCAGACAACCTGCCGATTTTACCTAACGAGGTCTATGATGAGTGGCAAGGTTGGCGAGATTTTTTAGGTGCGAGTTACCGCACCAATCAGTGTTTTCCTACGCTGACTCATTATATGCGCTAGTTAGACGCAAGTAACTGACGAGCGGGTTGATTGTAACTAAGCGTTATGACATTTGATGCCAAATCATACGATGACAGGTATTTCGCTATACTCGTAAACGTGGTGGTATAAATTTTCGTACCATGATCATCGGTCGACACGCCATCCATAAATAAGTTTCCCATTGCCAATTTTGCACGGTTTACTCTAATACGCTGCGGCTTAAAATACGCTTTGGTGTTCGCTTTTAATTGCTGTGTATCTGTAGTTTGATAAATCGCTGAGTTAATTAGATCTAATAAATGCTCGTTGCAATTTTGATATTTTGTTGAGTAAGGGTTTGATATAAGTGAGTAATTGCTATTGTGCAGAGTAATATTATTACCGTTAACAACGGCTTCAATTAGTCGAGATTGTAGGTCGCTGTCAGGAATAATAATACCCGCAGTAAGCTCTGGCACACCCCAAAAAAAATCCACAGGATAATCTGTCACTAAACTGCTTTTGTCTTTATCTTTTGGCTCTTGATACAAGTTATAAATAGCATACCCTTTTGCTGTGTCGCCGTTATCAAGGGCAATTTCAGAATAAATCGCTAATGCCGAATGGGTAAAATTAACTCCTTTTGGTAAATCTTTTTTCGCTTGCCCTATGCGCGCAATAATAAATGCACGCGCACCTTTTTTAGCTGCATAGTGCTCAACTTGTTTAGCAAACGCGGTTACATCCTCAACCGGAAACGTTTGCTTTTGTTGTTGCTGGCTGCCTGCAATGGCAGCCTTCGATAACAACAAGCAACTAATTAATGCATATGTCCATTTCATAATGTTTCTCCCTTAATGCTATTTAACCCGGAAATAAGTAACAGGAGCTGCTAGAAACTCATTTGTTATCCCGAATTAAGATTATTACTTAATTACTGCTTGCACTTTTTCTTCATTGCATGTGCAGGTGAACGGTCTACTGTGATAGTCACCTCGGTAATTTCAAGCGGTGCATCCGGTTTTTTGCTAAGTGATTTTGCAGTGCGTATTGCTTTATCGCCCGCAGCCATACTCACCATGCCAACACTGCCAGCGGCAATTAAAGGTACCGCGACTACACCGCTAGCAACTTGTGCTGAGCCTTTTGCTGAATGGACCGTTGCTAGCGATGAATGCTTGCTCGCCTCACTAAAATTATCTGATGCTGCATTTGCGTGATACGGCATTGCTGCGAAAAGTACTGAACTGATTACAATTGATTTAATAAACTTCATGTTAATTCCTCTTGGGTGGTTCCGTTTACGTTTTTTAAATTAGGAGAAAGAATTATCTATGTAAACCAAAATGGTTGAAGTATGAAATTTAAAGACTTAAAGTATCAAAAAATAATACCAAGGATGATTATGAGCCAAATTAAAAGCGTCACCTTAACGCTTAAACAATTGCTAAAACAACATAAACTTACCTACCGCGATGTTGCAGCGCATCTAGATTTAAGTGAAGCAAATGTAAAGCGTGTTTTTGCTAGTAATAACTTTTCGCTAACGCGGCTTGAACAAATTTGCCAACTGCTCAATATTAGCCTTACTGATTTGTTTTCATTAACTGAGAAACAACAAAGCCAATTATCACAATTAAACTTAGAGCAAGAACAACAGCTGGTTGATGACCCTAAACTGTTACTTGTTGCGGTATGTATTCGCGATGGCTGGCAATTTGATGAAATTATTGACCAATACGATATAGATCAATTCGAAGCGATCCGTTTGATGGCTAAGTTAGACAAACTCAAAATTATTCAGCTATTGCCCAATAATCATTATAAATCGCTTATCGCACAAGATTTTCGTTGGCAAAAAAATGGACCATTAGAGCGCTTTATGGAAAACGAAGTCATGACTAAGTTTATGGCTAACAAATTCGATAACATTGATGCATCTCGCTTTTATTTACGTGGCCGTTATTCACAAACTTCCATCGATTACATTAAGAAGAAACTAGAGCAGCTGACTAAAGAAGCCGCACAACTCAATATTGAAGATGCCGATCTTGCCCTTGATAAACGCAAACACATGGGCATATTGTTTGCGATGCGCCCATGGGAACCATCGTTATTTGAACAGTTTAGACGCGTAAAAAGTTGATTTGGTAGCATAAATTAATACCAAAAAGCGTAAAATAAGCAACTTTAAAATATAAAGTTTACTTATACGTAATTATCCCGATACTTGTGTGTAACTTAATTGACAAGCATGGAAAAATAATATGGATAATTTAAAACCAACCAGCGCATTTAAATTAAGCGCTATCGCAAGTTTAGTGATTGGCATGGGCGCGTATTTAATTGGCTTATACAATGCAACATTACTGTTGAACGAAAAAGGTTATTACCTAATTATTTTGCTTTACAGTTTATTTGCAGCAGTGTCGTTACAAAAAGTGGTACGTGATAAACAACAAGGTTTACCTATATCAAAGCCGTACACAATGATTTGCTGGGTATCACTGGCAATTGCTATCGCATTACTTGCGATCGGCCTGTTTAACGCCGATATGTTACTCAGTGAAAAGGGCTTTTTTGCCATGGCGTATACCTTATCACTGTTTTCAGCCATCACAGTACAAAAGAATATTCGCGATATGTTAGCGTTCAAACAGGATGAAGATGCCCCTGCATCGCCAGAAATAATTGAATAATAGTAATTAAAAAGGGAAGCTCGCTTCCCTTTTTTTACATTTGTAACCACATAATTACAACAATCACCAATAACTACAGGCTTACACTTTTCATTACTCTACACTAGCGCGAAATCTTACTATAAAGAGTAACGTCCGTGCTTATTAGAAAAACACTTATCGCATCATCGCTAATGATGGTGTGTGCAAATGCCACCGCTGGCGCTTTCCAACTCAATGAACACAGTGCATCAGGTTTAGGCCGCGCCTTCGCAGGTGACGCTGCAATTGCCGATGATGCCAGTATTGTTGCACGTAACCCTGCAGGTATGAGCAAAATTAAAGATGCACAAATCAGTGGTGTTGTGTCATACATTGCGCCCGATGTGTCGGTATCTGGATTAAGTGCCTCAAACGGCAGTGATATCACAAGCTTAAATGACAACAGCATCGCGCCTTCAGCTGTCATACCAGCAGGATATTTTGTGTTACCAATCGACGAGCGTTTAACGCTTGGTGGTGGTGCGTTTTCAAACTATGGTTTAAGCACCGAGCTAAATGACGATTACAACGCGGGCCAACTTGCCGGCGAAACATCACTTACCACGGTCAATTTTAATCTAAGTGCTGCATACAAGGTAACAGAGCAACTGAGCGTAGGCGCAGGTTTAAATTTAGTCTATGCCGACGCAAACTTAGTTCGACACTTTGGTGAAACAGCATTTAACCTACCAAATGAGTTAGAAGCAGCAAACTTAGAAGGTGATGATATTGCGGTTGGTTGGAATATCGGTGCACTTTACGAATTAAACCACGACCACCGTTTTGGCCTAAGCTACCGCTCTCAAGTAGAGCTCGATCTAGAAGGTGATTACTCTAATCAACTACCGACCATGCTCGGTGGCTTACAAGGAAAGGTATTACCAGGCCAACTTGCCATTACCTTACCTGATATTGCTGAGTTTTCGGGTTATCACGCATTAACTCCGGCATTGGCTATTCATTACAGCGTGCAATGGACCGACTGGAGTGATTTCCAAGAGTTAGCCGCTTATGTTGAAGGCAAAGAAGACGCAGTATTTTCCAAAACTGAAGATTTCAGCGATGCATATCGTGTGTCGCTCGGTGCGAGTTATCAGCTTACACCGACAGTAATGATCCGTGCAGGTATCGCTAACGACGCGACACCAACTAACTCGGCGCACAAGTCAATTTCAATTCCAGATAGCGACCGAATCTGGTATAGCACCGGCTTAAGCTATTCGCCTAACAAACAGCATAAAATTGATTTTGCAGTCACTTTCATTGACGGTGAGTCGGTTAGTTTTGAAGAACGTGATGATTTAGGCCAAACTTGGGGTTTTGAATCGCACGGCGACGCCAGTTTAGCTGCAGTGCAATACAGCTACACATTCTAATCGTAAAAAAGAGGCATTTGCCTCTTTTTTTAGCGTTGTTTTATCACAAGCCCTGCAGCTTTTTTCAATGGCTGTTCAAAGCCAATATAGGTTGCATGGCCCGCCCCATTATGAAAATGTGCTTGCTGTTGTTTTGGCAGAAAAGGGGTTCGCCACTCGATAAAGGCTATATCGTCTATAAACACCTCTCCACTGTGCTCAAACTCAAACAACACGCGAATACTGCGATACCCTACTCTTGGCGTATTAAATTCACTGGCTATTTCTTGCCAATTTCCATTAAGCTCAATGCTATCTATTCGATGTTTTTTACCATTTTTTAGTGAGTCGAGTAATTTACCTCGCGTTTTACGCCCCTGCCAATAAACATTAACCCTACCTTTACCTTTCACCATTGCACTGACGGTTGCTGGGTTTCCTGCTCGGTAAACACGCGTAAAGTTAGTCATTGCCAGTTGCGACTGCCCATTGTCACCTTGGCTTTTTAGCGCATAATCGCCACTGAAAGCCTGTTTATCACTGATCTGAAACGAACTTTGATCCAAATTAAACCCACGATCATGAGAATAATATGCCATGTGGGTTTCTAAATTCGCGTTGTTTATCAAATTTACTCCTAATCGATAGCGGTTTATTTCACTCGTTTTAACGGCCGTAACATGTCCTTCGCTTGCACGATAAGGCAAGGGTAAAACACGTTTATTTTGTGCTGAAAGTGTAATTTCAAATTCTTTCGCTACTTTTGTGTTTGGTAATATAACGCCATGGCCAGCATTTCGTGCAAAATGGGTATTGCGTTTACTGGTTAGCTCATCAAGACGTGTCAAAATACGCGTACGATGACTGCCTGTTGCCGGTGTTGGCACATAGCCCTGTAGATAAACCGGCACAACTTCAGCACGATAGAAGCGCTCGCCATCCATCCAAACGTACAACATAAATGAGTGATTTGTAGCGTAAAAAAACTGATCAAAAATAAAGTTGCCCATTGAATACGCAATCAGCTTTCCGTTATACACTTCAAAACCCTGCGCAACATGCGGATGGTGTGCAATTGCCAGATCTGCGCCGGCGTCAATTGCTGCTTTTAAGCGTGTCTCGGTCATCATTGACGGTTCATCTTGGTATTCCAGACTGCCATGATATTGCGCAACCGTTACACGATTATCTGCCACTTCGCGTTTCACTGTAGCAACAATATTGTCATAAGAGCCATGGGCTGCCCCGCCCTTTACCTTTGTTGCTGTTTGACTAGGCTGTGCACTGCCTTCCCATCCAACATAACCAAGCATTGCGTACTGATTACCTTGAATAGATGTACGATACGCTTTGAGCGCTTCGGCTTCATTAACGCCTGCGCCTGAATACGGCATTTGGTAATTATTCAGCGCTTCTAGGGTGGATTTTAGACCTGAATCTAAGTAATCGTAAGTATGGTTATTTCCAAGAGTGACGTAATCAACACCCGCATCTTTAAGTGCGCTAATCGTCTCTGGTGGTGAGAAAAACGTCACCGATTTAGGCGCACGTTGCGTTGGTGTTTTATCCGCTATTTGGCTTTCTAAATTAACTGCTGCAAAGTCGGCTTTTTTAATGTAAGGCGCCATATACTGAACAATTGCTTTGGTATCAGCGGCAATCGTTTCATCGTGAATGAGAGTAGGATTATCAAAATAGGGTTTGGCATAACGTCTGCCCATCATTACGTCGCCGCCAAACGCTAACAGAACACGCTCTTTTTTCTTAGCAACTAAGGTGATTTTGCCTAAATCAACATTGCCTGTGTGCCTGTTTTCGAGTTCGAAGTGTGAATAGCTAAAGCGCATACTATAAAAATTAGAAGCACTAATATCGAGCGCATATATGGCATGTTTTGACAGCTCTAATGAAAAGTCACCTTCACTTGAAGTAACAACGGATGTGTCGCCAATTTTTATATGTGCATTGGCAATTGGTTTATTGCTATCTGTAACAACCTTGCCCGACAACATCATTAAGCTCTCTGCTTTGCTCACAAGCGGCAAGAGTAAACAGACTGTAAACGCTATTCGTAAAATCATTTTTTTAAGTTTGTTTTTTGGTTATAGAAGCAACACGCTAACACGGAAAACACACCAGCAACAGTGACAGAATAAATGGAGTGCATAACCTGAGGTTATAGCCCTGTATGGAGACAAAGTATAGTGTCAAAAACACTTTGCTACTTGATGCGCTCATCCATAACAACAAACCCACTCACGGTAGTATTAGCAAAATAGCAACCATTACTAAACAACTAGACTTTATGCTCTAAATCTGTGATGGTGATAGATGGTAGTAAAAATAATAAATGCTTATGCAAACTGAAGTTCCTAATTCAATTCCTCGCACAAACAGCCAACTTGGTCGTTTTATCGGACGCAACTTTCTTAAGTTATTTGGTTGGCGTGTCTCTGGGGCATTCCCGGACCAAGCAAAGTTTGTTGCGGCTGTGGCACCACACACATCAAATTGGGACTTTATAATCGCGATTGCCGTTAAGCTTTCGTTAGGTATCGAGATTAAGTTTCTTGGTAAACACACCATATTTTTCTGGCCGCTGGGTGTTTTACTTAAAAAGTGGGGTGGCATTGCCGTTGAGCGCTCTTCTAAACACGGCTTAGTTGCACAGGTTGCCGATGTATTTCATCAACAAGACAAACTTATTCTGGGCATTGCACCAGAAGGCACTCGAAAACACACCGATGAATGGAAGACGGGCTTTTTACACATAGCCTATGCTGCTAATGTTCCTGTTGTGCCCATGGCACTCGATTTTCGCACTAAAGAATTTATCGTAATGCCACCAGTTACACTAAGCGGTGATATAGAAGTCGATTTAGCCCTTATCAAGCATCAATTTCCAAAGGCGATGGCTAAGTACCCAAGAGATGTATCAGGTTAAATAGTGCTCTGATTTAAGGGTGAAAACGCAACAAAATTGCGCTTACTGTGTGCTGTTCATTCACTAAAATATTAAGGGTTGGCACTTAACTTGCTCATATTTTGTTCCACACAATACGTATGAAAGGAACTCAATCATGAATGTATACAGCGCAAGTAACCTCAGTGCGGTTAACAAACCTCAATCGTTGCGGGTGACGCACGCAGATCAGACGCCTCAAGATACAGTGAACAAAAGTGTCAGTGATTCGGTGTCAATCAGTGAACAAGCCCATAAAATGAATGAAAACTGGCAAACCATTGCCTCTCAGTACGATTTACACAGTATCTATGGCGATGAAATTCGCAGCCTATCTAAAGAGTTATTTGAAGGTGGATTTATTGGCCGCGGTGAAATGATGGCGATTGGTGCCCCCACTTCAATGAATGAATTACCAAATCAAAAACATGATTTGCTCAATGATATGAAGCACACCTACAAGCTAAGCACATCATTTGGCGGGCAAAACAGTGGAGCGAATGAAGTTTATCTAAATGCCATTGATGTACTGACGCGACTAGAACAAACGCGCAACCAATAACCGGTTAGTGACTTCATCTATTCTCGATGTACTATTCGAACTAACGCGAACAGAAATAAAAAAGCCGCTATTTCGCGGCTTTTAACTAACAACGGGCTGTAAAATACTCTGTTTTAAAATGAGTAACGTGCAGTAGCTTAACTTACGTGCGCGACTACTCGGTTTCGTCCTTGCTCTTTAGCTTGATAAAGTGCCTTATCAACACGTTTAAACATACTATCGAAAGTATCATCGTCGTGTTCTCGCATCACTAAGCCGATACTCACTTTTGCCAACACGTCGTCTTGCTCCGTAGCAATGGCATGACATGACTGATAATCACGAATGCGCTCGGCTACCTTACTGGCTTGTTCAAAACTCGTATGTGGCAAAATAATCGCGAACTCCTCACCGCCGATACGCGCCAAAACATCTTCTTCACGTAAATTTCCAATCAGGTTTTTTGCCAGTGTTTTTAGCACTTCATCACCTGCTGGATGACCAAACTTATCATTTATGCGCTTAAAATGGTCGATATCAAGTGACATTAACGCAAGTGGCTCGCCACTACGCACTGCTTGCTTAAATTCCCGCTCGGCAACTTCAACAAAATAACGGCGGTTATACAGCCCAGTCAAATAATCGGTATTTGCTTGTTTACGAAATTGCTCTTTGAGCTCATAAAGTTCTGTCACTTCGGTTGAAAAGCCGATTAGTGAACGGCGCCCTTGTTGTTCAAAGGGTACTTTTACACTTAAATAGTGGCGCGTATTACCACTTTCATCCGTAACGGTTTCTTCAATTGTTTGTTTTTTGCCGCTGGCAAATAACTCTGAATCACTTTGATGGAAATGTGCAGCCATTTCTTCGGGCAAAATATCTTGTTCTTTCGCACCGATAATTTGCGACACCGGCAAGCCGAACAACGACGCTACTTTAGCGTTAACATACATAAACTCACGGGCATCGTCTTTCATATAAATATGTGCTGCTACATTATCTAATACAATATCAAGCAGTTGGTTTTGTTCATGTACTTTGCTTTCTAATTCACGCTGTTCACTCACATCATTGGCAATGCCAAATAAGCCGATAATATTTGAATCTTCATCATAAATTGGCTTTTTTACAATGTGGTAGGTTACTTCTTTATTAAAAGGCTTTACAAAATTCGTTTCTTCTTTTTCCAGCACTTTGCCTGTTTGCATTACGGCGCGGTCATTTTCAATGACCTCTTGAGACTTCGCTAAGTTGAAAAAGTGACTATCGTCTTTTCCGAGCACATCTTCTTCATTTAAATCAAACACATTTAATACGGCTTGATTAACATAGGTATATCGTCCATCTAAATCTTTACTAAAAATACAAGCACCCACGTTATCTAACATCCTTTCTAAAATAGCGATTCGCTTCTTTAATTCAGCCGTCATTGGTCACCTAATGTCAGTTTGCTTGGAATTATTTACCTGCGCGACATAATTAATCGCCACACTAGTGTGTACGGGCATGAAACAATAGCGTGTATATAGCTTAAGTATATCTTACTTTGCGTGTTTCTCACACTCTAAGGTACCAAAAATTGAGCAACAATATCAATTAAGTCATACACTTATATTTAGTGCGGTTTTTAAACAGATAAACTAGCGTAAATCTGGTGATTTGACTAAGCACAGAGCTTTTGATTGCATAATTATCAATAAACTAGGTACAATTTAGCGGCCTAAAAAAATAATAATAAATGCGCGTAATGTTAAAACCTTGTTTGTTTTTGCTTGTTTTATATTTGAGTGTTAACTCCGTAGTCGCCAAATCGAATGCTCCGTGTACTCATTGCCCTATTGTCGAGACCGTTAAAGACGCGAGTTTATTTGACGCAAATATATATTACCGCGACAGTTACCGAGCGCTTAGCGCAGAGCCACACCGGCTCAAGCACGCTATTCACAAAGACATCAATCGCGAATTTCACCCCCTTAAATATAAAGAAGTATGGTCGGTACTTACCTACAGCGATGAAGAGCCAAATAATCGCGAAAATATTCGGTTAATTTATAAAAACACCTCGATTTCAAAACAACATAATGGCACCGGTAAATTTAGTCGTAATCAAGATTATTGGAACCGAGAACATATTTGGCCAAAAAGTCATGGCTTCCCCAAGCGCTCGCAACAAGGCTATACAGATGTTCATCACATAAAACCCGCCGATGTGTCACTCAATACTCAGCGCAGTGATAATGATTTTTTTAATGGGGGCATGCCTATTAAAGAAGCCCCCTGGAATAAAAAGTATAAATCACAGTCTTTTGAGCCACATAACGGGGTTAAAGGCGATATTGCGCGCATGATTTTTTACATGGATGTGATGTATGAAAATGGTTCGCACCATGATATGCCAGATTTACAAGTTGTAACCCATCACGATACTGCACGCAGCAAAATCGAAGACGGCGTTGGCCAGATAGGCGATTTATGCACGTTATTGCAATGGCATTTTGCTGACCCAGTTGATAGTTTTGAAATAAACAGAAATACGATAATTTATACTTTTCAGGCAAATCGCAATCCCTTTATCGACCACCCTGAATGGGTTACGTTATTGTATGAAGCCGATTGTGATTAAATCGTCGAATTTAACTTTTGCACGGTCTAAACAAACACGTATGTTGAATTTGCAACACCAGTAAACATAACGGCGAAGAAAAGGAACAATTATGGATTTTGCACTTTGGATGAGTCTTGTTGGTGTTTGTGCAATCGGTGCTATGTCCCCAGGACCTAGTTTAGCGGTGGTGTTATCCCATTCCATGACACGCGGCTTAAAACAAGGTCTGATTGCAAGCGTCGCCCATGGCGTTGGAGTTGGCATTTACGCAACACTTGCGGTTGTTGGATTAGCGGGTTTTATCCATGAATTTCCTATTGCGTATAAGGTAATTTTATTTTCTGGCGCCGCTTATTTAGTTTATCTCGCAGTTAATATTCTGCGACAAAAAACAAATCATTTTGAGATCGCTAATAATGCAAATACAGGGAATTTAGCTGCAGCGCAAGATGGCTTTGCCATTGCATTTTTAAACCCAAAACTCGCCATTTTCTTTTTGGCGCTATTTTCACAATTTATTGACCCAGATAGCATAACGATTAGTTCAGCCGCTATTATGTGCATCACTGTTTTAGTGATCGACACACTGTGGTATTGCTTGGTCAGCCTTATCACTAGTCATGCAAATCAAAAATTTGAATTATTACGATACGGCAAAACCATTAACAATATGCTTGCTATTGCGTTTATTCTGTTAGCAATACGCGTTGTAGTAACCAATATTTAGCAGCTGGCGTGTATTAAGTTTCAAGCCAAAACGTTTTTAAATTAAAAAGAGGTTAATGGCCGGGTTAGATTGTTGATCGACTAAGTTAAAACAAAGACCGACCGCAATTAAATTAATAAGATAAAAATTGAGAAAGATATATGGCGTATAACGTAACAGTGATTGGTGCAACAGGCCTTGTTGGTAGCAAACTAGTAAAGCAATTAATTGAATGTGATCAAATTAAGCACATAAATATACTGGTAAGGCGAAATGTTGAGTTCCATCATGCCAAAATAACCTGTCATAGAATAAATTTTGACGAGCTAGTGCAACATCACACATTGATAAACGGTGATATGTTATTTTCTTGTTTGGGAACAACAAAGCGACAAGCAGGTTCAATTAACGCACAACGTATTGTCGATGTTGATTATCAATATACAGTAGCAAAAATTGCAGCGGAAAATGGCGTTGGTCGCTATATTTTAGTGTCTTCTAGTGGTGCTAATAGTAAAAGTGTGAGCGCATATCTCAAAATGAAGGGCGAACTAGAAACAAAAATAAAGGCGCTACCTTTTAACCATATTAGTATTTTACAACCGTCATTGCTTTTGGGGAATCGAGATACATTTCGCCTTGGCGAATATATGGCAAGTTTAATATTACCTACACTATGTAAGTTTGCTTTTCTAAAGCGTTTTAAACCGATAACAGCATCACAAGTAGCAACAAAAATGCTCGACGTGTCACTTAATCAAACGTCACCATTAGCGATTTATTCTCTCGACCAACTGTTTGAGTTACATAAAGACTAATCAGGCTATTTACTACAAGCTCTTTCGAACTTTTAAATTACCAAGATACCAATTTTCCTGAAATCACATTGCGCTAAATGCCTTAAGTAGTACTGTAATCAAGCCTTTAATATTCCCTTTCCATACAAATTAACGTTCAACCTCAAAATAAGCCTCACCATTCAAACACCAAAAATATAAGACGAATTTAACTTGGTGTTTGGTGTTAATTTTATGCTTCGCATTTTTATATGTTGTTTGTATTTCGATATAATACAACACTGTTACTGTATGCATTTATCAGAACATAAACGTTTTACGCGTTAACAAAGTAAAATTAGCAATGCCTTGCAGATAGACATACGTGTAAGGCGCGATGTCTTGATAAAACACCAGCCATGTATGCCATAAAACAAAATCAAAATAGTCTGTTTTTTGCTAAAAAGAAAAGCTCTGTTTTTATGTACATTGCCTAAATTTATTCTCAATACTTAACATATCCAATTGACTAATGTTGGCATTCTTAAACACATTTTTTACATCGACAATCTTGTAGTGCCGCTAATTAGATAAATTATTATTGTTTAAATTTCACCCGCAAGCACATCATTAAAAATACATAACCTTTTGTATTTTTTGAATTTTAAATTATTCAACAGAGTTTCATTTCGTGCGTAAATGTAAATCAAAACAAAATATAATGTATACAATCTTTACAGGCTAAGCATATCCGTGTTACATCTATTTACATAATGTATACATTATACCTTCACAACAATTCAGGATATGCAACAATGATAAAAACAAGCAACTTACTTAAACGTTCGGCATGCGCCCTTGCCGTTTCCGGCGCAATCGCAATAAGCGCACCAACGTTTGCAAATGATACCTTCAACGGCACTGTGAAAGGTGTTGTGTCAAATGCGCAGCAGCAAGTACTAGAAAACGCTACGGTTACACTAAAACATAAAACAAAAGGTGTAACACGTACTATCACAACCAACGAAGACGGCAGTTATACCCTACGCAAACTACCTGTTGGTGAATACACTATGACCATTGAAAAAAATGGTTATGAACAGATCATCGAGCAAGATCTTCTGGTGACTGTAGGTGGATCAGTTGTATTTAACAATACAATGTATTCTGTCGGCACTGATATGGAAACCATAGAAATTACCGGTAGCAGCATTGCTCGCGTTAATATGGAATCTTCTACCGGTGGTATCGTTGTAACAAAAGCTGAACTAGAACGTTTACCTGTGGAAACAGGGTTTGAGGCAATCGCTTTACTGACACCAGGTGTTGTAAGTAACGGTGAATTTGGTGCATCAAGCATTGGCGGAAGTTCGTCTGCTGAAAATGCCTATTATTTAAATGGTATTAATATTACCAATATCAAAACCGGTATTGGCTCTATTGGTTTACCGTGGGAAGGTGTTGCGCAAACCGAAGTTATGACAGGCGGCATTGACCCTAAATTTGGTGGCGCTTTAGGTGGTATTGTAAATGCCGTATCAAAATCAGGTAGTAATGAGTGGGAATTCGAAGCATACGCTCGTATCGACCCAGACTTTACGCGTTCACATCACGACAATTTAATCGATAGAGAAGGCAATTACTTCTCAAATACAGCGCAAGACGAAAGCACGTTTACCCGCTACTCAATCTCGGCAGGCGGCGCTTTAATTGAAGATACCTTATTCTTTTATGGTGTTTATGCGCCGCAAAAGAATGATTACGAAAACGGCAAAAACAACACTATAGATATCGGTGAAAATACATCAGATCGTTACCTTGCTACTGTTGACTGGTTTATTACCGACGATCACTCAATTACTGCGACAGCCATTGGCTTTACTAACAAAGGCAAAGGTAAAACTTACGCAAACGATTGGCAAACAGAAACCATTGGCGAGTTCCTAAGTGATTATAAGTCCCGTACAGGTGGCGATATTTATGGCTTAACATATTCAGGTATTCTCAATGACGATATGTCGATTGAATTGGTTGCTGGTCGCACTGTAGATAAAACGTATAACTCAGCAACCAGCTCAGATCCACTCGTGTGGTCCCAACTCTCAGGTAGCTGGAACAAAATCTCACAAGAGTCAGCATCATCAATTACTGAAAGTGAGTTTATTCGCGATCAGTTCCGCGCTGACTTTAGCTGGACACTCGACGACCATGATATCAAGATTGGTTTTGATTACGTAAATATTGATGTTGATTACGAAAACAGCCCAAATGGTGTTGGTGATCGCGCTGGTTGGTGGGAAGTACTTTACGCGTGGGAAGGTAACCCAGTTGGGCACCCTGCGGGCGAAGCATTTATTGATCAACGTGTAAGAACCGACTTCACTAATTCAGAGGTCAACTCAACCGCATTCTACATCCAAGATACGTGGATGGTTACCGATCAACTAACCTTAAACTTAGGCCTACGTTACTCAAGCGTTTATAACACGGTTTCTACGGGTGAAAAGTACGTAGATGTTGACGACCAAATCGCCCCTCGCCTGCAAGCGATTTATGATTTAGGTGAAGGCACGTCAAAAGTTTATGCCACATTTGGACGCTACTACCAGCCAGTATCGGCAAACATGAACATCACGCAAGGTGGCCAACGCCGTGATATTCATTACTACTATGAACTCGGTGATTTAGATGCAAACGGCGAACCAATACTACTCGCTGATGGCTCACCAAGTACAGGTGCATTTTTAGGTGAAGATGTTGTACAAACTGGTGAGATCAACACAGGTATGATTGTGAGCCAAGACCTAGAAGCCATGTATTCTGATGAAATTACAATTGGTTATCAGGGTGAGTTTTTAGACGGTGATTTAGTTTATGGTGTACGCGGTATTTATCGCGACTTAAAGAAATCAATTGAAGACACCAACTACGGCCCTGTAATGCGCAAATGGTTTGCAGAAAACGGTATCGACAGCGATCCTGGTTACGCTTATATCTTGAATAACCCGGGTACTGACCTTGATATTTTCTACGATACAAATGGCGACGGTGTGGCCGAGCGCATTGTTATTCCAGCAGAGTACATAGCACTACCGGACCCTAAACGTAAATATGGCGCAATTGAAAATACCTTAAAAGGCAATATTGGCAACGATTTCCATTACAACGCATCATACACTTGGTCACACAGCTGGGGTAACACCGAAGGCCTTGTACGTACCGATAACGGTCAAGCGGATCCAGGTTGGACTACCTCTTATGACTACGCTGATTTAATGGACCATTCAAGCGGTAACTTGCCAAATGACCGTCGTCATTCATTTAAAGTAAATGGTTATTACAACATTACTGAAAATCTTGTGCTTGGCTTTAACGCACGTGTTACGTCAGGTGTACCAATTAGCCGATTCTCACGTCACCCAGAAGGCATTGATAGCTGCGCAGCTAGCTCAGTGTGGAGTGAATGTAATAGCCGTGGCTATGACCATGTATCATTCTATGATGCTGATGGTAACCCTGCTCCACGTGGCACATTTGGCGAAACAGATTGGCTAAAAGAGTTTGATTTAAGCCTAGCTTACAATATTTCAGTTGCCGGTAACCCACTTGAGTTAAAAGCAACAGCATTTAACGTGTTTAACTTTGATACGCAAACAGCTGTTGTACAAGAGCATGCGCGTGACGGTGAAAACGGGCAAGAAGTGAATCCTAACTGGGGTATGACATCATCACGTTTAGGTGCTCGTTACCTGCGTTTTGAAGCACGTTATACATTCTAATTTACGTACTTAAAAAACTAAAAAGCCCGAAAATTATTTCGGGCTTTTTGTTTTACATAATTAAATTAAGTAACCTAAGTTCAAGTTACGTAATAGACTCAAAATCATCGTTTAATATTAGCTGACCTTGGTCATCATAATGAATGTAATTTTCTTGCGTTAAATATTCGATTACCGTATCAACATCGCTATCTGCCACTCCAGACAGAACTAATTCATGGCGCTTAATTGGCTTTGGGTGAGATGTCATCAACTCACTTAATACCACGCGCATAATTAATTTATTTCTACGACACATAACACTTCACTTACGGTTATTTTATGTACAATCACTTTGTACCATAAAAAATCAAATTCGCACACATTTTATTCAAAGCAAATTTTACGCAATAAAAAACCCGAGAATGCATCTCGGGTTTTAATATTAAAATCAGTTAATTAATCTAGCCTTTTGGCTTATCTGCTGTTAACTTCTCAATCGCTAAAATTAAGCCCAACCCAGCCATTGCCAACGCAAAACAAATTAAAGTTTGCGGATCTTGCCCCGTCAGTGTGTGGTATGTTTCCGGCCCGATGTTCGTTTGGCTAAGTGGCTTTTCAATACCTTTTGAATTGGTATAAGTCGTTACCACTTGTTTCCAAGGCCACAATAAATTTAGTGAGCCAAATAAAAAACCAGCCAATAACGCAAAGGTTACATCTCTAAAACGTGCTAACAACCAGCCTAAAAAGTGCGAAAATGTCATTAAGCCAACAACACAACCCGCTAAAAATAAACCGATTAGCGGTAAATCAAAGGAAGTAACCGCGCTTAATACATGGCCGTACATACCTAACAACAACAAAATAAAACTGCCAGAAATACCAGGTAAGATCATCGCGCAAATGGCAATTGCCCCTGCGACAAAATAATACCACCAGCTTGCATTGGCCTCTGCTGGCGCCAGCGAAGTAATCGTAAAGGCAATTAAGGTTCCGATAATGCATGCAATAACGGTTTTTATATCCCAATTCTCAAGCTGTTTTGCGATATGTAGGAAAGACGCGATAATTAATCCGAAAAAGAAAGACCAAACAAACGTTTGATGATTAGCTAATAAATAGGTGATTACTTTCGCCAAAGAAAGTGCACTTAATGCTAAACCACCAAAAACAGCAACCAAAAAATTACCATCAATATGTTGCCATAATGCTTTTATTCCATTTTCCTTTAACACCTTAAACGCAGTTAAGTTAACGCTACGTATTGCGCTTAACAAGCGTTCGTATATGCCGGTAATAAATGCGATAGTTCCCCCTGAAACACCGGGAACCACATCAGCCGCGCCCATTCCAGCACCTTTTAAAAAGGTCATTGCATAGTCTCTCAGCGTATCTTTGTGCTGTGACATAACCTTAATTTTCTCCATAAATAAAAACTAAGCGTATATTAGGGTAAGTCGCAGCAGAATACTATCGTGAGTTATTACCCAATAACATGAAATCTGTTGAATTTTGCGTACCGAAAATCTAGGGTCTGTTGACCTTTCAAGTTCGTTTTTGCAGCAGTTTGATTGGGTTTTATACAAGGCAGAGGCTGCGTGACATAGTTATTCTATGTGAGTCAGCCGATAACACAGTAGAAAAGCCAATCAAGCGCTGCCGAACGGTTCTTTTGAGCGCACTTTTCTCATTGTTGCCTACATGGATGTAGGTAAGGGGCGTGAGCAGGACGCGGAAGCTTTGCTCGATATTCGCTTAGATTGCTAGGCCACACATCGAGCGCCGCGATAAAAGCACGTTCAAAGAGAACAAAAATAGAACATCAAAGATCAACAGACCCTAAAAATTATTGCGCTATATCAAAAGCATCACAGGTAAAACCACTACTATAGTAGTAAAGGAAAACACTAAGGTGCAGGGAGGTACAGGTTTAAAGAGGCGGATGTATATGCTTACCCCCCAACAAGCAAGACAGCGACTGCGTCGCGTTAGCTCATTAACGATTAATGAAGCATCAAATTTAAATAGTTTATTAACCGATTTACTATCTGAAGGCTGTCACTTTTTATGTGTCGATCAAATAACTGTTTGGCTAATCAATGACATTGATTCGGCAGAATATTTACATTGCGTTGCAAGCAGTTGCGAAATTGATGTGCAAACAATACCCAATTTAGATATCGCACAACACCCAGACTACTTTGAACGCATGTTCAAAGGTGAAACCATTATGGCAAACCACCAGCTGCAAAGTACCCATAATGATCAGTCTGATAACGTGGCTAACACAATATTAGACACGGTTATTTTTCACAATGGTAAAGCGCAAGGGGTGATCAGCTGTAAAACAAAAAGCCCTCACTGCTGGAGTAACGAAGATATTGTATATGCCGAATCACTGGCTGATAGCTGCAGTCGGCGACTTATGGCGCTTGAAACACTAAAATTACAAAACAAACTAAGCGAACTGGTGTTTGTTGATGCGCTAACAGGCCTCAAAAACAGACGCTATTTTAATGAACGCGTGCAAAGTGCTAAAAACTCGCAATACCGCATGCAAACGCCGCTTTCACTTATCATGATCGACCTAGATCATTTTAAGCATATTAACGACGAATTTGGCCACAAAGCCGGCGACATCGTACTTTCACAATTTGCTCGAACGTGTCAAAAGCAATTGCGTTTGGAAGATTGTTTATGTCGATACGGCGGGGAGGAATTTATTATTATTTTGCCCTACACTGGCGAGCAACAAGCAAGCCAACTCGCTGAAAGGCTGAGAGTAACTATTGAAAATATGGTAATTCAGCACGAACAACGCATTATAAAACTTACCGCTAGTTTTGGTGTTGCAGAAATGGCGTTAGAACATTCTATTGAAGATACGATTAAAAAGGCTGATGTCGCGGTTTATCGTGCAAAAAACGCAGGTCGAAATTGTGTAATTACCCTTTAATTTGGTTAAATGTCCAACCCATTATTTGGATTCAACCATAAGTAAAATAATTAAATTGTTATTAAACCACACACTATTGATGCAAAAACATACATGATCAGCAAAACAATATCGCCGACAAAATATAACTAATAAACTCACATATTTAAACATGATTGGTAGTACGCTTGGGTGTTTTAACAGGGATGTTGAGTGCACCATAGTTAAGTAGATTACAAGCCAATTGAACAATAAAATTAACTCAGTAATTCAAGATATTACTACCCACCTTGATTTTATTTGAATTATCAAAAAATTCGATATACGAGCAAGCACATTTTTTTAATATTCAACAAGCACAAAACCCGCGCCAACCTATCATCAACACTCATCTAAGTTATCTAATTAACATTACAAATACGACTATCAAACACTTCAATACATAACACTACAAATCGACACGTAAAAGCAATAAACATTTAGGTACAAGGGCAGTAAATTAATAACAACCCATTAACAGGAGTTAAGAAAATGAAAACACTACTTTCAGTAATCGCCTTAACTGGCATGACAAATGTTCTTGTTGCTCAGGAACTTCCGTTTAAACTAAAACAAACAATGGATTCCGTTCGCATTGTCGGTGGCGAGCCGACACCTCTCGGAGAGCGCCCTTGGATGGCATCAATGCAATTTAATCAGCAACACTTTTGTGGCGCATCGATTATCAACAAGGACTGGGTGCTTACCGCAGCTCACTGTGTAGAATCAGTCAAAAAGTCTGAACTTGGTAATATGTCAATTCGCTATAACTTTATTGACCAAGTAAGCGACCAAGGGCTAAGCGTGAATATTGAGAATATTTACATTCACCCAGAATACCTTGCCGGTAAATCGACAGACGTTGCCCTGATCAAACTTGCATCACCTGTTACCGATATAGAATATTTAACACTTGCAACAGATGCTGACGCAGACCAAATTCAATCAGGCACAGAAGCGATCGTGTCTGGCTGGGGGGCAACTGCAAGCGGAGGTGATGTATCAACTCAACTACTTAAAGTAAAAGTACCGCTTGTCAGCAACGAAGTGTGTAATAGTGAAGCTGCATATAACGGTAAAATCGCAGCGACAGAAATTTGCGCTGGTTTTGCAACCGGTGGAAAAGATTCGTGCCAAGGCGATAGTGGTGGTCCACTTGTAATCGCAGGTAGTAACGGCCCATTGCAAGTGGGTGTTGTAAGCTGGGGCGACGGTTGTGCATTACCAAATAAATACGGTGTCTACGCTCGTGTAACTAGTTTTAATGCATGGTTTGATGATGTTATAACCAACCCAGACAACCACACAGGTATTGGTGAAGGCGAGCAAGAGCCAGGAGAGCCTGAAAGCCCGGGCGAATCAGTAGGCCAATTACTTACTGATTTGAATGCTGAGTCAGACCAGTTTGTTGCCTTTGAGATTGAAGTACCAGAAGATGCTAAACTACTTTGGATCGACACTCGCGGTGGTGAAGGCGACGTAGATTTAGTACTTCATGGTGAAGATAAACAAGGTGAGAAATTCTACTCTGCAATGGAAGGGAATGATGAACATATTCTCATACAGTTCCCAGAGTCAGGGGTTTGGACATTGAAATTGCACGCGTACGAAACATTTAAAGACGTAGAATTAGCGGTAGTTGTTCGTTAATCTTCCTTGTTGTTTAAAAGAGAAGCTGGTTGCTTCTCTTTTTTATAATAAGTATTAAATATTGGTTCTTCGCCTTTAAATCTTCATTGGCGATTATGAAACCACTGCATTGCTTTCATGCCAGCAACAACGCAGTCATTATCAAAGTAACAAGTTGGGATATCTCAGCTGATTACTTTGAGCTCAATATTCGCCATCATTAGTGAGTTATTGCATATCCGGTGAAAGTCGCAGCATGGGTACACTGATTGAGCTAACATTAGCTTTGCACGATACGTTAACGAACGCAAAATTGTATAACTCATTTTACGTCAATTGGGAGTTTGTCTTTGCAAAAAATTCTATTGATTGATGACGACGCCTCACTGGCAAGTTTAATAAGTCAATTTTTAACGCGTAATGGCTACGATGTTAATGTGCTAAATAATGCATTACATACACAACACGCAATTGATGCATTTAAACCTGACCTTATCATTCTTGATTTAATGATGCCTGAAATAGATGGACTTACGTTATGTCGCCAAATTCGACCTACATTTCACGGTGTTATAATGATGCTAACAGCGCTCGGTGACGATATAGACGAAGTGACAGGGCTTGAGTTAGGCGCAGACGATTACCTGTGTAAACCGGTACAGCCGCGCTTATTACTCGCACATATTCGAGCACAATTACGAAAAGCAACAATCCGCAAAGACACGACCGTCAGTAGTACAGGCTTTGTGATAGATATACGTAAACGGATCGTGTTTATTAATGGCACAACGGTGGAGCTCACCACTGCAGAGTTTGATTTACTTGAGATTTTGGCAAATCATAGAGGGAAAGTAATTTCGCGTGAGGATTTGCACCGTAAAATATTCCGTATCGAATATGACGGTATCGACCGTTCAATTGACCTAAGAATAAGCCGAATAAGAAAAAAACTCGCCGTCGTGGCACCTGATGAGCAGCTAATAAAAACCGTTAGAAATACAGGTTATATTCTCTGTGATTGAGCACCAGCGCACGTTGCTCATTGGCTGGACAATGCTCGGAATATGTTACTTAGCGAAGCTACACGAGCAACTTATCCATCACATCGAGCAAAGCAAAAGCGATATGGAAACTTTCAACTGAAGATGCCCATTCAGTGTTCTTAAATGACGATATTACACGCATTTTCCCACCTTTTGCCCGCTTAGACTTTAGTAGAAAACGCGATTTTGGTGGTGTGGGCTTAGGCTTAGCAGCGCCACACAGTATTGTTGCTCGTCATGATGAACACATACGTGTCGATGAATCAAAGCGGCATGACGCACGATTTATCTTATCGTAACCTGCAACAAAACCAAGTTGTTAATGCTGCAAAACGAAATGTTCACTGGCATTTTCTATTAGATCTAATACCCGTTCGAACCCTTGCTCACCACCATAGTAAGGGTCGGGTATTTCATTAACTCCCATATCGCCATAACTTAAAAATAGCTTTAACTTGCCGTGATATTGAGGCGGGCAAACAGCCTTCAAGTCGGATAAATTCTGTTTGTCGGCACACAAAATTTCATCGAAGTATTCAAAATCATTAGCCGTCACTTGTCTCGCGCGAATTGATGAAAAATCATAACCTCTTGCTTCACCGGCAGCACGTGAACGCGGATCCGAGCGCTCTCCAGCATGATAAGCAATGGTCCCTGCAGAATCGATTTCAATATCAACACCATGTAAAGTCGCTTTTGCCTTTAACACAGCCTCCCCAGTGGGCGAGCGACAAATATTACCCATGCATACCACTAGTACTTTATATGGCGTATTTCCTTTATTCATAGAAACCTTTTTCTAAATAATTCATGATTAGCGTACAACTTGGTTAATGAAAATGCCTCAAATCACTTAGCTATTCAAGTAAAGCCATATCAACTATCTAGCTTGAATCTGTTAGGCGTTCAAGATTCAGCTTTGTTTTTCCTCTGGCAGCCACGCGCGCAGTTTAGTTTTAAGATTGGCTTCAACAATTGGTTTAGTAATGTAATCATCCATGCCGGCTGCAATACACTTTTCGCGATCGCCAACCATTGCATTTGCTGTCATTGCGATAATTGGAATGCGTGTGTTGTGTTTTCCTGCCTTACCATTTCGAATCGCCTTGGTGGCATCATAGCCGTCGAGTTCTGGCATTTGGCAATCCATCAAAATTGCAGTAAAGCTGTCTTCGCTTTCGTTTAATATAGTTAATGCTTCTTGCCCATTTGAGGCAATTTTTATGTCCGTTAAACCTAATTTAGCCAAGGTGCTTTTGGCAACAATTTGATTTACTTGGTTATCTTCGGCAAGCAATAGTTTAATATTTTTCGCCCATTTAACCTGCTCATTTGTCGCGTGAGTTTGTAGCGTTTGAATATAATGGCGGGTTACTAAAGGTGTTGCTTGTTCAAGTGCATCGCCACCTTCAACCACTATTGATAACGCATCGAGTAAGTCTGAGGTGGTCGCGGGTTTCGGAAAATAGCCCGCAAAACCAAGCTCTGCGAAATAAGATGCATCGCCTTGATGGTTCATTGAGGTCATCATCACCAATTTTGTTGCATGAAAATCTGGATGCTGTTTAATCGCTTTACCTAATTGCGCACCATCAACATTCGGCATTTGCATATCCAAAAACGCAATATCAAAGCAACATTGGTGAGTTTCAAAGTAGGATTTACACGCCAACATCGCTTCATCTGCTGAAAGTGCTTCTGTTACACGTGCTCCCCAAAACTCAAACTGGCTACGTAAAACATCTAAATTTGTTTTATTGTCGTCAACAATCAAAATATGTAATTTACTAATATCAATCGATGGAATACTGGCTTTAGTCCCACTGCTACAACCAAGCACTAAACTAAATTTGAAGCTGCTTCCCTTGCCCTCGAGACTATTCACCTCAATACTGCCACCCATCAGTTCACACAACTGCTTAACGATTGCCAAACCTAACCCGGTGCCACCGTATTTACGTGTTGTAGAGGCATCTACCTGAGAGAATGTTTTAAAAAGTTTGGATTGCTGCTGCGCAGAAATACCTATGCCAGTGTCATTAACCTCACAATTTAAAATATATTTATCAGAGCCCGTTAGTTCTAACGCCGCTTTTATCACGACTTCACCGTGTGCGGTAAACTTAATCGCATTACCTACTAAATTGTATAATATTTGACGAAGGCGGTTCGGGTCGCCCATTACGGTTTGTGCATTGACCTTAGTAATATCAAGTATCAATTCAAGGCTTTTTTGATGGGCTTGAATCGCTGCGGCCTCTGCAAATTCGCCAAGCAAAGTACGTAAATCAAACTCAATTGACTCAAGTTCGAGTTTACCTGCATCAATTTTTGAAAAATCCAAAATATCATTTAGCAAATTTAATAATGCATTTGCACTGCTAATTGCCACGTTTACTCGGTGCAATTGCTCTTTTGATAGCTCACTTGTTAGCAGTAAATTAAGCATACCCAACACCCCATTCATTGGTGTTCGGATTTCGTGACTCATTGACGCCAAAAATTCACTTTTCGCTTTATTGGCATTTTCTGCTTGGTGTTTTGCTAATTCCAGCGCTTTATTTATTTCAATGCGTTCTGTTACGTCGGTAAGCGACCCCGCCATACGCGTGGCATTGCCATTTTCATCCCAAATTGCGGTACCTCTTGCACGATAAAACCGGTACTCCCCACTTTTTGTACGCAAACGGTATTCAATATCGTAAAGCTGCCTGTCTTTTAAATGTTGTTCGATTGCTGTATTAACGCGTTCTTTATCATCGGGGTGCAGGGCATTTTCAAAACTCGCAAAGGTATTGGGAAACGCTTCATCGTCTGCCGAGTAGCCTAATAGCTCTTTATAGCGCGGCGCATAATAAACCGTTCCGGCTTTTATATCCCAGTCCCACAAACCATCGTTACTTCCCGCAACGGCCACTTTATAACGTTCTTCACTGAGTTTAATTGCGCGCTCAGAAGCGGCTAAACGCCGATAAGGATCGAGCAATAATTTATGGCCAACAAGATAAAGTACTATCCAAGCCACTAAAAGGCTTAGCAAAATTGACGATGCAATTTTAATAATCACCGCCATCACACGTTGCTCAATAAGTTGCATATTTAAATGATAATTGAGCGTAAGTCCGGTGTTTCCAAGTGCCAGCGTAGCAACCGATAAGTATTCGGTATTATTCTTTAAACTTGAGAAGTCTAACCATTTACCATTAAGCGTAACGCCATAATTCTCACTGTTTATTACATCTTGAAAAAGTTCAGCGAGGGAATAGCGGAATTCAACAATCATTACCCCTTCGGTAAAACCGTTATACTTTATAGGTACCGCAATTAAGAAATGATCACCACCTTGCAACGTATTTAAAGTCACTACGTGTGCAACGTTTTCACTCAACAGTTGTGCAAGCCAAGGGGCGTTTAAATCTGGTGGCTCTACTTCGCTATTACTATAAACAAGTTCACTGGCGATATTCACAAGCCAAATTGGATGCTTTTTACCGACTAAATGATAATCATCTAAATAATCTGACAAAGATGCAGCAGACACATCTGAGCCCATAACACCATTCACTAATATCGGTTGCTTAGCCAAGTCACGCAGTAGCTGTAATCGTGTTTCTGCAAACTGTTGAATGTAACTTGCGCTTAATTTAGCTTCGGTCTTGGCGTTATTAATCTCATATTGCCGCATATTTTTATCAGTGGTGAAACCGACAAATACTGCGCTCACTAATACCGACAGTAACAGGCTTAGCACCACAAAAGATAAAAACGCACTATTAGCTGATAGCTTTGTAGTTAATTTATTATTCGCCATTTAGCGCTCTATATTATTAAACACACGAATACCACCATTCGCTTTGTATTCAGCCATACATAAGTTTTCAAGTCCTAACGCTTCATGGGCATCAGGCTGAGTAGAACTCCATTGGGAAAACGGTGGTTGATATGTTTTGACCAAGCCTACAACAGGAGTTTTGATACGCTCCAATTCATCGCGCAGAGATAAACGAATATCGCTAATATCGCCCTCAGGTTTAACATTAGCAAACGCAGTTAAAAATATTTTTGCTAAATCAAAGCTATGAATAAATCCAGCTGGCGCCGATAAGTTTTCTAACCCAGTAAATGTATTTGAAAACAACTTAGTGGCTGTAACAGCGGCCTGTTTTGCAAGTGGTGATTGGTCTTGTGGTTCGATAGCGAAACACGTTTGAATAAAGTTTAGTTTAACGTCAGTGGCTAGATGTTGTTTTACATAGCTAAAAAAGTCGCCGCCAGTGATCCCCCAATGGCTCACTATTGGCACGCGTTGGTCAGCCGGTAGCGCCGCCATGGCATCAACAAATTGTTTGCCCTCTACTGCATTACCAACAAACAAAATACACTCTGCGCGCGTCGAGCTAATATCTCGCAGCATTATTTTCGCTTGATTAAGTTTTGTATTCCAACTAAACCAGGTTACAGCACTATCATTTTCGCTGCCTAGCGCCTTTCGCATGGTAGTGTGGTTAGACTTGCCCCAAGGCGTTTGCTCAAGCAGCATGTGTGGCTGCTCACATCCTAATTGGTCACGCGCAAAGCTTACGATGCGATACCCAGCTTTAGTGTCATCAACCGACACACGAAAAACCCAATTTGTAGGCTCTGCATGGCGAGTAATTGGCCCACCTGCGGCCCATGGTACTAACAGCAACACTTCATTTTTACTAATAAACTGTTTGTACTTAATATAAGGTGGCGAATGTAAGCCGCCCAACATAAACAGAGCATTTGGGTCTGCCAAAAACTGCTTCATATGCAGTAAACTGCGATTACTGTTGCCGCGATGATCTTTTTCAATAAAGTTAAATTCTATGTTGTTAAACTCGTTTTCGTATTGCGACAGCGCAGTTAAAAAGCCCATTTTCATCGCATTGGCGGATTCGGCATGATTTGAATAGTCAGAGTCATGGTAGATATTAAAAACGCGCTTTTGTGCAAAAGCGTGGCTCATAATAAACAGGGAAACTATCAGCATCCCTCTTACAAAAATTAACATCTGTTTACCTGCAAAATTTCCAATAATTAAACAATAGCTAATATTTCAATTTTAGAATAGTGATAAGCAATTAATTTTGTTCAATAAAGCCGTTCTGTATTTGTTATCAAGAAAAAAGCTGTCATTACTGAAATCACGTGAAAATTGCGTTCCGAGCGGGGATGCTGTACCCTGCTCGGCCGCCGTTATAAGAGTTACTAAAAATGCATTTCTCAGACTTAAACCTGTGCCCTGAAATAAACCAAGCAATTGAAGAGCAAGGTTATGAAAGCCCTACGCCAATTCAAGAAAAGTCAATTCCAGCAATATTAGCAGGGCGTGACGTAATGGCTGCGGCGCAAACAGGTACAGGTAAAACCGCAGGTTTTACTCTGCCAATGCTAGAAATGCTAAGCAAAGGAGAAAAAGTTCGCAGCAATCAAGTGCGTGCATTAGTACTCACACCAACGCGAGAATTGGCAGCGCAAGTTTGGCAAAGTGTTGCAACTTACAGCAAACACCTCCCTCTTTCATGCCAAGTTGTTTACGGTGGTGTTAAAATTAACCCTCAAATGCTGAAACTGCGAAAAGGCTGCGACATTTTAGTTGCCACACCAGGGCGATTACTCGATCTCTTTCAGCAAAATGCCGTAAAATTTGACCAGCTTGAACTCTTTGTGCTCGATGAAGCCGACCGCATGCTCGACATGGGTTTTATTCATGATATTAAACGCGTTATTAAAGCGCTGCCTTCAAAGCGCCAAAACTTGCTGTTTTCAGCAACTTTTTCTGACGATATTCGCGCACTTGCTAAAGGCCTAATTAACGACCCAATCGAAATCTCAGTTGCTCCTGCCAATACAACAGCTAAAACAGTAACCCAATGGGCGTACCCGGTTGATAAAAGCAAACGCACTGGCTTGCTTAAACACCTAATTAAAACCAATAACTGGCAACAAGTATTGGTATTTACGCGTACTAAGCATGGTGCAAACCGTTTAGTTCGTGATCTTGAAAAAGCCAAGATTAATGCCGCTGCAATTCACGGTAATAAAAGCCAAAGTGCGCGTATGAACGCACTTAACGGCTTTAAATTAGGTGATGTAAATGTACTGGTTGCTACCGATATTGTTGCGCGTGGCCTCGATATTCAAGAGCTACCTTATGTGGTTAACTTTGATCTACCAAATGTATATGAAGATTATGTTCATCGTATTGGTCGTACTGGCCGTGCAGGTGCATCAGGCGAAGCAATTTCATTTGTAACCCAAGACGTAGCTGCCGATTTATTTGGTATTGAACGACTTATCCAAGAAGTTATTCCGCGTAAAATTGAAGCAGGATTTGAACCACAAAGCCCAGTGCCAGATTCAAAGCTAGATACGCGTCCAATTAAGCCTAAAAAGCCGAAGAAACCGAAAAAGCCAAAAGAAAACGCGAGTACCAACGACAAAGTAAAAGCTGAAGCAAAAGCAGCAAGTAAGCCAAAAAAGAAAAGCAGTTCACACAATGCTAAGCCTAAAAATGGCGAAAAACCTAAGCAAAATAGCAAAGGCAGAAGTGATAACAACGGACAAGCTAAACGCCCGAAACGAAAGCCAAACAATGTGAAATTTAAAGCAAACAAATAACAGAAAGCCAGCATCAGCTGGCTTTTTTATGTTCTTGCTATCATGGATTCAAAACACGTTAAAAAGTCGGAGTTCTATTTTTCTTTAAAAATAATAAAAAACATAATTATCGAATCTGGAATCATAATTGAGTTTCTTACACAATTTAGCATCTAGTTGTCTAGAAGTACTCTGTAAAGTCTAGCATTTTTGTGAACCACAAAAACAGGATGAATCATCAATTAGAATTAAAGGTTCTCAGTTAATTCAAACTAAATATCTCTTCTACAGTGACATTAAAAAAGACCGCCAGCTTCAAAGCAATTGTTACCGAAGGTGTAAATCGGCCGGTTTCAATCGTACTAATCGTTTTTCTAGACACACTAATAGCATCAGCTAATGCTTGCTGTGATATTTTATGTTCAGCACGTAACACAGCAATACGATTTTTAACCTCACTCATCACTAACTTTCGCCATATTCGTGTGAATTTTCAATATCTTGATTATCTTTGAAATTTCGCCATAAAATGTAGCCTCCTTGTGCACCAAACATACATCCAATACACAGTTTTGCCGCATATTTAAGGGTAAAGTAATGCGCAAGCCAATCATCAAAAAGCATAAAAACAAATAAAGCGATTACGGCGCCTGTTGCAGCATAACGATATGATGTTTGATAAACATGTTTTAAATATTCATCATCATATCTTTCCGTCATGTGTTTAAGGCTCTTAGCACTCCAATACAATATCAATAAGAATAATATGGCACCCAAAGTTCCCCAAAATGCACTAAAGGTGAATCCAAAGCTGGTATAAATAGCGTCGACTGTAAAAAATAACCCAACAGCAAAAAGTATTTTCGCCGTAATTAGTAAATTTCGTTCTTGTTTTAAAATAGCAGTCATAATTATCATTCCTTAGTATTGCACTGCAAATATTTGGTCTTTACAAACCACCCACTGACGGCACTCTCATAAACTAATATCACTTTACCAAAGCCACTATATCGATCTTTTGGAATATGTCTTTGATGTATTTATGTTTGTATTAAGCTGTCAAAATTAACATTAAATTGATAATGGCCGATTAAACATCGCTTCAATAAGATGACAAAATGGCTAAGACAAATTAGCCTTTTCTAAATACTTTCAATTTATCAACCAATGAAAGATGTCCTTTATGTAACTTTGTACTCAGCTCAAATACTTTCTTTAACTTTGATATTTAAATTCTATCCGCCAAAAGTGTAACCCCTAGGTATCACCAAATCAATCATTTTGTAACCTTAAGGTATCTTTTTGATACATTAAGGTATCAAAAAATAGTTATCCATTTCACTCGTTAATGAAATAACCTTTAAAAATAATATGCCTGCCCTGTACTTATAGTGATCAAACAAACTTTGATTTAACTAGGTCACATTTAATTTATACGTTTTATTATGTTTTCTCATTATCGTTAAATTAGTAAAGCGATACTCAAACCGAACCATAAACTCCATTCAGTTTTTAGAATCTAATGCAATTAACAGCTTAATTGAAAATAACACAATAATAATATTGAGATCGATTATCATTTGAATTACGATACGCAACAATTTTTAGTCACTTGTGAATTTAGGTCCCTGTTATGAAATCGCGTGCTTTTAAACTAAGTACTTTATTTGTCGCCACATCTTCAGTATTCGCTACCCCACTTTTTGCTAACGATCAAACGGATAAAAGCATCGAAAAAATTGAGGTGTTAGGAAAGAACCACTCAAACTACCTTGCCGTAGAAGCAGAAACCGCTTCAAAGCTTGGTATTTCGATTAAGGAAACGCCACAATCGGTACGCGTAATTACTCGTGCCCTTATGAACGACTTTTCACTTGATGATGTGAATCAAGTACTTGAAACAACTCCGGGCGTTTCGGTAGAAAAAATTGAAACCGATCGTACTTACTACAAGGCACGCGGTTTTGATATCACTAACTTTCAAGTAGATGGGTTAGGCTTACCGCAAGAAAGTGGCGCATTGCAAGGCACTCTCGATACAGCCATTTATCAACGAATTGAAGTGGTTATGGGTGCAAACGGCATGATGACAGGTGCCGGCAACCCATCAGCTACGGTTAACTTTATTCGCAAACGTCCAACCGATGATCTGCGCGCCAATGTGTCAATTACTGCGGGTTCTTGGTCAAATATGCGTTTGGATGCAGATGTGTCAGGCCGCTTAAATGAATACGCAGCAGGACGTGCTGTAGTTGTTAAACAAAAACGTGATTCATACCTTGACCGCTACAGCGTTGAACGTGACGTATTTTATGGTATTGCCGAATTAAACCTAACTGATAGCACCACATTAACAACAAGCCTTACCTACCAGCAAAATGATGCTGATAGTCCACTTTGGGGTGCGCTTGCATTATTTGATTCCGAGGGGAACCCTACAGATTACGATACCTCTACTTCTACCGCAGCTGACTGGGCGTATTGGAATAACACGTCAAAACAAGCATTTGTAGAATTAGAACAACTTGTAGGTGATAACTGGAGTGTGATCGCACGTTATGCGCATACTCAAACCGAGCAAGATTCAAATCTATTTTATGTTTATGGTACGCCAGATGCGCAAACGGGTTTAGGTTTAACTGGTTATGCCAGCGATTATCAACTTACCGACCGCCTTAACCTATTTGATGTGTATGCCAAAGGAAGCTTTGAATTATTCGGACAAGAGCATTTAATTGCGGCTGGTGCAAGTGTTGCTGATATGGCGTATCAAGATAGCTCGCTATACGATTACACTACCGGAAATGGCTTTCCAGCGATGCCAAATCTAAATGAATGGGATGGCGTAGCACCAGTACCAGTATTAAAAGACGGCTTAAATGGTTCTCGTGTAGAGAGTGAACAAGTTTCAGAATATGTATCTGCGCGTTTCTCGATTACAGATGATTTAAAACTACTTGCAGGTATTCGTCACACCGCTTGGGAAACTAACGGTTTATCATACGGTAAAAACAAATCTCGTGATGTGAGCGACACGACATCTCACTTAGGTACGGTGTATCAAATCAACGACGATATTAATGTTTACGCATCGTACAGCGAAACCTTTGCTCCGCAAGCTGAACAAGATATTAACGGCCAAACGCTTGACCCTATTAACGGCGATACAAAAGAAATTGGTATTAAAACCGAGTTATTTAACGATTTAATGATGTTAAATGTGGCGATTTTTGATGCTGAGCAAGAAAACATAGCTGTTGCTGATACTATTAATTCAACTCCTGATAATACAGTGTATAGAGCTGCACCTGGTATTCAATCGCAAGGTTTTGAACTTGAATTAAGTGGTGAAGTTGGCTTTGGTGTGAGTGCAAACTTAGGCTACACCTACACTGATATTGACGTTTCGGATACCTTTAATTCAGGCAATAAAGACGCGCAATTAGTAAAAGACTATACGCCAAAACAAGTTTTTAAACTAGCTGCTAAATACGATGCGACTTTTGTTGATGGCTTATCATTTGGTATGAATATGCGTTGGCAAGACGATATTAGCCGTGTACAAAACGATACTCCACTTATTGTTACAAAACAAAACGCCTACGCACTTGTGAATATGATGGCAAGCTACGAAATTAATTCGCAAGTAAGTATTACAGCTAACGTAAACAACGTATTTGATAAAAAGTATGTTAATTCACTTTACTGGGCACAAGGTTTTTATGGTGCACCGCGTAACTACGCACTGTCACTTAACTGGTCACTATAACAAAATTCAAAATGTAAAGGTCGCGCTATGCGGCCTTTTGTTGTTTTTATAAACGGACGTCACCGAATTATGAAAAAGAAACTCCATCTTTGGCACCGCTACTGCGGGTTAGTCATTGTCCTGCCGCTTATTATAATTTCGCTTACGGGCAGTATTTTAGTTTTTAAAGAAGAAATTGATCACTTAATTATGCCCGAACTGGCAAGTGTGAATGCTTCACCTGGAACACGGCTTAGCTACGATAACTTGCACTCAACCATTAAACACAATTTGCCTAACTATGAAATTGGCAGCTGGGAAATATTTGATGATGGGCAAACCGCTGATCGGGTATACGTACTCAAGCATGGGACAGATGAGTGGTTTAAAGTCTATTTAGATCAATACCAAGGTATTGTTCGATCAACGCCACAAGCGGTCGACCATTACCTCACCGATTGGCTATTAGACTTACATTACAAATTTTTGATTGGCGAAACTGGTCTTTGGTTTACAGGCACTATTTCGCTTATTTTAATGTTTATGGGCATTTCAGGCCTCATTATTTACCGCCAGTTTTGGAAGAAATTTTTCACCTTGCGCTTAAAGGTTAAACGCATCGCTTTTTTTAGCGATCTACATAAACTAGTCGGAATTTGGTCTGCGCCAGTGCTACTTGTTTTAGGTTTTACAGGTGTATACTGGAATATTTCTGAAATTATTCATCATGAATTTGAGCATGCTGATGAGCCACCACATTTAGTTAAAGGCCCACTATACAACCACCAGCTTTCACTCGATAACTTAATGGTAACCGCAAAAACACAAATGGGCGGCTTTAGGGCAACTTATTTAATGTTTCCTTTTGAGCCCGATTTACCGATAACGTTTTTTGGCGACGTTGCAAATACCAGTTTTGTAACGAGTGAATACGCGTCAACGGTGAGCTTTGATAAAGAGACTGGTAAACAGCTTCCCAATTACGATATTCGTGAAGCACCGTTCTTTTTAGTTGCGGTAGATAGCTTTCGCAAACTACATTTTGGCTATTTTGCAGGGTTACCGAGTCGTATAATTTGGTGTTTAATCGGCTTAACACCGCTTATATTTGCGATTACCGGATGCTATTTGTGGCTTAAACGCAGAAAGCCAAAACGTCGAACGCAACAAAAAAATGAATACGTTACTTCGTAATCAGTGTTTTGCCGAATATAAATATATTCGGCAAAACTGAAATCATAAATACCGACTAAATTCATAAAGTTAAAATTCAATGTAAAAATAAATTAAACTTTACATAAAATAAATATTGAATTATTAATCGAACAGACCCACTATTAAAGTAACAGTAATTTTTAAGTAGTAAATTATGCTTCGTTGGTTGTTTGTCGTTACAGTAGTTGTTTTGGCGCTTAGCTTAAGCACCACGACAGCGATTGCAAGCGATAGCCAAGCAACCATTATTTGCGTTGATAACGCTGAAGACTTAAACCCAAACCAACTTGATTTTGACGATGTCGCGTTAGACGTCAGCTCAAAAAACGCAAAAGCGTTAAATTTTTACCAACCCAACCAAAGAACACAACCTGCGATTCAATCACGCATCGCGATTAAACTAATAAGAGCACCGCCTACAACCTGTTAGCTTTTTATATTTATCTTAATTCTAACAGTTAACAAATAAGGTGGTCGTTATGAACCAATTCACTTCATTTTCAACAAAACCGCTTCTTGAAGGCGCCAGCGTATTTGCACAAGTTCATCTAGACACTAGTGTGTCACTTTCAAGCCCTGCTTCATTTGTAATGCATGGCTTCCACCTTGAGCCTTTGCAGTATATTGATATCGATACTAATTTAGATGATGCAAACCGCATTTTGGAAAAAACCCATATGCGTACCAGCTTTGTAGTTGATGGACAAAACCAACTTAAAGGCGTGATTTCAAAGGCGCGCTTAGCAAGCAGTTATGTACTTAAAATAGCAAGTAAAAAAGGCTTAACACGTGCACAACTTACGATTGGTGACATTATGGTGAGATTAGAAGAAATTGATACTGTATCGGAAACAACACTCGCCAATACCAAAGTGGGCGACGTGTTAAAAACCATGGAAAAAGCCAGTTACGAATATTTATTGGTAACCGGTGCTAATCAAAACGAATTGCGCGGTTACTTTGATTTAATTGATATTGCAAAAATCACTGGCTATTCACTTAATCAAGCAAAAAGCGCCAAGACTTTCAGTCAATTGGTTGATTCGCTAGTCAATCACAGCGAAATTTAGATCAACAATCGCCCAGTATTTGCTGGGCGATAGCTTAACGATTTTAACAACAAGGAGGTGGTTAGCAATCAGCTAAGTTGTGAACGTCTACCAGCTTTTATTTTTAAGGCAATAAAAACCACCAGCAATACACTGCCTAACATAAACAAGCTCAATGAAATGGGAATAAGAAAAAATGCCTCTCTTAGAAACCCATTTTCATCAACCGTAACTCCGGTAAATTGATAAGCAAAATACGCGATTAATGAGAAACTAAAACACACTATTGCAGGCCAAACTTTTTTAAACGACATCTTTATCTCTAATGATTGTATTCTTATCAGTAGAGCTTGAATGCGCTAAAAAGTTGCAATAATTTTCACGTATTCATCACGAGTTACAAGTTAAAGGCTCTACCAGCAATATCCACATTAAAGGTTTCAATGGCGCCGCGTTTTTGCATGGTTACAAACACGGTTTTACCGTCTTTACCACCAAACGCCACATTAGTTGGAAATTGCCCTTTTAGTTTTATTTCTCTTAGTAATTTACCTTTTGGAGAAACCACCGCAATAACACCTGCACCATAGCGTGCAATATATAAGTTACCTGCCTTATCTGTACGCATTCCATCAAGGCCAAAATCGTCAAATTCAATCAGCAGTTGTTTATTAGAAACATTGCCTTGTCCGTCAAGATCATAACGCCATACTTTACGCTGCACACTTTCGTTTACATACAAGATGTTATTATCTGGGCTAACTTCAACACCATTGGTGGTGCCCATATTCGCCTCTAATAGGCTTGTTTCACCTTGTTTGTTTATACGCCATAAATTACCTGCGCTGGTTTGCCAGTTTGGGTCGCTCGCAAATAAAATACCGTTATCCATAATGGCGAGATCATTTGGTTGATTCATTTTTGCATTATGGGCAAACACCTTAACTTTGTCTGCGAGTTCGCCGCCTTGCGCTAAGTCTTTCGCAGCTATTGTTAGTACATTGTGATTAACGTAGTCAGCAATATACATGTTGCCTTTTTTATCAAAGCGAATGCCATTACCGATAGAGCCATTTTTAAGCGTAACGAGCGTCTCGACTTTATCTTTACCAAGCACTTTACCGATAGTGCCTTGGTGTTTGTAATTCACCGCGTATAACACACCTTGCGAGTCAACTGCAGGGCCCTCTACGCCATTGGTAAACGCATTATCTTTCACCCAGTCACTTGTCTCGAATAACGTGTCACTGCTTGCATGGGCGGCAAATAATGCCAGAATTAGTGCACTTGCTATGTTTAATTTCATTGTTATTCCTTATTGTTCGGTGCAAGCAAGATAGAGATCTCGCATTGGATAAATACCTGCAATCACAAGTTCGTCTGTGAGTTTTTGTAAATCAAGCAACTGCTCATCTAACCCGGTTCCTTTTATTTCACCTTTACAACTGCTTATCACCTGTTGTGAAAGCCCAATAAATTGCGTTAGTGATATAAGCGTTGGTTTTAGCTCGCTTAATTTTTTACTTGATGAGAGGGTTTCAAGCCCCATTTCAAGGCCTTTTTGCCACTTTATTAATTGCTTATCTAATTGCGTTATCGAATTAACATCGCCTGAGGTATAGGCTAGCACCCAGCGTTTAATTTGGCGTACTTGCTCACTTTCAACATATAAATAATCAACAAATAAATGAAGTGACGCCTCTTGATGATATTCATCGTTTAAATATTTAATATGGTGGCGCGTATAGTAATGAGCTGGTTCAAGCAGTGCTGCCATCGTATTAAGAAGCGCTAAGGTAGAAGCTTTTTCTTGTTTACTAAGCGACTTAGAAAGTTGGCTTTCAAAGCCACTTTGTTGCTGCGATAAATGCGCTGCACCAATCACATTTGCAGCAAATGTATTGATAAAAGCCAAGCGCAAATACATGCTGTTTTCATCTGTATATTCTTTATTTGACCACAAGCGTTCACTTATAACATACAAACGCGGCCAAATGCGCAAATCAATATTGTCATCGGTCACCATTTCGCTCCAAATAGTCGCTTCAGCACCTAAAATATTCGCTGCATTTGCGCTTTTTAATGCTTGAGATAGCGATACGGGAGATGGCGTGTTAAGCGTTGATAATTTAACGGGGTAACGGCTATTACCAATCATCACAGCGCTATTCTCCCCATTTAAATCAAATTCAAAGGTCAGTGGCCCCATCCAACTGTCCATTTTGGCTATAAATGCATTTGTTGTTTGATTAGGTGTTTTATTAACTAATGCCAACTGATGGTGGTTATTATTAAGTTTAATTAAAACTTGCTCACCTAAAACAACCAGCTCACCTTTAACATCGCTGCCTTTTAAGCGGTCAATCACAAACGACTTTGCCAATACCTGCGGTTTTGATAAATCAACTAGTGGCAATTTGCGTAGTGGATCATTGCGATAGTGATAGTCGCTGTATTGCGGCTGATCAATATAAAACCCTGTCGATAAAATACCTAAATGGCCGCTATTAGCGACTTCATTTAATGAGTCATGACCGCGCCATGATTGCACCACAATATCTTTTGGTAAATCTTGATGAAAAATCTCATCCCAACCCATCATTATTCGCTGGTGTTTAGCAATAATAGGTTGAATTTGGGTATTAAAATAATTCTGCAAATCATGGCCATTTTTAAGGGAGTGCTTGGCCATTAGCGCTTGAACATGCTTATTATTTAACCACTGCTCGGGTTCGACTTCATCACCGCCAATATGTAAATACTGATCAGGGAAAATAGCTGTCATTTCTTCGATTAAACTATCTACAAACTGATATACCTCAGGTTTTGAAATATCAAGTAACGGCTTAAATACGCCCCAATGACGCTCCATTTCATAGGGCTTTACCTCTGCCATAAGCTCAGGGTATGCAACGGCAATGGCACTAGCATGACCCGGCATACCAAATTCAGGCACCACTCGAATACCTAAAAGAGCGGCATACTCAATAACTTCCTTTACCTCACTTTGGCTGTAATAGAGGCCATCTGATGCCTTTTGCGTAAGCTTTGCAAAGCGTTTACTTTCAATGCGCCAGCCTTGATCGTCTGTTAAATGCCAGTGCAACACATTTAATTTGGCTGAAGCCATGGTGTTTAGCTGACGTTTAATTGTCTCAGTTGATAAGAAATGTCTCGCACTATCAATTAATAACCCACGCCAAGCAAAACGTGGCGAATCAGTAATTATTGCATGAGGTAGTATCAGTTGATTGTCAAAATGGTTTGCCGCAATTTGTGTTAGCGTTGTTAAACCATGCTGCGCGCCAAACACGGTATTAGCGTTTAGTGTGATGCCTTCTTGGTTAATCACTAATTGGTAACTTTCGTCGTTATTGAGCTGTGGCACCAGCAAATCGCTTTCCTTGTCGCGCACAATGACTTTCAGGGTTGCGTTATCTGGGTTTCGCTTTTTGTTATTTGCTAATTCTATTAAGGTGATTTTATGCTTTGCTATACGTGTTAAGTGCAATTCTAAACGCTTGGCTTGAAATTCTTTTCGCTTGTCACTAAACCCTTCAAATGAGAATTCAATTTGACTAGATAAGCGCACTTCACCCATTTGCCTCTCAAATGATTGTGGTTGTGGCATTAAGCTGGTTTCGGCAAAAAGTAATGAGCTAAACAGCAATAAACTACACAGCTTTAAAAATACACATGCTTTATTAATAAAATGTATCGACACCTAAACACTCCTGGTTCGAAAGTTTGGGAAGAAAATGAGTTGGGATAAGCGCACCATGCTGCTTAATTACCGAAGCAGCTACCTTATGCGCAAAATGTGCGGCACTTTGTGTACCACGCCCAAATAACATTGCCGCTAAAAAACCTGCGGCAAACGAATCGCCCGCGGCGCAGGTATCGACAACTTGCTTTTGGGTTAGCTGCTCTGCTGCCACATAAAGCAATGCGTCTTTGCCAACTTCTTGAATCACACAGGGCCCTGCACCTTGTCGAATAACAAGGGTTTGCCTAGAACTTTTCCCTTTGAAGTGTAAGTCAATTATATCGCTCACCGACTGCGTGCCATAAACGGCATATTCATCTTCATTGGTTAAAAATGCGATGTCGGCAAGTGCCATTAACGAAAAGTAATCATGAATGGGCGATATCGACTGCCAAAGCGCTGGGCGATAGTTATTATCAAAATAAATGATGCCGCCCTTCGCTTTAAATTGGTGTAGTGCATTTATAAGCACAGCTCGTTGCTTTTCATCTAAAATGGCGAGGCTTATACCCGACAGATAAATGGCATCCACTTGTTTTGTTTCAAGTGCAGTAAGTAGTTTGCGAGACAAAGAAAAATAATCCCTAGCCGCACTATTTTGCCTATCAAAACGAAAAGAGCGCTCGCCGCTATCACAAACATCAACCCAGTATTGCCCTAATGTTTTTGTTGGGTGGCGCTCAATAAAATCAAGCTTAATTCCAGATTGTGTCATTAACGCTTTTAGCATTTCACTTTGGCTATCAGTACCAATTGCCGTTGCGTAATAAATTTGAATAGGTTTTTCGCCCTGCGAAGCTATGAGCTGACTCAGGTAATAGGCGGTATTAAAGCTATCGCCACCAAAAAACACATCGCCATCAGCGCGATGCTCAATCAAACACTCGCCTAAAAACACAATGGAATTGAATGGTTGCAGCATCACATTAGCTCCACTTTATGTTTCTGCACTATTTTTGATGGCGTTTTTATTTGTGTAACTAGGCTCACAACAACGCCAAAAAACGCGCCACTTAATACCGCCGGTATTGAAGGGTTACCAAAAAATGCGAGCCACTTGGGGTTATAACCTATTAGCGCTGCTGTTAAAGTACTCGCCACTAAAATGGCAATACTGCCTTGCCATGTTAACTTTCGCCAAAAACGACCAAGTAACCCCATCACAAACAAGCCACACAGTGCGAGCGAGATCATTTTAGTGATATAGGTGATGATATTATTAGATAAAAGGGCAAATGAAAGCGCGATCGTCACGGTTAAAATCATGGCAATACGTGATAATACAAGTTGTTGTTTATCTGTTAGAGGTTGCTTACTCAGTGATTTTTTGAAAAGCCAAGCATAAATATCACTGACGAATACGCTAACCCCTGCGATAGCATCGGAACTTGCGCTTGAAAGAGTTGCCGATACACCCGCTAATAAAATAAGCCCGCCCAGTAAAAGTGGTAGAGTATTAAGTGCAATATACGGAAAAGCATACTCAGGATTATCTAAATCCCCCTTAATCAAATAAGCGCAAATACCGATAATTGCAGGTACTAATGAAAACCCTAAATAAAGTACGCCCGACATCAAAAACGATTTGCGAATACTGCTGACACTGTCACCTGAATAGATGCGCTGGCGAAATGAAGGGGTTGCCATTACCCCAACCAATACTGCAAATGACATAGAGATTGCTGGAATAAGGCCGATATTCTGATAAGACAAAAAACCACTACCGTTAACCAGTTGGTTGTTTTGTACCGCTTGCCAACCACCGACAGAATCAATCGCAAAATAGGCCATTAATAAAAAGCCTACAAATAAAATCACCGCTTGAATGGCATCGGTCCACACCACTGCAGAATAGCCCCCTAGGGTGACATAAATGGCAAGGCCAATGCCGATAATTAGCTTTGCAGTGGTATCATCTATGCCCGCAAGCCATGCTAAATACATACCACCACCTATTAAATGCGCACCTAACCAGCCAATACTCGCGGCATAAATAATCACAGCGAGGACTTTTTTTACAAGTGCGTTATTGCCCACATAGCTCGCAAGCTCTTCACTCATGGTGGCAAATTGTTGTTTGCGAACAGGTGCGAATACCCATGCCAATAACAGTATTCCCACCGCACCACCTATGCCGTAGAGCGCCCCCGCCCACGCATTTTGATAAGCAAAACCCACAGCCCCCATCGAAGAGCCGGTGCCGACCATAGTTGCAACCGTGGTGCCGAGTGTCAGTAATAAAGGCACTTTTCGCCCAGCTAACAAAAAGTCGCTACCGGATTTTTGCCAGCGAGAAACAAACCAACTAATTGCAATCATGGCAAGCAAATAGGCAAAAAATGCAGCCAGAAACGTCATTTGTTGTGATGTCATAAGTGCCCCTATTTTTTATTATTCTAATGGCGCGTCAGGTCAGCGCTTATTGATCTTTGTAGCAGGTCACATCAACTTCTACTTTACAGTCAACAACCAGGTCTGCCACCATGCAAATGCGCGCAGGCGGGTGCTCACCAAATACTTCTGCAAATACTTTATTAAATGACTGAAAATAACGAGAGTCCGTTAATACCACCGATACATGGGTTACTGTTTCAAGGCCATATCCTGCCTCAGTCATAATGTCGATACAGTTTTGTATGGCAAGACGCGATTGCTCAATAATGCCGCCTTCAACAACTTCGCCATCGCGCATGGGGGTTTGCCCCGATACTTTTAACCAACCACCCGCTTCTACTGCGCGTGAAAAAGGTAAATGTTGGCCACCTGTACCTGTGCCGCCTTCTGCGCCAATACGTCTAATTGTCATAATTTCCTCTTTTAAATGCTGCATTGAGAACCTTTTCTCAACATTTCAAAATTCTTATTTAGTTGGGGCTCATATTAAGTGCGTGATAAAAATCGCCCGGCTCGCCCAAATTGCGTAACGCTTAGATCATCAAGACCCTCAACAAAGCTTACTTTGCCGTTGACCCATACACACTTAATGCCGTCAGCTTGTGCTTGAGGGTTTTGATAGCTGGCGTTATCGATAATCGTGTTTGCATCAAATAACACTAAATCCGCAAAGTAACCTTTAGCAATTTTGCCGCGATTGTTGAGCTTAAATTGCGATGATGGCAGCGCTGTCATTTTATGAATAGCCAATGCCAGCGACAGCGTTTGCTGCTCTCTTGCGTAATGCCCTAATACTCTTGGGAACGTGCCCCATAAACGCGGATGCGGGTGTGGATCGCACGGCAAACCATCCGAGCCAATCATACTGTTTTCATAGCTTAAAAACTGTTTTACATCGTCTTCAAACATGCAGTGATAAACCGCACCGGCAGGCATTAATTTTTTAGCAGCGTCCATTAATGATAATTGCCAGTTATTTGCTATATCACGCAAACTTTTTTCAGCCATTTCAGGATGGGTTTCAGACCACGTAATGTAAATCTCGGTACTGTCAGTGACCTGATTTAAATCAAGCGTGCTTGAGCTCGCGGCATACGGATAACAATCGCAGCAAGCGAGTTGTGATTGTCGTTTATCTTCTAGATGCGCTAATACTTCCTGTGCACGTCCCCAATTATCAATGCCGGCGCATTTTAAGTGGGAAATAATCAGCGGAAGCTTTGCTTGTTTAGCGGTTGCAAATGCTTCATCCATAGCATCAATAATGCCTTGAAATTCAGTGCGTAAATGCGTGGTATACACACCTTCAAACGGCGTTACACATTTGGCAAGACGATTCACTTCTTCACGACTTGATGCTTTAGCATTCGGATAAGCAAGCCCAGTACTTAGCCCTAATGCCCCCTCTTCTAGCTGAGTACGCAGTAACGACTGCATTTGGGTAATTTCTTGTTCTGAGGCAGCTTTTGATAAATCATTCATTACTTGCGCACGCAGGCTAGTATGGCCAATTAATTGGGCAAGATTAACGCTTGGCTTTATGTCGTCGAAAGCAATTCTAAAATCAGCTAAATTGGGATATTTAAAATCTGCTTTCTGGCCCAATAAATTAATCGGGTCTACTGGCTCAATATCTGCAGCATAGGGCACACTACTAATACCACAGTTGCCTGCAATCACCGTAGTTACACCTTGACTGACTTTGCACAGCATATGCGGATTACGCAGCACTTCTAAATCGTCATGGGTATGCACATCGATAAAACCTGGGGCTAATGTTAACCCTGTTGCATCAATAACTTGCTCTGAGTACAAGTGAGAACAATCACCGAGCGCAATAATGCGCTCGTCACTTATGGCAACATCGCCAACAAAGCATTCATTTAGCTCGCCCGTGTAAACAGTCGCGTTACGAATCTCGGTGGTAGGGTGGTTATTATCACTCATATTTAATCGCCTAGCGGAAAGCGAGTGTCCGCCGGTGACGCGTCGCTATTTTGATTACGATGCTGATCTAATTGAATTTTTAATCGGCGTAATTTTTCTTTTGAGCGGCGCTGATTTTTAGTTGCCACTTCACTTGATAAAATATCGATCGCGGCCATCATTGCATAACGCGCAGCACTTGGTTTAAAAATATAATCACTTTCTTGCGTTTTAATCGGCAAATGCACATCTGCAATATCAGCAAGTTCACCTAGCGGGCAAATGGCAATAATATTTGCACCGTACTCTTTTGCGATACGCGCAGCAGCAATCACATCTGGCGATACGCCACTTAGCGATAAACACAGCACCACATCATTTTTGTTGATGGTTGATGCGGTCATACGCATCATCATAGGATCAGAGTGGGCGTTACATAACACATCTAACCGAAATAGGCGGTTTTGACATTCCATCGCCAGCATACTGCTACCGCCACCCACGCCAAAAATCAAGCAATGGCGTGTGTCACAAATAGCTTCTGCAGCGGTCATGACAGCTTCTTCGCTAATTAATCCGACATTAACTGCTAAAATTTCTTGAATAGATGAGTAAACATGAAAGATATCTTTCTTTTCAATCGGTTCAGAACTAGTGAAGCGCTCACCGATCGCTGCTGACTGAGTGATCTGAAACTTTAGATCGCGCACATTTTCACAGCCTAAACTTTTAGCAAGGCGCGTAATACTCGCGTGACTCACACTGGCTTTGTCTGCCAGCTCATTAATTGAAGCAGTCGCTGCAAATTCAAGATCACTCAAAATTAGATGAGCAACTTTATCTTCCGCTGGGCTAAAGTGCCCTAACCCTTCTTTTATTTTGTTGATAATATCCATATGTTACTGCTTCCTAATTAAAAAAAGGTTGAAATAGTTTTGCGAATTACCCAATCGTCATCGGCGATTGCTACCTGGCGCCATTTATCAAACGTTAAACACGGATGAGACGTCGAAAAACAGACCATGTCACCCACTTTCAGATTGCAGTTGTCAGGCAAGGTTAGCATGGCATGTTGGTCCATGATTTTAACGGTTTGAATTAAGGCATCAGCCGCTTGCAACGTTTGGTTATCAACATGATAGATTAATTCTGCCTTTGGTAAACCTGCGTCAAATGCTACATCACGTTTACCTAAGCCGACAATGGCAAGCCCTGCTTCGGGACGCGATACAACATACGCCCACACCGTTAAGCTTGATGCTAAATCACCTGTCACATCACAAGCCAATTGACTACGTGCCATTACTGCATTTTGTGCATCTTGATAAATGCCAGTGTCATGAATAAGGTAACAGCCTGGGCGAATCACTAAATTAAAGTTCTTTTGGTGATTATGCTTGCCGAGTGTATTGGCTACGATGTCATACCAAGCAGATCCTGCGCCAGTAATAATGGGCTTATCTAAATCAAACGCATTTTGTTGTCGAAGTGTGCTTGCGAGTTGATAAATTTCATCAACAAATATAGTGACTTTTTCAAGGGCATTACTACCGCCAATCACCCCTTCATAAAAACCAATTCCTGCGAGCTTTAAACTTGGGTGCTGTTTACATGCAGCTAGAAATGCATCGGTATTATTCACATCACGCCAACCACAGCGGCCACCTTGTGCACCAATTTCTAAAAGAATGTTAATTGATACTTTTCGCGCATCAAAAAAGCGGCCTATTTGCTTGGCGTTTTCTACCGAATCGACAAAACAGTAAAATTCCACATCGGTGCTTTCAAGTAAATTAGCTATTTGTTCAAAGTGGTATTTTCCTACCAATTGATTTGCCAAAATAATTCGTTTAACACCGTGATTTACTGCGTTAAGTACTTGCGCGACCGTTGCAAGGGTAATACCCCAGGCACCGTGCTCAAGCTGCATTTTAAAAAGCGCTGGCGCCATAGTGGTTTTGCCATGAGGGGCTAAGTTCACTTTAGCCTTTTGACAAAAGTCGCCCATCCACTTTGCATTATTATTAATGGCCGATTGTGATAATACTGCAACCGGAAAACTCACCTCTTCACGCAATATATGCCAGCCACCGTGTGCAAGAGATTGTGGATTTCCCGCACCTTTAATTACTTCATTCATAAAACTTGTTACCAAATTGCTAACAGCGAAACACCCAACTAATACAATTCTATTCAATCTAGATGCATTTCAAACAAATTTGTTATCAAAGTGTTGCTTTTTTAATTATGTTAATGTTAAAAAGTAACAAGTTCAAGATATTTATGTGTTACTTTTTAACATTACAAAGGAACAGACATTTACATCTGAACTAGGTGAGTCAACTTTCAAGTATCAGCTAAACTGGGCTGTTGATAAGAGTTTAGCGCTGCGTGAATTGAGCTGTAAAACGCATTAATTACTGTCGAAGTTACGACCCTTTTATTATTTTTTTGACAAGCAATGACAACGCTGTCAGCAAATTATACAAGTAATCACAACAATAAGGTTTCTCGGAATTATTTTCTGATAGAACTAAACACTAATAGGGGAAAACTGTGTCCAACAGAACATTTAAACGAAGCGTGCTGTCTTCAACCATAGCGGTAGCACTCTCTGCCGGTTTCGCACAAAACGTTATCGCTGAAGAAAAATCATCAGCTGATGCCGAAATGGAAGTTATTCAGGTTAAAGGTATTCGCGCCAGTACAGTTAAAGCGATTAACGTAAAGCGTTTTGCACCTTCACAGGTTGATGGCATTGCATCAGAAGATATCGGTAAACTACCCGACGTAACAATTTCAGACTCGCTACAGCGAATCACTGGTGTACAGGTTGAGCGTACTGCAGGTGAAGGTGGTCCGGTGCAAATCCGTGGTCTACCTCAAGTCGATAGTACACTTAATGGCGAAGTATTTTTAAGTGCAACGACCATAGATTCATCAGGCGCTGATTTTGGTGATTTACCAGCACAGCTTTTCTCGGGTGTTGATGTTTATAAAACAAGTGAATCTAAGCGTTCTGCTGCAGGTATCTCAGGTTCGATTGACCTTAAAACACGCCGTCCATTCGATATGAGCGAAGGTTGGACAACAAACGTAAGCGCAGATGTAACACAGGGCTCTATTAGTGATGAAACAGATCCAAATCTAAACGGCCTAATCAGCTATAATGCTGATAAATGGGGTGTTTTATTCTCTGCGGTAACACAAGAAGCAACCCTAGCTACAGACTACAACGGTTATTTCGATACCTCTGAAAATGGTGGTATCGGAGCAGCAAATAACAATTTCACATGGGGTCAAAACCCTCAAGGTAACGACATTCGTCACGTTGTACCGCAAGGTTTTGCTGCATTTAACAAACAAGAAAAACGTGAGCGTCAAGGTTTCCAGTTTGCTTTTCAAGCGGATTTAAGTGAAGGCTTTGAACTTGTGTTCGAAGCATTCTACACCGATCAAGAGCGTTTTAACGAACGCCAAGGTTTATCACAAAACAACCGTTGGTATTCATTTAACGACTATGCATTCCCCACTGAATCAGGATGGACAGGCGACACGTTTACTGATGAAGATGGCAATGCATGGGGTGCGGTAAATGATTTTTACCTACAACCATGGCGTTTACAAACCTTCACTCAGGTTAACAATAACTACGAAACCTCAACTAACTTAAACTTAGAGCTTAACTTTAATAACGGTGGCCCGCTTTCAGGTCAAGTTCGTGTTACACGTGCTAAAGCGGATGCAAGCATGCGCCACGGCTATGGTGAAGGTGATTTACTGAGTATTGATCAAGGGACTCGTGTAACTGGTCCTGGTCAGTTTACACCGGCTGAATACTGTGGCGATGGTGATACCATTGTGGGCGACCAAGGTGGTTGTTACGCGCAATTCTCACCAGGCGGTATTGAAGATGATTCATTCCTACTACGTTATGATGCACGTGGTGAATCGCCAGTATTTAGTGGTTTTGATCAACTGGTAAATGGCGGCCAAGGCTTAATGAGCGTTGCTGATTACATGGGCAGCTTAGATTCATACCACATTGGTGCATTCTCGTCTGAAGGTAATACAGACGACGAAGGTGAAATCAACACATTCAGCACGAAATGGAACTATCAATTTGACGACATGGAATTCATCACGAGTGTTGATTTTGGTGTGCGCTTTATGGAACGTAAAGTGGACCATGACCAATTTACATACACATCTGAATTTGGTGATGGCTGTGATATCGCACAGTGGAAAGCGGTTGACCAATATCACACTGTTGATACCTGTGAAGGCAACCCAGCAGCAGGTGAATACCTAACAGAAGATGTGGGTGATTTAACTGCGGGTACTTGGGTGCCTTACACATTACTTAACCCTACTCGTCTTGATACACATACCACTGTTAGCCAGATTTCTAACTTCGGTAGTGTAAAAGGCATTCCAACAATGTGGGCGATTGATCCGAGTAACTTCCGCGATCCACGTCAGTTCCACCTAGACACATTTGGTAATGTACAGCGCACTGAAAACGCAGGTGCTTCTTTCGATGTTAAATTGAACGAATTCAGCTATTTTGCACAAGCCAACTTTGAGTGGGAAATGATCCGCGGTAACTTTGGTGTTAAAGTGGTTGAAACTGACCTATACGTGAAGCAAAACCTTGCGGGTTCGAACTTACCTCACTCAGGTCTAGGTCCAGATATTGGCGACGTAGTAACAGAGCGCAGCTATACGGATTACCTACCATCATTAAACGTGTCAGCTGATGTAACAGAAGACGTTATTGTACGTGGTGCATACGCTAAAAACATGCAAGCACTTGACCTTGCAAGTTGGGGCGGTGGTAAAACGGTTGGTAAAGCAATTAACGGTGAATGTGACTGTTTACGCGTAGTAAATGGTAACCTAACAGGTAACCCGGCACTTAACCCATGGCGTTCAGATAACTACTCACTATCAGCTGAGTGGTATAATGGCGAAGCGTCAATGATGTTCTTATCACTTTACCGCATCGAAATTGAAAGCTTCACAGAAAGCGGTACTGTTTGGATTGATGAGCCAGATGATGATGGTATCAGCCGTGGTCCATGGCCTTTCAGTACGCAAGTACAAGGTAAAGGTGGTGATGTAAGCGGTCTAGAAGTGGGTATTCGTGCTGCAATGAGCGACTACACAGATATCGCAATTCTTAATAACTTCGGTATCGATGCTAACTACACATACAGTGATAGCTCGCAACAAAACAAAGACGTAAATGGCGACGATTTACCATTCGTTGGTATGTCAAAAGACACATACAACTTTGTGCTTTGGTATGAGCAAGAAGAGTTCTCAACGCGTTTAGCATGGAACTCACGTAGCCCGCGCTTAATCACACAAGGCTCAAGTGCAGTTGGCGGACAATCACTGTACCAAGATACCTATTCACAACTTGATTTCAGTGCAACCTACCACGCAACTGATTATCTAGATATTTACTTACACGGTTCGAACATAACTGAAGAAGTTCAACAAACTTACCTTGAATTCTCTTCACAAAAAGCGTTCCGTAACGAGTATGAATCGCGTTGGACCCTTGGTGTTAGGGCAACATTTTAATCCTTAGAATTATTAGGATTTAGGTTGAATTAACACTTTCTGCCCAAGACTGCCGTCATTTGGCGGCAGTCTTTTCTTTTGGTTTCATCACGATACAATGCAAATACCCATTTGATTAACTAATTGCCTATTTACTTAATCAAGTTACTTAATCAAATTGGTATTGAAGTATAAGCACGAGTGTGAACCATGACAGAAGATACAAAAACAATAAATTCCATCGTCATCGTTGGCGGCGGTACATCTGGCTGGATGACAGCTGCAGCCCTTGCTAATCACGCCCCGCTAAAACACTGTAAAATAACCCTAATCGAATCAAGTAAACTTGGCACCATAGGTGTCGGTGAAGCCACTATTCCAACTTTACGCCGCTTTTATCAAAACTTAGGTCTTAGTGATATTGACGTACTAAACGCCACCAAAGGCAGTTGCAAACTTGGTATTGAATTTCAAGGTTGGGCAGGTGAAAACTCGCGCTTTATTCACCCATTTGGTATTTACGGACAAAGCACACCAAGTACCCCATTTCATCATTATTGGCTGCGCGCCGAACAAGCAGGTGCTCACAGCGATTTAACTGACTATTCTCTTGGCGTGCAAATGGCAAAGCACAACAAATTTGTGCCGCCAAAAATAAAGCCTCAAAACCAGTTAGAAATTTTTGATTGGGCACTGCATTTTGACGCAAGCCTGTTTGCAAAACTGATGTTTGATTATTCAACCAATAAAGGCGTTAAGCATATCGATAACACCATCAGTAATATTGAAAATCACCCTGATGGCAGTATTAGCCAATTACAATTTGAAGATGGCTCTAGCATCGTCGCCGATTTATTTATTGATTGTTCTGGCTTTAAGGCGCTGTTAATTGGTGAAAACCAAGCTGTTGAATATGAAAATTGGAGCCATTGGCTATTAAATGACAGCGCTATCGCAGTGCAAACAAGCGCAACGACTGAACCCATTACCCGTACCCTCGCTATCGCGAAAAAAGGCGGCTGGCAATGGCGTATACCGCTTCAGCATCGCGTTGGCAATGGCTACGTTTACAGCAGCAAATACCTTTCCCATGACGAAGCAGAGCAAAGTTTGCTTGCATCAATCGATGGCGAAATTTTACAGCCACCACGTAAATTTAGTTTTACCCCAGGGCGGCGAAAATCTGCATGGCATAACAACTGTGTCGCCATTGGTTTAAGCTCTGGCTTTTTAGAACCATTAGAGAGCACCAGCATTGCACTGGTTGAAACAGCAATCGAAAAACTCTTACTTACTTTCACGAGCAATCACTACTCAGCACACGATGTCGCTAAATTTAATGATGTGAATGCACAAGAATATGAGCGCGTGCGCGACTTTATAATTTTGCACTATAAGTTAAACGGCCGCAGCGACAGCCCTATGTGGCAGTATTACCGCGATATGGCAATTCCGGCATCACTCGAAGAGAAAATGCTAACCTTTGCTAAAACCGGCGAGTTGAAACGCCTGCCTTGGGAAATGTTTGGCCCCGACAGTTGGCTGGCTATTTACCACGGTTTAAATTTTTTACCCGAAAACTACCAAGCAAGCGCAGATAATATGCCGCTCAATTACTTAAACGAACATTTAACTAAAATGCGCGAAATGGTTTCAAGCCAAGTAAACAATGCGCCTACCCACAGCGAATTTTTAGAAAAGCACTGTGGCTATCAACCAATCAAGCAACAGGAAGCGGTATGCAGTTAACACACAATCCCATTGAAAAGTTTGTTATTGTCGGTGGCGGCACCGCAGGTTGGCTTGCTGCAGCAACGCTTGGCAATATTTTTAAAGACAGCAACACCCAAGTTGAGCTGATTGAATCAGACGAAGTGAATATTATTGGTGTTGGCGAAGCCACGATTCCGCCGCTTATTGATACCCTAGAAAGCCTCGGCATTGATTTAGTTGAATTTATAAAAGCCACCCAAGCTAGTTTTAAATGGGGTATACAGTTTGAAAACTGGTATCAAGAATCACATAGCTATTTTCATCCCTTTGGGGAGGTTGGCCAAAAGATTGATGGTCACGAGTTTTACCAATGTTGGCTTAAACAAAAAGCAGAAGGCGACACCACACCACTAATGGCCTATTCGCCAGAAGCGGTATTATCAGAAAAGAATCGTTTTTTTGTACCGCATCAAGCGATGAATACACCGCTTGCAGGCGCCCGCTTTGCACTGCACCTTGATGCTGTGCTGGCAGGCCAATACTTACGCAAATTCTCTGAAAATATTGGTGTAAAGCGCACCGTTGGCCATGTTGAGTCAATTAGTAAGAGCATCGACGGTAATATTGCGTCTGTCACATTAAAATCAGGCGAGACAATTAAGGGTGATTTTTTTATTGATTGTACGGGCTTTAAGGGCTTACTCATTGGTAATGCACTCAATACCGAATACCAAGATTGGTCCGAGCATTTACCCTGCAACCGCGCAGTTGCTGTGCAAACCAAACTCACAGGAAATACCAAACCCTATACCGTTTCGCGCGGGCAAAAAGCCGGTTGGAGCTGGCATATTCCGCTGCAACACCGCACAGGTAATGGTTATGTATATTGTGATAAGTACATCTCCGATGAAGAAGCGATTCAAACCTTACTTGATAATGTTGACGGCGAGCCGCTAACCGAGCCAAGAGTTATCCCATTTGTTACCGGTGTGCGCGATAAAGTGTGGAATAAAAACTGCCTATCACTTGGCCTTGCACAGGGGTTTTTAGAGCCGCTCGAATCCACTGCAATTCATTTAGTCTCTAAATCACTGGCACTGTTTGTGCGCATGTTTCCGACTAAAACCCCAAATGCGGTATTACAAAATGAATTTAACCGCCGCATTAGTGGTGATTATCAAGAAATTCGCGACTTTTTAGTGCTGCACTACTGCACCACTAAACGTGACGACTCAGCGTTTTGGCGCGATTGGCAACAAAAACAAATTCCGGCAAGTTTAGCCACACGCATCGAATTTTTTAAACAAAGCGGTGGATTGATCCCAGGTGTTGAAGAGCTATTCCAACCCACCAGCTGGTATGCGGTGTTTGATGGTATGGGAGTAGTGCCTAATGGATACAACCCTACCTTAGATGCGCTTAACAGCGAAATGCTTGCAAAAAGCCTAGCGGCTGGCAGAAATGCCCTTGAAAAATGCGCTGAAGCGCAGCCCAGCCACGATGATTTTTTACAAAAGTACAGTCCTGCCAATGAGGCGATTTTTAACTAAATCGCCCTTTGCTTTTGTACAAAGCTCAGTTAAAGTGAGAGAAATTGTTTCACGTATGTTGTAAAGGGCTTAGTTATCATGCGTTTATTGGCTTTTATTGTAGGATTATTTTTATCTCAAGCGGTGTTTGCAACACCTGATACCCTCTTTTTACTACGCCACGCTGAAAAGCGTGATGGTATTAATCCAAACTTGTCTGAGGCGGGTAAAGCTCGTGCAGAGCACCTCGTTAGCATGTTAAAAGACAAAAAAATTAAGCACATTTTTAGCACTAATTACAACCGCACCTTAGAAACCGTAAAACCGCTTAGTCAAAAATTGGGCATTGTGGTAACCCATTATAACCCGCGTCAGTTAACCGCCTTGGTTAAACAGCTAAAAACATTAAAAGGCAATACCGTAATTGTTGGGCACAGCAACACCACACCACAACTTGTAAAGTTATTAACCGATCACGATGTCACCATTAATGAAGATCAGTTTGATGAGCTTTTTGTAATTGAAGGCGGTGCGTTAACCCTGCTTAGTTCTAATAATTAAACCTTAGCTTTGAGCAAGCAGCACCCATTGGGGTTTGCTCATAAATACGGGTAACTCGTTATTGAGAGCCCGTATTATTTAGCTTATTGAATACAAAACTATGCGTTTAGCACTTTTCTAAAATCCGGCCACCAAACACGCCGCATAAATACTGCCAATTATTGTGAAATACGGTTAAATCGCTGTGCTAATTCGTTAAATGTGCAAAAGCCAAGGGCCAAAGGGTAAACGTGATTATGTCCATCAAGGTAAAACAAGGCAGGAAAACCGGTTACGTTTAACTGCTTTGTAATATAAAGGTGTTGTGTAAGCGTTTTTTGCGTTTGCTCAGACTTAAGGCTATGAACAAACTCATCTTTATTTAATCCAATTGTTGCGGCACACTCAATTAACGTGTTTTCTAACGATGGGTTTTGCGCCTTTTGGTAATACGCTGTTTGAATTGCATTGACCATTTTTTCAGCCCCATTCTCCAGTAAATCATTCGCCACAATCACCGCGCGACACGCTAAATAGGTTGAGCGATACGGCGTATTGCAGTGCCAATAATCATGATTAAATGTGACCTGTGTTTTCGCTTCAATTTGCTGCCAATAGGCGGCAATTGTCGTGCGCATTTGCTCGCTCATGGGTTGATTATTATCAGGGGCAAGTCCGCCCATAACCCATTCAACATGGATATGTGAATGCATTTCAAAAAACGCTTCCAGCTCAGGTTTAAACCCGTAACACCAGGCACACATTGGGTCCATTACATAAATAAAACGCATATTTTCGCCTTAACTACACACACTGGCTTTACCTGTTTTACGCAGCGCATAAGGACTACCCTGCTCATCTAATACCAACGCTAACCACTGACCCGTGTGCGTACTATCAAATAAATTCGAAGACGCCATTAATTCAGCAACAACCTCACGTTTTATTTTTATTAAAGTCGAACCATCACAGCTCTCTAAATGCCAATCTAATTGCGTATTAAGCACCTTAACGGTCATTATATTTGTATTATCTGATGCGTTGTTAAAGTGTCGATTTAAGTTCGCTATTTGCGCATTACGGTCATTTTCTAACGCATTTTTTTGAGTCGTAATAAACCAACTTAGTGTTTCTGATTGACGTTCTACTACAGCCACTTGATAGTAATTCGCTTCATTAATCTGGCTATATTGAGGCGTAGCCTCACGCTGCACTTGGTTGAACACAACAAATCCGAACATCGTTAACGCAGCAATGCTCATAGCAAATTGAAGACGGTAAAAAAGTTTAGATTTTGGTTTTTTTATCGACTTAGCAATAATGTTATCACTAAATTCACGCCTCTGCTTTACGCTTGAGTGCAGTTGTTGTTTGCGCTTTTTATAGAGCGAATCAATTAGTTCGTCTGCTTTATTACTCATCTGCGTGCCCTTTCAGCATATTGCGTAAATTTTGTTTTGCGTAGCGTAGTCGTGATTTTATTGTCTCAAACTCGCACCCTGTAATATGTGCAATTTCATCAACCGAAAACCCTTCTTTTTGCAGAATAAACGCTTCTCGTTGGTAAAAGTTGAGTGCGTTAAGCGCACTATCAAGTACCGCCAACATGTCATCGCCGCTCACGTCTTGTGATTGGCCGCATACTAGCTGCACATCATCTAGCTGAGTGAGTTTATTTTGGCTGCGAAATTCATCAATCAGTAAACGCCTTGCAATCATAAACAACCAAGATTTAAACGAAACTGATGTTTTAAATAACGCTTTTTTTTCAATCACTTTAAGCCATGTTTTTTGACTAATATCTTGCGCAAGTACTTGATCTGACTGACTTACCAGAAAGTGATATAAATCGTCATAATAAGCATCTACCAATTGATTTAAATACCGCTTTTTCCCTGAATCACGGTACCGCATCATGATTTCCTCTGCGCTGAGGTCTGCACTAAGCCAAGTAGTCAAAGTTAACAACATCTATAACGACTCCTTTTGCTCGTTGATCCAACTTTTGCGTAGACGCTGTGTTAGGGGTTAAGCGTATTTATGAAAAATACGCTCGTAAGGTTTTTAAAACAACACAATAAGTCTTTTACATTCGCAAAAACAACCCCTAAACATAACAGCACTTTATTCTTGCGCTAATTTAAATTCAAGCAACACTGACTGGTTTGTCTGAATATATGCCACCCCGTTATCAATAGATGGTTTATACTTCCAGCGTTTCAACGCTTTTAGTGCAGCTGTATTAAAAACACGTTTAGGTTCAGCAGCAGTTACTTGCGCATCGATAACACGGCCGGTTTTATCAATACTAAACGTCAACTTTACCCAGCCCTCAATGCCATCGCGAGCTGCACCTACAGGATACTTAGGTGGCACACGCACAATTGGGCTTGCCTGCCCACTTTGCGACATAAGGCTAGGCGCACTGCTTGGCATACTGCCAATAGACACATTTAAGTTGGGTGCAAATGTTAACGGAACATTGCTCGACACATTTGCTGGCGCTTCCATAACATGTTTTGGAGGCTGCGTTAATTTGGGTGGTGGTTGAATTTTAGTTTTCTGCTTAACCTCTGAAATTTCGCGCGCTTGGTATAAAGCAATATCAATAATTGGCTTGGGCGCATCAACAATGCGATTTGGCGATTTAATTAAAAACTGCATAAACGCGAACAAACTAAATGTCACAGCCAACGCAGCAATAAAGCAAAGTGCTAGTTTTAGTATCGGAGTTTGTGGCTCGAAAGTATCAAGTTGCAATAACATAGGCTTTCCCTTTTTTAATTGAGTTACCTATAAAACGCAGCGCCATACAAAAAGGGGTAAAATTTTTTTAATAATTTTGAGTTTAAATCTCAACCTTTCAAATTATAAAAAGTTATCAACGCATTACGCCCCGTTTTGGTTCAGTAAAATCAATAAAAAAATCGCTTACTTAAGTTAACGCCCATTTCTTTTCTAAAACTTTTTAAACCTTTTTAAGCCCTGCTACGACTTATTAAATAACCAAAGCGATAAATGCTTTACTTAACACACAATAGGAATAGCGATATGAACACTTCAAATGCGTTTGATTTATTATTTACGGCAGGTTTAACTACATTTGTTGTTGCAAGCCTGATTACTGCGGGCATGACATTAGCACTGGTAACAGGAACATTAATTGGCGCAAGCTACCTCGTGTTTAAATAATTTAACACATAGCTTAAACACATAAGGGGTTATATATGGCACTAAACTCTCTAAATTAAAAAAGCACTTAGCTTGGCGCAAAGTGCTTTTTTATTGTGCCTAGATTAACTTAGATTCGATTGTTAACGTGTTTACACGCATTTATTTATCGGCTTGCTTAATTGCCAATGAGTATTTTGAGTCTGCTTTTACAATTTCCACCCACGCTAATTTTTTAGTGTCTGACGGCTTATCGTAGGTATACACGCAGCGTAATACTTTCTCACTTTCACTTTTAAGCACCGCACCTTGCGAGTATTTATGTTGTTTATCGTCGTAGCAAAACTGTGTATTTTCATCTTGCTTTTTTGCGTCTGCACTTATAGTAAACGATGCAAAAGCAGCAGAAAAGGCCAGCACTGTTAATATTTTTGTCATTGGAATGTTTCCTTACATTGATTAATTTTTTTTAAAATAGTGTGTTACCGTATTTTATCTTTCAACTTCAATTAGTCTTATTTCACTATGCCATAAGTGAGTCATCGTACTCATAATCCGCCTTAAACATTGTAAGTACGGTTGACTATTGAACGAATAATTTTAGATTCAACCATATTATATTACCTATAAAAAGCGAGTTTTACTCGCTACGACGATAAACGGTGTCACCACGACTAATGGTTTCAATCACCTGTAAATCTTTTAACGTTTCAGGTGCAACTTTAAGCGGGTTCTTGTTCAAAATAATTAAATCGGCCTGTTTGCCCTCTTTTAAACTACCTTTACTGTTTTCTTCAAAGTGCTGATAGGCAGGCCAAATCGTCATTGATTTTAAACCTGTGTAGGCATCTACACGCTGATCGGGTCCAAGTACTTTATTGGTTCGCGTAGTGCGATTTACTGTGGCATCCAATACTCTAAAAGAGCTTGGCAATGCGACAGGCGCATCATGGTGGCTACTAAAAACCATTCCTGCATCAAGTATTGCTTTGGTTGGCGAAATAAAATCAGCTCGCGGAAGACCTAACACCGAGTCGCGATGCCAATCGCCCCAATAAAAGGTATGCATTGGGAAAAGCGCTGGGAAAATACCTGCATCTTTTAATCGTGCTACTTGATCTTGTCGTATTGTTTGGCCATGAATTAGCACCGGGCGACGGTCTTTTTTGCCAAGTTTATTGTTAGCTTTTTCTACAGCAGTAATAAATTGTTCAATTGCCGCATCACCATTGGCATGGGTTAATACCTGCCAATCATTCTTAAACGCGGTTTCGACATAGTTATAGGCTGTATCATCTTTAAATGTTGGGTAGCCAACATACTCATTATTTTGCCCATGAGGTGGGTGAAAATAGGGCTGCGTTAACCACGCTGTTTTGCCTTGTGGTGAACCATCAAAATTTAACTTAACACCACCTATGCGAAAATGATTTGTGTACGTTGGTGCATTATAAGGCGAAGTCATAAAGTCACTGCTTGTGGGCATATCGGCATATGCAACAACATCTATTAGCAGTTGCCCTTTAGTTGATGCGCGTTTAAGCGCTTGATAACCATCAGTGGTTGCACGGCCCTCTTGCGCGGTGGTGTAGCCAAATTTCGCATACATCTTTTGCGCCGCTTCTAACATAGTATCTTGCAAGCTTTGATCGATGAGTTTATTGAGGCTAAATAACACTGCAAAGTGTGCGTTTTCTTCAAGCACACCATTTGGCTCTTTGCTACCTTCAATACGGCGAATAACACCGCCCTCTGGGTTAGGTGACTCTGCGTTTATTCCGCTTAGTTCGAGCGCCTTACTATTTGCCACACTTAAATGGCCCGAAGTATGCACAATCAACACCGGCTTGTCGGTACTTACCTTGTCCAGGTCCTCTTTAGTAGGATAGCGGTCAAGTTCTGCATCGTCATAGCCAAAGCCTAAAATCCAACCTGTTTTCTCGATAAATAAGCGTTGCGTTTGCTCTTGGTCAGCCGCTTTTAATATCTCAATAATGCTGTCTACTGTATTTGCTTTTCCATCAGGCGGCGGTAAAACATTGGCCACCACGGCTTGAAGCCCTACACCATAAACATGGCTATGCGGGTCAACAAACCCCGGTAACAGTGCCTTACCTTTTAAATCAATCAGTGCAGTTTTACCAAACTTATGCGCCATAGCGCTTTTTTTATCACCGACAAAAATGATTTTTTCACCAAGGGTTGCGATTGCTTCTGCGTATTGAGGCGTATCACCTTCCATAGTTAATATGTCACCACCAAAGTAAATTCTATCGGCTGCTGTTACTACAAGCGGTTTTGACACTGCCTCACTTTGTGTTAGTTTTTCTGAAAAGCAGCCAGTTAATGTAAGCCCAACAGCGCCTGCTATCATCCAATGCCATTTCATAACGTACTCTCCTTTACTTAAGTTTGTGAACTCGCTTTATCAATTCGCACTCACTAAAACCAGTAAACCGCATCTCATTCAAAAAGGGAACAAATTGTTTAAGCGATTATTATTTGAGATCAAAAATTAGCGACTGTCGGTCTCTCAAGTTAATTTTTTTTGTAATAGCTCAACAAACTTTCTAACTTTCGGCGATAAATGCTTACGGCTCGGATATACCGCATACACATGGACTTCCGTCGTTGGAAAATCGGCAAACAGTACTTCAATATCGTCATTCTGCAACGCCTCTGCTAAAAAAAATTCGGGCAGGCGCACAATTCCATGACCGTCTAACGCCATTGCCAATTCCATATGGCCGTTATTACTGCGAATACGTTCTTTCACAGGTACGGTAAACTCACTGCCATTTTTATCGATAAAGTCCCATTTATCGGCCTTTTTTAAATTGCTATAACAAATGCAGTGATGATTAGACAACTCACGTGGGTGATGAGGTTTACCATAACGCTCAATATATTTTTTACTGATAACGGTATACGTTGGAACACTAGTCAGTCGTTTACAAATTAACGTGGAATCATCCAGTGCAGGCGTTGCACGAATAGCTAAGTCGTAGCCTTCATTAATTAAATCAACTTTTTCATCGCTAATATTCCACTCTAAACTGACATTGGGATAAAGCGATAAGTATTCAGACAATGCAGGCTGTAACAGCCCTTTACTCAAGCCAAGCGGACAGCTCACTTTTAAACTGCCTTTAGGTTTTTCATCACTTGGTGAGATCGATTGCAGCGCCTGCTCAGTATCATTCACCAGCTGCTCGCAGTGATTAAAAAACACTTGCCCCTCAGGCGTGAGTGAAATAGAGCGTGTGGTTCGATTTAATAGGCGCACGCCTACACGCTCTTCTAACTTACTGATTACTTTACTAACATGAGAGTTTGAATGATTCATCGCCTCAGCAGCTGCACCAAAACCACCCAGTTTTACCACTTGCACAAAGATGGGAATACCATCAAATATATTATTAGCCATATGGAAACAGTATTTTAATTTTATAAGTATTAATATCGTAAAGGAATTAATATAACCTTATATTCAACAAGTCAAGGTAACTACTTAATTAGAATTCGTGTCGGAGAGCATTATGAAATTATTAGCATTCGCAGCAACAAACAATAGCCAATCAATTAACAAGCAACTAGTACAATACGCATCATCATTAGTAGATGCAGACGTTGAGATTTTAGATTTAAACGACTTTGAAATGCCAATTTACAGCCAAGATCGTGAACAACAAGGTGGCATTCCAGAGCAAGCACAAACCTTTTACAAAAAAATTGGTGAAGCAGATGCCGTTGTAATTTCATTTGCTGAGCATAACGGCTCTTACACAGCAGCGTATAAAAACCTATTCGATTGGACATCACGCATTAATATGAAAGTGTACCAAGATAAGCCAGTTGTATTAATGGCATCATCGCCAGGCCCTGGCGGCGCACAAAGTGTGTTAGGCGCCGCAACAGGCTCTGCAGGTTTCTTTGCGATGGACGTTAAAGGCAGTTTTTCACTACCAAGCTTTTTCGATAACTTTGATGTAGAGAAAGGTCAAATTACCAACAGTGAATTCGCTGACAAATTATCTACCATTATGGCGCAGCTTGGTTAATTAAAACGTAACCCTTACGTTTTAGTGTGAGGTTAAAACACCCTCCCCTTCAACAGGTGCATTGCACCTGTTTTTTTATGCTGAGCGTTTGATAATTAACAGTACTTTTTCAAGCACTCACCCAAACTTGACGTTATTTTTAAAACCACGCTTTTAGCTTGCCTGCCATTTTTTACTACAAAATAGTAAAAACCATTTGCATCTTTTAGTTTAAAAAACTATTTTGTAGTAAATTAAGCCTTGATAGTGTCTATAGGTGGTTTGTGGGTAAAAGTGATAAATTTCTAGGTGAGTTTGAACAAATGGTTTTGCTTGCCTTATTACAACTAAAAGAAAACGCTTATGGCGCGGCTATTCGTCAACTTTTAGACCAACAAATTAAACGCACTGTTGCTCTGGGTGCACTTTACGCCACCCTTGAACGGCTAGAGAAAAAGGGCCTAGTGTCATCAAAACTAGGAGAAGCAACACCTGAGCGCGGCGGTCGCCCGAAGCGCTTTTTTAAAGTAACGAATGATGGATTAAAAGCGTTACAGCGGGCAAAAGATGCTATGGATACCCTTTGGCAGCACGTGCCAAATCAGCCCTTTGAAGTATAAACGGTGAACACCATGGCTAAAAACAATGTAAATCCACCTAAGTTCGCTGCTTGGCTAATTGCGCGCTTTACACCAAAACACCATCAAAATACCCTATTAGGCGACTTGTACGAAGAGTATTTTCTACTGCAAACGCAAAACCCATCGGTTGCAAATTGCTGGTTTTGGCATCAAACCTATCTTTCAGGTCAAACGGCGTTTCATCGCCTAGTTACTAACGCGAATGTTATTAAAGGCGTTATTTTTAGTATCGGACTTAGCATTTTTACAATTATTGCCCTCTTGGTAATGTGGTTAAGTAGCATGGATAACGTTGACGGCTTTAGTGACGGTTTTTGGCACTCACTGTTAAATGGCAATATCCACCTCGCCTTGCTCGAAGGGGCATTTTGGTCAGGCACACCTGAATATGTGATGAAAAGTGTCGATGATGGCATTTGGTCGTTTATAAAACTGTTTATTGATGTTCCGGCTGTGATGATGGCGACAGCATCCCTCTTTGCTATTCGTTATTTAAGTAAAACCGCATCAATACGACTACTTTGCATAGCGTCATTATTAATGGTGTGTGTGCCCTACTTGTACGGTATGTATTTACTTAGCAATCACGATTACGCGGCAACGAAAACCGGCCCTGTACTGGCTTGTATGTTGCTCAATGTGTTCTATTTAGTGCTGCCAAGCTGTTATTTTATTGCGAAACGCTTACACGTCGAACACAACAAAGTCTGGCAATCCAACAGTTAAATAACGCAAGAAGTATCGTCATGGAAAACCACGAATTTGTAGATGAAAAAGCCAAAGGTGCGCCTAATTGGATGACGACGTTTGCTGATTTAATGTCGCTTCTGATGTGCTTTTTTGTATTGCTGTTATCTTATTCAGTGATGGATGTCGAAAAGTTTAAACACATTGCGGGCTCAATGAAAAAAGCCTTTGGTGTGCAATCAGAAGTGATGTTACAGGATATACCTAAAGGCACGTCGGTTATCGCTACCGAGTTTTCGCCTGGAAAACCAGAACCCACACCAATAAAATCTGTGCAACAGCTTACAACTGAAAATGAACAACGTGACTTACAAACGCAAAAAGCTGAAAGTGATGTAGCTAAAATCAATCTAAAGTTAAAAGAAACCTTAGAGCACTTACTTAAAAGCGAAATTGACAACGAACTAATTGAACTTGAAATGCTCGGGCAGCAACTGATTATTCGATTAAACGAGCGCGGCAGTTTTCCGTCTGGTTCAAGCTTTTTGCAACCGCGATTCAAACCCGTTTTAACGACGATAGCTGAGCAACTCGCGCGTATTCCGGGGCAAATTTCCGTGTCTGGCCACAGTGATGACTTGCACGTAAGTAATGAACTGCATGCCAATAACTGGGAGTTATCATCAAAGCGGGCGAATGCCGTGCTGCAAACCTTACTTGGCTCAAGTCATCTTAACAGTAACCGCTTGCATATAGCGGCTTACGCCGATACCAAGCCTTTGCTGCCCAACACATCGCAACAAAATAGAGCTAAAAATCGCCGCGTTGAAATTGCAATTTCGCAAGGAAACGCGGTCGAACTTCAACCTTCTCAGTCTTTTTAGGAAAACCCATGGATTCAGCAAGTGGCTTTGGCCTTTCAATCATCATTTTAGCACTGATTTTTGGCATTTATGCCAGCGGCGCAGCACCAGAGGCATACGCAAATCTATCGTCTATTTGCATTGTACTTGGCGGCACCTTAGGTGCGGTAATGCTAAGTTATCGCTTATCTAAATTTATTGCAGCGATAAAACACATTAAATGGGTATTTTCTAAAACCACGCCCGATCTCTTTAACACCATGGATGAACTCGTTGAATTAGCCGAAGTTGCCCGTAAAAGTGGCTTTTTAGGGTTAGAAGAAAAACCGATAAACGACCCGTTTATGGCGAAAGCAATTAACTTACTGGTCGATGGTCATAACCCTGAAGCCATTGAATTTACAATGAATCGCGATATTTTGCATACTCGCCAAAATAACAACGATGCCATTAAAGTAATGAACAGTTTTACCGAACTTGCCCCTGCTATGGGCATGATAGGGACATTAATTGGCTTAGTTGCGATGCTAATTGCAATGGACGACCCAAAAACCATCGGGCCGCAAATGTCAGTCGCGTTATTAACGACCCTTTATGGCGCACTGATTGCCAATGGCATCACAGGGCCTTTCGCTAATAAACTGGGCGAGCGCGCAGAAGAGATAAAGCATCATATGTGTTTAGTGCGCGATGGAGTGATGCATATTGCCAAAGGGGATAACCCAAAAACTATGATGAATTTGTTAGCTGGCTACTTAGGTGAAGATTTAACATCTAATGCAAGCTTTGTTGATGAAAAAACTAGCGCCAGCCAATAATCATTTTGTTATAGTAAATCGCTGATACAAAAACAGTTATAGGTTGCCCAACAATGATTTTAGGCTTAAATCATATCACTATTGCGGTGAGCGATTTAGCTCGCTCCCTTGAATTTTACATCGATGTACTCGGTTTCAAAGGGCATGTGAAATGGCAACACGGCGCATACTTATCTGTAGGCGATTTATGGTTTTGCCTAAGTGTTGATACCCCTTCAACCCGAACTGACTATTCGCACATTGCATTTGATATTGCTAAAGCGGACTTTGATAACTTTAAAGCGCGAATAGCAGAGCACAATATTCCTCTTTGGAAGAATAATAAAAGTGAAGGCGACTCGCTTTACTTTTTAGACCCCGATGGTCACCAATTAGAAGTGCATGTTGGCTCGTTAAAAACGCGACTGCAAGCACTCAAACTACGCCCTTACGATAACCTTGAATGGTTATAAACGTTCAGATTTAATGGAGTAAACATTGAAACCAATTTTATTTATTTTAACTATGCCATTTGAAGATGGACCTGGAAAAATGTGGGTATGCTCTCATTGTGCGATGATAGAAGGTGCACTGCAGTTTAATCCGCATTGGCTACAACACCTAGATATTCGCCGAATTGATTTTCCTAAACCAAGACAGCAAGTGGTTGAATTACTTGGCGAAGAAAATCAGTGGTTGCCAGTACTTATTCTAGAAAACAAGCGTAACATCACCGATCCAGTAGCTATTATCAACCATCTAGCAAGCGAGTTTGGTGGCGCTGCGGCGCATCCATAAATAAGATACAAAAACGAGGCACACTTTATTTGATTTAAGTATGCCTCGTTATTTATGGAGTTAGTGTGTTATTTGTCGCTCCACACAGCAAATTCGTTGCCACAAGGATCGCTAAAGTGAAAACGTTTTCCACCTGGAAACTCAAATGTTTCCATTACAATTTTGCCGCCAGCTGCGGTAATTTTGTCTTGGGTTTCAGCCAAATTTGCACTGTAAAACACCACTAATGCTGAGCCTTTAGCTACCGTCATAGCGTTGTCACTTAAATAAAAGCCACCATCAATACCGGCATTATTAAACGCGGTATATTCTGGCCCGTAGTCGGTAAATTCAAAGGCAAAAACCACATTAAAAAACGCTTTTACCTGTGATAAGTCGCTGGCTGGAAACTCAAGATAATTTATTTTTTCGTGTTGCATACGGCCTCCGTGTCTTCGCTAAAAATACTAAATAACCTGAACTTGGCTTAATACGTTAACTACCAATTTGTCATAGATAGATTTTTTGGTTTAAACCTTCTCGCTTGATAATTTGTTGTACCAAGTCCAGATCAAATTATAAAACTGCCTACCACAACGTACAGTAATAAACTGATTGCAGCAATCACCAAACAATACGGTAACTGGGTTTTAACGTGCTCAATATGATCGCACCCACTGGCGATAGACGCCACTATAGTCGAATCTGAAATTGGTGAAGCGTGATCGCCAAATACCCCGCCGCCCAAAACGGCTGCTAATAAAAACGCCGGTTCAATGCCTGTTTGTAATGCAATAGGTAAGGCAATTGGGAATAAAATGGCAAAGGTTCCCCACGAAGTGCCCGTAGCAAATGCCATAATACCTGCAGTAATAAACAGTAACGGTGCAATCCAAAGCATTGATACTTCAGAGCTCATAAGGCCGCTAACATAAGTGCCTGTGCCAAAGGCTTTTACCGCATCGCCAAAGGCAAACGACAACACTAACACCGCAACCGCTGGCACTAAGTTTTTAATACCTTTCAGGCTGTGCGATAACAGATGTTTAATTGAAAACACCTTATCAAGTAACAACATAAACACAAGTAAAAGGTAACTCGTCACCACAGCCCAAAGCACCGAGAACGAACCACTGCCGCGGCGTAAGTCTCCGTCACCTGTGTAATAGAGTAAACCCAAGGTAATAAAAATAATGCCAAGCATCGGAATAACAAGGTATCGCGCTTTGCCAATCGTATCATTTTGTTCAAATTTTGATTCGACCTTGCTGCTGGCCGCTTTTAAAGGGCCAAACACGCGTCCGCTTAACGCCGTGTAATACACCACACAAATAACGATAATCGGATAAAAGTTATAACCTATGGTGCTGATCAAAACGCCCACTTCATCCGATAAATTATATCCATCAAGCAAGCCTAAAATGTATGCGCCCCAGCCATTAATCAACAATAAAATACTAATTGGCGAACAGGTAGAATCGAGAATAAAAGCAAGACGCGCACGCGATAATTTGTATTTATCAAAAATACTTTGTGACGCAAGACCCGCGGTAAACATACTTAAATTAGTATCGGTAAAGATGGACGACCCGATCAAAGTCGGAACCATCGCGGCTTTTCTATCGTTATCAACCCAATGCTTTTTATTCAGCGCATTAATAAAGCCAGCCACACCACCACTGGCATTTACCAGCGCAAGCACCGCACCAATCAATAAACTAAATATAATAATGCGTTGGTTATAGGTGGATGTTGCGACATCAATCACGCCTGTAGTCATCGCGCTGACACTTGTTAATGGCGCAAAATTTGATGACATAAAGTATGTAAGTACTAACCCGACCACTAGGGCTTGAATTGCACTTTTGCGCCAAATGGCAACTAATATCGCCACAATTGGCGGGATAATGGTATAAATTGAATCGTTCATTATTATTCTCAGCACGCAATAAGCGGCTTATTTTGAACAGTTAAAAACATAATTGCAAAAAAATGCACTAAACCAAGGTACTGAGCCAATTTTGATAGTTAGCATCTATCGGAATGTGCGCTTGTTGCCAATCGTTATCGTAATAGGTGTTTAAATAACGCTCGCCACTATCACAAATCAAACTTACGATAGAGCCCGACTGCCCTGCTTGATGCATTTGTTTTGCTAGGTGTAACATGCCAACAAGATTAGTGCCTGTTGAAGGGCCAACTTTTCGACCGAGTAACTTGGTTAGCCACATCATCGCCGCAATACTTTGTCCATCAGGCACTTTTAACATATCGTCAATCACACCGGGAACAAATGAGGGCTCTACTCGCGGGCGACCAATGCCTTCAATACGACTACCCGTTTGATTTGTCAGCGTGTTATCACCATGTTTATAAAAGTCATAAAATACCGAGTTATCTGGGTCTACTACCAACAATTGTGTATCAACACCTTGATAGCGCACGTAACGACCAATTGTTGCCGATGTACCGCCGGTACCTGGACTCATCACTATCCAGCGTGGAATAGGGTTTGGCTCTTTAGCCATTTGCGAAAAAATACTCTCAGCAATATTGTTGTTACCACGCCAATCGGTTGCCCGCTCCGCATAAGTAAATTGATCCATATAATGGCCACCAAGCTCATCAGCTAAACGTTGTGATTCGGCATAAATCTGTGTGGTATTTTCAACTAAATGGCATTTTCCACCATAAAACTCAATTTGCTTTATTTTCTCTTTCGCAGTAGTTTTTGCCATAACTGCAATAAAGGGTAAACCGAGTAATTTTGCGAAATATGCCTCAGACACCGCCGTTGAACCACTTGAAGATTCAATAATCGGTGTATTTTCATTGATCCAACCATTGCTAAGCGCATATAAAAACAATGAGCGTGCTAAACGATGCTTTAGTGAGCCTGTTGGGTGCGTGCTTTCATCTTTTAAATAAAACTCAATATGAGGAAATGCTGTTAAATTAAATGGAATTAAATGGGTATCCGCAGAGCGGGTATAATCGGCGGCAATTTTAGCAAATGCCTGTTTTGTCCAATTGTTATTCATTTTATCCCTATTCATTGTCTATTAAGATAAAAACTGTAGTCTTACCATTAGCATAGAGATTACAGTTCCTAAAATCTATGTTATCTTTCTTAAACAAAACACAACTTCGTTAGCTGGCCAAGGAGCTTGATTATGAAAAACCTACTAATCGCATGTGGCGTGTTACTGTTAGCTGCCTGTGCAAAAACCCCTGATTGGGACTATGACCGCACAGCAAATTTTGCAAACTATAAAACATTTGCCTTTGTTGATAACGCCGATCTTGCTAAAAACACCACTAATTACCAAATTAGCCCGCTAATGGAACAACGTGTGCGTGCAGCAGTTGCACGAGAATTAAAAGCGAAAGGCTTCACCCAAACATCAACCGACTCAGCTGACGTACTGATTAACTATCACGCATCAGTTGAAAAGAAAATTAGTACCGACACCATTTCATACAATACCGGTATGGGTTACCCGTACAGCGCACGCTGGGGTTACTGGGGTGTAGGAATGGAAACCCATACATCAACTCGCGAATATGAAGTAGGAACGCTGGTATTAGATGTTATTGATCGCAACGAAAAAGCCCTTGTTTGGCGCGGTGCAAAAGGCGGTAAGTTAACTAAAAATCAATCGCCAGAACAACGTACAAAAGCAGCTAACGAGCTGATCGCCGAAATTCTATCAAACTTCCCACCTGAATTAATGTAGGGTAAGCGGACACAAAAAAGCCATCAATGATGGCTTTTTTGTTATTAAGGGCATGTCCAATTGGTGAAAGCGAGATTAAGTTGCCCCTTCAAGATAACTGATAATTTTCATTGCATCGTCATTGGTATCACCACACACATCATGTGTCGGCTTAAAGTCTAAACAAACTTTAGGGCGGGTTTTATCTCCAAATAATCGACATAAGTTATTTTCGTCCAGTTGCACACAACGCACACCCGCAGGTTTACCCATTGGCATCCCCGGTATTGATGATGAAATACTTGGCGCAATGCAGCACGCACCACACCCTAATCGACACTCCACGTTTAAAACCCCTTTTGTTTCTCAGCTCACATTATAAAACATTCCCGCAAGCCTTGCGATAGTATCACTTCAAGGGACATTTGCTTGTTTAAGTGTAACAAAATATGTTTTTAGGTTACCTTTAGATAACATTTAGAAACTTGGTATTTCATACACTTATAAGCGTATTAAAAATCATTATCAAAAATCACACATAGTTTGTTACATCTAGCTCATCTTCGTAAACATTCTCTTCTCTATAGTAACCTCGTCATCAATAGAAAAATGTAGGGATTTACAATGGCGAGTAAATTAAAACTCACCGGGATCACCCTAGCTGTTTTGCTAGGGTCAGTTGGCGTTGCAGCAGGTTTAGGTGCAATGAAAAAGCCACCGGAAAAAAAAGAAGAAAAAGATTCAATTCCAGTTGTTGTCGTTGAAGATAACAGTGTTGAAACCATCACACTAAACGTTAATTCTTACGGATTAGTTAACCCTAAGTATCAAACCTCACTTACTGCACAAGTAACTGGCCAAGTAACTGAAATTTCAGATGCCTTTGTCAAAGGTGGTTTTGTTAAGCAAGGCGAAGTAATTGCCCGTATCGATCCAAACGATTACGAAGCAGCGCTGACAGAAGCAGAAGCAAGTCTCGCACAAGCGCGCGCAGCGCTTGAATTAGAACGCGCACAAAAACGCGTTGCCGAATCCGAATGGGAACGTATCAAAGAAAGTGCCAAAAACGAATTTGTGCCAACCGAACTTTATTTACGTAAACCACAACTCGCTGAAAAAGTAGCGCGCTACCGCGCGGCAGAAGCCGGTGTTAAACGTGCAAAACGCAACCTTGAGCGTACTTACATCAAAGCGCCTTACGATGCGATAATTACCGCGCGCTCAGTGGCCCTCGGCTCAGTAGTAAATTCAGGAAGTCCAATCGGCGAATTAAGTAGCACCGATTTTGCCGAAGTGCGCCTGCCCGTAGCGGATAAAGAACTACAATTCTTAATGCAAGGCGGTTTAAACGCTGAAGTTGATCTTGTTACAAATTACCAAGGCAAACTGCACCATTGGCAAGCAAAAATTGTACGTAGCGAAGGCCAAGTGGATAATAAAAGCCGCATGTCTTATTTAGTCGCAGAAATTAAAGACCCATATGGTTTAGATTCTAACAATACACCTCTGCGTTATGGTTCTTATGTAAATGCGGCAATTTCAGGCTTATCTATGGAAGGCGTAAGCCGTGTTAAGTCACACCTCGTTAAAGATGGTAAAGTTGCCGTGTTAGAAGACGGCGTGCTGGCATATCGCAGTGTTGAAGTACTACGTGAAGAAGGCCGTGATTTAATTGTTAAAGGCGACTTAGGCGATAATGAGCAAATTATCGCGTCTAATATTAAGCGCCCTAAAGTAGGGATGAAACTTGCCAACGCAGCACTTGCAAGCGATATCAAGCCTGTAAAGCCTGTTGCAGAATTAGCGATGAAAAACGAGGACTAAACCATGATTGATACAAATAAAGGTATCATTGCATGGTTTACTCGCAACCCTGTTGCTGCAAACCTGCTAATGATCATTATTTTGGTCGGTGGTTTATTTACCGCTATGACCATTCGCAAACAAATGTTCCCGCAATTTGAAATTAACTGGATGTCAGTTCAAGTTGCCTACCCTGGCGCTGCCGCCCAAGAGGTAGAAGAAGGCATAACCATGAAAATTGAAGAAGCATTAGAGGGTATGCAAGGCATAGAGCGCCTTATCACCTACTCTAATCGCGGCTTCTCGCAATCGTGGATCCGAATTGACGAAAGTTACGATGCCAAAGAAGTACTCGATGAAGTTAAGATGCAAATCGACTCCATCTCAACCTTCCCAGATGGTATGGAACGCCCTATCGTTGCAAAAGAAAAGTACCGTCAAGAAGTGATGTTTTTATCACTACATGGCCCGCTTTCGCAACGCGAACTAAAAGATTTAGGCTACAAAATTCATGATGAACTATTAGCATTACCTGGCATTAATATCGCCGAGTACTACAGTGGCTTAAACTATGAAATTGGCATAGAAATTAGCCCTGATAAACTACGTGAATACGGCCTAACGTTTAGAGATGTTGCCAATGCTGTGCGTGCATCGTCAGCTAATATGTCGGCAGGTCAAATTCGTGCTGAAAACGGCTACATTTCAATGCGTGTTGAAAACCAAGCCTATCGCGGCAAAGAGTTTGAAAAACTCCCGCTGGTTAGCTTAGCCGATGGCAGCCAGATTTTACTTGGTGACGTTGCAACAGTTAACGATGGCTTTCAAGAAGGCATTCAATTTTCTAAATTTAATGGCGACAACTCACGTACCTTCTTTATTGGTGCGTCAGAAGATCAAGACATCACTAAAGTTGCTGCAACAATTAACACTTACTTAGAAAAGAAAGCAAAAGAGCTGCCTGAAGGCGTAACGTTAGAATCATTTGTTGATATGACCTATTACCTTGAAGGTCGTTTAAACATGATGATTGAAAATATGGCATGGGGTGGCTTGTTGGTTATTCTGAGCTTAGCATTATTCCTTCGCATTAAACTGGCGTTTTGGGTAATGATGGGATTACCTGTGTCGTTCTTAGGTGCATTGTTAGTTATGCCACTTGGCGGCCTTGATATCACCATTAATATTATGTCGCTATTTGCCTTTATTCTGGTACTCGGCATCGTGGTGGATGACGCCATTGTCATCGGGGAATCAGCACACAGTGAAATTGAAAAACACGGCCACTCAACCGATAACGTTATTCGTGGCGTAAAACGTGTGGCAGTGCCTGCAACCTTTGGTGTCCTCACCACCATTGCGGCATTCTTACCAATGATGCTAGATAGCGGCCCAGAAGCTGCGGTATCAAAGTCCATTGGTGGCGTAATCATTTTATGCTTAATCTTTTCACTGATTGAATCAAAGCTGATTTTGCCTGCCCACTTAGCAAAAATGAAATTAAAGCCACATAACCCTAAAAACCCACTACACCGTATGCGTGAAGGGTTAGATAGTGGTTTAAAACGCTTTATTGATAATAGCTACCGCCCAATGATTGTTAAATTTATTGAGTTCCGCTACCCGGTTATTTTCGCTTTCGTTGGTTTAATGATTATTAGTGGAGGCCTATTTGCAGGTGGCTTTGTTAAATTTGTTGCCAACCCTAAAGTGCCGCACGATTTCGCTAATATCAACATTGAGATGGAACAAGCAACTGCCGAGCGCACAACGCTTGATACGGCGTTGAAAATTGAGCAATTGATTCTGAACGAAGACAAGCTGATTGAACAAGAGCACGGTCAAAAAATGATTGAAGCAATCTCAGTACGCTTAGAAGGCCGTACCAATGCTGAGATTATGGCAAAACTAGTTGATCCTGAACTACGTCCGATGGATACCTTTGAACTTGCCGATCGCTGGCGTAGTAAAATGCCCGATTTTGCCGCGGTTAAAAACTTAAATATTCGCGACAGCATTGGTGGTAACCAACGTGACGACGGCGATATTAGTTTCCGCCTTGAAGGCAAAGATATGGAAGAGCTGCGCTTAGCTGCTGCAGAGTTAAAAACACATCTAAATACCATTAAAGGCGTGGGCGATGTAAATGATTCAATGCAAACAGCGACCGATGAAGTGCAGTTTGAACTGAAACCAGTTGCCTACAGCTTAGGCTTAACCTTAGCGGATGTTGCGTCTCAAGTAAGCTTTAGTTTTTACGGCTTAGAAGCACAACGTATTTTACGTGACGGCGAAGAGGTACGCGTAATGATCCGCTACCCAGAGCAAGAACGTAACGCAATCAGCCGTATTCACGATGTACGCATTATCACGCCACAAGGTGCTGAGGTACTGCTATCAGAAGTAGCTGAAGTAAAATTGGTTGAAGGTGTAAGCCGCATTCGCCGTGAAAATGCGCGCCGTACAATTAATGTATGGGCCAGCATTGATGCAGAGCAGGTTGAACCATTTAAAGTCGCAGAAGATATTCGTGAAGAGTACATCCCAACATTACTTGAGAAGTTCCCAGGTATTAGCACCAATTTAACGGGTCGCGTGCAAGAAGAAATGGACTCAATGATGGAGCAAATTAAGAACTTCATTATTTCATTAATGGTGATTTACAGCTTACTGGCAATTCCACTGCGCTCTTACTCGCAGCCGCTGTTAATTATGTCAGTTATTCCATTTGGCATCATTGGCGCAATGTTCGGCCATATGGTTCTTGGCATGACCATGAGTGCCCTGTCGATGTTCGGTATTATTGCCGCAGCAGGTGTGGTAGTAAATGACTCGCTGGTTATGGTGGACTTTGTTAACAATGCTCGTAAGCAAGGTGTTGCCATTAAAGATGCGGTAGTTGACGCTGGTTGTAAACGATTCCGCGCTATCTTACTTACTTCAGCAACAACATTTATTGGTCTTATTCCAATTTTGAGTGAAACCAGTTTACAAGCACAACTTGTAGTGCCAATGGCGGTATCGCTCGCATTTGGTGTGCTATTTGCTACGGTCATCACCCTAGTACTGATCCCATGCCAATACGTTGCACTTGAAGATATAAAAGGTCTTTTTAGACGAGACAAAGAGAAAAAGGAAATTTCTCAATCAGACATTGATGACGACGCTACTGTAAAAATCTGATTACTTGTCTAACCAACCAAAGCCCATACCTGTTGTGGGCTTTTTATTTACTAAATACTAATTTTGTTAAACGTATTTTGATCATTCAACAGCTCATAATACCAATTCTGTTAAGTATGTGATCAGGGATAGCGCTGGATAAATGAAATGGTAACAAGGCGGAATTTTTCTTATGTAGTTGTTCTACATTGATAAATTCTAACGTAGTTAGCATGATATTTAGCCCGCTAGGATGATTAGCTACTTAAGTGAATTGGTATAACAGTTTAAATAATAAAAATATTCCTTATACTGTCGGTAAAGCTGCAGTCATCTAAGTGCTACTAACAGTTGTACTTAGAAGCACAGCGCCAGTCAGACTTCAAATAAACGATTTATGGAAGAGAATGTGGTAAAAAAGTACAGCGTAATAACCTTAATAGTTGTGCTACTTGGCGCACTTATATGGTTTGCTAACTTTTATTCACTGCCTACACCAGAAATTGATCACGCTTTACCTAACACACAGATTACCGATGAAATAATACTGGAACAGGTAAAAAGCGCCCCTGAAAAAGCACAGACACAAACAAAAACCGCAATAGCGGAAGATTCAACTAAAAATAGTTATTGCAAAGACCAAACACGTTACATCGCCAAATTTGAGCGTGACAAAAAAGGTTATTTAAGTACGCTTGCTGTCGCTTGGAAACTACAAGGGCAAAACCCACAAACCATAATTAATGCACTTGAAACGACAGTATCAAAAGACGCCGCACAGCGTTTTAAGCGCGATTTAAAACTGGTGTCATCGTTTAACGAAAGTAATCTGAGTAAAAGCCAACAATACCTCAATGAATTAACTTTTAATGATTACGCGAAAAATAAACACCGTTTACACTTTTTAAAATGGCGTCAGCACGCGATTAAAAACAACTTTATAGAAAGCTATCGCGAACAAGCAGAGCGTTACCCTGATATCGCAGCCGATATACTGCAACAAGCATTTTTACAAGCAATCAATATTGATAACTCAAAGCCCGATTTTGATCAATTGCTGCTACTTTACGATAGTTACTACTCACTTAACCCTGTTCCAAATAAATTGATTACGTCACACCAACTATCTTATTTGCTAAGCGGATTAGCGCCCGATGTTGCCAATAAAGTGCTATCTCGTTTATTACTGATTGAACAATTAGACAGCGAAGAAACAAAGTCTATTGTGCTAGCGCGCATTGGCGGTATCAACAAGCAATTCGCCGAGATAATCAAAGGTGCGACAGTTAGCGCAAAACCAGTTGTTGAAAGTGATGAATTAAAAACCCGTATCGCAAATATTATCGAAAAAGAAAAACTGAGTCTTAGTGAACAAAATGTTTGTCAGCTTTACGATGTGGCCGAAATCGACAGCCAAATAAATGTTACGTATGTGGATGCATCGACCCTTGATTACGACCACCCGAGCTGCGACCGTTTGCTGTCAGAACAAGCTAAAGAGATTGGCATGTTGGCGTTATTTTCTGAATTATCAGCTCAGTTTTTAGCGGCGGGTATCGACCTTAGTAATCTAAATAATGCAGAGCAGGTAAAACGAGCAGATCTTACTTTGATCCATGAATACCTTGCTAAAAAGCCTGAGTTCGAACGTGAACTTGCGTATTTATTAATTTATTCAAGGCCGATGCATAGTCAACGTGTCGCAATCATTGATGCGCTAGTCACGCAAGGGCTTTACCCGAAAGATGCCAATGCCGTTGCAGTAATTCAGCGCCTTAACAGCGAAGATGCACTGCGTATGCTTGATCGCATGGGCAATATCGATAAGCCAAATCAACGTGGCGAAAGTGTGGTGTATAACTTGATGTTTATCAATCCAAGCCTAACCGTCGAATTAGTAAATCGTGGTTATGTGCAGCAACACAGCGAGCGCCATCCGGATCCGCTACTGAAAATGTTACATTTTTTAAAAGAAAACCGTGCATCAGATCAATGGATTAGTGTTGTCGATGCGCTTATTAACAACGGTGCAAAACTAAAAGCGCGCCACCTAGACGAAATGTACCGCATTAAGCTGACCTTACCGGAGATTTACCAAAAGCTAATAGAGTTACACCCCGAACTAGCCGCTGAAAAAGCAGGTTCACTCAAAGTAATACAATGTCAGGGCGTAAGCGACGCACACTAAGCGTCATTATCGTGTTTTTTTGTCATCGAAAGGTGATTTTGGTGCAATATATTTAGTCTTGAGCCAACTAAACTGGCAACTAATATTGTGAGGTATAGCTGCCCTACCACTGCTTCAAAATACACAAACACCCTAGAAATTGGAATATTAGGGGCAATATCACCAAAACCCAGCGTGGTTAACGTAACAAAAGAGAAATAAATAAACTCTGGAAATAACGCGAACCACTTGATGGTCGAAGGTACGTTATTAAACGCTGGCATAAAGTTAATATGGATAAGGCTATAAATAATCGCCCAAATAATACCCATCATAAAATAGAGGCAAATTGCGCCAAGGATTTTGTTGCCGTCTACAACACCTGAAAACAGTACCTGCTTTGCCGTTTTAATTGCGGTAAATGTAAAGAAAACAAGCATTAAGCCCAATGTGACATTATCGCCCATCACACTATCAATAAACAAAGTCAGCCAAGAAAATGCGATAATCACAAACGGAAACAACATCTTATATTTAAACAACTGATTGCTTGAATCTACGCCCCACACCGAAATCACCAAGGTAAACATAGTGCACGATTGCATCATATGTTGCATTTTACTGCTGAAAAATTGGTGACACAGGGCTGTACCAAACAGTAGCAAAGTTAACGCAATGGTTAGATAAAGAAAGTTATCTCGTTGGCTCATATTAATTCCTTCGAGCGTTGATACAGTAAACGGTATATGTGCGCGTTGTTTAACTAGGGTCTGTTGATCTTTGCTGTTCTATTTTTGTTCTGTTTGAGCGTGCTTTTATCGCGGCGCTCGATGTGTGGCCTAGTAATCTAAGCGAATATCGAGCAACAATGAGAAAAGTGCGCTCAAAAGAACCGTTCGGCAGCGCTTGATTGGCTTTTCTACTGTGTTATCGGCTGGCTCACATAGAATAACTATGCCACGCAGCCTCTGCCTTGTATAAAACCCAATCAAACTGCTGCAAAAACGAACTTGAAAGATCAACAGACCCTAGAATTTTGCTGCAAAATTAAAGTCACTTGCAACACGTATATAAGGCATCGCAATATTATACGTTTGCACTAACTGCTGAGCGCGTTTTTTAGCCGCAGCATATGTCGCAAAATCAAAGTTAATAGCGTAATAAAAACCTGCCATTTCAACAACCTTACAATCAAGCTGTTGCGCCACTCTTAATGCATTTTCACGTTCTGCATATTTTCCAAACTGTAAAACAAACCCACTTAAATTTTGACTTGGTTGTGGTGGCTCAAAGGTTAATGCATCGTGCGAACGAGTGCTGGCTTGATGTGCTGCGGCAGATTGATTGCTGTGCTCGTTAATAAGGAACATTTCCGCTTGAGGTACACCTTGCTTAAGGGCCATTAGCGCGTATTCATGGGCTTTGTTTTTATCTTGCGCTAGGTATTCGCCATTAAAGTGTAACGACGCCAAGTTATGCGCTGCAAAACCATTGCCTTGATTGGCGGCACTTTGGTAATAACCAATGCTTGCTTGTGGCTCAGTTTTAAAAATCAGTGTGGCATAAATAAATTGCGCTTTATCATATCCTGCATCAGCAGATCCTTTGATAAGTGCCAAACCCCGAGCCTGATCTTTAGGAACGCCCTCGCCTTTCATATAAAGCGCGCCTAATTCTAATTTGGCTTTATTATCACCCTGTTCAACAGCCGCAGTTAACCACTGGGCTGCTTTCTCCGGTTGATAAACAACACTCGTCTCATTGCTATAGCGACTCGCCAATTTACGCTGCGCGTTTACCGAGCCATTACGCGCTGCTTTTAAATAATAATCAAACGCCAGGCGTTTACGCTTTTCAACATCAACGCCAACAACTTTTCCAAGTTCATACGTAAGGGCGAGATTAAACGTTGCCTCCGCGTGACCCTGTTCATCGGCAAGAGTTAAATATTCGAATGCTTTTTGTTTATTTTTAACGACCCCTTGTCCTTTAGCGAACAAGGTTGCCAAGATAAAATTTGCTTCTGCGTTATCATCTTCTGCTAATTCGGCACATTTATAGCGCGCGTTTATATAATCCGCATCGTTAAACGCGCGGGTGCATTCATTATCAAACTGGGGCGTGTACTGGGCTTTAACAGCCGTAAATGGCGTTAAAAGTAGCAAGCAAAACAGGAAATGTATTTTCATAACGCTAAAACAAAAAAGCTCGGTAATAACCGAGCTTTTATAAGTTAGATGTATTCTACTTCTGTGATTTCGTACTCAACCGCACCATTTGGGGTTTTGATTGTTACTGCATCATCGATTTCTTTACCGATTAATCCACGGGCAATTGGTGAGTTAAATGAAATCAGATTATTTTTAATGTCTGCTTCATCATCACCAACGATGCGATAAGTCGTTTCTTCGTCAGTATCAACGTTAACGATAGTAACGGTTGCACCGAAAATCACTTTGCCGTTATTTTGCATTTTAGTAACGTCAATAATTTGAACCGTTGATAGTTTTGCTTCAATCTCTTGAATACGGCCTTCACAAAAACCTTGCTCTTCACGCGCTGCGTGGTATTCAGCATTTTCTTTTAGGTCACCGTGTTCACGCGCTTCTGCAATATCAGCGACAATTTTAGGACGGCGTACCGTTTTTAATTCATTTAACTCGTCACGCAGTAATTGTTCACCACGTACTGTCATTGGTGTTTGTTGCATTATTCTTCCTAGAACTCTTTCACAATAAAAGCCCGGATTAACCGGGCTTTTTATCATTTCTACTTTAATTGTCTTAGTCTATATCAAAAAATATAGACGGGGCAATTAATTTACACGCTTGTGTAGCTCTTGTACCGACGATACCGTTGAACGGTCATCAGCAGCATGTGCTTTACAGTTAGCAAATGCGGCATTAAGCGTTGTTGTGTAGTTTACTTTACCTTGCAGAGCACCACGACGAAGTACTTTAGAGTCTTCAATCGCTTGACGACCTTCAGTGGTGTTTACAATGTAGCTGTACTCACCATTCTTGATACGGTCAAGAATATGAGGACGACCTTCGTAAACTTTGTTTACACGACGCGCTTCAATGCCTGCATCTTCAAGTGCTTTTGCTGTGCCGCCAGTTGCGTCAAGCTCAAAGCCTAAATCACGCATGGTACGTGCTAATTCAACAATACGCTTTTTATCGCTGTTACGAACGGATAGTAACGCACGACCACCACGAGGCATTACGTTACCTGCACCAAGCTGTGCTTTAGCAAATGCGTCAGCGAATGTGTCACCTACACCCATAACTTCACCTGTTGAACGCATTTCAGGACCACGCATTGGGTCAACGCCAGGGAATTTAGCGAACGGAAGTACAACTTCTTTTACGCTGTAATATGGAGGAATGATTTCTTTCGTTACACCTTGGCTTGCAAGAGACTGACCCGCCATACAACGTGCCGCTACTTTAGCAAGTGCAACACCTGTTGCTTTAGACACAAAAGGAACAGTACGTGCAGCACGTGGGTTTACTTCAATTAAGTATACTTCGCCATCTTTAACAGCAAACTGCGTATTCATTAAGCCAACAACGCCAAGCTCTAATGCCATGCGAGTTACTTGGTCACGCATGCGGTCTTGGATTTCAGGGCTTAGTGAGTATGCTGGTAGTGAACATGCTGAGTCACCTGAGTGAACACCTGCTTGTTCGATGTGTTCCATGATACCACCGATGATCACTTGCTCACCGTCACAGATAGCATCTACGTCGATTTCGATTGCGTCATCTAAGAAGCGGTCAAGTAATACTGGCGCTTCATTTGAAGCTTGTACTGCTTCAGTCATGTAACGACGTAAATCATCTTCGTCGTATACGATTTCCATCGCACGACCACCCAGTACATATGAAGGACGCACAACTAGTGGGAAGCCGATTTCAGCAGATTTAGCTACCGCTTCTTCAAGTGAAGTCACTGTTGCGTTTTCAGGCTGAAGTAGGTCTAAACGCTCAACCATTTGTTGGAAGCGCTCACGGTCTTCTGCACGGTCGATTGCATCTGGCGAAGTACCAATGATTGGCACACCGTTCGCTTCAAGTTCACGAGCAAGCTTAAGTGGTGTTTGACCACCGTACTGCACGATTACGCCTTTTGGCTTTTCAACACGTACGATTTCTAATACGTCTTCTAGCGTGATTGGCTCGAAGAATAAACGATCTGATGTGTCGTAGTCAGTAGAAACCGTTTCAGGGTTACAGTTAACCATAATCGTTTCATAACCGTCTTCACGCATTGCAAGGGCTGCGTGTACACAACAGTAATCGAATTCAATACCTTGACCGATACGGTTAGGGCCACCGCCGATAACCATGATCTTATCTTTATCAGACGGGTTCGCTTCACACTCTTCATCGTACGATGAATACATGTAAGCTGTGTCTGAGCTGAATTCTGCCGCACAGGTATCTACGCGCTTGTAAACTGGTAATACTTCAAGCGTGTGACGCTTTTTACGTACTTCAGCTTCGCTAACACCAAGAAGTTCAGCAATACGCGCATCCGCAAAACCTTTACGCTTTAAGCTGCGTAGGAAGTCTTTGTTAAGACCAGCCATGCCGCCTTCAACGATTTTTGCTTCGTCTTTGATGATGTCTTCGATTTGTACTAAGTACCAACGGTCAATCTTAGTCAGTTCGAATACGTCTTCAACGCTCATACCATGACGCATTGCATCAGCAACGTACCAAATACGCTCTGCACCTGGCTCACGTAATTCACGTACGATTTTTTCTTTCGCGTTCGGGTCGTCAAGCGCAACGATTGGGTTGAAACCCGTTGCGCCAACTTCTAAGCCGCGAAGTGCTTTGTGTAATGATTCTTGTTGGTTACGGCCAATCGCCATAACTTCACCAACAGACTTCATCTGAGTCGTTAGACGGTCGTTAGAACCTGCGAATTTTTCGAAGTTGAAACGCGGGATCTTAGTTACAACGTAGTCGATTGACGGCTCGAACGATGCAGGTGTTGCGCCACCCGTGATATCGTTTTGAAGCTCGTCTAGCGTGTAACCTACTGCTAATTTTGCAGCGATTTTTGCAATTGGGAAACCTGTTGCTTTTGATGCAAGTGCAGATGAACGTGATACACGTGGGTTCATTTCGATGATAACCATACGGCCATCAGCTGGGTTTACACCAAACTGTACGTTTGAACCACCTGTTTCAACACCGATTTCACGAAGAACCGCCATCGATGCGTTACGCATTAGCTGGTATTCTTTGTCTGTTAGTGTTTGTGCTGGAGCTACCGTGATTGAATCACCTGTGTGAACACCCATAGGGTCGAAGTTCTCGATAGAACATACGATGATACAGTTGTCGTTTTTGTCACGAACAACTTCCATCTCGTATTCTTTCCAACCTAGTAAGCTTTCATCAATAAGAAGTTCGCTTGTAGGTGAAAGGTCAAGACCACGGGTACAGATCTCTTCGAACTCTTCCATGTTGTAAGCAACACCACCACCGGTACCACCCATAGTGAAAGAAGGACGAATAATACATGGGAAGCCAATACGCGTTAGCGTGTCACGTGCTTCATCCATTGAGTGTGCGATTTCTGCGCGAGGACACTCAAGGCCAATCGCCTTCATCGCTGCATCAAAACGCTCACGGTTTTCTGCTTTGTCGATTGCATCTGCAGTTGCACCGATTAGCTCAACGCCGTGCTTTGCAAGTACGCCGTGCTTATCTAAATCAAGTGCACAGTTAAGTGCAGTTTGACCACCCATAGTCGGTAGTACTGCATCTGGCTTTTCTTTTTCGATGATGCGCTCAACTACTTCCCAGTGAATTGGCTCGATGTAAGTTGCATCAGCCATTTCTGGGTCAGTCATGATAGTAGCAGGGTTAGAGTTTACTAAGATTACGCGGTAACCTTCTTCTCTTAGTGCTTTACACGCCTGTGCGCCTGAATAATCGAATTCACATGCCTGACCGATAACAATCGGACCTGCACCTAAAATTAAAATACTTTTTATGTCATTACGTTTTGGCATTTTAGTCTCAGTCCTAATTATTTACGTTCTTGCATTAAGTCGATGAAATGGTCAAATAACGGTGCTGCATCGTGAGGACCTGGGCTTGCTTCAGGGTGACCTTGGAAGCTAAACGCTGGCTTATCAGTGCGGTGAATACCTTGTAATGTGCCGTCGAATAATGAAACGTGCGTTGCACGTAAATTTTCAGGAAGTGTGTCTTGGTCTGCCGCGAAACCGTGGTTTTGCGCAGTGATCATTACCACATCGCGGTCTAGGTCTTTAACCGGGTGGTTACCACCGTGGTGACCAAATTTCATTTTTACTGTCTGCGCGCCTGAAGCAAGAGCAAGTAACTGATGACCTAAACAAATACCAAAAATTGGTGTATCTGTTTCAAGGAAAGTTTTAATTGCTTCAATTGCATAAATACACGGCGCTGGGTCACCAGGGCCATTTGATAAGAAGATGCCATCAGGGTTAAGTGCAAGTACGTCAGCAGCAGGGGTTTGTGCTGGTACAACAGTTAACTTACAACCGCGGTCAACTAACATACGTAAAATGTTACGTTTTACACCGAAGTCGTATGCCACAACGTGGAATTTTGCATCTTCATCGCTCAGAGTTTTAAACCCTTCGCCCAACGTCCAACTTGTTTCGTTCCAAGTGTACTGTTCTTTTGTACACACTACTTTAGCAAGGTCCATACCTTTAAGGCCTGGGAATGCTTTTGCCGCTTCAAGTGCTTTTGCTTCATCAACATCACCTGCGATGATACAGCCGTTTTGTGCGCCTTTGTCACGTAAAATACGAGTTAGCTTACGCGTATCAATATCAGCAATACCTAGGATGTTGCGTGATTTAAGATACTCATCTAACGATTGCTCATTACGGAAGTTGCTTGCAAGCAGCGGAAGGTCGCGAATAACTAGGCCTTTAGCCCAAATTTTTGAAGCTTCTTCATCTTCGCTATTGGTACCTGTGTTACCGATATGTGGGTAAGTTAAAGTAACAATTTGTTCAGCGTAAGATGGATCGGTTAAAATTTCTTGATATCCAGTCATTGAAGTATTAAAAACTACTTCACCAACTGAGATACCCTCAGCACCAATGGCAGTACCGCGAAATACCGTGCCGTCTTCAAGGACTAACAGAGCGGATTTAGACAAGTTGACCTCCTAACAGTAAAAAACGGGCAAAATTTGCGTAAAATTCAACCCGTTCAATCGACCTAACGCCCTAGAGAAAGCGCTAGATTATAAAATTTTGGCAAATTCCAAGTATTTTAGATGAAATCTGAAAAAAGGTCTAATAAAAAATCAGAAAAAATTAAAAATAACGTGTTTAACAGAAAATTTACTTTAACCTGCCAAAAAATTCAGTTATCTACCTAAAACCAAGCACATCTTGCATAGTATAAAGTCCAACTGGTTTATTATGTAACCAAGCCGCAGCCCTTACAGCGCCTTTAGCAAAGGTCATTCGAGAGCTTGCTTTATGAGTAAGTTCGAGTCTTTCGCCGTCAGCCGCAAAATAAGCCGTATGTTCACCAACTATATCGCCGCCACGCATCACAGAATAGCCAATTTCTTTTTGACTTTTCGCCTGTTCATCTTTTGAGCGGTCAAAAACTGCGACTTCATCGTGTTGCCAGCCTTTTGCCTCAGCAATGGCTTCGCCAATCATTAATGCCGTGCCAGACGGCGCATCAATTTTATGTTTGTGGTGCAATTCGAAAATTTCGATATCAATATCGTCTGCCAAGGTTTTTGCCGCAGTTTTAACCAGGTTCTCAAGTAAATTGATTCCAACTGAGTAATTGCGAGAAAAAACAATTGGGATTGATTTTGCAGCAGTTTCAAGCTCCGCCATATCATCCGCGGTTAAACCGGTCGTGCCAATTACCATTGGAATATTATGTGCCACCGCGTAGGCTAAGTGTTTTTTCATGCCTTCAGGTAGTGTGAAATCAATAATTACGTCAGTGTCAGCGCTTACACTCGTTTCATCACTAAAGGTAACTGTGCTGTCGCCTTGGTTAATGAAATGCTTAACGGCTTGTCCAAGTAATTCATTGTTAGCGCGCACAGCGGCACATACTAATTCTGTTGACTCATTGTTGATGCTTGCTTCACAAAGTGCGCGGCCCATTCGGCCATTCGCCCCAAACACTGCGATGTTTATCATAATTTTCTCTACTTTTGTTCGGTTAAATGCGTTAAACCTGACGCTTTCATAATCTCGGATAAAGTTTGTTTGATATTACCCATTAAAGAAAGCCGACCTTAGCATTTTTTAGCTATTAGTTTTATTCCTTTGCCAATTATAACAAGTTCAATTTGACAAAACATCTAGACATCTATACATTCGCACATCCATTTTTATTCACTCTATTTTTTTGCCAATATCGCTTAAAACTTGCGCTCACGCACAAAACATGGAACAAATAGAACTGAATAAGAAGAAGAAATTTCGGTTATTGCCGGTTGTTAGCAATAACTTACAAAGTTTCCGTTTGAGGTTTTTATGGATACGCACATTAACAAAACCGCAGCAAAACTCTCGTTGCTGCCGTTACTTACATTTGTCGGCCTATTTTTAGGGGCGGGTTTATATTTGCAGTCGCAAGGCGTTGATTATGCGTTTTATCAATTGCCAGCGCCCGTAGCGATTTTACCTGCAATTTTACTGGCATTTTTACTCAATAAAAAAACTATTAACGAATCGGTAGACACCTTTATAAAGGGGGCGGGCCACAACAATATCATCACTATGTGTTTGATTTATCTGCTTGCTGGTGCGTTTTCAACGGTCGCAGGCGCGACTGGTGGTGTTGATGCTGTAGTAAACGCAGGCCTTGATTTAGTGCCTCCTGCGTTTTTATTGCCAGGCTTATTTTTAATCTCAGCAGTAGTGTCAACGGCAATGGGTACATCAATGGGTACGATTGGCGCCATTGGTCCAATTGCCTATGCACTCTCAGTCAAAACGGGGCTTGATCCTGCGCTTGTTGCCGGTACGGTAGTGTCAGGTGCAATGTTTGGCGACAACTTATCAATTATTTCAGATACCACGATTGCCGCTACGCGCACGCAAGGCTGTGAAATGAAAGATAAATTCCGCGAGAACCTAAAAATTGCCGTACCCGCCGCTGCGTTAACTGTATTACTGTTAGCCTTTTTAACGCCTGAACCTGAAATCATTGATGTTAAGGATTACGACTTATTATTAGTATTACCTTATGCATTTATTTTGGTGCTTGCAGTCGCAGGCTTGAATGTGTTTGTCGTGCTGTTTAGTGGCATTGTGTTTGCCGGTTTAATGGGCTTTACTGGTGACTACCAAGGTGGTCAATTTGTTAAAGATATTTACGAGGGCTTTAAAGGCATGCAAGAAATTTTCTTGTTGTCGATGTTTATTGGCGGCCTGTCTGAGTTTATTCGTGTAAATGGTGGCCTTGATTATATCGCTCACAAAATTCAAAAAGGCACTGCTGTTGTTGCTAAATGGAATCGTAAAGTAGCCGACCAGTTTGGTATTGCTGCGTTAGTACTTACTTCTAATTTATGTATTGCAAACAATACAGTATCAATTATTGTCGCAGGCCCAATTGCGAAAAAGCTTGCTGAAGACGGCAATATTCCGGCTAAACGCTCAGCAAGTTTGCTCGATATTTTCGCCTGTGTAATGCAAGGCAGTTTGCCATACGGTGCACAAGCACTATTACTTGGCGCAACTTTCCATATTACGCCTTGGGATGTTGCAACCAGCTCTTACTATTGCTTTATTTTAGCCTTTGTTGCGCTGGCAATAATTGCTTTTTATAAGCGCAACGAAGCCTAGTTTCGCTTTTAACGATTCCGTGTTTGGCGCTCAAATGAGCGCCTTTTTTTAACTTTTTAATGTACTGTTTGGTCAAAGGGCGCAACCGCTAAGCAAAACCTCTATTACTTAATACCGAGTTAAAAGGAAAACCTAGACTATTCTAAGGCTAAAAAACCTCTGTTATTCCGGCTTTTTTTCATAAGCACATCGTCTAGTTCAAGTTCTCTTGTACCTTAAATTACGTACAATTTCGCCATATTAAGAATTAAACAGATTCAGTTTTGGATAACGAAGTACTACTCTCGATTATTACTGATTTCGGCTTTAATTTTCTCTGCATTAAAATTGTAATAAGAAAATTCGCCTTAAACTCTGTAATCACTACGCCCTATAACTATTAAAATACCCTTCTACTATTAAATTTAGACAGTTGCACTATTCCTTATTCAGGTCTGATACCAAATAACACTTGCATTTAATTGTTATAGTATAACATAATAACTAACGTTACCATATAACATTACAAGGATAAAAAGATGACACGTAAAGCGCTTGCAAGTGCTATTTTGGTTTCCCTACTGAGCGCCTGCGGTTCAGACAAGCACACCGTAATTGACAATACTCCGGTTGTAGATCAGCCTTCTGAGCCTCATCCAGAACTTGAATTACCTGCGGGTCGCCTAGCGATCAACTCTCCCGGTTCGAATCAAGTTAGTATTTATGATTTAACTAGCAATCAAGTCATTAACACATTTTCTGTTACTAACACTGTATCTGCACTTTATGCCAGCCCTAATGGTCGCTATGCGGTAGCAATTCAGCGTAACGATAACCTAGTTGAATTTATTGATGGCGGTATTTATTTAGAAGAACACGGCGATCATCATGATCTGCATGAAGATGCCCCATCTGCTAACTCGTTTGAATTACTCGATGTAAAACCAACGCACTATGTGCCTGTTGGTGAGCAAGCATTGGTATTTTTTGACGGTGATAAAGACGCATCTGCAGATGCCGGGTTTGCAATTATTTCTGACGAAAGTATTACTGAAAGCCGCATTGTTGCTGAACACCATTATGAAACCTATCAACACGGTACAGGACAAATTCGTGATGGCTTCGTACTTGCCACTATTCGTGATGTAAACAGTGAAACATCGTTACCTGAAACAATTGGTTTATTTGAAGTACATAACGATCACTTCCACCAAGAACAAACATTTGAACACGCGTGCCCTGATCTTCACGGTAGTTTCCAAACTGAAGACTATATCGCGTTTGCGTGTAATGACGGCGTTGTAAAAGTAAAACAAGAAGGTGAGTTATTCACGTCTAGCAAAATCGCTAACCCAGAAGAATTACCAGTCGGAGTGCGCATTGGTAAATTTATTGGTAGCAAGGAAAACAACACGATTATCGGCTTATCACGCGGGGGCGTATTTGCTGTTGATTTAACAACAGATGAAATTAGCCCATTCCAATGGCAAGCTGAAGGTATTACTAGCTACTTAGCGTACGGTGTTAGCGGTGATGAAGAATCAATCGTCGTATTAGACGAAGCTGGCTATATTAATGTGTATAACCAAGAATCGCAGTGGCAAAGTGTCGCACGTTTCGCCGCGATTACGGAACTAGATGCTGAAAAAAGCGCTAAGCTTATTGCAAATAAAGCAAATAATCACGTTTACCTAGCGTACGGCAATACCGTGTATCAAATTGATATAGAACATCAAACAGTTGATGAAGTTGCAACCTTTGAAGATGGTATTGGCAACCTAACTTGGTTAGGCGCGTTTGAAGAAGAAGAGCACGAACACGACCATTAATAAGCGCATATTTTATATTTAAACAAAAAAATACGCTTATCGGTTTAACGCTTTCACTTTGGTTTCCCATTAAAGTGATCTTAATGCCGGCAAGGCTACATTGCCGGCATTCTTTATCTGAAACTTCCTAATAAAATTTAAAACAGTTAGATAAAAACTGACTGATTTACGCTAAACGTGCCAATACGTCTTTCACAAAAGGCGATTTTGCTTTGCCGTAGTCATCTTGAACGGTATTACCTTCAGCTAGTACCGCTTTCTTTTTTGCTTCATAAGCAGCTCTATCTTCTGGATTTTCGAGCATATGTTGTTTGTAAGCGACTTGTTTTAAATGCTCTTCGCTATTGTGTTCAATAACATGTAAATGCACATTAAACACTTCACCATTATATTTAACGCCTATGTCTTTACGCGGGCGTGTTGCTGGAAAAGGCTTATTACTGTGTTGGTCAACAAAGCCAAACTGCTTGATGTATTCGACTGCCGATTCCAATTCACCTGGTTGATATAAAATAGAAATATCAATGATGCCCTTGCCGGCAACATAAAATGATGACGAGCCAAAATGTAAAAAGGTAAAACGAGGATCATCAAGGCGTTGCATAATATGCGTTGCGACGGTTAAAAATTCTTCTCGCCAAGGGTTAAAGCTAGCTGGCACTAATTTATAACTACAAAATTCAATCATTGAAATGTCTTAAAAACAATTTTGTTTAATATAACGCTTTGTTAGTTAGCGATAAATAGTTTCTCGGTAGATGAAGTTTATTTGTTACAGATCAATAAACACTATTGAGAATAATTATCAATTCACTTAAAATAAATATCAATCTGATACAGTGTTTTTGTCTAAAATAATGCCAATTCAGTTAGCGCAGTTATATTGCTAAACACCTTATGTGCTAACAATTCGTGATTTCGGTGAAGTGGTTTAACTGTGCCTGTATTTACACACCTTCCCTGGTTTTTAGTAACGATGGGCTGTAATTCAGCCTTATTCCACTAAGTTAACAAACCAAAGGGCACGCACGTGCCCTTTTATCTTTCAAATACATGGGCTGTTGCAAAAACTAACAATTTCAATTAATTAAGTTGTGGTTAATGAGTTGTTGACGAAACTTACGCGGCGTACATCCTTTAAACGCTAGAAAACGACGATTAAAGTTAGACACGTTATTAAAACCGCATTGGTCGCTGATCACCGAAATGGGTGATGAACTGGTCACCAACAGCTTGCACGCTTTACCAATGCGTAAACGATTAATAAACTCAGTGAGCGTGCATTCGGTGCGCTGTTTAAAATAGCGATGAAAGTGGTTGGTTGACATATGCGCCAGTTCTGCAAGTTGATCGGCGTATAAATTATCTGTGTAGTGTTGGTATATAAACTCAATCACTTGGTTAAGTTTGCCGTTATCTTGTTCCATCTGCTTACCAAATGCGAACATTGGGGTTGATAAAGTAACTTGTTCGACGTCGTGCTGCATTTTATCTAGCAAATCGAGTAATAAAAACAAACGCTGAGTTGCCCCCGCATTATCCATAGCTTCAAATAACGCTTTTGCTTCAATTGCGCATTCTTTTGAATACTTAATGCCTTTTAGCGAACGCGCTAACATTGGCAGTAAGCCTTGCAATTCTTTATGGTCACGCGCTAGCTTATCAAGCCATTTTACGGGAATTTGCGCTACATACACGATTTGCTCTGAGCCATCTTGGTTTGCTTCAGATTGCCATGTGTGCGGTAAATTAGGCCCGACAAAAACCAAATCTAGCTCACCATATTCCTCAATATGATCGCCAATATGGCGCATACCTTTACTGTTTAATGTTAGGCAAATTTCATATTCAGGATGGTAGTGCCAACTGAACGGCAGATATGGCATCAGGTATTTATGATACCGCCATGACGCATCGGTAGGCGTTATCACCTTTTCGCAAAATGCACGCATAATTTAATAACTAACTTAATTCAATTACTACAAACCATTTCAACAGAATCGTGCATAACAAAAGATACTATTCTATCAAGTAACGATACTTTTCAATTTTATCGTTAAGTTGTATTTCAGACTATTCGCTAAAAGTCGAACAAGTATGTACCTATAAAATTAACGGGTTACTTATTAAAGTGGTTTAAAATAACCTAAATGCTGTGATACCGGCTTCAGCTCCTGTTTTGTTTGGAGTAATTTGATTCGATATTTACAATAAGTAGATCCGCTTATCTCAAAAAACTCTCAAAACTTACAACATTTCAGCGGTGATGGGCGCATTCAATTAACGCTCCATCAAAAGTCAAAATCACGCCTGAAACGATCGAAAACTGCAGTTAGCTTGATTGAAAAGTATTATTAATAAATAGAAAAATACCGCTATCTATTTCTTTATCTTGGCACACTAGATAACGTTTACAGTCTACTCGGTATTTCCCCCTAAGAAATCACCTTACAGGACATGTAAGCGCGAGGCTGTGGCAATCCCCTTGTTTTTGTCTGCCCGTCAAAAATTAATTTTTGTCGCAGCCTCACCCATACGCTCTTGGCGAACGAAAAATACTAATAAACGAATAAAGCCAATAATAAACAGGAAATAATCATGAAAGCCTATCCCGTCGTGCTCTTAGTCTTAATCACCTTTTTTGTGATTTCGTTTGTTTCAAACCTACTCGGCCCTATTTTTCCCGCACTGATTGAAAGCTATCAAATTGGTCTGATGTTAGCTGGATTTTTCCCCTTTGCCTTTTTTGCCGCATACGGCTTAATGTCAATCCCAGCGGGACTAATCGCACAAAAAAAAGGGGAAAAATTTGTTATTTTACTGGCGTTTGCGTTGGCGGCACTCGGCGCTATATTATTTGTATTATTGCCTAATTTTGCTATGGCAATGTTTGCGCTGTTTACCATTGGCAGTGCGATGGCACTACTACAAGTAGCGATTAATCCGCTGCTTCGACGCGCCGGTGGCGAGCAAAACTTTGCCGCTTATTCTGTATCGGCTCAATTATTATTTGGTGCAGCAGCGGCATTATCACCATTAGTGTACAGCACTCTGGTTAGCCACATTGAAAATGGTACACCAACTGGGCAACTACTTGCGGCCTTCACTGAACCAAATAAAGCGTGGCTAATTATGTATGCGCTATTTGCGGTTATTAGCTTAGTGATGTTGGCCATTACTTTTTTTACTCCAATCGCGCGCGAGCCTCAGCAACAACAGAACAGCAACCTTGCCGATTCGTTAGCACTTTTTAAAGACAAAACCGTATTACTGTCTTTTATTGCAATTGCCTGTTATGTCGGTTTAGAGCAAGGCATTGCGAACTCGATTTCGGTCTTTTTAGAGACTTACCACGGACTTGATCCCAATACCCAAGGCACTGAAGTGGTCAGTCAGTTTTGGTTATTTTTAACCATTGGCTGTGTATTAGGGTTAGTGCTGTTAAAAGTGCTCGACGCTAAATTAGTGCTAAAACTGTTTTCTCTGGGTGCTGCAGCGTCACTTGCTTGCGCTATTTTTGGCAGCAAGCAAGTTGCGCTTGTGGCGTTTCCAGCAGCAGGCTTCTTTTTATCAATTATGTGGTCTGTACTGTTCTCACTTGCGCTAAATTCGGTTGCAAACGGTCACAGTGCAGTGTCTGGTATTTTATGTACTGGCATTATAGGTGGTGCGTTAGCATCGCCGATTATTGGCTTTATCGCAGAGTTTTCAGACGATTTACGTGTAGCACTGTTAGTGTTGTTTATTCCACTGGGCTTTATTTTCAGCGTTAGTATTTGGGCTAAGCCGCTGATTAAAAATCACACCATTCAATTTAATAAAAAACGTATCGCAGTAGATTAAGAGAGCAGTAATGACTAGTTGCAATACCCCGTTTATTACCTGTGTTGACTTAGGCGGCACTAAACTTGCCATCGCAAACATTGCAGATGGCAAGATTATTAAATCGCATACCTTGCCAATTGATGCGAGCTTAAGTAAAGACGACTTTAACGCGTTTTTATTTAATAATTTAGCCCCCTTTGTAACAAAGGCATGCCGTGGCATTTGCATTGGTGTGCCAGGCTTAGTCGAGAGTGATAGCGGCTTTGTTATTGAGGTGCTCAATATTAAACACTGGCAAAATGTGGCGCTTAAAACGCTGCTTGAAGCGCGCTTTGCTCGGCCTGTTTTAGTGCATAACGATGCCAATTGTTTTACCTATGGCATTTATAAGAGCGAAGCCTATCAGGGTTATGAAAATTTAGTCGGTGTCACCTTAGGCACAGGCCTTGGCGCGGGCTTAATCTTGAATGGCCGCCTTTATACCGGCAAACAATCTGCCGCTGGCGAGTTTGGTAGTTTCCCCTATTTAGACGGCATTATCGAAGACTATTGTTCAAGCCAGTTCTTTAAAAAACAAGGTTTAGATGGCGCTGCCACTTATCAGCAAGCACAAGCAGGTGATAACCGCGCACTGGCGGTGTTTGCCGAACTAGGTAAGCATTTAGGCCACGCACTAGTACAAGTAGTGCAAGCGTTTAACCCTGAAAAAGTGGTGTTTGGCGGTGCAATCGCCAAAAGTGCCCCACTGTTTATTGATGCGTTACAGCAAGCATTACTTAAGCAACTGCCGCAAAGCGTTTATAGCGCACTGCAAATTCATTACACCCAAGATACAAATACTGCGCTGTTTGGCGCTTATCAGCTTTTTTTAGAAGAGGTAGCAACAGGTGAATAAGTTATTAGCCCTTTCTGTTTTATGTGTAGTAACACCGAAGCTTGTCAATGCCAACCAACACACCATCGATACGCTTGCCAACGAGCTTGATGTTAACTATCGCTTAATTAGTGCCAGCCCCAAAAGTTGCCCAGGCGATGAAAAAAAGTGTTACTTATCTGAGTTAACACTGACCAACCCAAGTGACCTTAAAGACACCAACTTTGCCATATTTTTTAGCCAATTGATGCCAATTTATGCTGTGGAATCACCGCACTTTGATATTAGCCATATCAACGGCGACGTTCACAAAATTTCCGCAAAAAAACACTTTAAAGGGTTTACTAAAAATACCCCAGAGGTGATCCATTTTTACAGCAAAGATTCGCAAATTACCCGTTCCGAATTTATGCCAAACTACATTATTAGCGATAGAGCTGCGAGCGATAAGGTAACTGCACGCAAGATTAAAAGCACCCATACTCGCATAGATCCTGAAACCGGTCTTGAGCGCCAGCCCTACCTTGCGCCATTTACCTCACTTGCGCAGTTACGCGTAAGCAAACAAGACCAAACGCCGTGGATGTCGCCACAATATCTCTATCAAACGCAGTTAAAACCGAGCCTTAACACGGCGCCAGTGAGTTTAATCCCGAAACCAAGTCGCCTTAACATTAATTCAGCCGATAATCTTGTAAAGCTCAGCAAGGGGCTAAACCTGTCACCTGAGCTTGCCAACAATAACGCGCTGTCTGCGGCGTTAACACGCCTTGAACTGTTCGGTATTGGCCATTCCAAAACAGGCATTCCAACACAACTTAACATTGATAATACACTCGCCAATGAGGCCTATCAGTTAACCCTAGCGCCCAATGCCATTACCATCACAGCGAGCAGCAACACCGGTGCATTTTACGCACTAATGTCGATTGCGGGCTTAGTCAGCCTGGATAATTTAAGCGTACCAAGCCTTACCATAGTTGATGAACCGCATTTTGAATTTAGAGGTTTGCATATTGATGTGGCACGAAATTTCCGTAGTAAACAGTTTATCTTAGATACCTTGTCACAAATGGCGGCCTACAAACTCAATAAATTGCACCTCCATTTAGCCGACGATGAAGGTTGGCGCTTAGCCGTTAACGACTTACCAGAGCTGACCGAGGTCGGCGCATATCGCTGTTTTGACTTAACTGAAAGCGAATGTTTATTGCCACAATTAGGCGCAGGTATCGACAAATCGAGCCCAGTTAATGGCTTTTATAGCAAAGCAGACTACCAAGAGATTTTAAAATTTGCTGCGCTTAACCATATTGAAGTCATTCCATCGCTGGATATGCCAGGGCATTCACGCGCTGCGGTAAAAGCCATGGATGCGCGTTACAGAAAATACATGCAAGTGGGCGAGCAACAAAAAGCCGAGCAGTACTGGTTAAGTGAAGCAAATGACACCACCCAATACTCATCAATTCAGCATTATAACGACAACACTCTCAATGTTTGTTTGCCAAGCACTTATACTTTTATTGAAAAAGTGATTGATGAACTTATCGCGATGCACCACGAAGTTGGTGTAGAGCTTGCCACTTATCATATTGGTGCGGACGAAACGGCCGGTGCGTGGCTTAATAGCCCGGCATGTAACGCCCTTAAAGCCAGCACACCTGAGCTAACCTCATTTAACGGCTACTTTATTGAAAAAGTATCGCAATTAGTCGCCAGCAAAGGGATAAAAGTAGCGGCTTGGAATGATGGTTTAGGTGATACTAATCCACAGAATATGCCGTCAAAGGTACAGTCTAACGGCTGGTCGATGATCACCGAGGGTGGCTACAAGGAAGTACACCAGCAAGCCAATTTAGGCTGGGATATGGTACTTTCTACACCCGAAGTTACCTACTTTGATTTCCCTTACCAAAGCCACCCTGAAGAGCGCGGCAATCATTGGGCGGCACGTGCCATTGACGGTTATAAAGTGTTTGGCTTTATGCCCGAAAACTTACCTGCTCACGCAGAAATTTGGCAAACCAAAGAGCACCTCGCATATCGCGCTGATGATAACCAAGCGCGTCTAAACCAAGGTATTCAATTTAAAGGCTTGCAAGGCCATTTATGGAGCGAAATGTTACGTTCAGATAACCAAGCCGAATACATGCTTTATCCGCGCTTATTGGCGCTAGCTGAACGCGCTTGGCACAAAGCCGACTGGCAACTTAGCTACGCTGAAAAAGGGCGTATCTATGATAAGCAAAGCGGTGTGTTTACGGCACAAAAACAAGCCGAAAGGGATACTGATTGGCAGCGCTTCGCCGCGTTGGTTGGCTTAAAAGAAATTGCAAAGTTAGAAAAGCAAGGAGTATTTTATCGCGTACCAACCGTTGCAGCAGCGGTTAATAACGGCAAGCTAGATGCATTTACGCCTTACCCTGGCTTTGCAATTGAGGTGCAAGATAAACAAGGCACTTGGCATGCAATTAACCACATCAAAGATGTAAACGATGCTCGTTATATTCGTGCGCGCAGTGAAACACGCGTTGGTAGAAGTCTTTCGTTAAAATAGACTGTGTGCGCCGCTTTACGTTTACGCTAGCCTAAAGCGGCGCAAATAATATATACCGATTTGCTACAAAGGGGTAACTTTTAGTTATTTATAACAAAAGTATTAGCTCACCTAGCACCATGATTTAAATGATAAAATAGTACTTTTAAACAGCTTTACACACCTTTTCTGGGGATAACCCTCTAATGATTATGGATGAAGGTATTAGTTTCCAAATAGACCAGCGATACTATTTAAATAGCAAACAACCATTTCATCATAAAAGGCTTATTTGTTTTTTGCATGTTAACCCAACTCAAAGGTGGTAATGCCATAAATTTTATCACGTGCGGTAGCGGGTATTGTTTTTTGATACATGCGCATTGTGGCAAACACTACATCCATGCGTTCCGATTCAGCTAAAGAGATTGCCTGTGGGTTGTTTTCGGGCACATCTAAAATAATCTGTTCCCCTTGAATATCCACCTGCAACGCCTGAAAAAGCGATAATGCAATATCTGGCGAATCAGCAAAAAGCGGCCCTACTTTATAACCTTCCTGACACTTGCGCCTGACTGCATAACCTTTAATTTCACCGTTTTGTAAAAAGCATACAGACTTACCCTGAGGTTGTAATAACCACGCAGCTAGAAATTGCTCACGCGTAGCACCAAAACATGGCTTATCGTAAGTTAAAATATGAGGAAGATGTTCTTTTTTAATATCAACAACCTGCGCCGAACGAGTTGTCGCATTGGCTAATTTTTGAAAGCGTTTATTCTGATAATAAGGCACGTAACCGATGCGCTTGTATATCTCGACATTTTCCAGCACACCATCAATGCCAACATTTCGATCGCCGCAATATGTTAAGCGGTGTTTGGTCAGAGTTAAACCATAACCCTTACCTCGATGCTCAGGTGCAACAATATACAAGCCACAAAACGCATACGTGTGATCATAAGTGACCGCACTGCCAACTGCGACAATTTCACCATTTAACTCTCCAACAAAAAAGCCATTGGGATCTGCCAAATAAAACAGCTCAGCATCGTTTAAACCTGGGTTCCAACCTTCTCTTGCAGCCCAATCAATGGCGATTTTTAGCTCATCAGCCAACATAGGACGAATTGTAAATTCTGACATGAAACCCGCTCTTTATAGTTGAAAATCAAATTATTTGAGTGTGATTCTTAACAGCCTAACGTCTATGCTATCATCTGTAAATTAAACGGATTAAAAACAAAATAGTGTACTGTTGTTTACCTTGGAGATAAAAAATACTTAACTAATTTAAAAATCAGCCGACATCTATCGCGTATGGCCTAAATCTATTTGCTTTATTAATTAACCAAGGACAGTAATGAGCATTTCTAGCATCAGTAGTATTCATACTACTACCTCACAAAAAACAAATCCGGATAACAACATTGATAGTGCTGAAAACAAACAAGCTGACGAAGAAAATAGCGATGTTCAGGTATCAATCTCAACAGAAGCATTTAAAAAATTAAAAGAAAGTAATAACCCTGAAAGTGATAAAAAATCTGAATTACCTGAACATATTCAACAAATGATCAAAGCAATTGAGCGCATCGTTGAACAAATCAAAGTAGCAGAACAAACACTAATTGAGGCCAAAAGTGCAGATTATGAAAGTGAAGAAGTAAAACAAGCAACATTGGATGGCCATCAAAGCCATTTAAACTCTCTTGAGATTGCTCGTTTTGATGCAGTTAGAGCATTACAAGAAGCAATGAAAGAAGCTGGCATTCAAGACATGAGTATCATAGCAGATTTAATGAAATAATATTTTTTTACAGTGTGACAATGAACAACAAGTAAAAATTTAAGTTCTTTAGTGTTATTCTTAGTACTTATTTTATCTGGGCGAAAACACTTCATTTTGAGCCAAAAAATAGCTAAGCAATGAAGGTTTGGTTAAGTAGAGAATAGTTGAGTATGTAAGTTTATTAATAATTAACGATTCTTACTCCGCTTTGAGCAATTTAGGTAAATACGCTATGTTAAAACGCCCTATTGTTAATAAAACGCGATATGCCTCAATCAGAATTTAATAATCTACTTGCTGACTCTATTTCCTCTCTTAAATCACTGAGTTTTGCATCTAAACTAATGAACCTAGTCGGTTCCATAATTGATTATGACTGCGCCGTAATTTTGGGTCTACGTGAAGGAAAACACCCTATATACCTTTACGATTCAATTGAAAGTAATCGTGAGTTACTTTTCTATCATTACCTCACTCGCGCTTTTCAAGATACTCCTTTCTACAAAATGTTCAGCAATAACAAACAACAAGGTGTTTTTGCATTAAAAGACGTTGTTAAATGGGAGCTGGGATTTCAAACATACAGCAATAAATTTTACCTACAAACAGGCTGGAAAGATGAGCTAAGTATTCTCATTAATGTTGAAGCAACACGCTGGGTCGTTATCTTTTTAGGTCGCATTCATGCAGGAAGTTCATTTTCGTTGTTAAACGTCAAGACGTTAGAGTCGTACTTTACAATCATTCAATCTCTATGTAAGCAACATTGGAAACAAACTGAATTCTTGCTTGCTGAGCAAGTCATTATACCTGAGTCTTACACAGACAATAGACGAGAGTTTATACGAGAAGCCCTACACTCTTTTGGCAAAGATTTACTTTCAACTAGAGAAAAGCAAATTGCCCGTTTAATCTTACAAGGGCTTGATACTAAAGAGATAGCAAAACAATTAGGCATTGCCGAAGGAACGGTAAAAAACCACCGTAAACGTATCTACGCGCAACTTAGAGTGACATCTCTCAGTGAACTTTTCCAAATCTTTCTCAATCACATTATTATCCACTAAATTGAGCCATTATCCCTTTAGGGATATATCGCGTTTAAGCTTGAATTCGTAATCTGTACATCACTAATTTATAAAAATAAGACGTTATAGATGACACTTTTACAGGAACTACAAACACGCGGATTAATTACTCAAGCTAGCGATTTGGCGCAAATACAGAAGCATCTTAGCCAGTCACAAACTGTTTATTGCGGTTTTGATGCCACCGCAAGTAGTCTACATATCGGGCATTTAGTTCCACTCGTTTTACTCAAACGTTTTCAAGATGCCGGACATCGAGTAATTGCTCTTGTTGGTGGTGCAACAGGCATGATTGGCGACCCAAGTTTCAAAACTATAGAACGCAGTTTGAATGCGAAAGAAGTAGTAAGTGATTGGGCCCAAGAACTCATGACTCAAATTGAGTGTGTACTTACGCCCCATCTAACTAAGCCCATGCTCATCCTCAATAATGAAGATTGGATGAAAGAAGTTAATGTCATTGATTTTTCCGTGAGGTAGGTAAACATTTCTCACTCAACAATATGCTCAAGCGCGAATCTGTTAAGCAACGACTGCTAAGACCTGACCAAGGTATTTCCTTTACAGAATTTAGTTACGGGTTGCTTCAGTCCTTTGATTTTACGGTTCTTAATAGAAAGTATGGTTGTAGTATACAAATTGGAGGAAATGATCAATGGGGTAATATTGTAAGTGGTATTGACCTGACACGCCGTCTAAATGACAAACAAGCGTTTGGTTTCACTCTACCGTTAATAACTAAATCTGACGGTACTAAATTTGGAAAAACAGAATCCGGTACAATATGGCTTGATCCGAACAAAACATCTCCATACATGTTTTACCGGTTCTGGTTATCCGTGGACGATTCTGATGTTTACAACTTACTTAGGTTCTATACTTTTTTGTCCTGTGATGAAATCGACCTGATAGCGGTTAAGGATAAAGCCTGTAACAATAAACCTAAGGCACAAAAAATTCTTGCGCAACATATGACCCGCTTTGTTCACGGCGACCTTGGAGTACTCAGCGCTGAGCGTATTTCAAGAGCCCTCTTCACAGGTAACATAGCCAAACTGAGTTATAGTGATCTAAAACAACTTGAGTTAGATGGCCTTCCAAGTATCGAAAGCTCTCAGCAAGACATTATCGAATTGCTGGTGGAATCAAAGTTAGCTAAATCAAAGCGTGTTGCAAAAGAGCTAATTAAAGATAAAGCGATTAGTGTAAATGGATCAAAAATAACATCAGACGATATCCAATTAGGTTTACCATTGACTGATAATCATTGGCTAATTCAGCGTGGTAAGAAGCATTTTTGCTTAATCAAGCGTAAATAAAAAATAAAACTAATGCGTTTTAACTTTATATTGTTAGAGTTAAACGCATTATTAAAGTATTTGCTAACAAGTTTTTAGGAATATCCTCAACAAAAAATAAACCTTATTAATTGTCTACTTAGTATCAGGTTAGACACAGTTATCAAAACGGTAACTTTCAATTTTTCACATGTCAGTTTTTATCTTAATCAAATCAATCGGCAATTGTATTATCAATAGAAGTAGCGCAAACTTGATTTCTACCCGCATGTTTTGCTTTGTATAGCTGTTCATCAGCAGCCTTTAAACAACTTATATAATCTACTTTGCTTGTTGAACTTGTTGCACATAAACCAATACTAACAGTAACATATTTACTGACTTTAGAAAGCGCATTAGGAAGGGCTAAAGCTTCGACCATCTTACATATTTCGTTGGCTACTGTTGTTGCTTGTTCTTTATTTGCTCCTATAAGCAGAGCCGCGAATTCCTCTCCACCATATCGTGCAACAAGGTCCCCAGTACGACTTATTCGCTCATTTAATGTCTGTGCAACTTTAATTAAATACTCATCTCCCACGTTATGCCCTTGACTATCGTTAACCGATTTAAAAAAGTCTA